>CAVQPV010000022.1:0-38484 GCA_963714715.1 Pirellulaceae bacterium | reverse complement strand
ATTCGTGGTTTCCTTCAACGCATTCTCGGAGAGTTTAATCAGCTCTTTGGAGTCGGGCTGAAAAACCGTGGTGAGGCCGGACTTGGTTAGCAGGAACATGCGACCGTCACCGGTTTGAGTGATGCTGGACCAAGTGCCATCTCCGCCGATCCGGTCCTTCCAAAGCTCTTCTCCCGTTTGAACGTCCACGCAACTGAGCACACCACCCATGTTGCAGGCATAGATCAGCCCGTCATCGAGCAACGCCAGTACCCAGCCATCCGGTGTCGCGAGATTTGTGCCAGAGCCGATGAGTCTGCGTCACGTCGCCACGACCGCCAGCCCGGACGGCGAGCGACGCACCGCCATAGCCACCTAAGGCGACGATCACGCCGTCGGACTCCATCGGTGAGGCGTACGCCAGCGGGGCCGCACCGCCACACGTCCACAGCCGCTCGCCGGTCGCTGGATCGAACGCACTGACTCGGCGCGGAAGGGTGGCGACCAGTTCGAAGTGGCCGTCGACCTCGATCACAATTGGCGTGCTCCACGCACCGCGAAGCCTTTCGCTCCGCTGTTTCTCGCTGTTGAAGTCATTGGCGCCGCCGTCATTCTCGGGACCGCTGAGCGCACGTTCGGCCTCGTTGTCGAGTGCGTCGACCTTCCAGCGAGTTTCGCCAGTGCCCTTGTCGACAGCGAGCAGAAACTCATTGTTCCCAGGGCCGAACAACAGAATGCACAAGTCCTCGTGCAGAATCGGTGATGAGCCGTAGCCCCACATATGCTCCTGCCTGCCGAGGTCGCGACGCCACAATTCGTTGCCGGCGAGGTCCCAGCAGACCAGCCCGGCCGATCCGAACCAAGCGATCACCCGCTTCCCGTCGGTGACTGGCGAGGCAGAACAATACGGGTTTGTCTTGTGTGAAGTTTCCGGCCGGTCATAAGCCACACCACGTCGCCAAAGTTCGCGACCGGTCTCGCGATCAACGCAAAACAGACTTCGCTGCTTCGCTTCCGAGATCGGCTGCGTAAAAAACACTCGGTCTTCCCAAACGATCGGCGTCGAGTTGCCGGCCTCTGGCAGTTCGATCCGCCACTTCACGTTCTGATCCGGACCCCACTGAGTCACAACGCCCACGCTCGAAGTGACGCCAGTGCCTTCCGGCCCACGCCACTGTGGCCAGTTCTGATCGTCGCCGAAGGCTGGCCAGACGGCGCTCAGAAAACACAGCACCATCACGGCTGAACATGAATTCCTCATCGTTATCCTTGGGGCCTTGGGTGGCGTTAGAGTCGGAAAGTGTCAATCTAGTCTGCAGCTGCAAAACATCTTGGAGGCTGGTCCTTCAATCCGCGAACGCCGTGTATAGTTTTGGGTTTGGCCGGCCAGGTGACTCGTTCAAACCCGTCAAGTTGATGGTCGTCTCCCGATTTTGAAAGGTAACCAAATGCGCTCCAAAGTAGCCTTTATACTCGCGTTGACGACGATCTGTGCAGTCCGGGCAGAGGCTCACTATCTGTGGGTCGTGATCGGCGACGAGGACGATGGTAATAAAGTTGCCAACATCTATTTTGAGGAATCTCCATCGCCCGGAGACGGCCACTACCTCGAGCATTTTCTCGGCACGAGCAAAACGTGGGTTCGTACGCTTGCTGAACCAGAACCCGAACTCATTGCCACCAACGAAATCACGATCGACAAGAACCGCTGGATGCGAGCGAAGCTCGGACAGGCCGACGAGCGAAGCGTCGATGCGTATGGCAAGTTCGGTGTCTACGCTTATGGTGACACCAACGTCCTGCTGCACTATTACGCCAGACATCTTCAGGCGAACACGCACGACGGAATTCACGAACTCGGCCGGGCGGAACAGATGAAGCTCGATCTCGTGCCCCACGATTCTGGGGACGAGCTTGAATTGACGCTGCTCTGGCAAGGGGAACCGGTCGGCGACCGAATGGTATTTATCCGCGGCCCCCAAGGCTTCCGAAAAAATCTCCTCACCGACGAGCGAGGTCGTATCGCATTCGTTCCGAAAGATGGTGGAAGTTACACGTTTCGAAGTAGCGTCGAGCAAAAAACCGCTGGTGAAGAACAGGGCGACCAGTATGAGTTCGTCCGACACAACATCACGCTCGTGATGCGTCTGCCAGTTGGCCTGTAGACCGCTGGCCACGGTGAAAAGCTTGAGGCGGTTGGATGACTGCCCTGTTCACAATGACTCTCTCCCTTCGTCCGTTTGCACTGCCCAATGATTCGCGTCTCCATTCTGCTTTGGGTGCTATGTTTTTCCACTCTCTTTCAACAGCCGCGCCCTGCCAAGGATTGGCTGAACGTCGATAGCTGGGTCTATCAACTCACCAACTACAAGGATGACAAGCTGACGGAGATCGCCGACTCGGAATTCGATCTAGCTGTCATCGACTTGGCAAGAGACGGCGGTAGTGATTTCTTTTCTCGACAAGAAATCAAGATGGTAAAGGATTCCGGAAAGATCGTGCTTGCCTATTTTGAGATCGGCGCGATCGAGGATTTTCGTCCGGAATGGAATCTTGTCCCGGAAGATCTCAAGGCCGGCAAAGTGGACGGCTGGCCGAACGAGCAATATGTGCGATTCTGGGACGAGCGCTGGTGGCCGATCGTTAAAGGACGAGTCGATCAAGCGATCGGGGCCGGCTTCGATGGTGCCTATCTCGGACCTGATCACGGCCTATGAAGAGATTCCAGGTACAAAACTAAAATCGGAGGAGCGAGCTCGGCGCATGGTCGACCTGATTGTTCGTGTTTCCGACTATGCGAAATCGCAACAGCCGAGCTTCAAGATCGTTCCCCAGAATTGTCCGGAGCTATTCACTTGGTCTTATTGGGAACCTAAGCCGAACGGGCGTTACATCGATGCGATTGATGGGATCGGAATCGAATCCGTTTTCTATCTGCCCCACGACAAACCCGCGGAGAAGGGATGGTGTCGAGAGAATCGCGAGAACGCGATTGCGATTCTCAATGCCGGCAAACTGGTGCTGGGCGTCGATTACGCCAAGAAACCGCAGTCGATTTGCCGATGCTTACCGGAGGCAACGCGAACTCGGTTTTGTGCCCTACGTTAGCGTCGTTGCTCTGGATCGCGTGGTTGCCAAAAACTGAGTGGCGGCAGAGGTCCCATAGACCGCTGCACCCCAGTAGGCTGCCGCTGGTGCGGTCGCCCCCGCAGGGCCCCAGGGCGGTCACATCAGCCGGCGGCGTCGGAAGCTCAGAGGTGCCCCGGCCTGGGCTGATGAATTAACCGATTCGCAGCGCAAGAGGGTGAGCCGTGGGCCGTAAGGCGCCGTAAGGCACCGGGCAATGCGCAATGCCCGGCCGCTCACGCGTCACGGCTCACTTAATCCATCAGCCCAGCCCCGGCCCCTCTCCCCAAACAAGTTTGGGAGAGAGGGGAGCCAGGCTGAAATACTGACAGACACTCCAACGACACGAACCACAAAATCCCCGTCGAAAACACCAGTTTCATCGACCGGAGCAGACGTGCAGGCAAGGCGAACCAGGTACGCGACGACAAATGACCCTTTGTCACCGGCAAGCGTCGGTACCAATTCCGGTTGACGCCACAGACCCTCGTCAATGGCATCCATCCGTTCGGAAACAACTTCGTCATTCCTGATCCTGCGGGCACTGCTGCAGAAGCTTGCAGGCCTTCTGCAAAAAGCTGCACGGAACACTCGGCCATCGGGGGTGCTGATACGGCCATCTTGCGGTTCGTCGTTCTGTATCTGGGTGCACTTCGCTATCCTTCCACTGCATGACGGTCGTTTCACCTGCCTTTGCAGTTTGAGTGTCGTTTAGCGAGGCGGTATATCGGCGTGATCGAGGTGCTTGGCACGACGCTTGCTTTCAGTTCGCACCGCCTCCCAAAGCCCACCGCTATTTGACCAGGCATCCAGGCCTCAACATCATCGGCAGCAGTGACATGGATGCAAACTCGCCCGCCCTGGCCGCACATGTATTTCATTAATCAGGTCTGATCGTGGAATCTAGCGTCGTCGATGAACCCACCGAATCGGAGGACGAAGCCGTCGGATCAGCCGGGACCTGCGTGATGCGATCGAGCATGCGGCGCATTTTCTGCCCGCCCAAGGCCCGATCACCGTCTTTGTGCATCACAACACGCTGCACCCGTTCGAGCACCTCGCGTTTGCGAGGGTGTGAAGGCGGGAGGACGACTGTTCGGATGCCATGCCTACCTGCCCGAAGAACGCTACCGACAAAAACTTCACCGAGGCCGGATTCGCGTCGAAGATCTGGAAGCAGTGACTGATTGACGATCTGGGTGACGAGGCCGATCGCCTGGTCGCCGGCTTTGGAACCCGCTACGCGTTGCGACTGGCGATGCTGCAGTTTCCCCTGCGAACCGGCCCCACCGCGGAACTGCGGTGGGTGATCGCCGAGACCGATGCACTACGTCGATTCCGGCAGGAGGTTGAACCGTCCGTCCGTGAGCGAATGATCGAAGAGACCCGGCAATGGGTGATCGAAGACCTGCGCAGCCGCGAAGACCGGCCGGCGAACGATGTGGTTGCCCAGGTGTTTCGAGCAGTTCAACGAGGCAACGATTGAATCCTGGAATGATCGTACCTGGGAAGCCTTCGTGCTGAATTTTCTGTGGCGGGTCTGTTACGACGGCGTTCGTCTGGTCGAGAGCCGACATGCGAAGAAGGCTGCGAGCGATCATCCGGCCAGCAAACGACATCGTGACTTGGCTGCTGGAGGCAACCGGCGAAGACACCGATTTGGCCGTGCACGAAGTTCTGATTCGACTTTGTTCCAGTTTCCTCGACCAAGGTTTCGCAGACTGGGAACTGCCGGATCGTGACCATGGTCTGTATCGGTCCTTCTTGAATCTGTTTGGCGACTCGTTCGCGTCACCGACACGTTGGCATCGCGATCTGCACCGGGAAGTCGTGTCGGCTGAAACGGGCAGCCATCGATCCGCTGGAGTCGATCGAAGAATCGCTTCGCTTGCTTGGTGTCACGGCGGAGGAGCGAGAGGAATTCATCACACAGACGTTGCTTGCCCTGCGAGGCTGGGCCGGCATGGTCTGGCAGATGGAAAGCAACGCGGAATGGGCTCCCCATCCGGCACCGGCTGGCAGTCTCGTCGAATTCCTCGCTGTTCGTCTGATCCTCGATCGACTCTCGATTGCATCAGTCTGCCCGTGAGCATCTCGGATTGGACGGTCCTCTGGATGAGGTTCGCGACGAAGCGGCCAAGCACGTATTCGAAGCGAGGTCGCCAATGGCACGGACCAACGAGCATTTTTGGTTTTTCAGATCGCTCAAGTGCGAGGCTGGAAGCCAGAGGATCTACAGGCGATGTCTCATGAGCAGTGGGAGACGCTGGTCGACGAGATCGAAGCCTTCTCAAGCCTTGAGAGGCGACGGACCTACCACCTCGCCTACGAACGCATGTATCGAAACGAGACCTTGGACGCAGTCGTTGCGCATGCGAAGTGGTTGCAGGAGACAGCAGATCTCCGGCCGCGACGTACCAAGTGGTTTGCTGCATCGACGAACGCGAAGAATCGTTTCGCAGTCACCTGGAAGAATTTGATCCGGACTGCGAGACCTTGGGCGTTGCCGGTTTTTTCGGCGTCGCCATGTACTATCGCGGGGCTGCCGACGCGCACTTCAAACCGCTCTGTCCCGTCAACATCAAGCCGCATCATTACATCGTCGAACAACCGCTGTACTCGTTCATTCAGTCGGAGCGGCGGCGCGCCGAGGCGCGTAAACGGATCGGCGCGGTGACTCACCAAGCCCATCGCGGCACGCGAACCATTCTCGGTGGGGTGCTCACCGGTCTGTTCGGTTCACTCGCGGCGTTTCCGCTGGTCGCGAGGATTTTGTTTCCCAGAACGACGGCGCAAATCCGCCGCCTCTTTGGTGGCATCATTCGGACTCCCAGCACGGAACTGCGGCTCGAACGGATCGAGAACGAACCCGGGTCCAGCAGCGGTCACATCGGCTACACCGTCGACGAAATGGCGGCGATCGTCGAAGGCGGCTTGCGGGCCATTGGTCTTGCAAAGTCCGAATTGTTTTCGCGTCTTGTCGTGATCTGCGGTCATGGCTCGTCCAGTCTGAACAACCCGCACGAAGCGGCACATGACTGTGGTGCCTGCGGCGGCGGTCGCGGCGGTCCGAACGCCAGAGCGTTCGCGCAAATGGCCAATGACCTTCGCGTGCGGCGAATGGTTGCCGATCGCGGGCTCGTGATTCCCGACGAAACCTACTTCGTCGGGGCTACCACAACACCTGCGACGACAGCATGACGTGGTACGACTTGGATCGCATTCCGCTGAAGCACCGTCCGCTGTTTGAACGTGCCAAGGCGGCGATTGACGAAGCACGCCGCCGCAGTGCTCACGAACGATGCCGCCGATTCGAGTCGGCCGATCTTTCGATCTCGACCGACGATGCGTTGCGACACGTGGAAGGTCGCGCGGAAGACCTGTCGCAGACGCGGCCCGAGTACGGGCATGCGACCAACGCACTCTGCTTTGTCGGACGACGCGATTGGAGTCGCGGATTGTTTCTCGATCGTCGCGCGTTTTTGACGTCCTACGATCCGACGCAAGATGACGACCGCAGTTCCATTCTGGAACGCTTGCTGCAAGCCGTGATTCCGGTCTGTGCCGGAATCAATCTGGAGTACTATTTTTCCTACGTCGATCCGACCGGCTACGGATGCGGCACGAAGTTGCCGCACAACATCACATCGCTGTTGGGCGTGATGGACGGGGCCGCCAGCGACCTGCGTCCCGGTCTGCCGTGGCAAATGGTCGAAATTCATGAGCCGGTACGACTGTTGTTCGTCATCGAGACCACGCCGGAGGCGATGCGACGAATCATCGACGAAAACGAAGCGATCGCCCGACTGGTCAACGGCAACTGGGTACAGCTCGCCGTGTTGGACGCCGAAGCGAATCGGATCAGGCGATACGTCGACGGCGAATTCGTCGATTACGAGCCGAAATCGCAGCGAATTGCCCGTGGTCGATTCCTCGATCGACTGGTACCACGGTCACCGCGAACACCTCGGTTTTGCGTCGATTGTCAGCGGCACGTGGAGCGACCTCGTGACGCTCGAAACTCTTCTTTACGTGCTGGGCGTTACCGTCGTCGCGAGTCCGGCCGCGCTGCTGGTGATGTTTGGCGTGACCGCGCTGTTGGATCATCCGCTGAGTGAACGATGCGCTGGCCCGGCTAACCGAAGCCGCCGTTTTCGTCGGACTGTTCGCGTCGATCGCCATCGTCGTGCTGATGCTCGCGATCGGGACGCGTCACGTGCCGATCGAGATCGGCAACTGGGTCGTCATTCCGGAGCAGCATTTTCACTTTCACTTGAAGTTCGTCTTCGATCGGCTGTCGATTCCGTTCGCGATCCTGTCCTTTGTGCTGTGCGGCACGATCGGTGCCTTCACCAGTCGCTACCTGCATCGCGAGCCGGGTTTCGGACGGTTCTTTGTGTTGTTCGCCATGTTCCTGCTGGGGATGATCGTTTCGTCGCTGGCGGGGACGATCGAAACGCTGTTTTTCGGGTGGGAATTGGTTGGGCTTTCCTCGGCGTTGTTGGTGGCCTACTTTCATGAGCGGCAGAACCCGGTTCGAAACGGTCAACGAGTCTGGACCGTGTATCGGTTCGCCGATGCGGCATTTCTGATCGCGGCGTTGGCGATGCATCATCTGACCGGTGCGGGTGATTTCGAGGGGCTGATGGGGACCGGTCCCTGGCCCGAGGGACAGGCGACGATTTCGCAGTCGCATGCGCTGTTTGTCGGTCTGCTGCTGCTGGTGGCGGCGGCCGGCAAATCGGCACTTGGTTCCTTTTTCCGGATGGCTGCCGCGTGCCATGGAAGGGCCGACGCCGTCGAGTGCGATTTTCTACGGCGCACTGTCGGTCCATCTGGGTGCGTTCCTGTTGCTGCGAGTCAGTCCGATTTTGGAGCAATCGCTGCTGCTCAGTGCCGCCGTCGTCGTGATCGGTCTGGTCTCGGCGATCTTTGCCGCTCTGGCCGCTCGCGTCCAAACCGACATCAAGAGCGCCCTGGCCTTCGCCTCGCTCACGCAGGTCGGCATCATCGTCGCGGAGATTGGTCTTGGGTTGCGCTACATCGCGCTGATTCACATCATCGGACACGCCTGCCTGCGAACGTTGCAACTGTTGCGAGCACCAACGTTGTTGCATGACTATCACACGCTTGGAGAATGCGATCGGATCGCACCTGCCGCAAACCGAAACGTTCTGGCGGTGTCTTACCCCAGGGCCTTCGCACATGGGTGTATCGGTTTGCGTTGGAACGAGGTTTTCTGGATGCCATCTTGAATGACTATCTCGTCCGCCCGTTTGTGTCGACATTTCGCAGGTGTGACGCGATGGGAACGACGTTGGACCGACTTATTGTCCGGCGGCCAGTCGCGTGAATCGGACGAGGTGAAACCACATACGACTTCGCTGGAGGAGTTTGTTTGATGCCCGAACTTCACCTCCCCTGGCTTGAACTGTCGATTCTTGTCCGCTGCTCGGTGCGATCGCAGTTTGGTTACTCGCGACCGGGAACGAGCTCACAAGTTGAGCATCGCCATCTGCACGTTCACATTCGTGTTTGCGGCGTGTGAATGGATTGACTTTGGAACGCTCCATACCTTCGAGGCGCACGATCATTGGGATGTGATCGAGTTCCTCTTCCACAAAGACGTTTTCGTGATCGACGAGTTGAGCGCGCCGCTGTTTCCGCTGGCGGCGCTTGTTTACCTGATGACCGTGCTGTCGACGCTACGCACCAAAGATCAATCGATTCTCCTTCGGGTGGACGCTGGCGTCCCTGGCGATCTTGTTGGCGACGCTGAGCTGCCGAGAACCTTGGATGCTGATTATCCTGCTCTCCGTGGCGACCATCCCGCCCTGGATTGAGTTGCGGGCGCGGAATCGCTGCACGCGCGTTTACACGATCCACATGGGCCTGTTTGTCGGCCTGTTGGTGCGTCGGGCAGTCGATGTTGCAGCTCGGGACCAGCGGATTCGTTCGCTTGTCCCTGGTCGGCGGTGCGCTGGTCACGGGCGCCGCGCTGATGCGAAGCGGCATCGTCCCGCTGCACTGTTGGATGACCGATCTGTTCGAGAAGGCGACGTTCGGTACGGCCTTGCTGTTTGTCACGCCCATGACCGGAGCGTATGCCGTGATGCGGATGGTGCTGCCGATTGCGCCCGATTGGGCGTTGCAAAGCATCGCGATCGTTTCGCTGTTCACAGCCGTCTATGCCGGCGGCATGGCGCTGGTGCAACACGAGGCGCGGCGATTTTTCTGCTATTTGTTTCTCAGCCATTCGTCGCTCGTGCTCGTCGGCATGGAATTGGCTACGCCGATCGGCTTGACCGGAGCCTTGTGCGTTTGGTTGTCGGTTGGCTTGTCGTTGGCCGGTTTTGGGCTAACGCTTCGCAGTGTCGAGTCGCGCACCGGACGCGTGTCGCTGGACGAATATCACGGGTTGTACGAACACACGCCGACCCTGGCGGCACTGTTCTTGTTGACCGGCCTGGCCTCGATCGGTTTTCCCGGCACGGTTGGATTCATCGGCACGGAACTGCTGATCGAAGGAGCGGTGACGGTCTACCCGCTGGTGGGCATGGCCGTGGTGGTTGCTGCTGCACTGAACGGCATCGCCATCCTGCACGCGTACTTTCGAGTTTTCACGGGAACCAGGCACACGGCCTCGATTTCGTTGCGCGCACGGCTTTCCGAGCGAATTGCCGTTCTGATCCTCGCCGTTTTGATTCTGGGCGGCGGACTGTTCCCACAGCCCGGCGTGTCGTCCCGATACCACGCGGCCGACGCATTGATGAAGCAACGCAGCGTTACTCTGACCGAACACGTTTCACAACCATTGGATTGGCGACAGGGAAACCGAATTGCCCTCTCCGGCGCATCAGACGCCGACTCTCCCAGAGGGAGAGGTTTGATGCAATACGAACATTAATAATCGTCTAACGGCGGAGAACGAAGCATGTCTGACACGATTACGCAAAAAGCCGGGCACTGTCGAGGTGCCACGCGGCAATCTCGTCGGCTTCACCAGATACCTCAAGTACGATCTCGTATCCGGCTTTCTGGTCTTCCTGATCGCCTTGCCGCTGTGCCTGGGGATTTCGCTCGCCTGTGGCTATCCGCCGATCGCCGGCATCTTCACTGCGATCATCGGCTCGATCCTGGCGACGTTCATCAGCAACAGCGAGCTGACCATCAAGGGTCCGGCTGCCGGTCTGATCGTGATTGCCATCGGCTGCATCGAAGACTTTGGCGGCGACGGCATGACCGGTGGCTGGATCGAAGCTGACATGACGGCCTACAAAGCGGCACTGGCGGTCGGCGTCGCAGCAGCCATCCTGCAGATATTCTTTGGCTTTTTCCGAGCCGGTATTCTTGGCGAGTTCTTTCCGATCGCCGCCGTGCACGGCATGTTGGCGGCGATTGGCGTGATCATCATCATCAAGCAGTTTCCCGTCGCCCTGGGAGTTTCGGCTGGCGGCGAGCCGCTGGAGATGCTCAAGGAATTTCCGCACTACGTTGTCGAAGCCAATCCGGCGATTCGCCGCGATCGGGATCGTCAGCATTCTGATCATGTTCCTCTGGCCAGTCTTGGCCAAGAAACTGGGGCCGCTGAAAGTCGATTCCCAGTCCCGATGGTCGTCTTGCTGGTCGCCGTCCCGATGGGCATGGGTTTCGATCTGTTGCATGAGCATTCCTACACGCTGCAAGGCCACGAGTACCAGCTTGGCGAACAGTATCTGGTCCGCATGCCGGATCGCATGTTCGGCATGTTCGATGACATCACAACGCCCGACTTTTCCGCGTTGGCCGAACTGAAAGCGTGGAAGTGGGCCATGATGTTCTTCATCATCGGAAGCCTGGAGTCGCTGCTCAGTGCGAAAGCGATCGATTTGCTCGATCCGTGGAAACGCAAAACGAACATGGATCGCGACATCGTCGCGGTCGGTGTTGGCAACCTCTGCGCGTCGCTGGTCGGCGGGCTGCCGATGATTTCCGAGATCGTCCGCTCCAAGGCAAACATCGACAACGGTGCCCGCACCCGTTTCGCTGATCTTTGGCATGGTGATCTTTCTGCTTCTTTGCGTTGCCCTGATTCCCACCATCCTGCACCGCATTCCCCTGGCCGCCCTGGCCGCCATGCTGGTTTACACCGGTTATCGGCTTGCGCATCCGACCGAGTTCGTCCACGTCTACCGCATTGGTAAAGAACAATTGGCGATCTTTGTAACCACGTTGATCGCCGTACTTGCCACCGACCTGCTGATTGGGATCGCGATCGGCATCCTTCTGAAGATGATCATTCACGTTGTCAATGGCGTGCCGATCAACGCCCTTTTCAAACCGTATCTCGAAGTGGAGGACATTGACGAAAGCACCAGCTTGATTGTAGCGCATCAGTCCGCTGTCTTCAGCAATTGGATTCCATTTCGGCGGCAGATCGAGCAAATCGGCCTGATCCAACACCGCAACCTGATCATCGACGTTTCGGATGCGAAGCTCGTCGACCACAGCGTGATGGAAAAGCTGGAAGAAATGGAGCGCGACTTCGAGCAAGAGGGACTGACGTTTGAAGTTCGCGGACTCGATTCCTTACAGCCTTTGGCCGACAACGCTCATGCGGCAAGAAAGCGAGGGCTTGCCACGGTCCGCCGGATTACGGTGATCGCCGACGGAACGCTGGAAGAGTGGCTCGAACGTGAATTCGTAAACTGCGGCGCGACAGGCTACACGGCAATTCCCTGCTACGGTGCCGGGAGACGCCACCTTGGCAATGGCAGTGTCGACCAGAGTGCCAAGGTACGGATCGAAGTCATCGCCACGGCGGATGTTTGCGAGCTGATTCTTGACTTTCTGCGGCGCGACATTCTGGCTGAGCATCATATCACCGCCTGCCTGGAAACGGTCGACGTTGTCCGCGTCGGCCACTTCACGCCGGTGGAAAAGCCGAATCCCGAAGCCCTATCGACGCGCTGAGATTGTCTGGCATGATGGCGTCAACCTGGCCCCCGCCGCCCATCGTTGAGATCGCAAGGGCAAAGAAAGCTTCAGCACCCATCTCCTGGGCGAATTCCCATGAACCTGATCAAGTCCCTCTCGCCGGAACATATCCTGGTTGGCGTCACTGCTGCTGACAAATGGGATCTGATGTGGCAGATGCTGGATTGCATCATCGAGAACATGCCTGAGGCGCATTTGGGTGATTACACCCGGGACCAGATCTTTGCCCACCTGAAGGAGCGCGAGGAACAACAATCCACCGGTGTAGGAGATGGATTCGCCTTGCCCCATGCCCGCATCCCCGGCTTTCAGCAACTGACGATTTGCCTCGCCACACTGGGCCAAGACCTCGACTACGGCGCCATCGACGGCAAGCCCGTTCGAATGGCCTGCATGGTTTTGACAAGTGCGGAAGAGCCCGAGTTCGCGCTGAAGATCATGTCCACCCTGTCGTCCTTGATCATCAACGAGGAGCATCGGGCAAGGCTCCAATCGGTCAAGACGAGAGAAGAGGCCCACGCGTTTTTGTCGGCTCAAAACCTGGGGTTGGATGCGGTCGTCCACGCGGAGGAATTGATGGTCGAACCCCGCTTCAAGATCCAACCGGACACCAGCATCTCAGTCGTTACCAATCTGATGATGCAGCACGACGAAGTGGCAACCGCTGTGCAGGACGAAGCGGGTCATCTGGTGGGCGAAATCACGTCGGATCTGCTCTTCCAATACGGCATGCCCGATTTCTTCAAGCAACTGCAGAGCGTTTCTTTCGTCAAGAACTTCAATCCGCTGGAAAAGTTCTTTGCGAATCAGGCCAAGATGAAAGCAGGTGACCTGATGACCAGCGACTATGCGGAAGTCGAGCGTGAAAACACGCTGATCGAAGTGATCTTCCTGCTTACGGTCAAACAGCACTCCAAAGTCTACGTGACGGACGCAGGAAGACTGGTGGGGGTCATCGGTCGTCTCGCAGTTCTCGACCGTGCCATCAACTTCTGATTGATCCCCATGATCCTGTCGCTCGCGATTTTTGTTGTTTGCTACTTCTTCATTGCCACGGAGAAGATCGACAAGACGATCACCGCCCTGCTGGGCGCCTGCCTGATGATCGCTCTTCATCTGATCACTTACGAGAGTGCGTTGGAAAAGGTCGATCTGAACGTCATCTACCTGTTAATCGGCATGATGGTGATCGTCAATATTCTGGCATCGACCGGCGTGTTTGAGTGGATCGCCATCGTGGTCGCCCGCAAGGCCGGCGGCAACGGAGTGCGGCTATTGCTCCTGCTTTGCATCGTCACCGCGGTACTCTCGGCCTTTTTGGACAATGTGACCACGATCATCCTGATCGCGCCCGTCACCATCCTGATCACTCAGTTGCTGGACATTCCCACCGTGCCTTTTCTGGTGATCGAAGCCATTGCGTCGAATATTGGCGGCACCGGTACGCTGATTGGCGATCCGCCTAACATCCTGATCGGCTCGCAGAGCCATCTGACCTTCAACGACTTCATCGTTCACCTCGGTCCGATAGCCGTTATCGTGCTGATCGTCACGTTGCTGATCCAGGCGAAGTTGTTCGGCAGTCAATTCACCGTCAGTGAAAAAGCGACGAAACGCCTCACTGACGCTTACCCTGAAAAGGCGATCATCAATCCAAGCCGACTCAAGAAGGCGTTGTTCGTACTGAGTCTGGTGTTCACCGGTTTTTTCACCGGGCATCTTCTGGATATCGAAACGGGCGTGATGGCACTTGGCGGCGCCATGCTGATGGCCCTGGTTTGTCGCATCGAAATCCATGACGCTCTGGCCAGAGTGGAGTGGAACACGATTCTGTTCTTTGTCGGCCTGTTCATGCTGGTCGGCGCCCTTGAGGAAAACGGTCTCTTCGAGCTGCTTGGCAACAAGCTGGTGAATATGACAAACGGCAATCTGATGATGACCTGCATTGCCATTCTCTGGTTCAGCGCGATCTGCAGTGCTTGCGTGGACAACATCCCCCTGGTCATCGCGACGATACCGATCATTCAAACCGTGATCCCCGCGTTCGCCAATGACATGAACCTCACTCTCGGCTCTCCAGAGGCGAACACCTTGGTTGCCGAGCCACTCTACTGGTCGCTCGCCCTGGGCGCCTGTTTGGGAGGCAACGGTTCGTTGATCGGAGCCAGCGCCAACGTCGTGGTCGCTCAGATCGCCCAGCGAAACAACTATCGCCTGACATTCATGGACTTTACCCGCCTGGGCTTGCCGATGATGATCCTGAGTGTTGCCTTAGCGACGGTCTATATTTGTCTGCGCTATTTTCTGGTGCCAGGTTGATGACAACCGAGGGATGGCAATAGAGATGATTAGCCGATGGGCGTTAGCCGCGGTTTTGTGGCGGGGAAAACCGCGGCTAACGCCGTGCGGCTGATTAAATCGACACGCCGCTAACGCGCCCGCGGCTGATTGCGTTAATCCCTGGCAACTCCAACAAAGCTGCTTAGCGTGACACCAAATCGATCGTCACGCCAACAAGAAACGCCTGTTCGCGAGAGCGGTGCGAACAGGCGTTTGTTTCCGGAGGGTAGCCGAAAGCAGGCCTCAGGATAATCTTAGCAAGAGACGTGGTAAAGAATTTTCCTTTGTGTCTGCGGGAAAAAGCGAGAAACGTCGGCGCACAAAGAAAGCCTCGGAGTGGGAAGACTCCGAGGCTTTCGGCTTTCCATGTCCTCGTGACGCTGGAGGGTGCTTCGTTTGAAGCGCCCTATGCTTCTGGAGCAGCGTCCGCGGCTGGCAATTCCTCTGCAGGGGCTTGATCAGCAGCTGCATCCGGGGCTGGTGCCGCGGCTGCTGGAACCACCGACTCGTGAATCACAGCCTCCGGCATCACCGACTCGTGAATCCCAGACTCGTAAATCACAGCCTCTGGAGCGACCGACTCGAGCATCACGGCTTCCGGAGCCGCAACTTGTACCGCGGCAGCTTCGACAACGTTGCCAGAGCAGTCGACGGTCACGGGAACTTGCCGACAAACCTGAACCTGAACTTCCTTCATCGTTTGCACAGGCACGCAAACGTTATAGCATTCCGGAACTTGCTCGGTGATGCAATCGTAAAGCGTCACGTTGTAAGTTCGAGTCCGCTGTTCCGGCCTGCACACGGTGTAACAGACCTGACGGGTACGCTGTTGCGTTTCCATACGGGTCTTGTTGACCATCCGAGTTCGTATCTCGGTGGTGCAGGTTGTCTTGGGAACCAGACGCGTACGGGTTTCCATACGTGTCTTGCAGACCGGCACCATTCGCGAGCGAGTTTCCTGGACCATTCTGGTGACAGGCACCATCCGGCAACGCTCTTCGATACGGCACTTCTGGACCTGGTACTGGCGGGTACGCGGTTCCTGACGGCACTTCTGCACGCACACGGTGCGGGTGCGAGGTTCGGTCACCATTTCGCAGTAAGGCACGATCCGCGTACGCGTTTCCATGCGCGTCTTGCAGACCGGCACCAGACGAGTGCGGGTTTCGCACTGCCAGGTGCATACAGGAATCTCGCGGGTGCGAGTTTCCATGCGCGTCTTGCAGACCGGGACTTCCCGCGTACGATTCTCGGTACGGTACTTGGTGACGGTGCACTCGCGAGTCCGCGCTTCCTGTCGGCACTTCTGGATGCAGACCGGACGAGAACGAGTCTCGCAGCGGTACTTGGTGACGTTGCAGGTGCGCGTACGCTGTTCTGTCCGACACTTGCGTACACAGACCGTACGAGAACGAGTCTCGGTTTGGTAACTGGTCGTCGTGTAGGTGTAAGGGACTTCGCAGGTTTGACGCTGATAGGTCGTGCAAGGCACCTCCTCGATCACCATGTTGGGCACCCAGACCTTGCGGTAGACGATCTTCGGTGGACAACAGGGGTCGGCCGACGGGCACTCGACTGCTTGGCACTGATAGCTACCACAGTCCTTGGTGACCGTCTTCATCGTCGTCACTGGAACGCACTTGGTGACCGTGTGAGTCCCTTGGTGCGTCTGGGTGACGGGGACACAGACATTGTAACATTGCTCGACTTGTTCCGTGTAAGGAACCTGTACCGTGTAGGTCTGCGAGACCTGCTCGGTGTAGGGCACTGTCACGTTATAGGTCTGTTCGATCGTCTCGGTGTAAGGAACATTGACCATGTAGGTCTCTGTGTGAGTTTCCTGGTAGGGAACCTGGACACAATAAGACTGGGTGACAACGTCTGTATAAGGAACGCAAACCTGGTAAGTTTCGGTTCTGGTTGAATGCACCGGAACTCGCACCTGGTAGCTTTGTTCGACCTGCTCAGTGTAAGGAACGCAAACCTGGTAGGTTTCTTCTCGCGTCCTTTGAACCGGAACCTGAACCGTGTAACATTGCTCGACTTGTTCCGTATAAGGCACGTTAACCATGTACGTCTCGGTCTCGGTTTCGCAGTAGGGAACCTGAACCGTGTACTTCTGCTCGATCTGCTCGGTAACGGGCACACACACGGTGTAGGTCTGCTCGACATGTTCGGTGTAAGGAACGCAAACCTGGTACGTTTCCTCGACTTGGGTCGTGACCGGAACCTGTACCGTGTACTGTTGTTCTTCGGTGTAAGGCACACAGACCTGGACGTTGTAAGCTTCCGTCTTGGTGCATGTTTCCGGGACATTGACCGTGTAGGTCTGCTCGCGAGTCTCGACCCGAGCAACACGCCGAGTCACGTTTCGCATACGTGTACGAGTTTCTTGCTGGTAGGTGGTGACGGGAACTTGACGAGTTTCTGTCACATATTCTGAACGCATCACCGTTCGTATGCAGCAAGGCTCGACCGGGCAACAAGCCCCAGCGCTTGCTTCGACTGCACATGGTCCGGAACCGCTGATACATGGATCGCAACTGCAATCGCCTGCAAGGCTGACTCCGGCTGTCGCTAGCGTGAATGCCAGCGTACAGACAAAACTTGTAACCCACTTCACGGCAGAATACCTCCGACTCGGGGAAATTGGGTGGGTAGAAAGAGCGTGGAGACACAACGCGTATCAACCACATCCCCCGACGCGGTAAGATTCGATACTAGATTGATACCAACCGATTACAAGAGTCCCGCGGTGATTTCCGTCAACTGAAGTGTCGGAATCATCCGATTTCTCATGTCAATTGGATCAGCTGTGACAATTGTGACCGCCGAAACCGCCGATGGGAAAAATGGGAAACCGTTGCTTGGCAAGGCTGAGGGCATCTGCAGGCCGAAACCGGCAAAAAGCCGTTCCGGTCTTGGTTGCCAAGCTGGCCCGTCCGAGGCCGGACTGGCGTCGCTGCGATTGATTGCCCGCCTCATCAGGCTGCACTCGATTCAGTTACACTTGCTCGCTCGCGAACCATCTCTCTTGTCCATACGGCCATCATGCGCACCTTGCCGAGAATCATTCTGTTCGTCCTCTTGCCAGCTCTCGCCGCCAACGCGGAGACGACGACTTGGGACGGCAAGCACGACACAACCCATATCAACGTTACGATCGTCTATTTCGTTCCTGCCGATCGAACGCCGCTTCCCGATTGGCGAGAACGTGTGGACTACTACGCCGCGCGAATCGAGCAATTCCATCGACGGGAATTCCAGGGGCAATCGTTGCTGGAAACGAACGTCCATCCGCAACCGGTGGTTTCCGACCAGACCACATCGGAGCTTCGCCAGGGTGATGCGAACAAAATCTTCTTTCGCACGTTGTCGCAGGTCGATCGGCGCTTGGAGTTTGCAACCGCTAAGACCGATGCCTTTCAAATCCTGCTTGTCCTGAGTGAAATCAACTGGCGACCGCTGGACGACTTCTATCGCTTGCACCCGCTGGATGGCGAACTCGTGTTCGAGGGCAATTACCATCAGGACGAACATTTTCCGGGTGCAACATCCGGCGGCGCTCGCGCCACTTACTTGGCCGAGCGAGGCATTGGCTGGGGACTGGTCAGCGCCGATGGTTGGCGAGTGCCGTATCGCGGCTCGGATTGCGTGGTCTATCACGAGGGCTGTGGCCACACCGTTGGCCTCCCCCATCCCGAAGCGGGCAATGGATCGGTGATGAGCATGGGGCAATACAGGGGATGGATCAGTGAGTCATGGCTGGACAAGGACCAGAAATCTCGCCTGGGTTGGGAGCCAAAGGTGGCACCAGCAAACGATCAGCTTGAAATGTTCTCGCGATTTCGCGCGATTCCCCAACCGCGCGTCCCGAGCCCGGGGCAAGCCGTCCAACTGAAACTCGATTGGCCCGCTGCCGCAAACGTCGCCGCGTTGCGTGTTCGCTATCAGACTTCGATTGCGGGTCCTTGGGTCGACGCGCCGCATTCCTTGGAAAACGACCCGCCCGGTTTCGTAACGTTGGGCAGCTTTGATCGGCCAACGCCTGTCAGTTATCGCATCGATGCAAAACTGGAAAACGGCGCAGCGGCGGAACTGTGGGGTTATTTTCAAGTCCGCGCGGACCCGAAAACAGCTCCACAACCATTCACCTTGTCCCCCGATCTGATCACGTCACCGTCGACGGGTGCCGACAACACGGTGGCGGCCTTGCCGACAGAGGAAGTCGATCTGCTGGAAGTGGCCGATCCCAAAAACGGTTGGGCCGTCGGCGATTGGTCAACGGTGGACAGAAAACTTCAAAGTCCCAAGCTGTTCGGAGCACGGCTCGAATTGCCCTATCGCGCTCCCGAGGAATATCGTTTGACGGTGATCGTCGAGCCACTGGATCCGCCCAACGGATTGATTTTGGGTCAGCGATCGGGTTCACAGCGGTTTCTAACGCTTTTCAATTACGCGAACGGCCCCATCGCTCAGAGCGCGGTTGAAAACGTTGACGGCCGCAATATTGGCAATGAAACGACGTTTGACGGGAATGTCTTTCAGATGAATCGTTTGTCACAAGTGATTGTGACGGTGACTCGATCACGCGTTCGCATGGAGGTCGACGGGCAAAGGATTGCGGATTGGCAGGGCGACTCCGAACGGTTGTCACTGGGGGACTACTGGCAGACACCGGACAATGAAGCCTTGTTTTTGGGTGCCTACGATTGCCGATATCGTTTTCACCGCATCACGCTCGTGCCGATCACCGGCCAAGGCACGATCGTCAAGCCGTCCAAGCAACAGCCTTGATGTTGTGGAGATACGAAACGGAAAACCAGGCATGATTCAACCTCCAAAGCGAGTGGCCCAGCAGGCTGTTGATTTAAACGAAATGTGAATTGCAAGGGTGAGCCGCGGGCCGTAAGGCCAATGCCATCTACTTTCCACCAAGGGGAGATTTGTTGAAATGACATCACTACATGTGGTGTCAAGTTTGAGATTCCCCGCAGTATGTAGTGCAAGCACTCGGCAGTTGTTCGAAAGTAGATGGCATTGGCCGTAAGGCACCGGGCAATGACGTATGCCCGGCCGCTTACGCGTCGCGGCTCACTAAATCAACAGGCCGCCAGACCCCGATTATTTCACGGATACAGTCACGGTGGATGCTGAGATGCGGATGGTGAAATGGGTGCCGTCGGACGCGACGACTTTGTTACCGGCATTGGCGAATCCGCCTACGATCTTGTTAGCGCTCAAGACAGTATAGGACTTGCCGGGCGTCGCTTTGAAGTCTCTGCCGGTCGTGAGCATAAGTTTGCCGCTGAGCGTGGCGTCGCCGGTCACCTGGAACGATGGTTGCGTGCTGCTGCCCAGGAAGAGACTGAGGGTGGCGTCCGCAGACTGAAAGTAGTCATCGCCTACAGTAAATCCAGGTTGCTGGTCGCCTGTAACGACGATCGCGCCGTTGTTATAGATTTTACCATCGATGGAACCGCTGCCGTTGAGAGTCGCGCCGGGTGGATGTCGATCCAGCGAAGCGAGGAAACGGTTCCCTGATCGACCGTCAGCGTGGCGCGCGGCTGCGAGGCGGATTTCATTGCGACCGTTGAGGTTGATCTCGGGGCCGAGGACGAGCGACTGAGTCGCATTTCGCCGTTGCCTCGCACTTCGAGACCGAGGAATTCCAGGTCCGCATCGGCCCGGGCCGTGTTGGGTTTCGTGCCCGTGTTTTCGATCCGCGCGGTCCATGAGAGTTGCGGGGCGCCGTCGTCGGTGATGTACGTGATGCCGGCGTTCGCGTAGATGTAGTCGGACCAGTTGTCGGGATCGGAAGTGTTGGCGCCGTCTTGGCCGATCCAGTGGTGGTAGGTGTTCGCAAAGCCTTTTGGTTCGTCGACGCGTTCACCGAGCAGCAGCGTTTCGAGTTCCTTGACAAGTTCGGGGTGATCAGCCGCGATGTCGTTTGCCTCCGCATGATCGGCTGCCAGATCGTACAGTTCTGGTGGCGATTTCTTGGCGCGAACGAGTTTGTATTTGCCGCGGATGATGGACTGGCCGTTGCTGGCTTCGTGAATCATGAAATCGCGACGACGTTGGTGCCCGCGGCTTAGCAGCGTCGGAGCGATGGAAACGCCGTCGACGCCAAGCGGCGTGGACGCACCGGCAAGATCGCAGAAGGTGGGCAGCAGATCGGTGACGTCGACGATCATGTCGCTGTTCGCTACCTGCCTTGAGTGCGGAGTCGGCGTTGATCTTCGCGGGCCAGCGCATGACCAGTGGGACGCGGATGCCACCTTCTTGAATCTTGCCTTTGGTTGCCGCGCAGGCCGCCGTTGGCGTCGAGTTCGACATTGTTCTTGCCGCCGGGACCGCCGTTGTCCGACTGGAAAATGACAGCGTGTTGTCGGCGATCGAGTCGGCTGGATCGCCATCGTTGTTGGGGTCTTCGAGGGCAGCGAGGATATTGCCGAAGTGTGCGTCGATGCGGGTGACCATGGCAGCCCACTGCCGCGTTTGATCGGCGAGCGAGGCGTAGTGCGGGTCGTTGGCGTACGCTTTGTCCCAGTCAGGGAGTGTGGCGATTTCGCCGAAGGGCGCGTGAGGTATCTGGACGGCGAGCAGGCCGAAGAAGGGTTGGCCCGATTGGTTGTAGTTTCTGCCCTGGGCGCGGACGAAGTCGAGCGCGGCGAAGGCGTAGGAGTCGTCGCAGTAGGCGGTTTCGGGATAGTCGGCGTGATCTTGCAAGGCAGGTGTTGTTCGGATAGTCCGCATTGTTTTGATAGCGAGCCATCGAGTTGGCGACGAGTTCGAGGCCGCCGATCGCGTCGGGTGAAGCGGGAGCGCTCCAAAGGTCGGCTGGAAGAACGTGTGTGCGCGAACGTGGTGAAGTTCGGCGAGCACGTGTTGGTAGCCGTGCGAAGTGGGCAGCGTCTGGACGTTTTCGATGACGGGATCGATCTGGTCCTTGGAACCGCCGTATCCCCATTTGCCCCAGTAACCCGTGACGTATCCGGCGGCCGAGAGCGCGTCGCCCATCAGGATATCATCGGCACGCATCGCCTTCTTGGCGTTATCGGGATCGTTGCGATCGGCGAAGGTATGTCCTTGGTGAAAGCCGGATTGCTGGGAGGAGCGGGCGGGCGAACAGACGTGGCAGCCGTAGCCGCGAGTGAAGTTGATGCCTTGCGCGGCGAGTTGATCGAGGTTGGGCGTGCGGACGTAAGGTTGGTTGTTGGCTTTGCGCTCGGCCTGACCGTTGGGGCCAATCGAGCCCCAGCCCATGTCGTCGACGTAGAAGTAGAGGATGTTGGGACGCTGCGCTTCGGGCGGCAACGCGATTTGCGTTCACACCCAGGCAAGTGTTGGCGGCGAGGACCAGGACGTAAAGGCGGAGTGAGGTTTTCATGGGAGCCAAGACGGGGAGTTTCGTAATGCGGAGGCAGGGGTGTTGAAGAAAGCGGCAGACATCAAACATCAATCACGAACGACGAGCTACTGGACACCCAGTTCTTTTTTCCACCAATTCAGGTAATCGCGATCGGAAAGATTGGGATCGAGACCGCGGCGGTGCATCGCTTTTTCGTAGTACTTCCATTTCTCTTCCTTCAAGGCATCCAGATCAACCGTTTCGCCTTCGTCGATCGCACCCTTGTCACCGCTTTCTTCGATCCACTGATTCACTGCACCACGCAGTTCCGCCAGCGTTGCAGCATATCCGGGATCTTCAGCCAGATTCGTCATCTCGTACGGATCGGTGGAGAGATCGTAGAGCTCTTCCGTTGGCCGAGTCTTGGCCATAAACGGCGTGTCCCAACGGCCCTGCGCATGCATGACCTTCATCAGCGTCTCGACCGGGTATGCCAATTTCTTGTAACCGCTGTGCTGCAGGTACGGAATTTCAGGATGGAAATTGCGGATGTACTTGAAGCGGTCGGTTTCGAACACTGCGAATCCGGTCCGGTGCGTCGCCACAGCGATCCCTCGCCGCGAAAATCTGCTTGTGCCCTTTCCAATCGGCGCGAGCAAATTCGCACCCGGCAGATCAGGAGCTTCCACACCGGCTGCTGCCAACGTCGTCGGCATCATATCGAGCAGCGAAGCTAACCCATCGTTCACTGTTCCCGCCTCGATCTTTCCTGGCCAGCGAATGATCAGTGGTGTATGCAGTCCGCCTTCGTACAGCCACTGCTTGCCGCGGACATGCGGTCGACCATGATCGCCGAAGAAAATAACCAACGTGTTGTCGGCAACACCTTCCGCTTCCAGCCGGTCGAGTACCGCACCGACCTTCTGATCGAGTGCCTCGATGCTGGCGAGATAGTTGTCCCAGTCGGCGCGTGTCACCGGATGATCCGGATAGTAAGGCGGAATGGGTGCCTGTGGACGGGGACGATCGCTTTTTACAAACGTCCGATGCGTATCACCGATCTGCACCTGGGCGAAGAACGGTTGCCCCTGGGCACGCTGCGACCAGTCGGTCCCATCGAAAAACTCCTTGGCGTCGTAGACAAAGTTGAAGTGACTCTTGGCGAGCTTTTTCTCAGCCACGCCCCGGCCGTTGCTGACAAAGTATCCCGCCTTCTGCATCAATCCGGTCACCGTCGGGATGGAATCCGGCAGTACGGGCTTGTCGCGAGTGTTGTGGTGGTGACCTCCAACCGTTGTCTGATACTGACCGGTCTGAAACGCGGTCCGCGAAGCTGAACAGACAGGCGACGTCGAAAACGCACGGGTATAGCGCACGCCGGCAGCCGCAAGCCGATCCAAATTCTCAGCCGCAACCTCCGGGTAACCGTAGCATCCCAGTTCGGGGCCCAAGTCATCCGCGATGATCCAAACAACGTTCGGACGTTCCTGCGCCTGCACTGATAAGAAAGGAAACAAGAGTACGGCAATGAGGCAGATGTTTTTCATAGTGACTAATTTGCTCAAGTGGTTGATGGCCAATTGCTTGTTCCCTTTGCCCCGTGATTCGGAGGTTTTGCACATGGGTCCCATTCTGCGTGCAATAAATGCTTCACAGCGTTGCCGGAAAGGGTCTCACATCATAGCCCAGGTTTGCGAGCTTCTGCGAGCGATCGGCCGCCCGTTGTCCTGCTGTCGGTCCCCGCTGGCCTATCAAAATCAATATTTGTGCGAGTCGTTCGCTTGCGTCCGTGATTGAACGCCAGCGTATTTCTCGACACCCATTGCGACACCAGCAGTTCGCGTTGCAACGGGTTTCGCCGGTACTCGATCAGAATGGTCACTGTCTATTGGTAGCGTTCTGTGGTAGTTTCATTTGTCGACAATTTCGCGTTTACCGCTCCCTCAAAACAGGCGTGCCGCCTGTGCTACCAACACGGAATCCCCAACCATGTTTGCCACGACTTTTCGATGCCTCGCCTTGCTATTGGTCTTGCTCATATCGGCAGATCTTGACGCCGCTGATGCTCAGTGGGTTTCATTGTTCGACGGTAAAACATTGGACGGATGGGAGAAGGTAGGGAACGAAAAGAGCGTCTGGGAGGTCAAGGACGGAGCGATGACCGGATCGGGACCAGCGTCGATGTTGGTCAACACGAATGGTCCCTACAAGAATTTCCGCTATCGAGCCGAAATCAAAATCAATGATGGCGGAAATTCTGGGCTCTACTTCCGCACGACAAGGGAGCCTGGCTTTACGGACGGTTACGAAGCCCAGATTGACAGCACGCACAAAGACCCCATTCGCACTGGTTCGATCTACGGCATGTGCCACGTGTACAAACAACACGTGAAACCGGACACGTGGTTCAACTACGAAATCGAAGTTCGTGACGACGTGTGGCGTGGTCGCAACATGACGCGGATCAAAGTCACGATCGACGACAACGAACTTTATGAGTACTTGGACTTCGCGCTAACTTTCCAACAGGGGCACTTTGCCTTCCAGCATCATGATCCAGGAAGCATCGTGAGCATCCGCAAAGTCGAAGTCATGACCTTACCGTAGCGCAGGCGGCTCACCTGCTTATCCCCCCCAAGGTGATTCACGCTCTGAATCGCCATGGGCCGATCCGCGGACGCCTCCTGGCTCTGCCCACCAATGGTCAGCTTGATGTGAAACCAGGTAACGCTGGTCAACTTGCGTGTGGATTTTCTTGGCGTAATCGACCTCGTCAAGTATCAGATCACCTTTGATGCGTCGTTAGTCAATTCCTCGATCCTGGGAATTTTTCGGCTCATGGCAGCTCCTGGGTATCAACGGTCTCACCGACGACATCCAGAACCTCTTTTTCCACACCAAGTGGAAGCCAAGTATCCGGGAGAAAGCACAGCAAGCAGCGTAGCTGAATTCTGGATCTTCGTTTGCAGTTCGGGAGTGATGTCCGTGTGCCGGCGTAGTTGATGATCCAAGAAGATCGAAAGGCAATCTCGCCGCCCCAGCAACTGCGCCAAACGATTATTGAGTTTGTGTACTAAAGTACTCACCCATCCTCGATCGAAATCGGCCGCGTCATCCACCTGAGCGTAGCTGACAAAAACGTCGTGCTCGAATTGTGATACATACGCCATGCCCTCTGCCCCCTTCTGAAACAAAGCTGACCTTGACTCACAGATCCGCAAAAACGATGCCAATTCTCGCAGCGATTGACGATTTGTCCCAAACCGTTCTGGATTTCCGCTCCAATACCAATGAGATGTGACTTGTATTTGTATGGCGATTCACAGCGCGTGATGAAAAGTTACTACTATCTGCAACTGTGTTCTCACGACACGTTTCGTCACGGATTCCTGTGCGTCAGCGTCACAAGCGCGCGGACTGATATTGATAACTGATAGCGATTTGAATCCCCGGTTTTGGGGCAAGAATCCCCAAAACTGTCTGCTGATCCCCGCATTAATGTCAAGTACTCCTTCGGGGTGACGCCAACTCGTTCGGCGAATGCGTACTCAAGTGTTCGCGCCCTACAGGATGCATCCCAAGGTCCGGCGACTGTTGTCCGACTGTCGATCTGTCGAGCAGGCGTATGTCAAGAAGACCGGAATCTTTCCGATGATGCACGTCGTCGCCATTGGCCGGGTGCAGGTCGCCGAAGTCGCGAACAGGTCATCAGATCCCGTCGTTCGGATTGTTGTCCAGGATGGCGAAGAGGTTGTCGAGGTTTTCCGGTGACAGGTGGGTTGGTGTTGCCAGCTCCGATGGGACTTCGATCACTTGCAGCCCGCTGATGACCATGTTGGGGTCGACGCCGCCGCGGCCGTCCAGACGCAGCGTGAGCTGGCCATCGTCGACGGTGACCGCGTAGGTGCGCGTCAGCATCTGGCCGGGCGCTGTGGCGATCGAATCGACGGAAGTACCTTCCAGGATCACCTGCTGGTCGTGGCGGTAGGGACCTTCGTCACCTGTGTCTAATCTGACCAGGTAAGTGCCAGCGGTGACATCGACGACAAACGTGCCGACATCGCGGTAATGGAGGTCTCGGGTTACATCCGTGCCGGTGCCGCGATCCAGGTCATGGACGGCTGTTAACCAGCCGTGTCCCAGTGAGCTGTTGTACGTTGTCGTGCCAGTGACTCGGGTGGAACCCGACTCCAGCGGTGAAGACCAGGTGCCGAAGTCGAATCTTTCGGAGACGGATTCCTGGATCGGCACATCGTTGTCGAGCACGTCGAGCGTATTGCTGGCGTTGGTATGGCTCGCCGCGGTGGCGAGGATCGTTACGGTTTGGAATCCGTCGACGACGTTGTCATCGATGGCGTCGATGGTGAAGGTCGCGGAAGTTTGACCTGTTGGGATCGTTACGCTCTCGGGCACAGTTGCTTCGCTCGTGTCGTTACTCAACAGGCTCACCTGCAGTGGCTCCGACGTGCTGCCGCTGCGTGAGACCGTGCCGATCGTCGTTCCGCCGTTTTCTGAAATCGCCGCGTCGGCGGTCGTCACGGTCAGTTCTGGTGTCGGCGTTGGTTCCTCGCCGTCCGTTTCGATGACTTGCAGGCCGCTGATGACCATGTTGGGGTCAACGCCGCCACGTCCATCCAGTCGTAGCGTCAGCTGACCATCGTTGACGGTGACCTCGTACGTGCGCGTGACAATTTCACGGCCAGCGGTTCGAATCGAATCGACGGAAGCTCCCTCGAGATACACTGTCTGGTCATGCGCATAAGGGCCTTCGTCGCCAACAGTCAGGATGACGTCGTACGTTCCGTTATGGACGTCAACGAGGAACGTTCCCACGTCGCGGTAGTGCAAGTCTCGCGACAGGTCGCTGCCGGCACGGCGATCCAGGTCGTTGACGGCAGCTGTCCAACCATACCCAAGGGTCGTGTTGTAAGTAGTCGAGCCGGAGACTCGTGCGTATCCAGACTCGAGCGGGGATGACGAGGTGCCGAAATCAAATTGCTGTGTTACGGGTGCCGCCGCGGGTTCTTCCGGAACATCGTCATCCAAAACGTCCAGCGTATCGCTGACGTCGCTGAAATCTGATGCGGAGGCGTTGATCGTTACCGTCTGATTCCCATCGACGATGTTGTCGTCCACGGCGCTGATGGTGAAGCCCACCGACGGATAGCCAGCGGGGATCGTGACGGTTGCGGGCACGGTTGCCTCGCCGGTGTCATCGCTGGAGAGTGTGACAAGCAGAGCGTCGGTGGTGCTGCCGGTGCGCGAGACCGTGCCGATCGTCGATCCGCCGTTTTCCGAGATTGCAGCGTCGACGGTCGTTACGGTAAGCTCCGGCGTCGGCGTTGGTTCTTCCCTGGTTGCTCCAATCACCTGCAGTCCGCTGATGACCATGTTGGGATCGACGCCACCGCGTCCATCCAGTCGCAATGTCAATTGCCCGTCGGTAACGGTCACCGTGTAGTCGCGCGTCACGACTTCGCGGGCCGCCGTGCTGATCGTGTCGACCGAGGTTCCTTCGAGAAAGACTTGCTGGTCATGGGCGAAAGGACCTGCGTCACCAACAGTCAGCGTCACATCGTACGTTCCGTCGGGTACGTCAACGACGAACGTTCCGACATCACGGTAATGCAAGTCCCGTGTCAGTTCACTGCCGGTCCCGCGATCGAGTTCGTTGACGGTTGTGAACCAACCATATCCAAGGGTCGCGTGGTAAGTGGTCGAGCCAGAGACTCGTGTGTATCCAGACTCTAGCGGAGACGACCACGTGCCGAAGTCAAACTGGTGCGTGACAGGAGCTGAAGTCGGATCCTCTTCCGGTACATCGTCGTCCAGCACCTCCAGCGATTCATCGTCATTGATAAAGCCAGTCGCGGAGGCACTGATCGTGACCGTTTGTGTCCCATCAACGAGATCGTCGTCCATACCATTGATGGTGAAGGTCACGGATGCGTCACCGGCGGGGATGATGACACTTGAGGGCACGATTGCTTCACCGGTGTCATCGCTGGAGAGCGTTACTATGAGCGGCCCCGACGTGCTGCCACTACGCGAAACGGTACCGCTGGTGGTCCCACCCTGTTCCGAGATCGCCGGGTCGGCGACCGTCACGGCAAGCTCCGGCGTCGGCGTTGTCTCTTCACTGGTCGCTGCGATGACTTGCAATCCACTAATGACCATGTTGGGATCGACCCCACCGCGTCCGTCAAGTCGCAGCGTCAGCTGACCGTCGTCCACCGCAACCGTATAGTTGCGCGTCACCACTTGGCGGGCCGCCGTGGCGATCGAGTCGACCGGCAATCCTTCGAGATACACTGCCTGGTCGTGTGCGTAGGGACCTTCGTCGCCGACGGTTAGCGTCACGTCGTACGTTCCGTTGGGAACATCGACGACAAAGGTAGCGACATCGCGGTAGTGCAGGTCGCGCGTCAATCCGCTGCCGGTTCCCCGATCCAGGTTGTTGACGGTGGCTGCCCATCCATATCCAAGGGTTGCGTTGTAGTTGGTTGAGCCGGTGACTCGCAGGTAGCCAGTCTCCAGAGGAGAGGATGAGGTGCCGAAATCAAATTGCTGTGTCACGGGTGCCGGCGCGGGATCTTCTTCCGGCACATCGTCGTCCAACACGTCCAGGGTATCGCTGCCGCCAATGAAGCCGATCGCCGAGGCGCTGATGGTGACCGTTTGAGTTCCATCGACAATGTTGTCGTCGACAGAGTCGATGGTGAAGTTAATCGACGCTTGGCCGGCGGGGATGCTGATACTGATGGGAACAATCGCTTCACCGGTATCATCGCTGGAGAGCAGCACGACTAAGGGGCTGAATGTGTTGCCAGTTCGTGACACCGTTCCGGTGGTTGCGGCAACGTATTCCGAGATCGCGGCATCGGCGATCGTCACGGTCAACTCTGGAGTCACAGGAACCTGGCCCGGCGCCAACGTCGCGGTTGTCGTTTCAAAGTCGACTTTGACGTTTTCGCTTCCCAGCACAACGTTCTCGGCGATGTAATGATTGGGAAGCGCGCCGCCAGTTGCCGATACCGTGTACGTCCCCGCAGGAATCTGCAATGAATACCCACCGGACGGACCGATCGCTGTCGAGTACGATTGGCCGGAACTGTTTTCGGTGGCGGTGATCGTGCCGCTACCAACTTGCTCGCCGATATTGTAAAAGTCATTGTCACGGTCTGAGCCATCCGAAGCGTCGGTGAAGACGACGCCCGTAAGGAAACTGTTACCCGGCGGGTTGCCGAAATTTTCGGTTACCATGCCGACGTTGTAGGTCCATCCACCGGTGGTGTACTGGCCGAATCGCACGCCGGGGCCAACTTCCTGGTGAAACGAATGCAGCATGTTCTGGCGATGTCCCGTTGTACTGAGGAACAGACGCTCATGCCGGCTGTAGACGTTTGCTTCGTAATTCACTGGACCGGTCGATCCGCCCCATGAAATATTCTCCCAGACACCGACAGGATAGCCGGCAGCGATCGCGCGATCCGATGCCGATTGGCCAGCCAGGTTGGTGTGGCTGAAATAGTCATGTTCGAGCATATCGGCGGAATGGGCAGCGGCGGCGTCGACGAGTATCTGACTGGGTGCAAGTGGCTGCTTGGGAGTGTCAGAAATCGTGCTTGAGATACCCTCGTTCAGATCGATCCCGTAGCGCGCGGCTTCAGCGCCCGGAGCACTGCGAGCGCGATTGATCAGTTCGAGCAAGAGTTGCTCGTACGGTGACATGACGATAGCCGTCAGCACCCGGTGCGCTTCGAGCGACTCGACAGTCAGTGCACGATGTCGGTTGCGCGAACGTCTTGGCCGCAAGCTAGCGGATTGCTTGTTGCCAGGGCTGGAGGAAAACCAGGACAAGGGGTTCACGGTGGCCATGGGTCGAACCAGGAGAAGACGGGGGTTTGCATTTCGATCGCATCCTTGCCCCCCGCTGAAACATAGCTCGCGAATCGCCACAGGAGTCAAAAGCCGGAAAACTGAAGCCGTGTTGCAATTTCGCAACACAGGCCGCTGATCGCGACGGTTATCCGTGTGTCCGCGGCTCGGCGCCCTGATGATGACAATACCGAGCCACATATTGACGACCCAATGGCAAACAAACTGGACGTGGCGGGCAAAGCTTCCGGGAGCGCACCTTGCGCTTTGCCAGCGGAAACAAAAAGTCGCCCTCACGCTCCGCCGTGAGGATGCCCGACCGAGTGGCGAACCATCAGGTTTATCGATGTCGAAGAGATCATTTGGCCACGATCCAGCTACAATCAACCATGATTTCATTGGAAAACGATTCGGTCGCACCTTCATCTCGACGGAGCGAGATGGCCACTTTGCAAACCGCAAGGGGCACTCAGGCTTCCGGCTCCAAATTGAAAACGCCTTTTCCGGCGTGGGGCTATTGCTGTAACCAGTCAAGCAGTGGTTTGCCAGTGATCGGGATTCGGCAAAAACAGCCATAGCGAATCCGATGGGCGATCATCTTTCAGCCACATGCTGCGCCGCGCCGCGGTGCCGCGCACTTTGACGTAGCCCGAGATCGCCACGATCGCGGCGGCCAATAACACGACGATCTTCAGCCACTTGGCTCGATTGCGTCGGATTCCCTCAAGCTTTTCACTGCGTCCAACCAATGCGGCAGCAATGAAAAAGACTCCCAACGCGATCAATATTTTCGTGCCGATCAGGGCGTGATAAAGCCCATCTCCCTTGTGTAGTGGTACCGTGCGGCTGTAATTGTAAAATCCGCTCAACAGAAAGAGCAGAATCCCGAGATGAACGAATCGTTTCCAGCGTTTCTTCACCGCTGCGGACAATTGCTCATGGGCCTCGTCCGGTAACTCTCTGGCGCTCGGCATCAACACCAACAACATGAAGGCGCTGCCGCCGACAAGGGTGATCGCCGTGGCGATGTGAATGATGCGAGAAATGACGTCAACGTATTCCATCAGATCAGCAAACCTTTCTGTGCGCGTTTGAACCTGCGCTTAGTCGCAGCAGGATGTGTACTCCGAGGGCGAATCGTGAATAGAAGATAGACGTTTCGGCCAAAACTTTCTACGTTCGGTTGACTCAACGCTCAAATTCATGAACCTGTCGTTTCGCGGCTATCCAATGCCGTGATGCACTTATCCTTCATTGCGGTAAACTTTGTCCAACTCCCGATCAGCCCTGTAATTCTTTTTCCCGGAATCAAGCCCTCTGTCGATGAAACATTTCCAGCCATTTGTCTTGCTTGCCGCTTGTTGGATTCCCTTCGACGTGTCGGCGGCTGGCCCGATTTGGGAAACCGTTGAATGTGTTCCTGTGGATACACTTCCGGAACAAACTTACGAAGCCGTCGAGCTGCTCGACGATTTTGAATCCGACGCGATGAAGTGGACAGCCGTACGAGGTGCTCAAAATGCCGAAGTCCGATTGCACCGTGACGACACTCGGCAGCATTCCGGTACCGCATCGATGCGCGCGGACTATCGATTCACCGGTCAGCAAGAACTCCAATACATTCAGCTGACCAAACAGGTGACCTTTTCAATGCCTGGGTTGGGCATCGGGTTTTGGCTCCATCATGACGGGACCCCGTTCACGTTGCGGCTCAGGTTTCTCGATTCGTCCGGAGAAAACCACCAAGTTGAATTGCTCGGTGCGGCCAAACCGGGTTGGCAGTTCGTGGTTGGCCAACTTGATAGCCCCAGCACTACTTGGGGCGGTGATGGAAATGGCAACAAAGATTACCCCTGTCGGCTATCAGGAATCGTGGTTGACCGACCGGGCCGCGGCTTTCAAAAGGATGGCAGTTTGTGGATCGATGAGATAACGGTTGTGCGGCGTCAACAGGTCCAACCGCCGTCACTCCACGTGGAAACGGCCACCAAAACCTTTGGAAATCTTTTCGCAGTGGGCGATACCATCACGCTGCGAGCGTCGGGGCATGGCGAACGTATTCGTTGGAATCAAACCGATTTCTTTGCGCGTGAACTTGCCAGCGGAACAGGACCGGCGGCGGGCACGCAAGTGCCAATCGTGCTCGATCGCCCAGGGTGGCATGCGTGCGACTTTCAGCTGGTCGCGGACGGTAAGGTCGTCGAGACTCGGTCGTTTCGTTGTGCGGCGTTGATCAATGGCGCCGAACTTCGGCGGTCGGATTTTGTTGGCGTCTGCTCTCACTTCGGACAAAACCGGTATCCGATCGAGACCATGGACTTGATGCGGCGGTATGGGATCGACCAGTATCGCGACGAGATCGGTTGGCAAAGCTACGAACTTCAGAAAGGCCAATATGCGATGCCCGATCACGCCTCCGCGTTTCTAAAGCGTTCAGCGGAACTGAAGATGCGTCCGCTGCTGATTTTCGACTACAGCAATTCCCATTACGACAACGGCGGCTATCCGAATTCGCCGGAAGCGATCGACGGATTTGCCTCCTACGCGGTCGATCTAGCCCGGCAGACGCAAGGGACGGCGGCGATGTTCGAGATCTGGAATGAGTGGGTCGGCGGTTGTGGAATGAAAGGCAGAAGCGGCCAGCACGATGGCCAGGCGTATGGCCGACTGCTGAAACCCACTTATCAAGCCGTCAAGTCGGCGTTCCCCGATTTGACCCTGGTCGGAATCGGCGGCGAATACGGTGAACATTGTGCTGACAACATCGTGGCGACGGTGGCCGCTGCCGGCCCGGACTCCATGGACGCCTGGTCGATTCACCCTTATCGATATCCGCGTTCGCCTGAGTCATCCGCTCTGGTTGACGAAGTCACTCGCATCGCGCAGCGCGTCGAACAGACGGGGGTGAAAACCAAACCATGGGTGACCGAAATCGGCTACCCGACTCATCGTGCCAGTCGCGGCAGCAGTCTCCAGCAGCAAGCGCGCTACTGTCTGCGGACACTGCTGTTACTGCAGGGCACGCAATTGGTCGAAAAAGTTTTCTGGTACGACCTGAAGGATGATGGACTTTCGCAGGACTACAACGAGCACAATTTTGGTCTGATCCATCACCAGCAATTCAACTGCGCACCCAAGCCCGGTATCGTAGCCGTCAGTGTGTTGATTCGCATGACCGCCGCCGCCGAGTGCCTTCCCAGCCAACGGCACGACGACATCTACATCGCCAAATACCGCCGCGCAGACGATCGTCATGTCCTTGTTGTCTGGACAACCCGGGAATCCGCTCGGCTGCGTCTGACCAAACCGCCGGAAGCAGTTTACGACATGATGGGCGCGAAGCTTCAGGTTTCGCGCGAAGTCGAAATCTCTGAAACGCCGGTGTACATCGTTGGGCGCGAGCTTGAAATCGAGGCACCGTAAGCCAGTGGCGGACGCTGGGAGCCAGTCGCGTCACGGTTCAGGGATGGCCGCCAACGCAGCGTTGATTCTGTCGAGAAGTTCCGCGTCCAGCGGTGTCGCCTTCGCAGTCTCTTGAATTTGATCCCCTCTGCGGGCACCTACGAGCGCGGCCGTCACGCCTGGTTGTGAGATGACCCAGCCGAGGGTGAGTTGCGAGATCGTTTTTTCACAATCACGGGCGATCAGCTTGAGCTGATCCAAAACTCGATGCGTCCGCTCGCGGGTTTTCCCTTGAAAGACGGCATAGTTGGGACGCACGTCGCCGGGCGGAAAAACGTGATCGCGGCCGATCTTTCCAGCCAGCAATCCTTTCATCAGCGCCCAATACGCATAAACATCACATTCGCGTCTCTGGCAAGTGGGAATCAAATCACGGAGTCGATCTTGCTGCATCAGATTCAGCGGGCATTGCACTGCCCGACAATCGACCACGCTGGAGAAAGTTTCCAATTGATCCAAGGACACATTGCAGACGCCGATGCGACTGCAAAGTCCACGATCCTGCAGGCTGGCGATCGCGTTGGCCGATTCTTCAAGAGGAACATTGGGATCAGGCGAGTGCAGCATCAGGGTGTCGAAATACTCGATACCGATGCGCCGCAACGATTCTTCCGCGCTGGCGATCAGGTTTTTGGGTGAACCATCGTGCACGCGGGTCTTATCCGGCAGCCAACGTTGGCCGACTTTGCCAATGACATGAAAGCCTTCCCGGTCTTTGCCGATGAATCGCCCCAGCAAACGATCGCTTTCGCCGTTGTAGCCATAGTTAAAGGCGGTATCGAACTGAGTGATGCCCGATTCGATCGCGGCGGCAATCGTTGCTTCGGCATCGTCCTGAGTGACGCCGACCGTCGTGATTCCGGCGATCGGCCAAAGCCCCAGGACGATGTGTTGATTCACGTTCATCGTTGCGATTTGATGGAAAAGGGGGGGCAAGAAAAGCGTTCCAGGATGAACGGGTTCCCACTATGTCGGCACGTACTCAACCACGTGGCCAATTTTCACGACCAGTGGGTGCGACTTGTGCTGTCTGAAAATGCCCCCCACATTCACCCCCTTCGGATTTTCCAAGACCTTGACGATGTTCGTCATCGGAATATGGCAGGTATTCTCGTCTTTCTCTGTTTCGACGGTGAAGTATTCGTCATGGACGGCCGTCAGCTTGGCCGTATCAATTCGGTAAGCCCGGATGACGTTGATACCGATTGCTGTGCCAACATGGCGTCGAAGTAGATCTTTCACGCGATTATACCGTTACATTTTGAGTCAGTGCCGACCGGCAAAAGCAGATTGTCACCCGCAAGATACTGCTTTCCCGTGGACGTACGCAATCAGCATAGAAATCAATCGGCTCAGCGATGAAAATGCGTCGTTGGTGCAACCCCGAGGAGTGCCACCGACGTTAGGGCGGAATGAACTGGTGTGTCAAATGACACTTTTGATCTTAAGAACACCGATCCTTCGCCGCAGTGAAGTGTCTCGCCATGACCTTGCGGGTCATTCCCGAGATAGTCGGGTTGAACATAGAGATCAGTCGAAACGAACGGGTTGGCGGCGTGGTTATCGACTCGATTTGCGTTTGGAAACTTCAAATGGAATCGCCGGCAGATAGCCGTAGTCGGTGCGACGTGGTCTGGGCGCAGGATTCGCCTCCGTCGGTGCCGGTGTGTATTCCTGGTAAACGCTCATCAACAGGTTGCCGCGCAGTTCCGGCTCGACGTCCTCGGTCGTGGTGATCTTGATCGCAAACGATCCCGAGGGGTCGGCGAAGATCTCGGCAGAAATCCCCTCAGGTGCATCATCACTTAACTGCAAACTGAATTGATCGCCCTTGAGGTTTTTCGCCAGCGGCTGAATGTTGATAAACAGCTCGCCGCCGCGCGGTAAGCTGAGGTGGTCGTCGGACATCAACAGCTTGAACGGCATCTTGGCGCCCGGCTTTCCACTGACCACCACATTCCAATTCTCGACCGGAACCAAGTGGTACCAGATGAACGCTTGCATCATGTGCTCGGCGGGAATGGCCGGCCGGATCATCGCGCGACTTCGGCCTCGCGATTTTGCGGTTCCTTCCATTTCCAACTGGATTGTCTCGGCCGGTGCCTTCGCCGGAACCGTCAACGTCATGCGGACGCGATCGGCATTGCCCGGGATCACGGCTCCGTCCAGATGGAAGCCTTCCGGGGGATCGACGAGCGATACTTCGATGTCGTCCGCAAAATCGTCATCTCGCAGCGCAAACACCGTGATGGGGACGACTTTGCCAGCACGGGCAATGATGCTGGAGGGCGTGACACGCAGTTCGTAATCCGGCTGTTTCGGCCGCAAGCAAAGCCGATAGTTGAAATCTTGCCCGCCGTTGTCTTGAGCATCTGTGATATGCAAGTAGTGCTTGCCAGTGCCGGGTACCGCCGTGATCAGGTGTGAATCGGCGTGGTGCGTCAACATTGACTGTGACAAGTCTTTGTAATCGTCATTGAATGCGATTTCGTTGCCTTGTTCGTCCGTAATGGTCAAGATCGAATCGAGTGGAGATCCCAAACGACGCGCATGCACTTCGGCAACCAGTCGGCCGCCGCCTTCGAGCAGAAAGACATCTTTGTCGCCCGGTTCATCAATCCGACCGTTGATCGTCACCCGGGTCGCGATCTTTTGCGCGCTGGCGATGTCGTTGTTGGGTTCCTGGTCAGCAACTTCCGGCCAATAATCGATTTGCAATGGAAAGCGAACCGAGACGCCGTCCGCTTGTTCTGCCGAATACCAGCGCAGCGGACGATACTGCTTGCGGGTCATCGTTCGGACGGGGAACACCGGCCGCGTCAGGTTCCAACCGCTCAGTTGCACCGTGGTCTCCGAATCGACCCGAGCGCCCAAGGGAAAGACGCTGGTGACAAAGGGGATTTCTCCGACGGTGATTCGATAGACAAAGTCCTCGCGACCGCGATAGATCGAGTCGCGAATCTCGACGGTGTAGACATCGTCGCGAGGCACCTCGAAGTAGAGCACGGGATCTTGGCGATAGTGAAACGAGTCGGCAAAGCTGACTTCTTGTCCGGACGAGTCCATCAGCCGCATGACCGCTTGAAACCAGCCGGGAACTGCGTCAGCCAGATAAGGAATCACGTCTCTCGCGCCGGCCTCGATGACCAGCTTCATTCCTTCGCGGGCCTGGAATGAGAAGCGGTCGGTATCACCCGGCATGATCTGTCCGTTGATCACCACAGGTAACGAGCTAACCGAGTCATCCGGCTCTTCGTTGTTGGGCTCCACCTCCAGCACTTCCGGATAGCGGCCGACGTGAAGCCAGATGGGGTTGGAGATGGCGGTTTCGGTCAGAAATCGCAATTCCCGTTTGCCAGGCTCGGCATCTTCGGCGATCGTCAACTGTACCGAAACTTGTTCTTCCAACTGGGCATTGGGTTGCCGCTTGGGATCACCCGCGCGTTGGCGGTAAATCTCCATCTCGCGCAGTTGATCATCGGTAATGCCGGCGGCCAAAGCGAGTTCAGCCGCCGATGGCTTCCCGCTGATTCCCTTGGCGGTGCGTTCTTCCATCAACTTTTCGCGCACGTCGCGAATCTTTTGATTCAGGTTGTTGTACTCGCCCTGACTCATCGGACGGTACCAACCAAGGATCTCGACTTCGACGCCTTCGCCGGCGATGTAAACTTCGTCGGCTTCCTCGAGGTGTTGTCCGCCAATCATGATTTCAACGGACGTGCCCCGCTCGCACCCGGCGGGATACGCGTAGGCCAAGTGTGGCTCGCGCTGAGCCATCACGTCGCTCGCGGCGATCGCTGACAGAAGTACGACTGACAGGCAGACGAGCCACCTCTTCCCGTGGTCATGGTTCTCTAAACTAATCATTTGCTTTTTTCTTTGCCATCCGCTCAATCTGCTTCCAACGCTCAAGTGATTTCTTTCAAGCGTCCGCCGCTTTTCATGCCTTCATCTTCGCCGGGGGTCGCACGCACGAATTCGCCCATCGGGTGCGGCAAACTCGCTTCGGGGTCGATGCCCAGCAACTCATACATCGTGCCGATCAAGTCACCCGGATAGACGGGCCGATCCTTGACCGTTTCGGCACGCTTGTCGGACTCGCCCACAATCTGCCCACCCTTGAAACCGCCGCCCGCGACGAGTGTCGAGAAGACGGCTCCGAAGTGGTGACGTCCGCCGTTCCAGGGAGACTCCTGCGCGACCTTGGGTGTGCGGCCAAATTCGCCGACGCACCACACGATCGTCGTGTCCAGCAACCCGCGATCGTCCAAGTCCGCGATCAGTGTTCCCAGGCCCTTGATCAAGTTCGGGAAGTTTTCGCCGCATCGACGAAAAGTGATCTTTGTGCGTATCCCAACCACCGTGGTTGATGGTGACGAACTTGGCACCCGCTTCGATCAGGCGTCGCGCGGCAAGACACGATTGGCCGAACTTGCTACGACCGTAACGAGTCCGCATCTCGTCCTTTCTTCGTTCAGGTCGAATACCAATCCGGCGTCACCGGCGATCAAGTCGTATGCCTTGGAGCGAGCCTGTTCGGCGATCGACAAACTGGGATCGTTGGCAGTCGCTAACCGCAGTGCGTTCATTTCACCCAACAGTCGGCGACGTTCCAGCTGCTGCTCTGCGCCGAGATCGGGCGCGATGATTCCTTCGACGGCAAACCGTGGCCGCGTTCGGATCACCGCCGGTGGCAAACGGTTTGTACTTGATGCCCATGAAGCCCGCTTCGGAGAAGCGTCCCTGCGGACTGGTCAAGACGATGTAAGGCGGTATCAGGCTCTCTTCGGCTCCCTCCGGTTTATCCGGAAAGCCCTTGAAAGCCGCCACGACGGCACCGGCGGCCGGATAGACCAACCGACCCGGCATGCGACCGGTTTGCGTCAGGTAAGACGCCGTCTCGTGACCGTTCACACCGTGAGTGAAGCTGCGGACCAACGAGTACTTGTCGGCGATCTTGGCCGTTTCCGGCATCAACTCACCGATGTGGATTCCTTCCACATTCGTCTTGGCCGTGCTGCGCAGCGGCCCGGTATAGTCGCTTCCCGCTTCGGGCTTGGGATCGAACGTATCGATGTGCGTTGGCCCGCCAGCCAGCCAAATCTGAATCACCGCTTTCGCCTTGGCCTCGGGCAACTTGGCAGCCGACTGAGGATCCGCTTGCTTTGCCGCGTCCGCAGCGAACATCTGCGACGCGATCATCATGCCCGCCCCGTTCAGCATGCCAGCCTGCATCGCTTGTCGACGCGTCAGGCCGGGACCCCAGTTCGGATAGTATTGATGACGCATGGCTCATTTCTCCTGTGCGAAAAACGCACGTTAAATGTGTTGCCGGGTAGTTCCGGCTTTCCCTCACCCCCCCTCTCGCC
>CAVQPV010000021.1:0-296118 GCA_963714715.1 Pirellulaceae bacterium | reverse complement strand
TCGTCGATAGGAATACCGTGATGAATCGTCGCAGCGTAGCGCAGGTCGGGATAACGATCCGCGTCGCTGATGGCGACGTAATGGACCACGTCCTGGTATTCCGCATACATCGGCAAGATGCGCTCTGACGAGAAGCCGTGGATCGTCGTCACGATCGGCGTGTCGGTCAGGCGCGCGAAGGCGTGGGCCGGGAAGTCCGCCTGATTGTGAATCAGATCGAACCGGCCGGCTTGTTCGAACAGGTGGGCGAGGTGGCGGAATTCCCAGACCTTCGCGTCGATCGATGCATCGTCCCCATACGGAGCTGGCACGACGCCATCGAGCGTTGCGGCGGTGATGCTGTCGAGCGTGGCGAAGAGAGTCACGTCGATCCCACGCTCGACGAGCGCCTCGGTCAGCATACTGGTGACGAGTTCCCAGGGGCCGTAGGTTCTCGGCGGCGTGCGCCAGGCGATCGGGGCCAGCATTGCTACGCGCATCTCAGCGTTTCTCCTTGCGGGCAGCGTGAGCTTCAGCTGCGATCCAAAGACCGCAAGCTGAAGCTTAGCCACTTGTTGTTCAGTACAGTCGCAGTACGAGACCTTCGTCGGCGAGCGTGCCGTCCATCGGGCGAAGCGCAGGTTCGATGGCCACAGGGTCGATACAAGAACCTCGGCGACGCAGGTATCCGTGGGCAGCAACGCGGGCAGAGACAGCGGCCGCGTCTGCGTCGCCGAGGTTCAGCGCGATCAGCAGGCACTCGCCGGCATGTCGCCGCTGGTAGGCGAGCACGTCCTCCGCCGCGTCGACGAGCGTGACATCGCCGATTGCGAGTGCGTCGTGTGATCGCCGCAGCGCGAGCAGAGATCGGTAGAGAGACAGAAGTGAGCTGCTGTCGGCGATCCTGTGCCGCAACGTTGCGCACGCGCCAGTCTTCGTTGAGCGGAAGCCAGGGATCGACAGTGCTGAACCCCGCATAGGCCGAAGCATCCCACGGTATCGGTGTGCGCGAACGATCGCGACCGATCCCCAGGCCGGGCTGACGCAGATCCTGTGGGTCGCGCACCCGATCGGGCGGAATCTGCACCTCGCCAATGCCGATTTCGTCGCCCTGGTACAGCGTCGGCGTCCCGCGAAGCGTCAGCAGAAGCATGGCTGCAATTCGTGCCTGCGGCTCGCCGACCCGCGCAGCGATGCGCGGCGCGTCGTGGCTGCCGATCACCCAGTTGGGCCAGCCGAATCGGGGCAGAGACGCCTCATAGGCGGCAATCGTCTGCCGGAGCGAGGCTGCGTCCCAGGCGTTTTCGATGAGCTGGAAATTGAACGGCAGATGCACCTGAGGACGATCCGGCGTGCCGTACCAGCGGGCGAGGCGGTCGTTCGGCAAACAGATCTCGCCGATCAGGACGCGGTCGCCATAGCTATCGGCCAGCGCGCGAAACTCGGCAGAGATTGCATGCGCTTCCGGCTGGTCGGTCGAATAGAGCTGGATCAGCCGGTCGCGCTGCGTGCGCTCGGGCGTCCAGTGCGGATTGATCGGATTGTCGGGCAGCGCTTCGGCCTTGATGATGTGCCAGAGCACGTCGATCCGGAATCCGTCGACGCCGCGGTCTAACCAGAATCGCAGCACCGCCATCATCGCTTTGCGTACCTGCGGGCTTGCGCCAGTTGAGGTCGGGTTGCGACTTGAGGAAAGCGTGAAGGTAATATTGGCCGGTCGTCTCGTCCCACTGCCAGGACGAGCCACCGAAGTCGCTGATCCAGTTGTTTGGCGGTCCTCCGTCTGGGCGCCGGATCACGCCAGATATACCAATCTCGCTTCGGGTTCTCACGCGAAGAGCGACTTTCGACGAACCATGGATGTTGGTCTGACGAATGATTGGGAACGAAATCGAGCAGTAGTCTGAGCCCGCGCGCGTGGACCGCCGCAAGCAGGCGGTCGAACCCGGCGAGATCACCGAAGATTGGATCGATGTCGCAATAGTCAGCAATGTCGTATCCGAAATCCGCCATGGGGGAGGGATAAATCGGTGACAGCCAGATCGCGTCGATGCCAAGCTCAGCGAGATAATCCAGCCGCGACTCGATTCCGGCAAGGTCACCCACGCCGTCCGCATCGCTATCCTGAAACGATCGGGGGTAGATCTGATAGATCACCCCGCGTTCCCACCAGGGAGCCTGTCTTTGACCTTCGCACACCAAATTGACCTATCTCAGTTCGTTGGAGTTACGAGGGAGCATCCAGTGTGAGGTCCAATGGAACGGTCTCTCACTCGTCATCCCACTCTACCCTAATGTCGAACCAACGGCAGTCGGCTCGCTGTGGTCGGTTGAGGAAACGTGATAGACCAAGGCGCTGCCCTCCTGATTCATCGTGCAACTCAGGTCTGGTGATGTCAGGTCTCTGATTCGCCGGCCAGTATTCACCTTGAACAGAGAGCGATCCGATCCGCTGTTGTCCAAAGCGCCGCAAGTGAACCAAAAAGTGGTTTCGGGGCGGTCCATCACATCCTCGAAGCTCACACTGATCGAGCTGTCTGAAGTGATCAGCTTGCCGTTGCGGTGTCCTTTGATGACGACATTCTCCCCGCGGAAAGAACCGGACAGGTTGGAGAACTCCAGCACGTTGACGACGTTGCTCCCAACTTTGGGCTGGTTATTTACATTGCCCCCGGCCGTTTTCTACCCGGCAGGAAGAATCTGGTACGCATAGACGCTCGCCCGATCCATGTGCAGTGTGGCCTTGATCGACTGCCCTTCGGGCTGTGGCGCCAGTACGTCGCCGTCACTCCAGGTCGCAGCGGCGTCAAAACTGCTGCCCGTGAGGGGAATGGAGTTCTCTTCTGTTCTCCCCGGCACATCCTCAAGCGATATCCGGACCGAACCGCCCTGTTCGCATTCGTAGTTGAGCAAGAGACGAGACGGCTCCCTGATGCCGTCCAGCTTAAGGGTGAGGGATCCTTTGGGATCACTCCGAAACCCGAACAACCGCCACTTCGGCCAGCGAGCAACGCCGATACGGCTAAGGCCTTCGTCGATCACCGTCTGCATTCGTTTGTCGGCAATCTCTTTGTTCTTGTGTAAATACCAACCGTGAATGCGAGTGTACGCAGTGAAGTAGAGCCATTGCTCGTCTCCGACCGTGACCGGGCAGGAGGAGGTATATACGGTGCCTTGGCCAAAGCTGGGGTCCGCGTGGCTGATGAAATCGGGGCGGCCGGGGACGTGCTCCCAACGCTCTCCGCGTCCAGCCTGGTAGACCAAGGTTACGTCGTTTACTCCGTGCATCATGTCGGAGCGGCGGAACTGCCAGAGGAAGCCCACCGTACCCGATCCGGCAGGCATCATGCCCATGCCGTAGTAGTCGCCACAGGAGTAGCCGCGGGAGACGGCATCGGTATCGGCAAGTTCATCCGGCAGCAGCGCAGAATGTGCCTCCGACCAACGGCCGTCTCGGAGTTCCGCGATCCCGATCGAACGGCGAGGGATTCCGTTGACAGACGGATACGGTCTTACTTTCAGGGCGACGATGCCCCGCCTCTGTTCCGGATGGTAGATGCTGGTGATGACATCGGAGGACTTCCACTGCGGCACGAGTTGGTCATACTCCCACTTCAGGCCATCGGCCGAATGCGCCGTATAGTAGCCATAGCCCCCCTTACCATTGATGCACATCGTGGCGCGATAGCGGGAGCCGGCCGGTGCGTCCGGATCAATGAAGACCGTGAATGAATGGCCGAAGATATCGACCAGGTTGTTGTCCGTACCCTTTCCCGCGTAGTCCACCAAGCCGAGTTTCGGCTTCCGCCAGGCCAACCCGTCGTCGGATTCAGCGTAACCGATCAAGCCGGAATTCGAACCATTCTTCCAGTCACGCGGCCACGCCTGGTACCACATACGAAAGATCCCGTTGTCACGCAGGACCGTCCCGTAACACATTGTGCCAGCCCCGTCGACGAACGAATCCGGCCCCAGGACCGACTCAGGGTGAATCGTCGGTTTTCGCTGGAAGAAATATATCTCGCCTGTTCGCTTGGTGATCTCGGTTCGAGATTCGAATAGCAGTTCCATTGCAGAATTATTCGTGTACGCTGTTTTTGGTACTGATGAGTCGGCAGCATGCAGAACGTTGGCAACGCCGACGATCAGTATGGTTAACAGTATTTGTCTGATGATGAGTCTCCCCTTCGCAGAGCCCAACTTCTTATTCCACACAAATCTCCATTACCCGGATTCGAGAACCCAGGGGAGTGGTCTCAGTGTAATGTATAAACTGTACCGGCTTTACGCCTTCGAGTCGGTTTCGCTTTCTGCCGACTCATCCTTTGCCGCGCTCGCCTTTGCTGCTGCGGCTTCTCGCTCCGCCGTTGCCTGTTCCTCTGCATTGGCCGCGTCGGGATCGTCTGCGAACGGTCGCTCATTCTCGTACCGATCAAGGATCTTGGTGGCGAATTCTTTGTACGGCTCGCCAACCATTTCGACGACTTTTTCTTGCCAGCCCGACAGCTTCATCAAACTTGCCGTCTGCGGCGAGCGCGGCGGCCAATGCCGACAAGTCGCCGGCAGATTCGTAATTGGTCAGTTCGCAAGCCTGTTTTGCCGATTCAACAGCGGCTGCCGGATCGATCAAGTCGCTATCCTCGACGGTCGCCAGCAGCCAGGCGCGATTCTGCAACGCCAAGGCATACCTGGGAGCGAGTTCCAAGGCTTGGTTGAAGTCCTCCAGGGCTTCCGCGAATTCCCCGATTTGGGACCGGTTGTAGCCCCGATTGTTGAAGGGGACGGGGTCTTTGGGATTCAGCTCGATCGCTCTGGAGAAATCCTCGATCGCGGCTTGATGGTCTTCTTTTTGAAAGTACACGTATCCGCGTCCCATCACGGCCGTGATATCTTTCTCGTTGGCGTCGAGGATGCTCGTGAAATCCTCAGTCGCTTCATCGAGATTGCCGGACGCTTTGTGGGCGATTGCCCGTTGGTGCAAGAGCGAGATTCGCTGCGGTTCCTGCTTGAGCGCGGCGGTGTAGTCTTCGATCGCTTTGTCGTAGGCGGCCATCATCATGTGAACTGCCGCGCGGTTCACCAGCGGTGCGATGTCATCCGGATCGATGGACAAAGCCCTTTCGTAATCGGCGATTGCCTTTTCGTGGTTGCCCAGCGACGCATGAAACAAGCCGCGGCTGACGAAGGCGTGTGCCTCTTCGTATCCAAGTTCGATGGCTCGATCAAAGTCTTCGAGCGCCTTGTCCGCCTTCCCCAGTGCCCACCACGATGAGGCTCGCAGGGTGTAGTAGCGGCCTTCCTCCGGATTGCGTTGGATCAAATCCGTGTAGATCTCTCCGGACTCGGCAATTCTTACCGCGTTGACTTTATCGACGGCTCCTCGGTTTCCATCGTGAGTGACGATCACATAGTCCTCTTCACGTTCTTCGATCACCGTCAGCAGATCACCCTGCTCGATGACGTCGACGACTTTCTCACCATCGGTGATCTTCATTTCGACTCGGGCCACCACGGGGTCCGTTAGCGGGGCGGACGCCAACAGCATCGGCGAACTGATCGCGGTCAGCGCGACCAGCAGAGCATTTTGAAGCAGTCCACGAAAGCAACGGGCGGTTCTTAACTGATGATTCACGGTCTATTTCCTTGTCATGATCGGATGGTGGGAAGCGATCAATCTTCAATTTCGAGAGTAAACGGGTCGAAGGTATTTTGCTTGGCAGTGAAGACTGGGAAAGCAGTTTCCCTTGGTTTTGTGATTGACGGTTGGGAATAGTCCGGTTGTAGCGATGGTTGGGATTAGTCCGTCGCATGAGTACTGCAACCAGCCATGATTGAGATGAATTTTTGTCAATCCGTGAATAACTTCATTGAAAGTTCTTCCCTCGCATCTATTCTCGAATCTACCGCTCGGGGGAGTGGCTCGTATGACATCCGGATAACGGAAGCAACGAGTCCACGAAACGTTTGTCTTACGTGTTTCGACCCCCGAATCGGAGGAGCCCAACAGTGAAGTGGGTTGCAAGTGTCCTATGTGCGTCAGCCGCTCTGCTGACATCCGCCTCGACTACCGAGGCCGGTAACTGCGTTCCATGTGGCGGATGTAGCGATCCGTGCGCGAGTGCATCGGTATCCGCAGGTTGCGGAAGTCCATGTGCTGCAAGTGCAGCAGGTAGTTCCGTTGTCGACGGAGCTGCGATTGGCAGTATCAACCAGGAAATCTGTGCTCCTGTCAACTCCTGGCGAGTTGTCATGACGCCAACTTATGTCACGGAAACTCAAGCCGTGAATGTCAACAAGACTCGTAATGAGACTCGTTATCGCACCAAGACGGTTTACAAGACTGTCCCGGTTAACGAAACGAAGTATCGCCACAAGATCGTCAACAAGCCGATCACCGAGACGAAGACAATCGAGTATTCGGTCTTGGTCCCCGTGAAATCGGAAAAGACGGTTGAAGTCACTGAGTCGGTTCCAGTTTGGAAGGAAGTACCCGAAGAGTACACCGTCAAGGTTCCGATCATCGTTGAAGTTCCGGAACAGTACACCGTCAAGGTTCCTTCCTTGAAGGATGAAACGATCACCTACAACGTGATGGTTCCACATGCTGTCAAAGAACAGAAGATGCTGACAGTCGTCAACGCCGTGCCAGTCACCAAGACTCGCACCGTTGAAGTTTGCGTCCCCACGACAACCATGAAGACGGTGACCAAGGATTATGGCCACTGGGAAGAGCAGGTCTGCGAAGTTCCTGCTGCGACCATGACCGTTTCCAGCGGTTCATCGCGACGTGGCCTGTTCGGTCGTCGTGGCGGTTGCGGCGGTTGCAAGACCGTTTGCAGCAGCTGCAAATCGTCTAGCTGCGGCAGCTGTGCTCCCTCTGGCTGCGGATCCGCTGCCGGCGGTTGCACCACCACCGTGACCAAGAAAGTTTGGGTACCGAATTGTCAAACCGAGCAGATTGCTGTTTCCGGTTCGACCACGAAGTGCGAAGTTCTTAGCTACACGGTTTACGAGCAGCAAGCGACTCAGATTCCGTACGAATGCACTCGTATCGCGTACAAGTGCGAAACGCGTACTGCCACGAAGAAGACCTGCATCTACGTTGACGAAGTGCGAACTCGGATGCGTAAGTGTGCGAAGTACGAAGACCAAAAACGTACTCGCATGCGTAAGGAACTGACCTACGAGACCGTCAAGAAGATGGTCACCGTTCCTCACATTTCCTATGTTTCGGAACCACGTACGAAGGAAGTTTCCTACACGTACAACGTTCCGGAATGTACGACCGAGGCGTACGAAGAATGTCGTTACGATCGCGTCGCGGAAGAAGTTGTCGAGGAATACACCGTTTGCGTTCCTTACTGCACGACCGAAGAGCGTCAAGTTCAGGTCTGCAAGATGGTTCCCAAGCTGGTTCCTTGCGTGATCAATCCTTGCGATTGTGCTGCTGGTTCGGCTATGGCTGCTGCCGCCGGTGCATCTACCGGAGGATGTGGTTGTGCTGCTCCTGCAGCAGCACCTTGTTGTGGCGGCTAAGGCGCCTCAAAGTCGAAAACGATTAACAGTGCAACCCACTGTTAAGTTGGAGCCGTCGCTTTTCGTAACCGGAAAGCGGCGGCTTTTTTATTGCGCTGCATCGCATTTTGAGGTAGACCGACTCGGGTGGATCGTTTGTACGGTCTTTGACGGTTATCGCACCCTCTCGGAGACGATTCGCGACTATGTGGGTCTGATTCTGCTCAGACGCACTCTGCGGGCAACCTAACTTTGGACTCAAACTGGTCACAAGACCAGGACAAGAATCCAACTTGACCGCTTTCCGTTTTACGCCTCGGAGAATTGAATCGATGAAATCCACCCTCTCACGCTTGATGGCTTGTGCCGCAGTTGCCGCCCTGACGATGTTTGCTGCTGAAGCTCAAGCTCAGCAAGATACGCCTGTCGCCAAGGCCGCCCCAGTTGCCAAGTCAGTAGCAAAACCTGTCGCTCGCGCAGTCGCATCTTCCAAAGTTCGGCCGTTGAGCGTTTCGGTTGACCTGATCAGCCCCACCAAAATCTTGGGTACGCTGACGGACACCACCAGCCTCGATATGCGAACTTCGTTCGGTACTGCCAACATTCCGTTGTCGGAAGTTGCCGGAATTCGTTTTGCATCGGCTGAAAACGCGTCGACCACCGTTGTCATGCTCAATGGCGACTCGATCACTGGTGCCACGGACGTCAAGCTGGTCACCGTCGAAACCGAATGGGGTGTTGCCACCGTCAACGGTCAGAACATCGCTTCGATCATGTTCGTTCCCGGACTGACTTGGAACTCGACCAACGGATTGAACGGCAAGCGATGGAGCTTGGTCAACGCCAAAGCATTGCAGCAGGCCGCTGCCAGCCAGACTGCAGCCAGCCAACCTGCGTCGAGCCTCGCTCCCGCTAGCAGCACTCGCTCGAACACCCGCTACCCCAGCGGACAGTCGAGTTCGGTTTACCGTGGCCGATAATCGCCGCTGAGTCGAGATGAATGACCATCGTGGGTCGACGAACTGCCAAGTTCGTCGACCCTTTTTTGTTGGAAGGTTGAGGCCATTGAGCCGTGGCGGAACAAGAGATTTGCCGCGAAATAACATTGTCGGCTTTGCCTTAGTGAGCGACCGCGAAGCGGTCCAAGATATTAGCCGTAGGTCGCGCAGCGCACCTACGGATCGTGTTCAGATCCACCTGAGTCGACCCCGAAGGGCGTCGCAGATCGGTGCGGCAGCGGAGGTCTGCGGCCCGCTTCGGGGTCGAAAACACGGAAAAGACATGGACCGTAGGTGCGCTACGCGACCTACGGCTAATGTCTGTGATCCCATCGGGATCAAGATATGTGGGTAATGACCAGGATCATTGTCCCGAGCCACAAAATCCTACGCTGACGGGACAATGGTCCTTGTTTTTACCCACATCGATGCACAGCCGCGAAGCGGCGGCAGCAGGTAGCCCACGGCGCAAGCCGTGGGTCACGTGGCAGTTCCAACAAACAAGCCGCGAAGCGGCGACAGCAAGATGTGCGACGTTTGCTGCCGCCGCTTCGCGGCTCACTGAGATTCGTCGGCAAAGATCTGCCGGCTCACGCCGGCAGCTATCTGCTTTCGTCGCTTCGCGACTGAAGAAGATGTGGGTAAAGACAAGGACAATGGTCTCATCCTACGTGCAAAGAATGCTTCACAACGTTTGCCTGAAAGGGTTTCACATCAAAGCCCAGGGGTCAGGCTCGCGAACTTCTGCGAGCAAGCGGCCACCCTGGGTTGACGATGGCCCCATTTCTTGAGAATCAGATACTTTGCGGTGCGAGTGTGCCGGCTGCCAAATCGACGACGACGATTGGCGTCCGACCAGTTCGTCGTCGCATCCACTGTTTGACCTCGAATCCAGTCCACCAGGCGGCGTGGCGCAATCGTGGCCACCAGGTTGGTGCGGCGACGCGTACGTTCAGAATTCGCTTCGCTGTCGCGGCCATGCGCTTTTTGTAGGGTTCGTCGCCACGCAGGTAGTCGATGCCGGCCAAATCCTCGCGATACATGTGCTTGATCGCTTCGACCGTCAGGATGCGGCCTGGTTCCATGTTGGCGAAATCCAGGTCGTAGCCGCCACTGAAGCAATACATCCGTCGATCTCCGCCGACAAAATTCAGGTCGGCGGCGATCCGTTGTTCGTCAAATGACAGTGAAGCTAAGTGCAATCTGCCTCGCCGAAAAAAATCGGCGGTGGCATCGTGGATGAATCGGCAGAACCGCGGATCGGCATAAGTTCCCGGCTCGCCAGCCTCGTTCCAGCGGCGTTGGTGCATTTCGATCAATTGGTCTAGATCGCGATGAACGTTGTCGGACGTTTCGGAAACGGTCAGCGCCAGTTCTTCCGTCGCCTCAACGCGTTCACTCCAGCGACGCATCTTGCGGCGCTGAGTCTTTTTGAAGTGTTTGAGGTGTTCGTTCCAGTTGGCGTCTCGCGGCTTGAACCAGGTGCACATTCTTGATTGGGTGTGCAGCAGGGCATCACGCTGCGACAGGGCCTTCGCAAACGCGATCATCACGGCATCGTCTTCGACCACGCCATCAATATCGATAAAATCCCAACCATGATCGGAGTCGTCCGCGGCGTCGGCCAGAAACTCAGCCATTGCCGTTGCAACCGCCTCACCGTCATCCGCGGACGCCAGCAAGGAAACATAATCGCTACAGGCCTGACCGTCTCCGATCATCGACAAAGTGCGTCCCTGCGATTTCGAGTGGCGAAGGTAGAGCGGCAGAATGCCACAGATTTCGGCTTTCGCATCGCGCGCGACCAGGACATAGGGCTCGAGGTCCAGGACTTTGCCAAAGTGATTCCACCAGGGACCGAGCCATGAGGTTTCGCGAAACGGAACACCGCCAGCCAAGCGATTCCAAAGTTCCGGGTCGCGGAGAAGACCATCGAGATCGTGGGTTCGCTGAATCTGATACATTTTGGCGAACTTGGGGTTTTGCAGAGTTTTCATGGCCGCTAGCGGGATCGCTGCTCCCGACCAGCAATCGTACCCCTCTTTCCATGCTCCCGCCGCGCAACGGATCAATTCGTTTACAATGCGATGCACGATCATCAATGGCCATGCCATGCAACCGTTGAAATCGGCAAATCCTCACGGTTCGCCAGTGGCAACAACTTGATCACTTCGTAATCTTGCCCAGCCTACAAATCATGATGGAATCCCCCTGATGAAACTTGCTCGCGTCCTTGCCTTTGCGGTTTGTGCCGCCGTCACTTCGTCATCAGCTGACGCGGAATCGCCGACCAGTTGGACAGCATTTCACGGTCCCAATAGTCAAGGATTTGTGAGCGAGGGCACGATTCCCCACCGTTGGTCTGATGGAGATTACGCCTGGCGGCGAAAGCTGGGGTCTCGCGACGTGGGATCACCCGTTGTCAGTGCGGGGAAAGTTTTTTATCTCGCTTCAAGACCCCAGCAGGAAACCATTGCCGTCGAGGCTGTCAGCCTGAGCACGGGCGAGCTTTTGTGGTCAAAGAGTTATCCGCATCCGGAACATCATCTTCATCTTCGCAACACGTTTGCATCCAGCACGCCGGCCGTCGACAACGACAACGTGTTTGTCGCGTGGAGTGATCCGGGCCATACGTTGCTGAAATGTTTGGACTTGGAGGGTAACGAGATCTGGTCGCGAGACTTCGGAACCTGGCAAAGCCAACACGGATTCGGCACGTCACCCCGGGTCTTTGGCTCGATGGTGTTGTTGTTCAATTCGCAACAAGCCAACCAACTGAACCCAGGTCAAGTTGCCGGCGAAAGCCGAATGATTGCGGTCGACCGTAATAGTGGCGAAACGGTTTGGGAGACGAAGCTGGCAACCACTCGAACCTGTTATGGCGTGCCGGCGATTTATCGCAGCGAGGGCGGAGGCACGCAAATCATCGATGCGAATACCGGAAACGGGATGTTTGGCCTGGACGCCGCCAGCGGAAAAATGCTGTGGAATCTGAACGTCTTTGAGATGCGATGTTGCAGTACTCCGGTCATTGCCGGCGACATTGCCATTGGCAGTAGCGGAAGTGGTGGTGGCGGAAACCATTTGGTCGGCGTCCGCATTCCGAAATCGCCGGACGAGGCACCTGAGCAGGTTTACCGCATCGAACGCATTGCCCCCTACGTGCCAACGCCCGTGCTCAAGGACAACCGGTTGTACCTGATCAGTGACAAAGGGATCGCGTCTTGCCTGCACGCACAGACCGGCGAAACGATCTGGTCAGGACGAATTGGCGGCAACTTCGGTGCGTCACCGATTTTAGTGGGTGAGACGCTGCTGATCATCAGCCTGGATGGCGAAGCAACGTTGTTACGAGCGGGTGACAAATTTGAGAAACTGGGCGCAGTCGATTTAGGTGGCCCGGTCGGAGCGACACCCGCTTACGCATCGGGCCGGCTACTCTTGCGAGTCAATGACGAACTACGATGCCTGGGCGGCGGTGAAATCTAAGTCTGCTTCTTGTGGGTCGGGTCTCCTGACCCGACTTTTAGCACGGATGATGGAAAAGACGGGTCAGGAGAGCCGTCCTGCAAGTTCATCGCGACAGATCGAAGACGCCCACATCCTTTTTGCTCTTGAAGTTGGCGTAAAAGCGACTTGACGACACCTGGGCGGTCATTTCGTACGTCCCCAGCAGCGGCAGACGCTTTGCCGATCGATAGCAATGACAGGTGCCCGGTACCCGTTCAAGCTTTGCGGAATAGATAAACGGTACCACGAGGGCAAAGCGTCCAGCAAAGACGGCTCGGTAGCTGTCAGGGCCGGTTTGACGAATGCGAGCCCGCAGGGGGCCGTGATGACCCGTCGATTGACTGGTCCAACCGCCGCGCCAAATCCCCACCGGCGATGCTGCCGGCGAACTGGATCCAAAGGCAATCACTAATAGCAAGACAAACAACAACGCGAAAGCACGCATCTTTTCACCGTAAAACTGAGTCAACAGAAGTACAACTGACCCTATTCTGCTCCGGCGTGCCGCCACGGTCGAGCCCGAAAATGGGTGGGAACAGGCCGCAAAGTCACCGGTAGTCGCCAAAGACACCCCGGTCCACGCAACCGGTGCAAGTAGAGCTTGCTGGACCTTGATCGAGACTTTCGTCTCCAAACGACAGTTACGACCCGAGCCAGCAGCTTAATCGTCCGATTCCCTAGGATACCGGCAAAGGTCGATCGTGTGATTGACTTACGCTTGAATGAAAGGGGTCGTACCAAACGTCGTGGTGTGGGATTGCGACGTGGACGTACGTATCACTCTCGTGGTTTTCTAAACAAAGCGGTGAAGTGGCACGTTACTGTGCTGCCTCACCGTTTTTTTGTTGGCCCTCTCTTTTTCTCCAAGGGCTCCACGGTCGCGACTGTGGGACGTGGGATGTTCGAGATTCCGCCTTCATCATCCAGGGCAGAGTCAAGCGAACCAAGCCGGGCTTTTTTGAGATCCGCCCCCTACTTCCATCAGATCTGGCAGAGTGATAAAAGAGGCCCGCAGGGCGTTTTCATCGTCGGGCAACCACCTCAAACTCCATCCATCGAAAACCGAAGGTAGACGAGATGTCCAACTTAACTGAACTACTTGGTGACGACGCCAAAGGCCTGCTAGAGCATCAGTGCAAGGGAATTCCCGCTGAAACGTTGCATTTGCCGGGCTCCGATTCGGTGGACCGCCTGTATGCTCCTACCGATCGTAATTGTCGCACCTTGGCCAGCCTGCAACGCTTGCTTGGTCACGGACGTTTGGGAGGTTCGGGCTACGTGTCGATCTTGCCCGTCGACCAGGGGATTGAGCATTCCGCGGGCGCGTCATTCGCACCGAATCCAATCTATTTCGATCCGGAGAACATCGTCAAATTGGCGATCGAAGGCGGCTGCAATGGTGTGGCTTCGACCTATGGCGTACTCGGCTCGTCGCCCGACAGTACGCCCATAAGATTCCGTTCATTGTCAAGATCAACCACAACGAACTGCTAACCCACCCCAGCACCTTTGATCAGGTGATGTTCGGCCAGGTGAAGCAGGCTTACGAGATGGGTGCGGTTGCCGTCGGCGCCACCATCTATTTCGGTTCGGCTGAATCAAGTCGACAAATCGTCGAAGTTGCGAAAGCTTTTTACGAAGCACATGAACTTGGCATGGCGACGATCCTGTGGTGCTACCTACGAAATCCGGCGTTCACAACGGACAAGGATTATCACGTGGCGGCCGATTTGACCGGTCAGGCCAATCACTTGGGTGTCACGCTGCAGGCGGATATCGTCAAGCAGAAGCTTCCCGAGAACAACGGCGGCTACAACGCAATCAAGTTCGGCAAGACGTCGCCGCTGGTCTACGACAAACTGACCACGGACCATCCCATCGATCTCTGCCGCTACCAAGTCGCCAATGGTTACATGGGACGAGTCGGGCTGATCAACTCGGGCGGGGCCTCCTCCGGTGCGGGTGACTTGGCGCAGGCCGTTCGCACAGCCGTGATCAATAAACGAGCCGGCGGCATGGGATTGATCAGCGGTCGAAAAGCCTTCCAACGGCCGATGTCAGAAGGCTCGCAATTGCTGCAGGCCATTCAGGATGTCTACCTGGATCCGGCAGTCACGATCGCCTGAGTCGATAGCGAGAGGCGGGAGTCCAAGGCTTCCTTGCTATCTGCGAACCATCACTTCCTTCGGCAAACTACCGCTGCGCCGCCTAATCGACACAGGTTGCCGGACCCGAATGGCGTCGATCACATTCTTGTGGTTTTGCGTAGGGAAAACCCTCATGTGCATTGGGAATGGTGAAGGGTTTGATCGAAAGCAGCACCGAGCCATCACTGCTCAACTGCACACACCACCGCGAGTCGATTACCCATTTTCGACTCGCAAGCTGGTCAGCGACGCTGACCGACACCTGCATCCATCGCGCTGCCCCAATGGCGATTGGATGCCAAGCAGCCTTGCCACGGCACAACGGCCCATCGTTCCTCTCTGCCCAACTGGAACAATAGGCGGCCCGTTGCAAGGCTGTTTTTGTATTCTGATATCCAACACCGACTCGTTCACGACATCGCGCAGGTAGCGTTCTGGTGGCATCCCAAAACGTCATCCGGATTGACAACGCCGATGATCCTCGGCTTTCGCGTTACCGGGATCTTCGCAACCGTGATCCTTCGGACAAGGGCGGCACGTTTATTGCCGAGGGACGCTTGATTGTTGATCGACTGATTGCCAGTGAGTACTCGATTGACTCCCTGTTGTTGGAAGATGGAAAAGCAAATTCCTACGCAACACAGCTTGCCTCGGAAGTCCCGATCTACTGTCTCCCGCGCGAGATGATGGAATTGCTCGTTGGCTTCGACTTCCACCGTGGTGTGATGGCTTGCGGTCGGCGTCAACCGTACAGGGAGGTCAGGAGCCTGTCGACTCTAGTCGGTGCGCCGCACGTTGCCCTTGCTTTGCTGGGTATTGACGACCAAGAAAACATGGGCAGCATCTTGCGTTCAGCCGCTGCGTTGGGCGTCAACCAAATCCTGCTGGGGCCGAAAACGATCGATCCATTCCGGCGGCGTGTGATCCGAGTCAGCATGGCCAACGTCTTGATGCATCGATTCTATCGTTTGCGTGATCCCGTCGCGGAACTTAGGATGCTACGGCAAGCTGGTTTCCGCACGGTTGCCGCCACCTTGGACGAAGCTACCGATCTCGATCAATTCTTGCGCGATGATCGGCCGACGGTGCTGATGGTTGGCAATGAAGCCCGGGGCATCGATCCCGAAGTTCAAAGAATCGCTAGCGACCGAGTTCGCATACCGATGCAAATGGACGCCGATAGCCTGAACGTCGCCGTTGCTGCAGCGATCATGATGTACGAATTCACTCGGCCGTCGCCAAAATCGATCCGTTGACTCTCCTGGCTAACTCGGCCAACAGATTCGTTGACAAATGATCGTTGTGCCCGAGTCCCGGCGCAGCAATCCAATGCTTCGTGGCCGATCGACCGGAATCAAATAGCCTTTTTGCGTGTTCGATCGGAATCAATTGGTCACTGATTCCGTGCAGCTGAATCAACGGGCCGTCGTATTGGGCCAACCGGGCGATCGAATCGTATCGATTTCGCATCAACCAACGAACAGGGATCACCGGATACTGGCCGGCAGCAACATCAACCAGTCGATCAAAGGTCCGCTCCAGCACGAGGGCTCGTGCTCCGCCATCGGCTGCCAACGCGACGGCGCAGCCACCGCCCAATGACCGCCCGTAAAGAATGATTTCATCGGTCCCAACGTTGTAGGCATCCATCAGAAACTGTCGCGCCGCAATGCAGTCCTTGAGCACACCCTGCTCGTCCGGATTCGGCTGATCTTTGCCGTAGCCGCGAAACTCGGCCGCCATCACGTTGGCATCAAATTGCGTGGCCAAACGCTCCAACCACGGATCGAGCCAAACGGCCTTTTCGCCATTGCCGTGAAAGTAAAGCACAATCGGTTTTTGCGAATCACGGTGCAGCAAACGTCCCTCGAGCTGAACGCCATCCTCCGATTCGTAGCGAACCGTTTGGATCTTTGCGCTCGGTTGCACGAATCCGGTTTGCATGAAAGCCCCGGGATAGACCAGACGCGTCTCCATCACGACCAGCGTGACCAGCACGGTGACATACGCCAGTGCAACGATTCGCAGCACCTTGACCACAAACCGCCGAAGTCGACTGGGACGAGTTGTCACGCCTTCGCTGTCCGAGTCGCCTGATTCGTTTGCTTGATCCGCGTTCTCGCTATCCATCCGCTTCTTTACTCCGGGTATTCGGATCCAAGTCGCCAAACAAACCTACATCCCTATCATAAGGGTCGTCGTCGCTCCGGGAAAAGAACTCCGACTCACTTTCCGCTGTGGTTGCAGAGCCGGCAACGCCCAAGGGAGGGTGATAATGCAAGCCCTCCATCTGTAACGAGGAATCGGGTTTTTCGGGTGATGGCGACGCCGAGACGGGTGGTCAGATCCCATGTGGCGCAACTCCTCGCGATTTCAGCTCGCCACAATCATTGGTTGCACTCGATCACGTGCTATTTTTTCTTAGCGTCCTGCACAATGCACGACGCATGTCATCAACGCCATGGGAACAACATGCTACGGCTTGGCTCAGTCAGCGATCCCATCACCGGGGCCGAACAAATCCGCCGCTGGCGGTTTGGGCGTATCGTGATGCGTGACGGGCGGCTCGTCGAAATCCAGCGACGTTTACTGTGCGGCTCTGTTTCGGTGGCCCAGGTTTGGTGGCAAGCGAAATATGGTCGCGCAGACGAAAACGTTTGCTGGCTCGATTACCATCAACCGCTGGGCATGCCTGCGTTCCTGACCCTCGATTACGTTCGCTCCGGTAAAAAGGCCGGGTACAAAACGTTTGTGGGCGCGTGCCACGTTTTGGACGAAATTGCGCGAATCCGTGGGGCGTCCGCCATTGTTGCCCACGTTACGAACGGCACGATCAGCGATCGGGCACTGCAGCGACAAGGTTGGGAGCGGCATCTCCAACATTGGTCCGGCCGGCACTGGATCAAACGCTTCTACGACGGCTATCCAGAACCTTGCCTGCAACGCTATGTAACAAACTGCCACTAGTGCTTTGTCACAGCTAAAAAGTGGGGTCAGCATCCTGCTTGCCATTTGTTTTCGTACGGAATTCGCAAGCTGGAAGCTTACGCCACCAAAACGGCAACCCTAAAAACAAGCTGTGACAAAGCACTACTCGTCGTCGGCGAGCTTTGCCAGCACCGAGTAGTCCTCCAAGGTCGACGTATCGCCGACGACCTCCTTGCCGGCCGCAATGTCGCGAAGCAGACGACGCATGATCTTCCCGCTGCGCGTTTTCGGCAGCGTCGTTGCGAAACGAAGATCATCAGGCTGGGCAAGCGCCCCGATCTGTTTTCGCACGTGCTGATAAAGCTCTTGGCGAAGTTCCTCGTCGGGCTCACGATCACGAACGGTCACGAATGCCGCGATCGCCTGGCCTTTTAAGTCATCCGGTCGCCCCACCACAGCCGCCTCACACACGGCGTCGTGACTCACCAAGGCACTCTCGACTTCGATGGTGCTCAGTCGGTGCCCCGAAACATTGATCACGTCATCGATTCGCCCCATGATCCAGTAGTATCCGTCATCGTCCTGACGAGCGTTGTCGCCGGTCAAATACTTGCCGGGAACCGTCGTCCAGTACTGCTGAACAAATCGTTGATCATCCCCCCAGATTCCACGCAGCATGCCCGGCCACGGCTGCGCCATGCAAAGCATGCCGCCATGGTTCGGTTCGACCGCATTGCCGGCTTCGTCCACAATTTCCGGAACCACGCCCGGCAGCGGGGTCGTACACGATCCAGGTTTGGTCGCCGTGATGCCGGGCAACGGGCTCATCATGATGCCCCCCGTTTCTGTTTGCCACCAAGTATCGACGATCGGGCAGCGCCCGCCGCCAATCTTTTTGTGGTACCACATCCAAGCTTCCGGGTTGATTCCTTCACCAACGCTGCCCAACAGACGCAAGCTGGACAGGTCATGTTTTTCGACGTGATGATCGCCCCATTTGATGAAGGCACGCACGGCCGTCGGAGCCGTATAAAGAATGGTCACCTTGTGCTTCTCGACCAGATCCCAGAATCGGTCTTCGGCCGGATGATTGGGAGCACCCTCGTACATCAGGCAAGTTGCGCCCGCCGATAACGGCCCGTAAACAATGTAACTGTGCCCGGTAATCCATCCGCAATCAGCCGTACACCAGTAGATGTCATCGTCGCGATAATCGAACACCCACTGAAACGTCCGCTTGGCCCACAAGTTGTATCCTGCCGTGGTGTGCCGAATGCCCTTCGGTTTCCCCGTGCTGCCGGAGGTGTAGAGGATAAATAGCGAAGCTTCGCTGTCCAGCGGTTCGGCCGGCAAATCACCCGACTGATGATCGACGACATCGTGCCACCAGACATCTCGCCCCGCCGTCATCGGCACGTCGTCTTGACCGGCACGGCGAAGCACCAAGCACTTTTCAATCGTGGTAGATTTCACGAGTGCTTCGTCGACCGTTTCCTTGAGCGGAAAAATCTTGCCACGGCGGTGCAGTCCGTCCGCGGTCACCATCAGCTTGGCGCCGCAATCATTGTTGCGATCCGCAATCGATTCGGCGCTGAATCCAGCAAAGATCACCGAATGAACGGCACCAATGCGTGCACAGGCCAGCATCACGATCGCCAATTCGGGCGTCATCGGCATATAAACACTGACGCGGTCCCCCTGCTCGACTCCCAACTCCTTCATCGCCGCGGCACACTTGCAAACTTCTTTCAGGAGTTCGCCATAGGTCAGCGTTCGCGTATCCCCAGGCTCACCTTCCCAGATAATCGCGGTGCGGTCGCCGTGCCCCGCTTCAATGTTACGATCCAAGCAGTTGTAGCTGACATTGGTTTTGCCACCCACGAACCACTTGGCGTTGGGGGCTTCCCATTGGCAAACCTTGGTAAACGGCTCGAACCAATGCAAATGCTCCTCGGCCTCACCGCGCCAGAACGATTCCGGATCATCCTTCGCTCGCTGATACAGATCCTCGTACTGCTGCTGCGACGAAATCACTGCCTTCGCCGTGAATTCGGCGGACGGCGGAAAGAGTCGTTCCTCAATAAGAATATGATCGATTTGGCTTGATGCAGAGTCGGTCATTTTGGCGGATCCGATTGACGGGAGAGAGCTTTTAAAAGATCTGGAAGAGTTTTTCCGCCGGTAGTTTAGCGGACAAAGTTGCAGCGGTGGGATCGCCGGCATCAAGAAGTGGCGTCGCCGAGAAATATCAGGCCAGAATGTCTTTGACGACGTGGCCATGGATGTCGGTCAAGCGGAATTGGCGTCCCTGAAATCGAAACGTCAATCGCTCGTGGTTGATTCCCAACAGATGCAGCAATGTGGCCTGAAAATCGTGCACATGCACGGGATTCTCCGCCACGTTGATACCCAAGTCATCCGTCGCCCCGAAGCTGATCCCGGGGCGAACACCGCCGCCGGCTGCCCAGAGGGTGTAGGCATAGGGATGATGGTCTCGCCCCCAACGCGGCCGATTCTTGATGTCACCCTGCAAGAACGGGGTTCTTCCGAATTCGCCTCCCCAGATCACCAACGTATCTTCCAGCAGACCTCGCTGCTTCAAGTCTTTGACCAACGCGGCGCTCGACTGATCAGTATCGCGACATTGATTGTAAAGCTCCGTCGTCAAACTGTTGTGTTGATCCCAACCGGCGTGCATCAGTTGCACGCATCGGCAACCGCGTTCGACCAGTCGTCGTGCGAGCAGACAATTGTGCGCGAACGTGCCCGGCTGCGTCACACCCGGACCATACATGTCCAGTGTTTCTTGTGACTCCGTCGACAGGTCGGCCAATTCCGGAACGCTGGCCTGCATTTTGAAACTCATCTCGTACTGCGAGATCCGCGTCGCGATCTCGGGGTCGCCAAACTCTTGCAGCTTCTGCTCGTTGATCGCCGCGATATCGTCCAACCAGCCGCGTCGCATCTGTCGGCTCATGCCGTCGGGATTGGAGACGTACAGTACCGGGTCGCCACTACCGCGAAACTTGACACCCTGGAATCGCGACGGCAAAAAACCGCTGCCCCAATAGAAGTCGTAAAAGATCTGACCGCAGGACGTGTCTTTGCTGATGCTGGTCATGACCACAAACGACGGCAGTTCATCCGTTTCGCTACCAAGCCCGTACGTCAACCAGGCACCCAGCGTGGGACGCCCCGGCATCTCGCTGCCGCTAAGCATGAACAGGATCGCCGGTGCGTGGTTGACCTGCTCGGTGTGCATGCTTTTGACAAAACAAAGTTCATCAGCAATCGCGGCGGTGTGAGGCATCAACTCGCTGACCCAAGCGCCGCTCTGGCCGTGCTGTGCGAACGGCTCGATCGGCGCTAGCAACAATTTGCCATCCGCTTTGCCCGTCATCGTGCTGAACCGGCGGCCTTCGATATAGGAATTCGGGACCGGCTTGGCATGCAATTGCTGGAGCCTGGGCTTCCAATCAAAGAGATCGACATGCGTCGGTGCGCCATTCTGAAACAGATAGATCACACGCTTTGCCTTGGGCGCAAAATGCGGTAGCCCCGGCAAGCCGCCAAACCGTTTCCCTTCCCCGGCGGGTGCCGCCAACCCATCACGCTGGAGCAAGCCCGCTAGCGCCGCCGTGCCGATCCCCACTGATGCGCGGCCAAAGAAATGTCGCCGCGTGAGTTGAAGTCGGTTTTCTCGCAGTGGATCCACTCGGCTACTCTCGATTCAGCGTTTCGTCCAAGTTCAATACGGCCAAGCACAGGGCGGTCCAACTCGCGTGCTGGACCGCATCGAGCGTTTCGTCTCTTGCCGATTCCCCGACCGATATCAGTCTGGCTGCCTGATCCGGCGCCGCACGAAACTCGCCTCGCGTTCGCTTTAAACCTCGCGCAAGCACCACTCGTTCGTGCTCCGTCGCGGGCCGAGACAAAACGCGCTGGATCACAAAGTCAATTCGGCTTGCGTCCTCGGGTTGATCCGATTGCAGCGCCAGTTGAGCAAGTGCGCGAGCGGCTTCCACGTAAGTGGTATTGTTCAGCGTTTGCAGTGCGTGCAGCGGAGTGTTCGTGCGTCCTTCCTTGACCGTGCAAGTTTGCCGCGTTGCACTGTCAAAGAACATGGTCGGCGCAATGATACGCCGCCAAAACGTGTACAGACTGCGCCGATAAAGCTTTTCGCCCGAGTCGCGTTGGTACGTCTTCTTTCCGAAACTCGCATCCTCCCAAACACCCGCGGGCTGATAGGTATTCACGGCGGGGCCTCGATCGACGGTCGAAAGCAGACCGCTGACCAGCAATGCCTGATCACGCAGCATCCACGATGGCAGCCGATAGCGAGCACCGCGGGCAAGCAACCGGTTGTCCGGATCGTTTTGGTAGTCCTCGGGCGAACCAATCCGCGACGACTGGCGGTAAGTGTGACTGGTGACGATCGTTCGCATTAATTCCTTGACGTCCCAGCCACCGTCGCGAAAGTCGGCTGCCAGCCAGTTCAACAAGTCCATCTGAAGCGGAATTTCACCTTGGCGGCCAAAGTCTTCCGGAGTTTTGACCAATCCGATGCCGAACACCTGTTGCCAAAAGCGATTGACCGTCACACGTGCCGTTAAAGGATTCTGCTCGCTGGTCAACCAGCGAGCTAACGTCAGTCGATTCAATGCACCGTCATTTTCTGAACGATCCGTCTGCGGCAGGAACTGCGGCAGGGCCGCGGAAACCGGATCGGTCGGTTTGTTGTACAGACCGCGCTGCAGGATAAATGTCTCTCGCGGTTTCGCCATGTCTGCCATGACCATCACTTTGGGGATCGACTTTTCCAGGTCCGAGCGACGTTTGGCGATGGCGTCGCGTTTCTGTTTCAGTTTCTTGTACGCAGGATCGGACTCGCGGTGAGCTTTTCCGATTCGCTTCGTCTGTGCGTCGGTCCTGTCATGTTTTGGTGTCGTCAGATCGGCGATCAATTGGTCCAGGCCACTGGTGAGTTCCGGCTTTTCCTTGTCCGTCAGCGACAAACGAAATCGGCCGAGGTTATGGTTTTTGTGCACCGAGTCATGACGCAGCACCAGTTCAATCACCGGGTTCTCGACGACATCGATCGGTTTCTGAAACCGGAATACCGCCGCGTGCTCGCGATCAAGCGGACGTCCTTCATGAACGGCCCAACCTGATTTTGGGTCGTCGTCGAAGACGTTCGTAACCTTGAGGCTTCCTTGTTCGTAGGTCGCCTGTGCCGATGCGATTTTGATTGGCGTGCGAGTCGCTGTTTTTTCGTTGATCAGCGTTACTTCCAGCGATGTCAAAACAAAATTGCCGCTGTCGGATCGAGCCAACCCGCCGGCGGTCATCGTGTCATGCTTGAGTGCTTCGAGTCGCAGCCCAGTGACTTCGGACAGCGAAGTGCTGGCCGTGATTGTATAAGTGTCGTTGTCGGCATTCGGACCGAAAGCCAGGATCGATTGGTCATCCAGCACGCGAAGGCTCTGCCGCTTGGCGTAAGACTTGTTCGGCTTGATTGTCTGCCAGATCGTGGCATCGGCTAACTCCCTCGCCTTCTCTGCTTCCCAATCCGGTTGCTGAGCGACGAGCGATTTTGCGAGTTTAGACAACTGTGAATCAACGGCTGCGAGTTCCTTCGCGAACTCAGCCAATTTTGATCGTTGCCCCTGGTCGGGCGCGGGCATGTTGGGCGCGGTCTGCGGATCGCCACCGCCACCGGAGACAGGCGTCTGATTAAAGAAACCGAAAAGTTGGTAGTATTCTTGGTTGCTGATCGGATCGTACTTGTGGTCATGACAGCGACAACAATTCAGCGTCAAGCCCAGCCAAACCGTGCCCATCGTTTCGGTCATGTCCATGACATATTCGACGCGGTTCTCTTCGGCAATGCGGCCACCTTCGCCGTTGATCATATGATTGCGACAAAAACCCGTTGCCAGTTGTTGCTCATCAGTCGCGTGGGGTAACAAATCACCAGCCAGCTGCCAAAGAGTGAATTGGTCGTAGGGCAAGTTATCGTTGAAGGCGCGGACGACCCAGTCGCGCCAAGGCCACATCGTTCTCTCACGATCACCCTGGTACCCATTGCTATCCGCATAGCGGGCCGCGTCCAACCAATTCCATGCCATCCGCTGGCCGTACGCAGGCGAGTCCAACATCCGCTGGACAAGCCGTTCGTAGGCCCCCGGCTCCTGGTCGGACAGAAACCCATCCAGTTCCTCGGGCGTGGGCGGCAGGCCGCGCAAATCGAGTGAGAGTCGTCGAATCAGTGTTCGACGATCTGCTTCGGGCGCTGGAAGCATGCCGCGCTGATTCAAAATGTGTTGCACAAACGCGTCGATCGGATTGCCAGCCGGCGCTGATTCAAACAGATCGACTTTCGGCACCTCGGGCCGTTGCAGCGGACGAAAGGCCCAGTGCTTCGTCCAGGTGGCTCCCTGATCGATCCAGCGACCGATCATCGCGATTTGATCCTCGGTAAGCTCCCTGTTCGAGTCGGGCGGCGGCATCAGTGCATCGGGATCATCCGTCGTGATCCGCAGGAACAATTCACTCGCCTCTCGGTCCGATGGCTCGATCGAGGACATGGCATCGTCCTGCATGTCCAAACGTAAGTCGGCTTCGCGTCGATTCGCATCGGGGCCGTGGCAAAAGACGCAGTTCTCGGAAAGGATCGGTCGAATATCGCGATCAAAATCGACTTCGTCAGCGCGAAGCGACCATCCGCAGGCGACAAGAATCCAAATCAAGGCGTAACGAAGTCACGTGGGCTGGATTAGGGCAGGTGGGAAGCGGGCGGAAGAGACGCTGGCTATTGTATTTGACCGCCAACAATCTGGCGTCTCGTAATTCGCGGCTGCCGCGTTTTCCAGTCTTTCCAGCCCTTCCAGCCCTTCCAGCCCTTCCAGTCTTTCCAGGCTTTCCGGCTTTCAGCTCGGCCGGCCGCTTCGCCGCTGACCGAGTGGCGGGTGGAGGTATTCGTTCAGGAAATCCCAGGGCGTCGTCATCGCTCGCCGAGCTCGCGATTGACTTGCCCCGGGGCTAGACAAACGCCTGGGCCTTCGGCCCGATCATCGATTCCTGGGAATGTTCATGTTCGTAAACCGCTCTACAGCCTTGCGGTCGCTCGCTTCCAGCCGTTAATAGGTGATCTCCCGGGTGCGAGAACGTCGCTGGCAGCGTGTGAAAATGAGCAAGATTGCCACGCGATGGGAACCTGGGGGTACCTGGGAACGACGGAAGCTTATACCAGAGAACGGTTGTTCACATCCAGCCAACCGAGGGAAGCGCCGAAAAACAAGACCGTAGGTGATCCGATCAGACGATTCATCGATCCGATTGCCATCGATGGCAGTTTCATCAACCAGATTCAAGAGTGACAAGGATCTCCATGATCAACAACCATTCATTCACCAAACGTCATCATTGCCTGTTAACGCTGGGCTTTCTGGCCGCCGTTTGTACCGGTTGCGCGACGACATCCACGAGCAACACAGCGCGAACGGGAACAGAGCAGATCCTGATTTCGTCAGCGATTGACCGCGCGATGTCGACCATTCGCTTCGCTGACTTCGCCGGCTACAAGGTTTTCATCGACGACAAATATCTCGACGGCACCGTGGACAAAGGCTACCTGGTCGGTTCACTTCGTCATAAGGTTTTTGCAGCCGGCGGCAGCCTGGTAGGCGCAGCCGATGCTGCGGACGTTGTCTTGGAAGCTCGCTGCGGTGGTGTGGGAACGGATACGCAAGAAAGCTACGTGGGCATTCCCGCGTTGGGCCTTCCGGGGCTTCCGGTCGAGCTGCCTGAAGTCAAATTTGCTTCGCGCGACACGCAGATGGCCACCGCGAAAATCGGACTCGTGTGCTACGATCCCAAGACCGGTCGTGCACTCGGGATGGGTGGACAAGCCAACGCGTTGACGCACAACAATGACACCTACGTGTTGGGCATTGGCCCGTTCCGCTCCGGTGCTGTTGTCGACACTCGTGAAAGTTCTGTTGGCTTCAATGGTGTCGGCGGAACGCTGGTGGGCGGCGCGAAGGCTTTGAAACGGCATCAGCCAATCGCGATGGTCGATCGCCTGCCTGAGGTCGATCAGTTTACCGAAGCGCCCGTGAATCCAGAGCCCAAGATCGCTACCTTGCCTGCCAGCACCAAGCTCAAATAGCGAGTGCGAAAACGACCACGGTTCCCGCGAAAAAGAACGCGTCGGCTTACTCAGCCGACGCGTTTTCTTATTCACCGACCCGATTCAGGAGTGAGTCCTCGCCGACTCAGTTCGAGGTTGATGTGCACCATCTTCACCAACACCTCGTGAATCGTTGCTGGTCGGTCTTCCATCTCTCTTGCCAGACAGCGAAGAATCAACTCCTCCAATTCGCTCGGGATCTCATTGCTGGTGACCTCCGACGGAGGAGGTGGACTTTCTGTCATGATTTGTTTGATCAGATCAACTTCTTGCTCGGGATGGAAAACCTGCCGGCCCGTCAGCAGGTAGTAGCCAACGGCACCGAAAGAGTACAGATCCGAACGCTTATCAATGATGGTCGGATCGCGTGATACGTTCGGGCGCCAAGTACGGTGGCGTTCCCGCGATGAAGCCTGGGCGCGTGATGTCGTTGTCCGATCGCTCGACGGGACGAGCGAGCCCGAAGTCCAAGCACTTTGACAAAATCGGGGATTCCGCCCTGCTCGCACAGCATGATATTGGACGGCTTGATGTCGCGATGGACCATCCCATGCTCGTGCGCTTCGTTCAGTGAGCCCGCGACCTGTACGAGTATATTGACGGCGCGATTGGCAGGCAGGGCACCTTCCGCCCGTACGCACTTCCTCCAACGTTCGCCCATCCAAGAATTCCATCACACAGTAGAACGAACCTTCGGGAGTCCGCCCCAAGTCGAAAATCTCGACCGTATTGGGATGGGTCAATTGACTCGCCAGTTGGGCTTCTCGCTCAAACCGCGTCATGGAAGCTGCATTCATCGTCTCGGGCCTGAGCAGTTTGATGGCCGTGGGACGTTTCAACAAAGCATGCTGGGCACGGTAGACGACACCCATCCCGCCTTTGCCGACGACTTCCTGGAGCGTGTACTGACCAAGCTGCCGCGCCTCTTCTGCGTCGCGTCCCAGCATGACAATCCAGCTGGCCGCCACCAGTAGCAACATCACACAGCCGGCGAGCATGCCGAAGCGAATCCACTCGGCGATCAAAGGATATTGCATCGGCGCGTATTGTTCGGAAACCGCCACTTCGGTCGCAACCGCCATTGAATACTTGGGCAGCCACCGCCATGCGCCAATGACTCTGCGCCCCCGGTAATTGCGGTAAGGGTCAAGAATGACGCCCTCGTGTTCATGATGATCGCCCTTGCGACCCGCAGCGATCGCTTTGGCGGCAAGCGCGGTCAGCGGTCGCTCGGCCGCTTCGACCGAAGACGCTCGCCACTTTTCTCGTTGGGGCCCAGGGTCGCGGATCTCAATCCGCAGGATAGACTGCGAACGTGGGTCGCTAGGCAACAACCCGTCGGTTCGCAACTCGTCGTCAAAACGGCTTTCATTCAGTAGCAGGCCGTGTTCGTCGAAGGCGTACGTCTCGCCCGTCAGGCCCTGACGAGCAACCGACAAGATTTTGGTGAATTCATCATCCGCAGGATAACCAAAGGCACCGGCGGCAACGATTTCGCCGGGTTCGGAACCACCGGTTCTGATCGGGGCGACAAAGTACAACAAGGGTGGACCCTGCTCGCCAGCTGCCGGTGTATCGAACGCCGGGTCCGGGTGTGGTTTCAGGAACAGCGTTTGACCGTGAAAAACGGGCACCAGTTCGGCGACGGTGTCGGCATTCAATCGCAGGCCGACCAATTGGTCTCGGCCGGCCGCCAAAACGAGACCGTCGCGCGATGATCAGGGCATCCTGTTCCGGACGCCCCACAATTCGATCGAACTGCTCAAGCTCGGCTCGTAGCTGGGCGAGCCCCGGAGCTGATCGCAAGGCATTGGGATCATCGTCGGTCGCCGCGATTTCAAGCAGTGTTTGTAAGGCTTGCCTGATCTCGGGCTGCGACGACCACAACCGCACGTCTTTTTTCTTTTCTTCGATCCATAACTCCAACGCGGTGACGTCCGCGTTGAGAATCGTCTGCAACTCCGATGCGGCAATGGACTGCATCGACTGCTTCATTCCGCTGTACGTCCATATCGCCAGAGAGCCCAACAAGATCAGAACGCACGCGATGACCAACAGCCGGCTAGCCCAGTTGCCGAAGACCGTCTGCAGAATTCGATTGGTGGCGGGCTCCATTCGGCTCAGCACGCGGCTGCGCGACCGGCCCACCTGCTGCAGCGGATGGAAAGGCGGCTTGATGGTTCGCGTCAAGATTGTCTCGGCGGAGTCATGTTTGATCAGTGAGGTGACTTCGTGAAGCAGCGTGGAGTCATCCCCGCACGCCTGACGAAGATACGTTTCACGTTCCTCGGCACTGAGTTCTCGCGCCTTGAGAAACAGTTCTTTCACATGAGCATGTTGGTCCGGCGTCATCGCGCGTCGTCCTGAATGATCCCATCCCAAGAAAACCAAGCAGAAGACGGGTGCAATGATTCTACACACCAGGACGGAGCCGAAGGACTGCCCGACATCAAGGTTGCAGTATTCACCCCAGAACTGGGTTTGGTAATCGTCAAGATTTTCGCCGCGAACTTGATACTCGGCCGAGAACCTGTTTTACGTCGTCAAGATTTCATTCGCCTGCAGGGGTTTCCAATTGGACAGTGGGGCGCGTCAGAACTCGCCGACTTCCAGGGCCATGATCGGCTGGCGATGCGAGTCGGATGTGCTTTTGCAGCAACGACCATCAACCGCATCGGCACGACGGAATTTGGCACACCTCGCGTTCATGATGCGGGCAGCCCGCGTCACGCGTTTGGCTGGAGCCCCCATCGACGCATCAGCACTTGACGTCAGTCCCGGCGATCACGGCTGGCTCTATCGCACTCAGATTCAATTCAGTTGTTGATGGCACGCTCGGTGTGGCAGTCAACCGGAACCCCCGCCGAGCACGACCCGCGGACAGACGGTATCGTATGCACGGCCTTGGTGCTGATTGCCGTCAGATCCCGGATGTTCTGACGATGGCGAAAATGGATTGGAACGAAGCGAAAAGACATCGGTGACGAGGTAAAACCATGAACGAATCTGTTGAACAACCACCCACTGACGAATCCAAATCCGTTGATGACGCGAGTTCCAGCGGTGGGTGGAAACTCCGGCTTGGTGTGTTATGCGCGATGCTGGCGCTGGCACTGGCCGGCATGGGATTTACTCAAGCATCGGACACCGGCGTTTGGGAATTCTGGCTGTTTGTTGTATTGGTTTATACGGCACTCAGCCTCTGGAGAAGTTTGCGGAGCGCGAGACAGGCGGGTCGATCGATCAGGAAAAGCATTGTTCGCGAGTTGTCTCACTGGGGAACGCTGATTGGATTCCTGGCTGTTCTGTCGCTGCTTGAACGTCGTGAGATCATCGATCGCCAGTCCGCCTCCTACGTCGCGTTGATGCTGCTGGCACTCAGCTGTTGCCTGGCGGGGGTTCACATTGACTGGCTGCTGCTAGTGGTGGGCGTTGTCTTAACGATCATGTTGGTGGCGATGGCCACACTGGAACAATTCTCGGTAGTGTTGTGGCTGATCATGCTTGCCGTCGTAGGTCTGGCAGCGGGCTTCTTTTACATCAAATCAAAACACGGAGACTCGGACGTCGAATAGGGCCTCGTCTCGGTCGTCTTCAGTCGCAACTCAGTGTCTATCTTGCGAGTCACTCCAATTGAATCCATGAATGAGTTCGACGCCGAGCATTTCGAGATCTACCTTGAAGACACCGATGAGCAGATCGACGCGCTCTGCGCGGCGCTGACGTCTTGGCAGCAGGACCCTTCCGGCGAAGCTTGGCGAAAGGAATCGCTGCGTTTGCTGCACGCGATGGAGGGCGCCGCGGGTGCGATGGAATTCGAGAATATCCGCGGCCTCACTCAACATCTCAACCGTCAGTTCGACCGCGCTTGCATGCGGGGCGAGCCGATCGATCCAGCGGACATGAGACGCATTCTGCTCGGCGTCGGATTCCTCCGCGATTGCAACGATCGATTGCGGGCCGGCGAACCGCTGGACAGCTCGGCGGAGTTGCTGGAGCAATGCAAGGCGGCCCAAGATTAGCTGAGCGGAGCAAACGTACGTTCAGCGCGCACGGTGCGCACGACGATAACGCATTCGCGATGTTGGTTGAACGTTCACGTCTCTCAGAACGTGTTTCAAAAAGGGGTCTGACCCTTTGTGGGCGAGAGGTTACTGAAAGCGAAACTCGGTACCGGACACTTTGTTCGTTGTCTTCGGGCTCGGGAACGGCTTCGCCATCAAGAGATTTGCGGACTCGCGCGAGCAACGATCTGTCGACACCAATGCTACTTCAGCGAATCTAGCAGGGACTTCGCATCGAGCAGGTCGGGGGTTTCGAATCCTTCTTGGAACCAGTCGTAAATGTCTGCCAACGCAGTGCGCGCTTCGTCGCAGCGTTGCTGAGTCTGCCAGAGACGACTGAGACTGAGTGTGGTTCGCAATTCCCACGATTTCGCCTGCTGGCTCCGTGCCACCTCGAGCGATTCATGGAAACACGCCTCGGCGTCATCCACCTTGTCGACGGCAAGCATGATTTCACCGCGAAGACGATGAATTTCGGCAAGGAAGAATACGTTTCCATTGGTGGCCGAAGCTGCCGCCGCCTCGTCGATTCGGCGCTGTGCTGCGTCCGTATCGCCGGCTTGCAAATGTGCCTGGGCACAGATCGCGTAGAAATGACAAAGCGAGAGCTTCGCGCCCGTCTTGTTGAATACATCAAGGCCAGCTTGCAGCGATTGCAGGGACTCGGCGGTCTGCTCGTCCAGCAATTGGCTAAAACCTTGGTGAAGCAATCCTTCCGCCAGCCAGAACGGGAAACCTTGATCGACTGCCAGGGCGATCGCCTCGTCGGCCGCTCGCCGCACATCGGCACTCCGGCCGCAATTGTGGTACAGCCAGCTGGAATGGCCCAATGCGTAGGCGAGACTAAACGGATGTTTCAGAGCACGAGCCAACTCGATCGCTTGCTCGATCCGCCGTACCGCCTGTTCGGGATAACCAAGATGCCAAAGCGACAGCGCCCAGTAGCATTGGATGGTGACGCCAACATTTTGACCGGTGTGCCGCGCATACAGCTTGGCCGTGTCCTGGTCGTAAAGCTGGAAGCCCTGCTCGCAGCATTTTCGCGATTTCTCGAAGTCACCAAGGTAGAACGATGTCAACGCGGGAATGAACCACGCTTCCACCTGCAATCCGCTGTCACCAAGCGGCTCGACGATCCCCTGCGCCTCCACGGCCATCTGATCGCAAATCTGTAATTCCTCACGCACAACTCGCCAGGCCCAGATGCCCCAGTGAATAAAGAATTGTTCACCCGGGCCAGCCAATTCCTGACCGAGTTGAAGAGCACGCTCAAACACCGGGCCGACTTCCGGCGCGGCGTAGCCCTGTGTGGTCAGCAAGGCCACGCCCAGTGGAATCTGAAACTTGAACTCCAATCCATCTCGCTGCTCCGAGGGATCGAGCGTTTCGACAAGCTCCAACCCCTGGCGGAAATGGCTGATCGCTTCATGATGGGCCGACCGCTCTTGGGCCTGGAGCCCCGCCTTTTCCCAATAGCCGATCGCCGTAATCGCCTGACCGGCCTCGGTGTAGTGATGCGCCAGCAGCCCCGGATCGGTCTCGGCGATCCGCGTGAACTGCGCAGCCAAAACATCGGCGATGCGACCATGCCACTGCCCGCGTGTGGAACGCAGCAGCGATCCGTACGCCGTGTCCTGAACCAACGCGTGTTTGAAGGTGAACTTTGCACGCGGAAAGAAACCTCGCTGGTGAACGAGTTCCGAACCGGTCAGGATCGTCAGTTTCGCCTGCAAAGTTTGTTCGTCCAGCGGCGCGATAGCGGAAAGCAGTTCAAATGTGAACTCGCGCCCGATCACGGCAGCGAGTTGAGCGACTTCTTTGGCGTCGCCCAGTTTGTCCAAACGGGCCATCAGTGAGTCATGCAACGTACTCGGGATCGACAGCGAAGCCAACGGTCGCGCCAACACATAATGGTCACCTGATTCCTTCAAGTAGTCCGACTCGAGGATGACCTTGGTCAACTCCTCGGTGAACAGCGGCACGCCACCGGTCTTGACCACGATGTGATCGACGACTTCCGGCGGCAGCGGGCGAGCCCCCGCAATTCGGGCCACGACAGCGGCGGTCTGCTGCGCCGTCAAGTTCCCGATCATCAGTTGCGTCAGTCCGGGACGCACCGGCCAAGGCGAAGAAAACTCGGGGCGATAGGTGAGCACGAGCAGGATCGGTGCCGAGGCGATCTGGTCGATGAATACTGTCAGAAACTCCAGCGTCGTCGGGTCGATCCAATGCAGGTCCTCAATCGTCAGCAGCAGCGGCTGTGATTCGGATGCGGCCAGCATCAACTCGACGAGTGCTTCGATCGTCTTCTGCTTGCGGCGTTCCGGCGTGCCTTCCGACACGGCGTAACGCGGACCGAGCGGGATCGAAAGCAAATCGACGAACAGCGGAACCACCGGTTCAAGTGGCATGCCGTAACGCTCGAGCAAGCTTTCTAATTTGCCGAGCTTCGCTTCGTCCGAGTCCTCGGAACTGAGTTGGGCAAGCCGACTGAGAAACTCGCTGATTGGGTAAAACGCACTGTTCTGATGGAACGTCGAACACCTGAGCTGGAAGGATTCTACCGCCGTCTCGCCCACGCCTTGGCGAAACGCCGTCAGCAAGCGCGACTTTCCGACACCCGCTTCCGCGCAAACCGAAACAACTTGGCCCGCGCCACTGGCGGCTTGCTGCCAGCATTGGTGCAGCAAGCCCATCTCGTGCTCCCGCCCGATCAGCGGCGTATCATGCTCGGCTGCTTCACTCGCGCTATCCGTTGCCGAGTCGTTCGCCTTCAACACTTCAAGCACTTCGACATTGCGACCGATCGCCTTGGACGAGTGCGCGCCGAGAGAATGATAAACGAACGAATCACCGACGATCTGGCGTGTTGCACCGCTGACGACGACAGCACCTGGCTCCGCCAACATGGCCAACCCAGTGGCGACGCGCGGCACGTTGCCAACGATGGAATGCCGTTCGCTGGAAAACTCGGCCTCGACTTCCTCGGTCACCACGATGCCCGTATGAATGCCAATGCGAAAGTCGATCATCAATTCCTCAGACTTCTTCAATCGCTCCTGCAATTTCTTGATTTCCTCACCGATCTCCAGACCGGCAAAGACCGCTCGCCGCGCCGCATCCTCCAACGCCTGCGGGTAGCCAAAATAAACTTGAATCGCCTCGCTGGTGCTGTGGGCGAAATGGCCGCCGAAACGCATGATGATGCGGGCGGTCAACTCGCGAACTCGCTGTACCACGCTGCGCAGTTCTTCCGGATCCAGATCGTCCACGTCGATATTCGAATCATCGATATCCAAGTGCAGCGTGGTGATCTGCCGCCGCTCCGCCTCGTGCATGTGACTGGTGCTGGGCGACGACGATTCGGATCCCTTGTCATCGGCGACGCCAAGAACGGACGTTGGAGCCTCGGGAGCAACGCCCGCTTGTTGAATGATGCTGCGTAACGCGGCCGCCAGATCCGCAGCGGTGGTGTAACGATCACCAATCCGTTTGGACATCGCCTTGGCGCAGACCCGCTCCAACTCCAGTGGGATGTCTTGCACAATTTGCCTGAGTGGCTGTGGTTCATCTTCGCGAATCTGGCGGATCAATTCGAGCTTGTCGTTGGATACAAAGGGTCGTTTTTTACAAAGCAGTTGATAGAGCATCACGCCCAGACAATAAATGTCGGTACGGCCATCGATCCGGTGCGCTTTGCCCAGCGTTTGTTCAGGCGACATGTAGGCAATGGTTCCGGACATCATGCCGGGAGCCTCTCTGGCCCCATCCGCGTCGCTGACAGCCAGTCCAAAGTCGATCAAGACGGGCTGATCGTCCGACAGCATCATCACATTGGATGGCTTGATGTCGCGGTGGACCGTGCCGTGGACATGGGCATGTGCCAGCGCATCGGCCAATCGCTCCGTGATCGATGCTGCTTCGCGCCACCCAAATGGCTTGGAACGAATCCAATCCGAAAGGCTCATGCCTTCCAAGTAGTCGGAAACGATGTAGCATCGTCCGTCGAACTCACCGACATCGAAAACGGTGACGATGCCAGGATGACGAAGTTGTGCCAGCCGGCGGGCTTCTTCCAAGAACTTGTCCAATTCCACGCCCGATAGAACCCGTGTCGGCACCTTGATCGCAACGCTTCGTTGCAGTTGGTCATCGAAGCCTAGATAGACAGTTCCGAATCCGCCTTCGCCCAAAATACCATTGATCTTAAAACGACCAAGCGTCGTTGGAATGTTGACGGTGGCATCATCAGGTTTGCGTGCCGCAGGTGTGCTGTCCTGCGCTACCGTTCGTTCGAAGGGATCCTTTGCCGGTCCAATCGGTGCCTCGGCAGGCGATTTGGTGCTGCCAGTAGCCGCGTTGTGATCCGGCGAGTCATCCGCCCGATGGTCACGATCCGGTCCCATAAAAAATCTTCAACCTTACCCGAACGAGTCTTTTGTGAGTTGGACACCCAACTCGCGTTGGAGAAGATTGTAACAGTCCCCACCATTTTTGAGCTGGATCAACCAGATTTCGCTTCATGGATCTCGAAACAGTTGAGAATCGACACTTGTTCCCGGGCTCCCGCCTGGGAACACACTGTCTTGGAGGCTCCGCCTCCTGAGTCAGGAATGGGCATGCGAAATCGAAAATCACGCCAGAAAGCTGCGAACGCCGAACGCACGCCAATCTTTCGGCCTTTTCGACATGCTAAAGCGAGCTCGGAGAGCTCGCCGACACTGAGCACGCCACAGCGAATATAAATACGTTCTGAACTACCACGATCAAACTCCGGGAGACCCACGATGGCTATGGTCGGCGTAAGCGAACTTCTGATTCTACTGCTCACCTTGGGTGGCCCACTGAATCAGTTTTTGGGACTGCCTCCGGGCGAGCGTGATCCGAACCTCGTTCACACAGCTCCGGCCGACAGTCTGCTGTACATCGAATGGGCGGCTCGCGGCGAAGGCAAGGCGGGAGCTCCCGGAGTCGACGGGCTCGCGGCCGATCCGGAAATTCTCCGCTTCTTCGACCGACTGCAATCCGGCATCGAACAGATGCTGGCCCGGGACGCAGGCGAACGTGCGGGCGAAACGGTGAAGCTGCTACCCCAACTGGTGCTCACTCTGACGGGCCAGCCAGGTTGCCTGTTCTTGGGTTTCGATGCAAAGATCCCGCTGGCCGAAGGCGTCCCACCGCAATTGACGATCATGATGGCGGCAAGAGCGGGAGTGGTGGTGAACGCCGGCGAAGAAGCCGACGCCATCGCTGATACCATCAAGTCGTTGATTGGCGCGGCAACCCGACAACCAATCGACAAGCTCGACCATACGAATCTGCCCAGTCCAACCCCGGTTCAGATCCATCGTCACGACAACTACATCATTCTGGGTATCGGTCCCGCAATGGTGGACGACATTGCCGATCGGCTGACGGACAGCGCCGGTGGCATCGCAGATAACGAAGGTTTTACCGATGGCTGGAACGATCTTGGCATGGATCGCAGCGGTCTGGTGACATTCCTGAACATCGAAACCGGCGTGCAGAGAATTGGCGATTTGACCGGCATGCGGCCACAGATCGATCAAGGGCTGCAGATGTCAGGACTTGAAGGCGCCAAATGGATCATGAGCGTCACGGGTGTCACCGATGGCCAAGTCATTTCACGCGGCCACCTGAAGGGCGCCCGTGGCGACCAGGGCTTGATGGCTCTCGCCTCGGGCCGCGCGATCGAAGGCGATGACTTTGCATTGGTTCCCGATGACAGCGATGCGGTGTTTGCATACAGCGTCGATATGCCAAAGATTCTCGCTGCCTGGAAGACCTTGCTCGGTGCGATGGCCCCCCGCCATGGGTGAATTTTCGGCCGGCTACCAGCAGTTTAGCGACTACTTGGGACTCGATATCGAGAGAGACATCTTCGATTCGCTGGACCACGTGATCACGCTTTCCAACTCGCCCGGCGATGGCGGCTGGATCGCGACCAGCCCCGTGCTGACGATTGGCATCAAAGACGCTCGCGGCGCGGCGAAGACACTCGCCAAGATCACCGAAACCTGTCGCCGCGAGTTTCAGAATCCGGATCGTGAGGGCTTTCGTCGTCGTGGTATCACGCTCGAACGCCGTGAGTTCATGGGGACGGAGATCTTCATGGTCAATACGATCGGAGAAGACGACGTGCCTGTGGCACCGGCGTGGTGTCTGACGAAAACACACGTCATGATCGCACTGCATCCGCAAGCGCTGAAATCACGACTGCGACGGCTTGCCGGCAGCGACTGGAAGTCGTTTGCAACCCAGTTCGGCAGCGGCCCCGATGGGGAAACGGTGGCCTATTCCGCGGTCAACATCCGCAGCATTCTGCCTCAGATTTACGGCTTCATGCCCTGGGTGGGTCAGATCATTTTCAGCCAGGGGCAATCCGACGGTTTCGAGATGGACCTGTTTGATTTTCCATCGGCAGCGGCGTTGTTGCCTTACATGACTAATTCGCGGTCCCATTTCGTACGCACAGCCGACGGGCTTCGCAAGCACGCCGAAGGCCCGCCGATTCTTGGCAGTGTTCCCTCGCTGGTTCCCTCCATGGCCCCCATGTTCTTCCTCACGCTCGTAGGCGTTCGCAGGGCCCCCGTGCAAATCAACGCCGTCGAGGTGGAGGCAGAGGTAGAAATCGACGTACTCGTTCCCTAGCAGCCTGTTGATTTTGTGAGCCGCGACGCGTCAGCGGCCGGGCATCGCGCTGTACCCGTGGCCTTACGGCCATCGGCTCACCCTTGCTGGGCTCGCTTGAACAAAATCAACAGGCCGCTAGGTTTCATCTTGTTGCTCCGTTTCGGACGGCTCCGGCTCGGACGGCTCCGTTGCTTTTCGCTGGGCTTCTCGGGCTCGTTCGGCTTTCCGCGCCGCTCGCTTGGCAACATGTGCCGCGGCGATTTCTTCGATCGATTGGACGACATCGGGGCGCGGCTTGCCAAACTGCTTTTCGTACAGCGTCTCGATGAACTCACTTAGCGGCAGTTTCCAAGGCTCATCTTTACGGTCGGCGTAGCTGGCGAACCGCTTTGGGCTCAAGCCCAGCTCGCGCGCCATTTGCACATGGGCGTTGGATAGCCGGAACTTCTTACGGGCATCGATCCAGGGCTGGAACTTGTGCGGGATCCGCTGCTTTTTCGCCATCGATCGCTCCAGCAATTCAGTGTTGACGCAAAGTCTTTGACGACGCGACCGGACGTTCGCCCGCATCGAGTCGTTATCGTTCGTCGATCGATTGCTGGCAAGTGGTCGATGTTCGCATGCCTAGGCGAGCACATCAACGAACAATCCGCGATTCCTGGCAACACCCGCTGACCCGGGATGCTGCTTTTACGCCACGGTTGATTTCTTGCCTCATTGATTTCGCAAAAAATCTGATCGTCCGCGCGGCCTGACGGTTCAGGGGAGATCCATTCCGCGAGCTGACGATTCGACCTCGCGTTCCTCGCCGCCGATCAATCGTCGTCCGTCGCGTTTGCATTGCGAACCAACTCTCGAAACTTGGGTCGCAGAGATTTGTGAAGAAAACGAGCGAACGAACTGTCCAAATTGCGGGCGGCGATCAATTCGACGACGTCCGCAAAGTCCTTGTGCGTCCGACGCAAGTTGCTGGTTCCGGATGCCAGTTTCATTTCGATCAATCGGGAAAGGCGGACGACGGAGAGACCCTCACGCTGTTCCACATTCAATTCGCCAACGGGCTCGGGAATCGTCACTTCGCTTCCCTTGCCCGCCTTCTGACCGGAAATCAAGAATTGCACAGCGATGCCATCGCCCGCGCGGAACTCTGCATTGGTTTCATCCCAAACGAAACCGCCAGCGGACAAAACGTGGCGAATTGCTTCACTTTCGCCCGACCGAATCACGAGATCAAGATCGACAGTGTTCCGCTGATAGCCATGCAAACAGACCGCCACACCGCCACATATCGAAGAGGGAATCTCCGCAGCAGACAAAAGTGCATCACAACGCTCTGCGACGTTCCAAAGCGACTCGTTGCCAAGCATGCGATAGACCTGTTGCGCGGTGACCATGATCTGCATCTGCTCCTCAGCATCCGATTATACCTCGATCCAGCGAGTCGGAAACGCATCATTCTCGGCCTCCATCGGCCCACTTACTTCGTCGGCTTTTCAAGTTCGTCTGGCGACACCGGTGCGAGTTCAGCAGCTGCCGATTGCTGCTGGCGATATTCGTTGATCTTCTCAGGCAGTTTGTTGCTGGCGGTGTCGTACGCCATGGCAATCAGCAGTGCCAGGCCGATGCCCGCAAGCACTTTTGTTGCCCTGCCACTGACCTGGTCGCCCATCACGTCTTTGCTGCTGGTCAGCCACAGCAGGACTGCCGCAACCAACGGCGCGCCAACCACGGTCAGTGCTTGAGCAGCAATGATCGTTGGCGTGCGATCAAATCCCATCACTATCGCCGCGAGCGCTACCACCAAACCGGTCAACAGCGCGACCGTGGTCATGATCCGTGGGGCGCGGTCGGTCGGCTTGCTCCCCAGCCCGAATCCGTCCGCAACCATGAAACCTCCGATCATCGAATTGATCAGGAACGAAGAATAGGCCGCCGAGAACAAACCAATGCAAAAGATGATTTTGCCTTGCGTTCCAAATGTCGGCTCGAGAGCTTCGGCCACCGCAACGGGATTGGCCAGGCTGACCTTGTTGCCCGTGTACAAACCGGCGGCCGCAGTCGACATCAACATGATCGTGATCAACGCCATGATCACCGATCCGACACGTGCGTCCATGATGACGCTGCGAACTTCGTTCACGCTCCAGCCTTTTTGCTGCACCAAGTATGCTTGGTAAAACGCAGCCGAGATGACAAACGTGGTACCGATCAACCCCAATAGCTCCAAACCGACCTTGCTTAGTTCCAACGTTTCCGCCGTCGGCACGAAACCGCTGACAAAAGCGACCGGATCCGGTTTCAGCGTTAGCAAATTGACGGCGAAACTGATCAGCATCAATGCGACAAAGGCCATCATCAGCCGCTCGAGCACCTTGTACAGATTCTTGAAGGCGAACAGAAAGGTGATGGCAATCGCGTTGAACAAAATCAGCAGGCCGGCGACCAGTTTAGGCGAGTCGACGAAGGCCTCGAAGGCAGCGGCGACCCCAATGTTGTTTCCCGATTGGTAGGCTGCCGAAATGAAAAAGACGCAAATGCCGACCAACATGGCGAGCCAAGAACCAGCTTTCCGCCGGACTAGATCACCGGGTGACTCGGCCGATACCGCTCCAAGTTTCGCGCCAAGTGTCATATAGACCAGCATGAACATCACGCTGACCAACACGACCCAGAGTCGTGAATAGCCACTGTTGGCTCCCACGGACGAACTGGTCATGATGCTGCCCGGGCCGATCACGACACACGCGGTGATCAACCCAGGGCCGATGCGTTTATACCAAGGTCGCGCCGTACTCGCGTCGTTCATGTGTTGAATCTTTGGCGTTGATTTTTGTTGGCCAGGACCTGATCTACGTCTGACTACTTTAACGGAAATCAATCGATGACACAGCAAAGCAGTTTGCTCCAGGAAGCGCTCCGGCACTATGGCCAGATCATTCACTGCCAAGCGGTCGGTGGCGGTTGCATCAGCGATGCCAAGCACGTTTTGATCCGCGAGACCAGTGGATCGACTCGGTCCTTGTTCGTGAAAACCAACGACCCATCGTTCCTGGACAACTTTCAGTGCGAAGCCGATGGGCTAAGTCAGTTACGCGATGCCCAGGCGATCCGCGTCCCGGAAGTCGTCGACGTTTTTGAATCGGCCGGGCGTGTTTGGTTGGTCAGCGAGTGGATTCAGCAAGGTCGCCGCGGATCTGATTTCTTCGAGAACTTTGGCCGCGGACTGGCAGACCTTCATCGGCAGACCGCCGGCCGTCAGATCGGCTGGGAGCGCGACAACTATCTGGGGGCGGCGAGGCAAATCAATACGCCGTGCGACGATTGGCCCGAGTTCGTGGCGAAGTTCCGGATCGGTTTTCAAATCCGCTGGGCCTGCGAACAAGGCGTGGCCGATTCGTGTCTCCAAACGGACTGCGAGAAAATCATCGATCGAATCGATCAGCTGTTGCAGGGGCGTGACGATACCGTTTCGCTGTTGCATGGGGATTTATGGAGCGGAAACTACCTTTGCGACGAAAGCGGGCAACCGGTCATCATCGATCCCGCGGTCCATCACGGCTGCCGGGAGGCCGAATTCGGAATGCTGAAGCTGTTCGGTTCCTGCCCGCGTGAGTTTTACGAGGCCTATCAGCAGACTTGGCCGCTGCCCGGCGGTTGGCAACGCCGGGTAAGCGTCTATGTTTTGTACCATCTGCTGAACCACCTGAACCTGTTCGGGACTGGATATTTGGGCCAATGCCATCAGACGGCGGCGGCGATTCTGAACAGCTGAACCGACCGATCTGCGAAAGAATAACGACTGATGCTTGCTGCTCGCGTGATTCCTTGCCTGGACGTACTCGAAGGACGTGTCGTCAAGGGCACCAACTTTGTCAACCTGCGTGACGCGGGCGATCCGGTCGAAGTCGCTCGCCGCTACGAACAAGAGGGCGCCGACGAACTCGTCTTCTTGGATATCACCGCCAGCCACGAAGAGCGCGACATCATCTTGGATGTTGTCCGTCGCACGGCCGAACAAGTCTTCATGCCGCTGACCGTGGGGGGCGGCGTGCGAACGATCGAGGACGTGCGGGCGCTGTTGTCCGCTGGCTGTGACAAGGTGTCGATCAATTCAGCAGCCTGCAAAGACCCCGAGTTTGTCCGCCGCGCCGCGGATCGTTTCGGCAGTCAATGCATCGTCGTCAACATCGATCCCAAGCGAGTCCAAAAAGACGGCAAAGAGGTTTGGGAGATCCACATCAATGGCGGCCGCACGCCGACAGGTCTTGAGGCGGTGTCGTGGGCACGGGAGGTCCAGCGGCTGGGTGCGGGCGAGATCGTGCTGACCAGCATGGATGCCGACGGGACGCGCGACGGATACGATCTTCCCGTGACCGCTGCCGTCAGTGAAGCCGTTTCGATTCCCGTCGTTGCCAGTGGCGGAGCGGGAAATCCTCAGCACTTGGCCGACGCGATCTTAAAGGGCAAAGCCGACGCCGCGCTGGCGGCCAGTATCTTTCACTTCGGGCAATTCACGATCGCGGAAACCAAGCAAGTCATGCGCGACGCGGGAATCTCCGTTCGGCTTTGACGATTTCAAGGCAGGTGGCGGCCGCCAGGTCGAAAGCGTGCGACGACATAGATTCACAGCGTCCCAAGTCCAGAGCGTTGCCTTGCCCGGTTGCCTTTCTGACTGCCTCCGATTACACCATTGCCTCGTTTCTCAGCAAGCAACAGCCCGAAATTTCTTCGCCTCCAACCAAGCTCAACCGCCGTGTCTGATGTCGTCCCCGTTCGTAATGCCCTGATCAGCGTCAGTGACAAATTAGGTTTGGCTGACCTGGCCGCTGGGTTGCAGCGTGCGGGTGTGACGATCTACAGCACCGGTGGCACGCGACGTCATCTGGAGCAGTCCGGGATCGATGTCAAGGACGTCGCGGACTACACCGGCTTTCCAGAAATGCTGGATGGTCGCGTCAAAACGTTGCACCCGAAAGTATTCGCCGGCATCCTGGCAATCCGAGACCGCGCTGACCACATGGACGTGATTGCCGAGCATGGGGTCGTTGCCTTCGACTTGGTGGTCGTGAACCTGTACCCGTTCGCAGCGACGGCGTCACGACCGGGAGCAACGCGGGCAGAATGTATCGAACAGATTGACATTGGCGGACCGAGCCTGGTTCGTGCCGCGGCAAAAAACCACCCTGACGTCGCCATTGCCACCAGTCCCGAACAGTACTCCGAATTGCTGCAACAACTTGATTCACTTAGCGGGACCACGGCGGACCTGCGCCAGCAGTTGGCGGCCGATGCGTTTGAGCACACCGCGAGTTATGACCGGGCGATCGCGGACTACATGCGTGGTGAATCGATTGCCGGTGAGTTCCCTTCGCGATTGACTGTTTCGCTGCGGCGAAAAGCACAACTGCGGTATGGCGAGAATCCACATCAGCGAGCCGCGTTGTACGCCGACCCAACCGTGAGATCAGCGAACCTGGTCTCGGCGCGGCAGATCAGCGGCAGAGAATTGTCGTACAACAATCTGCTGGACTTGGACGCGGCACTCGATATCGTGCGCGGCTTTGGCCGACCGGCGGCATCGGTGATCAAACATAACAATCCTTGTGGTGCCGCTTCCGATCTCAAGCTAGCGCAGGCGTGTCGAAAAGCGTTGGCCGGTGACCCGCTGAGCGCGTTCGGTTCGGTGTTGGGATTCAATCGGACCGTCGACGAGGAAACGGCGGAAATGCTGTGCGAACCTGGGCTGTTCATCGAAGCGATCGTGGCGCCCGACTTTCAAGCTGGTGCGGTGGGCTTACTGACGTCCAAGCCTCGCTGGCGTGAGAATGTGCGCTTGATGCAGGTGGGTGTTTTGGGTGATCCGCCACCGGCGATGCAGAAACGGTTCATCAGTGGCGGGATGTTGGTCCAGGATGCCGATCGGTTGAGCAGCGCGCCGCTGCAATGGAATACGGTCACCGACACCGACGTCGCCGACGAATTGTGGGACGATGTTTCTTTTGCCTGGGAAATGGTCAGGCACGTCAAAAGCAACGCGATCGTGTTGGCAAAAGAGACCTCGCTGATCGGTGTCGGCGCCGGTCAAATGAGTCGCGTTGACAGCGTCGAGATCTCGATCGAAAAAGCGGGGGATCGAGCAGCCGGATCGGTGCTGGCGTCCGACGCGTTCTTTCCGTTTCCCGATTCGATCGAAACCGCCGCCGAAGCAGGCGTCGTCGCCATCATTCAGCCCGGCGGCTCGCGTCGTGATCAAGAGGTAATCGACGCCTGCAACAAACACAACTTGCCGATGGTGATGACCGGCCGACGTCACTTCAAACACTGATGACCATCCTCGACGACATCCTGGTAAAAACCCGCGCGACCATTCAGGCGGATCGCGCGAGGCGGCCGGCACAGGACTTGGAAGCGGCGATTGCTGACCTGCCTCCCTGCCGCGATTTTCATGGTGCCCTGGCAGCCGGTGATCAGGTGCAATTGATCGCCGAAGTCAAACGCGCCAGCCCGTCAGCAGGTTTGATCCGAGACGATTTCGATCCCGTGGCGATCGCCAACTGTTACGCCCAGGCTGGAGCCGCTTGCCTCAGCGTGCTGACGGACGAACCGTTCTTTCAAGGCTCACTTGACTATCTGCGATCCGTTCGCGCGTCAGTGGACTTACCGCTGCTGCGAAAAGACTTCATCGTCGACCGCTATCAGCTGTTGCAAGCCCGCGACGCGGGAGCTGACTGCGTCTTGCTGATCGCCGAGTGCTTATCGGCCGCCGAACTACGACACCTGCATGACGAAGCCGCCGAGTTGGGGCTGCAAACGTTGATCGAATTGTTCGAGCCGGAAAACTTAGACGCGGTCCTGGCAACGGGGACACGATTGGTCGGCGTGAACAATCGCAATCTGCACACGTTTGAAACGAAACTGGAGCACACCCTCGCTTTGTGCCCAAAGATTCCCGACGATCGCTTGGTCGTCGGCGAAAGCGGCATTCGGACACACGAGGACGTGTGCAGGCTGGGCCGCGGCGGCGTGAAAGCCGTTTTGGTGGGGGAATCGCTCATGCGGCAAGACGACATTGCCGCCGCAACCCGGCGGCTACTGGGAACGTAGGCGCGGCATCGTGGCGTGCCCTCGCCAAGTCGTTTTCAGCGGCATTCACCGTGGCGGAACTCGGAAGAGTTCCGGAAGTCTTCCGACTTCCGCTACCACTGCTGCCGCGCCTACGTCAATCTTCGCCCGACGTTGGTGGTTTGAAGGCGATCTCTTGCCACTTGATGCCTTTGTCCATTGGCTCGATCTGCAGCATCAAGAATCCATTCTTGTACAATCGCACGCTTCCCGTTGATTGGCTCACCACCACAGCAATCGCTTTGGTGCGGCGCGTGATCGCGGCGGCAGCCCAATGCCGCGACCCCAAACCTTTCGACATATTCAGGTCTTCGTGCATCACTTCCAGCATTTGGCGGCTGCGTTCGATGATGCCCTCGGCCGTCACCACAAAAGCGCCGTCCAATTGCGCGATTTCCTTGACGTCTTCTTGAACCTTGGCATCCAGCAAATTGCGATGCTTGCGGTTGTAACCACGAAACGGATCCGCGCCACTGGAACTGGCATGATCGAGCACCTTGCGCGTGTCGCCGACGACAAACAAAGTTCCCACCGGCTTGCCCTCGCGGCCTTCGAGTCCAATTTGCACAGCCAAGTCAACGACCGCCTTAATCGTCTTCAGCGGCACGCTGCTTTCCAGCATTTGCAAATCACGCGTTGTCAGACGACGCATCCGCTCGTCTAACTTCAGGTGGCTGATCGAGTCCAAACGGCCTTGCTGGAAACCACTGTACAGGGCCACGATCTCGCCGTTGATCCTGATCAATTCATCCGCCGCCGACTCGAGCAAGGCATGTTGCAGACGCTCCAGCAGCGGAGCTTTCTCCTTGTTCAAGGCAATCGGTTTCAGACCCGCTTCGGCAGCCCCGTCCAGGTCATCCACCGAATCGACTGCCACAATCACCGGCTTGTCGTTGCCGGCTTGCTCAGACATCTCGGCGATCCGCCGCCAGTCCGTGGAACCTTCCAGCAACACCATCAGCGCATCAGCCCCGATATCCTTCACCAGCGCAACGGCTGCCAGGAACATCGCCGAATTGTGTTTTGTGAGACGCTGTACCGCCATCGGCTCGGTCACAAAAAGCGTGGGACGTGGGGAGCTTTCAGCAAAGGTTTTAGCGGAAATCTCCATTGTTTAACAGATACATGCGATCTACTCGCACAGATTGTCAAGACTTCCACGCTGCAACTTCCCGGCCCGATCAAATACACTGTGCGATCGCGATTCCGATCAACGAGGCGTTCACGATGCGTTATCTCTTGTTTTCCCTCGGCGTGATACTCGTGGGCTATTGTTCGCTGCACGCAGAGGACCGTCCGAATGTGGTTTTCTTGCTCGCTGACGATCTTGGCTGGACGGGCCTGAGTTGCTTTGGCAGCGATCTCTATGAGACCCCGAATCTGGACGCGTTGGCTTCCTCGGGCATGAAGTTCACCAACGCCTATGCGGCTTGCACCGTCTGTTCCCCGACGCGCGCCTCAATCATGACGGGAATGTATCCGGCCCGCTTGAGGTTGACAGACTTCATCGCGGGTCAACATCGTCCTTTTGCAAAAATGCTGATTCCCGATTGGACCAAACAACTTGATTCCCGCCATGTGACGATCGCCGAAGCATTGAAGGCTGCCGGTTATACCACCGGCCACATCGGCAAGTGGCACCTCAGCGGGCGCGGCGATGACGGCGCCGGCACCGATCCGAACAGCCAAGGATTCGATTTCTCCGTCAGTCGACCGCCGGGAACCAAAGGCTACTTTCTGAAAAAGGGAACGACCTCCCAGGCGGGTACGAACTATCTGACCGATTGGCTGACCGATCAGGCGTGCGAATTCATCGACAAATCAAAGGACGATCCTTTCTTTCTGTACTTCGCTTATAACGTTCCGCATACACCGATCCAAGGACGCGCCGATCTTGTCGACTACTTCAACGGCAAAGTCAACCAAGACGCGGTCCACAACAACCCGACTTACGCAGCCATGGTCGCTAGCTTGGACCAAAGCGCCGGGCGTGTCTTGGACCGACTGCGCGAGAACGTTTTGTCGGACAAGACGGTCGTGATCTTCACTTCCGACAACGGAGGATTGACGCAGCGTTACGGAATACATGATCAGTTTACGGAAAACCTGCCGCTTAGACGTGGCAAAGGTTCGGCCTACGAAGGCGGCGTCCGCGTGCCGACGATCGTGCGGTGGCCAGGTGTGACCAAGGCTGGCAGCGTGTGTGACTCGCCGATCATGACGATCGACTATTACCCAACGTTGCTGGAAATCACCGGCGCAGCGGGCGATTCCGCCCACAATCGCTCGGTCGATGGCGTCAGCATCACGGCGTTGCTGAAGGCTCCCACAAGTCGTTTGGAGAGAAGGCTGTTTTGGCATTATCCCCACTACCACGCAGGCGGAGATGGGCCTTACAGTGCGGTTCGCGACGATCAATATCGCTTGATCGAATTTCACGAAGACGGCAGTGTGCGGCTTTACGATCTGAACAAGGACATTGGCGAAACACGCGATCTATCCAGCAAACTCCCGGACGAAACAGCGTCGCTACAAGCTGCACTGGACGAATGGCGCAAGCGGATCGCCGCGCAAATGCCGAAGCCAAACCCCGATTACGATCCATCACGTGCGACTCAAGTGGGTAAGCGAAAGGAGAGTGTCCGGCTCAGGAAACAATGATCGGCCCAACGAGTATTCCGCAGCCCCAGGCTATCACCTGCCGCCGCTCCGCGGCTAAGAACGTGTTTTAAAAAGGGGTCTGACCCTCTCTTGAACCGATCTGGATAAACGAAAAAAGTGTCCGATACCGAGTTTAGCTTGCAGTAACCTCTCGCCCACAAAGGGTCTGACCCCTCTTTAAAAAACGTTCTAACCAGACTCCACAACATCAATCCTGCAAGCCAGACGTTCTTCAAGAATTGGCCCGCCTCACGTACTTCATATTCAACATCATGGCAATCATCGCAGTCGTCGGCACGCTGGACACCAAAGGCTCAGAGCATGCCTTTGTTGCCGAACAAATCCGTGCTCGCGGGCACCAAACGTTGCTGATTGACGTCGGCACGCTGCTGCCGCCGACGGTCGAGCCCGACGTCAAGCGACAGCAGATTGCCGGCGTTGGTGAGATTGACTTGGATCGACTCACGGAATTGAAAAACCGAGGCGAATCGATCAAGGCGATGTCAATTGCCGCGCCGAAGATGCTGGCCGCGCTGGTCGGCCAAGGAAAAGTCGACGGCGTTATCTCACTGGGTGGAGGCGGCGGGACGTCGATTGCCACCGCGGCGATGCGCGCCTTGCCGATCGGGATTCCCAAAGTCATGGTCTCCACCATGGCCAGCGGAAATACGGCCGCTTATGTCGATGTCAAAGATGTCGTGATGATTCCCAGCATCGTCGACGTGGCAGGACTGAATCGGATCTCGCGGCGCGTGTTCGCGCAGGCCGCCGCAGCGGTCTGCGCGATGGCGGAAGCGAATGTCACCCAAGACGAAGCGCGACCGCTGATCGTGGCCAGCCAATTCGGCAATACCACCGACTGCGTCAACGGATGTCGCCAACTTCTAGAAGACGCGGGCTACGAGGTCCTGGTTTTTCACGCCACGGGAATCGGCGGCCGCACGATGGAATCGTTGATCGAGTCGGGCCTGGTTGCGGGAGTTCTGGACATCACCACGACCGAACTGGCCGACGAATGGGTCGGCGGCGTTCTGACCGCGGGTCCGGATCGCCTGAACGCGGCTGCCCGCTGCGGAGTGCCGGCCATCGTGACTCCCGGGTGCCTGGACATGGTCAACTTTGGTACGCCGGAAAGCGTGCCGGAAAAGTTTCAAGACCGGCTCTTTTACCAGCACAATCCGCAAGTCACCTTGATGCGGACGACGCCCGCTGAGTGCGAGCAACTGGGACGCCAGATCGCTCAGAAGCTGAACCAATCAACCGCGCCGGTCACCTTGTTGATCCCGACCAAAGCGATCAGCATCATCAGTGCACCCGGTCAATCGTTTTATGATCCCGCAGCGGATGAGGCTCTATTCACGGCACTGAAAACCAATCTCCGCGGCGATATCCCGGTGATCGAAGCCGATTGCGAAATCAACGATTTGAACTTCGCAGCCCAGTGTGTTGCGGCGCTGATCAAAAACATTTCAGAACGAACATCACGCACGACAAGAGAATGATTCAACCAGGGTGCCAGTTCGCCAGTGACAACACCGCCGGGATTTGCCCCGCGGCCTGGCAAGCCATGAGCGATGCGAATGTGGGTCCGGCCAGCCCCTACGGTGAAGACGTTTGGACCAGGCGGGCGACCGACCTGATCCGAGAGATCTTCGAGGTCGATTGTGAAGTGTTTTTTACGTTCAATGGGACGGCGGCCAATTCGCTTGCGCTGGCGTCGCTGTGCCAGTCGTACCACAGCGTGATCGCTCACGAACTTGCTCACGTCGAAACCGACGAATGCGGTGGCCCCGAATTTTTTTCCCACGGATCCAAATTACTGTTGGTGCCCGGTGAAGACGGTTGTGTCGATCTGGCGGCTGTCGAGCACACGGCGCAACGTCGCACCGACGTCCACTTTCCCAAGCCGAAAGTGCTCAGCATCACGCAGTCGACCGAGGTGGGAACGGTGTACGATGAAGCAAAACTGGACCAGGTACACGAGACCACACGACGCTTGGGGCTAAACCTTCACATGGACGGTGCTCGCTTGGCCAACGCGATCGCGAGTCGGGGCGTCGCGCCGAAAGAGGTCACATGGAAACGAGGCGTGGATGTCTTATGCCTGGGCGGAACCAAAAACGGGATGGCAGTCGGCGATTGCGTTGTTTTCTTTGATCGCGAACTAGCGAATGAATTCGAGTATCGATGTAAACAAGCAGGGCAGTTGGCGTCCAAGATGCGATTCCTGGCCGCGCCGTGGGTCGGAATGTTGACGTCGGGCGTGTGGCTCGAGAACGCACGTCACGCCAACGCCATGGCGAAAAAACTTGTCGACGGACTTTCGCGATGCGACGACGTCAACATCCTCGCGCCGGTACAGGCCAACGCGGTGTTTGTCGAATTCCCCGGTGAGGTGGCGACGCAGCTTCGAGGTCAAGGCTGGCAGTTCTACGATCTCCTCGGAGCCGGCAAATCGCGTCTGATGTGTTCGTGGGCGACGACCGAAGAGGACGTCAAGGCGTTGGTTAGCAGCGTCGAAATCCTGCTGCCATCATCAGCAAAGTAGCGATCACGGTCCCGTGATGTCGCCCAACGGCAGCTCACTCTGTTGACGTGTGCTGATCGCCGTTATGCTGTCCCGCACGATGCATCTATTACTTCCGCTTTTGGCCAGCATTCTGTTTGTTTGCGGCTTGATCTTTATCAAGCGTGCTGGCGCAGCGGGCGTAGGGCCGGTCACCACGATGTTTCTGACGAACGAATTTTCGTTCGTTGCCTTTTCGTCGCTTTGGCTCTTTGGCGGTCCCGGTCAGCCGTGGACGATGCTCTGGCAACCCGCCGTGATTGCCTTGCTGTTCATGCTGGGATTGATGTTCACCTACGCCGCCATTTCTCAAGGTGACGTGTCGATCGCGGCGCCTGTGTTTGGCGTCAAAGTCGTCTTCGTTGCGCTACTGCTGACCTGGATCGGACAAGAATCGCTACCCAAGGCCGTTTGGTATGCCGCGGTGTTGGCAACCGCTGGGATCGCTTTGATCCAGTGGACCGGTCGCGGGCATCCAAGACGCGTCGTGCTGACCATTGTGCTCGCCGTATCGGCGGCCAGCTGTTACGCCACGTTCGATGTGCTGGTCCAAAAATGGTCGCCCGTTTGGGGAGCTGGCAGATTTCTACCGATTGTCTACGCGATGGTTGGCGTGTTTTCATTGGGGATGATTCCCTGGGTCCAATGGCCGAAGCTTGGCAATCGCAAAACCTGTCGGTACCTGCTTCCCGGCGCGGCACTGTTTGCCCTGCAAGCGATTTGCATCGTGCTGGCAGTCGCGGTGTTTGGCGACGCCGCCCGAGTCAACGTGGTGTACGCGATGCGTGGACTGTGGGGCGTCGGACTCGCGTGGATGACGGCTAAGATCTGGGGAGGCGCCGAAGCAGAACTTGGTCGATCGGTGTTGCTGACCCGATTAGCCGGCGCCGGGATGCTGACAGCCGCCGTGGTGTTTGCGATTCTTGCCCGTTAGAACGTTTTATGAAGACACAATTTGCTGTGCAAAACCGACCTCGGAGAGGACGGCGACTCTAAACTACAGGCGTGTCGACTTAATCAGCCGCACGGCGTTAGCCGCGGTTTTCCCCGCCACCAAACCGGGGCGAACGCCCAGCGGCTCATCATGACAGTTCGCGAAACGACTCAATCGACAAGCCGTTAACGCCCAGCGGCTGATTAACCCACAGGATTCGTGACAAGGCGCTTAACTTCCCGCTTCGATTTCCGCCGAGAGTTCATCGACGCGTTTTTGTGTGATTTCTTTCCATTGCTTCAGTTTAGGATCCGTCGTATTTTGGCCAGCGTATTTCTTTTTGAAGTAGAAATCGTTCCATCAACGCTTGAACCGCATCGTTGTCCTCGGCAAACTCTCGCGGACCCTTGTTCGTGCATGCGATCACGACTTTGGCGTTCATTTCGACTCTCTCGGGGCCGTTCATGAAAACGCGTCGCGTCAACACATCCTTCAACGGCAACAGTGCCTGAGCCGGGGCGTCAAATAGTTCTTCAAAAACGACCACTTTGTATTGCGGGGCAAGAAACGAACGTGTCGTGTCGTAGCGGAGGCATTGATCGAGCGACGCCATATCGGGCCCGCCCCATAAACGGTCTTCGCTCATCCCTTCACCGAATGATTGGACAAAGATCTCGGCATCGGAAAAGCCGAGCGCGGCAATCGCCGCCAGCACCATGTCTGACTTGCCGTGTCCGCCCGGGCCCCACAGCAACAAATTACAGGGCTCGTAGACAGCGGCCGAGATGACGTCGGCAATCTCATCGCAATAGACAAATCGCTCGCGCAGTGCCGCCCGGATTTTGGGAAGCACATCGGCCCGCGGGCCGGGCAACCAAGACCAATCATTCGCGGCCACCGCGGGTCGCTCCCAGTTGTAGTATCGCGGTCAGCGGGCTCGGAAAGTGGACAAGACAACCGCGTGAGACCGCATTGTAATGTTCCGGACGGAGGTTGCTAAACGGGTGGCTACGGAAGATGCGAAGAAGCGGGGAATTCTTCCGACTTCCGCTACGACGGAGATAGGACGAGTTCACGTCGGTGCGGCAAGCTGCCGTACCAGACGGATTTTGCTCTGACGTTCATAATGGTGGCAGACTTGGCAATCCGAATTTCCACGCTCTGGATTTCACGTCATGCCCGTACTCGTTATCAATTGCGGTAGCACTTCCATCAAAGCAGCAGTCATTCATCCTCAATCGGGCGAGCGCGTCCGTGAGTTGCGTGTTGAAAGACTCGGGACGGATGACGCCCAAGCGAGTTTGGATGGCGGGCAGTGCATCCCGTCGCCTTCGACTCACGCGGCCGCGATCAACAGCCTACTGCCTAGACTTCTGGACGCACTACCCGACGATTGTGTCGTCGATAGTGTTGGCCATCGAACGGTCCATGGCGGTATGCGTTTCACACAACCGACACTACTGACCGAAGAGGTCGTCGACCAATTGAAAGAAACCGTGCCGCTGGCCCCGCTTCACAACCCAGCCAACATTGCCGGGATCAAGGCGGCTCGACAATTGTTACCGGATGTTCCGCATGTTGCTGTCTTCGATACAGCCTTTCATGCCACGATCCCGCCGCGCGCGTCGACGTACGCGCTACCACGTGTTTTGGCGATCGAACAAGGCTTGCGGCGATTTGGTTTTCACGGAACGAGCCATCAATTCGTGGCAAATCGCGCGGCCGAGTATCTGCGTGACGACGTTCGCAATCTGCGTTTGATTACCTGTCACTTGGGCGGCGGGTGCAGCCTGTGTGCGGTCGAGAATGGACGGAGCATCGAAACCAGTATGGGCATGACGCCGCTGGAAGGATTGGTGATGGCAACACGAAGCGGCGATTTGGATCCGGGAGTGCTGTTGCACCTGATGCGCAGCGAGAATATGAGTGCGGACGATATCGACTTCATGCTGAACCGCCAATCGGGGCTGGCTGGTTTGTCGGGAGTGGGCGGCGACTTCCGCGATATCGAGCGACAAGCCAAGGAAGGGAACGACGGCTGCCGTTTGGCCATCCGCGTCTTCTGTCATCGCATTCGCAAATACATCGGCGCTTACGCTGCGGTCATGGGCGGAGTCGACGCGATCGTGTTCACGGCCGGCATCGGTCAAAACAGCGCGGCGGTCCGGCATCAAGTCTCACAGCGACTCGGATTTCTCGGGGCACACCTGGATGAATTCCGCAACCGAGAAGCCAGCGTCACGGCGGAAACTCCCGTGGCTGAAATTTCAACTTCCTACAGCCGTGTCAAGCTACTAACGGCACGCACCGACGAGGCCTGGGAAATTGCACGTTTGACAAGCGGAGTCTGTGCACAGTTCCAGTCGGCGCCCGCCAACCGCACCATTCCAGTCGCGATTTCGGCGCGACATGTCCACTTAACGCAAGAAACCGTGGAGGCCCTGTTTGGCGATGGACACCAGCTCACGCCGCTACGATCTTTAAGACAACCGGGAGACATTCGCCGCCGAAGAGGAAGTCACGCTGGTCGGCCCCAGACGCAGCATCCCCCACGTACGAATTCTCGGTCCGGTACGCAGCAAGAACCAAATCGAGATTTCTCGAACGGATGAATTTCTACCTGGGAATCGATGCACCGATCCGCGCATCCGGTGACGTCGACAACACACCCGGGATCACGTTGGTTGGCAGCGACAATCGCCAAGTCAACTTGGAATCCGGCGTGATTTGTGCCTGGCGCCACATTCACATGTCACCGCAGGATGCCACGGCGTTTGGAGTCGAGGACCGAGACGTTGTCGAGGTGGATGTCGGAACAAACGGTGTGCGTTCGTTGACGTTTGGGGATGTGCTGGTGCGGGTGAAGCCAACGTACAAGTTGGAGATGCATATCGATACCGACGAGGGCAACGCGGCGGAACTGGATCGACATGATGTCGGCAGACTGGAGGCTGGTGAAGTCGTGCAGCAAGTGGGCGCGGCCACCAAGCTAACCAAGACCAACATCCAAGGCTGAGGTTTTCGCGGTCGGCAAGCATTCCAGTAGTTGAACCGCCTGTCATACACACGGCAGGATGCCGCGCCTACGTGAGTCCGCTCAATGCTCACAAACGCTACGACCGGACGCGTGAATAACAACACGCCAAGTCCCACCCAGACAAGGGGCAGTTTTCTCGGCGATTTCCCTGCTTCGACCTAGCATTCGCTGGGGAAATACAACGGAAAGAACTCAGCACGGGACTCATGTCGCGAAATCCGTATCGGCCCGACAACTACGGAGCCGTCATGGCTCTGACGATCATGCTCGCGGTTTGGCTCGCCCATTCACGCGGGCTGTTTCGCTGCGCAGACGACTTCCTCGGCGACCTCATTCACGCTCGGCACGCGACCTCCTACGCTCCCAACAACGTCCTCCTGGTTTACACCGACCGTCAACTTTTGAAGTCAAACGATGACCGGCTGGTCGAACTGATCAAGGCGATCGAGCCTTATCAACCATCGCAGATCGGTATCGCGGCCCGACTGTCGTCTGAGCAACAAGCACGCCTGGTGGCCGCCGATGTGGCAAACAAGCTTGTTGTCGGAACATCGCTTGCTGAACTTAGCGAACCAAGCGGCCAAAACGCCGCTAAACACCGCATTCCCCGCGGCTTCTTGGATCTTCAGTTGCGGGGACAGCCCGTCTACCGATGGCACCGCGCGCGTGTCATCAACGCGCAACAAGTTGCTGAGTCACTCGAGGCGCGATTAGCACGTGGTCAACTCGGTACCGAAGCCAGAATCCCGCTTGGGGAATTCGGCATCCGATTCCAAGGCGGCGCCGCGGGCTTACCGCATGTCAACGACCAGTCATTCATCGACGGAACTGTTATCTCGGAATTGGTTCAAGATCGAATCGTTCTGATCGGTCCTGATGAAGAAGACGGCTTGGGGATTGTCACGCCAACAACCTACGGTTCTGACCGCATGACGCGTCTTGAATTGCACGGAAACATTCTCGAAACGATTCTGCGCAACACCCCGATTCGCCGCGCGAACCAGTTCCACATCTTAATTACCTTGCTGGTGATCACGATTACCAGCAGCCTTGTTTTCCGGCAAGTCCCGACTTCTTGGATCATTCGCGCCGGGATCGCATCGCTGGCCGTCGGGACAATCCTCTTCTGGACAACACTCGCCGGGTTTTCAATTCAGCTTTCGCTCATGGCGATTTGGCTAACGAGTCTGCTGAACTTTGTGGGAGTTTTGAAGTCGCGATTCCAGATTCTGACGCACTTCTTTGACCAATGGCGGCTGTTGCGACGCACGAACATCAAGTCGACATGGAATGCCTCGTACGAGGAGATCTGGTCATCGGTGGCAACATCGACGCTGCAGATTTTCCATCCGAACCGTCTGGTGCTGATGGAGCTTGAAACGGGCTCCACGCACTTACAGGTTCGTGAAATTCGCGGCTGTGACGTTGAAGCGATCACAGAGAAGCGGCGTGACGTCAGCCGCGTTCCTTTCCGCAATGCGGTCGAACTGCGCAATCCCGTATCGATCGATGATCGCCCCTTTTTGGTCCAGGACGAGGACGGGAGCCAGTTCATGGTTCCACTGATTGATGGGGCCAACGTACAAGGGATGATGGTGCTCGAGATGGATCGATCCGCGATCATGGAACGTGACTTTGAGGATCGGCTTTCCGAGTTCGCCGACAAGATGGCAGCCTTCCTGGCTGGGACCCGCGAACGCGAACTCGAACGCATTCTGTCAAACATGACGGTGCGCCGCTTTCGCCTGCTACCCGAAAGTATTGCCGCCCGAGCCCTGTTTCAGGATGAAACCGACCACCGCAGGTACGAAGACCTATTGGCCCGCGCGTTGGATTGTTCTGAAGTCGCCGTGGCAATCTACGACGTGTTCGGCAACCTGCTGAAGTCGAATAAGCGAATGATTGATCATCTGCAAGAACGCAACATTCCCGTCGTCGAGACAAACTGTGCCGATATTCTTGCCGCATTTACCGGGCGCTCCGTGCGTTCCTGCCGAGAGCTGGTTCGTCAATGTCTGATTGGTAACCGCGCCGAAGAAATCTTATTGGCGCCCGAACACGCCGATGAAGCCGCAAGTGTCCTGTATGTCAAACCGTTACGTTCATCTGACGGATCGGCAGATGATGGTGTCGAGAATCGTTGTATCAGTATCCAGTACGTTGACGGTGGGATTTTTCACGATATGCGTACATGGCAGACGCAGTTCGCTCTCTCGCAGTCGGCAGTCCTGCAAGATCAGATATCACGGCTGCAACAGGCTGCCAGTCGAATTGACAGCGACGAGACCGATCCTGCGCTTCAGCAATACACGTCGCTCGCCAACGAGGTGCTGGATGCGGTGGAGCAGTGTCAATCAGCGATCAACTTCGGTTTGAGTGAGGAACCGGAAGACTACTTTGCAAACGACTCGACCCTGATCCTGCAAGCTGCGCTTGATACTTGCAAAGAGGAATGCGAGTCTCGCGGCATCACCATCAAACAGACGTCACAAGTCGCTGACACGGAAGCTTTCAGTAATCCGATTCTGTTGCGACGTGTCTTTGCGTTTGCGATCGAGTGCTTGTTGAATGATGCTTCTCGGCAGACAGAGATTGTCATCAAGACAACAAGGACGAATGACCGTCTTTGTTACCGATTCGACGTTGTTGCCCGCACAGCAACAGCCAGCGGCGGTGAACAAACGCCGACCCCAGCCTGGAAACTCTCCGAGACGACCGAACGCGGCAAAGCGGCGATGGTGTTGATACAGAAACACTCCGATCGCCTGATCGAAATCTCCCGTTGTTTGAGACAATGGGGCGCGACTCTGAAATATGAATGTGCAGGAAACTACCAGCCTTCGATCGAAATCGATTTGGCTTGCAGCGAATCAGACCGGCACTCGGACGCCATCGTTGACGAATTGACCATGTCGGCGTCATTCTCCCACGCGACGGAGAATGCAAATGCCTGACTTGAGTCTTCCGATTTTCCCCTTCGATTCGTCGGCGATTACCGTATCCACGACCGTGTGGATCGGCGTTTGGGTGTCGGTCTTTTTTAACCTTCGGCTGGGCTGGACCCTGTCCGGGTTGGTGGTCCCGGGATACTTGGTCCCGCTGATGATGACACGCCCGATCAGCGCGGGCGTGATCTTCTTCGAGGCGATACTGACCTACCTGATCGTGCTGGCCTTGTCGGAGCGTCCCAATCGGTTTCCGTACTGGAGCAGCTTTTTTGGACGTGACCGCTTCTTTGTGATTCTGATCGTCAGTGTTTTGCTGTGCGCCGTGCTGGATGGATTTTTGTTGCCGTGGATCGGTAAGATCGGAGTCGATCACTTCGGCATCAATATCGATTACCGAAACAATCTGCACAGTTTTGGTCTGATTGTGGTCGCCTTGATCGCCAACTACTTCTGGAAGCCGGGTGTGATTCGGGGGCTGCCGCCGCTAGCGACTTGCGTCGGCCTGACGTACTTGATCACCCAATACGTGCTCGTTCAGTTGACGAACTTCAACATCAGTAACTTCCACGCCTTGTACGAAGACATCACCACTTCGCTGATGTCGAGTCCGAAGTCATACATCATTTTGATTTCGACAGCGTATCTCGCATCATGGATCAATCTTCGTTACGCCTGGGATTTCAACGGCATCTTGATTCCCTCGTTGCTGGGGTTGTTGTGGTATGACCCCACCAAGATCCTGGTTTCTGCTTTCGAGTGCGTTTTGCTTTGCACAATCGGCGGCTTGCTGATGAGGGCACCCGTGATTCGCGGATGGACGATCCAGGGCGGCAGCAAGGTCACGTTCTTTTTCACGATTTGTTATGCCTATCGCTTAATGATCTGTCACTTTTTGCCTTGGCTGCTGCCGGGTGTGCAGCTAACCGACGCGTTCGGATTCGGTTACTTGCTGACCACGTTAATGGCGATCAAGATGCACGAAAAGAAGCGATATCTGCGGATGTTGCGGGCAACGGGAGAAGTCTCGGTGGTCGGCGCGGTTGCCGGCAGCCTGATTGGATTCGCTTTCTATTGCGGCCCGAAGTTCGATTTTGGGATCGATGCCGCCGTCGCCAGCCTCGTCGAAACAAACTCGCCGCCTGTCGTTCGCTTCGTCGCTGCACCTATCCATCAATTAACGCGTGCTGACAAGGTGTTGCTGTACGAGAAGCAACGCCGTGAAAGCTATCAACCGCCAGTCGCCTCGGAACTTCGCACATTCAGCGTGGCCCTACGCAGGTTAAAAGGACTCGGTCGTGATCTCGACCAAGCCCGCCTTGAACCGATTACCAAGCAACTCGCGTCCGTCAATTATGAGTTGTCCGTTGTCTCGGGCCGCTATCTGTATCTGCGCGAACGGTCGCCAGCCAGGGGTTGGGGGATTTACATCATCGACAGCCACGCGCCCGATGGAATCTGTATCGAAGTGCCGGCACCGATGGACGAATGGGGAACAATCGAGTCCGCACTCGTATTGTTTCGCGACTTACCAAGCGGCGCACTTGCGATTGCGGGCACGCCGCGGCGAATCAATTTCCGACGAGCAGCGGACGTGACCAGGCAGCGTGAGACCCTGTTTCATGCATTTCATCAAGCGTTTGGAGGCGAAAACGCGTTGCAAGTGCGCGGTCACACAGCCGAGAGTGCGACTCAGATCGCGGAATCGGAGTCACTGAGCCTGACCGACATGGCGAAGATCACATCCACCTCGCGCTTGTATGTTCGTGGTTCAGTCCCCGCTTGGCTGAAACTTTCCGATCTCAAGACATTGACAGGAAGGCTGGATACTCGCTGGAGCGATAGCCCGATGCAGAACAAGCTTCGCCCGGAAACGAGTTCGTTTTTTGCGGAATTGATTCTGTCTCGTTCGCAGCGACGAGCGCTCTTTCGGCGGATCGCTGACGAATACCAAGTACATGGACCATCCATCGGATCGCTGTGCGTCGTGCAACAGCCGCTTTCGAGTTGGATGAAAGGAATCAAGGAGAACATCCTTCCTCAGGGGTCCGACCTGTACGTGCCAGCCAAAACCGAGGAAATGCTGTTCATGGATCAAGAGGTGCTCGAGCCCCTGCTAAAAGTAATGAGTGGGATTGGGGGCGCATCAACCGACGCTGCAGACGCGGCCAACACACCCGGTGATCGCCCAGCGTGGTTAATCGATGAGGTTGTGCGGGACTTGATACCGATTGACACGTCCGCTCGCGCACTCGGCTATCACCTGACCGTGATTCAAGACTCGGAGTACGGAGAGTCGGTGGTTGCTTTGTCGGAAGTCGAAGACGAAACGCGTCGCGGTTGGGGGACGTTTGTATTTCGTCCGGGCTTGACCGATGAAATCGCGATCGAGGTGCCGAGGCCGTGTTTTGAAAAGCAATCGTTCGATTTCGGACTGAATCTGTTCTATCGACCGCGAAGCAGCTCGCTATTGATCGCCGGCGCCCATCCAAGAGCCAATCGCGACGGTACGGCTGATATTTCCCAGACAGCCAATCGCACCAACTTATTCAACCTTGTTCGCCACGTGCTTTTGCGTCATCTGGGTGACAGACCGTTTCTGATTGCCCAGGCCCGTGCCATTCGCGCGCCCGTCAATGCGGACATTGTGGTGGCAACCGATGATGGTTCCCACAACCTGGATCAGGTGAGTCCTTTGAAGTCGCGGCTGTTGACTCAGTTGACCGACGACCGCTTGGAAATCGAATTCGTCACTGGGCAGCGAGAGACTGCCGGATACGAGCTTGGAATCCTGATGCAGGCGACTGCCATTCAGATCTCGCAAAACAAAGAGGTCATGAGTCTATGGTTATCACCTTCGCTAAGAACTCGATTCCGTCAGCAAGCAGAGAATTACGCGATGGCCGCGCAGTTCAACGCCTGCGGAATCCCAAGTTTGGAAGTGAATCTGCTCAGCCATTTGCTCGGCCAATATTCGACGCGGCAAATCGGTCCAAGCAGCAATGCGATTCCCGAACCGCTAAAAATGGAGCTTCAGCAATACGTTCGGACACGCAATGTCGTGCAGTTACTGCAGATCACTCGCAACTATCCGCAATGGCAGTTCACGCGTCTGATCGACAACGCATCGGGACAGGCCTATTTGTTGATCACCCACAGCGCCGAATCATTTCCAGTGGTACTCAACCTGACCGGAGCTGTCAGCGAGCGAACGGTCCGAACCGAAACCTTTGATCGCGACACCCTGACTCACTTTCTCCGCTCGCGCGCACTTTGGTTGCAGCCGGATGCAGCGAAGGGAGTTTTGTGATGAGATATCGTGACATCGCCGCGATCGCTTGTGTCGCCATGCTTACGGTTTGGATGGGGCTCGATGGAAAAGCGACCGTCGAAAGCATGTTGTATGATTCGCGAGCCATCAACCGCGACGACGCGCGCAGTGTGTTGTCAACGCTGCTGCCGCCTGACGAGTGGGTTGATTTTCATATTCTTAGCGATGCCACGACCGTGCGTCTGCTGACCAATGCGGCACTGCGAAGCATGGATGCACCAGACCACGACTTGACCAACCCGCGGGAGGGTTACCGATATACGCTTGAGTATGAACTGCTGGATGCTCAGCGGAATGTTGTCGATGCGTCGGTGTATCATTTCCGTACACAGGTTCGCCAATTGAAGGATGTAAAAACGGGCGAACCGATTTATCCGATCTTTCTGGGAAAGAGCGGTCTTGTTTCGGCACAGACCCGTCCGATGCATCTAGCGATCGACCATTTTCCACAGCGTCCAGTCATCCTTCGTGTCCGCTTGACGTCGGCCGATGCCGAGATTCAGGAAGTAGTTGGGCGTTCGTTGTCGCGGATTGAGCGAGCGGACTTTGACAAGCGATTCACCTGGAACCGACTTTCACAAAGCCGGCGTGAACTGATTTGCAAGTACACCGTTTACCAACCGGATCTGCTTACCTTTGCCGAACGAACAAACCTACTGAAATGGCGCTGGGCACAGACGCCGGCGATCACGGAAAGTCCGCGACGACACCTCTATTTCATCGGCGGTTTCGACGACCTGGAGATTCGAGACGAACAACTGCCGGCGGGCCTGTATACCGATCAAAACTGGCTGACCACCGTGCCGGTTCCTGAAGGCAGGGGACAGGTGCGGTTGGAATTCAACACTCTCGACCCGGTTTCCGATACGACGCCGGAAATCGACATTCGTTGGTTCGGGATCGGGCTGAAAGATCGTTTGGTTCACAAACATGCACTGGTCGATTCGTTGACCAATTTCTCATTAAACGTCGACGGTGGATTGATCGAACTCCAGTCGCCGGTCCGCTTGGTCACGCGAGTCTACTGGTCGCCGCTTGAGATGACGTCCGGGCAAATGGACATTGAAACAGAGATCACACCGACGCCGTTTCTGATGAAAGCGTTTGTTGTTGATGATCAACCGCTGGAATACTCGATCAGCCATCTGGCCAATTCCCCGACGCCGACCCGATTGCAGCTTCGCTATCCCTTCGGATCAAACTTCGCGAATCTGAAGATTGAGTCGACCGATGATCCGCGCGTGCAAGCAATTGGAAACGTCACCGCGATTTGGGAGTTTTGGGATCGAAACGGCAAGATGCTCGATGCAGGAGAACTGTCCTTCTCTCCTGTCGTGTCGCTTTATGACAACTTGGAATTGGTGACCGGAACCGAGTGGCTATCGGAGCCTCAGGAATACTTCTTTTCGCTGCCACGCGATGTTGCGCATTTGAGAATTCGGTCGCCCGCTTGCCGACTACTGGCAAACGTCGCCGTGCGACCGCCGGGACAAAGTCGCGTGACTCAGGTCCCCGAGGACTACCACGCCTTTCACCGTCGCATGTCGACGAATCGAACTTGGTTTGGCTTGAACCCGACGAATGAAGATCAACTCGTGCAAGCCAACCGTAGCTTCATCCTGCGCTCAAATGCGCGGCCACCGGAGAACGACGAAGAAATCTTGGCTGGGAATTACCAGTGGCGACGCTTTCAGCCCAACGGTCAATGGATTGGCCGTCAAATGCTCGTCCCACAGGCGTCAGAGATCAAAGTACGTGATCAAGCCGTCGCATCGATCTATTTTGAATTGAATGCGGCGACGACCTACGATTTTGCCGCGTTCAATTCGTCGTCAGTGGCCTTACCAGCAAAGCTGATCGTGATCGGCGAAGACGCTCCGGGTAACGTCACCGTGACGATCAACGATCAAGTAGTCCATTCTCAGCAGATCCGGTCCGCACGTGGCGAACTCGACTTGGCTGACGTTGCTGTTGCCGCTGACGGTACGCTCTCAGTTTCCTCCGACGCTCCCGCGCGATTCTTTTTCGCGGGCCGCGACGTCCCTGCAGCCGAGTGCTTCCTGAAACGCACGGCGCAACGACTTGGCAATAATACGCTCACCTTCGGCTACGAAAAGAAGTCATCCGACGACGAGTTATTGACAATTCAAATGTATCGCAGGTCCAGTGATGACGATCGCTGCCAACTGCGTGTCGTCATCGATCCACCTGAAGATAACGACTCCAGCTCCGATCCACTTGAGAGCTGGACCGTGCTTGATCGAACGTACGATTTGCGACCGCATCACGATCAAGGTTCGTTGCTGATCGGACACAACTCAGCCGTGGATGTGGGGCATCGCTGTTTTGTTCGCCTCGGAAAAGAACTTGCACCCGGCACCTACCAGATACGCGTCCAGCGGATGGACGATGGTGCGGATGGATACGTCTTGATGTACCAAACCCTTCCCGGCCAGTCGCCCCAACCCCGCGTGAGGGTGAACCCAATCCAGCGAAGAAAAAATGCATCTTAGAAACATTATCATCGGCGTCGCGATTGGAGCAGTCACGTTGCTGCTGGTAACAAACGAAGAGCAGCAACCAGGCAGCGATCTGGCTGTGATCAGTACGCCAGCGGTTGTTGCCGGCCAGCGAGAGTTGTTACCCCGTGTGACGAAGGTGAGCTATGAGGCTGCCGAGATCAAGCAGGTCGTTGAGCCCGTGCTTGTAGATCGGCTGATAAAAAGTGAGCCGACGGGGCTAGCCGCGGGCTCGGAATCCACGTTTAACCAACAGGTAAGGCCCGAGGCTAGCGTCAACGGCTCACAGAAAAGTGCATTTCCATCAGCCCAGCCCGCGGGACGAGTACCCGCGGAGCCCGTACCCGAGTTTGCATTTCCTGAAATACCAGGGCGGCTGAAAGAGCTGCTGAAGGAGTCGACGGCCGATGCTCGGGTCGTGATCCCCACTCGGGAAGAACTGGATCGTTTTGAACATCTATTTCTGCTGACGCTGGAACAACAGTCGTCTTGGGACGAGCTTTCGGCCAACTGGTCAACGATGGGTTGGAATCTCGAGCGTTGGGTATCCGGCGGAACACGATTCGTTGCGATTTGTGAACGGGGCGATCAGCGTTTTGGAAGAGGCATCTATGTTATCCGGCTCGGTTCGTCGTCCCGGATCGTGCTGCAGGCACCGCACCGGTATTATGACACTCAGACGGGTCTGTTGACGCGTAAGTTGTTCAACGAAAACGATGTGCTGGCGGCATCTTGGAACACGGTCCACCGCAACCAAATTGACTTGGCGCATCGAAGCGACCAATTCATCAACGCGATGACGCGGGCGCTCATCCGATTCGATGCTGACATCGTTGTTGCGCAAGTTCATGGCTTCGACGATGAAAAACGTGAGACGGCGGCGAGTTCTGCGTCGATGATCGTCAGCGATACCACTTTCTACCCTGGTCGTCTGGTCCGGCGGTTTGCGGCGGAGCAGAAAGATGTCTTCGGATTCCAGGCAGTGCGTCTTTATCCAACGGAGGTCGCAGAGTTGGGCGGGACGCTGAACGAGCAAGTGCGCGTGTTTCACGACATGGGGCGATCTGGCTTCCTACACATCGAACTCAGTCGTCAACTTCGCGAGAAACTCACCGCGGATGCTAGCGTCCGAGCCCAGTTCTTCTCTGCTTTAACATCCGCGACAGCGAATTGGCAAGAATCGCGCAGCCGTTAAAGCTTTCACTAATTAACCAATCCGTAAAGTCGCGATACCAAGTGTAATCGTCATCGTTTTGCGCTGTCGGTTTGCTTGCATCAAAACAACTGAGGGTCGCTCCCTCAGGTGCAATCGGACCCCGCGCAAGTGCAGTTGCCAATTCGGGGTCGGTACACACCGACCGCCGCAGGCATCGACTGCTGTCATCCGATTACGCTGATGCCCCGAGCAGCCAATCGTTTTCGAGATCGCTCCCCATGTTCAGCTATCGGTACGCGCTCATCGCTCCTGCTGGTTCTCTTTTCCGCGATGCTGTTCGCGGTTGTCGTTTCTTCACGGCGCCAGGTGTTGGGGCAAGAACTTGACGAGACTCGCCAGCGTATTCCAGTTCGGGCACAGCTTGTTTGGGACAATGTGACCGACACGGCGCAAGTTCTCCGTGGCATCAAACCTAAATACTCGCTTGTTAGCCAAGTGGACACGGTGCGGCTGGAACCTGGGACCAGCATCGAGTTCCTGGTGCCGGCTCACGAGTTGGTGCGAGTTGTTTCGTGCGACGGGTCGCGATTGAGTACCGATCAAATCGACGTCTGGACATCCAACGGTTCGGGGCTTTATCGAAAACAAAATCCCGCGTTTTGCTGCGATGGGCTTTCGGCGATTGCCGCGCCCGATCAGTCGGGCATGTCGGTCGCCAAAGTCGCTCGTCCGATCCACGCCCCGTGCGCGATGACCGTCGCGCTGTTCACGTTGCGCCGTGCGATTCCCAAGTTGTTGGATTACTACCAATGTCCCATCTTGAATTGTGGGGCTCCGGTGGAAATCTCTGACGACCAGGGATCGAAGTCGCGGCGGTACTGGTATTTCCCTCAGGGGACCTCGCATCGTCTGCGGCTGGAAGGCCCAACGCGATTGCGGTTGGAGGCACGGCTGAAGTACGGACTGGACGTCGAGCAGCGACAAACATTCTGGTTGCAGGTCTACGTTGATGGCGTGCTGGACCGGGTGCTCTCCTTCGACACCTTGCCCCAACGCCAGAATCGAGTTTTTGTCGATGGCTGTGAACGATTGGTGGGGAGACGCGAGTTCGCTTATCTTGATTTGGATTGCGGTGAAAAAGTCGTCGAGATTCGCACTTCGCATGCCGCCTACTTGCGAGCGGACGGCGTCGCACTGAATTTGTGTCGCCCCGATTTGAATCGCAACTTCGCGTTCCCGTCTTGGGAAAACGTACAAACGGCCGTTTCCAACTGGGACGCACCGCAGCTTGATCCAACTTCATCGGCGCTGGGCGGATCATTTCTGGATGAAGGCGAATTCGCGTTACGCGGCGAGGACATGGAACTGATCTGGAATCCGTATATCAACCAACAAAGAATCCAAGGCCTGTGCGAAACAATCGCATTCCGCACTCAGGATTGCGAGCGTACATGTGGATCAGAGCGATCGCCTCGTTGCACTATGGCGACGCGGACTTTGGAGACGAAATCGATATTGCTGACATGGCTGCGAGAATCCGCGAGCGATACACGTTTTTCCGCGATCTCCTGCCGGTCAAATTCGATTCCCAAAGTCAACCGCGTCAAATTGCCTTTCACAATCGGCAGATTCGACGGCCGAACCAGAAACGAACGGAAACGATCGTGGGTGAACAACACGTTCCCGACGCGCTCGCTTGGCTGTCCAAGACGACGCTGGTTCGTTTGCCGTTGGGCATCGAAGGAGGAATTCAATACCGGTTACCCGATTCGATCGGCAACTCACTGATTCAATTGGTCGTCGATCAGACGCACTTGACAGGTCCGGCAAGATTGCTGGTTCAGTTTGACAATCGACCCCCCATCGAAGTCGACGTGATGCCCAAAGACGTGATCAAGCCCTTGCGATTCGTTCCCGGACGCCCCGAAGCGGCTTTATCGGCGTTGGCTGCCTTGCATCCGAAGTACGACAGTGGGACCGCAGGTGGTCCCTATGCCATGTGGCAATCACCCGTGCCCGTGATTCGCGCGGCGACCGCGGAATTCCTCAAGCCGGCCAACGCCCGTCGCATGCGAGTCGCCATGATCAGTTGCGGGGATCCGTCGGTGCACCTTGGCGTTCAGTATTTGGATGCCAGGAAGGTACAGTTGTCGGAAACGGCCTACCGCTACCTGTCGGCGATGAAAGAGCACGAGAAACCGGAGTCGCTGGCTTTCCGCTTCGCCAACCAAGAACTGGATAACAACGCATTGCCGGTCGAACGCCTGCTGAAATCTCATCACCAGGCGTTTGCAAAATCGGTCGAGCGATCCGATCAAGTTAGCAACCAGACCGAATTGTGGGACCCGCTCACACTGCAAGAACTCGAAGCGGCGGCCCAACACCGGATCATGGCCCAACAATGGCCCGAAGCAATTCAGTCGCTAACGGAGATCATCAATCATTCCGTCGATCAACAGCGACGCGAAGCGATCCTGGCCCGCGCCGAGGCGCTTTTTCATGCCGGCGAGGAATTCCTGGCCAATCGCGAATTACGAGGCTGGCTCAGGTACAGCGATGACCCGGAACTGAGGTTTGCAGCGCTGCAACAGTTGCTGGAATTGGACGCCGATAACGACTTGCTGCGCGAGCAATACCTGGCCTTTGCCGGTATCGAAAACAAAGATAGCCGTTACGAACAAGCACTGACGCAGCAGTTGATGCACAACGGCCGCTACCGGTTCGCGTTGCTACTGCTGTCATCGCTGGTCGCCAGTGACGAGAACCGAGAGATCTTGCTTCGCTGTAGCTACCAGACGCAATGGTGGCAACTGTTTGACGATACCATCAAACGAATGACCGACCCGCAGGAAAAGAATTTCTGGAAGGGTCTGAAGGAGTTGCGTTTGGGGCGGTACACGCATGCGGCAAAACTTCTTCGTGCCGGCGGTCAGAGGGGAGCGACCTGGCTGGAGCACTGGAATTCCGGTGACCGAATCTTCAGGCAGCTTGCCCACACGAGCCCAGCGAGGCGTCTGCAGGCGATCGAGCAATGGGAACAGTGGCAAGCCGACCATCCCGGCCCAAGAAAATGGGTGGAAGAACCAACCGCGATCAAATCGTCGACCGGCGCGATCACCCTCTACTCGCAATCACGCGATGTACGGGCAGAGTACTTCACCGCGAACGCCAGTGCGCCCGGCGAAATAGTCATCCACGGGCCGGTGAAACTGAAAGTCGAAACGCGCCTGCTTCACCCATCGATTGCCGGCAAACCAATGAACGATTGGCTCCAGCTAACCAGTAACAACGAAACCAAACGCATCCCGATCACGAACAACTACCCTTCGGAGAGTTTGACCATCCAAGGGGATGACGATCGCCGACCAGGAGCCTTGGTCACCACTGAAATCGATTTGCCGGCTGGCCTGAATCGACTGCGTGTCTTTGCTGCAAAATCAAAACTGGCGTTTCGTGTGCTGGCATCCCGGCCCGAGATCGCGTCACCGGTGTTGCCGCCCATCAACGAGACAACGCTGGCGACGGTAATGAAAGGCACTTTTGGGCGACACGAGCATCGCTGCGATTTGCCGACGGGGGCTTGCATCGACTGCGTTCGCATGACGTGCCGCGACTTCCAATGCCGCTCGGTACCGCTCAACTATTTTGCCGTCCCCTGCGGTTGTAACGAACTGCACACCGCGGTGCACTACTTTAACCAATTCAAGTTTGGTGACGCGCAGCCGTGGCAGAATCGCTTGCTGCCAACCGAGACAGATCTGAATGTGGTCGGGCACGATGCCGTTTGGACCGAAGCGACCCAGGCGGCCTTTCACGCGGAGGCGAATGCGAATTTTGATCCAAAACTGATCATGCCCGGAATCATTCGCGTCGCTTCGCTGGCCCAACAGCATCCAGGCCGTGCTGATGTACGCCGGTTACTCGAACGTCTCAAATCAGGAACCTCTTGGCAGAAGTATCGCCAGTTCGACAGCCGCGCCGGAGTTCATTCGCTGCCCGTTGCCGGTTGGGACCCCGAAAATCCGGACCTGAGGATTCGCAGGAGCCTGTTGTCCGCCGACTCGCAGTACGTATTGACCGGGTCCAACCAATTGTCCCTGAACGTCAACGATCCCAAGGGATCAAGATTACACGTCGCACTGCGACGACCGCGCGTCGGTTTCTTGCCGATGGGAAAAACCGTGGCAGTTGTGGAATCAAACGCTCAAACGCGAGCCATCGAACTGGATGACCCGAGTCAGACGACAAGAATCGAAGCCGACCTGACCGCCGGTGCCGACATGCTGGAAATCAGTCACGGGAATCCACTGGCCAATCATTTCATTCATGTCGACCTGCATGAAGTTTCGGACGACGGAGCATTCCTGCCGATCGATCAGCTGTCACCAGCGGACGAAGTACAGCGGATCTATCAAGTTGCGACGCCCGACGAACCACTGGAGTTCCGGGTTGCCGCACCCGCGATGGTGCGCATCGATCGCTACGACGATGGCGTGGTCACACAAGAAATCGTGCCAGTCGAAGAAGATCGTCACTTTGCACTCACGCCTCCACCGGGCGCATCATGTCCATGTTCCGCATCTTCGAGATGACGCTCACCGAACCGACTCCCAGTTACAGGCCGTCAGGGGGCGACTGGCCACCAGCCGAAGCCTGGCCCGACCCGGTGGTGCAGACGATGTATGAGCAAATCGAAACGCCCGGATCCGAGAACCTCGATACGCTGTCGCTGTTGTCGCCCGACATCGACCCCTTGCCCCTGGCGATGCGCGATCAAGATCAATTGGGACTTCAGAACTTGGGAACGTGGGCGGCCGGTATTGGCTACCGCAGCCGAATCGCGGTCGAGGAATTCCCCAACGCCGCCGCCAAGGACGAGTTCATGGAGTTAAGGCTCGCTCGCTACTTCTACGACCAGTGGACCGACCGATACCTACAAAACGATCTCGTCCTGCGTCCCCGGCTTGACAACGGCGTGACGCTTGGATTGCTCCACCAAGGAGCGACAGAGATACCGTTGGGCGACTGCAACTCGAACGCATGTGCCGATGGCTGGGGGCCAGTTCAATTTCAGTGGGAAGGTTACTACTTCAATCAGTTCGATGCTGCCAGACGGCTTGAATCGGCGAACGCGAATCCGTATTCACTTGGACTTAGCGGTTCGTTCTCTCGCAAGCACCATCTCTCGTCCGCGCTCAGCCATCGGCCAATCGTCTTCATTTGGGGGCGTGAAATCAGCGAGGACAGTAACGGTTACCAGAGTGGTGCAGTCGATCTGGACGTGTTCACGCAATACAAGTCCGATCATCGTTTCGGCCTGAGATTCTCCGATCGTTGGGTTTATAAGCCATGTTTGGACCGCCGTTGGTGGCTGGCACCGTCGATCACCTCCAACGAAGACGAATGGGTGCCGGACCACCTGAGTCTTCAGTTTGGGGCGGATCAATTGCTGGGACCGTTACAGCTTAACCTTGCATATCGAGTGACCGGTTACCTTGCCGATGATGACCGCAGCAAAGGTTCGGTCCAGAACGTCTTGTACTTGGATCTGATGCTGGAACGCTGGCACAGTCGCACGTGTCGCTCAGAGCTTCGTTTCTCGATCCGCAACGAATTGGACACCGGGCGCTCAAGCATTGAATTGAATCTGGTTAGTTTCTTGAACCACGCCCGCGGCTACCGCGATTTTGTGCCACGCTTCATGTTGTTCCGCTCGATTCGTGAAGAGCGCGCTGCAAAGCAATACTCTCTCACTCGCTAACTATGGCGACACTGCAAGAAATCGAACCGATCCACACTCGGCAACGAGTGGCACGCAATTCGGGCGACGATGTTCGCCTGGATCTGGATGATGTCAAGCAGCAGGCATCGATACTATTGCGTCATGGGCTGGGCAAGTATCAGCGCATGTTAAATGCGAAACTGCTTACGACTTTGGATGAAGCCTTCGCCAACTGGCTGTCCGTCGTTCACGCCGGAATCATGGCCCAGCTAAAGTCGATTCCCAAAACTGCCCGACAACAGTGGCTGCTAGAGCGCATCTACCAAGGCGATCGTCGGCGTCCTGAGAATCAATCGATTCGTTTTCTTGTCGATTTCCTTTTTCAGCACGCTCAACGACAGATCAATGACTTGAAACGTCTACGAACTCAAAACCAAACGTTTCGCAAAGTCATCGCTAAGGTGCGCACTCAGCGAGAGCGTCAGTTGGCGATCTTGCAGTATGCCGAACAAGTGGGCGCAACGCAAAGCCAATTACGCGGTGACGAAAAAGCCTTCAATCGCTGGTTTGATGAAGAAGCGGTCAATGATCGATTCGAGAAACGGGTCGGCCAACAAGAACTATTGTTGACGTTCCTGTTTGATCGCCTCGGCGAAGTACTGACATCCGTCTTTCAGATGGTGCATCAGTTTCATCACGAAGACTCGGAGCCCGAGGCGTCGTTGTCCGACAAACTGATTGAATTGTGGCAGCGTCTGGGCATCGAATCGAGAATGCAACAGGCACTTGCCTACGACGGTGATCCGCGAATCCACGCTGCCGCACTGGGGTGCCTGCGTCGTGCCGTTTCACTGATGCCCGAGGGACTGGCCGAACAGACACTGGATGAACGGACGCTTTTGTGGCTGCACCAAATCGCCGCCGAAGGCAAAGCGGATGTGTGGGTGCAGTGCGAAGCCCTCGCGATCGTCTATTCGCTCTCCAAATCGCAAGCCCTGCCGCTGCTACAGCGCCGGATCGCCGAACCGAGGGATGGTGATGATATTTTTGTGCGTCGGCGAATTCTCAAGATCTTCGAGCAAGAGTTGCTGGCCGGCCGCCACGTTGACATTCACCTGCCGTGGGGTGATGTGGAATCGAGTCCATTTGTACGGCAAAAAACCAGCAAACTGGCGTTCTTGCTCCGGAAGACAGACGGCGCTCGGCTGTGGACCAGGTTCGTGCTTGAAGATCAGACGCCCCAGGTCCGCGCCGCATCGCTGCTCTCAGCCATCGAGGTCGAGTGCGACGTCAACGACACGGTCGATTTCCTGGACGTCGTTGTCCAATCGTTGAAACAAGAGGGCCATCCTTTTGTGCTCCGAGTGGCCTGCCACGTGGTCACTGAGTTGCTTGGACGGGTCGATCAAGTGGTCAGCGAGACCACGAAACCTGATCATCGATTGCTAAGGAAGCGAGCGACGATTCATGCTTTCTACCGGCAGCGGATTGAGCCGGTGCTGCGGGATCGACAGTGCAACGATGAACAGACGCCGGCGAGACGGTGGATCGCCCAAACGCGAGAGCGTGCTTGGGCGCTGATGGATCCACAAGCGGCCGAATTGATTCGTTGGTTGCGGCCGATCATGCCCACCATTAAGCCAGGAACGACGCAGAAAGCTGCCGAAGAAACGGTTTGACGGCGTTTCCGACGAGAAGCTTGGGCGCATTTTCGCGGTCTTGTCGCAATCCGACTTTGGGTTCGACATCCATCGTGGTTGGTTTCATGTCCAGATCACGCGCGGTCCCGTTTTTGGTTTTCGTTTGTGGCGGCTGATTCACGAGCTTTCCAATCCGGCGACCGATAAACGCGATGCCTTGCCGCACACGGTTGGACGGATCAATCAGGGTGGCATCCGCGCGCCGTCGCAAATCCTCGGCGAATTGAGCGAGACGAGAGTTCCGGGTGAACCGTTGACGATCGCCGAGGACGGAACCTGGCGCCCCTTTCTTCCACTGTTGGACGATTTCATTTCGGTGCTGAATCAAAGTTGGTTTTCGCCGAGCACGACTTGCTTTTACAGCAGCCAGGGTGTGACCGAGGTCACCGGCCCGCAGGGATTTTGGAAGCAGATCGTCGCTGCCTATCGGCTCAACTTCCAATTCCGTCGGCTTGCCGATCGCCGCAACTGGGATCAAGACACATACCCGGCGTCCTCCTACATCCAGACGGTGCGTGAACTGGGCTTTCAAGTTAATTTTCGCCATCACGACACGTGCGCGGCGAATGAATCGACGCCTGATTCCAACGATCATGCTGACGCGTTGGCAGATGAATCAGTCACGCGTTTTTTTGCGACAGCATGTGCCGCACCGATCCTCGTGGTCGGCTCGTTGATTGAATCGGTGCGTGAACAATTCTTGCGATACGCGGACTACTTCGGCTCGTCGTTTGAGAACTCAATTGAACATCTCTTGATATTCGCTTCGATCATCTTGTTCTTGGTGATCGCCAAGCACCTGCATTCCAACTACACGTTTCGCAAGGCGCGGCGAAAGATTCCGATTTCGATCGGTGGCTGGGGAACGCGTGGAAAATCGGGAACGGAACGACTCAAGGCGGCTTTGGTTGGCGCGATCGGGCACGGCTTAGTATCGAAGACCACCGGTTGCGAAGCGATGTTCATTCATGGCAATGCGTTTGGCGAACCGCTCGAAATCCCGCTCTTTCGGCCGTACGACAAGGCCACGATTTGGGAACAGCGGAACTTGATCATGATGGCGTCCAAGATGGAGCCATCCGTATTTCTCTGGGAGTGCATGGCGCTGACGCCGTCGTATGTCGACGTGTTGCAACGCCAATGGACCCGTGACGACATTGGCACCATCACCAATACCTACCCGGACCACGAAGACATTCAGGGGCCGGCCGGACATAATGTGGCGACGACGATTTCCGGTTTCGTGCCGGTCAAATCGCACTTGGTCACGTCCGAAGAACAGATGCGACCGTACGTCACCGAAAGTTGCCGGAGTGTCCATACCAGCGTGCGAGGTGTCGGCTGGCTGGAATCCGGTTTGATCACCGACGACGTTTTGGAACGGTTTCCCTACCAGGAGCATCCTGACAACGTCGCGCTCGTCGCCGCCATGGGAGCTGAACTGGGAGTCGACTACGACGTCGCGCTCAAGGCAATGGGCGACTACCTGGTCCCCGATTTGGGCGTTCTGAAAACGCATCCCATTTCCACGGTTCGCACGCGGAGAATCGAATTCACCAATGGCATGTCGGCGAACGAACGATTCGGCTGCATGGGGAACTGGCAGCGGCTTGGATTCGATACACAAGATCCTTGGCAGCAGCCAACGACTTGGATTTGCGGCGTCGTGAACAATCGTGCTGACCGCGTGCCGCGTTCCAAAGTGTTCGCCAAGATCATTGTCGAAGACATGAATGCGGATCGTTTCTTTTTGATCGGCAACAATTTGAACGGGCTGAAAGCGTTCATTCATGAGGCTTGGGAAGAGAAAGCGAAAACGCTCTCTTTGTGTGAACGCGGCCAACCGTGGCAAACCGATTATGCCGTCGCAGCATTCAAACAGGCGCGCGCGATTTCCGGCAACCGATCTCGGCCGCACACGTGCAGCAAAAACTGCGTTGTATGCTCGAGGCCTTGAGTCCAACGTTGTCGAACTCCGCGGCGTTGGAGATCGAAGCGGCCATGGCACATTGGAACGCTCCCGATGCGGTGACCGACTTACTGAATCAGGCCGGCGTGTCGGCTTCACTGGTGCAATCGGTCGCGGAACATCAAGCGGAATTGACGACGGCGCTCGGCGAGTACGAGCAGATGTTGCATGTCATCCAAAATGCGACGCCGCAAGAAACCGCCAAAGTCGGCAGCCAATACGCTCAGCTCTTGGAAACGTGGTACTTTCGCAAACTGGTCACCGTCGAAAACTATGATGCGACGGGCGAGGAGGTCGTCGCGCGCTTGGTTGATGAAACTCCGCCAGGTTTCTTGAATCGGACGATCGGTCTGCAAAATATCAAAGGCACCGGGCTGGACTTCGTCTACAGGTTCCAAGCCTGGGATGTATGCTACGAAGCCTGTAAAGCGGCTGAGCATGACGATCCCAACATTGCCAGTCGGGGGCTTCAAGTTCTGCTGGGCATGCCGGTGATCGGGCAATTGTGTGTGGGCCGTGTCCGTGAGGTGATCAGGCACGGAAGAGAGAGCAAGACGATGCGGCGTGCTGACCTGCAGACTCTGCTGGGACAATTGGAGAGCAAGCTGGCCGAAAGCGAGTCCGCGGGGACGCAACCAACCTCTGGCGAGCCGATCGCGGAAGACGCCTCTGCGACCGACTCACAGGCCAGCGCGAACGTCCCCAAGGAGACTGCGGCCATCAGCCTTGCCAACTGGAACAAGTGGCTGATCGACACCTCCGAAGAAGTCCTGGACGTCAATGATTCGCTGCGTCGCCGCGATACGGCCGACGCAATCTACCGCGATCTGGCCGCCGGACGAATCAGTCGCCAGCGGGCGGTGGCCGAACTGCGCACCATCAACAAGCGTCAAAAAGGAGGCTGGCTGACCTCCTGGCTGGCCGTCAAGTGATCGAGCCACCGATGCTAACCTCATCCCCCACGACGCCGCTCGCGGGACTTATCGGCTGAAAACACATGATTCGGTGGGCCGTAGGCGCAAACTCGGGCCTTAGATGTTGATTAACGGTGGATTTCGGGCCCGCGGCTAGCTGCGCCGTCGGCACACTTTTCATCAGCCGGGTGCATATCGCGGTTTGCCAGCGGAAACAGAAAGTAGCCGTCACGCTCCGCCGTGACGATGCCCGACCGGATGGCGAACCATCAGATTTTCTTGTATCGAACGGATCGCTTGGTCGCGGTCCAGCTACGATCCACCATGATTTCATTGGAGAGCGGTTCGGTCGCACCTACATCTCGACGGAGCGAGATGGCTACTTTGCAAACCGCGATATGCACCCCATCAGCCCATCCGCCCGGGGTACTCTTGATCATTTTCGGTTCACTGAGTACATTTTTGCCCTCCCAACGAATCAAAACGCAGGTGAATCTGATGGCACATAAGAAAGGACAAGGCTCCAGCCGCAACGGTCGTGACTCCAACGCGCAGCGGCGTGGTGTGAAGAAATTCGGCGGCGAAGTCGTTCATGCTGGCAATATCATCGTTCGCCAAGTGGGCAACAAATTCCATCCGGGCCGCGGTGTCGGTCAAGGCAATGATTACACTTTGTTCGCCTTGGTCGATGGCCAAGTGATGTTTGATCGTAAAGGCCGACGCGTCAACGTGGTCGAAAACGCGTAGCCAAAGCTGCCGGACCTGGTGGGGAAAGCTCGAATTACCAAGCCCAGTTCGACCGACAATTCGACGAACGAAGTCGAAGTGTCCCCGTTAGCGATCGACCCAGATCGGTTGGATCGCATCCTTGCAGAACCTTCCGCGCAAGTTTCGCCGGCACTCCGTCAATGTCCTGGTGACATTGCTGTCCTGGGGGCCGGCGGCAAGATGGGGTTCCATCTGTGCCGCATGCTGAAAAACGCTTGCACCGATCTTGGTGATTCACGCAGGATCGTCGCGGTGTCACGGTTCGGCGATGACGCGACGCGGCAAAAGTTCATGGCGGCGGATTTGGAGACGATTTCTGCCGACCTGAGCAAGCCGGAAAACGTTGCCGGGTTACCGAAAGTCCCCAACGTCTTCTACCTGGCGGGTGCTAAATTCGGAACGGCATCCGATTCAGCTTTGCTGCGGCGGATGAACGTCGACGCACCCAACCTGGTTGCCCAGCACTATCACCGGTCGCGCATCGTGGCCTTGTCGACCGGTTGCGTCTATTCATTCACAACCGCAGCAAGTGGCGGTTCGACCGAAGAAAGCGAGACGGATCCCCCGGGCGAATATGCAAGGTCGTGCCTCGCTCGTGAAGCGGCGTTTGTGGATGCGGCCAATCAGCATCAGACGCGATCCGCTTTGGTGCGGCTGAATTATTCCAACGAGCCTCGTTATGGTGTCTTGGTCGACATCGCACAGAAGGTTCTGGCAGGGCGCCTGTCAACCTCGATATGGGCTACGTCAATGTCATCTGGCAACGAGACGCAGTCGACCACATCATTCAATGCCTACCGCACACCAACGCGCCACCGTTTGTGATCAACATCACGGGGCCGGCAGTGCTGCGAGTCCGTGATATCGCCCTCGAGTTTGCCAGGCAATTCGAGTGCGATATTGAGTTCGAGGGCAACGAAGCCTCCACGGCATGGCTCAGCAACGCCAGTCGCTCGCATCAATTGCTCGGACCGCCAGCAATGACGCTCGACAAAATGATCGAATCGATCGCAGATTGGCTGCGCCGAGGTGGCCAGACGCTCAACAAGCCAACGCACTTCGAGACCCGTGATGGAGCCTATTGAGTGGACGCTTGGAGACGACATCTCGATCAAGGGCAAGTCATTCCCGCTTGTCCGCTGGCGATGAACCAAGACGCGAGTTGGTCACAGGAACATCAACGTGCTCTGGTGCAGTACTACCTGGACGCCGGCGCCGGGGGCTTAGCGGTTGGCGTGCACACCACGCAGTTCGCCATCCGTGATCCCGAGCACGCGCTCTTCGAACCGGTCCTTCGTTTCGTCTCCCAAGTAATCGACCAACACCCAAAGCGTGATCCTGCTTTCGTCAAGGTCGCCGGCATCTGTGGTAAGACGGCCCAAGCCGAATCAGAAGCCCGCCTTGCCGTGGGCTGCGGTTATCACGCCGGACTGCTGAGCCTGACAGCCATGGCAGGTCACCGCGAGAAGGAAATCATCCAACACGCCAGAGCCGTCGCCGAGATCATTCCTGTCTTCGGGTTCTATCTGCAGCCCGACATCGGTGGCTTGAAGCTCAGCTACCGGTTTTGGCGCGAATTCGCCGAGATACCGAATGTCGTCGCGATCAAAATGGCACCATTCAATCGCTACGACACGCTGGATGTCATTCGCGCCGTCATCGAGGCGGGCCGTGACGACGTCGCGCTGTACACGGGCAACGATGACAACATCATCAACGACTTGTTGACCAGGTTTCAATACAACGGCGTCACCCGATACATCGTTGGCGGACTGCTCGGGCAATGGGCGGTCTGGACCAACACCGCCGTCAAAATGCTGCACGAAATCAAGTCGATACGAGCCGCTGACCAGATCCCGAGCCGCTGGCTCACGCTCAACGCACAGTTGACCGATGCCAACGGAGCACTCTTCGACGCAGCCAACAGCTACGCCGGCTGCATTCCCGGAATCACCGAGGTACTCCGTCGTGAGGGACTCGTGCCCTCCAACCGCTGCCTCGACCCCAACGAAAATCTATCACCCGGACAAATCGAAGAAATCGACCGCGTCTGCAAGGCCTTTCCACACTTGATGGATCAAGCGTAGCGTGGCGCAAGGCGTGTTCTTGGGCTGCATGGTCGACTTGCCAGCCGCGAAGGTTTTTCAGGGTGTTCAGGCTCCTATCGAACTCTCGATGGACCGTCCAGAAGTCGTTCCCGGGAACGCTTGCTCCCAAAGCCTTGGAAAATCGGTGTTTAGATGACGAAAAAGAGATTGGCCTACCTGACCGTTGTTGTGTTGCTGGTTTTCGTAGGTTCTTTGGCCTGGAACTTAACTGCAACAGCTGCCTACGAGTCGAGCCGAGTACACGGTGGTCGAGTCGGACGGCGCCTTCGAGATACGGGATTATCCTGATTTGATGCTGGCAGCGACGAACATGCGATCTCAAGGTCGTGACGGAAGCTTCATGCGGCTCTTTCGCTACATCAGCGGAGCGAACGAGCCAGGTCAGAAAGTTGCGATGACCACTCCGGTCTTCATGCAGGCGGGCGGTGAACAATCGAAAGGTCAAATGGGATTCGTGATTCCGAAGCAAGTCGCTTCGCAAGGCGTCCCCAAGCCAGTCGCGACCGATGTGCAAATTCGCGAACGCGAGGGCGGACGTTTCGCCGTCATTCGCTTCGCGGGGAGGATGGATGCCAAGTCAGCGAAGGACGCCGAACAAAAGTTGCGAACGTGGATAACGAACAAAGCCTGACCCCTTTGATGTGTCTGACCCCTTTGATGTGTCTCGCAGAACCAGTCCGTCCGGTATCTGCGACACCCTCCGGGGTCGAAAAATGCGGGGAAAAGCTCATCGTCCGTAGGTGCGCTACGCGACCTACGGCTACTGTCTGTGATCCTTTCAGGATCAAAAAAATGTGGGTAATGACAAGGCAGGATGCCGCGCCTACGCGAAGAAATATCCTTAACGGCGTTGGGCGGCATGGATTACTGCACGCCATCGACGGGAGCTTCGCCAGCACTGTCGGCTGCTTCTGCGCGAACGACTTCGCCGCTGTCGGCTGACTCGGAAAACCAGCCTCGAACACTGTCCCATGCTTTGCCAATCAGGCGGCCGGTGACCAGTTCTTCGGTCCAGGTTTCCCGCTCGCCATCAAAATTGTGCCAGACCGCTTCCAAGTAGGGCGCCGAGGAACTTGCGAGCGTGCTATACAAACCGTGTTCGCCGATTTCATTCAGCGCGCCGGCGTAATGACCGATGATATGTTCGTCCAACAAACTGCCGGCAACCGTGACCGTGGACAACGCGCCGCGGGTCGTGATCGTGATGCGGTTCATCGCATACATCGTCATCGTCGTGCTGACTTCCCAGAGTCCGACATCGGCTTTTGCTGCCGCAGCTTCCATTTCGGCCCACATCCGAGCCACTTCGCTCTGCGGGATCAGCATTCGTGGATCCGCCTTGGTGATCTCGTCTCGCAGCTGAATAATCGTACTGCTGATTCCCAAAACATTGATCGGCGGCGTATCCATCACATCGACTGCTTTTCCGCTCGTCTGCTGAAGCGCGTCGAGCAAGTCGGACACGTGATCGATGCTGGAATCTTCGTCAATGATGCCTTCCCGTTTCAACTCCTCACTCAGTTTTCTCAGGTAGATGCCGGAGCCGTACGCCAAATCATTGAATACGGCCAGGACCGTGATCGGCGATAAATGCAGCGTCGCTGCACCGGCAATGTCCAGCAGTCCCCCGACCGCTTTTTGAGCCAACTGCGATTCTTGTTCGCTGGCCACGGTTTCCCGATCGCTGGTCACACCTCCAACATCATGAATCATCATGTCCAGAGCTTGTTGAACGAACAGGCTGTAACTGCGTGAAGAGCGAAATGCTGTCGGAATCAGCCGGGCCGCCGTTTCGTTGACCAGGCCGCCAACAAGAGCCGTAGCGCTGCGAGCGGTTCGCTCCGGCAGCGTGACCCCATACAGCACTGTCGACATCAAGGAGCCGCTCGTACTGGAATCCGAATCGGCGGGCTGATTTTCGCCGCAAGTCGTCTTCGCGAGATCGGATTCCGGTTGTTCCGTTGTCATCCCAAGCCCCCTTGGCCGTGATTACTCAAGGACTCAATTCTGAAACGCATTCAAGGCAGCGGTTGAATCGCTGTCAACTGCACAGCCGAACTGCCGTCTCCGTTGGTGATCAGACCCAACGCGATCACGCGATCCGATTTCGGAAGCGACACACCCGAGGGTAAGATCACTGGCACGACCGCCGTCTTTTCTTTGCCCTTCAAGGTGATGGTGCTGCCATTGGCATCGCCATCGGCAGCACCAATCAGCAAGATGCCGTTGTTGGGCCGGGTCGAGTAATTCCACCATTGAGGTCCGGCGATCGACAGGTCTTCCAGCAGTGGAGAAGCGGAGATTTGGTCCAAGAGTTCTTTCATGGATTCGCTGTTCGGGTCGGCGTCTTGCGTCCCCACGGCAGAAATTGCCACGTAGGTCATCGCCAAGTCCCGCGGGGTACCTGCCGATTCAGCGCGTTTGCTTTGCAAGTCCGTGATCCAATCGGATGCCGATTCGATCGCGGCCAACAATTCGGGGCTGTCCCTTGACTTCGTCAACTCGGGAACAAGTTCGGGCACTGAGGATTCCGGCAGTCTCAGGGTATTGGATTCCGGCTCGCTTGTTTCCGCTTTGCCTGGCTCCTTGATCACCATGCTGGACGGTTTCAATTCCAACTGAGAACTTGCAGCATCCTTGTCGATCGTCGGTTTTTTCGGCTGCTTCGAGACGGCTTGCGTATCACCTGGGTAGACGGCCACGCCATCGGGTATCACCAATTGTTCAGACGCGTCCGCAACTTGTTTGGACGCTGGTCGACGTTTTTTCGCTCGGGTATCTTCTTCCGCCGGCAATGTCATTCGGCCTTGATTCAAATCACTCAGCTGACCGTCGGGTCCCGACAGAGTATTCGACGGCGAGTCACCGGCGATGTCCTTGGCGGCCTTCGCCACGGCGCTGTCGTCGTCCAGCAACGATCCGCCCGAATTCAAGACACGTGGTTTCTGTGTGCCAGCAGACTGGGACCGAGTTGACGAATCGAAATCGGACGGAGGCGCCGCAGATCGCTGCTGTGCTTTATTGAGAGAACCGTCGAATGGCCAAAATCCAAGATTCGGGAGTGGTTTGCCGAGAGCCCACAGAATGAGGGCGACAAGGGGCAACGCCAAGACAGGTCCCAGTGCAACACCAATCAAGGTACGGATGGGCGAGCCCTTTTTTTTGCTCGTCGGCTTGGCCCGGACCCGCATTGGCTGATGGTCGCGCTCTGCGACACTCTCGTTCGGTGTCGCAACCTGAATGTCGACCGCTCCCACGGCTGCCGATTCGCTCTCAAAACCTAGTTCGTCAACATGTTGCTGTTCACCGGCATCCTCCGCTTCTTCTTCGAAGGTGACCAGATCCTCATCGGCCGCGCTCTCCTGCCAGGTATCCGAGACGACGGTGTCCGCCCCCGGACCAGCGTCACGATCGCTATCGTCGATCACTGCCCCGGTGAAGGGATTCGCTTCCGCACTTCCGACGATTCCAGCGGCAACCGCTGCGTGGCTGATCGCAAGCGGTTGCCCGTTGGCATCCCAAAGATGAACTATCGGCGGCAAATGGTCCGTGATTTCGAAGACCGGAAACGTCTCACTGCACCAGGGACACTGGGCATACGCATCCGCGGGAAGCTCTGTCTCGGGGACTCGCAAAGACTCGGAGCAACGTGGACAAGTTGACAAAATCATGTTGGTACCTAAGGAAGCAGAAAACGATTACGGAATTGTAACCCGTCTTCCTCTTAGAATCAGCGTCACGTTGTCGAAATGATCGCCGATCGAGTCCCGTTTTTCGGTTCTCAGCTGCCAATCCCGTACAGCGGCTGAAGCTTATCCTTCAAATATCGGAGTAAGCTTTCAGCCGAAAGCGATGCGCCGGTGGCACGCTGGACTAATTCGTTGCCGCTGTAGCAGCGACCGTGGTGATGCACGTTCTCCCGCAGCCAGTCTCGCAGCGGCTGAAAATCACCGCGGCGAAACAGATCGCCCAGATCGCCAAGTTGGGTCTCCGCGGCATCGAACAGTTGGGCGCTGGCAAGATTGCCCAGCGTATACGTCGGAAAATACCCGAACAGTCCTGCACTCCAGTGAACGTCTTGCAGCACACCGTGGGCATCCGATGGCGGGCGAATCCCCAAGTCGCTTTGGTAGCGATCATTCCACGCTGCGGGCAAGTCATCGGCCGAAAGTGAACCGTCAATCAACCGCCTTTCCAATTCAAAACGAATCAAGATATGAAGATTGTAAGTTGCTTCGTCGGCCTCGACGCGAATCAAACTTGGCTGTACCGAGTTGACGGCGAAATAGAAGTCGTCCAGCGTCACATCCGCCAAGCTTTGGGAAAATGTTCGCTGAGCTTCGGGGTACAACCATTCCCAAAACGGGCGGCTGCGGCCAACTTGATTTTCCCACAATCGAGACTGTGATTCATGGATCCCCAGCGAGACGTAGCTTCCCGGTGGTAAACCGAACCAATCGGTGCGCAGTCCTTGTTCGTACAAGCCGTGTCCGGCCTCGTGCAAGGTGCCAAACAACCCACCCGGCAACCAGTGAGTGTCGTAGCGCGTAAGAATTCGACAGTCATGCGGTCCCAAGGTGGTGCAAAACGGATGCGATGTTTCATCGAGTCGTCCGCGCTGAAAATCGAATCCGATTCGGCCAGCGACGCCCTGGCCAAATCCACGCTGAGCGTCGATCGCGTATTCACGTTTCAATATGTCAAGATCAGGGCGGCGGTCAGCGTCTCGAATTCGCCCGATCAAATCGACAAGCGGGCCTCGCACGGCCTCAAACACTTCTTGAATCCCTCGTTCGCTCGCATCCGGTTCATACTCATCCAACAAAGCTTCGTAAGTCGTCCGCTCGGTTCCCTCCGCAAGCCGCTGTCCAACTTCTTGTTTGAGGTCAACGATTTCGACCAACACATTGCGAAATAACGAGTAGTCATCTTTCCGTCTGGCGTTGTCCCACGATTGTTGCCCGCGGACCGTGGCTCCCGCGACTCGTTCGACTAGCTCGGTTGGCAATTTGCAGTCATGGGTCCAATCGCGAAGCAGCAAGCGCACGGTCGCGGCAACATCACCATGCGGGTCTTGCGAGCCGAGCTGATCGGCGAGGATTTGCAGCTGCTCACCATATTCCTTGTCAATCTTCAACCGATGAACGGCCGCCCGCAGCGTGGAAACTTGCTGCGCTCGGTAGTCGCCGGCCGCCACGGGCATGCCGGTGCGTTCGTCCCACTCAAGCGCGTCGGCTGCCGAATGCAAGACTGCCGCCTCCTTTGCCTGCCGGCATACCGATTGAAAAAGCTGTTCGTTGATCGGCATCTGATTCCTTGGTTCACGGTGATGAATTGATAAAGAATTCTCATCCCGCACTCGTTGTGACCTCGGCGGGGACGGTTGGATCCACGTTGGAAATATCGACGTTCACTTGGTCGGTCCCCAATTCGTGATTCAGAATCTCCAGTAGAGTTTGCAAGAACACAACCACCATGGGGCCAACAAGGATGCCGATGGGACCAAAGACGTGAACGCCGCCCAAAACACTCAACAACGCAAAGAGTGGATGTAATTGGGAATGCCCGTGCAAAACATAAGCTTTGATCACGTTGTCGATCGACGACACCACCAGCGCCCCGTAGACCGCCAGAATACCTGCGGGAATCCATCTCTCATCAACCGCTCCCAGGTACAGGGCGCAAGGAATCCAAACCGAGGCTGCACCCAAAAACGGAATCAAGGCCATCAGGCTGGTCATCATGAACAACAAAACGACCGACTTGAGCCCGCAAAAATAGAAGGCAATCGCGGCCAGCATGCCCTGCACTAACGCACTCAGGATGCTGGCCAGCACAACGGCTCGGCTTGTCCGATCGAACTCTGCCAGCAGCCGACGTTCATAATCATCATCCAGCGGGCTCAATCGCATGATCGTACGAATCATCGAGGGCCCGTCGATCAAAAAGAAATAGATCGAGATCACCAGGATTGCCAACCCGATCCCAATTTTGACCAAAATGATACCCGTTGCATTGGTCAACTTGACGAATCGTGGCTGGAGCGCTTCACGGCTGGTCTGCAACAGCCTGGCAAAATCCGCCTCACTCGGGTTTGCCAACAGACGCGCCTGGCTGCGAAACGAGCCACCGAGCAAACTGTGCATCCAAGATCGAATCGACGCAGCTGCGATCACGGACTGCCGTTGAAAACGTTCTTCGGCGGCAACTTGCCGGGAATACTCGACGTGATTCGCGGCAGCATGCTTACTCTCGCGAACTGCTTCGGAAAACTCGTTCAGCCGTTGATTGGCGATCGCAGCAGCCGCTTCCGCGGTCGCGGGACCCTCGACATGTTCTTGCAGATAGTTCACCAGCCTTTGGGCTTCATCAATCCTTTCCAAAATCACATCGGGCTTGGATACTTCGTCCAACTGGTCGGCGAGGTCATCAAGTCTGCGAAATTTTTCAGGATGTGGTAGCGAGAGGCCCAATTGCTCTCGCCCTCGCTCGATCGCGGCAGTCAAATCATTGAAGTCCATCTGGCTGACCAACGCCGTGAATTGACTTGCCGCAATCGATACCACCAGGAACACGGGCAGCAGCACGATGACCAGAATCAGCCCCGATGTTGACACGGCTGCGATCCGCGGGCGACTCCCAAGGCGAAGGTACAGCCAATTGTGGACCGGGCGAAAAATCACGACCAACGCGGCGGCCAGGAATAGCGGAACAAAAAACACCGCCATCACACGATAGAACAAGGCGCCGACGGCAAGCGTGCCGACGATCAACATGACGACCGAAATGATCCGTGAAAGAGACGGCAGCTTTGGTAACAAGGTTTCCGGTGTCAGCGTTTTGATCTTGCTGCGCGGCTCGGTTGCTTTCCCTGCAGGCGAATTCGCCAAGTCGGCTTGGTTGGTTGTTGGTTTGCGCTTTCGGCGGGCCATGATGGTTTTCGTCGAATAGGGCGGGGGCAGGACGGCCAGAATCGTATCGGCAGCCGGATGAAAGGTCGAATTGTGGTCCATTGCCCGCCGCATGAACAGACGAAGGATCGTGCGGGGAATCGATGCCCAGTCGCTTTTGCCAGGAACTCGCCCTCGGGGTGCTGTGCAGAAGAGGTAGGGCACACTCATTTCCCGCTGACTGCTAACCTGTCTGGCTGGAGGAACGTGTGAGCCAAGAAAATGCCAAGAACGCCCAACGCAAGAATCTGGTGCGGGTTGCCAAATGGGCCATCGCAATCATGGTTGCGGGCGGATTGATTTTCGCCGCTGGCTCGGCGATCGATCAATGGAACGCCGAAAATGAAAAGCTGCGTGGGCGAATTGCCGATTTGGATTCGCAAATCGCCGACCAGGCGGACGAGTCCCGACGAGACATCTTGATTCGCGAAAAGTCGCGGCTGGAATCGAGTATTCCCACGATGTCAAATCTGGGTTGGACTCGTATCGCCCTGGCATCCCTGCTGTACGGGTTCGCAATGCTCCCCCCCGGATTTGTCTTGGCGGCAGCGATTCGATCGTTGGGCGAGCGGGCCAGTCTGCCCACGGCGATGGCGTCACAGCTATTGGGGCACGCTGGAAAGTACGTTCCGGGCAAAGCGATGGTGGTCGTACTACGCGTCGGTGGATTGTCGACCGATGGCGTCAGCGCGGTGACAGCGACGATCAGTGTGTTCATGGAAACGTTGCTGATGATGGCCGTCGGCGCCGCGGTTGCTTGTTTGGTGATTTTTTGGTTGCCCGTTCCCACTTGGATGATGGCGACCGCCGCGGTGGTGGCGGTCGCGGCCAGCATTCCGACCTTGCCGCCGGTCTTGAAACGCGTAGCCGCAAAAGTCGCTCATCGGAATCCAACGCAAAACGTCCCGGACCAGACGACCTCCAGTGTTCGGTTCTTTTTGGTTGGTTGGGCCTGGTCGTTGTTGTCTTGGATATTGATTGGCACCGCTTTCACGATGTTGGTGTCGGCGATCCCTTCACCAACCACTCTGCCCACGCCCTTGGTTCTGTATGCTGTCTGTACGGCGGCAATTTCGCTGGCCATGGTGATTGGGTTTGCGTCGTTGTTGCCGGGCGGTGCAGGTGTCCGCGAGCTTGTCCTGACGACGTTACTGGCGTTAGCGATTGGCACCGCCCATGCGCTGCTCGCCGCGGTCGCCGCCAGGCTGATGTTCATTGCCGTGGAAGCAACTTGTGCAGGCCTGGCCTGGGTTTGGTTGCGTTACGCGTCAGTCGGACGAGTTTCCAGCGTCGATCTTACGAAAGAGGATGAACCCTCGTTACAACCAGAGTGATCCGTGGCGTCACCGGCCCTCGTCGTAGGACGGGTCTTTTGACCTTGTCATTACCCACATTTTTTTAATCCTGAAAGGATCACAGACAGTAGCCGTAGGTCGCGTAGCGCACCTACGGTCAACGTATCGTTTTCCGTGTTTTCGACCCCGAAGCGGGTCGCAGACCTGCGCTGTCTCGCCGATCTGCGACACCCTTGTAGGTCGCTCTTCAGGGTCGCTCCGCAATCCTGCTGACGATGACCGCAGGTGCGCTACGCGACCTACGGCTAATTGCTGCGACCGCTTCGTGGTCAAAGCACGATGCCATTGCGTTGTCATCACATTCGTCACTGCTATTGAAAAGACCCTGAAAGCCCTGTGGCGAAAGCCAAGCCCTGCAGCGATAATATTCACCCGTTCGACCTCGCAACACCCAGGGACCGTCTGTGGCCAATCGCCGAGTATCTTTTGTTGTTCCAACCTTGGACGAGAGCGAATCAATCCAGAAACTGCGTGCGGAAATCGATCGCGTCTGTGACGATCATGCGATTGATCCACAAGTCATCTTCGTTGATGACGGCTCCAAGGATTCCAGTTGGCAAGTCTTGGAGTCGATGGTGGCGTCGGATGAAAACACGGAGGCGATCAAGTTTCGACGCAACTTTGGCAAAGCAGCGGCGCTGGCGGCAGGTTTCGATGCTGCCCGAGGCGAACTGGTGATCACCATGGATGCGGATCTGCAGGACGATCCGAACGAGATCCCGCGGTTCTTGGCAAAGATCGACGATGGTTTTGACGTCGTCAGCGGGTGGAAGCGAGTCCGCCACGATCCTTGGCACAAAGTCTTGCCCAGCCGCGTCTTCAACTGGCTCGTCAGTCGACTCACGGGAGTCAAGTTGCACGACCACAATTGCGGTTTCAAAGCTTATCGCCGCGAGATTTTTGATGAGGTCAAGCTGTACGGCGAACTGCATCGCTTCGTCCCCGTTTTGGCTGCGGCGCGAGGATGGAAGGTCGGTGAAATCGAAGTCGAGCATCATGCTCGCGAGTTCGGTCGATCGAAGTATGGCGTGACACGGATCGTCAAGGGATTTCTCGATCTGCTGACGATCTATTTCTTGACCGGGTTTGGCAGACGCCCGCTGCATCTGGTTGGGTCGATGGGCCTGATCTGCTTTGCAGCGGGAGGAGTCGGCATCGTGTATCTTTCCTCGATGTGGGTATTGACACGGGTCATTCCGGAGATGGAGGCTCTGCATTTGCACAGCACGGCAGTTTTTTACTACTGCATTTTGGCGGTGTTGCTGGGGCGCCAGATGCTTTTGGCTGGACTACTCGCTGAGTTGATCGTCTCTTTGTCGCGACGACGCAAACGTGCCGTACAGTATCTCTGTGCATCTCAATCCGCGCTCCTCCACAGACATCACAGCGAACAGCGAAGCGAGTGACACGGATGGCTAACGAGAACGATTCACCGCAACGACGCCATGCTTACCTGATACTGATGTTGATTGCGCTTTCGATCGTTGCGGGGCGGATCGCGACGGTCAGCAGCAAGGAGGGCGATACGGCTTTTTTGAGTGCGAATGACCGCAGTCGCTGGTGCACGATTGCGGCTCTCGTGGAAGCACGGACGTACGAAATCGATCCATTGATCAATCTGAAAAACAAGCAGGGTCGCCGACCTTGGTACACGATTGACATGGTGCGTCACCGCGGCGACGACGGCCAGTTGCACTACTACAGCAGCAAGCCGCCTTTGTTCCCGACGCTTGTTGCCGGTGTCTATTGGCTGGTGTATCAGGTGAGTGGCATGACGCTGAGCGGTCAGCCCATTTATGTTGGCCGGATCGTTCTGGCACTTGTCAATTTGCCGCTCTTGGCAACGTTTTTCGCTGCGACCATCGGCACGATCGAGCGACTGGGGTCGGGACAGTGGACCCGCATCACGACGGCCGCCGCGACGTGCTTTGCCACCATGATGATGCCCTTTGCGGTGTCGTTGAACAACCACTTGGTCGCGGCAGCGTCGACGGCGTTGGTCATGGTGATTTACGTGACGGCAGCCGTTGCTTGCCGTGAAGCTGACGGCGGTCGCAAACCAACGTCAAAGTGGATCTGGTTGATTGGCGGCATGGCCGCTGGGTTCACCGCGGCAAACGAATTACCCGCGTTGTCGATGATGGTGTTTTGGTGTTTGCTGGTGTTGTTGTTGGATCTTCGCGCGACGCTCAGTTTTCTGACCGGGATTGCCATCGTCGCTGCCGCTTTTTTTGGGACCAACAAACTTGCTCACGATAGCTTTCGGCCACCTTACAGTCATCGTGACGACGGCGCCCGGATTGCGATGATCGAGAGCACCGAGGCACCGCCAGCTGCGAATCAGGTTGCCCAGACGCTAAGCGACCATGATGTTGAATTCGACAGCTTCGAGAAACTTGAGATCACGCAATCGGGCGAGTCAGCCCGCTGGGTTGTCCAGTCGGCGGATCAGAGACTGTTTTCGCTCCGTCAGGTCATGCCCGATGAGGGCACGGTTTGGGATTTGCGTCATTGGGACGATTGGTATGACTACCCCACCAGTTACTGGGTCGAAGGCAAGCGAAGAGGAGTCGACTTGGGCGAACCGTCACGGAGTCGTTATTTCGCCAACATAACGGTGGGTCACTACGGCATTTTTTCGCTGACACCGATCTGGTGCTTGGTTCCGATCGGATTATTGGTCGGTCTGTTTTCGGGACCCGGCAGTATTCGGCGATTCGTGTTCGCTGTCGGGGTCGCCACCGTGGTCTGCATGGCCTTTTACCTGATGCGTCCGGAGATTGACCGCAATTACGGCGGCGTTAGTTCCTGTTTTCGCTGGATGCTCTGGTTTGCCCCGCTGTGGCTTGCTGTCATTGTTCCCGTGGTGCAATGGTGTTCGCGAGGGACCGCAACGCGCTTGATGATCGGTGCATTGCTAGCATGCAGTGTGTTTTCGATGGCGATCTCGCTGGAGAGTCCTTGGCAGCATCCATGGATTTACCGTTTCTGGTCGTTTTTGGGCTGGATTGGCGACTGAAATCGGATCTACCATCGCGCTGGGACAATAGGCGGATTCTACTTGGTTTGACGGCGGTTTGACCGAGGTCGCCGTTTCGCCGCCACCTCCAACGGATTGGATTCGAGCATCGATTTGACCGGCAAGGAAGCCGTGCCGAAGACGCATCATTCGAGACAGATGTCTTGCCTGTTGATTGCTGCGCTGGTGGCGGTGGCGATCGTGTTCATTGTTCGCACCATTGCACCGCAAACGGTCGGCGAACAATTACGTCGTCAACTGGTCAAGCAGTTGCAGGCGCACTACGGAGATTTCCAAGTCTCGATTCGCCGCGGGATTTATGAACCGAAGCTCGGGTTCATCTTTGAAGATCTTCGCGTCTGTGCCCCCGCACCACGTTCGTCATTCGGGGGATGGATTGCTGACGGGCCAGCGAAGCAAGACCTGCTCGCGATCGAGCGGCTGATCGTTTTGGCAGATACAAAACCGGAGAAGTTGCTGGACAAACAGAATCCCTTTGTGACCCGTCGCATCGTGGTGGATGGTGTTCACGTCAACACATGGCTGAAGGAAGACGGCACGCTTTCCATCACTCGGCTCTGGCCTCCTCCGGTGATGGGGCCCTGTGCGCCGCGAATCGAGGTGAGGCGTGCAAAGCTCAGCATCTTGGCAGACGTGGGTGAGTCAATCGACCTGGATATCCCAGATTTGGTGGTCGTCAACGATCAAGCCGAAGTGGCGAGAGGAAAGGATCGTCACTCGGAGCCAGCGAAGCCAAAGGGCAAGACGGTCTCACTACGCGGCACGTCTAACTTTGCCAAGTCGTTTCAGCTACAAGCCGAGTTGACAGACGACGGCTGGGATCTTCAAGGCATCGTGCGACGCGCCCGTGTCGATTCTGATCTCTTTAGCCGGCTGCCGCCGGTGGCCCGACAAAAACTGAAAGCCGCCAACGGTCTCCATTGCTCGTGCGACGTAGCATTTGCGGCCAGAAAAAGAGCGGAGCAGCCGATCAATTATCAGGTCAAGACGAGTATTCACGGGGGACGATTCGAGCACCCCGAATTACCCATCCCCGTGACGGGCCTGCGTGGCTTGATCGTCTGTCAACCGCAAGGAATCACCATCAACGCTTCTCAGGGAGTTTTTGGTGATGCCCTCTGTCGGCTCTCGGGAACCATGGACGGCTACGGTTGGCCGAAACCGGTGACATTGGAGTTCTCCGCGACGGGGCTGCTGGTGAACGATCGTCTTGCTACCGCTCTGCCGCCCAGGCAACGAGCGAAATGGGATCGTGTCCAACCTCACGGTCGCATCGATATCGTCAAGGCTCGATTGGTTCACAAAGACGGCGAGTGGTCGGCCGAATCAACGATCCAATGCAAGGGCGTCGATGTGTGTTTGGCGAGCTTTCCCTATCCAGTACGACAATTGGTTGGGAAAGTCGAGATTCGCGACGGGATCGCAACGTGTCGGGGCATGACGGGCAGAGCAGGCGGTCGCCGATTGCAATGTGGTTTTCAGCTGCCCGTCTCTTCGTCGGTGCCAGGCGAACAGCTGGTTGTGATTGCGACCGACGGGCCTGTTGCGATCGATAGTACGTTGATTGCGGCGCTTTCACCGCGTGCCATGCCAAAGTCCAAGTTGGAGGACTTTGTACGTTCACTGCAGCCGCGCGGCGCCGTGCATCTTGAGCGAGCGGACTTTCGCACCGATGCCAGCGGCAACAGGAGTCGCAGCATCAAAATGAACGTGACGGACGGTCACTTGCGTTACGCGCACTTCCCCTACCCGCTTTACAACGTCCATGGCAAGATCCAGGTCGAAGACGACTTGTTGACTTTGTCGCAGTTCCAAGGCGTCAACGCCAATGCCGGCCAAATTCTGTGTGACGGATCTTACTTGATGCCGAGGGCTGCCAGCGCGACGGTCCGCGCCCGCGATTCGGCACTCCACTTGCGGTTCCAGGCAGCCAAAACCCCGATGGACGAATCGCTGCGATCGTCGTTGCCCCATTCAGCCCAAGAGACATGGGACGCGATCTCGCCAAGCGGTGTGCTTGATCACTTGAACGTGGTCATCGCGCAGCGTGGTTCCGACAAACCGCTTGAGTTGGACATCACGGCGGCCGAAAACGAATCGGAACAGGTTACCAACCGGGCCCTCAGCGTGCAGCCGTCAGCACTTCCCTTTCGCTTGGACGTGACGGACGGTAGCGTCCACTACGACGGATCCAAGGTTGTGATTGAGTCTTTGCGGGCACGGCATGGCGGCACGCGGATCGCCGCGGACGGAGGTTGCCAGCGCGACCCCGGCGGTCGTTGGCGTTTCTTGCTGAACATTCATAGCGGAAGCCGACTTGATCCCAATGCTGAACTGATTGCCGCGTTGCCCGACGAGATGCGCGAAGCGATGCATCGGCTGCAACTGCGTGGCCCTGTCAGTATTCGCGGACGAACCGACACGCTACTTGCCGATGCCGATCATCCAAACGCTTCCATGGATTGGGATATCGTGCTGCAAATGGAGGGGAACCGCATCGGAGATGTTGGCCCCGTTCATTCTCTGCGCGGCGAGCTGTCGATTCGCGGCAGTCGTGACGACCAAGGTTTGCGTGCCGATGGATTCGTCCGACTTGATTCCATGCACATTGACGATCTGCAATTAACGTCGATTCGCGGGCCGTACTCGGTTCGAGACGATCGGTTGCGTTTGGGCGGTGTCTCGACCGGCGAAACGCGCACGAACCAGCCACCAGCCCCCACTGCGTCGATTCAAGGTCGCTTGTTTGACGGAACGATCGACTTAACCGGCGACATGGTTTTGTCTGCCGCCAGTTTCGATGTTGGGATCACGCTACAGAACGGACAAGTACCAACACTGCTGGCGGACGTGGGACAAGGTCGGAGTGAGTTGACGGGAACCTTCGCGGGCAAGCTGGAATTGGAGGGCATCTTGGGCACAACGGATCTGCTCAAGGGGATCGGTTCGGCTCAAGTGACGGGCGCCAATCTCTATCAACTGCCGCTGTTGGTTCAGCTACTGAATCTCTTAAGAATCACTCCAACCGAGGATGTCGCGTTTACGGATGCCAATGTTCTGTTCACGATTGTCGAAGATCAAATCAATTTTGACGACCTCAAGCTGTGGGGTGATTTGGTCAGCCTGCACGGATCGGGGACGATGAACTGGCGACAAGAGTTAGACTTGGCCTTCAGCACACGTGTCAGTCCCAAAAATGCCTTCGCAAAGATTCTGCATCCCCTGGGCGGTCAAAAGTACACGCTTTGGGATGTCGACGTTCGTGGGCCGCTCGGTGATCCAGCCGTTGAGCTTCGACCGCTGGAAAGTGTTGGCCAAACACTCGAACGCATCTTTCCCGGGATGAGTCCGCGCAGCAACACGCAGACAGCGCGCGGTGAGACTTCAGGTACAGGTCGAATGTTCCGATAACGAGTGAGAAACCATGCAGCTGCAGCCAAATATGCAAACCGGATCGATCGCGGGGACGCCCCAGGCGGCAAAACGCGGTGGCGGATTGCAAAGTCGCACGCAAGAACTGGCCAACGCCCAAGCGGTAACAAACAATCCCATCGGCAAATCGGAAAGTACCGACGCCGTCGACGCGGGTGATCAAGCTGGCGACCGTCACGGCGACGGGCGTCAAGGACGCGATACGTTTGAACGCAGCGACGATCCGCAGATGCAGCCCAAGGGCATCGAGGCCAGCGAACGAGCATCGCGCCGTGAATCCGAAGGCGTCGACTACCAAGCTTGATTCAGAAATCGATATCGCTCACGAAAATTGTGAAACAGAAACCGCAGATTCCCAGGACGGTCATGACAAGTCCAATGTACATGCCTGCCGAAGAATCGGTCGATCCACCGACGAGAATCGCTTGGTCGGGATCATCTGGACGATAAGTCACATCCACCCGGTCGTTACCAATGGAATCGCCGGAAATGTGGGCGTGAAAAAACGAGCTGTCGACACTAAATTGGTTGACACGCGGGTCGCCTTCCTGCGTGGCGTAGGCAACCTCGAAACTGTAAGACCGACTTCGACGGCCCCGATACTCGTCGCCCGACAAGATGACGCCTGGAACGGTAACGCCTTCCTTTTCCAACGCGGCCAACTTCTGTGTCGTCTGCCAACCGGAGAACGCGATGAACGGCCCGGCCAACATCATCCCCACAATTGCCAGGTGAATACGGTTTCCAAAGTATTCGCCCCAACTTCGACCACCCGCTTGGTTGGTTGCCGCCACGACACCGCCCATTTTCTCTTCTAACGATGGGCGAAAGGCTCCTGCTGCTGCCAAGGCTGCATCGTCAGCTCGAGCCCCCGTTCTTGCGCTCGCCGGTTGAGTGGCTGGCAGCGAACTGACGATCGGGGTCACGTCCCCGGTGGAGGGCAGACTGTCCCAGCTAAAGTCTCCGCCAGCAGCCGGTGTGCCGAACCCATCGTCAGCCGGCTTGGGACTCGCGGGGGCAGGAAATGGAGCAGCGGAATCGAAGCCGGCTTGGTCAAAAGCGGGCAAGCCGTCGCCTGGAGTTGCAGGTGGTTGCCCTGCGCCCAGTCCCTGCGGTGTCGTGACCGCAGACGCTGGCCGGGCCGTCGGTGCTGGGGCCGTTTTTGCTGCTGGAATTTTCAACAAGTTCTTGCATGTCGAGCAGCGGACTTGCTTGCCTCGCGCCGAGGACGGAATGCGAAGCTTTGAACCGCAAGGACAAGCAACGAGGAAGCTACCGCTGGGGGACGCTACTGATTTGCGCTGCGGCGTCGGCTTTGGCGAGGACACCAACGACGCTGCGGCGCTGGGCGTTTTCGGAGCCGCCAAGGCAAGAACCGTTTGACACTCGGCGCACTTGATTTTTTTGCCCAGCAGTTCTTGCTTGACGGCCAGTTTCTTCTGGCATCCCGGACAAGTGACTTGCATGCTCATCGATCAGCACCGCCAAAGAAGGCCAGACCCTTGAAAAGAATCCCGAAGACGCAGTTTAGAGGCGTGCTGGTGAAATTTCAACTTTCTGACAGCCCCCGCTGCGAAGATCTCGCGGCTTTTAAGTGGTTGTTCTGGAACGAGTTGCTTTACCCTCCCACGCACAGCGGCAGGGTCGGACGCTGTCGCGGCCAGGGAGCGTTTTCTTGGGGTTGGTGGACGTCAGACTTTCACCAGCCGGATGGCACGCTCCGGGCCTTCGACCCCGACTCTCCCAAGGGGACTTCGCCGCCAAATCGAGCCGCGAAGAATTGCCCCGAAACACCGCGAGCTCGAAAACCAATACGCTGACAGAAATCGGTCCCTGGCCCTCACCAACAGTTTTTCCACAAAGCAAAGTCGACCTGACTGATTCAATCGGATTCGTGTTTTGCGCTGCTTCATCACAAATTGCAGCGGAGTGCTTTCGCAATTCGGTGCTGGTCCCTAACGTACGGCTCGCTTCCAACACCAATCTTTCTCGCCACGGCTGCCTGATGACACCCGACGATTCTTACCGAGCACCCTTTGATACGGATGACAACGCAACCCCCGTTCAAATTGAACCGTCCAGTGATATCGCGGCAGACGACTTGGAGGCGGAACAGTCCCTGGAGACCGATCTGACGCAAGAAGAAGCCACCCAGCTAACCGAATTGACGCAGCCGTTCGTCGGTCAATGGAACGAGTTGATCAGCACGACCAACTGGGAGAAAGGCCAGATCATTACCGAATGGCGAGCGGCTTTGATCGAGTCCGGCGTTGATGCGACTCAGTATTCCGACGAAGCGTGGGCTCGTCGTGTGGGTGGCGTAACGGCACCACACGTTGGCCGCTTGCGACGGGTCTACGATCGTTTCGGATCGACTTACGACACTTACGAGGGCATCTACTGGAGTCATTTCCTAGCCGCACTCGATTGGGACGACGCGCCTTTGTGGTTGGAAGGTGCGTCACGTGAAAACTGGAGTGTTGCGGGAATGCGCCAGCAACGCTGGGAAGCTCATGGGGCTGTCGAGTCACAGCGTCCCAGCGACACGCAAATCATTACGGTGGACGTCGACGAAGATGTCGTGTTGCCCGCCCAGGGTGGTGGCCGCACCAAAGAGTATGGCGACGAACCAAGCGGTGTCAGTTCTGGGCCGTCATTCGAGGGACCCGATTTTGGCGACGAAGAAGAACTCTCGTCACTCGATGCGCCCGGGTCCAAAACCAGGTCGAAAGGAAATACGGACGTAGCCGAAGACCAAGAAACGTTGGTTCAGCCGTTCGTCGGTTTGCCGGAGCTGCCGGACGATTTGTCCGATGCGATCGAAACGCTGAAGCTGGCCGTGTTGCGCCACAAAACAGACGGCTGGCGCGACGTCGATGTCGATACGGTGCAGAAGTACCTGGATGCAATCGGCGTGATGCTCCGCGCCTAGAAATTTGTTTTTGTAGCCGAGTTGTTCCGCTACTGGGGCCGGAGGTCGCGGAGCGACTGCTCGCAAAACGCCCCGGGCTACGTTCTGGTATACAATGTCTGCTATGGATCAATCGCCAGCTGAGCCGCCCACCCAACCTTTGCAGAATCAGCCGCAGTCAGAACAGGGACTGGAACCGCTGCGCAGCGTTCACACATCGAACATTCCTGAGATTCTGAATCACCTGGCCGCCTCGGTCATGGTGACGACCTATCAGGCGGGGCGTTTGGTGATGCTGCGATCCCAAGGCGGCGTGTTGAACACTCACTTTCGCAGTTTCGACAAGCCAATGGGGCTGGCGGTTGCCGGCAATCGGCTGGCGGTTGGGTCGGCGATGAGCGTCTGGGAATTTCATAACATGCCGGCTGTCTGCAAGAAGCTGGATGAAAAGGAAGCGAGTGAGGACGCGTCGGACCAATCTCGGCTGTCAACCAAGTATTCGCACGACGCTTGTTTTCTGCCCCGCACGACTCACTGGACGGGCGACATCCAAATTCACGAGATGGCGTGGGTGGGAAACGGCAACGACGCAGAACTCTGGTTCGTCAACACGCTGTTCTCCTGCTTGTGTCGCCGCAGTGATCTGTACAACTTTGAACCCATTTGGCGACCGCCGTTCATCACCCGGTACGTGCCCGGCGATTGCTGCCACCTGAATGGACTGGGGCTTCGTGACGGTCAGCCGCGTTATGTCACGGCACTTGGCGAAAGCGACGAGCCGGGCGAGTGGCGGAACAACAAAAAAGATGGCGGGATCCTGATTGATTTGGAATCCAACGAAATCATCTTGCGAGGACTGTCGATGCCACATTCGCCCCGCTGGTACAACAATCGGTTGTGGCTGTTGGAGTCGGGCACCGGCAGCTTTGGATGCGTCGATCCTGACAGTGGCAAATATGTTTCGATCGCAGAGCTGCCCGGCTTCACACGCGGTTTGTCGTTCGCTGGTCCGCTCGCGTTCATCGGACTTTCGCAAGTTCGCGAATCGGCGGTTTTTGGCGGCGTTCCGATCGCCGAAAAGGCATTGGATGAACGGACTTGCGGTGTCTGGGTCGTCAACATCGAAAGCGGCGAAACGGTTGGCTTTGTCAAATTCGAGGACGCCGTGCAAGAAATCTTTGCCGTCGAAGTGATCAGCGGCATCGTCTATCCGGAGCTCGTCAACGAAGACCGCAAACTGTTGGGGGGATCCTATGAATTGCCGGACGAAGCCTTGGCGGATGTGCCCAAAGAATTGCGAGCGACGTAAGCGTCCCGAAGGGAAACCCGTTGCTATCGCGAAGGGAATACGTCAGGCGCCTACATTTGCGGTGTCGCCTCCAATATGATGGAGGATTGCCCGAATCTGAATCCTAGAGGCCTGCCAGCGTGTTTATTCTTTTGATCGCCGTCGGCGCATTTTTTGGCTACATCATTGCGTACAACACGTACGGAAAATGGTTAGCCAAGAAGATCTTTAAAGTCGACCCGAATGCGGCCGTGCCGTCGGTTGAGTTGAACGACGACAAAGACTACGTGCCGACCGACAAAGGCGTCGTGTTTCGGGCATCACTTTACCTCGATCGCCGGCACGGGGCCGATCGTGGGTCCGGCGATCGCCGTGATGTGGGGGTGGCTGCCGGCGTTGTTGTGGGTTTTCTTTGGCGCGATCCTGATTGGTGCGGTGCACGATTTTGGTTCGCTGATCGTTTCGATTCGCAATCGCGGCCAAACGGTGGGCGACATCGCCGGTCGCGTGATGAACAAGCGTGTTCGGCTGCTGTTCCTGTTCATTCTGTTCATGGCGACTGACGATCGTGTTGGCGATCTTTGGCCTCGTCATCGCCGCCGTGTTCAGACAATATCCGGCTTCGATCTTTCCTTGTCTTGTGCAAATTCCGATCGCGGTCGGCGATCGGTGTCTTGCTTCATCGCCGCGGTGTTTGGCTTGCTCTGGCCGTCGATCGTTGCCCTGGTCGTGATGTATTTGACGGTCATCTACGGCAACGACGGGCTTGCTCGGTGATCTGAATGCAGCTGGCTCGCAAGTCTGTCGATCATCACCTGGGTCGTCATCCTGCTGCTGTATTCCTATGTCGCCTCCGTGTTGCCCGTTTGGATGCTGCTGCAACCTCGTGACTACATCAATTCGCTTCAGCTTGCTGACTGCGTTGGGGCTGGTGATGCTGGGGCTTTGCTTTGCTGCCGTTGATGGGTGGTGCGCCGATCGAAGCGGGCGCCGCGCGACAGCCGCTGGAATTCGTTGCCCCGGCGATTCGGGCAGACGCAAGCGAAGCTGGTGCGCCGCTGTTGATTCCGTTTTTGTTCATCACCATTGCTTGCGGTGCGATCAGTGGCTTTCACTGCCTGGTATCCTCCGGCACCTCGTCCAAGCAAATCAAGTGCGAAACCGATGCGCAGTTTGTCGGCTACGGATCGATGTTGACCGAAGGTTTCTTGGCCACCGATCGTGATCCTGGCTTGCGCTGCCGGGATTGGCTTGGGGGTCACCCAAGGGATCGGCGAAGGCGCGATCGTCACCGGCGAAGAAGCCTACCTGGCCCGCTACGCGTCGTGGCAAGGGATGGGACTGCCGGCGAAGAGTCGGCGCCTTTGTCGACGGTTCGGCGAACTTCCTGAAGGCGATGGGCATTCCGGCGGGCGATCTCCGTTGCGTTGATGGGAGTCCTGGTGGCCTCGTTCGCCGGGACGACGTTGGACACCGCCTGTCGGTCTGCAGCGATACGTCATTCAAGAACTGGCCAGTACGTTTGCCCCGCGAGTCTCGCCATCGGCACTCGCCTCCGAAGCGTACGACTTTGACGACAATCAATCGGGAGTCAATCGCGCGACGGGGGCGGCGGCCGATCATTGGCGCATCGCTGGAATCCGTTGGTCTGGCTGACCAACAAGCATGGTGCGACCATCTTTGCGATTGTCTTGGCGGCAGCGATCGCGGCGCTTGCCAAAGCCGGGTGCCGAGTGGAGTCTGGCGACGGCGGGCACCGGTGGGTTGATTCTGTGGCCGTTATTCGGTGCAACGAATCAGCTGCTGGCGGGCCTTGGCGTTTTTGGTGGTGACGTTTTATCTGTGGCGACGGAAATCGCCGGTCTGGTTCGTGGCGATTCCGATGTTGTTCATGTTGGCGATGCCGGCTTGGGCGATGCTGGCCGAGCTGCCGCGTTGGATCAGCCCGTCGCCGCTGGCCGACGGCACGACTCCCAGCACTAATTGGACGGTGGTCGTGATCGCCATCGCCACGCTGCTGTTGGAGGTATGGATGTTGATCGAGGCAGCTTTGTTGTGGCCGCGAGCGAAAGGCGTGTTGGAAGAGGCCTTGCCGCCGCTCGGTGCACCTTTGTCCGCGGCGGGCGTCGGCAGCGAGGCCAGATCCTGTTGAACGTCGAGTGAAAGCCGCATGGTCCGGCAGGGCTGGAGCTTTGCCCTGTCGTTACACAGCCTCATAGCGGCTGGCTTGTCGCAAATCAACTGTCGGTGCAGCGGCACAGCAGGGGATTTGAGACAAATCGCCCCACAAGACGGCCCGTAGTAGTCCATACCCTCGCCCCTATAATGCTTCGCCGCAACGCTCCGCATACAATCCTTTCGCCGATTTTCAAGGAGCCTTAGACGCGTGAGCGAGACGATCGAAAAGACCATCATCATTGGAAGTGGGCCGGCAGGTTGGTCAGCAGCAATCTACGCGGCACGCGCGAACTTGAATCCGGTGCTTTACGAGGGTACCGTCAAGCCCGAGATGATTCCGCTTGGGCAATTGGCTTACACGACCGAAGTGGAGAATTACGCGGGCTTTCCTGCCGGGAATATTCGTGCCTTCGTCGAATCGGCGGTCGACAAAGATCGGCACTGGAATCTGCCGATGCCGCCCGAGGGCCACGAGCGTGATGGTCAGCCGCACTACGCCGTTCAAGGCGTCGAGTTGATGGAGCTGATGAAGCAGCAGGCGATTGAATTTCGACACCCGCGTGATCGGCGACGACATCGTCAGTGTCGATTTCTCCGCCGACGTCAAGAGTCTTGCAAGCCGGCAGCGGCGATCCCGTTCGCGCCCAGACCGTGATCATTGCCACCGGTGCGCGCGCGAATTATCTGGGACTGCCGTCGGAGGAGGAGTACAAGAACAAAGGTGTCAGTGCGTGTGCGGTTTGCGACGGGGCTCTGCCGATCTACCGTAGCAAACCTCTGGCGGTCGTCGGCGGTGGTGACTCGGCGGTCGAAGAAGCGACCTACCTGGCTAATTTGAAAGAGGCCGACACGATCCACCTGTTGATCCGCCGCGACGCGATGCGTGCCTCCAAAGTGATGCAAGATCGGGCGTTGAATCATCCCAACATTCAGGTTCACTGGAACACGGTGGTCGACGAAGTCCAAGGTGACGGAAAGCTCGTCACAATTTGAAAATCAAGAGCACGGAGATGGCTCGATCAGCGATCTGCCGGTGGGCGGGATGTTCGTCGCGATCGGTCACACGCCCAACACCGCGTTCTTGGATGGCGCGGTCGAGATGAACAGCGAAGGCTACATCCAATGGACCAAGGCGTTTCGCACCAACACGAGCGTCCGCAGGCGTGTTCGCAGCCGGTGACGTGGCCGACGACTACTATCGACAAGCGATCACGTCGGCCGGCACCGGTTGCATGGCCGCCCTGGACGCCGAACGTTACCTCGCCGAACATGAATCCTAGCCGCACAGCGAGTAGAATCTCGCTGGCTGGAAACTCGCTTCGCGAATCCGTAGGCTCGCTTCGCCGGACGATCGATCTCATCGCCCGACGGAGTCGGCCTGCCAAAAAAGACTTGTTATGAATGATCAGATCGCCGGTCGAACCGCTCACCCGAAGATTCAAATTACTCGAAGCTGCCTGCGGAAAGTGGCGCACTGGGCAAGGCATCGATCTAAACGCGTACGTCAATTGTCCGGACCCGGTTGGTTGCAAGGCGCGATCACGCTGGGCGGCGGCTCGCTGGCCGGCGCGCTCTACCTGGGCGTGATCATGGGCTACGAGCATGATGTGGCTGCAACCGTTGGCCATGATCCTGGGCGTGATCATGCTGTCAGCGCGATCAGCTACGTCACGCTTGTCGACCGGGCGAGCGACCGTTTGCAGACGATCAAACAGCGACATCAGTCCGGTGCTCGGCTGGGGCTGGCTGATCGCCACCATGATGGCCAACATCGTCTGGTGCCTGCCGCAAGTTTGCGCTAGGACGGCTGCCGTCCAGCAAAATCTTGCGACCGGGGCCGAAACACTGGATGACTGGCAAAATCGTTGTTGCCGTCGCTCTGCTGGTCGTGGCCATCGATCGTCGTCTGGTTCTACAACTCCGGCGGCAAGGCATCAAGATCTTTGAGATTGATTCTGAAATCATGGTCGGTATCGTCGTGCTTTGCTTCTTCGGTGTGGTGGTGGCGCATGACGATGAAGGGTGCACTGGATCTCGGGCCAGATTTCGCGGGCTTCATTCCCAATCTCAGTCTATCTGTTCAGCCGGTGCCGACTCGCGAGAAATCTCCGCTTCCCTTTCCGAAACCGGACAATCGCCGTTTGGTCGGACCAGCTCGATCGCGGGCAGCAGAAGGATCATGATATCCCGGCGTTCGCGACGGCCGTCGGAATCAACATGACCTTTTTGCTACCCTATTCGATGCTTGCGACAAGGTTGGGATAAACCGATCCGCGGTCTTGCCCGATTTCGATTTGTCGATCGGGCTGATCGATCCCTTTCGTGCTGGTGACCGGTTGTGTCGTGATCGCGGCCGCCAGCCTGTTCCATGGCAAAACGATCAGACATCTTGCCAGCTGCGAAATCGCAGACGATGCAAAGAGGTCCGGACTATACGAGAAAGTCGAACCAGACGGCTAGCCAGAGTTGGCGACGGTCTGGGTGACCAGCAGAAGACCACCTCGCTGGCCGACAAGCAGCGCGATGATTGCCGAGCTGCCCAAGGAAGAAAAGCAACTGGCGGTGGTCTTGGTCAAACGCGACGCCTTTGCTTTCGCCAAACATTGTCGCCGTTGTTGGGAGACGGGCTTTCGCAAATTCGTGTTCGGCATGGGAGTCTTCGGCATGGCGTTCTCGACGATCATCATTCTGATGTTGATCAACGGGTTCGCCTTTTGAGAATTGGTCGATAGACCACGCAGTAGCACCCGTGTTTATCGCTCGGTGTCCTCGTGGCCGGTTTGTTTGGTGCTTCGTGGTTCTATTTTTGGGAGGATCCCGATCTGAAATTTTACTGGCCATTTATGCTTCCACCTTTGGAAGTCATGTTGTTGCCGATGGCCTACATTGCGTTCTTTTTGATGATGAACAGCCGCGCCATTCTGGGTGAGGAGAAATCGACGGGCGGACGGATGGTCGCTTGGAATCTGTTGATGGCCGTTGCCGTGCTGGGAGCCCTTGCCGCGGCGGGTACGGCGATCAACGACAAGATCCAAAGCGATGACAAGGTCAGTGGCGCGGTTGTCTTGACGTTATTGATTGGATACGTGGTGGCCATTGTCGCCGGCTTCCTGCACAAGTATTGCTCGGCCGAAGATCCTGAATCCAATTCGGCTATGATCTGCTGGGAGGGCGAGGGCTCCTGCCGAGCCGCATCAGAGCGAGGTTTTCGGCTCGGCGGGAGCCTCGCCCTCCCGCTTGGCGCAATGGTCGACGTAAAACAGAGGCTGCTCTCCTTACCGGCCCGCCCGGAACTGAAGAAACGGAGTGATCAATGACCAATTGGATCGGTGTCAAAGCGGCTCGCCAGGAATCCGCCGCCGGGCAGTCATGCGAAGTTCGCGGCTGGGTTCGCACTCGCCGCGACAGCAAAGGCGGTTTCAGCTTCATCGAAGTCAACGACGGCAGCTGTCTGGGTAACCTGCAAGTCGTTGCCCCCGGTGAATTAGCCAACTACGCTGACGAGATTCAGAAGCTGTCGCCCGGCTGCAGCGTGGTCGTGACCGGCCAATTGCAGGCGTCACCGGCCAAAGGACAGGCCACCGAACTGCACGCCACGGAAGTTCGCGTGCTCGGTTGGGCCGACGCGGAAACGTACCCGCTGCAAAAGAAACGTCATTCGTTCGAGAAGCTGCGTGAATGGGCACATCTGAGAACTCGCACCAATACCTTGGGTGCGGTGATGCGAGTCCGCGATCAAGTCAGCCAATCGATCCACAGTTTCTTTCACGAGAATGGTTTCTTCTACACGCACACACCAATCATCACCGCCAGTGATTGCGAGGGAGCCGGCGAGATGTTTCGCGTCACCGCGCTCGACCTGGAGATGCTGGCCAAATCGGGCGGACCGGTCAATTATTCATACGACTTCTTCGACAACCGACGTTTTTGACCGTCAGTGGCCAGTTGGAAGCGGAAACCTACGCGACATCGCTGGGCCGCGTTTACACGTTTGGGCCGACCTTTCGCGCCGAAAACAGCAACACCAGCCGGCATCTTGCCGAGTTCTGGATGGTTGAACCGGAAGCCGCGTTCTACGACTTGAACGACAACATGCGATTGGCCGAAGACTTCTTGAAACGCGTCTTCAGTGATTGTCTGAACCACTGCGGCGAAGACATGGAGTTCTTCGATCAGCGAATTGAGAAGGGGAAGATCGAACAGATCAAGAGCGTGGTCGACAAACCGTTTGCTCATTTGACCTACAGCGAAGCGATCGAAATCCTGACCGGCAGCGATCAAGATTCGAGTATCCGATTAGCTGGGGTACCGATCTGCAAGCCGAACACGAGCGATTATCTGACCGAGCAGCATGTTGGCGGCCCGGTCATCTTGACCGACTATCCCGCCAGCATCAAACCGTTTTACATGCGCGTCAGCGACGACGAGAAAACGGTCGCCGCCATGGACGTGTTGGTTCCCGGCGTCGGGGAAATCATCGGCGGCAGCCAGCGCGAAGAACGTTTGGATGTGCTGCAGCGGCGGATGGCGGAAGCGGAGTTGGACGAACAAGAGTACTGGTGGTACGTCGATCTGCGCCGCTTCGGTACGGTTCCGCACGCCGGATTTGGTCTCGGCTTGGAACGCGCTGTTCAATACGTCACTGGCATGGGCAACATTCGCGACGTGATTCCCTTTCCGCGTACGCCCGGGAACGCGGAATTCTAATGGCTGCGGGACGCCTGGCACCGTCGCCGACCGGCGCCCAGCATTTGGGTAACGCGCGAACGTATCTGCTGGCCTATTGGTCCGCGCGTCACCGCGGTGCCAACTGGTGTTGCGGATCGAAGACATCGACTCGCCACGCATCAAACCGTGGGCAACCCAGCAAGCGATCGACGATTTGCGTTGGCTGGGGATCGACTGGGACGAAGGCCCCGATATTGGCGGGCCGCATGCGCCGTACATCCAGACCGAACGAGTCGACCAATACGCCGACGCGCTGAATCGTTTGATTGCCGATAATCGCGTCTATCCGTGCACCTGCACACGCAAAGATATCGAAGCCGCTGGGTCGGCACCCCACTTTGAACACGAATCGCCCATTTATCCCGGCACCTGCGGCGGCTGGCAGAACGGTGACCCGATGCCGGAGCTGGGGACGTTTTGTTGGCGATTTCGGGCCGGCGATCAGGTCGTTGCCTTCGCCGACTGTGGTTGCCGGCAGACAAGTCTTGCACGCCCTCGGTCGACCTGGGCGACTTTCCGATCACACAAAAAAGCGGCCAGCCGTCTTATCAACTGGCCGTTGTCGTCGACGATGGATCGATGGGGATCAACGGAAGTCGTCCGCGGCAACGACTTGATCCCCAGCACCTTTCGGCAGCTGGAATTATTCCGGGCATTAGCATTTCCCGAACCAACGTTTGTGCACGTGCCGCTGGTGCTTGGGATCAGACGGACGCAGGTTGGCGAAGCGTCACGGCGACACGCGGCTGCGACATTATCGCGATTTGGGAGTCGACCCGGAGAGGATCATTGGTTGGGCGGCAAGCAGCGCGGGACTATTGGAAACCTGCGAGAGCGTGAAAGCAAACGACGTGATTGATCGTTTCAGCTGGCAGCGACTGCGCAAGGACGACACTATCATCGATGATTCGATCGTGACGTTCGGATAGCAGCAAAGGTGCGGCCCTCTGCATGGCCCAGGCCAAATGTAGGGAGCTGGCGAGCGCTGTGTCGGCCCTGGGTAATCGCTGTTAGCTAAGCGCGAGGGTCGCCCGTTTGGTGACCGTAGCTACGATTGTGGGTCTCAGTCGCTGGGTGTGCGAAAACGCCACCAGTAGGCTCCGTCATTGAGTGCTCCGCCTGGCCGCCCACCTATTTTAATCCAGCCGGCGTCGCAGCGAATCGCGTAGTGTCGGTTCGCAAGCAATGGCGGGATATCAGCGAAACTGACTGTCAACTTGCCTTGTGCTGCGTGGGTCTCATCAGGGTCTGATTGCCAAACCGGTTTGGATTCGTCGGATACATCGTAAAGGTAGATGTTCTTGTTCGAGGTATTTGCAAAGTCGATTGGTTGAGCAAACGTCATCCTCAGTTCGATTGTGGTTGAATTGGTGGTCGCGCCATTGGCTGGAGTCAGCGCAGTCAAGGTAGGAAATGCGCGGCAGAGTCGATGCCAGCCCCATCCGTGTTGCACATCGATTACGGGCTCACCAGCCTCGGGAACACCTGACTCGAATGCGAAGTCTTGCCACTTCCCGACGAGGCCTGCGAGCAGATCGGGGTACTCGACGGAAAGATCATTGGATTCACAACGATCCTCGCGGAGATTGAATAGCTGCCACGGTCCACCGTACAGGCTGACCGCCTTCCAATCGTCCTCGACCCAGGCCCGAGAAAACTGGTACCACTCGAAAATCGGAGTGCCTTCGCGGTTGCCGTTACTTTCAAGCAGCGGAAGCAGCGACGCTCCTGTGGGTGTGCGTACGTCACGCCCCCTGAATTTGGTCGGATACTGGATCCCGGCCAGCTCGATCAGTGTTGGATAGATGTCCGTGATGCTGGCTGGTGCATCGATGATCTCCCCTGGCGGTTGTTTTGTTCCTGCCGGCCAACGAATCACCATTGGGGTCGCGATGCCGCCTTCGTGGCACGAGTGTTTGTAGTACCGAAACGGCGTGCACTTCACCGCTGCCCAACCATTGCTGGAGGAAGGGTTTGTTCGCGGCATCCAAGGGATCTGCTGTTCATCTGTCGTGATGGAACCATTGCTGTAGTCGCCACCGTTGTCCGACAGGAAAATCACCAGCGTGTTTTGCTCGATACCCGAGTCAGCCAAGAAAGCAAGCATCCGACCGACGCTTTGGTCCACTTCATCGACGGCGGCGGCATAAGCAGCCATCCGACCCCCTTCGACCTCTTTTCGGTGTTCGGTCAACTCGCTCCAGCGTCGAACTTCGTTTTCAATCGGCGCGACGGGCCAATCCCGGTTCACCAAACCGAGTTCGATTTGCCGTTGACGACGTTGCTGACGTATCGCTGCATATCCGCGCTCGTAGGTCTGCCGATACTTGTCAACGGTCGGTTTCGGTGCCTGGCAGGGATGATGAGGTGCGTTAAAAGCCACATACATGAAGAATGGTTGCCGCTTCGCGATGGCCTCTTTCATAAAGTCGATGCTGCGGTTCGCAAAGGCATGCGTTGAGTAAAAACCATCCGAGAATTCGGTAAACGGTTTGTCATCCAGAAACCAGTCGTCTCCACCGACAAAACTATCGGTCGCTCCCCCCAGGAAACCTAACGAACGATCAAACAACTCGGCGTCGCGCGGGTCCGGTGATCCACCGTGCCATTTGCCCGTCATCATCGTTCGATAACCGGCTGTTTTGAGAAGCTGTGCTAACGGGATCGAGTGCCCATAGTGGTGGCTTCCCGCACGATGCATCGGCATCCCGGACATCAATGCGATTCTCGAGGTCACGCACATTGGCGTCGCGCGAAAGTGGCTGAATTGCAGGCCCTCGCTCGCGAGTCGGTCGATGTTGGGGGTCTCAATCTCGCTGCCGTAGCAGCCGAGATCGGAATAGCCCATATCATCTGCGAGGATCAGCAGCACGTTGGGTCGATCGGCCGCCTGAGCGAAAATGATCCCAGCGAAGATGGTGATGAGCGTGAAGATTGATCTCATGCGGATGGATCGGAATTTGGAATCATGATAATTGGAGCCTGCTCAGGATCTCCCGCTGTGTGACGACGCTAACGAGCCAACAACTTCAAAAACTCCCCACTGACAAACAACAAATGTAGAGCGTCAGCCAGGACTTGTCAGGGGACGTTGAGGCGATTCCGTGCTGCCGGGACAGGCCGCAACTCGTCTTCAGAACGTGTTTTGAAAAGGGGTCTGACCCTCTCTTGAACCGATCTCGATAACCGAAAAAAGTGTCCGGTACCGAGTTTAGCTTGCCATAACCTCTCGCCCACAAAGGGTCAGACCCCTTTTTAAAACACGTTCTCCGAGACCTTCATCGCGCCGGCCTCGTTCCTGTCCAATAGTCCACAACCGTGACCGTTTTGCCTCGCTGACCGATCACGGACAGCCAACCATCGTGCGCCAGACGAGTTGGATCGATGCCCATCCTACTGTCTTCGAACAAGTTTTTTTGGGCGGCGGCAATCAACGTGACGGCTCCGAAGTGGCTCGCGGAAGCTCGATGCAAACCCTCATCAGACACGATGAAAAGTTGGTTCTCCTGAGCAGGCACGAGCTTGCCGAGCAGGGGGGCCTTTTGCCGCGTCCATTTTGCCGTGACGGGGTCGCGCGGCGAACTTCGCAGGCGCACCCTGCTCGCCCCTTACCAAGACATGCACGCGCCCGCTTGAATCAACCGTCATCGAACCCCCGTTGATATACCTTGTGCCTGGAGGGATGGGCCACACGCTGACTCCCGGGCTGTCGGCGGTGATGAAACTCACGCCAGTCTTGGCGATCATTTGCCCGTCGTTGTTCAACCAAGTCTTGCCGTCGTCGTCGCTATAAGCGTAGCAAAGGTCGTGGCAGGTTGTGGACACCGGTGTATCACGCCAGCACCAGGTCAGGTGACGGCGACCGTTGTGAAAAGCAAGGCCCTGCGGATACGCGTTCACCGTCTTGTCGCCGCCAGACCAGTTGCGATCAAGAAACTTGCTGGCGGATTCGGTGTTCACAGCCCAGCGACCCGATTCGTAGTTGAAGAAGTGTGAATTGGCGTTACCAGAACCGCCTCCCAATCGTAAGTAAAGAACGAAGCTTGTGCCGTCGGTATAGAACCGCGGATAGGTCACGAAGTCGATCATTGGTCCACCGAGATTGTCCTGCACCGGACCAAACAGGTCTGCGTTCCAGGCGTGTGCCGCAGCGTCATGCGCAACCGGCAATTTGCTCGTGCGGTAACGCAGGGTCGACAGATGATGATCAAACATCAGATGGATCACGCCGTCCGGAGAAATTCCCATCGACACCTTTTCATGACCGTCACCAAAGCCCCGAGAGATTGGGCCACCCTTGCCGCGGTTGCCGGACGCGGTGCGCCGGTATCCGGGCAGTGAAACGACCGACCAATCGCCTGTCGGTAGCTGCCGCCGGGCAACCGATACCTGTCGGGCGTCGTCCCAATAGGCTGCGTACTGCCAGCCACGATGCGTCCACAGTGAGCCCGGGCCGAAGTTCCATGCCGTTCCCTTGGGCACAATGTTTCTCGGCATGCCATTGCTGCTGACCGTGAATACGCGTGACGGCGGCTGTGCGGACAAGATTGTCACGTAGCCAAGGCTACACGCGATCAGTAGTGACAGTCGCGCGGTGAGCCAATGGCATTCGAGAATATTCATCGACTGGTCCATTGGTAGAGAGAATGTAGCGCGATGGCCACGGAGTCCGCTCCTGATTCAAAAGCGGGGCTGGTGAATCCACTTGGCCTTGCCGAACTCGAACCACCGCGATTTGGCGGCTACGCCACCCAATCGCAGTGGGAGCCGATCGATGCTCGCGTGTTTGCTGGGGGGTGGCACTCGCTCCGCTCGCTTACCCCCGGCTAATTGCGTGTATCCCTTCGGGATCAAGACAGGCAGCTACGGTGCCGAAGGGTCGACATTCTTCAGATATTTGAAAATGTCGCTGCCGGTGGTCAGGATCAGCATGCTGTCTTCGTCTAGCATTTCCTGCAACGTCTCCATCGTCTTAATGAATTCGTAGAACGCGATCGACTCGTCGTTTTGGTTGTAAGCCTCGGCATAGATTTGGGTCGCCTTGGCGTCGGCGACCCCATGGATTTCCTGGACTTTCTTGTATGCCTCTGACTCGATCCGCAGTAGGTCCTTTTCTTTCCTGCCGATGATCTTGGCTGCTTCGCCCTCGCCCTCGGAGCGAAAACGCTCGGCAATTTGCTCGCGCTCGCTAATCATACGTGCGTAGATCCGTTGGCGAACGCTTTCGTTGTAATTAATTCTTTTGAACCGAATGTCGAGTAGCTCGATGCCAAAATCGGTGAGCTTGCTTGCCGCCTTCTCGAATATTTCTTGCTCGATCCGCGCTCGACCCTTCGTGATCGGATAGAGGACGCCAATATTGCCAGGTGCCTCGATCAGGGTCGCATCTCGGTCTGGGACACGGTCTTCCGTCGTGCGAATGACTTCGATCAATTCATGCTTGGCAATCGCGTTCCGAGTTTCACTGCCGAGGATGTCGTCCAGACGCGATTGCGCACTGCGCTCGTCTCGGAGGCGAAGGAAAAACTGTTTGGCGTCGTTGATTCGCCAACGTCCAAACGTATCGACCACGATGTAGGTTTTGTCCTTGGTCGGCATCTCGTTTGGTCGTCCATCCCACGCCAAGAATCGCTTCTCGATGCGAGTGACTTCTTGAATGAACGGCGTTTTGAAATGGAGACCGGCATCACTAATCGGCTCACCGACGGGCTTGCCAAATTGGGTAATGATCACCTGTTCGGTTTCGGAAACCGTGTATGCAGCGCTGAACGCGACAAACATGGCGGCGATTACGAAAACGATCACCATGGGAATGGAAACTCGTTCCATCAGCGGCTCCTCTGTGTCTCAGGTGTCAGCTGCAGTAGCGGCAGAATCTGGTTTGCTTTCTCGTCGATGATGACTTTTCTGCCCAGCTTGGGGACGGTTTTTTGCATCGTTTCGATGTAGATACGCCGCTTGGTGACTTCGGGAGCTTTCATGAACTCCGCAAAGACCGCCTTGAATCGTGACACGTCGCCTTCCGCTTCGTTGACGCGTTTTAATGCGTATCCCTCTGCGGCTTGTGTCTTTTGTTCTGCTTCACCGCTGGCTCGCGGAACCACTTTGTTGTACTCGCCGTTGGCGACGTTGATCAGCTGTTCACGTTCCTGCTGAGCCTGATTGACTTCATTGAACGATGGCTGCACGGGTATTGGTGGGTTGACGTTTTTCAGTTGTACTTGATCGATGCTGAGCCCTAATTCGTACTTGTCCACCAACGCTTGCAACTGTGCCAATGCTTCCACCTCAATCTCCTGCCGGCCCACGGTGATCACTTCGTCCACGGTGCGATCACCGACAACGGTTCGCATCACGGACTCGGAGATGTCGCGAAGTGTGTCGGCCGGCTCGCGGACCTTGAACAAGTACAAGTCAGGTTCGCGAATTCGATATTGGATAATCCACTCGACGCTGGCGGCGTTCAAGTCACCGGTCACCATGCTGCGTTCTTGTTCTTGCTGCGACGAGAACTGTGTCAGATTCGTCGCTCCCTCGGTTCCGAAACCAAATTCCTGTTTCAGCTGGCGTTTGACGGGGACAAGTTCGACGGTGTCGATGCCGAAAGGCAGCTTGAACCGCAGGCCAGGCTCAACGGTCTTGCTATATTTTCCAAAGCGAAGAACCACGCCCTGCGATTCCGCTTGCACGGTGTAGATCGACGTGTAGGCAATCAGGATCAGCAGGATTGCCGGGCCCAACCAAATCAGATAAGAGCGATTGATTTCAAAGTTGGGCCAATCGATGTCGCGCGGGTTACTGATACGGGAATTCATTGAATGCGTTTAGCGAAACTCTGGTGTTTTTGAAATGCCGGAGGGAGGGGATTCAGGGCGTTTTCCGAAAGCTGCTGGGAGGCTGGCCCAGAACCCGGTGCGATGAATCCCAGGCATTATAGATCGAATCGCTGGGCTCAACCGAAAAATATGAAACCAATCGCTTCCAGTCCGCGTTCTCGCTTGCGGCTGACATCTCAAAGCACGTTCTGAGCTGAGGGAGCCGGCACAGCAGGGGAGCGGGCCGTTACAACTGATCGGCGCCGATACTGAAGGTGTCGCCTTGGCTTAGATCGCCTGTCTGCAGCCCTTTGGTAAACCACCGTAACCGTTGTTCACTGGTACCGTGGGTGAAAGATTCCTCGGGCCCCACATAACCTTGGCTGCGTTTTTGCAGACGGTCGTCGCCAATCGCGGAGGCTGCGCGAGCGCTTCTTCCACGTCCCCCGGTTCGATGATGTTCTTGGTGCGCTGCGCATGATGCAGCATACAGCCCGCCAGAAAATCTGCCTGCAATTCAAGCCGCACTGACGCTGCGTTCGCTGCCGCCTTGTTGCCGGTCCGCCGCACCTGGTCCACTTTGTCGGTATAGCCGAGCAGATTCTGGACGTGATGGCCGACTTCGTGAGCGATCACGTAGGCTTGGGCAAAATCGCCGGGAGCACCCAGTTGCTGCGACAGTTGTTGGAAGAACGAGGTGTCCAAGTAGACCTTTCTGTCGGCCGGACAATAAAACGGTCCTGACGCGGCGCTGGCCAGCCCGCAAGCCGATTCGACTCGTTCTGTGAGAACAAGACCATCGGCTGGCTTTTCGTATTCCTGCTCCGCCTGCTCGAACAGCATCGTCCAGGCGTCCTCGGTATCGGCCAGCACCACTTTGGCAAACTCACCTTGCTCCTTCTCTTCTGCGGTCAACTCTGCGAGCCTGACCGCCTTGGACTTGCGCGGCACCCTGTTGTTGCTTGGCCTGCTGCAGAAACTTTTGCGGATTTCCGCCCATCAGGGCGACGATCACGGCGATGATCATCAATCCCATGCCACCTCCTACGACCGCTGGCCCAGCCATCCTGCGGCGGTCTTCCACGTTTTCACTTTGCCGTCGTCCGCGCCAACGCATTTGAATACTCCTGAAAATCCCAGATTACCAACAGGCAACCCTATTATTACGATGTGGCCGACAAGTTTGCTAGCGGTTACCGCGGGGGCCAATGATTGGACGCGGTGTCTACCTCGGGAACACGCATCAATTCGACGACAAAGTGGGCCAGATCAATCTTGCGTCCGAGCAACTTCTCCCCCTACGCTTCCGGGCGATCCCCAGACGACCAGTTTCCCGGAAGACGCCATGGAAGGCCCTGCTATGGATGGCTTTGTTTGCACTCGTTCCTTTTTCGCGTTTGCCAAAGCCGTTTGTAATTCGACGCCCGCACACATCAACGCTGCGTTCCGCCGGACCGTGGCTGCCCTCGACGCTCGCGATCACCTTGGCATGCGCGTTGCCTTCGACTGCCGAAGAGGCACAGTGGATTTGGGCGAACGGCACACAGATTGGAGCAATCGATCCCGGAAGGCGAAACATGCCATTTCCGGAAACCACTGAATCTCCGCGTCCAGGCGGAAGGCCGCGTCGAAATCGCGGCGGATGACCGCTACGAATTGTACGTCAACGGCCATCGAGTCGGCCAAGGCAATTCGCCTCGCAGCATCGACGAGTACGACATCACCGAATACCTGGAAATCGGCCGCAATGTCGTTGCCGTTCGTGTCGTCAACACACGCGGCAACAAAGCAGCCTTAGCGGCCCGTGTCGCGATTCGCCCGAAGGACAATGACAAGTGGTACACGTTCAGCAGCGACGCGTCCTGGCGGACCAGTACCGACGAGAGTGACTTGTGGGAAACGGTGCTCTTCAACGATCGCTTTGGGGTTCAGCCACCACGTTCGGAACCTTTGGTGACACCGTTCCCTGGGATCGCGACGAAGATGTTGTTGCAGCGACGCAATCAGATCAGCGCGAACGATTTCAGATTCAAAAAGGTTTCGGTGTTCAGCGTGTTCTGAATGACGAAAACATCGGCTCGATCATTGCGATGACCTTCAACGAATTCGGGCACCTTTTGCTGTCCCAAGAAGGCGGCCCTCTGCTGTTGGTGTTCGATCAAGATGAAGACGGTGTTCCGGAAACGGTGCGAACCTACTGTGAAAAGTGAAGTCCTGTCAGGGCATCCTCGCTCTCAATGGTGAAGTCTTTGTCACCGGTGACGGACCGGACGGATCGGCGCTGTACCGGCTGCGAGACAAAGATCGCAACGGAACGCTGGAAGACGTCAAGGCCGTGGTGCAATTCAGTGGTCGATCGGGCGAACATGGACCTCATGGGCTCCAGCTGGGTCCCGACGGCATGATCTACATCGCTGTCGGCAGCCACACCAACCGCACTGGGAAAACGGGCGAAGGTGAAACCTACAACGACCCCTACGAAGGCGACTTGCTGCCTCGTTACGAAGACCCGGGCGGGCACGGACGCGGCATCAAAGCTCCCGGCGGCACGATCATTCGGACCAACACCGAGGGATCGATCGTCGAAACCGTCGCCGGCGGTTTGCGAAACGCCTACGACATCGTCTTTCACAACAGCGGCGGACTGTTTGTGCATGACGCCGACATGGAATCAGACGTCGGTACCGCCTGGTATCGTCCCACCGCATTGTTTGACGTCACCGAAGGCGCTGAATTTGGCTGGCGAACCGGCTGGGCAAAGTGGCCCGAGTACTACGTGGACCGCTTGCCCGACTTGCTGGATACCGGTCGCGGCAGCCCCACCGGCGGTGTTTGCTACGAACACTACATGTACCCGGTGCGGTATCACAACACACTGTTTTTGGCAGATTGGTCCGAAGGCCGAATCCTGAATGTCAAACTCAAACCGACGCGGCGCCGGGTACACCGCGGACAGCGAAGTGTTCCTGCAAGGTCAACCGCTGAACGTCACCGACATCGAAGTCGGCCCCGACGGTGCGCTTGTACTTTTGCACCGGTGGACGCGGCACTGCCGGCGGTGTCTATCGAGTCGTTTACAAGGGCGACGTGCCCGACCGGATGAAAAACCTGGGCACCGGGCATCGCCGCCGCCATTCGCCAGCCGCAATTGCGATCGGCCTGGTCGCGTCAGGAAATTGCCGCCAACAAGCGAAAGCTGGGCGATCAATGGGCCCAACTGGTCGCGGGTGTTGCCTACAGCGACGACAATCCTTCGCACTACCGGCTTCGCGCCATCGAACTGATGCAACTGTTCGGTCCCATTCCCAGCGAAGATCTGGTCCTGGAGTTAAGCCGGGCCGGCAACGAACAAGTGCGGGCTCGCGCTGCAGCCCTGATGGGGACTCTATCCCGGCAAACGCAGCGGGGAGCGATTGGTCGCGATGCTGGAAGACGACGACCCCCGCGTCCGACGCTCTGCCTGCGAAGCTCTGCTGCGAAGCAAGGCCAAACTGGCATCGACCGAAAAACTGATGCCGCTGATTGCCGACGAAGACCGCACGTTGGCCTTCGCGGCACGACGAGTCCTGGAACGAATTCCCGTCGACAAGTGGCGTGATGAAGTGCTGAACACCGCCGATACGCGAATTGCCATCGTCGGCATGCTGGCACTGGTCAACGCCGATCCGAGCGAAGAAACCGCCTTGGAAGTCTTGGCACGAACCAGCGAAATGATGACAGGTTTCTTGAGCGATGCAGACTTCATCGATTCGTTGCGACTGTGCCAGGTTGCTTTGCATCGAGGCAAAGTCGATCCCAGCAAGGTCACCGCGCTGCGTGATCAGATTGCCGAAGAATTCCCGGCCGGAGAATCATCGCATCAATCATGAGGTGATCCGCTTGTCCGCTTATCTGCAAGCGGAGTCGGTGACGGATCGCGCGCTGGAGTATTTGAAGTCAGATAACACGTTGGAGGATCGGGCGCTGGTCGCGATGTGTCTCCAGTTTCTGTCTCACGATTGGACGGCGGAGCAACGATTCGAAATCTTGAAGTTTTACGAAGAAGTGGCCAATCAACAGGACGTCGGGACGCTGCCCCTGTACATCAGCAACGTGACCCGTGACTTCGCCAAGTCGCTGTCGGACGAAGATGTCCGCGCGATCCTGGAACAAGGACACGTGTGGCGCAACGCTGCACTTGCAGCGATCTACAAACTGAAACGTCCGGTTGATGACGAAACGGCTGATTCGTTGACGCTTGCTTGGATCGAAAGCTGCGTGCGAATCCTCAGGTCGGTGACGTTCAGCGGCGTTTGCGAACCGGCATCATCGCGATGCTGGCAACGTCCAAGGATCCCAGAATCGGCAAGCTACTTGCGCAGCCTCTGGCGCAGCGAACCGGAGCGTCGGGCCGTGATTGCAATGGCGCTGTCTGTGCAACCCGAAGGCGATAATTGGGACTACTTGGTACGCAGTCTGAATATTTTGGATGATCAAGCCGCCGAAGAAGTGGTCAAGGCACTGCGCAACGTGCGCGTGGCGACCGACGACCCGATGGCACTGCGGCAGCTGATTCTATTGGGATGTCGCGCGGAAAAATCGGGCGATGAATTTGAAAACGTGGAGCAGTTGCTGGAACATTGGACCGGGATGCAACGCCCCGAAGGCGGCTCCCACTCGATGAAGCCATGGCAAAAATGGTACAGCAAGACCTACCCGGACCGCGCACCTGCGATCTTGCCGAAAGGCGGCTCGTCGCGCTGGGACTTCGACCAACTCTTGACATTCCTGGACGGCGAGAAGGGTCGCGTGGGAGATCCTGCTGAGCGGTCACGTGGCGTTCAAGAAAGCCAAGTGCAACCAGTGTCATCGCTATGGTGACGAAGGCGAGTCGATTGGGCCCAACTTGACTGGGATCGCGCGTCGCTTCACCAAACGAGAGATTGTCGAGTCGATCTTGTATCCAGCACATGTTGTCAGCGATCAATTTGCGAGCAAGAAAGTGATGACGCTGGATGGTCGCGTTTTGGTTGGGATGGTCAGCGACCGTGGCGATGGTTCGATTGCCATTCGTGATTCGCAAAACAAGGTTGCGATGGTGAACGACAAAGAAATCGACCAAATCCTGCCCAGCAACAGCAGTATCATGCCCGGTGGCTTGCTCGATGATCTGACGCTGCAGGAGATCAGTGACATGATGGCGTACCTGGGAGTGTTGCCGCCGCTGGAAGTCGCTTCCCGCCCGGAATGACGCGGCGCTGGAGAACGGACTCAGTCCGTTACAAGCCTTAGGGCTCTGGCAAAGTCCCCGAGAATCACGGTCCCTACGGCGAAGCCGTTCAACAACAAAGCCCAGGGCAATCGAAACGAGCATTAGCGAGTTGAGAGCCGCCCTGGGCGACGCGGACCGTCTGTGACTTCGCATCGAGGCTGATTCGGGCAGCTAGGCCGCCCGAATCAGCCTCGATGCGAAAAGAATCGTTCCATCGTCAACCCAGGGTGGCGGCTTGCTCGCAGAAGCTCGCAATCCTGACCCTGGGCTATGATGTGAAACCCTTTCAGGGTTATTCCGCGACAATCTCCCGGGACTACATCATCAAATTTTGTGTAGACCCCGTGCCCGTCGGGAGGGTCGGACGCGGGAGCGACCGGAGGGCCCTGTTTCGGGCCATTAATCTCGCATCTTTCGCTTTGGGCGGGCGGTTCACCTTCCCAAGATTTCGACCGGTCGCAAGAATACTGCCCTGCGGACCCTCTGCCGGCGCCTCGCTTGTCATCGTTCCCGGCCCAGGGGACGAATCATTCTTAAATTTCTTTTAACTGCGGATCAATTGTGGAACGTCGCCTGCTCACGTTTATGGTCGCGTCAACGGCGTTCTTCTTCTTCTACATCAGCCTGCGGATCATGTTCGCGCCGCCGCCCGCCCCCGAGGTCGCGGAGAACCGCAGACCAGGTCGCCGAAACGCAGCAAGCTGCTGAAGAGGTGACGCCCGATCGAAGCCCCCAGCCTGAGCCCGATGCCGCGAAGCTGCCCGAAGCCGATGAACCGGCTCCACGGAGCAAGGCGACGGAACGCCCCAACTGGTTCACCATGGGATCGATGGCGGCGAACAGCGGCCACAAGATGCTGGTGACGCTCAATAGCCGCGGTGGAGGCATCGAGCGAATCGAACTCACCGAGCGAGATGAAGAGGGCAAATTCAAGTATCGTCGCATCGACGAAAAATCGGGTTACCTCGGCTACTTTGCCAGCGAATCGACACCCGCAGCCGACGGCGTTCGAGTCAACGTGGTCGGGCCTGGAACACCGGCCGCACTGGCGACGGCACCTGGCAACGTGACAGGCCTGCAAGTAGGTGACATCATCATCGCCGTTGCCGGAAAAGCAATCGGGTCACCAGCTGACTTGCACGCGGCATTATCCGCGACCAAGCCGGCCAGTGAAGTCACGGTCGAAGTCAAGCGGGCCGCGACGGACGATGAAGCCTCGGCTGATGATGGGGCCGGCCCCACGACGTTGTTGTTCACCGCAAAGCTCTCCGAGCAGCCGCTCGACTTGATTCGACTGGCACGCGATGGCGGGCCGGATCAGATCGCCGGTAATTTGTCTCGGCTTTCTTGTCTGCTGACACTCGGACAAGTGAACCAGAAGGGGATTGCGACCGACGAGAAGTCAATCAACGGGCTGCCGGACGCAACCGAGCTGATTTGGAACGCCGACAAAACAGTCGCTGCTGACGCAGAGCTTGTTTCCTTTTCGCTCGCGATGTCCGCAGCGGAAATGGAAGCGGTCGGTGGAAAACCGATCAAACTGAGTCGCACCTATTCGCTGGTACCCGGTTCTTACACCATCGACATGTCGGTGCAGGTTGAGAACATGGCGGACGAGCCACAGAAACTTGCCTATCGACTGGAAGGTGTCAACGGGCTGACGCTGGAAGGCTGGTGGTACAGCAATAAGATCAGCCCGAATTTCGGCGGCGCCGCTGCGCGTGACGTCGTCTACAAGACGACTGCGGACGGACACGGCCTGGTCAGCGGCTACGAACTGTTGAAACGAGCCCGCAAGCAACCTCAAGACGCCGATCAAGCCGTCTTTGCCGAAGACGGTGACGCCGACACGCGCAAGATGCAATACATCGGTGTCGATGCACAGTACTTTACGGTCGCCTATATTCCGCCCGCCGAATCCCCCTCGATCGATTTCTTTCGACGTGCAACAGCGACTCTCTTGGTCGACAAAGATGAGGTCGAAAGGCACAAGGAACGGGCCGTCAATACGTCGTTTTATGTTGACAGTGTTCTCAAAGAGGTGCCGCCCAACCTGGCATTGCGGCATGAGTTCCAGTTGTTCGCCGGTCCGAAAGACCCCGAGATTCTCAGCAACTACGGATTGAGTGATTGCATTTACTACGGATGGTTTGCCACGTTTGCAAAAATGTTGGCAAGTCTCCTGCACTCGCTGTATTCCGTCGTTGGCAACTACGCGATTGCGATTGTGCTGCTGACAGTGGTCGTCCGCGGAGCGATGTTCCCGCTCAGTCGAAAAGCGGCCGTCAACGCGCAGAAGATGCAGGAACTGGCGCCGGAGCTGAAGAAGATCGCCGAGCAGTACAAGGACGACATGGAAGGTCGCATGAAGGCGCAGCGCGAACTCCAGCAGCGAGTCGGGTTCAATCCGATGGCCGGTTGTTTGCCGATGTTCTTGCAGTTACCGATCTTTATCGGCCTTTATCGTGCGCTGTCCGTCGATATCGCACTGCGGCAGGCACCGTTTTCCGAACACCTTACCTGGGCGTCCAACCTGGCTGGCCCCGACATGTTGGCTTATTGGGGCAATTGGCTGTGGGAATACTTGTCCGGCCGCGGTACCGGTTGGTTGGGACCGTACTTCAACATCTTGCCCGTGCTGGTCGTGGTGCTGTTTCTGGCCCAGCAGAAAATGTTCATGCCGCCTGCGACTGACGAACAGACGGCGATGACGCAAAAGATGATGAACATCATGACGTTGATGATGGGTTTGTTTTTCTTTCGTGTGCCCGCCGGATTGTGCCTGTACTTCATCACCAGCAGTTTGTGGGGGATGTGCGAACGGATCCTCGTGAAGAAAACGTTGCCGCAAGACAAACACTTTGATCTCGCGGGACTCGACGGCACCGCCGCCGCAGGTAGCAGCCCGCAGAAAAAGGAATCGCTGGCCGACAAGATTCGCCATCAGATCAGCGGCAAAGAGGAAGCGGTCGTGTTGCCCAACAAGCGAAAGCGACCACCCGGCGGCGGAAAGAAAAGCGCTGAGGGCTTATTCAGCCGATCGTGCCGCTGCAAACAGGTGCCGATGCTTGCTTGGTACTTTCAACAACTGGCTCATTGAAATATTGATGGGCGGTTGTTCCGTGAAGTTCTGTTCTTCGCGGAACCAAGGCCGGCTGTAGACGATGTACAGGATCGGTCGAGCATGCTCACTGCGGTTGGCCGTTCCCGCATGGATCAAGCGGAAATCCATCAGGAATGCGTCACCCATTTTGGGCATCGGTAAACTGGCCCCGGTCAATTCGCCGGACTCGTACAAATCATTCAATTCCTGGCGAGCGCCGACTCGTCGGTGTGATCCTTCCCAGACCGCGGTCGATCCCGTTGACTCACTCAGATCGACCAAAGGGACGACGAGCGTGATCGCGTACGGCGGCAAGCTCGCACAAAGTTCTGCGGACTCGAACAGCGGTGGGAAGTCAAAGTGCACGGGCTGAGCGGGTGCATCTGGAAAGGCCACGACCGATCCAAAACTGGAGATCACACAGTCACTGCCAAGCAATTCATGGAGGATCGGTATCAAGCCGGCGTTGGCATACAGCTTTGACGAATGAAAGGGAGGCACCACATCGACACTGATCATGTATCGTTTTTCGCCAACCAACGCGTAACGCCGACCAAGTTCCGCTGGACCGAGCGAACAATACTGTTTCGCGAACGCCTCGCTCAATCGGCTCACGAACTTGCGCGTCAAAACATTGGCAAGCCAAACCACGCCTTGTTGGCGAAACGCGCGGACCGTTGCCAATTTCGCCGCTTCATCGATTGTGCCTACAGCGGGCAATTGAATCTGTTGGACCATCGAACCGCTCACTCACTGTTGCTCGTGAACTCGGTCTCCACTCGATCACGCGGCCACGCTTCCCCGTTCACCTCCACATGCGGGTAGACAAACTCGTCTACCGACAAGCCTTTGATCGTGACGTTGCAAGTGAAACGAGAGGATCGCTCCGATACGGCGCTCCCGTCTTCGCTCACACACTCATTGGCGGCCCCAATCGTCAGCGTCACGATCGCCGACGCGATGATACCAGGTGTGGTTGTTAGCAGACGCACCAGTAGGCACGGCAAAAACATCTTGACCAAACTCCAACCAGAAAACAACTCGACTGCATTCCGACGTGGACTATCAGAGTAGAGGCTCTTAAATCGATTGTCACTTGTGCAAACGCGGCTCAGCGAGCAAACTCGCGGAATTCTTGGTCACCAACAGTTCAGATTTTGCGACGCTCATGTTTCTGATCGCAACCGATGAAGCTGGCTACGGGCCAAAACTCGGGCCACTCGTGATTGCCGCAACCGGGTGGCGACTGCCGATCCAATCGCCGCACACGCGGGAGGATTTGTTCGCTCCCTTACGCCAACCGACCATCGTGGGCGACGTGACCGTTGTTGTCGACGACTCGAAATCTGTTTACCAACCAAACAAAGATAAGCCTCTGGCCAGTTTGCACGCGGCGGTCAGCGTCTGTAATCACTGGATGAAGTTTTCGGACAACGACTTCGCACGCTTTCTGCAGACGGTTGCCAAGGAAGACGTCGATTCGATCACCGGCACGGCTTGGCTTGAGCACTTGTCGGGGGACGAGTTTCTTTCCGGCAACGAGACCGTCGATGCGAGATCGACTTGGTCTTCACTGGGAATCCACTGCGAAAAGATGCTGGCCAGGATTATCACGGCGAAAGCGTTCAATCAAGCCTGTGAGGGCGGCTTGAACAAAGCCGACTTGTTGTCGGAATCAACACTTGGCCTGGTTCATCAACTCGTCCGCGAGCAGGCGAGAAAATCAGAGCCGATCGTAGTCTATTGTGACCGTCACGGAGGACGACGCTACTATGCCGGTGTGCTGCAGCACATCTTTGATGATGCAACTGTCCAAGTTGTTTCCGAGTCGAAACAACAGAGCGTCTACCGCGTTGAATCGGATGGTTACGACGCCACCATTCATTTTACGGTGAAAGGCGATACCTTCACGCCGGTAGCCATGTCATCGATCTACGCCAAGTACATTCGCGAGCGAATGATGCAGTCTTTTAACGCCTACTTCGCCGTGCGGCATCGCGACGCCGAACCACTGAAAGCCGACTGCGGGATACCCCACCGATGCGACGCGTTTCCTTCAGCAAATCCAGCCGATCATCGATCGTGAAAAGATTGCGATCAGCGATTTAGTTCGCAACCGCTGAAAAGTGGGGTAAGCATCCTGCTTGCCATTCGTTTTCGTACGGAATTCGCCAGCTGGTAACTTACGCCAGCAAAACGGCAACCCCAATTGAGATGAGACAAAGCAGGAGAGCATTGCGACTTACGGTTGGCGAATCCAATGACGTTGCTTGGTCGGCGCCGATTCGGGAATTCGCTGTGGTACCTCTTCAACGGCGGGCGAACTAATCAGTCGCGTGGATGTCGTTTCGGTGCTCGCTGGTTGGCTGTCCGCGACCAGCACCGAATTCGCTCCTGCTCGGAACGGTGTCGACATCGATCTTGATTCGCTGGCCACCGTGGCTGTCTCCAGCCGTGATGGGGCTGCATCCATGGTAGTTGTCGAATCAGCCTTGGGCCGCTTGCGCAGTCGACGTGGCACTAAAGTTCTCGTGGAAGGCGGGCGGCAACATCAACGGAACACCCAAATCGTCGTAGGTCAGAGGCATGCGAATTTGCCGCTTTGGCGATTGCCACGCCTCGGCGGTCGGCAACGCCAGAGAAGGGAACCCCGCTTCTAGGGTCGAATCTTCGACCAGCATTTCAAACTCCAGGCCCCCCAGGGCCGATTGGGTGGGGCCGGTTGCCTCGGTCGGTGGCAGTGGTTGTTGGGTGGCGCGGTAACGACGAAATGGCAGCGCGGCAAACGTTCCAATGACAACGATCAGCACGCCAAAAGTGAGACTTCGCAAAGTAGAGGCTCGGAGCTGGAAGGAATGTGAAAACCCCCGTCGCCCAGCGAAAAAGCTGGGCGTTGAGAGAGTCAACCAGCTTCGTCCGTGAAACATTACACGTATTGCGTCTTGCAATCGTTTTTCATCGGTCGGAGCAGAGTTGCAGAATCCAGGCGATCTCGCGAAAAAGCTAGGGAATCTTTTCCACCGTGTTGCTGCCCGGATTTGCCTACCCTTCGATCGATCTGCGTCGGCTGATACGATTTGCCCGATTTGCTCGTTCCCTTGTTTCGCGAAACTGTACCTGCCATGGAAGCCGGGATCGTTGGCCTACCCAATGTCGGTAAAAGCACGTTGTTCAATGCGCTCACCTGCTCGCAGTCGGCGCAGAGCGAGAACTACCCCTTTTGCACCATCGAGCCCAACGAAGGCATCGTGAGCGTGCCGGACGATCGGCTGCAACGCATCAACCAGCACATGACGACGGAAAAGGTGATTCCTGCGGCGCTGAAGCTGGTTGACATTGCCGGGATTGTCGAAGGTGCCAGTGAAGGCGAAGGGACTGGGAAACAAGTTTCTTGAGCCACATCCGTGAAGTCGATGCCATCGTCCAAGTCGTTCGTTGCTTTGAGGATCCGGATGTCGTCCATGTCTCCGGAGTCGTCGATCCGATTGCCGATATCGACACGATCGAGACGGAATTGGTGTTGGCCGACATGCAGACGCTGGAGAATGCGTTGGGGAAAGCACAGCGCACGGCGCGAGCGGTGACAAAGAGGCCAAACTGCGGGTCTCGGTCATCGAAAAATGCAATCAGCACCTGGAGGCAGAGCAACCGCTGCGAACGCTTGCTCTGAACGACGCGGAGTCGGCCGCCATCTCAAGTTACGGGCTGATGACGGCCAAGCCGATCTTGTACGTCGCTAACGTTGACGAAAATGACTTGGACGGAAAGCACCCGCTTGGTCGAAAAGGTCCGCCAGTACGCTGCCAGCACCGGTGCCGGTGTCGCCTGCGTGTGCGCGAAGCTGGAAGCTGAGATTGCCGAACTGGATGAAGCCGACCGCAGCGGAAATGCTGGAGGACGTGGGTTTGAGCGAACCAGCACTCAATCAAATTGCCCGCGAAGCGTACCGGACATTGGGTTTGCAGAGTTTTTTTACGGCGGGCGAAAAAGAGATTCGGGCCTGGCCGGTCGCGATTGGCGCGACCGCACCGCAGGCAGCCGGCGTGATCCACAGCGACTTTGAACGAGGCTTCATTCGGGCGGAAATCTACTCTGTGGAGGACCTCGAGGAATTGGGATCCGAGAAAGAGATTCGCCAAGCCGGTAAACTACGGATCGAAGGCAAGAATTATGTGATGCAGGACGGTGACGTTTGTCACTTCTTGTTCAATGTTTAACAATAAATCGGAGCGAACTTGATGAAATGGCTTGCTATTGCGTGTGCCCTGGGCGTTGCTTTGTGCTGGGGATTGTATGGACCGACGCTCACCAACGCGCGTTCGCCGAATCGCGAATGGGGGCCCTTCAAGCCGTACGTCTTCATCGGCGTCGCCTATCTGGTGCTCGCCATTTTCGGCGGGGCTTTCATGATGAAGTATGTCTTCGACGACAATTTCGATTACTCCGGCAAGTACTTCCCGGCAATGAAATGGGGGTTTTTGGCTGGCTGTCTCGGTGCTCTGGGGGCACTGGCACTCACGTTCTCGTTGACCAAAGCGGGCGGCAAACCGTCATACGTGATGCCAATCGTGTTTGGGGGAGCCGTGACCGTGAATGCGATCGCGGCCTACTTCAGTTTGCACGCAGACGAGAAAGTGAACCCTTTGATGTGGATTGGAATGCTGTTAGTCGCCGTGGGCATTTGCTTGACCGCCGGGTACACGCCGCACGGTCACGTGCCGCCCAAACCTGCGGTGGAGGGTGCCGCGGTGGAGGCCGCGGATGCCGGGGATCACTCCGCTGGTGAGTCGGGCGAGAATCATTCGTAAGACTGATGGCTGATCCGTCACCGGAACTGATGAATCGCGTGCGTGCCATCGATACCGAGATCGCGCACGTGTGGATGATTCGTACGTTTTTGAAGCACGCGGATGAATCGGAGGACGACGAAGATTTACGCGATATCGTGCGTGATCTGTACGATTTCATCCTCGCCGTGGGGCCGATCGACGATGTGGAAGATCCGGCCGTCTATCTGAAAACAGCGAAAAAAAAATTATCGAAGTTGCGGAAGGCGACCGAGTTGTACGAAGAGATCCAGGGCGAAGTCAGCGGCCACACGAATTTTGTCATGGCCGCCCGTTCGCTTCGCACCTCCGTCGACCGCATCACAAGTGTGGTCACGCAGCAAGAGTAAAGAAGGGCGAGACCGCTCGGCTTCGAACTTGCTAGTTCAGCACAAACAAGCGAAACCGCGTAGCAGTGGCAGCAGGTAGCCCGGGTTTCAACACCGCACGTCGTTCACTTGAGATGCCAGCGATGCAGATCGTCTTTGAAGTATTCGTCTACATTTGGCGTTTGGAAGTCTTCTGCGACCGTCGCGTCCTGAGGCAACATTTCGGCCGATTCGTGATCCATTTTGATGCGGTGCAGCTTCAGTGATTTCAGCGTGCCGACTCCATCGAACAAGTCGTCTTGCAGCATCATGATCACACTTTCGGCGATATTCTTGTTCGCTTGCGGCAAGGCAGGTTCGGGTGACATGCGACGCGAGAGCATGTCCCGCATCGCGGCGTTGAGCAGCCACCAGGTGGTTTCGCGCGACGGCCCGTAGCCGTAACTTCGCATTTCGTCGGCGTGGGTTTTTGCCCGCGCGGGATTGTAGGCGTATCGAATTCTTTCCGGGTGATCGGCGGACATTCTTCCCAGCAACGCGTCGGTCCAGCGTTCCACGCCTGTGCGAAGCCGATTCAATCGCACTGAATCTTGCACGGTGCTGCCGCGTCCTCGCAACATCAAATGCTGGACGCGATTGGTGGCTTCCAAATGCGACAAGTGAATCGCCCGCGTGATCGGCGCCACTTCCTCCGATTCGCTGTTTGCATCCAAGGCGTCGCCCATCGCGGCAACGACGCGTGTCAGCATCTCCGAAACCAAGACCTCTTCCAGAATCACAACATGCTCACGCCACCAACGACGGAGCAGCAACGCATCGCCCGCTCGTTCAGCATTTCGATAACGAGCTATCGCCTGATGCCAAAGCTCGAAGCGAGTGCGGGAGGACGCCCAATACTGAACCATCGCGACCGAGGAGATGGACGGTCGGCGGTACACAATCGCGGGTGCGTGTTGGGCAAGAACAGCGGCGAGTTCTGCAAGCGTGATACAGTGCATGGAGGCGTCGGGCATGTGAGTTGGAAAGCAGTCTGTTTCCAACCTGTGCAGCCCGCGTGCCGATCTTAGCTGGTGACCCCAATCACGCGACAATCTCCGTCCCCCAGCGAATGATTGACGAATCGAGTCAAATCAAGCCAGCTGGCACGCGTTGACTTTTCGCAACATCGGTTGTCGTCGTGCAACACCGCAGAGTCGCGGAGGCAAAAAAAAAGCGACCTGGGTTTGTGCCCCACCAAGCACCCGCAGAGGTCACTTGCTGTTCATTTACCCAGATCGCCGTTGGTCCGACGGTTGACTAAACAGGCTTGCCCCAAACAAAGCCCGATTCCCCCGAACGCGTTCTCTTTCTATCGTCAACCCTAAGCGACAAAATGGATGACAACGCCGTTAACAACCACGTTTTGGGGTTAACCCTCAAGAATGTGTCGCATCAGCAACTGCCATTCGATCCACTGGGCGTTCAGACATTCCGTCTCCAATGCTTGATCGCCGTCGGCAACGCGATTGCAGGTATCAATGAAGTCAAAGGGGTCGCGATAGACATCACCCGCATGATCGGAAATCTGGTCCAGCACAGGATGCGAGCCGACGCGACGGAACCAGTATTTTGAGTTTCCGAAGTCACCTTCGCGGCGGTGCATGATTCCGTGCAGAAAGCTGCCGTCCGCGTTGGAGATGTCCTGGCTGATCGTGTGACTACGATGGATATCACCAGCTAACAACCACAAGCCACTGAGACATTCCTGATGACGATGCTGGGGGACCGAGGTCAAGACGTCTGACTGTTTTCGCTGATTCAGGATCTCGCAAAGCTTTTCGTCGCGCGGGCCATCGCCCAAACCGGGCATGGGGGCACTGGCAATTGCGTCACGAATCTCCGCGGGAAAACCTTCAAATGCTTCCCCAGCCATCTCTAATCCCGGCATCAGAACCCTCCGCAAGATAGTGTCTTGATTGACTGCGAAGGCTACCGAGCCGGTCACATAATTGCTAGACTGCAGAGCCTCAAATTGCTTCTTCGATCCGACCCTTTTCTACAAGTCTTCCGAGATACGATGACCGGTGGCGACCAACCGAATCCCGAATCAACCCCGCCCGCAAGCTCGGTTGACCAACCCGACGTAGCCAAGCCCACGACGGGAGACATGCCGGACGCGCCCGCGGAGGCGGCCGAGCCAACACCAGCCGAGCCAACACCAACTGAGCCGGTGGACGCCGCAGACCCACCCGAGACGGTGACTCGCGCGGTGGCGGCTCCAGCGACTGACACGGCGGCTGTCACGGACTCCGTCGATCAAACGGCTCGCTCAGCGGGGCTGGCTCGGGGCAGTGGACCGTTATCGGCGCGGACTGGGTGTGGCGAAGCCATCGTCGCCGCAAGTTTCCGCGGATCAGGTCGCCGCGCAGCAAAAGGCAAAGCCGAAAAAGAAACCGAAACCGCGACCGCGTTTGAGCGGTGAAAAACCGGCAGCCGAGTCTGAACCGAAGCCGCAGCCGCAAGCGTCCAAAAAAGTTGCCGTACCCAATTTGCGTCAGCAACTACCTTCGGATGTCCAAGCCGAGCTTGACGCGACGCTTGCCGATGCAGACGTGGAGGCGATCTTGAGTGGCGCGGCCGGGATGCCCGATCGCGACGAACCGCTTGCCGAAGGTGCTCGTGTTCATGGCCAAGTCTTAAAGATCCACGACGACAGTGTCTTTGTGTCGTTGGGAGGCCCCGACGAAGGCTCGGTGCCGTTCGTACAATTCACCGATGCCGAACCCGCACCGGGTGACAGCGTCGAGGTGTTGGTTCGCGGCTTCAATTCCGACGATGGGCTGTACCTGCTTTCCTTGCCGGGTCAGACCGTCGACGTCACCGATTGGAGTGATTTGGAAGAGGGCGCCGTCGTCGAAGTCACCGTCACCGGCCACAACGCCGGCGGCTTGGAGTGCAAGACAGGCGGCGTCCCCGGGTTCATTCCGATCAGCCAGGTGACGGAATACCGCGTCGAGGATCTGAGCGAGTTTGTCGATCAAAAATTTGTCTGTCTTGTTACCGAAGCGAACGCCAGACGCGGCAATCTGGTGCTTAGCCGACGTGCGATTTTGGAGCGTGAGCGAGAAGAGAAGCGTCGCGAGCAGCTTGAGCAGATCGAGGCGGGCGTGACGCTGGAAGGCATCGTCCGCAGCGTGAAAGATTTTGGAGCCTTCGTTGACCTTGGCGGACTGGACGGACTGATTCACATTAGCAAACTGAGTTGGGATCGCGTTAAACATCCCAGCGAAGTGGTCGAGGTGGGGCAAAAGGTACAAGTCAGAGTTGATTCCGTTGACAAGGATACCGGCAGGGTATCTTTGTCCTATCGTGATCTGTTGGTGAATCCCTGGGACACGGCCGAACAAGAATTTTCGATCGGCAGCATCCACAAGGGGACGGTGACGCGAATCGCCGATTTTGGTTGTTTTGTGCGCCTGGCTGCGGGCGTCGAAGGCTTGGTTCACATCAGCGAATTGGCTCATCATCGCGTCTCGCGTGTCGATACGCTGGTCAGTGAAGGCCAAGAAGTCGAAGTGAAGGTGTTGAGCTTTGATCGCGACGCACAGAAAATCGGCTTGTCGATGAAAGCCGCTCAGAGTGCACTCGAACCAGAGGCGACCGAGGACGAAACCGTCGAACCACCGCGCGACATGGCGGTCAAGGCCACGCATTCCGGACCACTCCGAGGCGGCAACGATCGAGACTCGGGCGGCGAGCGTTTCGGGTTGCGCTGGTAAGTCGCACGGTCGCGTCAGTCCGCCCCATGCGGGCACTTCGTCAGGGAAGGAGCCTCATTCGACTTCGTCGGTTTGCTGCGGAAACTCTTTGAAATCCTTGAACGACTTTGGCGACACCAGGATCACGGTTCCGCCTCCGGTGACGATGTAGCCCCCGGACCGCGGCACCGCAGCCTCAAATCCGAGCACGTATGTTTCGTTTTCCTGGCTGCTTTGTTTCAGCGCGGCATCCCAATACATCACGATTTCGCTGTCCCTCAGTCGTTGGACGCACTCCAGCGCCGACCTCGTCGCCCTCGGCCTTCCTTTCGATAGCGGACGCGAGTTCTTCGATACCTCTTGGACTGCGACCCTCACTGGCATGAAAGCCCTGATAGCCGGCAGCAAGCCTGTCCAAACATGCCCTCCGCATCGAGACTTCTTGTTGGGCCGCTTTGTCGCTGCACCCGATAGCTAACATCGCCGCCGACAACGTAAGCCAGCAACAGGCGACGCGTCTTGTCTTCATGGTGAATTGTCGCAAAAAAGCGTCTCAACGGTTTCTTCTCGCGTAGAATGTTATACACCGCGCAGACAGGCATGCCCACACGTGATGCCTTTGGTATGGCGGCGCGTGATTCTTTTCTGAATGACATCCGTTGAGCATCTCGAGAGACTCTAGCGAAGTTCCCCGTCCTGGCCGCGGTCTGGACCGAGCCAATCCATCTGTCCGCCGCCGTGCGGCAAACATCCACTGGTCTCTCGATTGATGGGGATGGAGACCGAGTATGCAACGTTGGTCGTGAACAGGGATGGGATTGCCGATGAAGAATTGCCTGCTTCCCATTCGATTTACACAGAAATCTGCAAGGCGATTCGACGTGATCAGCCGGCGGTGACCGGCATCTTCGACAACGAACAGATGTTTCTGGCCAGCGGCGGCGCGGTGACCTTCGAGTCGCATCCGTCGATGTATGCGCTGCCCGGTGGTTTGATCGAAATCGCGACTCCGGAAGTACGCAGCCCCAGTGAGTTGCTTGCCTGCCAGCGATCGATCGATGCCTTGGTCGCGGATGCCGCCGCTGACGTGGACCTGGATATTGATCTGCGTGTGTTGAAAAACAGTTCGGACGCCTTTGGCCACGTTTACGGTTGTCAAGAAAACTACGAAGCGATTGTTGCCTCGGGCATTTGGTTGCTGGTTTACCGTGCCATGATGTGCCTTCTGTGGGTGATGCAGATCTTCAGCCTGATGATCTCGCTGCCAATCCTCGCGGTCATGTTGTCGATCATCCTGGTTTATCGTTGCTTCAAAGGTAGGTTTCGGACGCTCGCTCAAGACCCCAGCGTCATGTTTGAGCTGGTCCCAACGTGGATCACGAACTTGATGATCTCGTTGTTGCGTTTTGTGCACATGCCAACGGTTCTTGTGCTGCAGTTCGTGGCAAAGCACATCGCCTTTCGGCCTCAACGTCGCTACTTGACCGCGATGCTGATTTCGCGTGTCGCGATCTGCGGAAGTGGTGAAATGGACCATCAGGGTCGATACTGCATGAGTGCCAAGGCGATGGCTGTCGACGTGGTAGCGGACATGGGAGGGTTTCGTGGTGAACGCCCGATCTTTGTTTACGGGCATTGGCTCGGTCAATTCTGTGCGAAGTCTTTCCTGTCGCTAACGTCCACTCGACTGATGTTCGCTCGGCGTCAGCGGTTGCAAATCGGCTTGTCCGATTCGAACCTGTCGGATCTTGCCGAGTACGTCAAGTTCGGCTCCATTTCCTTGCTGCTGGACATGATCGAATCGGGAGCGGTAAAGAAATTGCCAATCGTGAAACAACCGATCTCTTCACTGCATCGGCTCACGAGTGATTGGAATCTGGTTTCCCGCGTGCCGACCTCGCGCGGAAAGATGTCAGCGATTGAAATTCAAAAAGCGTATTTGAAGGCGGCTGAAGCTTTTGTGCAGTCGACGGCGGAGCATGATCGCGGCGAAGCCCCGCTGGTGATCCAACGATGGCGCGAGTTGCTCGACGCGATCATCTATTTTCGCAAGAACGCGGTCAGTGTTGGTCAGGCGATTGGACGCGTTGACTGGCTGACAAAACGATGGATGATCGACCAATTGGGTGAGCGATCGGATTGGGCTTCGCGAAAGAAGATTGACTTGCGTTATCACGAGCTTTCTGATGATGGATACTATCAGCAACTTGCGGCGACGAAGCCGGAGTTACGTTTGGTCGACAACGACCAGATTGCGCGACGTCGTCGGTCACCTCCGGCAGGTACGCCTGCTGCCCGTCGCGGTTGGTTGATTCGGGAATTCGCGGGCGCCGACGAATCGCTGCAGGCCGAATGGACATACGCCTTGATCGGCCGTGGTCGCAAACGTAAACGCGTCCGTTTTGTTGAAACGTCGCGATAAGGACTCAAGGCAAGCGGTTCGGCGGTACCAACTTCTGCCAACCGGCGTCCAGCAGTTCTGCCAGCTCTTGTTGCCGTTCTCGGCGCTCCTGGCTGGTCGGCCAGGTTCACCGTTTCCCAGGGGTCTTTCTCCAAGTCGTACAGTTCCTCGATCAGCTCGCCCTTGTGTTGCCACTCCGTATAGCGGAATCGTTTCGTACGAAGCGAGTTGTGTTCACCACGGTTGCCGAAGACGGTCAACGCGCCCTGCTTCCACGGTCGCTTCGGATCTTGGAGCAACGGTACAAAGCTGGTCCCCTCGAGGTTTGCCGGCAGTTCGAAACCTGTCAGTTCGCCGATGGTTGGCACCAGATCGACCAGTTCGACGATCTCGTCGCAGACCGCACCGGCGGGCGTCAGTCCCGGCACGCGGACGATCATCGGCACCCGCGTGGACTGCTCGAACAGCGTGTACTTCGACCAATGCCCGTGTTCGCCCAGGTGGAATCCGTGGTCGGAGAAGAAGATCACGATCGTGTTGTCGGCCAAGCCCAATTCGTCCAGCGCGTCGAGTACGAGCCCAAGCTGCGTATCGAGGAACGTGACGCAGGCGTAGTAGGCCGCAATCGCCTCGCGGGTCTCGCGAGGTGTCGGCTGGCGCGTCATGAAGATGTCAGCGCTGCGGCCGAAGCGGACCGCAATGTCCGGCACGCCGCGATCCCCGTCTCGCGGGGCTTGCGGCATCGGAATCTCGGTCCGGGTCGTACATGTCGATGTACTTCTTCGGGCAGATCAGCGGAGTGTGGGGGCGGACGAGCCAACCGATAAGAAAAAGTGTCGCTTGTCTCGGAAAACTCCTTCAGCAACGCCTTGGCGATTTGAGCGACGCGGCCGTCGTGCTCCTGTTCGTCGGTGAGCCCAGAGTCGCCGTAGCGGTCGGATCGCTTGCGACGATACTCGTCCCACTCCTTGGTGCCTTTGTTGGGGGCTGGGGCCGAGGTCGAAGCGTTTCGGGACCGGAGGAACGTGAGGATTGGCGGCGGGCCGTCCCAATTGGGCGGACGATTCTGCATCTCGATCCGATCAAAAGCACGCATGTCCTCTTCGTTCTCCGCCCCACTGCTGTGGAACGACTTGGCCACGTTGGCGGCGTACAGACCCTTGGCCTTGATCAACTGCGGCAAACTCTTCGTGCCCGGCGGTAGATGTTTGCGGGAGTTGTCTTGGTTGGAGAGGACGCCGGTCGTGTGGGGCCGCAGTCCGGTCAGAACCGATGACCGGGATGGGTTACAGCACACGTACTGGCAATACGCGCGATCGAAACGGATGCCGCTGGCTGCCAGGCGATCAACGTTGGGCGTCTTACAAATCGAGTTGCCATAACAACCCCAGACGTCGGCCCGGCAGTCTTCGATGTCCAAAAAAGAATGTTCATCTTGGACGTGTCGAGCGAGTCTGCCGCCGTGACCGGACATGCGGCCAGACAGATTGCCGACAAAAGAGCGATGCGATGCATTGGGGCTTCCTCCTTTCTTATCGTGATGGATCGTTCTTCCATGTAGGGCATGCTCCGCATGCCGAAATCGGTTGGCTGCAACGGTGGTCGCTGGAGTCATCCATTCGTCATGCGGAGCATGACTTACTTGACTTTCTGGATGTAGGGCATGCTCCGCATGCCGAAACCAATTGGATGCAACGATGTGTGGAGAAAACAGCATCCGGTCTGATGCGACGTGCAGGTGCGTACCGGATTCTGTCATGCGGACCATGACCTACTTGGCTACGGTCCATTGCGTCCTCGGCTAGCATCGACGAATAGTCACGATGGTTGAAGGAGCGCTCGGCGATCCCGACGAACGAAGTTCGACAGGAATGCCGCCACGTATAAGTGAGTAATGTGCCGCTTCGAGAACTTCCACAACTTTCATGCCGTTCACGCCATCAGTAACGGGGACGTCTCCTTCACGGATGCAACGAACAAACTCGGCACACTCAGCTTTGATCGGATCAGTTTCCCGAAGGAAGGGGCTATAGCTGCCTCCATAGCGATAAGCGAGTTGGAAATCGGCGTAGTCACCACTGGCGCTGGACGGCTTATCAACTCCCTTGTCGTAAATCTTGATCTTCTCTTGCTCCAGGTCGTCATAGACTGCCATTTTCTTGTCTCCGACAACGGTCAAAACGCGTTCTTTGCGTGGGTCCAACCAGCTGACATGAACCATGCCCATCCGGTATTTGCCCTCAAACAACATCGTCAGATTGCAAACGTCATGAATTCCAGGATGCAATCGGTCGAAACCCGCACACATGACCGACACAGGCTCTTGACCGAGTAAGTACAGCATCATAGAGATGTCGTGTGGAGCCAAGTCGTACAACACACTGACATCTTTGCGCACCGGACCGAGGTTCAAACGACGACTACTGATGTAATTAACATTACCCAGTTCGTCTGACTCGATTAGTTCACGCAGCTCTGCGCACAGTCGCAGAACTGTAAGAAAACGTCCCAACAAACAGCGTGCGATCCCTTTCGCTCGCGAGCTGGATCATTCGCCTACACTCCTCCGAGGTCCGTGCGAGCGGCTTCTCAACAAACACGTGCAGATCATGTTCGAGCGCCATCATCGCCAAATCGCAGTGCGTCGCCGTTGGTGTCGCAATGACAACGGCATCAACCAGATCGCGATCCAGTAGCTGATCGAAGTCTGCGATCGGATAAACGCCGGGAAAACGATCCTTGATCCGCAATAACTGGTCATAACTTTGGTCACAGACCGCTGTTACTTTGCAGTTCTCAAGATCGGAAAAACATCGCACTAGGTTTGGGCCCCAATACCCGAGACCAACAATTCCGACACGAATCATTCCGGAACGATCAGGTGATTCTTCGTTGACCATCGCCTCATCCGTACCAGTTGAAGAATTGCGTGTTGGAATGGATGGCGTCACAGCGGCAGGCAAAAGTTCCGGCATATCGTTAGGCGATGTCTCCCCCTCCCGAATCTCTTCCTTGAATTCATTCACGAAACCGCGCAAGACGTGCATATCGCATTCCGATTGCAACTCTTTGTTAACCGAGAGCGTTGCGAAAACCTGCTCTGCTTTGCCTTCGTCCGTACCGTCCGAGACTAGCGTCCGGAATACTCCATGTCGAATGAAACGCTGCGCGAATCTCTTCATGTTTAGTGTTCTGAACACTCGGTTTCGCAAGAAATCTAAGCCACGCATAAAGGGCGTGCTTAACGCGCCTTTGATTGGATTCGATATCGGAGTAAAGTGATTTCACTCGCGAATTTGCAGACGAAGATTTTTTGGCCCCCTCAACGTCTGCTGTTCTCGGAAGTGGAGCCGCGTACAGAACGTCCAAGACATAGTCACGACAGTTTGCCTTCAATATCAAATTGTCGAGCCCTTCTGCGACGAAGGCTCTTGTTTCGTGATCCAAATCTCTATCCAGAAGCATCAGCGTGAAGTCCAGCGCTGTTGATTGCTCCCGATGTATTTCCAACTGGTCAAACGCTGCCTTAATCGAATTCACGTCGATGACTGTTGAATCCGGGTAACGCATTCCAAAGCTCCCGGCAGCATATTCGCGCTTGCGCCGCCCCGTTCGGAGACAAGACAGTTACGAAGTGTTTGTCATCCGACAAAAGACCCACAATGTTGTCACGAGGGCAAAGCACGGCGAGAGGCATTTGTGGACTCAGATCGTATAGGTATTGACGTTTGCAGCAGCCAACTTCTGTTCAAGTACTTTGCGATACGCTTTTTGCGTTTCGTTATGCCCAGCGACAACGAATCCGACCCTGGTAAACGTTCGAGCGGTCATCTTTCCGAACACGTGGACTTCAATAAAACTATCGTCCTCAGAGGACTCGCCGGTCTGTACGACAATCGAAGCGAATTCCGCATCCAGCGTCTTTGAGTTTAATCTGTCACCCAACGCGGTGACGCAGATTAAATGTCGGTCGGCCCATCCTGATCGCAGGCAATCGTCAAATTCGCCCTGAACGGCGTAAATCACCCCGGTGTTACCCTCGAAACAAGATGCCCGATGGGCTATCATCGGTTCGGACAATTGTACAATGCAATCACCATAGTTTCCGAGCCCCATCCCGTCGATTGAGAGACAGGCGTAGTGAATCTTATTTGCGTGGCGACTGTCGCCAAGGAGTTCGGTCTCCGCTTGTGAACGGACCTTTGCCCAGTCGACGCCGTTAATTGCGTGTGTGTTGAGTCGCAGTTGATCTAAATCATAATAGGTCGCGTACACTTCGGTTTCACCTCCGATCTGGTGATGGAGTCTCTCGATCGTGCACCGGAAAACCGCATTAGACTTCTGGCACGCATCGCGAAACCGATTCAATACTAACTCGCAATCACGCGTTTTGGCGTCGGCGACGACAGCGTCAAAACGTCGTTTAAGTTTCTGTCGTTCTGAATCGAGTTGGGCTAAGTCGACGTTTGGAAAGAACTGCGGACGACCGCAGTGCGGGCAGCTCGTTTCCCCGATCGACATCACATTTCTGCAATATCGGCACACCCTGACTCGGCCCGTTGATTGGGGAAGATTCTCAGTGATGTGATCAATCAGCGATTCAATGTTCGGAGTGTCTTCAATCAGTTGCCCGAACGTCACGTTGACCCTGAGTTGGCTCCAAATATTCTGGCTAAATTGAATGAGAAACAACGAGTTGAATCCGAGTTCAGTGAACGAAGCGCGTTGATCCATCTCACTGAAGTCAAGACCAGACGACTCACTTAGGAGCCGTGCGACCACCGCCTCAACGACTGCTTTTCGGTCGTTCGTAGTCATAAGAGCCTAACTCAGTCAGTACCGGACTTCCAATTGGCGCCTCATAATCCGCAGCTGCAACTTGATCAACAATTCGGAATTAAAGCGCCGCCGCGGCCGCTGTTCTTCCGAACAACTTCTCATCGAATTCTTGATCAACTCGTTTCCAGTAATACTAGCGACCCTACAGTCAGAGAACAATGTTTCAGCTGATTTCCCGTTTGCGTCAGTCCGCTCTCGAAAACTGGTACCAGCGCGGCCCCTTCGTCGTCGGCCACCGGCCCAAAAGAGGATCATTGGCTTCCCTCCGAGTCTCTTGGCTTCGTCCTGTTTTACACAGCACGCGACGTAGGGCATGCTTTGCATGCCGAAACCGATGGGATGCAACGGTGCTGTGGAGAAAACAGCGTCCGGCGCGATGCGACGTGCAGGTTCGCCCGGATTGCGTCATGCGGAGCATGACCTACTTGGATCAGACAGTTATCATAGGCGAATGGGCTAATGGTCGGCCCTGATGGCCGACGCCAAAGAACTCCAGAACTCTCGAAAAAGCGAATTGTTTTGTTGATGATCAGGAACTCATTGCCCATCGTTCTTTGTGTCCTCCATTGCTTCGCCGCCGGCGGAGCTGATAACGCGATTCTCGTCGAAGCCGAGGGGTTCGCCGACATCGGCGGCTGGGTGGTCGACCCGCAGTTCATGGACAACATGGGCTCGCCCTACCTGCTGGCCCACGGGCTCGGGCGTGCCGGTGGCCGATGCGCACGACGACGGTCGAGATCCCCGCCGCCGGGCAGCTACCGGGTGTGGGTGCGCACCAAGGACTGGGTGGCGCGGTGGAAGGCGCCGGGCACGCCGGGCCGGTTCCAGGTGCTGGTCGATGGACAGGCCCTGGCCACCACCTTCGGCACGGTGGGCGCCGAGTGGCACTGGCAGGACGGCGGCACGGTGGCTCTGCCGCAGGGCACGGTGAGGCTCGCGCTTGCACGACCTGACCGGCTTCGAGGGCCGCTGCGACGCGATCGTTCTGACCCGCGATCCGGACTTCACGCCGCCGAACGCCGACCCGGAGATGGCCGCCTTCCGCCGCGCTTGCCTCGGGCTGCCCGAGCAGCCGGAACCGGCGGGCGAGTACGACTTCGTGGTGACCGGCGGCGGCATCGCCGGCACCTGCGCCGCCCTCTCCGCGGCCCGGCTCGGCCTGAAGGTCGCCCTGGTCCAGGACCGCCCGGTGCTCGGCGGCAACAACAGCTCGGAAGTCCGCGTCTGGCTGCAGGGCGCGCGCAACAAGGAGCCGTGGCCGCGGGTCGGCGACGTGGTCGCCGAACTCGAGCAGGAGCGACGCGCCCACTACGGCCCGGCGAACACGGCCGAGCTCTACGAGGACGACAAGAAACTGGCGGTCGTCCGCGCCGAGCCGAACATCGACCTGCTGCTCGAGCACCGGGTCAACGGCGTGGAGGTGGACGGACGGCCGGATCCGCGCCGTCATCGCCCAGGAGATCCGGACCGGCCGGCGGATCCGCATCGGCGGCCGCTGGTTCGCCGACTGCACCGGCGACGCCTGCGTCGGCGCGCTGGCGGGGGCCGACTTCGACATCCAGGCAACCGACCACATGGGCCCCTGCAACCTGTGGAACGTCTGCGAGTGCACGGACACCAACGCCATCAACACCGACACCGCCGAGGCGACCGAGCCGGTCCCCTTCCCCCGCTGCCCGTGGGCGCTCGACCTGTCCGACAAACCCTTCCCCGGCCGCGCGAAGGTCAAACCCGACCCGAACAAGCTCGGCGGCTGGTACTGGGAGAGCGGCTTCGACCGCGACCCGATCGAGGAGATGGAATACGTCCGCGACTGGAACTTCCGCGCCATGTACGGCGCCTGGGATGCGCTGAAGAACGTCGACAAGGTGCTGCCCAACCACCGGCTCAACTGGTCGGCCTACATCCTCGGCAAACGCGAGTCGCGGCGGCTGCTGGGCGACGTGATCCTCAGCGTGGACGACCTGAAGAACGATCGCCAGTTCCCCGACGGCTGCGTCCCGACCGGTTGGTCGAACGATCTCCACCATGCCGATCCGAGGTACGACAAGGGCTTCGAGGGCGACGCCTTCATCTCGAAGGCCGACTTCGGCGACTTTCCCGGCTCACAAGGAACACCGCCCGTTCTGGATCCCCTACCGCTGCCTCTACTCCCGCAACATCGCCAACCTGTTCATGGCCGGGCGCTGCATCAGCGTCACCCACGACGCGCTCGGCGCGGTGCGCGTGATGCGCACCTGCGGCTGCGAGGGCGAGATCATCGGCATGGCCGCCAGTCTCTGCAAGAAGCACGACACCGACCCGCGCGGCGTCTACGAGAAGCACCTCGCCGACCTGCAGGACCTGATGCGACGCGGCGTCGGCAAGCAGCCAGCTGCCGGATCCGACGCCGGACCCGGCCCGGCGCAACCGGTGACCCTGAGCACGCCGCCGTGGCTGGAATCCGCCGGCGACAACCTCGCCAGAACCGCGACGCGTCACGATCCCCGGCGCGCCGGACACCGGGGTCAAGACCTACCTCCTGCTCAACGACGGCAACGGCAAGGTCGAGGACAACAGCGGCCGCTGGGTCCACCGGGAGGCGTTGCCGCACATCGTCGAGTTCCGCTGGGACGAACCGGTCAACCTCGGCGCCGCGCGGATCATCTCCGGCTACCACACCGGCAGGCAACGTCATCGCCCCGATCCACGACTTCACCCTGCAGTGGCACGACGGCACGCAGTGGCAGGACACCGATGTCAACGTCGAAGCCAACACCGACCCCGCCTGGGCCGCCACCTTTCCGCCGGTGCGGACCCAGCGGGCGCGACTGATCGTCAACAAGACCAAGGACGACATCTCCCGCATCTGGGAAATCGAATTCTATCAGCCGATCAAGGACTGACGCAACTGCAGTTGGCGGATCCGATTTCATGTTGGTTCGCGGATCACGGGACAATCCGCGGCGCCCCCTCATCGGCTTCGTAGCCGATTTCGATTAGACTTAGTTCGAGGCATCTGAGCTGGCTGATGATCGAGGCAGTTTCGATTGGTGAGGGCGAAACGGCGCTCGCCCTCCCATGGCAAAGCCGCGTCCGCACTTAGAGAAAAAACCATGCCACATGGTGATTACGGTCAGATCGATTTCGGCAACGGTCCGTTGATGTTCTATTACGAGGTGACGCAGGCCTGCGACCTTGCTTGCCAACATTGCCGAGCGTCCGCTCAACCGTTGGCGGACCCGCAGGAACTGACGTCGGCCCAATCTCGGTCGCTCTTGGATCAGGTGGCGACGTTTCCGCGACCGCCCGTGGTGGTGTTCACGGGTGGCGACCCGTTGAAGCGGCCTGATCTTTTGGATTTGATTCGTCACGCTCACGACTTAGGCCTGCAAATCGCGCTGACCCCCTCGGCCACGCCGCTGGCCACTCGCGAAGCGCTGCAACAGGCCCGTGATGCGGGCGTCAGCTGTCTGGGCATCAGCTTGGACGGTAGCGACGCCGCCACTCACGATGCCTTTCGCGGTTGGCAAGGTAGTTTCGAGCGAACGCTACAAATGCTCGCCTACGCGCGCGAATTGAAGTTGCCCGTCCAAGTCAACACGACGATCACGCGGCGCAATGTGCACCAAGTCGATGCTATGGCGGAGTTGTTCGCCGACCAGCAAATCATGATGTGGTCTGTCTTCTTCCTGGTGCCGGTTGGACGCGGCGAAATGGAAGAGCGAATTGCAGCAGAGGAGTACGAGCAAGTTTTTGAAAAACTGTGGAATCAATCGCAACGGCAACCCTATGGGATCAAGACGACCGAAGCACCCCACTATCGGCGCTTCGTGCTGCAGCGTGGAGGCGACCCTCTTGCCTCGGGACATCAAGGTCGACCGCGGCGCGCGCCGCTGGGCGTGGGTGACGGCAAAGGCGTCATGTTTGTCAGTCATACCGGAGAGATCTATCCGGCCGGGTTCCTGCCACTGCTGTGCGGACGATTCCCGGACGATTCCGTGGTGAAGACGTATCAGAGCCACCCGACCTTTCTTGCTCTTCGAGACCCAGAACGACTGATCGGGAAGTGCGGCGTTTGCGAGTATCGAGACGTCTGTGGAGGCAGCCGCTCTCGCGCCTATGCCGTCTTCGGCGACCCGCTCGCCAGCGAGCCGGATTGCGCGTACTCACCCGTGGAAACAGACGCCGTCAGCATGAAATGGCAGACGCTGATTTTCGACCGACTCGGAAGGACAGCCCGTTGATTTGAGTCGGAATCGGGATGAAAAGGATTCGCATGAACGAGGGCAAACGACGCGTGGCAGTTGTGGGGGCAGGGATCAGCGGCTTGGCTGCTGCTCATCAACTGTGCACCACCGACGAGTCGCTGGAGATCACCGTGTTCGAGGCGAGCGGGAAACTGGGCGGCGTCTTGCAAACCGAACACGTCGACGGATTTTGTCTCGAACTCGGCCCCGACAGCGTGCTCAGCCGCCTACCCTGGGGCGTGAATCTTTTTCGCAACGTCGGAATGGCCGACCAGCTGATCAACACCAGTGACTCGCAGCAAGGCGTCCACGTGGTGTTTCGCGGGCGGCTGGAACGTCTACCCGATGGCCTCGCCGTGATGGCGCCGCAGCGGATCTGGCCGATGGTGACAACGCCGATCCTAAGTTGGCGCGGCAAGTTTCGCCTGGTCGCCGAACGTTTCATTCCGGCGCGGCGTTCGGCAGAGGATGAAAGCCTGGCGGACTTCGCACGCCGGCGTCTCGGGCAGGAAACATTTCAACGCCTCGTCCAGCCGCTGGCGGGTGGCATCTACATGGGTGACCCGGAACAGCTGAGCATTCAGGCGACTTTTCCCCAGTTTGTGGAGATGGAGTCCAAGTACGGAAGTCTGATCAAGGCAAGTCGAGCCGGGCGCGCCAAAGCCCACGCGCCGGCGGGCGCGGGTGGTCCCGAGTACAGCCTGTTCGTCGCGCCGTGCCGCGGTTTCGGCAGCGCGATCGACGCATTGGAATCGAAACTGGGCGACTGCCGGATTCTCCGCAACCACCAGGTGCTCACGCTCTCGCGGCACGAGAAAGGCTGGTCGGCTCAAGTCAAGGATGGTGCCACCGATGAGACGCGGCAAGAAGACTTCGCCGGCGTGATCGTGGCCGTGCCTGCTCATCACGCGGGCTCGATGTTGGAGCAAGCCGACCAAGAACTATCGCAGCGATTGGCCGAGATTCCCTATGCGGGCTGTGTTGTCGTCAACATCGGCTACGACCGAAAAGCGATTCCGCACAAGCTCGATAGTTTCGGCTTCGTTGTGCCACATATCGAGCGACGGTCGATACTGGCCTGCACCTTCAGCAGCGTGAAGTATGCCGAGCGGGCTCCTGAGGGCAAAGTGTTATTACGAACATTTCTCGGCGGTGCTTGCTTTGCAGAGGTCCTGCAGTGGTCGGACGAAAAGATTTTGCAGACCGTGCAAGAGGAACTCCGGCAATTACTGGGAGTCAGCGCACCGCCGCTATTTTCTCGAATCCAACGCTGGCATCGCGCGATGCCACAAAACAGTCTCGGCCATTCGCAACGAGTGGAACAGATTGAACAATCATTGGCAAAGCTTCCCGGCCTGGAGTTGGCCGGAAACGCTTATCACGGCGTCGGCATCCCCCATTGCGTTCACAGTGGGCAGCAAGCGAGTGACCGGTTGCTGAAAGCCCTACAAGTCACGGGGAGAGGCGCCATTTCCTGAATGAATCAAGTAGTAATGTCGATCGGAATCCGGGGAGTGCCACGATGAGCGAAGAGAGTCTGCGAAACGAACTTCAGGCGTCCTTCAAGAATAGGGCCGTCCTGTACTATTTCATCTTCGACGAATTGCGTCAGGAAGTTGGCGAACCGCGAGCGAAAGAGATCCTCAAGCGTGCCATCTATCGGCGTGGCCGGCAAATCGGCCAACAGTTCTGCGAGTTGGCGCCGAATGACCTCGCGGGGCTGAAGGACGCGTTTCTGGCAATCATTCCCGATGAGGGCCGGATGTTTGACCCGCATGTCGTCCAGTGCGACGCGGAGTCACTGGTGATCCACTTGGAATCTTGTCCGCTGAAGGAAGCTTGGGAGGAGTTGGGTCTGGATGACCACGACAAGACCGTTATGTGCGAGATCGCCGGAGAGATCGACAAGGGCACGTTTGAAGCCGCAGACCTCTTATTTCAGCCCGATACTTGGCGTCCCGGCCGCACCGGTTGTTGTCACCTGAAGATCTATCCGAAAAGTTAAGCGTCTTGTCGTGGGAGGCCGTGAACAAGCCGCACTCGTGCTTTGTCACAGCTAAGCAGTGGGGTAAGCATCCTGCTTGCCATTTGTTTTCGTACGGAATTCGCAAGCTGGAAGCTTACGCCACCAAAACGGCAACCCAAAAATCTAGATGTGACAAAGCACCAGGCTACGTTGCCGCGTTCAAATAGGCGTGAGCGAGTGAGCCGATCACGGGCGACTCATCTCCGCACACGGAAAACTCTAAGCCATCGAACTTCCTGAAGCCGTCCAAGGCAAACTCTTGATAAGCCTGTTCAGCAGTCGTCCGATACTGCTCTCGAATCTCAGGTGCCAAATCGCAAACGCCACCGCCAATGACAAGCAGATCGAAATCGCCAATGTAGTTCACCGCCAGTAAGCCAATCCCCAGGGCTCTGGCTTGATCAATGAACAGTTCAAGTGCAAGCTGATCACCTTCCGCGGCCAGTCCCCGCAGCTGTTTCGCTTTATCACGTGTTGAACCGGGCAGCGCATGGAGTGGATGGTCACGCCATGGCTGGAGCGTCAAGCGATATTCAAGTTGATGCGTCAGTGCGGTCAACGAGACGGCTGATTCCAGCGTGCATTTGGCATTTCCCACGATCAGCTGTTGATCGTGCTCGTAACGAAAGGCGTAGGGCGGCAAGAAGATGTGTCCGGCGTGTCCGGCACGTCCCATTTGACCGCGTATCGCTACTCCGTCTCGGACCTCGCCGCCGCCTAAGCCGGTGCCAACAATGGTCAAAAACAGGGACGACAGATTCTGATCGCCCGATTCGTTTCCTCTGACACGATCCCAAGTGATCGACCCAGTGCGGATCGAGTACTCACCCAGTGCTGCTGCCTGGCCGTCGCCGATGTAATGAACCGACGCCGTCGGCGAGACTTGGCGAATCTTTTCTTCCATGCCGGCGCGAAAGGGAAACTGACGCCAAAGTGGCGACTGGAAATTCGGGGTATTCATCAGAACACCATCCAATGACGCTGGGCCGGGTGTGGCGAGGGCGATGTCCGTCACTTGATCCAAGGACCCGCCAATTTTTTCCAGACCCGCCACGATTTGATCGTAGATTGACAGAATGGTTGCCTGCGGGCCGTCAGCCGTACGCGAAGCAAACTGGTCGGAAACATGCACAACTTCTTTTGCACGGTTCCCGATGGCAACGGTGCTAGTCGTTCCCCCAACGTCGATGCCAATGCAATGATTCAAAACAACCTCGTCGACAATCACTCAAAAACTAATACGGGAGTTGTAACGGGCCTTTTAGAACATGCCTGTGCTACGCTCGTCAAGTGTTCCAGCAGCCCAGCAAGCGTTACGATGCGATCTTTTCACCGAGTAGTGAAGGCAGATCATGGGACAGCGGCTTTACAAAGTCGTCTCACTTGCGACTTGGGAAACCGTCCAACTTGACGGCGTTTTTCGCGGTGCTGGGATCGACATCAGCGACGGTTTTATCCACCTCTCGGCTGCCGATCAGGTCGTGGAGACGGTGAGGAAGCATTTCGCCGGCGAACAGGATTTATTGCTGATCAGCGTGGATGCGGATGCACTGGGCGACGACTTGAGATGGGAGCCGTCACGCGGCGGTGCGTTGTTTCCCCATGTCTATGGTCAAATCAACCTGGACGCGGTGATCGACGCGGTCCCGTTGCCGCTTGGGCACGATGGAACGCACGAGTTCCCGAAGTTGCTATAGAGAGGACCTACAGCGGGAAGTCTTCTTCCGCAGCGGCTTCGGCGTACAGCGGCATGTGCCGGTAGTAAACTTCCAGGATCATCGTGGCAAACGACGTCGTGCAGAGCCGGCCTGCGTCCGCCATGTGGCCATTCTTGGGGAAGAACCAGCTGCCTTTGGCGTCCGCCATCGGTTGCTTGCTCGGCGACCAACCAGTCGCGCAACTCCGTTATTGAACTTGTCCCAGTGTGCGCCACCGGAGTGACGGAATACCTGGGCGGCGTAGTAGTTGTAATAAAGGTTTTCCGTCTGAGTACCCCGATGTTCGCCAGATTCTCGACGCCACCGACAATCGACGGATGGTTCTTGTCCCAGCCTGTGTACATGCGGCACAACAAACCGACCGCGGTCGTGGCCGGCTCGGACTGAGGTGGACGGTTTGTTGTAGCCGTAGACGGCCCCGCTATGCGATTGGACCTTGTCCAGGAACAGGATCGATCCTTTGATCGATGCCGGCGGCACGGCCAAGTGTCCGAGGTGGCCGCTCTTGAGGGCCATCACTTGCCAGCCAACGACCGACGTATCGCCACCAGCGCCTGTCGTGGCGTGTATCGCCAACCGCCGTCCTTGCATTGAGCGGTGACCATGAAGTTCAAGGCCCCTTGTGCTGGGCCAGCGATATCGGGGTCGCCGGTCATCGCGTAAGCTTCGCATAAGACGATCGTGGCCAAGCCGTGATCGTACATACTGCCGCCGCCGCGGTAATCGATCACCGGCAGACCGTTTTCTTTGCCGGGCTTGCCATTCTGGATCAGGAACTTGAGCCCCCGCCAGACCACCTTGCGGAACTCGCCGCTCACATGCGTTTGTCCGGCACCCAGGTAGGGTAGCAACGCCAGCGAGGTCGCCGCGTTCAACTGTTTGGCTCGAGTCGGATTCGACGTCCCGTTTCGCGCACGCACCGCGACAAACCAGATGGTGCTCGAAGGTCCATGCGCCGGCGGTTGGACCGGAAGGAATCTGGTGCCGGGAGAACCACTTCAGTGCTTCGGTCACCGCTGATTCGCTGGCCGCGGTACCACCGTACTCGCGCAGCAGTCTTCTTTTTCATCTCCGCGCTGCGGCTGCCCATCGGTTTCATCGATGTGGACGCGAGCGTCTGTAGCGAGAGAGACGACGGTGCCATCTCGGTGGCAAAGTCAGCCATCTCCACGGGCACGGTGGCGATTTCCATCGGTGTTTCGATCGGCGTCATTTCTTGCTCGACCGGATCTTCCACCTCGACCGGCTCCGACGCGTCCTCAACCTCTTCGACGGCATCTTCTTCGACTTGCTCGATCGTAAACTCTTCCATTTCCGGCCCGTCATCCTTGGCGGAGATGGCCGACAGCACGTTCACGATATCGGTTGGGTTAGCGATGGTGATCAGACCGAGAATCAACAAAATCAAAGCGTGAATCAGCGTGCTGACCAACCAGGCGGGCGCAGCTTGGAAGAACAAGAAGCGACGCTCACGTTCCGCTTCGTCGTTTTCTTCTTCGGCTGCCTCTTCACCCTCTGAAGCTCACCGTCCTCAGCTTCCAGCACCTCCTCGGCAGCAAAGATTTCTTCATCCGCGGGGAAGTCCGACTGGGGATTTTGAGGACTCGCTGTAGACATAGATTTTCACGCTCGCCTGGAGAGAAAAAGGAAAAGATTTCGTCCTATTGAAACCATGATTCCAGCTGACGCGAGCACTAGCATACCATAGAGTCATCCCGCCTACAGCGGTAATTCCTCGTCCGCAGCCGCCCGGCGTACAGCGGCATGTGGCGGTAATAAACTTCCAGAATCATCGTGGCAAAGGCAGTACTTGCGAGCCGACCACCCTCACGGGGGCCCCGGTGCGAGAGGGTGTCGGGGAAGTGCCAGCTGCCTTTCGCGCCGCCATCTTGGGACTGACTTTCGACAAGCCAGTCACGGAGTTCGGTATTGAACTTGTCCCAAACCGGTCCCCCATAGTGGCGGAGCACCTGAGCTGCGTAGTAGTTGTAATAGATGTCTTTCTTGTCGACGCCATGCTTGCCCAAGGTCTCGACGCCGCGTCCGATGGCCGGGTGATTCTTGTCCCATCCGGTGTACATCCGACATAACAGGCCGACGGCGGTTGTGCCCGGACGCACGCTTGCAGAAGGTTTGTCGTAGCCGTATTGGGCCCCGCTGTTGGATTGGACTTTGTCCAAAAACAGCATCGATCCCTGGATCGTCGCCGGCGGCACGGCCAAATGTCCCATGTGTGCGCTTTTCAGCGCCATCAGCTGCCAGCCGACGACCGAGGTGTCGCCGCCATCGGCTTGTCGCGGCGTGTACCGCCAGCCACCATCGCGACACTGAGAGGTCGCGATGAAATTGATCGCAGCCTGGGCAGGTCCCGCGATATCGGGGTCGCCCGTCATCGCGTACGCCTCGCACAGGGTGATGGCGACCAGGCCGTGCGAATACATGTTGCCGCCGCCACGATAGTCGATCACGGGCAAACCCGCTTCGCGGCCCGGCTTTCCGTTTTGAATCAAGAACTTCATGCCGCGCCAAACCACTTGCTTGAATTCACCCTGCAAATGCGTCTGGCCAGCACCCATGTACGGCAAGAGCGTAACGAGGTGGCGGCATTTAGCTGACCGTGATAATTCTTTTCGCCGGGGTTGCCGCAGGCGTTTCGACAAACGGCGTTGTGCTGAAAGGTCCAAGCGCCGACCGTCGGGCCGGAGGGAATCTGATGCCGCGACAGCCACTTCAAGGCCTCGGTGACCGCCGATTCGCTGCTTTCGGTGCCGCCGTATTCTTTCAGCAATTTCTTTTTCATGTCCGCACTGCGACTACTCATCGGCTGCATCGACATTGATGACAGCGTTTGCAACGAGAGCGCGGCTGGTGCCATGTCCGCGGCGAAATCAGCCATCTCCACGGGCGTGGTTGCCATCTCCATCGGCGTTTCGATCGGCGTTGTCTCGATCGTCTCGCTCGGCTCCACTTCGATCGGCTCGGTGACTTCTTCTTCGGTCTCTTCGACCTCGCTGTCATCGAATTCTTCGATGCTGAACTCTTCGATTTCCGGCCCGTCTTCGCCGTTGGCAACTGCCGACAAAACGTTGATGATCTCGACCGGATTGCCGATCGTGATCATCCCCAGCAGCAGCAGGATCAAGAAGTGGACCAGCGTGCTGATTGCCCAAGCCGGCATGGCTTGGAAAAAGAGAAAGTGGCGATGGATTTCCGCTTCGTGATCGTGCTCTGCTTCGGCATCGTCTCCGTGGATGAATTCGTCCGCTTCAGCGACGAGGTCCGCTTCCTCTGAAACGACTTGGACGTCATCGACCAGTTCCGCTTCCTCAACAATCTCGGCCTCGAAAACGGGCTCGTTTGCGAATGGATCGGAGTCTGGAGTGCTGGCCATCAACGGCTCTCTCAACGACGTCATCAAATAGCTGCGGAACGCCTATAACGATTATAGGTCGATTGGCGATCAAGAGGGCAGGTTCAAAGCAGCGATTTTCCGCCGTTCCGCGCTTCTGATCGCTAAGACAACAACGCGGTCCATTGGCATTTGTACTCATACCCGTGATGCGCCGTGATGTCGCAGGACGGCCCGCGATTATCGATGGTCGTACCGCTGCTGCTGGACAGTGATCAGCTGCTCCAGGAACTTCCGCAGTGCGTTTCGCTTTCGCTCGGAAATCTGAAGGCAACGAGCCCCCCCGGTTTTGCCGACCCAACCACCTTTCAAATCAACGGTGATCTCGATCGGCTCGAAGCGATGGGCCGTCGGATCGGTCAGCTGCAACTGGACACAGAACGGTTCTTGGCCGCGGCAATGTTGATCGATCGACGTCTCGCTGGTCGATGACCAATCGTAATTCCGCTCGTCCAGCAGCAGATGCCGCAAATGGCCAAGTCCCGGTGTGCGGGTCAACTCGACCAAGTCGAACTGGCGACCGCTGACGGAGGACATCTGCACGCGCTCGCCCAGCTGGATCGCGGTGATCGTCTCCTGGCCCCAGAATTCTGTTGTCTTTTCTAAGCGAGTTCGTCGCGCGTAGATGCTGCCCGCCGCCCCGACGATCCCCAGCACGACCACGACGCCCGCCAAAAGCAGTCCGCGCGGCGTTATTTTGGCGCGCGGATCATTGTATTTGTCGGCGTGCGGATCGTCCGTGGAATCTTGTGACGGATCGATGAACGGGTCGGTCATCGGGTAAGTTGTCCTCACTTCTGCGCAATTGTGGTCTGTCAAAAAAGGTCTCTGCACTCATGGTATCCGAATCGGAAAGAGCTGACGTCTCGCGAGTCCACGTTCCGCTGGGCGATCGCAGCTACACCATCGAAATCTCCAGTGCCGCGATCGAGCACGCTGCGGACGCGGCGATTTCCTGTCTGGGCGATTTGTCGCATGCCATGGTGATTGCTGACCAAGCCGTGCTCCAGCGCTGGGCCGAGCCGATTGCCGCCGGTTTGCGGCGTCTGGGTGTCCGCGTTGACATGCAAGCGATTCCCTCCGGCGAGCCGAGCAAATCCGTGGCTCCGTTGGAAAGCCTGTGGCAATGGATGCTCGCGTGCGGCGGCGATCGGCGTAGTGTGATCATCGCCGTCGGCGGTGGCGTCGTCGGTGATTTGGCAGGATTCGCAGCTGCCTCGTTTACGCGAGGAATCCGATTCGTCCAAATCCCCACGACGTTGCTGGCCATGGTCGACAGCAGTGTCGGAGGCAAAACGGGAATCAACCTGCCGGGCGCGAAGAACATGGTTGGCGCCTTCTGGCAGCCTTCGTTGGTGTTTGTCGACACCGATGTGCTTGCCACTTTGCCCGAACGGAGCTACCTGAGCGGACTGGCCGAAGTCATCAAGTACGGCGTGATCGATGACGCAGAATTTTTTGCTTGGCTAGAGGTCCATGCTGGCGCATTGGTCGCACGAGACGCCGAGGCATTGCGGCACGCGATTCAGCGGAGCTGTGAGTCAAAGGCACGTGTCGTCGGCGAAGATGAACGAGAAACCAGTGGCCGACGTGCGACCCTGAACTATGGTCACACGTTTGCCCATGCAATCGAAGCAACCGCCGGCTACGGGACGGTGCTGCATGGGGAAGCCGTCGCCATTGGCATGCAAATGGCCGCCAAGCTGGCAATCGATCTGGAAATGTGCGGCGCATCCGTTCTGGAACGGCAAACCAAGTTGATCGAAGCCTGCCGGCTGCCGACGACACATGCTGCTGCCAGCGCCGACGAAATGCTGCCAGTGATGAAACGCGACAAGAAAGTCGCGCATGGGAAACTCCGCTTCATCTTGCCCACCAACATCGGCTCCGTGAAACTCGTCGGTGACATTGACGAATCTGCGGTGATCAAGGCAATTGAAGCGTGCTCGTAGGCGCGGCATCCTGCTGTGCCAAGACGCAGGTAGGTCTTTTACAGCAACAATCGCAGCATTCACACGTAGCGGAACTCGGAAGAGTTCCCGTCTTTATCGCGAATGGTCGGGATTTCTCGGAAGTCTTCCGACTTCCGCTACGAGAACTGGGCACGGCAGGATGCCGCGGCTACGAGAATTGCTCTAGATTCCGGCGGTCGTGCATTGCTAATCAAGGACCGTTGTCCTTCGCCAATTCCGCGCACGAAGCAGTTTTCTGGTGCATCACCGGCCACCACTCGTACCGCATGTTCTCTTGCTATTCGCCTTGGCCGCAATCACGTCAAGTGGTTGCGTGCGACGCCGGATGTCTGTCCGCACCAATCCTCCCGGTGCCACGGTCTCGGTCGACAATCAGGTGATTGGCACGACGCCGGCCGCCAGTAGCTTTACCTACTACGGCACTCGCGAATTCCGCATCGAGAAAGATGGTTATCGCACGGAAACCATTCGCAGAAGATTAAATCCGCCCTGGTATCAATTTCCTGGTCTCGATTTCATCAGCGAGACTCTGTGGCCGGGCGAGCTTCGCGACGAGCGCATCATCGATGTCGCCTTGGTACCGAGAGTATTGGAGCCGACGGACCAAATCATGGGTCGCGCCGACGCACTGCGAAACCAGTCACGTGCCGGTGTGATCACGGCGCCACGCTAGGGAAGCAGCCGCTGGCGAAGGTCGCGACGGCCCGAGGGTGGACGATTTCACGGGAGTGGGCAAGTGAAAGCGTGGAGTACGGCGCCGATCTACAATGAGTCGTCGTTTCGCCCTGGTCGCCTACGCCTGTTCGCTGAGAATCATGACACTGCACCGGTTAAGCGTCCTGATCGCGCCGGTCGTGATTCTGCTGCTCTTTGCCTCCACGCTGGTGGGAATCGATCGATTGGCGTTTCGCGACGTCAGCCATTTCTACCTGCCGCTGTACGATTACGTCGCCGAACGCACAAGTCAGCAATGGTTGCCGCTTTGGAATCCACTGGACCAAACCGGGATGCCGCTGATCGGTGAGACGACGACCGCCGTCTTGTACCCAGTTCGCTATCTGGTCTTCGCTTTGCCGCTGCCGACGGACGTGTTGCTCAGTTGGTACCTGGTCCTGCACTTGATCATCGCATCGCTCACCTCGCGTTGGGCCGCGTTGCGATCGGGTGCGAGCCCGTTAGCAGCAACGCTCGCCGGTGTCATCTATCCGCTTTCCGGCGGAGTTTTCTTTCTTTACACCAACCCGCCGTTCCTGGTGGGTGCCGCCTGGCTTCCGCTCGTTTTGGGGGTCCTGATTAGCCGCGAAAAGATCACGGCTACGAAGCGGTGTCTGATCGCCGGACCATCAATGGCAATGATGATTCTGGGAGGCGATCCTCAGACGGCCTTGCACGCAATGCTGGTCGCGGCCGCCGTTTATGCCGTTCGTTTCCTCAGGTCGGATGCCGAAGGCACTGGACGTGCCACTGCAATCTCATTGATTGGCGTTCCGCTGATGGCGGCATGTTTGACCGCGCCGCAATTAGCCGCTTCGCTTTCCTGGAGCGGCCAGAGTGCCCGAGTGCATTTCGAGCAGGAACAAGCGTGGTACCTGCCGCCGGCAACAGGCAGCCATCGAAGTAACGCGTTTCAGTTTTCGCTCCCGCCTTGGCAGGCGGCGAGTTTGCTGACGCCAAACGCCTGGGGCCGACTGTTCCCCGTTTACCAGCGGATCAGCGTGATGATTCCTGGTGACGGCCGCATGTGGACGCCAACCATCTATCTCGGGCTGTTGGCGGCGTTGGCGATGACGTGCCGGTTGCTGCGGCGTGAATTCGACGTCTGGATCGCGATGGCAATCGGTGCGTTCCTATTGTGTCTGGGGCATTTTGGGATTGTCTGGCTTGTCCAGCAGATCCCGCATCTGGCGTCCAACGTCGACAGCGCGATCGGCGGTCCCTATTGGATGCTGTATCACTTTGTGCCCGGCTACGATTCCTTTCGATATCCGGCCAAGTGGCTGCCGGTGTTTTCACTGGCCGCCGCGATCACGAGCGCACTTTGGGTCGATGCGATCAATTGGTACGACGTCAAGCGAGCGATCGTAATGCTGACAACTCTGCTATTGGTCGGAGTTGCCGCCTTCGCAATCCTGTCGTGGCAAGGGGGCAATTTGCCTTCGTATGCGGATCCGTTTTGGGGACCGCTCGACGTCGCCGGCGCCGCCAGAGAGTTGCTAGGGTCGATCCTTCATTCGCTGATCGCGATTGCGGCTGCGGTGGTTGTGCTTCGCCTGCTTTGTCAGCGAAAAAGTCCCTTGTTGCTGATTGTGCTCACGTTGATCGCTGCCATCGATTTGGGTTACAGCAATCACCAGTGGCTTGCACGGGTGTCGCGATCGGAGTTGCGAGGCGTGCTGGAAAGCGAGAGGCAAAACCCTGTGCCAAACGCATCTCTTTGGATTCGTGCGCGGTCCGGCAGTGGTTGGCCGGCGAATTGGCGACGCGAAAACGACGGGGATCGGTTGCTGGAGGTTGCCGCCAGTGAACAGATCGCTTGGTTTGGGCGTTGGCACCTTTTCGATCGTCAAGCGGTTTTGAACAACATGACGTCGATTCGCAGTCATCCAATGGCGATCTTTTGGCAAGCCTGTGAAGAATTCACGAGCGGGAAAAACCGGAACCAGACTGCTCAGTTTTGGCAGTCCGTCCATCGCTGGCTCGGCATCGACGGAGTGCTGACATCACGGGGGGAAGCGACAAGAGTCGGGGATGCCGATCTAGTCGATGTAACTTACGAAACCAAAGCAAACGAGCGAATGTGCTTTCACACCACGTGGTCGGTGTCTCCGAAACGGGACCTGCAGACCTTTGTCGAATTTCTTCAGGCCGTTCATCAATCCGATGGGAACCCACCGCCGATCATCCATTTGAAAAACGAACAATTGATTCCAGACACTTGGCAGCAGAGCCCGGAGTACGAGATCACATCAAGTGGTGAAAACGAATTGACGGTCCAAACGAATGCCCTTGGAGTCCTGACCCGACCGGTGTTCCAGGATGGGCATTGGATCGCAGAAACTCGGCCGGCGGGATCTCAGCAGTCGGTGGATTGGCGATCCACTCGCGTGTATCCCATCAGTTTTCTAAAGCAAGGGATTTTGCTCACTCCGGGTCAGTGGCAGGTACGCTTTCGGTACCAACCTTGGTGGCTTCCCTGGTCGTTGATGATCGCGTTGGCTTCGTGGGCAACGCTGGGATGGTTCTTGCTGCGTTCGGTTGATGGTTATTTCCCGATACAAAACCGGCCGAAAACGCGGTCCAGAATGTCGTCGGTGTAGACCGCTCCGGTGACTTCGCCCAGACACTGCACCGCGGTTCTCAGTTCTGCCGAAACGAACTCATGGCCTTCTTGAGTTTCGGTCAGTTCGATCGCACGCTGAATCGCTTGCGATGCAAGTTGCAGCGTTCCACGGCAACGTGCCGCCGTTCCGATCACCGAGCCAGTTTCCTCGCGGTCGCGAGCATCGATCAAGTCGGCGATGGCACGACGTAATTCGTCGATTCCCTCTCCGGTGAGCGAACTTGTTGCCAGCCAACCTTTGGGTAACGCGACCTCGCCGACTTGATCGACTTTGGTGCCGATCCAGATGTCCAACGCGCTGTCGCCGATCGTCGCTGGCTGCCGACTCCAGTAGCGCACGTGCGGCCTGGAAATCTTCTCGTGTACAATCGACGCACCAAAGTCGAATATGTGCACCCTCACTTGCCCGTTGTGCGTGCGTTTGCGACTGACTTGCGATCTCGAAAAGCGCATCGTCGGCAGTTGCGTCTTCGATACCCGCCGTGTCAACGATCGTCAAGGTTCTCGCTTCGATCTCCGTTTCGATCGTAACGACATCACGCGTCGTGCCGGCGGCGTCGGCGACAATCGCGACGTCGTGACCAGCCAGGTAATTAACGAGCTGACTCTTGCCGGCGTTCGGTTCACCTCGCACCGTGACAATGATCCTGGCACCACCACCCGCTCGCTGGCGAAGTCGCTTTCGCGTTTCATCCAGTTGCTCGGACAGCTCCCTGAGACGTTCGACCAGCAGTTGATCGCTCACGAATTCAATGTCTTCGTCGACAAAATCCAACCCCGCTTCGACGTCGGCCAGCAAGTCGAGCATCGTTGACCGCATCTGCTCCAGGGGCTGTGAGAGATTGCCGGAAAGCTGGCGGAGTGCATGATCCAGCGAACCACGTGCTTCCGCATCGATGACGCCCAACACAGCTTCGGCTTGCGTCAGATCGAGGCGTCCGGCCAAAAAAGCCCGCATCGTGAACTCGCCCGGACGCGCTGCCCGGGCACCGCTGGATATGGCCGCGTCAACCAGCGCTTGCAGCACCGGCAAAGAACCGTAGGTATGCAGCTCCGCGGACGGTTGGCCGGTGTAACTTCGCTCCGTCGGCCAAATCAGCACGCGGGTCGGCACCGCACCGACCGGGGAACCAACATCGACGTTGACCGGCACAGAATGAGCGCCCGTCTGACCGTCGACCGGCACGGCCAAACCGGTCAGCACATCCAGGGTATCAGGGCCCGAAAGTCGGACAATTCCGCGCGGTGCCGCGCTCGTTGGCGAGGCAATCGCAACGATCGTGTCCTCGAAGTCCAACACGCGCAAGTTCCTTACGATTTGGTAGATTGGGTCTCCTGATCCCCGGAATCATCTGGACGGGTCAGGAGACCCATCCTACAGGCAATTCTCAATGACGCGCGGTGCTAGCGGACGACCGCCACTTGACGCGATGAAGAGGTGGCCTCTGGCATCGTCCGCGATGCCGTGCTGCTGCTCGCGGCACTTCCCCCCGCCTCACGAAGTGCATCCAGGACCGCACCTTGGCTGATCAAATCACGCAAGACAATCGGCTTTTCCGGATCCGAGCCCGGATAAATGGCCAAGAGCGGTATCGATCGGCTCTCCAATTCTTCCAGCTTCTGTTTGATCGTTGCGTTGCGATCTGTCCAATCCGCAAGCATGGGGACCACGTCCAATTCTTCTAATAACTGACGCGTCGGCTCCGTGTTCAACGCAACGTTGTAATTGACAATGCAGTTGACGCACCACTTTGCTGTAAAGTCCACCAAGACCGTGCGGCCTTCGTCTTGTAGCTGTGCCAACCGAGCTTCGCTGTAAGGTTCCCAAGGAATCGACTTTTCTCCCGGAGCCAAATCGGCCGGTCCCAATAACTTGAACGCCAGAATTCCAATGATCGCCGCCGATGCCGTACCGGCACTCCAGGCGAGCAGTCGTTTTTGCAGCGACTCCCAATTCGGAACCTTGCCAATCAACCAGCAGCCAAACCAAACTCCGATCAAGGCGACAAACACCGGAAGTTTGTCATCGTCGCTGAATTGATTGAAAAAGAACGCGACGGTCCCCAAGAACAGAAACGCCAAGAATTCTTTCAGCGTCTCCATCCAATTACCAGGCTTGGGCAACCAGCTGACCAATGATGGCCGAGCACCGATCACCAGGTAAGGCGCCGACATGCCTAAGCCGACGGTCATGATCACGATCACAGTCTCGATCGGTCGCAAACCAATGGTCAAACCGAGGATTCCGCCCAGCAACGGGCCACTGCACGGGGTCGCGAGGATGGTTGCGAAGACACCTTTGAAGAACGCGCCGACATAGCCCTCGCGGTTCTGCAGTTCTTGCGAACCTTTGCCGGCCGCCATTCCCGGCACGGGGATCTCCCAAACGCCCAGATAGCTCAGCGCGAGTGCGAACAACAGCAACGTGAGCCCCAATCGGACCGGGAAATAAGTGAACTGCTCACCCCACGAAAACGCCAACAACACGGCCAAAGCCGCCAGGATCGCGAACACGGAAAGGATCCCAAAAACGTAAACGATGTTCAGCGTCAGAATGCGTCGCCGGTCCTCCCCTGCCTGTTGCACGAAGCTCATGATCTTCAGTCCAACCACCGGCAACACGCACGGCATCACATTCAAAATCACGCCGCCAATGAAAGCAAACAACAACACCAACGAAAATGCCGTGGAGGCTTTCGGTGATTCGCCCGTCGCTGTGCCCACGCCTGGGCCCGTTGCGTCCGGTACCGCTGCGCCCACATCCTCCCTGGGTGCCTCCGCCTCCACCGCGACAGAGATTTTATCGACCCACTTGGTGTTGGCGGCTGCGTCAAATGCATCGGCAGCCTTGGCCGTGACAAGTTGCACCGGCGACTGGGTGGCTTTTCCTTGACCAACGACAACCGTCGCCTTGAACTTCAAGGCTACCGGCGGCAAGCAACTCTGATCCTTGCAAGCCTGGTAAGCGACGAAGCCTTCAATCGTATGTTCACCGGGTGCCGCCTGCTCGGGAACTTTGATCGGCAACATCCACGTTACTTTGCCTTTGTGATACTTGATCGGTGGCAGCGCAGGGACCAGGATCTGTGTGACGACCGGTTCTTTGGTCATCGGCGCGCCGATCAACAATCCGTCCTTCTCGGTGACAACAAAATTGGTTGACGATTGGGCGTCATCGACCGCAGCGACATAGACGTGGAATTTGGCGTCCGGTTTTGCCGTGAATTTCAAGACGCCGGATTTGCCCGGCGCTAGAGTGCTGGTCACCGTCGACGTCCAATCAACCACATAATCATCTTCGCGAAACGGTTGTGAACTCGACTTGGCTTGAGCCACAGCGGGATCGTTTTTCTTACCGGTCGCCGTGACAGGTTTGGCCGTAATTTTCTCTTCCAGCGGAATGCAGCCTCCGCCGGGAGAGCCACCACGGCTGGCATCTCGACGCTCTTCGCAGACTTGTCCGTCCAGCGAGACAACGATCTCGTCTCGAAAACCATCGGGAACGCGGATCGGTGCTGTCCAAATGACGGCATCAACGTGTTCTTCGATGGTCACGCCCTTGAACAAATCCGAAACGCTTTTTGACGGTGGTTGATCCGGTTCGAACTCGCCGATCAGCTTCACCGAATCGGGTGACTCGATCGACAGCCTGGTCCGAATCGGTCCGCCCGCTTCTTGCGTCAGCGAATAGATGTGCCATCCGCGAGACAGATCCACGGTGACCCGAACTTCACCTTCGTTGGAACCTTCCGGGATCTCGTACTCAGCCGAAAACTCAGCAGGTTCTCCCGACGGGTTCTCGAATCCACCCAACGAGAAGTTGGGAAAGAGATCGACCGGGCTTTCCGAGTCATTCTGGGCGGCAGCCGGACCTGCAGCGAGCGCAACAGCAACCAAGGCCAACAGCACACGGAGCATCGCCGGACAACGCTGAGCCATCGAGTTGACGAGTTGCTGCCGTGTTGGTTTTGTTTTTGACATCATCTCCGTGTCTTTCATCGTTGCTCAGAATTTTAGCTGGCCCGGGAAGAGACAGTCAATGTTGACGCATTCCCTCTAATGCCCCTGTTTTTACATTTCCTGGCGGGCCAATCGGCAAAGCTGGTCGATTCGAGCCCTGACGGCATCGTCTCCCGCTGCAAACGTACGGCATTCCAGCCGAATCCACACAGCCCAGTTGGCGAGGCTCATCCAGGTCGAACAGTGGTGCAGCTCGCGAATCAGCGTCATCGCTTGGCCAATTTCGCTCTCGTGTTGAAATGGGGAAGCTTCCAAATAACCCGCCATGACCGCCTCCCAAACCGCGTCGGGGTCGCTGCAGTCGGCCATGAAACTGCCGCCCCACCGCGTTAAGTCCGTCAAAGGTGTGTCAATTCGTATCGCATCAAAGTCGATCAGCCCCGACACAGTGCCTTTGTCAAACAGGACATGTTCGCGATGGACGTCGCGGAGCACATATTGAGTCGGCAGCAGGACGCTGGATCGAGGTATCAGTGAACGTTTGATTCGACCGTGGATTATCGACCAAGTTCCAAACAAAAGTGAACATATTTCCGCGATTGTTTCACGGAGCGGCACGGAGTATTTCGGACTGGTCTCGGTGGCAAACGTCCGAGGCAGCAGTGTCTCAAGCTCCGCCAAGCGACGAAGCCGATGGATGACGGCTGGCGGCGGGGCAAGTCCGCGGCTCAAGTCACCGACCGCCTGATGAAACCGCGCGATCGCGGCGGCACCGCGCGATATTTGCCCAAGGGTTGCTTCCCGATCAAGCGGCGAACCGGGCTGCCAATCGGCAAGCTCCCAAATTGCTCCGCCGGCGCGTAAGAACGTCGTGGCAGCTTCGGCTGAATCGGTGCGGTATAGCTTCGGTACAAACGGGCAGCCGTTCTTTCGGGCGATTGATTGAACATGATGAACCTCGGCAACGCGATCAGCCCGAGTGCCTGAGGGCCAACGCTTGAGCACCAACGTATGGCCACTGCTCAATAAACACCTGTAAACGACACCGCCACTCATCCCGGGCTCAACCCGATTCGCGGAATCAACGTCGTGGGCTGCCAACAGTGCGCGGACATTCGGCGGGAAGTGATGTTCTTGCATTTTGGTTCACAGCTTAATTCCCCGACCGCAACGCGGCGTGAACTTCGGCAAATTTCTTCGCCCGTTCATCGTCATCACACTGCGCAACCATGGTGCGACGGTCGTCTGACTCGATCGTCAACTTCAGCCACAGCGTGTCGGGTGGCATCACGTTTTCGACTCGATCGGCCCATTCAACGATGGTCCATGATTCCGGTTCCTCGAATAACTCCTCCACGCCCAACTCGATGAACTCGTCTTCATCAGCCACTCGATAGGCATCCAAGTGATGGAGTGTCAAGCGACCTCGATGCGTCTGCAACAGAGTGAAAGTGGGGCTCGTCACCTCCGCGGCATCGACGCCGGCGGCTCGTGCGATCGCTTGTGTGAGGGCCGTCTTGCCGGCTCCCAAGGTACCGACCAGTCCGATCACGAGCTGGCGGGGCAACCGCGCGACCATGGCAGCTGCCAGCGGGTCGATGCTGGCCAGGTCCAGGCCCGGAAGAGTTGCGATCGTTTTCGCCATGGGGATTGCCGTCCACGAATCGCGCCGATTCACCGGCTCGCGGGGTCACACGTTGCGCATGAAAAACGACCGGCTGAACACCGGTCGCAGGCAAATTGTCTCACAGACTACGTCTAACGACGAGCCTTTTTCACCTTGGCTCCGCCTTGGCGAACCTTGAACTTTGGATTGCTCTTGCAAATCACGTAGATCCGGCCGCGTCGTTTCACGACCTGGCAATCGGGGTGACGGTACTTCAACGAGCCTATGCTGCTGACCACTTTCATCGGATCGATCTCAAACGTCTTATGGTATAGGTTTATTCTTCAGAATTTGTGAGGCGAGAAGTATAGCGGCTCGCCCAAATCCTTCAACGCCAAATAGATACGCCCCAGCCGGCGGATACGGAACGCACCGAAATGACTCGCATCGCGTACTTTGACTGCCTGAGCGGAATCAGTGGGGACATGACCCTGGGAGCTTTCATCGACCTGGGGGTCGACCCCGCTGCCATCGAATCCGCCGTCCGGTCGATGGGGCTGCCGGAACTGTCGATCACCGCCTCGACCGTCAAAAAATGCGGTTTTCGGGCGATTCATGTCAAGATCGAGCATCCCCCCGAGCACGCTCATCGGCATCTCCACCACATCACCGACATGATCGATGGGGCCGACGGGATCGAGCCGGAGGCGAAAGATCTGGCCAAACGGATCTTTCAAGAAGTCGCCGGGCGGAGGCCAAGGTTCACGGGACGACGATCGAAAAAGTCCATTTTCACGAAGTCGGCGCCATCGACTCGATTGCCGACACCGTCGGGGCCGCCGTGGCCATGCACGCTTGGGCGATCGAGTCGACCATCGCCTCGCCGGTGCCAACGGGAACCGGATCGATCACGATCGCCCATGGACGAGTCTCGGTGCCCGCCCCCGCGACCGCCGAGATCCTTTGCGGAGTTCCGATCGCGGCGAGCGACATCCAGGCCGAACTGACCACGCCGACCGGGGCCGCCATCGTGAAGGCGACCGCGACGCGGCTTCGGACCGCTGCCTGCGATGACGGTCGAGGCGGTTGGCTACGGCGCCGGCACGATGGACTTGGACGGTCAAGCGAACGTGCTGCGAGTACTGCTGGGCGAGCTGCACGATGCCAATCAATCGACGATTGGCAACGTCGAATCCGATCGAGTCGTTGTCTTGGAAACCAACATTGACGATTCAACGCCGCAGCAAATGGCGATGTGCGCGGACCTGTTGTTGGAGGCCGGCGCGCTGGATGTCTTCCAAGTCCCCTGCACGATGAAAAAGGGACGTGCGGCGGTCGGATTGACGGTGATCGCGCCGCCATCGAGACTCGGTTTGTTGGAACAAGTCATCTTTCAGCACACGACATCGATCGGTATTCGCCGTCACTTGCCGATCGCCACAAATTGACACGACACAGCGAAACGGTGGAAACCGAATTCGGACCGGTGCGAGGCAAGGTGGTGACGCTTACCGGGCGGGCAAAACCGTTTCTCTGTCGAAGACGACGACGCGAGAGAGTTAGCCAAGAGCAACCAAACCACCACCACCGCCATCCGCAACGCAGCGCAGACGGCGTGGGCAAAGTAACCTCCGCAGCGGAAGTTCATGCGACATCCGAGTTCTCCGCCGCTTCATTCTTTCAACAGATTGATGAGCGGATGGCTGGTTTGATTGTCAGCGATGTCCACGTCTTTCACGTCGCTGGGCGGATCGAGAAGCCTTCGGCCCCTTCGCGATCGTCGCGGATCAGGCAGTCGGAGACTCGCGAAAAAATGACTTGGTCAAGCAGGATGCCCGTCTTTCCGTAATCCAAAATGCTGTTGCCCGTGATGTTGAATCGGCTGCATGACCGGACTTCGAGTGCGGCTTCTTGATAGATTTCTCCGTCACTGTGGTTGCCGCTGATCGTGGCGTCTTGGCAATTGCGGAACAGCAATCCTAGCTTGGCTTGCTGGCCGTCGCCGTAGTGGTAGCGTGGATTGCGGTCGAAAACATTACCCGTTAGCACGATGTTTTTTGAATTCTCCACGATCAGATTGCGCTGGTATCCTTTCCACATCGTGTTGCCAGTGATCGCAACTCCGCGAGCGTTGTGAATTTCGATATTGACTTGAACGTCGGACAACACGTTGTTCGCGATCGTGAGGTTGCCATGCCGCAGTTCGTCAGTGAAGGGACGTTCGGTCGACTGACCATTGAAGTAAATGTTGGCCGATCCAGACGCTTCGTGGGAGTGCTGAATCGTGCAGCCCACGATCGCGACTTCGCCGATGGAACTGTCGGTTGAATCGAGCAGCACATTGGCGGTCGGTGCGGAGTCCGCATCCCCCATGTTGCCTTCGATGTCACAGGTGCCGATCTGCAAATTGCGAATCTCGCTGTTGCGAGAAACGACGCCGCCGCCATCGTTGTAACTGATGTGACAGTTGGCGATGTTGATTTGATGCAAGTTCAGCTTGTCCAGAAAGACGCCGACACCGTGATTGTCGTAGATGTGGCATGTGGACAAAGTCACGTTGCGGTTGCGATTGATGAGGTGGATTCCGTGCAGCGCCTCGCGGACAACAACACGGTTGATTGTCAATTGCATCGTCCCGGAAGCTTCGATGCCGCACGCATCCTCGTGCTGGCCAACGATCTCGATGCCGTCAACGAGCGGTGTGCTTTGTCGTTGCCACACATTTGGTTTGACGGTTCTTGGCGAAGCGGTTCCATCATGGGTGCCGACGAACTGGAACGCCGGCCCGGGGCCGGCCATCACGATGCGTGCGACGCCGTTTCCGTGAATCGACGTGCGGGTGACTTCGTCCAGCTTGATCACGATCGGCCTGGTGATTCGGTAGGTACCTTTGCCCAGTCGAATATCGCCGGTCTTGCCATCCACCAAACGTTGAATCGCCATCGTGTCGTCGGCAACTCCGTCGCCCACAGGCACGATCGGGCTTTCGGGTTCTTGAGGGCAACTAATCGATGAAACGCACATCATCACGATCGAGATGGCAACACGATGAGGCACAGAAATCGAGGCAGTCATGATGCAGGGTCCCGCGTTGAGAAGTGATGATGCGTCCCGATGACGGGGAGAGTTTGTCGGCCAGGGAGAGCAGCCGATTCGCCAAGCGACAAGACGGTTGCCAAAGCGCGACCGTTGCGACCAGAGCCGTCCGTTCGATCCGAAAAATCTCGGAAAACGAACACCTGGTCGGGCTACATCACGAGGGAGCGTGATGGCTACTTTCAGCCGGGCGCCCTACGTTCTAAAAGATGTGACCTTTCTGGGGTCCGTGCTGGGTGAGCGTCAGGATCTCTGGGCCGTCGACGGTCATCAGAATCGAATGCTCGAATTGGGCGGAGCGCGCCATGTCTTTGGTGCGGACCGTCCAACCATCCTTCTTGTCGCTGCGTGTGTATCGGGTGCCGGCATTGATCATCGGTTCAACCGTAAAACACATGCCAGGATACAAGCGGTCAATGCGGCTTTGCCGGTTTGGAAAATGAGGGATCGATGGATCGAGGTGAAACTGTTTTCCCAAACCGTGTCCAACGTATTCACGAACAACCGTAAATCCACGTCGGTGAGCTTCCGGTACAACCGTTTCGCCGATCGTCGAAACGCGACAACCAGGCGTCAACGCGTCGATGGCCGCATACAAACAGTCAAAGGCACACTGCGTCACGGCAAGCTTTTCCCCGGAGACTTCGTCGATCAAGAACGTCTCGCTTTGATCGCCGTGCCAGCCGTCGACGACCGTGGTGATGTCGACATTGACGATGTCACCCGGCTTCAACTCGTAACTGCCCGGGATGCCATGACAGATCACTTCGTTCACACTCGTGCAACAACTCTTGGGAAAATTTTGATACCCCAGCGTGGCCGGCCGATGTCCGTTATCAATCGTCCATTGATGTGTCAGTTCATCAATCTGGCCGGTGGTGATTCCCGCCTTCACATGCGGGCGAAGGTAGTCCATCAGTTGAGCGTTGACGCGACCGGCGCGGCGCATCGAGTCCTGCTGGGCTTCGGTCAGGATCAGTTTCTTTTGCTTCTGAAGCATCTTCAAGATTCGCTAAGCGGACTCGGAACCAACAAACATTGCGATCAGGAAAGCTGTCGACCGACGCAAGAATTGGCTCGGATCTACGGTCGACTATAGTACCAGGGTCCAGTGGCAGGCCCAAGTATCGACTCTGGAAATGTTGATGGCAAATGTGTTCAAGAACCGGGCTGCCGGTTGGGTTGTGTCAGTTAGGGACTTGGATTGGCCGCCGACGCTGCGGATCGGCAGTTTTTTTAGCGTCATTTCGGCAGAACCTCGACTATTTGAAGGGGTTACAAGAAGTGTAGGCAGCCAGCGGGCGGAACGTCGGGATTCGTCTTCTTTCCGACGCGATGTGTTGGCTACCGCGGCGACTAGACTAGGTGGAGGCCTTGTGAGCCCGCCTGCGGCTCGCGTCCAACTTGGTCCTCGTCCCGGCTCCCCCTTATCTGTATGCCAAACGTGGTCATTTCAGCTGTGAATTCAATCCTTAAAGCCTTGCTCCCCACGCTCCTGCTTTTGGTCCTCGCAAGCGACCCATCGATGGGCCAGGACATCGGCGAAGCAACCGCCCCCGCCAGCGATGTTGCTCAGACGCCCGCGCCAACGGACGCGAGTACCCAGCCAACGGACGCGCACGGACCAGCCGGTGGACGCGCCGGACCAGCCAACGGATGTGAACGTTCCGCCAATGGATGTGAACGTTCCGCCAACGGATGTGAACGTTCCGCCAACGGACGTGCCGGCCGAGGCAGCTAAAAGCGATCAACCTGAAGCTCGCTTACCCAACCCCGCCGATGTGACGGCCGAGCAGGCGGCACAGATTTTGGCCGATGCACTTCCACCTGCTGCGGGCGAGAAGGGATTGCGTTTCAATTTTGCTGGGGCGAGTTGGGACGACGTGCTGGAATGGTTTGCCGAGCAATCGGATTTATCGCTGCACTACGACAAGGCGCCGGTTGGTTCGGTCAACTTTCGCGATCCTTCGCGCAGCTATACGCCCGAGGAAGGTTTGGACATCTTGAATCGACTGCTGCTGGACCGCGGCCACGCTCTGGTCCGCCGCGGGAGAATGCTGTTGATGGTCGATCTGGAAGTCGAAAACGCATCCAAGATGATCAGTGAAATCGCTGAACTCGTTTCCCCTGACGCTCTGGACGGTCGAGGGCGTAGCGATATCGTCAGCTGCGTTTTCCCTCTCGGCAGCATGACCCCCGAAGATGCAAAAGAACAACTTCCGCAAATGGTTGGACCTTGGGGTCGTGTGATCGTGTTGGATCGCGCGCGTCAGGTAAAGGTCACCGAGACGGTCGAGAAGTTGCGGGCGATCAAGAGCGTCCTGGACGCCTCGAAAACCGAAGTCGTCGAGATTGCCCTGGAACACCGCGGCGTTGACGAGGTGTTGGAGGTGGCGAGGCCGCTATTGAATTTGGAACCGGGTGAAAACACCAATGACGATATCCGCATCACCTATAACCTGTTCGGTGATCGTCTCTATGCGACCGGCCTGCCTTCGCAGATCAGCATTTTGGAGAGTTTGGTTGAGAAGATCGATATGCCGCTTCAGACCAGCACTGGCGACGAAACGGAAACGGCGGTTCCAGTCTTCCAGATGCACACGGTTCAAAACGCAGACATCACCAGCGTCTTCGAGGTGCTGCAGACATTGCTACAAGGGCAACCCGATACAAACATTGCGATTGAGCCGAGTACCAAGTCGATCATCGCCCGGACGAAACCCGAGGTGCAAAAACAGATCGCCGAAACGATCGACAAGATGGATGGACACGGCAAAGAACTGAAAGTCGTCACGCTTCGTCGACTCGACCCCTCGCAGGCTCTGTTGACGATCAACAAGTACTTTGGAATCACCGAGGAGGCCGCGGATGGCCCGATTGTTGATGGCGATCCTGTCACTGGTAAGCTTTGGATTCGCGGCACGGCGGAGGAAATTGCGCAGATCGAAAAACTGATCGGTGAGCTTGAGGGCGAAGACGCGTTGGGCGAGTTGAGTGGCAAGGTTCGCATTCTTCCTTACACCGGGCGGGCCGCCGAAGACGCGATCGAGCAAGTGCAGACGCTGTGGCCAGTGACGGGGCGGCCAAATCAGATTCGCACGATTTCGCCCTCCCGAAGCGGCGGGTCTGCGACTGGCATCCAGGAACGCACGTTGCGTCGCGACCGGGACGAAAAGGTGCCTGCCGAAGCGATCCGCGCAAAATCGACGCAAGCACCCACGTTCAGCCGAGACATCGTTTCGTGACCCAGCTGACGGAAAGCGAAGCGGCGGGCGAAGACAACGTAACGGTCACGACCATCAACAATTCCGACATCGTGGTCCAGGTCACTCCCGCGGGAATCATTATCGCGTCCGATGACACTCAGGCGCTGGATGCTTTTCAATCGCTGCTCGAATCGCTGGCCACGCCTTCGGCAGCACAGTCGGACTTACCAACGATTTTTTGGCTCAAGTATTCCGAGGCAGAGGAAACGTCAGAGTTGATCGCCAGTGTTCTGGGCGGTAGTGAATCAACGCTCTCATCGATGACCGATTCTTTGATGGGCGGCCTGGGCGGCGGCATGCTGGGCGGATTGATGGGGATGGGCGGTGGCGGCGGTGGTGGGCAGGATTCCTCGTCCAAATCGATTCTGACCTCGACCGGATCGGTCAACATTGTTGCCGATGCACGCCTGAACGCTTTGTTCGTCCAAGCGAATCCCGTCGACTTGCAGGTGATCGAAATGATCTTGGAAAAGGTGGATCGGCCGGAAAGTCCCGAGGATGTTGAAATCGTTCCCAAACCAATGTTGATTCCGGTCATCTATCACAACGCGAAAGAGATCTCCGAAGTCGTCAAATCGGTACTCGGTGATCGCATTGCCGGCAGCCAGAGCGGCGGTAACCGGGGTGGCGGAGGAGGTGGTCAGCCATCGCCGCAAGATTTCATCGCTGCGCCTCGCGGCGCCGGCGGCCGTGGCGGTAACAGCCAAGCAGCCAAGAGCGAATCGCCAAAGATCAGCATTTCGGTTGACGAACGCAGCAACTCATTGGTCGTGATCGCAACCCCACAAGATTTTGAAGAGATTCGTGAACTTGTTCTCGACTTGGATGAATTTGGCAAGCAAGCCGAGGAAATTGTTCAGGTCGTCCAGGTTCCTGGTACGATGAACGCCGAGGCGATGGTGGAAGCGCTCGAGGCGTTGCTGGGAACGCAGGTCACCAAGGCTGGCGACAGTTCGAGCACCGCCAACCGGGGGACGACTCCCGCAGCCACGCCCGCCCCATCTGCGAGCGACGTTCAAGCGCGAATCGATGCCTTCCGCGCCGCTTTGGCGGCGGAGGCGGACCATTTGGCGGTGGTCGCGGCGGCACAAGTGGTCGACCTGGTGGTGGTGGACCGTTCGGGGGAGGAGCCCCCGGTGGCGGTCGGCCCGGCGGCGGCGGCGGCGGCCCAGGTGGCGGCGGTCGGGGCCGTTGATCCTGCCCGCTCGCGAGGAATCATTTAACGGAAGCAGAATATGATCATGCACGCCGGCGAAATTCTGAAACGCCGAGGACTCATCAGCCAACAACAATTGGAAGAAAGCCGCGGTGGTGAATATCCCAACGTGGTCCAGGCTGCCATCAGTCTTGGCTACGTTTCCGAACGTGAGGCGTTGCAGGCACTGGCCGACGAAGTTGGACTGGAATTCGTCGACCTGCGTGAGACGGATATTGATTTGTCCGTGCTGCAGGGGTTCCCGCAGAAACTGATCTATCGGCAATCGCTGTTTCCGATTCGCTTCGAGGACGGCTCGATTGTCGTCGCGACCCCAGATCCGTTGGATCTCTATCCACTGGATGAAGCCAGTGCGGCGACCGGCAAGAACATCATTCCCGTGGTTGCCGAGCGGGCTGAGATCGCACGCTTGATGAAACGCCACCTTGGCGTCGGCAGTGAGACCGTCGAAGGACTGGTGGCTGCCGCCGACGATTCCGAGGAAGTCGAGTTGTTGGACGACCTTGAACTCGACGGCAGCGAACTGAGCGAGATGGCTCAGGAGGCTTCCGTCGTTCGCTTGGTCAACGAGATCTTGTTGGAAGCGATCGAAACACGAGCCAGTGACGTTCATATCGAAGTACAGTCTGACGGCATCGTGATCCGTTATCGCATCGACGGTATCTTGCACCCGCAACCGGTGCCTCCGGAAATCAATCGCTTTCAAGCGGCCATCATCAGTCGCTTGAAGATCATGGCCCGGCTGAACATCGCCGAAAAACGCCTGCCGCAAGACGGACGAATCAAGCTGCGCGTGCACGGTCGCGAAATTGACATTCGGATGTGCGTGATCCCCATGATCCATGGCGAAGGCTTGGTCATGCGTATCCTGGACAAGTCGGCGATGGTCTTCGACCTGCAAGGGTTGGGCATGTCCCGCGAGGTGTACGACAAGTTCAGCGAAATCATTACCTACCCGCACGGGATCGTGCTGGTCACCGGTCCGACCGGATCTGGTAAGACGACCACGCTGTACAGTTCTTTGCTGCAAATCCGCAGTCCCGAAACCAAGATCATCACCACCGAAGATCCGGTCGAATATCAGCTGGATGGGATCAACCAAATTCAGGTTCATAACAAGATCGGTTTGACGTTCGCGCATTCGCTGCGCAGCATTCTGCGGCACGACCCGGACATCGTGCTGGTCGGTGAAATTCGTGACTTGGAAACGGCTGAAAATGCGATTCAAGCCTCGCTGACCGGTCACCTTGTCTTCAGCACGCTGCACACCAACGATGCGTCGGGCGCTTTTACGCGGATGGTCGACATGGGTGTCGAGCCTTTCTTGGTTGCCGGCACCGTCGAAGCGGTGATGGCACAGCGGCTGATACGTCGATTGTGCAAGCATTGCAAAGAAGCTTACACGCCGACGAAGGAAGATGCTCCGCCCGATTTCCCTTGGGAGAAGCTCGGGAATCAACAGGTCTATCGCCCCGTGGGCTGCCGCGAATGCCGCAACGTTGGCTATACCGGGCGCATGGGTATCTACGAGTTGCTGGTGACCAACGAGCGGATCCGTGACCTGGCCCTGGAACGCTCGAGCAGTTGGGAGATCCGCAAGGCTGCCGTTGCCAACGGGATGCGTACGTTGCGGCAAGATGCCTGGGAAAAAGTCTTAACGGGTGACTCAAGTGTTGACGAAGTCCTCCGAGTCACCAAAGGCGAGGCTTTGTAAGCATGCCGATGTTTGCGTACACCGCCCGAGACACCTCGGGCAAAGCGGTCACCGGGACCATCGAAGCGACGGGCGAGCGCGAAGTTGCCGCCATCTTGTCGGAACGTTCGCTCTTTCCGGTCAAAGTTGACGACTTGGCTGAGAATGCGGGAGCACTTGCCTCCCTGACCGGGATGCGGAAAAAGGTCAAAGGCCAGACAATGGCCGTGTTTTACGGACAATTGGCCTCGCTGCTACGTAGCGGTGTGCCGATGATTCGTTCGCTGCACGTGCTGGGCGATCAAACCTCCGATTCCGTACTCCGCGAAGTCGTCAAAGATGTCCGTGGGCGCGTCGAAGACGGTGAACCGCTTGGCCAGGCGATGTCGCGCTACCCGCGGGTCTTTAGTGAGATGGCTGTCAACATGGTCCGCGCGGGATCCGAGGGCGGTTTCCTGGAAGACGCCTTGGACCGAGTTGGCACCTTCACCGAACTGCAAGAAGATCTCAAAGGCCGCACGATCAGTGCGCTCGCCTATCCGGTGTTTCTCTTTTCCGTTGGCTCGATCGTTCTCACCGCGCTGCTCGTGTTTTTTGTTCCCAAATTCGACGCCATGTTCGATCGCTTGCGGCAAAAGGGTGAGATGCCGAAACTGACCGAAGCCCTGTTGGCGTTCAGCAATATGCTGCAAAGCTACGGCTGGCTTATTTTGATCCTGATCTTTGCCTTACTGGTTGCCATGAAAGTGCGACTGAATACTGAGTCGGGCAAGGATTGGGCCGATCGCATGAAATTGAAGATCCCGGTACTCGGTAACATCCTGATGAACTTGGCGGTTGCCCGCTTCTGTCGCGTGTTGGGAACGCTGCTGGGAAACGGTGTCCCGATCTTGAAGTCGTTGGATATCAGCCGCACGGCAGCCGGGAATCGTTTGCTCAGTCAGTCGATTGCGGATGCCACCGAGAACATCCGTGCCGGGGAAAGCCTGGCATCGCCACTCAGAGCGTCAGGGCACTTCCCGATGACCGTGGTGGAAATGATCAGCGTTGCCGAGGAGAGTAACGCCCTGGATAGGGTCCTACCTGAGATTGCCGACTCGTTGGAAAAACGCACGTTTCGTCGGCTGGATCTATTCGTGCGACTACTCGAGCCAGTGATGTTGCTGGTGATGGCAGTCTTTGTCTTGGGGGTCGTGCTCGCGCTGCTCGTGCCCGTCCTGAAAAGCAGTACGACGTTGTAGGACGGGTCTCCTGAACCGTCTTTTTCCTGGTTTTGGCTGGTCGGGTCAGGAGACCCGAGCTACATCAGGCGAAGAACAGTTTCTCAGCGGTGCCGCGCAGAATGGATTCCTTTTCAGTGTCCGACAGGAAGTCGATACGATCCCGGATCAGCGCGATCGATGCCTCGTAGCTATGGTCGCCTTGAACCTGGTAAGGGCAGTCACTGGCCCACATCAATCGAGAGGGTCCGTAGGCATCGGCCACGCGCCGAATCATCGGGATCAAATCTTCGTAGGGCGGTTGCTTTTTTCCCAGCGCATAAAAGGCAGATGTCTTCACGTGAGCATCGGAAAAACGGGCCAGTCGGCAGAGGGCATGCAACGACGCTGGTTCAATTTCCCCACTGATTCCCACCCGCGCAAAATGGTCCACCACGACGCGTGTGCCTGGGAATTTTTGGCAGAGCGCCTCGATCGACGGTAAGTCCGTTGGGTTGATCAGCGGACAGACGGCCAAACTCTCCTCTCGCGCTGTTTTCCAAACCGTTGCCATTCCATCGTCCGTTACCCAACTCGCTGCCGCATCCCCGCGCGGATGAATACGAAATCCCCGTACTCCTTGCTTGGCAAGCTCTCTCATCTTGCTTGCAACATTCGCATCATGATGGTCAACGATCGCAACACCCGAAAAAACGCCTGGATGTGCGGCAATCGCATCCAACATGTACTGATTGTCAAACTGATAAAAACTCATCTGAATGAGCACGATGCGGTCGACACCAGCAGGCCTGGTGTGCGCGAAGAGCTGCTCGGGCGTAAAGCTTGGTGGCCTCATGTCCGCAATCTCGAAACCGTCGGCTAGCGGATACTTGGCAACATCGGGCGTCCAGACATGAACATGCGCATCGATCCAACCCTTTTTCGTAGCTTCCGCGCCAGCGAAACCGCTCAGTGATGCGCCGGTCACCGCCGTCACTGCGGTGCCGACGAACTCTCGGCGCCCCATTCCCCTTGCGTTCTTCATGCGGTTGATTCCTCGTTCACTTGAAATCAGTGATGAACCGCCGATAGATTTCGACGGCTGCCTTGACTTGGTCACACTCAATGTACTCGACTGCGGCGTGAGCCTGATCGATACTGCCGGGACCCAAGATGATGCTGGGAATCCCAATCGCGCCAAACTTACTTGCATCGCTACAAAAGGGGACCCCCGACGGGATCGATTCCAAGGCGATCGTATCAAGCACGTTTAGCATGGTTTGCACGGCCGCCGATTCCGGATCCGTCTCCAACGGGAGGTCCGTCAACAGCGGCGAGTGCACCACGGCACTGGTGCCGGGGTATTCGTCAACAACTTTGTCGACCAGTTGCTGATAGTGCTCCAGCACGGTTGCGACCGATTCGTGGGGCAAGAGTCGCCGATCGATCTCGATTTCACAGTGCGCCGGTACAAAATTGACTTGCACGCCGCCACGAATGACGCCGACGTTGCATGTCGCCGACCCCAGCAGCGGATGAATCGACGCGCGGAGATCTTCGGTGTCTTTCCTTAGGGCATCAATCACCTTAGCCATCGACTCGATCGCGTTGACACCCAAATGCGGTTTGGCTGAATGCGCGGATCGACCGTGCGTTTCGATCTTAAAGCGGACGAGGCCTTTGCTGGCGATGACCGGCCGAAGCGACGTTGGTTCGGCGACAATCGCTGCGTCCGCAGTCAGGCCTTCACAAAACGCTGCGACTCCACGATACGAATACTCTTCGTCAATCGTTGCCGCAAACAGAACATCGCAGGCCGGCGTCAACCGCTCCGCAGCAATCAACGCGAGGGCGGTCATCATCGCTGCCATCCCACCTTTGGTGTCGCAAGCGCCGCGTCCGTGCATCTTTCCGTCCCGGACGATCGGATCCCAAGGATCGATTTCCATCGCCTTGACGGAGACGGTATCCATGTGAGCTTCCAGGATGATCCGCCTGTGCGAATCGCGACCGGGAATTCGGGCGACGATGTTAGGGCGGTCCGGAAAGATTTCGTGTCTGGTGACTTCGACACGACGGTTGCGAAAGAACGCCTCAATGTAATCTGCGATCGCAGCTTCCGGTACTCCGCCATCGTAGTTGGGATTGACGCTGTTGATGCGAACCAAATCGGCAAGCAAATCGATCGATTCGTTGGCAAGGGACGTCATGACTTACCCTGCGACCCGCTTCGGGGTCGATGTTAAATTGCTTTTTCGCAAACCGTAGGTGCGCTGCGCGACCTACGGCTACCGTCTGAGACCGCTTCGCGGTCGCTTGTTGTCGCAAGCGCAGCGAATTGAGAACCAAACGCGGCACAAATGTGGGTAATGATAACTTGTGTAGACAGGGGGCCCGACGCAGACATTCGGCTTCAGACGCCAAGCTCGCGGAAAACCTGGTCGACTCCGGAAACATCTAAGCCAGAACCCAGTGGCTGCGTCTGATCACGGGCAATTTCACCGGGACGTGGCGGTCGAGGGCGCGGAGGACGAGCGCCCTCTGCCGGTGCCGCGGTTGCTTGACCGGGCGGCGGCGGTGGAGGTGGCGCCAGCCGATCGTCGGATTGATCCCCAGAATCATCATCGCCGGAGTCCGCTGGGTTGTCCGCCAACTGCTCTGCTGGCGAAGGCCGATCAGGACGGTCGTTTCCGCCGACACCCACAGACGCCGTCGCGTCATTCGCTGGTGGCGGTGGTGGTGGACCGTCGTTGCTTGGCAGTGGACCGTCGTTGTTTGGGGCTGGTGGCGGACCATCGTTGTTCGGGGGTGGCGGCGGCGGATCGTCGCTCGGTCGCGGTGGAAGGGGACGATCTGCACCGTCAAGGGGCACGACGAAGGCGTTGTCTTGAATCGAAGTCAGTGCCGTGTTTCGCTCGATCACATCCGAAAGCCGGGTTTGTTGAAGCTCGCGTCGCTGTTTACCCTCAAACGCGTTCTGGTACCAAAATCGATCCCCGTCGCGCAGCGCCGTGAATTGCTCGGCTAACACCGTGCTGACGAGTTCACCAACGCTCGCACCCGGGACATGGTCTTCGGCAAGCGCGCCGACCCAGACGTCGATGCTGTCGACATCACCGTAGGCTGCTTCCAGCTTTGCCTGGACTTCCGGATCCGAAGAGATCTCAGCAAACGTCTCCGCTCGCTCCAGACCCAATTGTTCACGCGCCGAGTTGTAATCGGGTAAGCCGTGATCGCGTCCGCGTTGGATGTTGAGCGCGGCCAAATCGAATCCACCGGCACCGGGAGGCCCGAACAAGAAATTGCGGACATCATCGACCAACTGTGTGTCGATTTCTTGAGACACGTTGGAAGCCAATCCCTTTAGTAATGGATCGATACCCGTTTCGAGGATCCCGGCAGGATTGAAGAATGCGTCGCGAAGCGCGATGTTACCCTCCTCAATCACATTGCCTTCATCGTCCAACCGTTTCAATTCGCTCGATAGGGACGTGTGCCCGTAGCGAAACGCCGCGGTGGCAAACAAATTGCTGATCGAAGGATCAATCGAGGCATCGTATCCTTCGTACGGCGAAATCGCGTCTCGTCCCAACAGCACCGGCAAGTATTCGTTGTACGTGATCGCCTGGATTTCGCCGATCACGTAGGCACGCGCCCGTTGGTAGATCTCTTCGTCACCAAGTTCGGGATCGTTCGCAGCAATCTGGTCGGCGACGCGATTATGTTCACGCACCCACAGTGTGTGCATGGCGGTCAGTCCGTTTTGTTCGTTGGCACGAATATCACCGGCCTGGAAGAATCCGCTTTCATCAAGCGGCAACAAGTCGCCTTCGCTGGTCAGCAAACGGCCGCCGGCAAACGACCGGAGCGACGCAGCCGTGTCATCATCGGAACCATAGATCATCGAGCCGTCAATGAAAGCGGTGATACCGTTGATCTGCTGGCGAACTGTGTCGACTCCCGTTGCCATCGGCGACCGCGGATCGCGTCAGCTCAATCTCCGCGTCACCTGTGCCGGTCGGATCAAAGTACGGATCGCCTGTGGGGACTTCGATGTTGAACGATTCAGTCGCCGCTCCTTCACTGAGCGTGATATCGTGATCGATGAATTGTCCCCATTGCCAAACCAGGTCGCTTAAATTGCGGCTGCTGAGTACGGAGTCGGTTTGTGCCGCCACGACATTGCTGATCTGGCGAGCTGAGACGCGATCCGTGCCGGACGGTTCTGAGATCCCGTCGGCGTAATCAGAATCAACCAGCCGGCGCAATTGCGTCCCTGCGGAACCCAACAAAGGATCTTCAACATTGTTGCCTGTGCCGTCGACCGAGCGCACTTCACTTGGTTCAGCAATCGGTTGCGGCGGCGGCGGATCGTCGGGGCCAAGATTGTTTCCACCGCGTTCGCGCGCCATTCGGTTGATAACTCGCAAGGCGTCAATCGACGACAGCTGTCCGTCTCCATTGACATCGCGAAACATCGGTCCGTCATGATCGCCGCCGGCGTCGAGCTTGTGAGCGGCCGATGGCGTTGATCACCATCAACGCATCGACTCCGTCGTGACTTCGCCGTCCGCATTGACGTCTTCGGGAAGATCGGTGTTTTGCACGTCAATGAAATCGGCGGCCAACAGTTGACGTGCTTCCAATGCTTGTAGTTTCAGCTTTCGTCCCTGGCGGCGACTGCGTTTTCGCGGCGTTTTCATGGCAACACTCCTGAGTAGATGACAAGGGCCACCAAGGGTGGTGGTGGGAATCGAGCCGATCAGGTTTCGCTATTCGGCTAAGGCTGCAAACGAACAGGAGTCGCGGTTATCCACGCGGAGCAGCGATTTGGGCAGAAAAAATGCTTGGATAGCTGGTGGAAAGAATTTCGTCGGTTTTCTCTTGCCCTGGATGTGGATAAAGTCAGCAGCGAGACGTTCTTACACTTTGGGAGTCCGCGAGTGACGAACCATTCGGATGATCTGCCAGGTTCCGAAACCGGCGTCAGTCCAGACAACTCCGCGGACGCTTTCCGCCAACCGGAGTCGCCGGAACTGCTGGATCAATTGCGCAGCGACGGCGAGCAAGTTTTGGCCAATGCGTTTGCTGCGAATCGAGATCGTTTCTGGCATTTAGTCAACTTCCGAATGGATCGTCGCATTGCCGCTCGAGTTGACGCCGACGATGTCCTGCAAGAATCGTTCGTCGCCGCCGTCGGTCGGCTGGATCATTATTTGCGAGATCCATCGTTCAGTCTGTTTGCTTGGCTCCGCATGATTGTGTCTCAAACCTTGGTAGATGTTCATCGACGGCACTTCGGCGCTGAAATGCGTTCGGCCGGTCGTGAAGTTTCGATAGGAAAACAGAACTACCCGCAAACAACTTCGGTTTCACTGGCGTCTCAATTGGTCGCCAACCAGACGTCGCCAAGCGGTGCGGCCCAGCGAGACGAGTCGCACCAGCAGCTAACCGAGGCCATTGAACGGATGTCAACGCTGGACCAAGAAACGATCGCCTTGCGACACTTCGAGGGGCTGTCGAATTCGGAAACGGCCGAAGTCTTGGGAATCAGCGTGACTGCGGCCAGCAATCGATACGTGCGCGCACTTTCGCGGCTGAAAGAGATTCTGGAAGAACTAAACTTAAACGAATGAAAGCTTCCTCCAGCGACGAACGGAATCCGATCGAGTCGATCGCAACCGAGTTTGCCGAGTCAATCCGCAGCGGTGGTCGGGAGGCAATCGATCCGGTCGTGACCGCGAACCCCGAATTAGAGCCCGAGCTTCGGGACCTGCTTCCGGTCATCCAGAAACTTGAGCACGCCAGGCAAGCTCACGCCGAGCGGCCCGCAGGTTTGGCAACGCTGGGATCGGAGCGGCCGGATCGTTTGGGAGACTTTCAATTGGTACGGCAGATTGGCCGTGGCGGAATGGGCGTCGTATTCGAAGCGGTGCAAACGTCGCTCGGTCGTAAAGTCGCCGTCAAGGTGCTTCCCAAGAGTTTGCTGGCTGACGAGCAACAGTTGAAGCGATTTGAGCAAGAGGCTCGCACAGCCGGATCATTGCATCACACCAACATCGTTCCGGTTTTCGGTGTCGGTGAAGATCAAGGTTTTCATTACTACGTGATGCAACGAATCCAGGGTCGCGGGCTCGATCGCGTGCTCAGCGACGGCGAGCCAAAGTTGACGCCCAGACAAGTCGCATCATTGGGCCAACAATCGGCATCGGCATTGGCCTACGCTCACCAGCAAAATGTGATGCACCGCGACATCAAGCCGGCAAACTTGATCGTCAACGATCAACTGGATCTTTGGGTCACCGACTTTGGTGTTTCCAAAGCGATCGAGTCGGAAGCGGTCACCCGAACCGGCGATGTTGTGGGGACCTTGCGTTACATGGCGCCCGAACAAATCGTTGGCGACGCAGATGCTCGCAGTGATATCTTCAGTCTGGGCGTCACGCTGTACGAACTATTGGCAGGCCGGCCCGCCATGGATGACGCATCGATTCGCAAAGCACTCGTGTCCAGGCGTCCGGCGCCGAATCCGCCGCCACTGAGACAATTGAATCCCGATGTGCCGCGAGACTTGGCGACCATTTTGCATACGGCGATGTCTGTCGACGCCGACAGTCGCTATCAGACGGCCGCAGCCTTGGCCGACGATTTGGAACATTTCTTGCGAGGTGAGCCGATTTCGGTGCGGCCGCTTTCCAACTTGCAACTTGCCTTCCGATGGGCGCGGCGAAATCCAGCCGTCGCCTCGCTGGCCTCACTTTTTTTGCTTTCGCTCGTTGCGTTCGCCGTGATTTCGACGTTTGGGTTCGTTCATGTCCAACGTGCGCTCGATCGTGAACAAGCCGCGCGGCAAAACGCCGAGGCAACCGCGGAGCTGGCCTCGGGTGCCTTGAACCAGATCTTCGATCGCTTCACCGGGCGCTCAGACCGATTCAGCGACTCGTCGAACAACTTCACGTCGACTCCGGCGCTGAGTGACGAAGCGGCAACGTTGCTGGAAGAACTGCTGGAATACTACGACGCGCTCGCTGTCCACAGCACGTTTGATCCAAAGCTACAGCAATCAGCCGCCAACGCGCAATACGCGATGGGTGACATCCATTTTAGCCTGGGAAACTACGATCGCGCGATCGACGCATTCCGACTTGCGATTGGTTGAATCCGTCTGCCCACATCAAGACGAAGCCGGTAATTGCGGATTGCGTATCCGAGGATTCACAATCAAATCGGACTCGCCATCGATTCTCCGGAGACAGTGACCAAGCAGATTCCGAACATCGCAGGCCTTGGAGATCCTGAATCAATCGAATCCATCGATCAGGCAACTCCCGACGGCAATTCGAGTTGGCACGCAGTCACTTTTTGTTGACGACTCGAGCTTCTGCCCGGGATGGGGCCGACCATGATGCCACCGATCGAAGCGTTGCCGATGCGCCACCGCCGTGGCCGATTCGATCGTCCGGAAGACCAGGCTGAGAGTACCCGACCGATCTCGGCTGAGCGACGACAGACAAGCAAATCTGAACGTGGCAATCAACATCCTGCGACAACTGCACGATGATTCCCCAAATCACGTTGGTTACGCGATTGCTCTGGCGACGGCAATGCACCGGTTGGAGTCCGACCCGCGTCGGGGGATTCAAAACGGATCAAGCAACCGATGGCAGCGGTGCGATCGAACTCTTGCGTGGGCTGCAGGAACTGCATCCTGAAAACGAAACGATTCGTACGAAATGTCGACGATGTTGGCTGACATCGACGTCTTTGGCCCCCCACTGCGATGGCAGGATCTTGAACCGGCGATCGACCAGTTGACCGAGGCCGTCACGCATTTCGAGACTCTGTCCGAGCATGAATCCGAACGTTCCGAAGTACACCAACGCCGTTGCTCATACGCACTACAAGCTGGGTGTTCTGTTGACGCGACTTGCCGAGCCGACTCGAGGTCGGCAAACACCGCGAATTGGAACAGCAAGCAGGCTTGTCGTTTCGCGAAGCTGCCAGTCAATACGCAGCGCTACTGCGACGCCACGACACGCCCGGATATCGTGCCTGGCACGCCCTGTTTCTTCATCAGCAAGGCGTCATTGCGCTGCAAACCGGGTTGCTTGAACAAGCCGAGCAGACACTGCAACAATCGATCGAGCCGCTGGAAGTGGCTAACCAAGCATCAGCCAGAAGCAGAGATCGGTTGGCACGCGCTGCCCGAGGCCTATGAATTGCTTTCTCAGACCCAACAACAATTGGGCAAGCACGACCAGGCCAGAGAGTCACAACTGGAATCCGACATGAGCCGACTCTATCGCGACCTCGGGCCGTGATCCCTCAAGGCGTTCGAGTTGGGAGCAAGGGCTTCGATGTCTTCCCTGATGGCGCGGGCCGTTGCCAATCGCCGGTCGAGTTCCGGGAATCGTGCTGCCGCATCGGCTCGCCAACTCTCGGTCCGGTGAACAGCGCCGAAGGTGTACAGCATGCGGTCCAGTTTGGGTGTCTCGTGTGTCAGATCATGATCCTTGCTGACGGGCAGGGTGCAGCCGTCAATGTTGCACAGCACCAAGTAGTCGAACATCCGTAAATAGCTATCGGTCTGCTCAATGGCTTGCCTCGTCGACTCATCGTCGGGGCGGATTCGTGTACCCGTAGGAAAAAGTGCAAACACCCAGCCCTCGTGACGCAACCTGGCAACGGCGCGTTCGGTTGCAATGTTGATACGTCGCGCTTCGTGGATTTCATCGTCGGTGTGCGCCGTGGCAAACCAACTTTGAGGTGTCACGATCACTCGATTGACACTCCGTACCAACACGCTGGTCATGCCGACGTCTTCTTCCAGTTTGCGGCCGGCGATCCAGATGATTTGCTGAAACAGGCTGGAACCGCCATGGTCTTCCAGCAAGGTTTCCAGCGTCGGCACATCAAGATTCGAGCGATGATTCAGGCACAACAGGCAAGCCTTCCCGCGTTCCGCAAGCCTGACCAACGCACTCAGATTCTCAGTGCCCACCAAACCGCTGCCGGGCAGCAACAGTCGCCGACAGATGGCGGCGATATGAGGGCGATGGCTAGTGTCCTCCCATCGCACAACGCTTTCCGGTGTGACAACACTTTCGGGCGAAACATCGACAGCCGTCTGATCCGATGCGTGGCGTTTGATCGCCGTCAGTTGCTGCGCAAAGACGACGGATGCATCTCCATCTGGCAACGGATGGCAATTCTCTTCGTACATAGCAACGCCGCGTTTCCTCCCCGTGTGTTGCCATTATTCTAACTTGCCAGCGGTAGTCGCTGCCGAAAATACGAAGAACCAGCTTGGAGGAACACTGGAACGTGCGTCAATTTGTATCGATTAGCAGCACATCCAATGCTAGACTGGTTTTGTTGGCGTTCACTTCGCCTGCCATGCAGCAAACACGTGCCTGGAGAGTGATGATGGCTTGCGCGACATTGACACCACGGATCGAAACGGAGCCGCGGCTATCGAGAAGCAGCTTTTCTTAAACGGGCTTCGTTCACACGGGAGACGTTGTTGGCGATCACGTTTTGCTTCGGGTTATTTTCTTTCGGCGCATCGAGCCGCTTGATTGCCGAGGCGCCCGACGGAGGCACAAACGCCTGCCGATACGGGTGTCAATGGACTGAATGAGGCTGGCTTCTCGAAGCTGCACGTTGCTGCCATCCGCGGTGATGCCGTGATGGCAAGGACGGAGATTGCCGCCGGCGCCAACGTGAACGTTCAGCAGCGAAAATTCAAGGGCGCACCGCTGCAGTACGCTGCCCATCGCGGGCACCGTGATGTAGCGAAAGTTCTATTGGATGCAGGGGCCAGCATTGAATCGACCGATTCGGTTGGCAGGACTCCACTGATGTGGGCAGCTTCCGGATCGCGGCTTGAGATGGCAAAGTTCCTGGTTGCCCGCGGCGCACAGGTCGACGCGGAAACCAAAAACGGATGGACGGCGATACATTATGCCCGCAAAGCAGGTGCTAAGGATGTTGTCGAATGGCTCTTATCCGCCGGCGCGGTCGACGAAAAAACCGTCAGCAAGGCGGCGGTTGTGAACGTCGGCCCGCTTGGTCAGGCCGACCCGCCAAATGATCCGATGTGGGGTCCGCTGACGGAGCAAGTTCGTCAGCGGCTGAAAGATCGCCAACGCAAGTTCGCCAGTGAATTGAACGACTTGCAGATTCCCTCCAGCGAGATTCCCGACGGTGTCCGACTCGTGACCGGACCCGATTCAGCCATCTTTGTGCCCGGCGCGAGCCAGATTGATGACGCCTGGTTTCGACTGATTGCCACGTTTTTTGGGGACGCCAAAACGCTTGCGCAGCACGTCGATGCGGCGATCGTTGTTGCTTACCAAGACGACCTCGCCGGCAACAATCGCAAAGGCAATGAGATTGGGGTTTACGCCTTGAGATGCCAGGACGACGAAACAGCCAAGCGTCTGCAGCGGCCAGGTTTGATCCGCAAAGGGCTGCTGCTGATCTACGTCTGGAAGGACGACGTGCGGCAAGAAGCTTTCAACCAGATCCGCGACTATTACGCTGAAAAGGACTACACGTCTGACGGAGGGCGTCGACCTCGCTAAACCGAACGGCCGCCGCGTATGTGCGTGATCTGATGCCGGAACGGCGCACAGCTTGTTCCAGGCTACGAAGGTCGTTGGCGGGATGGTTCGTTCGCCGTTTTCTTTGGTGGCAAATCGCTTTTTAAAACAACCCTTTTTCTCGAAAAACTTCCCCTCTGATTGAGATAGTGACGCTGCCGTGGCATCCTTGATAGTGGAGGTTGGCAGGGGGTCAACTCGAAAACACTTGGCTCAAAGCACGCGGAGCACCGGGCTGCATGATTGATGCGACCACGCTGCGTGCACTTTGGGACGAGCACGCGGATCGACTGCTGTTGATCGCGCGGGCGATTGGTGAGCCCGCTGAGGACGCCGTTCAGGAAGCGTTTGTCGCGTTGGCGATGCAAACGAGCGTTCCCAATGATCCGCTGGCGTGGCTGGCGACGGTCGCCAGAAATCGGTTGCGCGGGTGGCGACGCAGTTGGTTGCGACGACGCAATCGAGAGACCCTGGTCGGCAACAAACAATGGTTTAGCGGCGACGCGTTCCTGATCGATCAAAAAATCGACGGTCATGTTGTCGCCGAAGCACTCAGGCAAATGCGATCGCCGCAACGAGAAATCATTGTCATGCATTTATGGGGCGACATGACGTTCGAGTCGATTGCGGGTGTGGTCGGCGGATCCCGCGCGTCGGCTCATCGAAATTTTCAACGCGGCATCGAAGACTTGAAACAGAGATTCAACCCCGAGAACTCGGATACGACTGCTGGGGTACGAGCATGAAGAACGAGGTGAACGATGACTCCCAATGATCCAATCACCAGCGACGACGTCGAAGAAGCACTTCGTGGGCTACAACCGGCAGCTTCGCAGCTTGACGTCTCGTCGGTGTTCTACCAGGCTGGGTATCAGGCAGCGATTGCCGGGCAATCCACGCCGCACAGGCATGCTGTGGGGCAATTGGTGCTTGGAGTCATCCTAACCGCGGCGATCACCGCACCGGTCAGCTATCGGGCGGGAGCCTTACGTAGCGAAGTCGCCGACAAGCCGGCACCGAACCTGGAAGCAATCGTCGAAACGGATCCGCAAGTTTCTGACGAAGTTGTCGCGATTCAAGAAGATCAGGTGGAAGTCACGATCAGCTCGGGCAGCGATAAAACGGCGACGGGAAATCGATGGTTGGAGTTGCTTGCCGGTCAGTGGTTCTCGGGTGAACCAGAGAGTACCGGTCCCAGATCAATGACCTTAACCGCATTTCATGCGACGACGTTGAATTCAACGGACACGGGTCGAAGCTGGCCTGAATCATCCTTTGGTATCGAAAACCGTTACCGAACGTTCGCGGTCGATCAAGCGACGGGTGACGACAAGAAAACGCTTGCCATTGGCGACACCATCGAACTGGCTGAGAGATTAGGAGACTTTTGATGTTCTGGAATTGTACGAAAAGAAGGTGGGCGGTTGAGAACTGTCACGGCTTTCCGTTGGAGGGCTTCACGATCTGCTCGATACTGCGTGGATTGATGAGCGCGGCCATCGTGTTGGGTTTGATCGCACAGTCACACGGGCAAACGATGGTGTCGCCCGCGTTCTCGAAAGACAAGCCGCAAGCGGCCGAGGCAAAACCTGAACCGAAAGTCATCAAGATCTACGCTGCGGCTGAACCCGATCCGGCACTGCGATATCGATTCTGGCCGGCTCACGAACTGCGGCGACAGGGCAACCCGATGCCGTTTATCAGCCGTGCGATTCTGCTTTCGGTACAAGCGAACCAAGGCCCGAATGTTCAGCAAGAATTCATCCAGAAGTACGAGCAGTTTTCCGAGGCATCGTTGGATGAATTGCCCGCTGACGAGGTGCGCGAGTTTCTGCAGAAGTATGGAGGTGCGGCGTTACGCGAATTGGCACGTGCTGAGAATCTGTTCGACTTGGATTATGACTTGCGGTTAGATGAGATGTCAGCGTCGGAGCTGATCGAAACCGTGCTGCCGGAAATCCAGGAGTCACGTGCTCTGGCCAGGCTTCTTTACCTGCGGGCGCGTTTGGCGATCGCACAGCAGCGGTGGGACGACTTCGTCCACGACGTTCGGCTCGGGTTTCGGCTGGCCGAATGTACGGGCCGCGGCAACGATTTCTTGATCGGTCGACTTGTTTGCTATGCGATCTGTGGCGTCATGATGAACGCGGTGGAAGAGGCGATTCAGCAACCTGGCTGTCCCAATCTCTACTGGGCGTTGGCCTCGATGCCGGAGACACGGCTTTCTGAGATCCGAGATTCCCTTGAATTCGAGACCGTATTACTGGCACGATTGTTCCGCGATGTCAGGACGCTACCAGACACAGAAATCGGTGAACAAGCGGCTCGGATCAAGCTGCTTGACTTAGTTGAGGAAGCCGGCCAACTTTTTGGTTCGTTTCATGGCATGGACGTCGAGGCAACCGCTCAGATGATCGCCGGCTTTTACGTGGTGACGATGGCCGATCCGTCGCGTGAAATGCTGGCTGCGACCGATGCGTGGGGAGACAAGGCGTACGCGCTGTCGTCATCGGAAGCCGTGCTGCGTGCAATGCAACTGAAATTCGATCGTATTCGCGACAGTTGGGCGAAGTGGTCCTTGTTGCCGCCTGAAATGTGGCGTGACTATAAGGACGAGGCGGAAATGAATCTCAAGCTTGATAACCGAACGGATGTGATCGAAATCATGGTGAGCCACCTCGCTCCGGCGAGCGATGCGGCTCGTCGTGCCTCACGTCGGATGGTGCAAAACAGAAACATGCTGTTGACGATTGAGGCAATTCGCATGCACGCAGCGGTCCACGGTCAGTTACCCGAATCGATCGACAAACTTCGTCCCGTTCCTGCGTGGACAGATGGACTGGCATTCAAACCATTTGGTTACACGCGAACGTCGCCTTCCACCGCGACTTTCCTTCAAGAACCACGTTACGGCCGTGATCAAGAGTCGACCATGCAGATCCAGCTTCTCAAGTAAAAGGTTCCATCCGATGAAACATCTCGTTGTGACATGCTTGATCACACTGACGCTTTGCACCGTTTCGCTCGGCCAGCAGCCTCAGCTTTCGCACCACTTCGGTCGAGGGCTATTGATCAACGATGTGATCCAGGCCAAGGCTGCAACGCACTTGATGACACGTTACCTGGAGAAATCGAGTGCGGTCGTCGTCGACATCGACGTGTCAAAGCTGGACGTGCAGAAAGCAGTTCAGTGGCTGCAGGAGAACTTTCGGCCGGCTCGCGAGAACCCACTGCCGCCGGAACAACTTGCCATGGCGACAGGGTTTGTCGAATCACTGAAGACCGCGGGCGTGTCGAATCTGTACCTGACGGCTTCCACGCGGGCAATCTTCGATGGTGGTCCGTTGGTTGTCATTCCCTGCGAAAAACCGCAGGCCGTGCTCGGCTTGGCGGCGCTGGTCGTGCAAGGTGTGCCCAAGAAACTGAACTATGTTGCCAACGTTCTTGAAAACGTTGTTGTTGTCGGTCCCGAGGGCGCCGTCGACCGCGTCCTTGCGGGCAGAGGATTCGCGAGGCCCGACCTGATTCTGCCTCTGCTGAACGCGGAACGAGCCGATCATCTCGCGATCATCTCGCTGCCCGCTGAGGCAAAGAAAGATTTGGCGGCTTTGTGGCCAGATCAGCTTCCCAATGCACCCGAATTGGAAATCTCGCCGCGTGCGTTGATCGAGGATGTGGATTCGGTTCGGATCAGCTGGGATCTGCCCCCGCAACCCCGCATGGTTGCGAACATCATCACCACCAGTGCGGACGGCACAGCGAGGGTGGAATCGGCGATCAAGCAATTGCGGGCAATGTCTCCGCAGGCAACGAGGGCTGTCGAAACGGCAACGACTGGGGCGACAGTCTCCTTGGAAGTGACTCCAGAGAGAATCGGAAAACTATTGGAGGAGATGACGGGACCGGCGAGGGAGAGAGCGAGCGTTCAGTTAGATCGAAACGATTTGAAGCAAATCGGCCTGGCCATGCACAACTACCATGCCAAGCACAAGCATTTTCCGCCTCGCGTTTTGACGAACCCCGACGGGAAGCCGTTACTTAGCTGGCGAGTGACGATCCTGCCCTTTATCGAGCAGCAGGCACTTGCGCGTGAGATCAAGCTGGATCAGGCGTGGGATAGCCGCGACAACAAACGCTTTGGCGAAATGGCGATCCCAACTTACAGCGGCAACATGCAAGGAACCGAGCATCCGACCAAAACGCGAATCCGCGTCCCGGTGATCAAGGGATCGTTTTGGCAGGGCGAGGGCCCACCGAGAACCATTCGCGATATCACTGACGGAACCAGCAATACGATCGCCGCCTTCATCGCGCCGGACAGCGCCGCGGTTACCTGGACTTCTCCGGAACCTTGGGTGCTTTCTGAAGACGACCCAAAGTCGGATGTGTTTGGTGATCGTGAACGCGTCAACGCGTTGTTCTTTGACGGCTCGGTTCGCTCATTCACCAAGGAAGAGTTGGACAACGAAAAGCTGAAAGCGCTGCTGACGTTCGCCGGCAAAGAATTGATCGAATAGAGCGTCGTGTCTACAAGCCTTGCCGGAAGACCTCGAGCGCTTCGGCGATGCTGTCGTTGTCGATCGCTGGGTCTTGGCTGCTAATCAGGACGGGAGCTGAGCGGGCTTTCTTTCGCGCTTTCACGATCCGCTCGGCCTCCGCGCGATGCGGAGTCGGCGGGCTGCGGAGCGATGACAGAAACGCCAGGATTTGTTCGCGACTCTCTGATTGCAGCGAACGGTACTTCGTTACCGAATCATGCGCTTCGCCATCATGCCAGCGAATCGATGAGTCGAGTGTTTCGGCTCGACCGTCATGAAGATAAGGTGCCGAATCGGCCACTCCCCACAGCGGTGGTGTTCGCCATTCACGCTGAAGCACGTCCCAAGTAACCAGGGGATTCCCGGGACTTATATTTAGTTCGCTCGCCGGCAGTTTGCCGTAAGGGAAGGTTGGTTCGGCGGGACGATCGAACGCGTATGGCGTCGGGACGGCGCTCGATTGGATCCCGTAGTAGCTGCCGATCGACAGGCCCAGTCCCGATGGCGGTGTTTCCGGCGGGAACAATGGAATCCGCATCGGTCGGATCGCTGTCGTTGCCGGAGCGGGGCTCGGTGCCTGCAGGAGTGATCCCATGTCGTGTAACAACAAATCGCTGTAGATGCCACGCGCGGGATAGAGATTCTCCACGTGGCAGTCGGCGCAGCCGATTTTCCCGAACAACCGCTTGCCTTCGCGCACTGACGTGGCCTCCTCCGCAATCTTTGTTTCTTGCATCGGATGTGGCAACGAACGTACGTAGCTGACCAATTGAAGGACTTGTGATTCGTTCAGATCGGTTCCCAGGCTGACGTACGTTTCATCGGCAACATCGGCTGGCTGAGGTGTTGCGGCCAATTGCAGGCCGACTTCCCCAGCGCAGGCACCACGCACGAACGCATCGAGCGATATCGTTTGGCCTCTCCACCCGAATTTCCCTAAGCCCATTCGCCCGCTGATCTTTCCGGAGCTTCGACGCGTTTGCGTTCGAGCAATCTTCAGTAGCGTCGCCTGTGAGATGCGGTCGATCATCCCCATGCCGAACAGCGGTGGCGAATTGCGCTGACTCAAATAAAAGTCGATGTTGGCTTTGCGTCCGGCAATCACCGGTCGGTCAGCGATCGCGTCACTCTTTCTACTTTCGCTCCTGTACCATTCATCTGAGATGCCACCGGGGACGAAGTCACCGATCTGGTCGCGAACCATGTCGAAGAAATGGCGTGTCGAAGCTTCGTGCACGACGACATCCATCGACAAAACACCTCGAGGTGACAACAGGCCCGGGTACAACTCGACGATCGATTCCCTGGCGGACTTCAGCTGTTCCGGCGTGCTCGTTTTCGCTTGCAGCAACGGGGAGCGAGGGTCAAGCGTGATCAGCGTGACGTTGTGCTCGACCCCCGATGCGCCGCCGGCGGCGTGACAGGCTTCGCATGAGGCCGCGTTGAACATCGGGCCGAGTCCGTCACCGGGCAATTGCCGAAGCCGCTGAGAAAATTCAATGTCAGTTTGTTCGCCCTGCTCGATTTTTGGCGGAGCCTCGTAGGTCCACTGCTTCTGAAAGATCTCTTTGCCACGCTGGAGATTGGGATCGACGCCCCAACTAATCGACGCCGTGGCGATCAAGAATGTGGCGATCAAGAAAACCGCTGGGAAGCCACGCCGGATGGTGGTGCAAAACAGGTGCCTGTTCATGGCATGGCCCGTGGAGGAGTTGAGAAGAGACTCCTGTTATGACGTTATTGTCGAATGGATGCAAGCAATTTTCCCTCGACGACCATTTCCACGCGGTTTTCTCCGCCCGCACCTCTCCCAGTCCCCCAAGCTTGCATAGCTCGCGCGTTCAGATCGCGAAACAATTTTCGCTGTGAATCGAGCGGCTTGGGTGATCGACTCTGGGCAGGTCGGGACCACTCGACCTTCTCATCTCATCTCAGGTTTCCAGCATGTTGCGAACAACTGGCTCGTCTGTCAGCGATGACATCGACGCGATGGTGGAGGGACTGCTTCGAGAGGACCGCGACTACGAGCGCACGGAACACCGCGCAGTGAATCGTCAAAGTCTCGTGCTAAGTGTCTTGATCACGCGTGGATCATCACCCGAGCCGATCGAGGCCTTCTCGCGAAATATTTCCAGGGCCGGGATCGGCCTGATCACGGACGAACTGATGCCGGAACGAAGCACGGCGACGCTGACAATTCAGCGACTGGACGGAACATCGATCAAGGTGCTTGCCGAGTGCCGTTGGTGCAAGCCGTACGGAAAGAAATGGAAGATTTCCGGCTGGCAGTTCTTGAATCTCCGCTGATTCGCACCCTCGAACGTGTTTTGAAATTGTCGATCGTGCATCTTGTGAGCCGACGGGGCTACTAGCCTTGTCATTACCCACATTTGTCGTCGCGTTACTGCTTCGCCATCACGGCTTTGCCTTAGTGAGCGACCGCGAAGCGGTCCAAGATATTAGCCGTAGGTCGCGCAGCGCACCTACGGATCGTGTTCAGATCCACCTGAGTCGACCCCGAAGGGCGTCGCAGGGCGGTGCGGCAGCGGAGGTCTGCGACCCGCTTCGGGGTCGAAAACACGGAAAAGACATTGACCGTAGGTGCGCTACGCGACCGACGGCTAATGTCTGTGATCCTTTCAGGATCAAGGAAATGTGGGTAATGACAAGGGCGCTCGCCGCGGGCCTGGACGCGTCAAACGTCGCGGAAAACGGGCCCGGGGCTTGCGCCGTCGGCTCACTTTTCAAAACACGTTCTCAGCCGATCGCCTCCCGCCTCCCCGCGTGCTGGCAAGATGACTAACATCTGTCACCATGGAAAAGACAAACGTAGCTATCGTCGGTTTGGGAACGGTCGGAACAGGTGTTGCCAGATTGCTGCTGGATCATGGCGACCGCACCGCGCGTCACGCCGGCAGGACGCTTGTGGCTAAAGAAAGCCGTCGTCCGCGATCTGGCCAAACCTCGCGACGTCGAACTACCCGCAGGTGTGGCGACCGACTCGCTGCGGGACGTGATTGACGATCCGGAGATCACCGTGGTCGCGCAGTTGATTGGCGGTCTGGAGCCGGCCCGCACGATCATGCTTCAGTTGCTGGAGTCGGGAAAAGATATTGTGACTGCCAACAAGGCTTTGCTGGCCGAGCATGGCGCCGAACTGTTCACGAAAGCTCGTGAGCTTGGCCGCAGCATCGCTTTCGAAGCCGCGGTTGCCGGTGGCATACCGATCATCGCCAACGTCAGTCAGTGTCTTTCGGCGAACCAAATCCAGTCGCTGGAAGGCATCCTGAACGGCACCAGCAACTTCATTGTCACGCGGATGGGCGAAAGCGGGATGACCTACGCCGATGCCGTTCGCTTGGCTCAAGAACTGGGTTATGCCGAAGCCGATCCGACGATGGATGTTGACGGCTCCGACGCGGCACAAAAGTTGGCGATCCTGGCCCACCTGGCGTTTGGTGCCACCGTCAACTGGTCGGAGATTCCACGGATTGGGATCGACGTGTTGGATCCCACCGATTTGAAATACGCCAAAGAACTCGGGTATCACATCAAACTGTTGGCCGTCGCCGATCTTGTCGACGACGGTTTGGAATTGTCGGTCGCACCGACGTTGGTTCGCATTGGCACGCCGCTGGCCGAAGTACGCGACGCATTCAATGCGATTCGGGTCGTGGGTGATGCCGTTGGTCCTGTCTTTTATCATGGGCTCGGTGCCGGTCAGATGCCGACGGCATCGGCGGTCGCCGCCGACATGATCGATACGGCCGTGGGCCGAACACGCATCACGTTTCAGACCCTGGAATACTTTTCGATTGATCAGCCGCCGCGCGTCCTGCTTCGCGACGCCGACACGTTGACGCAGCGAAATTACTTTCGACTGTCGGTGGCCAATCATCCGGGGACGTTGGCAACGATCGCTACAGTCCTCGGCCAACATCAGATTTCGATCGCTTCGGTGATTCAGCACGAAAGTCCCGGAGAAACTCAGCTTGACCCGGTGCCGCTGGTGATCATGACGCATGCGTCAAGCGAAGGTGCGACCGTCGCGGCGACATCCGAACTCGCGGCCCTCGCGTGTGTTCAAGGTCCGGTTGTGCGGCTTCGCGTCAAGGACTGAGAACGGCGAAGCGGTAGCGGAACTCGGAAGAGTTCCGAAACACCTGGACGGTCACGATCACGTAAGAGCCGCTTGGCTCGGAAGTCTTCCGCACTTCCGCTACGAAGACGGCTGCCCACCCTGCTTTTTCCCGCCCTAACGGTTGCGCCGGGGGGAGCCCAACGGATTCCGGACTCTTGCCCCCAGTGCACTCTCGAAATCGGGCGACAGCGGAGTACCTTCGTACAGAAACGTCTCTGCAAAGGCTGCCCGTCGGCACAACCGATACTTTTGTGACATCCGTTACGGAGTGATTGTGTCGCGGGTTCGGGCATTCACTTGAGCCGACTCCTCCCACTCGCATTCATCCGCATGATTCAAGTCCAACATCTGACGAAGACCTACGAGGACTTGCAACGAGGTCGTTTCGTCGCGGTTGATCGAGTCTCATTCACAGTCCGACGCGGCGAGATCTTTGGTTTGCTGGGGCCGAACGGAGCTGGGAAAACAACGGTCTTGCGTGTCCTCAGCACCGTCCTTTCGCCCACCAGTGGGATCGCCAACGTCGCCGGTTACGACGTTGTCCGTGATCCGGCGGAAGTTCGACGTCGCATCGGTTTCGTGAGCAACAACACAGCGATGTACGATCGCATGACCGCCTGGGAGATGGTGGAGTATTTCGGTCGCTTACATGGGATGCCCAAAGACGAACTGCGACATCGATTGGAAACGCTGTTTGAAACACTTCGCATGAACGATTTTCGCGACGTGCCGGGTGGAAAAATGTCAACCGGTATGAAGCAAAAGGTCTCCATCGCCCGCGCGATGGTACATGATCCACCTGTTCTGATCTTCGACGAAGCCACGCTTGGTCTGGACGTCCTGGTCGCACGCAATTTGCTGGAAGTGATTCGGGTGCTTCGCGAATCGGGCAAGTGCTTGATTTTTTCGACACACATCATGAGTGAAGTCGAACGCCTGTGCGATCGGATCGCGATCATGTATCGCGGCACGATTCTGGACACAGGCACGCTGGAAGAACTGCGGTCCCGCCACGATGAACACGACTTTGAGGAATTGTTCTTTGGGTTGCTGAGCCAACACGAGGCCGGGCCGTATCAAGGCGAAGGCGAGTATGTGCACAGCCAAGGAGCGGGCACTTGAAAAAATCATCCGCCCAGAAGCGACGTGATGCCCAACAATTCGATGGCCCACGCCTTTCAGCGGTGCTGTTGATCTACATGCGTGAAATGCGCGATCAGCTGCGAGATCGCAGAACGTTATTCACAATCGCCGTGTTGCCCATTCTGCTGTATCCGTTGGTTGGCACGCTGTTGCTGCAGATGGCTCAGTTCAGCCGTCAACATCCAACCACGGTCTGTGTGGTTGGCACGGAGCATCTCGAGGGCACGCCGCCGCTGATCGAAGGGGAATCCTTTGTGCAGGGTTTGTCCAACGCCAAAGACTCCTTGGAGTTGATCGAGTACCGCTGGGACGAGATGCAGCGGCGGGGAAACGTCCAAGAACAAACGACCCAGTGGGTCAGGCGGGGCGCCTTTGACGTTGTCGTGATTTTCCCACCCGAGTTCGCTGACCCCGCACGGCGCGAGGCCCAGGATCTGGCGCAGCTTGAAGCCGAGCAAGCCGCAGCCATCAAGTTGTTGTACAACGTCGCGTCGGACCAGTCTCTGGTCGCGCGTGAACGAGTGACGTCGATCCTGGCTGCCTGGCGAGGCGGTTGGGTTCGCGATCGGCTTTCCGATTCGGGCATTCAACTCTCGGTGCTGGAACCGTTCCAACTAAGTGATATCGACATCGCCCCGGAACGCACGCGCGAAGCGGCTTTTTGGAGCAAGTTGTTGCCTTTCATCATGCTGGTCTGGGCGATGACGGGCGCGTTTTATCCGGCGATTGACCTGGTCGCTGGTGAAAAAGAACGCGGCACCCTGGAAACACTGTTGTGCAGCCCCGCGCTGCGAGGGGAAATTGTCTGGGGCAAACTCGGCGCTGTCACCACCTTCAGTATGCTGACCGCCATCTTGAACGCCGGCAGCATGTTGGTCACCAGTTCGTTTGTCTTTCGTCAAATGGGTGTCGGAGCCGGCGGGACGATGGGTGCGCCGCCGTTGGTGCCCATGCTGTGGCTGTTCGTCGCCTTGATTCCGCTTTCCGCGCTGTTCAGTGCATTGGCGCTGGCCGTCGCCGCGATGGCACGCAGCAGCAAGGAAGGCCAATACTATTTGATGCCATTGATGATGGTCACGTTGCCGTTGGTGTTGCTGCCGATGCTGCCGGGCACGACCTTGCATACCGGCACCAGTTTGATACCGGTTACGGGGATGTTTCTGCTGGTGCGAGCGTTGGTCGAAGGCCAGTACGCTGATGCCCTATTACATGTGCCGATCGTCGCTGGTGTGACCGGGACATGCCTGTGGTTGGCCACGCGCTGGGTACGAAGACAGTTCGAGAGCGAAGCCGTTTTGTTTGGCAGTTCCGATCAATGGGAACTTGGTAGCTGGGTACGTCACTTGTGGCGGGATCGGCAGATGGCGGCCACGCCGGCACAGGCGTTCGCGTGCGGTGCGATCATTCTGGTGGCGTTGTTCTTTGGCAAGCTGGCGGTCACCGAGATGCCGCAAGGCTTTGCTGGAATGGCAAAGCTGGTGCTTGTTCCACAGATCGCCATGATTCTGTTTCCGGCGCTGCTGATGGCGACGATGTTCACCACATCCTTGCGGAAAAGCCTGCGGATCCGCATGCCACACTGGACCACTTTACCGTTGGCGGTGCTGTTGGGCGTGACGCTCCACCCGATGTACTTGGGATTGGCCAAATCGATCAGCCTCATGTATCCGATCAGCACGGAAGCTGCTTTGGCGATGAAGCCGTTTGCTGAGCAGATCGCTTCGGCACCTTGGTTATCGGTGGTCCTGTTGATGGCGTTGTTGCCCGCGATCTGCGAAGAACTTGCCTTTCGTGGATTTATCTTCGGCGGCCTGGTGCGTGAACACGGACGACTTCGTGCGATCATCGTCACCGCGATCATGTTTGGCGTCTCGCATGGCGTTCTACAACAATCGATCGCGGCGACGATCATGGGGCTGCTACTAGGATGGATCGCGCTGCAGAACCGGTAGTGTTCTTCCTTGCATCCTGGTTCACTTCACCAACAATGCGCTCTCGGTTTCGCTCGAGCGAATTGCCAACAGTGGTTGGGAGGGCGCGTCGCTGTTCCTGATGAGCACGGATGCCGGCCCCGCGTATCAGCCGATGTGGATTGTTGTCAGCATTGGAATTGCTGTCACGTGCCTGCTGTATTTCGGTACCTTAAGAGCCACGGAGGACTCGGAAGCGGATCTGATGGATGTCGAGTCTGTCGAGTACGCGGATCCAACGGCTGCTTTGCCGGTGGCGGCGGTGGGCTGACGAAAATGAACGCAGGGGGTGAGCAGCGAGCTTCCAGCGAGATGGTGGCTACGCGGCCATCTCGCGGTGGGAGCGGTTCAATTCCCGCCTGTTTTCCGGGGCTGGCACTCGCTTCGCTCGCTCACCCCGGGCTATTTGCTTGTATCCGGTCTGGATAAAGAGGGTGCATATCGCGGTTTGCCAGCGACAACAAAAAGTAGCCGTCACGCTCCGCCGTGACGATGCCCGACCGAGTGGCGAACCATCAGGTTTTCTTGTGTCGAACAGATCGCTTGGTCGCGGTCCAGCTACGATCCACCGTAATTTCCCTGGAAAACGGTTCGGTCGGGCCACATCTCGACGGAGCGAGATGGCTACTTTGAGAACCGCGATATGCACCCGATAAAGACGTGATCGTCGATCGACGTTGACCCTGGCCGACCCTTCGTCCAGAATCGATCAAAACCTCTTTGTCATCACGCAATCTCGAGCATTGATGTCCATTTCCACCGTCAACTCCGATCTGAGTCGATATTGTCGCGAAACCGCCGAGGCTGCAAAAGCCGCGTCGTTTGCATTGGCGTCGCTGGATACGTCCGTCAAGAATCAATGGTTGCAGCAATCCGCTGACGGCTTGATCGCTTCCGCTGACGAAATACTCAGCGCAAACGCCAAGGATCTGGCCGCTGCCCCCAGCTACGGTTGTACTGAGGCCCAAGTCGACCGCTTGCGATTGGATGGCGAGCGAATCGATGGAATTGCCGTCGCCCTCCGCGAAATCGCCATGCTTCCCGATCCCGTGGGTGAAGTGATGGAGGGTTTCACGCGACCAGGCGGGCTGCAGATATCCAAGCGTCGCGTTCCGCTGGGCGTTGTGTTTTTCGTCTACGAAAGTCGTCCCAACGTCACGGCCGACGCGGCAGGCATCTGTGTGAAGAGCGGCAACGCCGTGATCTTGCGAGGTGGCAAGGAAGCGATTCATAGCAGTCAGGCGATCGTCGACGTTTTGACGCGGCACGCCAGCGCTGTTGGCTTGCCGGAGAAAGCAGTTCAACTTGTCTCGACAACCGATCGCGCCGCCGTGGGCGAATTTCTGTCGCTCGGCGATCTGATCGATGTGACGATTCCACGCGGCGGCGAGAGTCTTGATTCGCCGCGTTGCCAGTGAAGCGACGATGCCGGTGATCAAGCACTTTGACGGAAACTGCCACGTCTATGTCGATGAAACAGCCGATCTGGAAATGGCCGCCAACATCGTCGAAAACGCGAAGTGCCAGCGGATGGGCGTCTGCAATGCTTGCGAGTCCCTGTTGGTCCACGCTGCGGTCGCCGCGAGCGCTTTACCTGTCGATCGCCAAGCGACTTCATGCCAACGGCGTCGAGATGCGGGCTGATGATCGAGCTTTGCAGGTTCTGCCGGAGCCTTGCCGGCGACCGAGGAAGACTGGGGTACGGAATATCTTGGGCCCGTGATCAGCATCGCGGTGGTTGATTCCTTGGCGGATGCAGTCAAGCACATCAATCGATACGGTTCGCATCACACCGACGCAATCGTTACCTCGAATCTGAAAGCGGCGAGGCGTTTACCAGGCGGTCGATAGTTCCGCCGTGATGGTCAATGCCAGCACCCGTTTTAACGATGGCGGTGTCTTTGGTTTGGGAGCCGAAATCGGGATCATCGACCGATAAATTTCACGCCCGCGGACCGTGTGGGCTGCGTGAATTGACCACGTACAAGTACATCGTCCGTGGCGACGGACAAGTGCGCCAGTGACGGTGATTGAGTGGGAGAAAAGAAGTCGCCGTTCGCGGCTGCTGAAGATGCACTTTTCTGTGAGCCGTAGGCGTAGCCCGCTTATTTCATCCACGTAGGGTGGCGTCGAGCAAACATCGAAGAATGGTGGGTCTCCGTCGCGAATAGGCTTAGCAACTAAAATAGAATGCGATATCAGTTCTGAACTGCTTGCGCGACCCACCAAGGACTTGCGCAATTTGACCCACCCTACATGATCCGGGCTAGCCTCGGGCCTTGCAGGTTGGCTAACAGGGGATTCTGGACCCGCGGCTAGCGCCGTCGGCTCACGAAATGGACTTACAACCAAGGGACGATGGAGATGTCCGATTCATCCGGTCGACTAGACCGAAGACAGAAGCTGAGCCAAAATCAGGTTGAGAGCCTGATCAAGGCGATGGAATCGGTTGACCGTCGTTCGCCGTCCCAAACGAACTCAGAGCCGCTCGATGCGCACGATCCGATCGGATCTCGCGCTGAGCCACCTGAAATCGACGCGGACTTGTTGTCGGCGGTGCGCTGGTTGCATCAGTCGATGGCACGCGAACTGAAAGAAACATTGGCCACGATTTTGCGAACTCCGGTGGAGGTCAACGTGGCCGACGTTAGCACGATCTTTTTGGATTCGTTTGAAGAACAGGCCAAAGATCATCGCTGGCGAAGTGTGCTTTCGCCGGAAGTGAGCGGTGGCGACTGGTACTTTGATGTCGCACCCGAGTTATGCTGCGTGATGGTCGACCGGATGCTGGGCGGTGATCCGACCGAAGGCGAAACGTTTACACGTCCGATGACCGAGATCGAATGTCGCTTGATGGGACGGGTCGTCGACGGCATGCTGGACATATTCCAACGGGCCTGGCAGCAAGTCACGGATATCCGCTGGCTGATCCGCCATCAACAAACCAGTCCAACGGTGAACACCACACAACGGGAAGCGATGGTGCAGATTCGCTTTGGCATCGCGTTGTGCAGCAATCAGGAAAACATCCGCTTGTGTATCCCCGTCCGGGCCATCGAGGATTTACGTGAGCTGCTTTGCGATCATTCGCAAAGACTCGATTCCGCTTCCGTACTGCGACCGCGCCAGCGGATGGCAAGCAATGTCGCGGCGCTCCCATTGATGTCGTCGCCACCGTGGCACGGTCCACGATCCGCACTGGCGATCTATTGGATTTGAACGTCGGCGACATCATTGCCACCGAAAAAGGTGTCGACGAGCCACTGGAATTGACAATTCAGAATGTGCCCAAGTTCAAAATCCGGGCAGGCGCATTGAAAGGCAACAAGGCGATTCAGATCGAGGCGACGTTGGATCCGCCCGAAATCGACGACCAAGCGTCGCAGCAGTCCAGCGTGCCAAGCAAAGAAAGCGGCGAATAAAAAATCGGTGCGACGCTACAGCGTCTGCACCGACTCGATGGTTTGGTTTTTTTGCAGCGGAACAATGATAGTTTTGGCATTACTCTCCCTCGGGGAGAGTCAGGCTAGGCCCAGTGCAATTAACCGATTCGCAGCGCAAGAGGGTGAGCCGTGGGCCGTACAGGCACCGGGCAATGTTCAATGCCCGGCCGCTCACGCGTCACGGCTCACTTAGTTCATCAGCCCTAGAGGCAGGCTGTAAGCTTGGCGAGGGTTGTTGCAGCACCGAGCCCTCCCCGTGCTTACATCCCGACCCTCCCGCTGCCGCGGGGGGGTGATGCACACCGGGAAAGCAATCCGGCTCAAGAAAATTTGCCGGCTGGCTCAGATCATTTCCTTCAGGGCTTTCAGCGGACGGATGGTCAGCTTCTTGCTGGCTGGTTTTGGTTTCAGCCAGATTTCGCTGCCATCGGCGGGATTTCGACCCTTCCGCTTGGGCTTGGCGGGAACGTCCTTTTTCACGATTTTGCAGAGACCTGGGATTGCGAATTGCCCGGGGCCGCCACGACCGATTGCCTTGGCAATTTCGCTAGCCAATGCGTCAAAAACAGCCGCGACTTCCTTCTTGGAAAGATCGGTTTCTTCGGCGATGTTGGCCAGAATCTGGGTCTTGGTGGGTGCTTTCGGCGAAGCTTTAGCCATTTGCGGGAACCTTTTCTGATTGTCATTGTGAGGTGGTTTGGACGGGAAATCACGATCCACGTCATTTCTACGGGCAAAGTGTTATTCCTGCTTTGCAATCCATGCAACCCGGCTTTCGCAAAAAAACCCGTTTTTTCCGGGGTTTTTGCGACTGGCTTGACAACCCGGCACCGAGGGTGCCTCGACAGACCACCATCAGCGACCGCCAAACAGCCGCCTAAGAGTTGCTCACTGAGTGCCGCATCGACGGCCAGAACCATCCAAGCCATCCTGCTCGTTGGAAGCGTCTGCCAATGCTTCGGCGGCCGGCGATATCAGCGTCAACTGCTCGGCAACCTCTTGCATTGCCGCATCAACCGACGTCTCCAATGACCGGTTTTCACGTCGGTTTTCGCGGCTCAAGCGCTCACTTCATCCGCGTCATCGGAAACGGTGTTCGTTTGAATCGTGTCGACTTGAGATACGGCTGCAACCAATTCACCTTCGGCCGCACTGCCGACAGTTCAAGTCACTTGTCGCTGGCACTATCTGCTCGGACTCCGGCGTTGATTCCGGTGGCGGCGATGCATTGATCGCGTGAACGGCGACATCGTCGGACTCGACACTGATCTTAAACAGCTACAAGCCACCGCTCTCGCCACGCATTTGCACCCGTGCATCACGAACCGTCTGGTAGCTTCACCTCGATGTCGCGCCGCTCGCAGTCGATGCCCGAGACGGTGATGTTGTCGCCGCTCTCATCAAGGCTGACGTGGATCGGCCACTGATTGTCGCGTCGATGGCGTTGGATTCGCCAAGACGCTTGTCGACCCGCGGGCCACGGCCGCGAGAATCGATTGACGCGGTGCGGAGCCAAGCCAATCGCGAATGGAAATAAACTCCGGCCGCAATCGTCCAAGGTCGGGCGTGAACGTTGTGTCACCGTCGTCCACTCCACTGACGAGGGAAATGACTTGAGGCTCCGAAGCCCGCTGCAGGAATGGGATCGCCGGAATCATGGACGGAATACTCGCCGGGCAAGACATCGTGAAATCCTGGGTTCGATCCGTCGGTGTCGTACGGCAGCGGCATATCAATGCGTATTGCCCAGCGCGTCGGTGCCGACCAAGCTTGATGCCGTCAATCCGCGGCAATTTATCGACAAACCGGCGATAAAGATGTTCTCTTGGCACAGGTCGATGACCTCGATCGTGATTTTGCCGCTGCTGGTCGACCCTGAACCGTCATTCACCACGAAGGTGACGCGTGTCGTGCCAACGAAATCGTCCGACGGACGGCGTATAAAGGATGTCTCCATTCGCCTAATTCGGAACGAGCCGCCCGCGGTGGTTGTCCCGCTCAGTGCGCTGAAGCTCAGCGTTTCATCAAGACCATCGACATTGGCGGGTAGATCACCGATCGCATAAATCGACTGTCTCGCCGTCCGCGATTCAAGTTCACCGGGGGTTACGGTAGGGTGGCGGATCATTGATTCCGGTGCACCGTAAAGGTCGCCGTCGCCGATGCAATGCCGCCACCGGTGTCGCGAATCGTATACAGCACTTCTTCGGTACCGAAGAAATCGGCCGCCGGACGGTAAAAGAACTGTGTGCCGTCCACGCTGATTCGCACCGATCCGCCTTGGTTTGCGGTCGCGGAGTCCAGCACAAACGGCTGGTCCGAAGCGTCGCGTTCATCGTTGGCAAGTACATCAAACTCGGCTTCGCTCGCGTCTTCCGTAACGGGGAAGGCATCGTCGAGGGCTGTCGGCGGGGGATCAGCGGGCGACACCGCAGACGGTCACGTCGACTTCCCTGTCAAGTGCCATCGCTGAGGGTGTAAGAAAACGTATCGGTGCCGGTGAAGTCGGTCGGCGGCGTGTAAAGAACCGTCCTCCCCGAGCGTCAACCGTGACGGAGGCACCGGCGGTCTGGCTGTCGACACCGACGATCGTCAAGGTCGCACCGGCGTCGGGATCGGTGTCGTTGGCCAGTACATCCAAGGAATTTTCGGCGAGTTTTCGTCCACCGAAACGTATCCGCCACGCCCGTGGGAGGATCATTCACGGCCGTCACCGTGACCGTGACGCTGCCGCTGTCCTGAGCACCGGTCGTGTCGCTGACCGGTAAGTGAAGACGACTTGGCCGTTGAAGTCTTTGTCCGGTGTGAAGACAACTTCGCCATCCGTCAATGTGACCGTTCCGCCACTGGTTGGCTGCGTCACCGAGATCACCGAAAGCGTCGACTGAGCCTTGCACGACTTCATCGTTGGCTAACACATCCAGCGTTGTCGATCGAATCCTCGGCGACGGTGAAGTCGTCATCGGCGACCACAAAGTTCTGGCCGATGGCCAGGCTGACACTGCGGTACTCCACCGAATTCGTCCTCGATTTCGTTGTCAATGCCGTACAGCAACATCTCGCTGAAGCCGCACTCCGCCGGATCGCTGCGGAAGTTCACCGAACCCGTTGCGATCGCCTCGAATCGTACCGTTGCGATCAGGCTTTCTGGTTCGTTGCTGGCAACCGTCGAGAGGTCGCTGCGCCCAATTCATCGATCTCGCCGATCAAGAAACGTACCGCTACTAATGGCGGGGAAATCACTGGCATAGTCAATCACCGCACCGGGAACCGGTCGAACCAAGGTCGAATCGAACAAGACATCGGCAAAGGCAGCAAAAACGCCCGATCGATCAACCGAGTCACGAGTGTCGACGCCAATAAAATTCAACAAGAACTCCTGCCCAACCTGCACCGTCGAGATCTCGTTACCGTCCAAGTCAGTCAACTGCAGTTCGACGGCGATGCGTGGCGATCTGGCGGCTTCGACGTTGAATGATTCGGTACGCGTGTTACCCGCCAGATCGGTCAGCTCGATGGTGAATGTGTTTTGGCCAATTTGACTCAGACGCGGTGTCCACGTGATCAAGCCGGTCGCCGAGTCGATCGAGGCTCCAGAGGGACCGGACACGATCGTGTAAATCAATCCGCTGCCTTCCTCGGTGCTGATCAAGTCGCTGCGGTACTCCACATTGTAATTGGCTCGTGTCGCCGCGGAACTGACAACCGAAGCAGGAGCTTCGCTGTCGTAAACCACGGTGATGGGCGCCGAAAGGCCGCTCGTTTCACCGTTCGCTCTTTGACGCGCTGCGATTTGGTAACTGCCGTCGCCAAGTGCGGCGATATTGTTGGTCGTGATCGTCGCGGTACCCCCGATGCGGTGGCGATCCCAAGTACCGCGCCGGTCGAGACCAGCGTGATCTCGACCGTCGCACCGTGGCTGACTCCACCGACCGAAAACGTTAACGATTCCAGGTTCGTGACGTTGTCAATGTTGCTGGAACCGGAGTCACTGCCGGTCAACAAGTCGAGTGATGAGGGCGTGGTCGACTTGTTCGGCTTCAAAATTGAAGCGAGATCGATCGTGTCCTGGTCTGAACTCGCATTGCCCGTCACACCCGGGCCCGGTCGGACACCCGCCTCAACGAACACCTCACCGGTAAAGTCCGTTGCCGGCGTGACCGTCAGCAAGCCCGTGGTCGGATTGACCACTGCCGTTGCGTTGCCCGATTGAAGACTCGCAAAGTACGTGACGGCATCGCCTTCGACATCCGTGCTGGACAATTGCAAGTTGACCGGCGTGTTGAGCGGAGACGACGTTGGGACAGTGTGGCGTTCAAAAACGGTTGGCCGTTGCCATTGGTACTGTCGGCGACGATGTCGACCTGCACCGTTTCGGAATAACTGTTGCCGTCCGCATCCGTGACGGTGAACGTGACATTCGTCGATCCGGTTGCATTGCCCGTCGGCTTGAGCATCACCACCGAGTTCTCGAAGTCGTTGAAGACGTCGATCGATTCGATCCTGATCGCTTGCGTCGGCTGTCCGGAACTGTTGGTTAGATGGTTGCTGATCGCCTCGCGCGACTTCCTCACCTTCGACCAACTGACCAAAGATGGAGTGATTGAAGTCCAAATGACGCGTTGGCACTTCCGTGATGAAGAACTGCGAATTGTTGGTGTCGTCGGTGGTTTTCGCGAAGGAAAGCACGCCGGAGCGGTTGTGTTGCAGTTCGGGATGGAAGTCGTCGTCGAAGTTGCCAAGAGTCGATCCGCTCGTCCCCGTACCGGTCGGGTCACCCGCCTGAATCACAAAGTTGTTGACGATCCGATGGAAACTAATGTTGTCGTAAAAATCAGCCTCGGCCAATTCGATCACTCGACCGGAGGCATTGGGTGCGCGTTGCTCGAACAACTCGAACACCATGTCTTCGTAGCCCTGCATGTCGATCCGGATCGAACGATTTCCGGTGAGCACCTTCGCCGTGACAAGTCCGGGTTGTCGACCGAGACCGTCACGGTTTGCACACCGCCATCGGGGTCGTACACGTCGATCGGAACATGCAACGGTGATCCAATCCGGACCGTTTGTTCGCCGAGTTCTTAAAGCGAGGCGTTTACCTTGCGGAATCGCCACGCCGCTACGATCGCTGAGTGTTTGCAGACTCAGCACGCCCTTCGCGCGTCCCATCGGGAAATTCCCAAGTCGGAAACTCCTCGATTCCTTCGTCAATGCCGATCTGGTTCAGCGACCGGTCCGGACCGGTGACTTCGACGAACGGTAAACTATGGCCGCCATCTTGGAACAGTTCCTTTTGCAACGTGCAAGCCGGACACCAGGCTGCACCAAAATACGTCACGCCGGCAGCGGAGAGCGCCTTGGCAAAGGCGACCAAGTCGGGCGTCAACTCGCCTTCCGCGGCCTGCTCGTCTGCACGCGTCGATGCTGTCTGGGCAGCTTGGCTGTCCTCGACGGTTTCGACACCGTCGGTGAACAACAATTCAACGTCGCCCGCCAGCAACTGCCTGGACTCAAGCGATTCCAACAACAAGCGACCGCGTTTGGCAGAGCGGTGATCGCGCCCGCCGAGCCGATCAAGCCAGCGACGCAAGGACGAACGCTTGAGGGAGGATGGGTCTGTTGATGTCCGTCGTGAAATGGAACGCATCAGAGAATTTTGGTTGTGAGTTGGTTTCTGGGTCTGACTGGCCAACAAAATCAGCTGTCATCGATAAGTCGTCGGCAGTGAACAACCGTGCGGAAAAAAAAATCCCGTACAACCGCTACCCCTTAACAACAGGGGAGGCCAGTCATATGGGCAAATATTTGGAACCACACGCCATCAAAATGTGAAAACCTACACTTGCAGTCGCACCATTGAAACGGAAGTGTTCTAAATGTTCATCACTGGCTAGCTCGATTGCAGCCGTCAGGTGAGACGCAACACCCCCGCTGAGTGTTCCCAGCCAGAATTCCGAGGACATTGCTCGAGCGCGCTCAGTGTCCCGCTGCCTACGAAGATCATCGGGAAAGTCTCGCTAAGGCGGGTCGTGGCCACCTGGGTGCCAGGGATGGCACTTCAGAATGCGTCGGATCGACCGATACGCCGCCTTTCAGGGGACCGTCTTTCTTGATCACTTCCATGGCATACTGGCTGCACGTGGGCGTGAACCGACAATTGGGGCCGATCAGTGGGCTGATGGCGATCTGATAAAACCGTATCAGGCCGACGAGGATCGCCGCGACGGCTCGGCCAAGCATGCTCATGCACGCAGTTTAGGCGACGAGAGACGCTGCTGGCTGCCGCAAATGGCGGGCGACCACAGCAATGCGTTGTTTTGCCTGGTCGACTTCACGACGGCTGGCGAATCCCAGATAGTCGATTTCGTCGAAAAGCTGCCGAGCCGCCCGTCGGCTGAGATTTCGCGTGATTTTCTGTTTGATTGCCTCACTCGCCCGTTTGAGCGCCATCGCCCACGTTTTCAGATCGATGTTTCTCAGCAGCGTCTGAATGCTGTGGTCACTGAGCCACGCGATGTCGTCAAAGGTAAACAATGTCTGCCGAATTCTCACAGAAAGCTCCTCGTCTCGCTGGTCCAACGACCGCAGCAGTGATGATTCCAGTGCCGGCTGGCATTCGCTCAGGATTCTCGCTGCTCGAGCGGGACCGCTGAATTGCTCGATTTCCCGCACTCGCTCCTCGACCGCTTGGGCAACGTCAGCGATGACGTCTGAGGTGCCCTGTTCTTGATGGGCGAGACAGCGGAGCACACGCCCGCGGAGATCTCGGCCAAGTTTCCCAGCGACCTGGACTGCCAGCCCCTCGGGCAACCGACTCAGCACCAGTGCGATCGTTGCCGGACGCTGGTTGGCAATGGCCAAACACAGAATCCCGGGCTCGACATCGGCAAGAGAGCGGAACGGATTGGCAGGCGTTGGCATTTTGGTGAACTCGGCAATACTGATCTTCTTCAGGTTAAGATCGTCCGAATCGGCCGGATTCGTTCAGCCTGAATGCTTGCCACCGATGATTTGCCGAATCGCAGCCGGCAATGCCTGGCATTCTTGTTCGAAAACTCGCGCGGCCAGCGTCTCGGGCGTATCATCGGGCCGTACGTCGCACGATCGCTGCAAGATGATCGGTCCCTGGTCGTAGTGGTTGTCGACAAAATGAACCGTACAGCCACTGACGGCCGCACCGCTGTCCAAGACGGCTTGATGAACGTGGTGTCCGTACATGCCTGCGCCGCCAAAATCGGGCAACAGCGACGGATGGATATTGATCACACGACCGGCGAAATCAGCGGGGATCAAAACGTGTTTCAGAAAACCTGCCATCACGACCAGTTCCGCGCCGCAGCCCCGAACGGGCGAGAACATCGCTTGCGAATAATCGTCGGCGTCAGCGCAGTCGCGTTTGCGGACGACGAGAGTTTCGATGCCGTCGTCGCGAGCAATCTGGAGCCCGCGGACTTTGGCACGGCTGCTGATCACCAAGCGAATCTCGATCGGCAAACCTTGCTCGTCGCGATGCTGAATCATATTCGCCAGCGTACGTCCACCGCCGCTGAGAAAAACTGCGACCGGCACGGGCGTGATGCTCATCACTCGGCAACTTTCTTGACGTACAGCTTGCCGAACTCCGTTTCCACCGGCTCAACGCCCGCAATCGCTTCAAGCAGGACGCGAACCGCCAGCGTCTCGCTACAGATCATTTCGCTGTGAGCTTTGATGGCGGCGGCCACCTCCGCGTCATCCGAAACGACTCCGATTTCGATTCGATCGGTGTATTCACAGCCAATGTCTTTGCGTTGGTTTTGAACATTGCGGATCAGGTCTTTGGCGATTCCTTCGCGGCGAAGCTCGTCTGTGACTTCGGTGTTCAAGACGACAACGCATCCCAAACCTTGCGCGGCCGCCCAACCTTCGCGAGCCTGCAAGCGAACCTCGATGTCATCGCTGTCCAATTGCAGCGGTCCGCCGGGCAACTCGATGGTCACGTGGCCATCGCTTTGCAGTCGTGTCAGCAACGAGTTGCCGTCGGCCGCGGCCAACGCCTTTTTTACCGCCGGAATTTGTTTGCCCACTTTGGGACCGAGTCGCTTGAAGTTTGGAACGACCGTGTACTGAACGTACTGGTCGCCATCGGTGGTGTACTCGACCGATTTGACGTTCAACTCCTCGCGTACCAGTTCGTCATGATTCTGAAGCCAGGCGATCTTGGAATTCTCTGCCAGGACCACTTCAACTTTCGACAGCGGTAAGCGAACTTTCAGTTTGGCATCGGCCCGAGCGGCACGTCCCAGCGACGCGATCTCACGCAGTAGCTTCATCGACTCGGAAAGACTCGGGTCGACACGATCGTTTGCTGTTGTGGGATAGTCGCACCAGTGCACGCTCTTCAGCACTTTGCCCGCAAACGGTTCCGTCAAACGTTGCCAAAGCGTCTCTGCCAAGAACGGCACGAACGGCGCGATCAACTTTGATAGCTCCAACAAGCATTCGTACAGCGTCCAGTAGGCGTCTTGCTTGTCGGACGAGTTGGTTTCGCTGGCCCAAAATCGATCGCGGCTTCGGCGCACGTACCAATTGCTCAGTCCGTCCACGAACGCGATGATCGCCTGGCAGGCGTTGTAATTGTCAAACGCATCCATCCGCTCGGTGACCGTCGTGATCGTCTGATTCAACTCTGACAGAATCCAACGATCGATCTCACTGCGCTCGTCAAACGAACGATAAGTCGGTGCGGTTGCCAGACTGGCGGGCGACAACTGTTCGTCGGCACCGGCTGCCGTGGTCGGATCGAATCCATCGATCTCGGCGTAGATCGTAAAAAAGCTAAAGACGTTCCAACTGCGCAACAAGAATTCGGGGATCGAGTCCTTGATAGCCCCGTCCGCGTAGATGATCGAATTCCAAGGCGGCTGACTGGCGAAGAAGTACCAACGCAGCGCGTCAGCACCGTAGCGGTCAAAGATCTCATCGGGGCTGCGGTAGTTGCGCAGCCGCTTGGACATCTTCCCGACTTTCTTCGAGAACTTTTCGTCGGGATAGTTTTTGGTGTCGGCTTCGTCCAGGCAGAGGGTGCCGTCGTCCCCTTCAAACCACTGCGACAGCATCAGACCGAGCACGATGCAGTTGCGAAACGGATGCGGATAGACCAGCGGCGGGAAACCACCGTCATCGACTTCGTGATCGACGCCTTCCTGTACGATCGCGGCGCCCTCGCCGAACAACATCGTGCTGATCGCGAGTTGGCTGTAGAACCAGCCGCGAGTTTGATCCAGCGCTTCGCTGATAAAGTCGGCCGGGAACTGACCTTGCATGCGATCGGCGTTTTGATGAGGCCATCCCCACTGGGCAAACGGCATCGCCCCGCTGTCGTACCAGCAGTCGATCACATCGGGCACTCGTTCCATCCGTGCGCCGTCGGCGAACGGCGAATCGTAAGTGACCGCGTCGATGTACGGTTTATGGACGCGTAGATCATCCACCAACTCGGGGTTGTCGGCTTTTGCCTGCTGCCAAACCTCCGTGCCTTCGATCCCCGGCTTGGCCAATAGCTCTTCGTAGTTGCCGATCGCTTCCATCTGCCCGGTTTCTTGGCAAACCCAGATCGGCAGTGGCGTGCCCCAATAACGCTCTCGTGACAGCGCCCAGTCCACGTTGGATTCCAAAAAGTTACCAAAGCGACCGTCACGAATGTGCTCGGGCGACCAACCGATCTTTGAATTGTTCTGCAGCATCAAGTCGCGGAACTTGGTCGTGCGAATGAACCAACTTCGGCGTGGATACTGGATCAGCGGGTCGTCATCGGCGCGCCAACAAAACGGGTACTCGTGCAAGTATTGTTCTTGCAGCAACAGCTTGCCCGCGTCGCGCAGGGTGCGCGTCAACGGCTTGTCGGCATCCTTGACCCAGGTGCCCTGCATCTCAGGGAATTCGTCGGTGAATTTGCCATCGGGGCCGACCGCGCACAACAGTTCCAAACCGTCACCCGCATATCGGGCTCGCTCGGCTACCAGCACATCGTGGTCGACTTCGCCAAAGGCTGGGGCTTGGTGGACCACGCCGCTACCGGAATCGGTGGTCACAAAATCGGCTTCGACCACGCGCCAATATTTGTGCTCGCGTTCTCCGCCGACCAAATCGCCTTGCGGGTCACCCAACGCGTCTCGATAGTCGGCAAACGGCGGCTCGTAGCGCTGTCCCACCAGCGACTTGCCCGACACGGTTTCGATGACAGGAAGATCTCGCTTCAGCTTGCCGGCGATGGTTTCCACCAAGGCGGATGCCAACACCAATTCGCTGCCAAGTTCATCATCGCGGACCACGGAGTATTCAAGGTCGCCGTGCACCGCCGCGAACATGTTGCTGGGCAGCGTCCAAGGGGTGGTTGTCCACACCACCAGCGAACGTCCGGGCTGATCGACCAACGGGAACAACACATAAACACTGGGGTCGGCCACTTCGCGATAGCCCTGACCAACTTCGCCCGCGGAGAGCGCGGTGCCGCCCTGAGCCCACCACCAAACGATCTTGTGACCTTCGTACAGCAGGCCGCGATCGAACAGGTTTTTCAGGCTCCACCAGACACTTTCGACATAGCTTTGGTGGTAGGTCACATAGGCCTGTTCCAGATCGACCCAGAATCCGATGCGGCGGGTCAGCATTTCCCACTCTTGCATGTAGCGCCAAACACTCTGCTGGCACTTTTGGATGAACGGTTCGATCCCGTAAGCCTCGATTTCCTCTTTGCTGTGAATACCAAGGTCCTTGCAGACTTCGACTTCGACCGGCAAGCCATGCGTATCCCAGCCTGCTTTGCGTTCACAGCGATAACCCCGCATCGTTTTGTAGCGGGGGAAGACATCTTTGATCGAGCGTGTCAGGCAATGACCGGGGTGTGGCAAGCCGTTGGCGGTTGGCGGGCCTTCGTAAAAGACAAACGAAGGACAATCGGCCCGACGCCTCAGTGATTCGTGGTAGACGTCGTTGTCGTCCCAGAACTTCAGGACTGCTTGTTCGAGCTGCGGAAACTTGGGGCTACCGGCAGCGGCGCGAAACGGACTCACAAATGCAGACATCAGTTTGATTGGGAACGGCGGATTGCGAAAAGAGTGTAGGCCAGGAGTTGGAGAGTGTCCCGCTGATAGAAGACATTCAAGCCTGGGTTTTCCTTCAAGTTAAGTTGTCGGTACGTTCGAACGTCTTGCTTTGTCACCACAATGAAACAACTGCGGAGCAGTGGCAGCAGGTAGCCTGGGGTCAGAATTGCTCGTTTCAACGAGCAATTAGCAGCCCCAGGAGACGCTTTCTAAGCCGGACGCTCTCCCTGTCTTGGCAGCATCGACGCGTCAGGACAGATCCTGGCCAACGTTGTTAGCGACCCAAATCATGGAGCACCTGAACGAATCGGAGGTTCAGACCGCCCGATTGTAGCGTGACGAGAAAGAATTGAGACCACCGATTGGCAGTGGCAGCGAGCGGTGACGGGTCGGCTTGAGAAACTCAGTCGGCATGCAGGTTCTCGAAATCATCGAAGTCTTCCAACTCGATGTCGTCCTCTTCCTCTTCTCCGGCGGTGTTCAGGCCGAACTCGGCGCTGATTTCGTCGTCGATCTCGATTTCATAGTCGTCGTCGAGTTCTTCCTCGAAATCGTCGTCAAAATCGTCGTCAAAATCGTCCTCGTCGATGTCGTCAAATTCATCCAGCTCGTCGTCATCGTCCAGCCCGTCATTGAAGCCGCCGCCAAGACCGTCGTCCATGTCATCGTCGTCGGGCAAGTCGCCGCCATCGCCCGCATCCTCCTCAGCGTCCGGCGCATCATCGTCGTCGTCGGCCAGATCGTCATCATCACCCGACGACATTTGCGTGATCGATGGCACAGGCTGTCCCGTGCCCGCTTGATCTTGATCCGTAACCGCCGCGGGGCTTTCTGAAGTGCCTGTGGCGGGAGGTGCAACAGCGTTGATAGTCATTGGCAAAATGGCTGATTTGAAAAAGTGGATGCTTGTTCGGCAAGTCGGCGACGCAGAGCAAAAAGGATCGGTTGCTTTCAATTCAAAAGCGGTTTTGCAGGGCGTCGGCGCGGCGCCAGGCAACATACGGGTTTCAGGCAGACTCGGCAGGGTCTCAAGAGTTTCTCGGGGCAGAAATCTTTGTCAACGATGGAAGGTGCGATTTCCGATCAAATGGATGGACAACGGCTTGGGCGGCGGTGCAAAGCGACCGATTGGCCACGCAGTGGTCTGGTCGAAAGATCCAATATTTTGATACGTCGCGTTCAGTGGGCAAGTCGCAGCCCCAAGAATGTACCGCGTTTTTTCCCGCCTGCGAGCCCGAGCGTCGTCTCGCGACACCGCAAGCAATCACCGTCCCTTTTTGAGACTGCCCAGCCATGAACGTCGCACGTACCCTCAGATTCACCGCGGTGTTGGGATTTCTGACCGTACTGCCGATTGTTGGCTGTGCCGGTCGCCAGTACGGTCATTTGCTCGCCACCGATGACAAAGACATGGTCGGTAGCCACGCGGCCGGTGCAGCGACCTGGAATCCGTTGGTCGATCAAAGCGTCGCGCAACTGCTGTCGCGATGTCCGCCTCATATTCAGCCGGTCGGCTTTGAATCGATCGGGCGACGTACCCTTGGATCCGGTCATTGGGTCGGCGCTCGCGTCCGGCCCGGCAAATGTTTGCTTTGTCGGGATCGAGAACAAGAGTGCCGAAGAGTTGGTGGACTTCAAGGACCAACTGTTTGAACGGATCGATACGCAGATCAACAGTGCTGATACATTTCGCAGCGTCAGCCGACGCATGATCGACGCTGCGCTCATCGAAACCCGATTGCGTCCCGACTCGCTCTTCCTGCCTCAGAACCGCGACGCGTTTGCTGCTGCACTCGGTCGCCAAGGGACTCCGGTCGACTACTTGCTGTACGCCACGATCACGTCCGGCACCACCGATCGTAACAAGAGCAGCCAACGTGACTATGTGCTGACCTTGGAAATGGTCAACTTGCACACCGGAGAGTTCGTGAAGGAATCGGCGGAGATCCGCAAGGGATACTCCAAGACGCGGCTTGGCAAATGGTGGAACTACGGCGGTCCAGATCAAGCAGACGGTTGATGCGCTGGTCGTCGATGATGAACGCAATCGTACCCGCTTGGTGTCTGGCCATCACTCTGATCAGCACCGGTGGCTGTTCGTCAACATTGACCCATGTGCGAAAGGCACGCGACGCGTTTGCCTTGGGCGACCTCGAAGCGGCTCGACAAGGCTTGTTGGAGGTTGCCGAAAGCAACTCGCGGATTGCCGCCGCCACTTCACTTGATCTGGCCATCGTCGAACTTGCCTCCGGAGACCAGGCGGCTGCCGAAAGTCGACTTCGACAACTGCGTGACCGATTCGATGCCATGCCGTCGCTGGCTCCGGTTTCGGAAGTTGCCGCGATCGCCACCGATGACAACGCCCGCATGTTTCGGCCAGCGGGATACGAGGAAGTGATGGTGCGCACGATGCTGGCCGTTTGTTCGCTGGCCGGTGACGGTGCCGACGCGGAGAGCTACGCGTTGCAGGCGAACATGAAGCAGCACGATCTGGCGATCCAAGCCGAAGATCGGGGCGTCACGGAGGTCGCGAATCTGTATCAGCCGATTGCCGTCGCGCCGTACATCCGCGGCATCATCCGCGAAGCGACGCACCACGACTACGACGATGCGGCCCGAGCCTACCGGTTGGTCAGCGCCGTACGTCCCGACTTTGCCCCGGCCCAAGCCGATCTTCAGCGTGCCAGCGTGGGAGCACACAGCGCCGCCGGGCATGGCGTGCTGTACGTGATCGCGTGCGTCGGCCGAGGCCCCGTCTTAGCCGAAACGACGGCGCCCACCACGTCGACTGCGTTGACGATCGCCTCTGTTGCCTTGCGACGCGACGCGAACGAGGATTCCGAGGCTCCCACGCTTCCGAACATCGCTGCCGTCAAGATTCCTGCCGTCGTGATCCCACCAAGCCCGATCGCTGCCGCTGGACGTCACCATCGGAGGCCAACTTTATGGCACCACGCAAACGCTGACCGACGTTGGAGAACTGGCGGCCAATCAAATTGCCGCCGAGATGCCGTGGACCATCGCGCGCGCCGTGGTTCGACGCGTGACCAAAGAAACCGCGGTCCATGGAGTCGCCCAGCAGTTGGGTCTGCAGGGAAACGCAGGTTCGCTGTTCCAGTTCGCGGCATCATCCCTGTGGAGCGGTAGTGAACACGCAGACACACGTTGTTGGGGGCTGTTGCCGAGAGAAATCCAAGTCTTGCGGGCAGAACTGCCGGCTGGGACGCACGCGGTCCAGTTATCGGCGGTCGGCTATCAGGGTGAATCGTACGCCAACCATCAACGTTTGCTCGACGTTGTCGACGGCCGCAATCACTACCTCATCGCGATCGCCCCCGACCAGGCAATTTATGTTGTGGGGAATTAGTCAAGTAGGGTGCGTGCTTGCACGCACCGATTCCAGTCAAGTAGTCAGAGGGTGCGTGCTTGCACGCACCGATTCCGGATGCGAAGTCAAGTAGGGTGCGTGCTTGCATGCACCGATTCCGGATGCCAAGAACCACCGTGGATTTGATTGTGTAGGTGGTTGACTCAAATGGTGGGTGCGAGCACGGCACCCTACTCGAATTCGTCGCCGAACCATTCGTCGCTTCCGCCCCAATCGGGGGCGTAATGTCCTGCGGCGACCCAGCGGTGGAAACTCGACCAAGGCCAATCGGCCACACGTGTGACAAGCCGGTGCTTGACGGGGTTCACGTGAATGTAGTCCGCACAGCGAATGAAATCATCTTCGTCACGGATCGTATGTTCGTAAAAACGCCGTTGCCACACATTGTGTTCACCGCGGCGTGCTCTGCTCTCGCTTCTGCCTTGCCTTGTATCGGTCAGTTCACCCAGCGAGATCGTGAAGAGAGACTTGATCTGTCGAATACGATTGGAATAATCGAGATCGCCTTCTGGCAATTGCATGATCAGATGGAGATGATCGGGTAGCAAAACGATGGCGGGGATCTCGAACGGCCGTCGCCGCTTGACCTTCACGAAGGCCTCGCGAAGCAATCGACGCGTTTCCGGATCATGAAACAGAGGTCGGCGTTTTTCAGTCACGACGGTGAAGAAAAACGTCCCACCTTCCAATCGCCAGCGTCGATAATTGCCCATGCCGATAAGTTAAGCCGTAACCAAGTAGGGTGCGTGCTAGCACGCACCGATCCGGAATGCCAAGTACCATCGTGTAATTGATCGCGTGTGTGGTTGACTCAAGTGGTGCGTGCGAGCACGGCACCCTACTCGATTTCTGCAATGGAAAGCGATCTTCGGCGACAGCTTCGAGAAAGACGGCTCTAATCAGGTGGCAACGTGATCGAGCGGTTTGAGGTTTTGCTTACGAAAGCCCCTGCTCGATCAATGCTCGTCGCCTTGCCACCGTCGGCGTGTACATCGCCATGCCGACAATCATCACGGCCACCACGGCAAGGTGTAGCAAGTTGCCATCAATCACCATCAACACCACGTTGATCACTGCCGCACCCTCCAAGACAGCTTGTCCAGCCAAGGTGGCCGCAAAGATGTTGGCTAGAAATTGCGTGACCGCCGGCGCGAGAAGTTCGTCGTCGGACACAACAGCGTCTTCGGAACCGCACTGCTCACGGAAACTCGCCAGCGCCCGACGGTGCTGAAACGTACTGACAGCGTAGGAGGCGATGCAAGCAACACACCCCGCTCCGAGTCCGATCTCTAGAAAAAATTTCTTGGCATTGTCCGGCTTGGCGTTGTCTGGGTTACGAACAACCATTGTCAGGATGCCAACCATGACGATCACGCCGACGATCATGGAGAACGTAAGGAGTTGGCCCGTGCGAACGTGTTGCAGCAATGACGTATTGACGCCAGTCGCGTCGGCATTGCCAACGTTGCTGGGGCTGATGTAAGGATTCCTGACTGGATCATCCATCGCTGGTTCCCGGATAAGAACTTGGTGCATTTTCGGGGTGCTGGTTGACGCTTTGACCTGCCTGTATCGTACCAAAGTTCCGGCATTCCTGAGCCCATCGTCTTTTTGATCCGGGTCCAACGCGTGCGTCTGTATTACACCGACCACTTCGACTTGCCACTTCCCGAGGGCCATCGGTTCCCGATGGACAAGTACCGCCGTCTGCGTCGGCGCGTTGCCGGCAGCGATCATCATCTTCACGACGCGTTGCTGGTGCCACCGGCAGCGACCGACGAACAATTGGCGCTCTGTCACTCGCAACGCTACATCGACGCCGTTGTCAACGGTTCGTTGACGGCAGCCGAAATTAGACGGATCGGGTTTCCTTGGTCCGAGAAAATGGTTGAGCGTTCGCGGCGCAGCACCGGGGCGACGATTGCGGCTGCTCGTGCTGCACTCGACGACGGCGTCGCCGCGAACCTGGCCGGAGGCACGCATCACGCTTTTGCCGACGCGGGTGAAGGCTATTGTGTTTTCAACGATGCAGCGGTTGCCGTTCGTACGCTGCAAGCCGAGGGATTGATTCGGCGTGCCTGCGTCTTGGATTTGGACGTTCATCAAGGCAATGGCACGGCGGCAATTCTGCTGGACGATCCGTCAACCTTCACCGTTTCCATTCATGGCGTGAAGAACTTTCCGCTCAGAAAAGTGCCCAGCGATCTCGATATCAGCCTCCCCGATGGGACGGCGGATCAGGACTACCTGAGGGCAGTCGATCGGGCTTTGCAAGTCATTGAGCAGGCATCCCGAAGTGATGGCGACTTCAATTTACTGATTTTTTTGGCAGGGGCAGATCCGTACAGTGAAGATCGCTTGGGACGGCTGAAACTGAGCAAAACTGGTCTGACGCAGCGGGATCGCACGGTCATGAACTGGTGCCGCGAGCGCAGAATTCCCGTGGCTGTGGCGATGGCGGGGGGGTACGCACCCAATATCGACGACATTGTCGACATTCACGCCTCGACCTTGACCACTGCCAGCCAGCTCTGTCGAGCCACCTACAAGCCGATATGATACAGTATGTCGTGAGGGCCCCCCAATCGAGTCGGGCGGAACTTACCGATACGAACGAGTATCAAAGCGGCGTTGCGTACCAGCGAATGTAGTCACTTTGATCGCGGAGCGATCCTGCAAATGAGTTCAATCACCGACCTGTTATCCAAGAGCAGCCAGGGAGAGTCCGTGGACACGGACCAGCTGTTCTCCGTGATGTATGACGATCTTCGTCGTCTGGCGGGCCGGTTTCTTCAGAATGAACCGCTACGAAACCGTCTGAGTTCTTCGTCGCTGGTGCATCAGGCTTACATGCGGATGGTGGATCAGACTCGAATCAATTGGCAAGGCAAGACGCATTTCTTTGCCATCGGCGCGACCGTGATGCGACGCATCCTGGTTGATCATGCGCGGAAGGTGCAATCGCTGAAACGAGGCGGTGGCTGGGATCGAAGGCAACTGACCGACGAAGTGACGTTTGAGTTGAGTCGCGATAGCGATGTGGTTGCCTTGGACGACCTGTTACGAACGTTGGCGGATTTGAATCCACGCCAGGCAAAGATCGTCGAACTTCGATTCTTTGGGGGCATGACGATGCGCGAGATCAGCGCCGAGATGAATCTTGGACTGCGAACGGTTGAAAAGGAATGGGCAATGTCGCGAGCATGGATGCGGCGTGAGTTGCGAAAAGGCGATTCGTCAGAATCAGACACCGGTCAAGCTCCCAGCAGTTCACCTGAATCAAAGACGACGCCTGCCGAGAATGGTTGATGGACGCAGCCAGATACGCGCGCATCCGCGAACTATTTCTCGCCGCCGAAGAACTCCCGGCCGAAACCCAAGCTGCTTTTCTGAAAGACCAAGCTGGCGATGACCAGCAACTGATCCAAGAAGTCTTGTCGCTGCTGGCCGAGCACGATCCTGTTTCAGCACGTCTGGAAGGTGAAACTGCCAAACCGGTGGGGCCACCACTTGTCTCGGCGACTCCCGCGATGCCGACAGCGACAGGCAATGTGAGCTCTCCGACGCCACGATCGTTGTCAGCGGCGTCGCATCAACAGACCACTCGCCGCGGCGTCGGCGACGGTGGTGGACAAATCACCCAGCATGGCGCCCAGCGGACTCACGCGTCACCACGTTATCGAGACGACAGCACAAAACCACGGTCGCAGCCCAAATCGATTCTCTGGGACCAGCGCACGAGGCGGAACCGGCGATGGAATTCCGGCTGGCTCTGGCTTGCCGCCGTGTTGCCGACGGCGTTGACCGGATGGTGGACCTACGCCCAAGTCGCCGCCAGCTTACAAACGGCCGTCAGTAAAGAGCTTGCCGGCGTTGCGAATTCGGTGACCATTTCAACGCAGCGTTTCCTGGATGACCGATCACATCTGGTTGAGTCATGGTCGCGACAGCCTTCGATTCGTCTTGCCATCATCGAATTGGTTGCCTTGAGCCGACAAGCGGATGCGATCGATTCGTTGAAGGCAGCCTCACAAACCAGTTTGATCAAACAACAACTGCGAGAGCTATCGGGATTCGACGATGTCAAGTTTGTTGTTTGGAATCGTGAAGGCACTATTTTGTCCAGCTGGTTGGAGGACAAAGCGGACGTCGGCAATCAGGTCGCGCCCAGCGGCGCTGCGAATCTTGCCCGTGTTTTTCGTGGCGAGCGAGTGTTGTTTGGCCCGGATCGATTGACCGATACGGAAAACGGTTTCATTCCTGAAACGAATGACCCGGTGATGGCCAATCTGGTGCCGATTCACGATGACGATGGCAAGGTGGTTGCGGCTCTGCTGGTTCGCGGAATCAATACCTTCAATCAGTTTGACAACCTGTTTCGAGAAGCTTCGCAGGCGGACGGCTTGGATGCATATGCCGTCGATCGCCGCGGTGTGATGGTCACCCGCAGTCCCAAGGCAATTTCGCTTGCCTCGCGAGTTTCCTTGGAATTGAGTCCTGAGGAAATCGTTGCGAAGCTTCGCGTCAGTGACCCTGGGATGCCGACCGGACCGGACAACATTGGTTCCATCCGGCGTCACGCCCAGCCTTTAACGCTGGCAGCCGCCGGCGCAACGACCGGGCAAGCTGACGAACAAATCGCACCTTACAACAACTACGCGGGCATTCCTGTGGTCGGTGCCTGGCGTTGGAATAGCGACTGGCAGTTAGGGATCATCGTCGAACGCGAATATCAAGTCGCCTTCGCACCGGCGCGCATTGTCCGATTCGGATTCTTGTTTTTGGCGGTCCTGTTGACCATCACGGCACTTGCCGCCGCATCACAAATTGCCCAGCAGTCGGCGCGCGCCCACGCCGCCGTTCATCCACTTAGCCGTTACGACCTGCAAGGCGAACTTGGTAGCGGCGGCATGGGAGTCGTCTATCGTGCGCGGCATCGGCAACTCGGTCGTGACGTTGCCCTCAAAGTGCTGCGCGGCGACCGGCAGCATCAGGAAGACCGCTTGCGGTTTGATCGCGAAGCAAAATTGGCCGCCTCCCTAAGCAGTCCACACTGCGTGACGATTTACGACTATGGGCGGAGCGATGAAGGCGAAGCGTTTTGCGTGATGGAGTTTCTGCAAGGCGTCACGTTGTACGAAGTGGTGGCCCGGGACGGTCCGCAAGCGTTTGGCCGCGTCTTGTTTGTGTTGCGACAAATCTGTGATGGGCTTGGTGAAGCGCACAAATTGGGTCTGTTGCATCGCGATATCAAGCCTCAAAACGTCATGCTTTCGCTTGATCCGTCGGTTGGCGACTGGGCGGTTGTCTTTGACTTTGGATTGGCAAAGAGCGTCAATCCGGAAGCCGGCGCTTACCAGACCGCCGAGACGGTTTGGGCGGGCACGCCGATGTACATGGCGCCCGAGCGATATCGCGAACCCGCCGGTGTGGATCCGCGTTCGGACATTTATTCACTTGGCTGCATCGCCTATTTCCTGATCTCTGGTCGGCCACCGTACATTGAATGTGATCCGGAATCTTTATTCGCCTTGGTACTTAGCGAAGAGCCCATCAGCATGGCCGTGCACCGTGACGAACCGGTTCCCGAAGAGTTAATCGACTTGGTCAGGAAATGCATGGCAAAGAATGTGGACGACCGCTTTGAAACGGTCGACGCACTTTCGGCGAAAGTGGACGAGTTGCGAATCAAGTATCCCTGGACGGCGGATCAAGCTCGCCAGTGGTGGAAACTGCACGGCCAAGCAGGCTAAACACCGGGCTCTTAGCGTTACGCACGATACGTACAGCCGCGAAGCGGCGGCAGCAAGTAGCCCACGGCGTCACAGGCTGTTGATTTAAACGAAATGTAAATTGCAAGGGTGAGCCGCGGGCCGTAAGGCACCGGGCAATGACGTATGCCCGGCCGCTTACGCGTCGCGGCTCACTAAATCAACAGGCCGGTCAGCCGTGGGTCCACGTTTCTGTTACACGAGCAAGCCGCGAAGCGGCGACAGCAAGATGTGCGACGTTTGCTGCCGCCCCTTCGCGGTTCATTGAGACTCGTCGACAAGGATCCGCCGGCTGACGCCGGCAGTTGCCTGCTTTCGTCGCGACCTTGAGTTGCGCCGCAACTCAGTGCGGCGGCGCGGCAGCGACTCCGCTACACCGTCACCTCGGCATAGGTGTCTTCACTTTCCCACAAACGGACTTTCCAGGCGGTGGCCCCGGTACCGTCGAGAATCTTGGGGCAGACCTCGTCCAGCAGATAGATGGCCATGTTTTCGGCGGTGGGGTTGGTCGGCAATTCGAACACGCGATGCGGATGGGACGAACGGATCGCACTGAGACCATTTTCGTCCTCTTTCCAGAGCACGAAAGTGTGGTCCCAGTTGTCGTCCAGCCAGCCTTTGCATCGCTCTTTCAGCAATTTGAAATCGAGGATGCGGCCCACTTCATCTTGATCCTGCCCACGCACGTAAAATTCGGCAACATAGTTGTGACCGTGCAGGTTCTGGCATTTGCCTTCGTGACCGACCAATCGGTGGCCGGCACAAAAGGTAAATCGACGCATGATGCTTAAAGTCACAGCAGAAATGCCTCGGGCTGTTTGTGGAGGTTAAATTTTCAAGTTGACGTTCGTCTGAACCATTGGTCTTGGTAGGTCGGGTCTCCTGACCCGATTCCCCAAAACATGCAAAAGACGGGTCAGGAGACCGGTCCGACGATGTTACTCACTGAATTATAGGTCTGGTCAAGTCGACATCCCATGTGGGGCTTGTATCACCTTTCCCTTTGACGGTTCCGATGGCACACTGATGCCTGCTTCACGTTGAATTCGCATCCTTTTGCCCAGTGTCATGACCGAAATCCGTCAAGCGACCCCGCTGAACGTGCCTGAATCCGACGCGCTTCGCTATCTGCCCGAAGGCCCCTACGCGATCGGCGTAAGCTCGATCTCGTGGGTGGGAATTCAGCACGGCGGTGACGCCAAGTTCGGCAGCTTGAATCGGTATGATCTGAACACTGGCAAGAACGAATCATTTGAATTGCCGGGCCGGCCCGGCTTCGCGTTTCCTTGTTCGACGGCCGGAGTGTTTGTCGTCGGCTGCGAGCGTTCGCTTGGTTTCTACGATACCCACCGTCACTCCTGGTCGGCCTTTTGCGAGCGTGTCGATGAGGATGTCGAGAACACGATCATCAATGACGGCATGGTCTACGAAGACAATTTGATCTTCGGCAGCAAGGATTTGCAGTTTGCGACCAAGAAAGCAGGTTTGTACTTGTGGCGTGGGCGTGACGAACAGCTGATTCGATTGCGTGATGATCAGATTTGCAGCAACGGAAAAGCGATGCGGACAGTAGCGGGCGGCTTGGAGCTGATCGACATCGATTCACCAACTCGAATGGTCGTCGCCTATCCAATCGACATCGATGCCGGCACGTTGGGCGATCCGAGCGTGCTCTTGGATTTGACGGGCGACCCGGCGGTCCCCGACGGAGCGATCCTGACACCGGATGGCAGCGGGCTGATTGTCTCGATGTTCTTGCCCGAAGTTGCCGACCATGGACAAACTCGCTTGTACCACTTGGCATCGGGTGAACTGCAGATCACGTGGCAGACACCACGGTCGCCGCAAAACACCTGCCCCGCGTTGGTGCGACACGACGGCGCGGTGAAACTGATCATTACCACGGCAGCAGAAAACATGAGCGACGAAGCCAGGCAGCAGTGCGCCAATGCCGGAAGGCTGTTCATCGCCGACACCGAGATCACTGATGATGGTTCGGCCTTGGCGCCGGTGTTTCCGAAATAAGTGGCGTAAGCTTCCAGCTTGCGATTCCGAACTTTCGCAAGCTGGAAGCTTACGCCACATGAAACTGTTCTTACGGCGTCGGCCGTCGAAGCATTCCGCGTTGGTAGCTCAAATGCTCCAAGTCGCTATAGAACATGGCGCTCGGATCGATGCCGGCGGCTTCATTGCGTTCGAATCATCGAGCGGACGGGATCTTGCCTGGCAATCCACGGCAACACGATCAACCATACCACGGCGCCGACAACACAACAGAGCAACAAATGTTTCCAACCGCGATGATTCACTTGGCAAGCATCTCCTGGATGTAGTCGGCAAAGATGACGCCAAACATCAAGTACGCCATCGCTAGGTCAGCATCAGATTCAAACTCTGGCCGCACAAATAAAGCACCAACGGCTTGCCGCCATGAAGATGCTTTTTCAAGTCGCTGAAGCGTGATTCCAAACCAATGCTGACGAATGCCAGACAGAAGAACCAACCTCGCATGCCCTTGGTCGCTTGTTTGACGGTCGTTTGCACCAGTTGCTCGCCACCATCCAAAAAATTGCTCAGCAGCGTGAAAATGATCGAGGCCGCCACGAAGCCCAGCACGAATTTTGGAAACCGCCGCCAGATCTCCCAGGCATCCGGCCTGGCACCATTCTCGTCGCCGTTCGACAAACATCACCCAGTACATCGCCACACCGAACGCTGTCACGCCGATCAAAATGTTCTGGATCATTTTGACGGTTGCCGCCGTCTGCTCGGCAACTTCGCCCAGTGACGCGCCCGCGGCCGCGACGGCGCCGGTCGAGTCGATCGTGCCTCCCATCCAAGCACCGCCGACACATCGCTGAGCCCGATCGGTCGAATCAAAACCGGCATCACCACCATCATGATCACGGTGAAGAACAACGAGATGCTGATCGCGAACGACAGCTCTTCTTTCTTGGCACGGCAGCTTGCAGCGGTGGCGATCGCGGCCGAAACACCGCACACCGACATGTCCGCGCTAATCACCATGTTCAGCGAGCGGCTGGGGATCTTCAGGATGCGAGTGCCAAACCAGTACGTCGTGATCAACACGATCGGCGTCACCACCCAGGCGACAAAGATGCCCGGGCAATCCAAGTGCGATCAGTCGGTGCCAGAGGACTTCGGCACCCAAGATCACCAAGCCGGTCTTGATGTACAGTTCGGTCAACACCGCTGGCCGCAGCCAATCCGGCGACGCCAATCGTGTTGCTGATCACCAGTCCAACCACCAACGCCCACAGCGCATATTCCAGAGTTGTAGTGCTTGACCGTGACCTGGCCTGCCAGCACGTACGCGAACGTCGGCGAGTACAAAGATGACCGGAAACGCGAACAGAAACTGCCGCGCTCGAGCTGTCCCTGCAAGCCTCGTGCGATTCCGAAGCCGAGCATGGAAAGCATGAACGGCCCGAATCAGCATTCGCCAACTTCGCCAGCGAATGCAAGGAATCGCCAAAGGATTCGACTCCCAGGAACTCGGCTTGCCAACCAGCGGCTTCCAGGGGTGATCGGCACCCGCCTCGATCGTCGACCAGCCGCACAAAAACGCACCGATCAAGATCGACAGGCCCAACCAGACCGCCAACCAATCTTCGGTACGCCACCAGCTTGTGGTGGACTGGTCGTCTTCCGATTTCTCCGTGAGATCCTCAATTGGATCCAAATCTGAACCGCTCAACACCGAACTCCTCGATTCGCACCATCAATGTGGCGATATCATAACAACGGCCGAACATGAATCATTCTCCCCCTGCGGAGAGTTGGGCCCGAAGACCGACCCGGCCGACCCTCCCGCTGCGCGGGAGCGGGAGGCGACTCGTTCCAGAACTGCCACTGAAAAAACCACACGATTTGCACAACGGCTAGATTCTCGGGCAAAGGCCGTAACCCAGGCTACCTGGGTTGCCGGGGTTACCGGAGACTCGCGTTGTCTCGGCTTTCCAATTCTGTCTACTATTCGCAGGAATTGTCCACCAATCGCGAAGCACCAAGGAAGGTCTCGCTGTGTCTGCTGTACCGAAACCCTCGCCAACGGCTCCAGCGAGCGAGTTGGCCCCGCCAAACACGTTGATCGAACGACTCCGTCTGCTGCGAGAGATGGTTGCAGCGGAGGGTGCCGCGATCGCAAATTCCGCGTCAACGTTGTCCAGCGAAGCGGTCCGCGCGGCCGAGATGACGGCAGCGTGCGATGGATGTGTCATTGTCACTGGCGTTGGGAAAGCCGGATTGGTTGGGCAGAAACTGGTTGCGACGCTCGGCAGCACCGGCACTCCGTCGCACTTTCTGCATCCGGCCGAAGCAATCCACGGGGACCTCGGTCGGCTGCGAACGGGCGACCTGGTCTGGGCGATCTCGAATTCCGGTCGCAGTGAAGAAGTGGTTCGCATCGCTTCGCACCTGCGTGAGAATTCAAGTGGCTTGATCGCCATTACTGCTGCTGAAGACAATCCGCTGGCGGCCGCTGCGGACTGCGTGGTTGCGATTGGACGCCACAAGGAAGCAGGTCCCAACGGTTTAGCGCCGACCAGCAGCACGGCGGTGATGATGGCCGTGGGTGATGCCATCGCGTTGCTCGCCAGCCGCATGCGGAATTTTACACCTCAAGACTTTGCCCGCTTCCATCCCGGCGGCGCGTTGGGCAGAAAACTTGCCGGCGTTGAACAGGTGATGCGCCCGTTGGAAGCGTGCCGCGTTGTCTCAGAAACAAGCATCATTCGCGACGCGATGGTCACCACGGCCAAGAACGGCCGTCGCAGCGGTGCCGTCATGCTGACCGACAACGACGGGTGTTTGTGCGGGATCTTTACCGACAGCGACCTTGCCAGGCTGTTGGAAATGCGCTGTGATTCAGCGTTGGATCACCCGATCAATCAACGGATGACCGCCAAACCAGCGACGGCTCTGAGCGGATCGATGTTGGGAGACGCCATCGCCGTCATGTCGCGTCTTCGCATCAGCGAATTGCCTGTCATCGATGATCAAGGCCGTCCCGTGGGAATGCTGGACATTACCGACTTGATCGCCTTGGCGCTCCGATCGAACATCCGGAGATGGCTCTGCACCAGCAGTGACGTCGGCAACGCAAGTTCCTGCCAACTTAGCTTCACCATCAACATCATCGCTCCATGCCAGTCTTACTTCGCGACGACGACGACATTGCTACCTCGATCAACTGCATCATCTCGGATGTCGATGGCGTGATGACGGATGGGAGCATCGTGTATGACAACAACGGGGTGGAGACCAAGCGATTTCATGTACGAGACGGTTTGGGGATCAAGCTCTGGATGCGAAGTGGCTTTGGATTCGGAGTTTTGACGTCACGCAGCAGTGAAGTTGTTAGAAAGCGATCCATCGAACTCGGCATCACCCATGTTCAGCAAGGAGTCCAGGAAAAGCTCTCCGCATCGAAACAGCTGTTGGAGTCACTGGGCTATCCAACCGAACAAGTTTGTTACATCGGCGACGATCTACCCGATCTGCCGGTGATGAAATCGGTTGCGCTGGCGGTATCGCCCGCCGATGCCGCGATCGATGTGCGCGAGAACTCGCACTGGATTCTTGCGCAGTCGCGGCGGCGAGGGTGCGGTACGAGAGTTAGTCGAACGACTATTGCGGGCGAAGCATCGATGGGAGGAGCACGTGTCATGCTGAGCATCGATTCGGTGCCGCGTGTCAATCGATCATGATTCGGAAATTCGCTCACTACTGCACTGCGCTGGTCTTGCTCGCCGCGATGGCGATCATTTACCAGATGATCACGAGCGTTTGGCTGCGCCCGCCGCGTGTCCAGACGGTCCAACCACGTGAGGAAATAACACAGGGCGTCGATCAATCGCTCGCGGACCTATTCCCCGCAGGGGCCTGGCAACGTGGACTGTGTAAGCGATTGCGCACCGATGACGGCGTCTTACTGTTTGAAAAGTGGGAACAAACATCGGACGACCACTGGAAACTCTGGCCAATCACGCTGGTCGTGGGACGAGGAATGTCGGGTGACTTGGATCCGGCGCCGGTGATCATGGAGGCCAGTCACGGTGCCGAAATCAAGTTCACCGAATCATTTGACGTGATGAGCGGCGAGCGCACCACCGATCAAAAGCGGACAGTTGATCGGACAAGTCCATATTCGACGCGGCGACAAATCTGGTCGAGGCCAATCACTTTCGATCCAAACCTCCAACGTCGGCATCAACGAACGCAAAGTTTGGACGACCGAAACGGTTCGCATGAAGTTCGGCCAGGCTTCGATGGTCGGCCGTGATTTAACCTTGCTGTTGGCTGTTTCAGCCACCAGTCCTCCGCAGGGATCCGGTGTCGCTGACATCCTGGATCGTATGCAGCTCACTTACCTGGACGAATTGGTGCTGCCGCTGGAAAACGGAGCGCTTTGGAAAACGAAATCTTCCGATCCGGCGAAACCTCTTCGCCTGGCTAACGCACGCTCCGCCACGCCCGTGCCGGCGATGATCAAGGTTCGCTGTGGCGGACGCGTCGATTATGACTTTGCCATCGATCAACTATCGCTTCGCAATTCTATCTCTTTCATTCATCACGTGCCCGGTGGCATTGAGGATCGATTCGACTGCGAAGCGATCGATCTGAATCTGCGTAATCCTTCGGACACGAGTCTTCCGCGCACGACTCCGCTCGAGTGGATCAGCCGGCTGACGGCGACGGGATCACCCGCGGTATTGAAGATGCCCAGTTTCGAGTTCGACCTGAAAGCGGAACGAATCGACATCGACGCTTTGGCTGGATTGATCAAGGCGGACGGACGCCGAGGTGTGGAGATCCGCCGTGGCCCCGTTTCGGCGCGGCTGACGCAGCTTGCTTATCAATTCGATCCGCAACGGCCCAAGTCGCTGGGTGCGATCGATGCTTTCGGAACTGGAATCGTCACGCTGGCTGACAACGAAATGGCGTTGAAAGAGGTGCGGTGGCTCAAAGGCTTCACTTTGCAACCGAGCGACGAGGCAGAGATCGGTGCGCTCAATAGCGATCTGGAAGTGTTTTTGGATGGTTCGGTCGAAGCCAAGTTTGCCGACGGCGGAATGTTCACAGCAAACGAGATCGCTGGCGTTTTGAAGCCGGTCAAGAAACCGAGTCCGAAGAAGAAATCGAATGCCATCAGCTTCATGCCCGACCGCATCCAAGCTAAAGGTGATGTCCGCATCGATACGGCTGCAATCGCCGCAGAGACGGAGACCTTGTTGCTGTACTTTGATGACGACCCCGATCCGGCCCCAGAGTCAATTGACCAGGCGGACAATCATGCAGGCAGTGCGATTCGCCAATGGACAGTGCAGCCCGGGCAAACCGACGGCACCGTCGATCCTGTCGCTCGGCCGCGACCGGTGATTCGAGGCAATCTGGTTTCCGCGCAGTTGCGAATGAATGATTCCGGCCTCCAAGCCAAAGACTTGAGCGTGATTGGCGCCGTGGAACTGGATCACATGGTCTTGGCCGGCGGTCAGATGCTGCCTGCGAAGCTGAGAGGCGAAGAACTGCAATTGAATACCGATGCCGGTCGCGACGTTCTGAAACTGGGCAGCGGTGCCGAGGCTCCGGCGCGATTCGAGATCGGCGACGGGTTTTTTGTGGGACCGATGATTCTGGTCTGGCCGACGGAAAACCTCGTGCAAATCCAAGGTGCCGGCGAATTCCAAATGCCCACGGCGGTATTACCGACCGCGCTGATGGCAGCAGATCCGCAGCGGATCGTCTGGACCAAGCCGCCACACTGCAAGTGGAACGGCGAGATGAGGTTTAACGGTAAGACCGTGGAACTGACCGATGGTGTCGACATCCGAGCAGCCCTGCTGGACAACGGTGAGCCGTGGGGCATTCACATGATGGGCGAGCAACTGCAAATCGTCTTGCTGGAAGAAGTCGAAGTCAGCCAGGTTCAATCGATCAAGCGAGCCGCGATCCAGCAAATCACCCTGTTGCAATCCGTCGAACATCCGGTGATTGTGAACGCGGAACGCCGCGCCGCCGATGGTGTTTTGGAAGGCCGCCACGTTCTGCACTCGCCGCGGTTGACGCTGTTGCCAAGTGGTGGTGGAAAACTGATCGGTGCGGGTCCGGGTTGGTACCGTGCTTGGATGTACGCACCCAAGCAGGGCTTGCTTTCCAGGTCGGATGCAAGCGACGAAGATTCGCAACCGCAATTGACCGGCGTCCATTTGACCTACCACGAAGCGCTGGAAGGTGACCTGACAAACAAGACACTTTCGTTCCTGAAAGGCATTCGCGTCGGTATCCAGCCGATCGAAACTTGGAAAACCGTTTTTGATGCAAAAACCATGGACGAACTATCGACCGGAGAATCGACGTTGGATTGCGATCGATTGAGCCTCGCGATCGCGCCAGGCTATGCCGATGGTGCACGCGCCATCCCGGGGCTCCCCACACCTTGGGAGATGGAAGCGGTTAGCGGCGTTGTCTTCCGCACGCGATCGGAAAACGGACTCTTGGAAGCAACCGCTGCGCGAGCCGCCTACGCCTCCGGCAAAGACCTCTTCACGATCGAAGGTGCCCCCAATCGAGGTGCGATCATTCAACAAACCAAAGCGACCGGACAACCCGGTCCCCGTCTGACCGCGAAAGAACTCACGATCAAACCGAAGACCTTCGAAATCATCGGCTCGAAGATCCAAAGCTTCAATCTGGGCACGCTGCCAGCGACGACGGATATGAAACGTTAGGACTTCCGATCGCCTGCTGAAGAACTCGCATCACTCGGGACGAGACTGCAGCGACCGACTTCGCCACGCGTACGCAACGATCAGCGACAACAGCAGCACGCTGGCGAGTAGCCCAAGGTGCAGCGGGTCGGAGAGATAATGAAGCGCCGCGTGCGACCCCCCATCGCTTCCATGGCCGGGATGTGCCGACGCAATCGAAGCAGGCAGGAACAAAAGCCCAAGCAGGCAGAGGTGTCGGATCATCTTCTTTGGCTCCCAAACTCCGTAAAGTTGCTTTGCTACTAGCGTAGCGAGGTTGCCGGTGCCGCGTCCAGCGGCTAACGACAACGCTGGGAAGCATTTTAGTCGCACCAACCTCCCGTATCCGTGGATGGAAACGAGCCCACCGGCTGCCGAGAGCGGTCAGCGGTGGTCGAGAGAGTTGCCATCCCCTCCCGCCGGAGGGTCGTGCGGCTCTTAAGTGGTTGTTCTGGAACGAGTTGCTGCACCCTGCCGGGCAGCAGACTTCCCGGGAGCCAAGACTACTGATATCTCGGCGGAGGGCTTGCCAAGATGATTGAATGGTCCTGTCCGCCAGCCGCGGACGATGCGAAGCAACCGAAAGAAACGTCATGAAAGTCGGCATTGTTGGCAGCGGATTCGTAGGTTCCACGGCGGCCTATGCGATGGTGATGCAGGGCATCGGACGCGAGATCGTGATGGTGGACTTGAACCACCAGCGAGCTGCGGCGGAAGCGGACGACATTTTTCACGCCGTCCCCTTCGCACATCCTTTGAACATCCGCTGTGGCGATTATGCGGAGCTTGCGGGAAGTCGCGTCGTGATCGTCGCTGCCGGAGCCAACCAGCGACCCGGCGAGACGCGACTGCAGTTGCTGCAGCGAAACGCCGACGTGTTTCGGGACGTGATTCCGAAGATCATCGAGCAGGCCGGCGATGCGGTGTTGTTGATCGCTACGAATCCTGTCGATATCACAACGCATCTTGCCGCTGAATTCGCGTTGGCGTGCGGAGTACCGCTTCATCGCGTGATCGGTTCGGGGACGATGTTGGACACGGTGCGGTTCCGGACGCTGGTGGGACGCCATTTTGATGTCGATTCACAGCACGTGCACGGCTATGTGATCGGGGAACATGGTGATTCCGAAGTGCTGACCTGGTCTCATGTCACCATCGCGGGGTCCACTGTCGAGGAATTTGGCAAAATGCGCGGAGTGACACTCGATGAGGCTAAACGATCCGAGATCGACGATCAGGTCCGCCGCGCCGCCTATCACATCATCGCAGGTAAAGGGGCGACGTACTATGGAATCGGCAGCGCGTTGGCCCGCATTGTTGATGTGATACTTCACGACCAGCGCTCGATTCTGACAACCTGCTCGCGCATCAAGGACGTCGCGGGAATCTCAAATGTGACCATTTCAATGCCGCACCTCCTGGGCGGCGATGGTGTGCTGGCCACGATTCCGTTGAGCCTAACGGAGGCGGAGACATCAGCGCTGAAGAAAAGTGCTGGTGTCATCCACGAAGCAATTGATTCGCTGAGAATTCATCATTGATCGGCGTCTTCCTTGCATGGATGATACATGATGGTCGCGACCACTACTGACGCCAGTCGCGCCGCAGGTGGTTCTGATCGAGACGGTAGGACGATGGGCAGCTTGTCAGCCGAGCAATCGAGGCGGCTGGTTTCACAATGGACGGCAAGAAGACCGAACGCACGTGGGTGCCGGTCGAGATCGTCCTGGGCGTAAAGCCATCGTAAGGCAACAGCTTGGCGATCGTTGCCTTGATCAGTCCTCGTTCGCTGCGGCAACGTGAAGTACGAGAGGCACCTTGCCCCAACCCGCCGGAGGCTTGAAGCTCCCTTTGCCGTTGTTGACTTCGCCGCCGGACGTGCGTTTTCCGGTGTGAGGATTGAACCATTCGGCATTCAAGGCCACCTTCGCACCGGTGATCTCCAGCGTGAACGGCTTGGCTTCATTCTGAAACACGACGTACTCGCGACCGGGATCGGCGATGCACCAGCCGGTACTTACCAGTTTGTCTGAGGGCTGCAATCTCCAGTACTGAGTCCCACGCCAGAAATCCCCGAAGTGCTTGTAGAACGCATAGCCGGGCGGCACGTCGAAAGGACGCACCACATCCCATGCGGTGTAGGTGTAGTAATAGGCGTTGTAGCCGCCTGCCATCTGGATCTCCCAAGCACAACGAATCGTCTCCTCCGGCGTATGCACGCCGCGGTAGGTCTTGTCCTCCATGCCTTGAGGACCATGTTCGTAGTCCGATTCAACGTTGGCGATCGGCCAAGCGCGACGGGCGCGTTGGCGGAGAATTACTTCGTGATACTTGTTGTGTCCTTGATCGGCGCGAAAGTCGGTGAGTTCATCGTAGGCACCCGAATCATTCGTTTTGTCATCGTCATGCACCGTCGTGAGGTGATGATACGGATCATTCTCACGCAACCATTTCAGCCAGCCCTGTTTGTAAGTAACGTCCTTTTCGTTGTGAGCTTCCTTGGAAAAATCCCAAATGATGTTCGGGTACGCTGCATATCGCGCCACCAGCCAGCGGAGGAACAGTTTCTCTTCATCGCTGCCGCGTTTCGGCCAGTTCACGGCCTTGTTGTAAACCTTCATCAGCATGTGGGCCTGCATTCCTCGCTCGGCCAGCGCCGTCATCACGCGGTCGTAGTGCTGCCAATACGCAACGTTCATGCGGCTGTGGTCCGGCTTGTCGTTGGTCCCTTCCCACGCATACAGCAGCGGCGGTCCATAATCATCCGCCCCCGTTTTGCCTTTGCGCCAGTTTGTATCGTGGGCATATGAATTCAAGATCACATAGTTAAAGCCGTGCTTTGAGAGAATATCCAGAGACTTCTCGATCGTCGGGACATTCGGTTTGTCCATGTCGAGAGCCCACAGCCAATCGTATTCGTAGCCCTGCATGAAGAATCGCGTGCCGTCGTCGAAGATAAAATGGTGCGGATGTTGTTTGTCGACTCGCAACACGCCATGCACATTCGGGTTGGCGTTCTTCACGCAAGTGAATTCCGCTCGCTGGCCGTCAAGTTCTTTCAGTTCGGATTTCGTAACGAGCGACCATTTGCCTGCGACCGTCGGCGCGACACGAATTTTCCATGTGCTGTCTCCATCATAAAAACCTGGCAAGGTGAATTCACGCCCATCGGGTCCCGTCACGGTCGCAGAAAACGGAACCATGAACGGGTTCGCGGGTTTCGATGTCGCCTGGAAACTGAAGTCATGCGGAGTCCATTGCGATACGTCGGCGGCATTGACTCCAACGGCAAACGCGAGCGCTGTCACCAGGAAAGTGATTTCACGTCGGATCATGTCAGAGTGGTCTTTCGTTGCTCGAGGGGGAGGGAGTGTCCTGATCAAACCTTGGCCTTGGAGAGATGCAAAACACGTCTTTCTAGAAAACAGACAAAAAGTCTTTCAGATTATCATTCATGCCAACAGGTCGTACAATCTACCAGTCGCTCGCCACGAGTTTCCCGCGGGAAGTGATTGCCAATGCAAACCAGACATCCTCCTTCACTTGTTCAGTCGTCATGGTTTTCACGCCCGCGACCCAGGCAGGTCAGGCAACCCGTTTTACGGCTCGTTTTGCCGTCTGTCTTGATGTTGCTGGCAGGCCTGACGCCGCGAGCAGCGTGCGCGGAAACGATCCGCGAGCGATTGGAGTTTGTTTACAGCTATTTCATTGAACCGCACTGGGGACCGACGACTCCAGCGGACAGTCAATACGGCTTCCAGGTCCACAGGCCCGGCCGCCTTCATCTGGCCCGCGTGCCGAAGCAACAGATGATGCAGCGCGAGTGCTTCGAGTTCTTCGCTGGTCTGGACAAGAACAATGATCCGACTTGGACGACAACGATCTCCGCCAAACAAGGCGTCTTTCGCGACGACAATGGCGTTGGCTGGAACGTCAGCGTCAGCTTCAACGCGGGCTTGAATCGCTACTTGCTAGCCACCGAACATTCGGCAACGCACGCCGGCAAGTTCGGGCTGTTCGACGCGCCGCAGCCGTGGGGACCGTGGACAACAGTTGCCTATGAAGACAACTGGGGCAACGGTCATGTCGAAGTCTCCGCCTTCTACTGGAACTTTCCCACGAAGTGGCTGAGCAACGATGGCCGCGGGTTTACGTTGGTGTTCACAGGAAAGAATTCCAACGATTCGTGGAACACCGTTGCCGGTCGATTTCTGCTGCGGTGAATTGAGGTCGCATCATTCGCTTTGCTTGCCTGCCGCCCGTTTCCGCTTTGCTGTACCGGACTTCGATCCCTGCGTGCGAGGCAACTCGGCGACATTGGTATCCGGTGTCCACTTCGCCAGCGATGCTTTGACCGCCGCGAACTTGTCGTCGCTGGCGACGTTGGTCCACTCGTTCGGGTCGGTGTCGTGGTTGTACAGCTCTTCGCCGCCGTCGGCGTAATGGATATAGCGCCACGTCTCGCTGCGGAAGCTGTGATTGTTGCGATGAAACGTGGTCAGCGCGGGCCGGTCCCAGGGGGCGTTCGGGTCGGCCAGCAGCGGTCGAATGCCAGGCCCTTCGACGTGCGAGGGCGTAGGGATACCTGCCAGATCGCACAGCGTTGGGTAAACAGTCATCAGGTCCACCGGGCGCTCGCATACACCGCCCGGATTCGTGACGCCGGGCGCGATCCAGATCAGCGGCATGCGTGCGGCTTCTTCCCACAACGCGAACTTCCGCCAGTGATGCTTCTCGCCCAAGTGCCAGCCGTGGTCGCCCCACAGGACGACGACAGTGTTGTCGCGATAGGCCGATTTGTTCAGCCCGTCGATCAACCGCCCGACTTGCGCGTCGCAGAACGCGATCGTCGCCAGGTAAGCCTGCACGGCTTCCTTCCAGCGCCCGGACTTGAGCATCAGTGCGTGGTCGCCGCTTGGCTTGGCCATCTTGATGCCCGCGGCGGGCACGTCGTTCAAATCGTCTTCGCGATACGGCGGCAGTTCGATCTGATCGAGTGGAAACATGTCGAAGTATTTTTTCGGCACGCTGAACGGCATGTGCGGTTTGACGATCCCGATTGCCAGGAAGAACGGCTTGTCATGTTTGGCTTGCAGTTTTTCCAAGCCGTAGCTGACGACTTGATAGTCGGGCATGTCCTCGTCGCCGTTGGCCAGCGGACCGAATTTGATGCCGCCGACTCCGTCGTCCTTGGCCGACGGATGCAGCGTCAACTTGCTGCCGCCCGACTTGTCGAAGTACTCGGTCCACTCGCCATCGCGATGCACGCTGCTGTGATAGATCTTGCCGGCTCCGAACACGTTGTAGCCCGCCCTGAGAAACTGTGTCGTCAGCGTCTTGTCCTTGCCGATCACCGGTTTCCAATCCTGCCCGTTGTCGTACACCCCCGTTGTGCCGGGACGCATGCCCGACATCAAGGCCGCACGGGACGGGTTGCAAGCCGGCGCGGCGCAGTTGGCGCGAGTGAACGTGACGCCCATCCCGGCCAACCGATCGATCTGGGGCGTCCGCGTCTGCGGGTTCCGGCCCAGGTGGCCGACCCAATGGTTCAAGTCGTCGATCGCGATGAACAGCACGTTTGGCTTTTGGTTGGACGCGTCATTGTCAGCCGCCAGTGCGGGCGTCGCGGTCGCCACCCATATCAACAACAGCAAGAATCGACTCGTAAGCATGGTGTAGTTTCCTGTCGCAATGCGTTCTTTTGAGAGGGGTCCCCGGTTCATTTCACGGGCGGCAATACCGCGTCGCAGGCGCGTTCGTACGAATTCTTCGTAGGCCCATTGTCCGCTACCGCCACTCTGGCGGGCAAGGACCAGATCGAGGCTCCGAACAAAAGCGATCAATTGGCCGCCGCTACCCGGCTTGAACCGGGCATCGCGCGGGAATGCCTTCGCCCTTGCCTTCGCTGGCGGTGCCGGGATTCGTGGGCTGTCCGTTGATCAGCCAACGGTCTGCAGAGATCGACACCTTGGTTGCCGCATGCGCTGTCGCCCATGGGCAAACGAGTAGCGAGGCCAGCGTGACCCCGAGCATTTTTGCGTTTAGTCCCATTTCAATTCACTCAGCGAAAATACGGCCAATTCCGCACTGTTTTGATTGGCCGGTAAGTGGCCGACGGAATAGACCACATACAATTTGCCGTCATACTCGGCGGCGTAGGGATAACAGAGTTTCGTGCCGGTCGGATCGTCGCAGCCCGCCTGTTGGCCGCGACGGATCACCCAGACTTTGCTGAACAATTTCTCGCCCGGGCGACTGACCGCGATGGTCAACGGATCGCGTGAGTGGCCGCAGGTCGCCGTCGTGTTGCCGATCAAATAACGTTGCCCGGTGCTCAACACGCCGGCATACGGTTTCGACGTAGCCATCGGCAGGTTGCTTTCGCGCGTCACGCTCCACGTGCGTCCAAAGTCTCGGCTGATCGAGGCGAGCGCCACGGCCTTGCCGCCGTATCTCGCGATGTTCAACACCTCGGAACCGTCGACAAGGATTGCCGATTCGCCCCACATGCGAATGCCCGCTGGCTGCGGAATCGGTACCACGCTCCAGTTGGTGAAATCGTCGCCGCGACTGATGGCTACGGCGGCCGGATGCCCGTCACCGACACGCAGGCCGGCGGTGATCCAATTGCCGTCGTCCATCTTTACCGGTTCGGCCATCGGCCAGAATCCTTCGCCGGCGACAATACCACGAGATTGCCAACGATTCGCTTTTTCGGCGAGCACAAACGCTTCCATCGCGGTGTTCTGACGAAAGCCGGTAAATCGTCCGCAGAAAGCCCACAGCGTCCCGTCGTGCGACAAAAGCGAACCGTGACTGACGCCGTGTTTCTCGCTGCCCGAGGAGATCAATTCGACCGGCTCCCAAGTGCGGCCATCGTCGCGGCTGCGTCGACCTTGAGCGATTTCCGTGAGTGTGTTTTCCTTGCCTTGGTTATGCCCCCAACTTGTGAACAGCGTCCCTTTGTGCCGCACGATCGCGACGCCATGCAACCAGTTGAATCCGTCCACTTCCGGTTCACGCTGTTTGATACGTGAAAACCGCACCGACTTGATCGTGGGTACCTCCGCCGCCTTGAGCATCGGCTGCGATTCGTCCCACAGCACGAAACGATCACTGGCCGAACAGTTCGCCGCGAGCAAGCTGAGTACGAAGGTCCTGACAAATCGATTGAGTTGCCGTTTGAGTTGTATCGTCATCTCTCGATCCAGGTTGCGGAGTTGGGAGAGTCGGAGTTGTGATTCCGGGCAAGCCTATTCAGGTCCGGGGATTTCCTTGAACTTCCACAACTCGATGCCGGATAGATTGGCCGCACCGCCTTCGCTGGTAAGAACGAGCGTGCCGTCGGTGACGTGCGCCACCCATGGGCCGAGACGCTGCCAGTGGCCCGCGTCGCCGCTCTCGATAGTTGCGCACGACAGGCCGGCGCTCGAGGAAGAAGTTGAGCTTCTCCGATTGGTTGTCCTCAAAGACGTGGGCGAACACCGCGTAGGTGCCGACCGGGAAGGCGGCTGAACGATGCCTCCAGATCCCGGCTGAAACGGAAGGAGGTGAGCATCGCTGTCCGCGCGGCATCGGCGGCAGGCTGCGGCTTGACGCCGGAGGCCAAGATCGGCCTTGCCATTACAGTCGAAGTTGGCCGCGTCCGTCGCCTTCCCACCGCTGGCCATCAATCTCTACCGGTTGACCGTTGACGTTGACGGCACGCTCGAAAACCCACGGCCCTGCCGGAGCAGCCACGAATTCGGCGGGCGGCGGCATGACTTCATCCGCGACCAGTCGAACGCCCGGCGGCGGCTCGACCGGTTCGCCGCGCACCTTCAACACCGCCCGGCGATACGACACCAGTGGCGGTTGGCCTGCGTCGGTCACTTCCAACATGATATGCATCGTCCGGCCCGAGGCGTTCGCGGGAATCGTGATGACGGCATCGGGTTGTCTCCGCGCCACGAATCGGCGGTGCCGCCCAGTAGGTGCCGGCTTCGACGTAACTCCACCAGCGATACTTCACCGCGCTGTCCGTCCGGGTCCGAGGAACCGGCGGCGGAAAGTTTCAGTTCGGCCTTGGGGTCCGTCTCGATTTGCAGCACGCGCCGCGTCGAGTCGCCGTTGAGCACGGCGACCGGTTCGTGATTCGCATCCGCGAAGCGACGACACGCACCAGTCCATGCGCGCCGCAAAAGAATCCTGATACGCCTGCCGCCAACGATGGACCGGATAGAGCACGTCCGGCACGCCGTCACGAACGTCGCTGGCGCTGACGAACTCCTCGCCGCGTCCGCTGCGTTCAAACCGCCCGCCCCAGTTGCCCCACTGCGGTTGCTCCGGGTCGCTCAATCCGTCGGGCAGCACGTAGAAGAACGACGGCGTATCGCCCTCCTTCACGCCCACTTTGCCAGCCGCCTTCGCCGGATAGATCGGACCCAGCGGGCCGTGGTTGGCGCGGACATTTTGTTCGAGCCACTCGGGCGAGACGATGGCCTGGTCCCCTTCCTTCCAGATGCCACGAAACTGGCCGTCGGAGAAAATCCAAAAGACGTCCGGATGATTCTCCTTGATCCATTTGGCCGTGCGATCCTGGTCGGCAATCGAATGAACGCGAATCTTGCGTTTGAAGGCCGCCAGTTGCTCGGCGGTGCGCGTGGTCTGTACTTTCCAAATGGCTTGTGCCAGTTCACGCGGTCCGCCCCAAATCGCAAACCATACCGGCCGCGGATCATCGCGGTCCAGCACGCGGATGATCCAATCCGACGCCTCCGAATCCCGGCCCGGCCCGACCGTGTGCGGGTCGCCGTTGGAGCCGTCCTTGATCAGTTTCTGCAACTGGTCATGCGACGGAAAATCCGCGCGGTGCTTCAGCAGATTCGGCAGCACCTGGCCGTAAGCGTCCACCGCCTTGTGCAGCAATTCCGGATGGGTGACTTCATAGTGCCCGTGGCCAAAGCCGGTGCAAAGTCCTTCGACCTCGAAATCGCAGGCGTAGAGCAAGAAGCGGACGATGGACTGTTCGTCATCCGGGTCGCCGCCGATGTCGGTCATCACGACGAGGCGTGGCTTGGGTTCGGCCGCGACAGCGCCCGCCGACAGGCAGAAACACATCGCTGCTGCAAACCAGACCGAGACTGGCACATGGCGAAAGAGTTGGCTTGGTTTCATGTCGTTGTAGTTCCAGTTCAATCAGTCCCTGCGCTAGACACGAATTGCGTCGACGCTTGATGGCCTTGCGTTTTTTCGGTCCCAGTTGCTTAGCGACTCCCATCGCAGCGAGCATCGTGTTGTAGACGTCGAACCCTTCGGCTTTGACGTCCATGATTTTGCCGGTCTTGAAACGTCCGCCCGCACCGCTGATCGCATGAAACACGCCGGACAACTCGCGTTTCACGTCGTTGTGGCGACCGTCGCCCGACTCGGTGGAAATCGTGATCATCGAGTTGTCCAGGATCGTCTTGCCGTTGGCATCGACCGAGTCCTTGCCGTCGAGTCGGCTGAGGAAGTAGGCGACTTCGCGCATCTTCATGTGCGCGTGGGCGCGCAGCGCTTCGTTCTTCTTCTTTTCATTGAACTGATGCCACCACTCGTGGCTGCAGCCGCCCGAGCCGGACTTTTTGTGTTGGGCTTCGTCGTCGAACTCGAAGATCTTCCGACCGTCGTATTCGTAGTTACCTTTCAGACGAATACGTTCGCCCGCGGCCAGGAACGTGAGTGCGCCGAAGCGGGTGCGATCGGTTTGAATCGCCAGCGCGTAGAGATCGGCCATCAGCCGCCATTCGGACGAGAGTTCGTCCAGCGTGATATCGATTCCTTCGCCACCGGGATCGGCCGACCCGCCATGCAGCAGCTTCGATGCGCGGAGGCAGATTCGGGTGCACCGGCGACTTTGCCCTTCATCGCGTAGGCGCGCTGCTCGAATTCACGAATGCGGTCCAGATGTTCGGCGACGCGTGCCTTGGACGTCGTGCTCAGCGGCGAATTCGCACCGGTGTAGAACTTGTACTGATCGACGACCGTATCGAGCACGCTGCGTTTCAGTCGTTGCGCGGCGTTCGTCCGGGTTGTCACTGGCGACGTCGATGGTCCCGAAGACACGTTCGAACAGATCACGCGGCTTTTCCTGCATCGTGGCGGCAACCGTTCCGTCCGGGTTGTAGCTGTGAACGTAGCGGCCGATCCGGCTGCGACGAAAGAATGTGCCGGCGACCAGCGTGGGTACCATTCCGGCGGCATGCCCTGTGGGATAGTGGTCACGGCGAATCACCTGATCGATCGAAGCACCACCCGCCTTCGCTTCGCCATCGGCGGCTCGGCGGTAAACGCCGCCGTCGCACCGTCGTAGTGCGCGTTGATGCCATTCTCGTCGGCGCGGACCTGATCGACGCCACGCATGATCAGCAGCTTCTTGCTGAGCGGCTTGAGCGGTTCAAGCACACCGTCGAATCCTTCCTTCTGCAGCGGCGCGGGAATGCCGAATCCGAAGAACACATTGAAGGCTCGGACGGGAACGGTTGCGTGCGCGGCACCGATCGCTGTCGGCACCAGCATTTCCTCGAGCAGCGGCAAGCCGATCGTGACCGCCCCCGCGCCCGTGAGCATCGTGCGGCGATCGATTCGTCTGCTGTTCATCATCTCAACTCCGAAAGTGCTTGTTGGTTGGTTTCAATGAGTGTTTAAGTTCTATCGTCCCGACGATTCAATCGCCTCCGTTCGCGCTCGCTGCACCAGATCGCTCATCACGATCGCCGTGATCAAACTGGGATACGTGCCGCCAGTCTTTTGTGCGACTTTGTGAATCTCGGCGACTGCGCGTGCATCTTCGGCAACCAGCGGTCGCCCCAGCGCGAACTGCGTCAACTTCCAGGTCAGACTTTGCTGCACACGATCGCTGGCTGCTAACAGATCCATCAATTCAGCCGACGACTTGTAGGCGATCGGTTTCGCGGTGCCGGGAAACAACACCTCGCCGTCGTCGCGAAGCTGATTGCCGTGTTCGTCTTTTTCGTGATAGGCACCGACGCCGTCGAACTTTTCCAACCCGAACGCCAGCGGCTCGAATCGTGTATGGCAAACGCCGCACTTGTTGTCGGCGATCCGACCTTCGGCGATCCCGCGCTGTGTCAGGCCGGTTTTCGTTGGCGGCGGCATCGTATTGACGCACGGCGGCGGCGCATTGATCGTGCCTCGCAACAAATCGTTGCAGCACAAACAATCCGCGTGAAACCATCGACGCTTCATCGCCGCCGATCGTCAACACGCTCCCTTGCGTCAACAAGCCGCCGCGACCGGGAACCTTCGTCAGATCGTATCGATCGGTATTTCTTTGCCGTTTGGCTTTCAGGCCGTAGTGCCGTGCCAGCGCCGGTGTTGCAAAGGTGACTTGGGTATTCAGCAGATCGGTCAACGGACGATTTTGCGTCCAAACGACCTCCTTGAAGTAGGCAAGCGTTTCCTGTTGCATGTCCGCCGCCAACTTGGCGTCCCAGTTCGGGAACTTCTTTGCATTGGGGCGCAGGTTGGACAGTCGTCCCAGATTCAACCATTCGGAAACAAACTGCTCCGATCGCTCAATTGTGCGAGCATCTTTCAGCATTCGTTGGACTTGGGCTTCGACCTTTTTCCGATCGGCCAATTCGCCCTTCTCCGCTGCCCGCAGCAATTCCTCATCCGGCGGTGCTCCCCACAGGATGTAACTCAACCGCGACGCCAACTCGTAATCGTCCAACGACCGCGAACTCCCGTCACCCTGCTGGTGCTCGATGCGGTACACAAACCGAGGCGACTGCAGCATGGCTTCGACGATGTAGCTGATCGCTTCCTTGAAATCGCCGCCCGCACTGGCCACCGTCGTCGCAATGCCGCTGTACTTGTTGATTTCCTGGGCATCCAGCGGTCCGCGCAGCAACCATTTTCCCATCGCAGCGACGTGATCGCGCATCGTGTCGTCGGTCGAAAGCTTTCTGACTCTTGGAGAACCGACGTGCGAACTTCAGCATATCCATCCGGCTGACGATGATCTCAGCCAGCTTGTTGTAGGCCTCGACATGCTTCAAGTCGATGTTCAGGTTGTAGGCCGTGTTGCTGAAGCCGTCGGCGCGCAAGTCGGGTGGCAGCATCTTGCGAGCTTCTTTTTCGATATCGACACCGACCGCGCTGCGCACCGTCGCGATGTACTCGGGAACCGTCAGCCGCTGCAGCCAAACTTCGCCCGCATGCCCTTCGTTCAAATAGATCGCCGGATCGATCGCTTCCACGGGCCACGCCGCCCCTTCATCAAGCCACTTTCGCAGCGAGGCCTTTTCTTCGGCAGACAACGGTGGGCGATCCTTCGGCATCTCGTTCGATGAAACCGATTCCCACAACAGGCTCTCCGCCGATTTGCCCGGCACGATCACTTTCCCACTCTCGCCTCCGGCCAATGCGGACGTCTTGTGGGACAAATCGAGTTCGCCCTTCTTGATCGCCGCGTCGTGGCATTCGAGACAATGTTTGGCAAACAGCGGAGCGACATGCCGGTCGAAAACGAGACCTTGGCTCTGCACGACTTTTTCAGTCGTTGGCAGCGCACGTTCGGCTTGGCTCCCGGCGGCAAAATTCTGCTTGACGTCCTTGTCCGAGAGTGCACGGTCGTAGATCGCAACCAGTTGCAATTCGCCAAGCCAGGCGCGGTCTTTCGTCGCCTCGTTGGCCAGAAACAAACGATGTCGATTGTCCCAATTGCCGAAGTTGCCTTTCACCGACTTGCTGGCGACCTGCTTCCCATCGACATAGACGATCGCTTTGCCCTTGGCATCGCGCGTGAACACGACATGCGTCAACTTCGTTTGCAAGGATCTCTTGGGACTGCTGGTCGAAGGGAGTCCATTGTTGTCGCTTCCGGTAGCCCGCAGCCGAACGTCATAGAAGTTCTTCTCTTGGCCAAGCGTGACATTGCGATTGCTGGTGTCCGCAGAGATCGAAACGATCCGCGCCGGTCCACCTTGTGATGTGTTGGCTGGTTTGAGCCAGGCTTCGATGCTGATCGCATTCGACTTCTTAACGGCATCGATGATCTTCGTCGCTGGATGCGCCGATGCGATCGACGACGAAGCCTCGACCACCAACGTCCCCTTGGACCACCGCACACGACTCGATTTGTCGATCACCAGGTCCAGCGGTTTGCCAACGCCGCTGCGATCGTGAACCGTTTGCCCGTCGCTTTCGCGAAAGTCGTACCGAGCCAACAAGCCTCGCTCGACGCGATCCGCCGCCTGGACGTTGGGTTCGGCGAGAAGCAAGCAAGTGACCGTCAAGAGAATTGTGAGGATACCGTGCGTCTGACGTTTCATCACGCTGGCTCCCCGCTCCCCGGTCACGGTCGCAAGTCTTGCTTGCGTTCGCGATGGGTCAAAATCGTGTCGCAGCGTTGTGTCGACTTTCATCCAGAAAGGCCCTGTCCAGCTAGTTGTCATTCGTTTTGTCCATCACAAGTTGTAGTTGAGCGCGACGGACGGAAAAATGATCGTCGCCGGAAAAGACAAAATGAATGGTGCGGCCATCCGCGCTGATCCACTTCGTCGGAATGCTGGAGGTTTCGCCGGGCCCCACGTCCCATGACTCAGTAAAGAATACCGTCGTCCACGGTCCCCAAGGCTGTGTTGCATCGTAAATCGCAAAACCGCCCGCAAACCGAGTGTCTTTGCCGGGAATGGTCTGACACCAAAGGTATCGTTTCAAGGGAGCGTTGTAAGCTGATTCCCGATCGGTAACATCGACCAGGGTGAGTGAAGACGGCCGCGCGATCGTCGATTTCCGCGCGTCCATGTTGGCTGCCCGCTTTCGTTCAATCCCGCAAAAAACTGATAGGCCTGACGCTGGCGAATACGATCCTGGGTAACGCGGACCAGAACCATGCGGTCGGCGGGTTCATAGGCGCTGTCGCTGTCATGTGAGTAGATGTAAACGAACTTGTCTCGTGCGCCGGCGTAGTTGCGACCGTAATTCAAAAATGTCGGGCAACCGAAACTCTTGTTGAACTTCCAATCGCTCCAGGTCCAGGAGTTGCCATGATCAGTGGACCAGGCCAGTTGCGAGTTGTCCGCATTTCGCGCCCAGAGATAGAGTGTCGCATCGACCATCAACAGGCCGCTAGCTTTCTTTCCGTTCGCCCCGCCACCGAATGTTTCCAGCGACGGCGATCGGAGATTCACCGCGGTGAAGTTGTCGGCCGCACCACGAACGCGACACAACCCCATGCTTAACTTGACATCGATCAGCGGCTCGAATCCTTTGCCGTCGCCGTAGGCGGTGTAAAGGTTGTCATCGTCTCCCCAGGTCATCGGCCAGTTGTCACTGCCGCGAGCTTTGCGGACGATGGTCGATGTCGGCGCCCACGCCACGCCGGCAATGACAGGGCTTGCCGGGTAGGGAGGCTTTGTCGTTTGAGATGAGGTCCAAGTTTGCGAGTCGCCCGAACTGGCTTGGCGTTCCAGCAAGTCATCCTTCACCGCTGCGGCAATCGGTCCCAAAAAGGGCTGCAAGACTTCGTAGTGATCACCGCCGCCCCGTTTCCACGACTTGCCTGCTCGCGCGACTACCAGATCGAGACTTGGGATCACCACGATCAAGCTGTCGTACAAGCCCCACGACCAAAACGCATCGCGCGGCACGCCTTGCAAAGTTCCGTCCGCGTTGTTCCACCACAACAGTCCGTAGTGAGCCGATGCGTTGCCGTAGTTCTTCTCGTCGACTTCCGGCAAGCCGACGACGACCGGCAACGTCGTTCCTGCTTGCTGGACGAATCCTTCGGGAAGAATCCTGTTCCCGTTCCAGATGCCGTCGCGTAAGTACAGCAGCCCGACCCGCGCCATCGCATCGACATTGGCGCTGATGCCCGAGCCGAACTCCCGCCGCGCGATGCCGTCGATCTGTTTGTCGCGATAGCTGTTGTTTCGCCAGACGAGATCACGGCGCTCGATCCCCATCGGCGTGAACACGCGGTCGAACATCAACTTGTCGACGTCTTGTTGGTAAGCAAGCGTTACACATTCAGCCAACCAGTTCGGGCCGCCGTCGCTGTAAGCCCACATCGTGCCCGGCTCGAAAATCAGTTTCTCGTATCCGCCCGGTTTCTCGAAGCCGGCGGTTTGCGTCGCCAGGTGCAGGATCGTGATCTTATCCAGCCAGCCAGTCTTCGCGTTGCTTTCGGGGGGCACACCGAAGGCCGGATGATGCTCCGTTGCCGTGTCGGCCAGTCGGATCTTTCCATCGAGTATCGCCACGCCAAGTGCCGTCGCGCCGAACGATTTCGTCGTCGACTTCAAGTCGTAACGTTGCTTCACGTCACCCCACGACATCACCAATTTGCCTCCGCGGGTGATGAATCCCGAGCCGCCCCCGGTAAGGGCGTAGTCGCGAGCCTTTGCTAATTGCTCCGGATCGAGTCCCGCATCAGAAGGTTCGATCGCCGTCCAATTGGGCAGCGGCCACACCTGGGCAGCACAACTGCAATGGGGAATGGCGCCGCTGGAAAGCATGCTCAACGCGATCACCACCGTCGCTCGCCAACAGCATTCCTTGACGCGAAACGCATCCGGCTGGCTCGCCCGTGTGTGGTGGATTGTCATGGGAGAAATTCCTTGGATACCATCGCGGCGGGGCTCAGAACGTGGCTTACTCGGTTGCCCAAACGATTAACGTTTCTTGCAACACCGCACGTTCGGCAGCCTGAGTCACCGATCCGAACGCCAGGGATAAAACCAGCGTGACTCGTAGACAAAAAGAGAATTGCACGCGCAAAACTCCTTGGGCACCATGATGCGATACGTTCTCAGTTCGATTTTGAATGCGAACCGAGCGTGATGGCGATGAATCGTCGAAAGCTGCCAGCTGACCGATCATTGGACTTCAAGCTGACTGCCCATTCTAAGCGAAATCACCGGTGAGTCTCGCTGGAATATGCCGCGAACTCACTGTATCCTCAGGTGATGCTCCAGCGTTTCGACCCCAATCGTAGTGATTTCGAGCCGTACGGGCTGTCGGTGACTCGCTGGCAGCCAACGCCGATGAATCGCACCGACCGACATAACGAGATCGAGTTGAATTTCGTGCTGACGCAACCAGTCACCTTCCAGATCGGCGGCCGACGCATCATCGTTCCGCCGGGCCGGTTGATGGTCTTCTGGGCTGCGATCCCGCATCAACTTGTCACACCGATTGGTGAGGACGTTTACTACGTGGCGACCATTCCACTGAGCACGTTCCTGCGTTTTGAACTTCCCGAAAGGATGGTGCACGCAACACTCAACGGACATGTGCTGACGGCCGATATCGACTCGGTTCTGGCAGCAGCGGAATCGCGATTTGTTACATGGATCGGTGATATTCAGAGTCAAGAGAGTCTGCGTTTGCAAGCAACGATTTTAGAACTGCAGTCGCTGTTGTTGCGGATTTGGTCGGTAGCGAAATTGCCCGACAAACGGATTGAGACACAGTCGATGAAAACGCTGAAGCAGGCCGACGTCTCCGCCGTGGAACGTATCGCCGCTTATCTTGCGTTGCACTACACTCAGCCGCTGACAGTGGACCAGATCAGCAACGCGGTGGGATTGGCAAACGGTTATGCGATGACATTGTTTCGCAAGGTTTTCGGTCAGACGATGATGGAAAATCTACTCGACCATCGACTCGCTCACGCACAGCGGCTTCTCATTAGCACCGATGAGCAGATCCTCAGCATTGCCTACGAATCTGGATTCGGTTCATTGAGTCGCTTCAATACGGTTTTTAAGCAGCATTGTAAATGCTCTCCGCGGCAGTACCGAAAGCTCCATCGCGAGGCCTTTCTGCTGACAGAGAAATAGCCGAACGTGCGAGATTCCTTCGTCGATATACACCATCCCACGTTCGTCCCCAGGCAATCGTTCCATGGTTACAAGGAGAACATACACGTCATGACGAAACACCTCTTCGCTCTATTTCTGTTGGTCCCGTTATGCACGTTGCGTGTAGACGCCGTCGACTCGAAACCCAACGTGCTGTTTCTTGCCGTCGATGACATGAACGACTGGATCGGATGTCTGGAAACGACGCCTCACGCCATCACGCCGAACATTGACCGGCTCGCTGCACGCGGGGTCAACTTTACGAATGCGCACACGGCGGGCGTGTTCTGTGCGCCCAGTCGTGCTGCGATCTTTTCTGGTCAGTACGCTTCGACCACCGGTTGCTATCAGACCCCGAATTACTTCGTCGGACACCCAGAGATCGAAGCACTTCAAATGAGCTTCGCTAAAGCTGGCTACACGACGCTTGGCGCAGGCAAGCTGTTCCATCACCCGGCCGGCGCGATCGACCAGCGAGGCTGGACCGAGTTTTTTCTCCGCAACCAGTTTCAGCGTGAGAGCGGTTGGCCGCTGGAATCATGGAGCGAGGAAACTCCCTTTCCCGATCCATTCCCGGCAAGTGTTTACAACCAGAGGGCAGAAGATTACAGGCGGACTTTTTCTTGAATGGGGCGCAATTCCCAATGAGAAAGAAGAAGAGATGGCCGACACGATCCGGATCAACTGGGCCGTCGAACAACTGAAGCGGCACACGACAAGCCGTTCTTCCTGGCGTGCGGCATCTACGCCCCGCACTTTCCGAACTACTGTCCGCAGAAGTACTTCGATCTGTATGACCCGGCGAAAATCGAGTTGCCGCCGTACAAAGACGACGATCTGGAAGACCTGCCACCTAAGATTCGCAAGCAGAAGGAGAACCGGAAACGCCAGCATCACGAAAAACTGGTCAAACTGGGTGCCGTCGATGACGCGATCCACGGTTACCTCGCCTGCATGAGTTACGCCGATGCGATGATGGGCCGCGTGCTCAACGCATTGGAATCCAGTCCGTACGCCGACAACACGATCGTCGTGCTCTGGAGCGACCACGGTTATCACCACGGCGAGAAAGGGCGACTGGGGCAAACACACGCTCTGGGAACGCACATCGAATGTGCCGTTCATCTGGGCCGGGCCCGGTGTGGCCGCAGGTGCCAAGACGGATGTGACCGTCAGTCTGATCGACATGTACCCGACGCTGGTCGAGATGTGTGGTCTGCCGAAGCCTCATCAGCCACTCGAAGGCGAGTCGCTCGCATCGACGCTGAGCGATCCATCGGCGGCTGACGGATCGCAATGTCTTCCTGCCGCACATGCATCCCGGTGAGTACGCCATCATCAATCGCGACTGGCGTTACATCCGTTACGGCGATGACGGCGAAGAACTCTACGACCTAGGGAAAGATCCTAATGAATGGAACAACCTCGCTTCCCAAGAGAAGTATGCAGGCTTGAAAGCCGAATTGCGGAAGTCCGCGCCGAAGACCTTTGCCGAACCGGAGGACAAGCTCAATTTACGAAAGGACCTTGTGGTGGAAGGCGAAACCTTTCGCTGGGAAAAGGGCAAAGGCAACTACACGCCGCTGCCAAAGCACTTGCCGTACACTCCCCAATGAAGAAGACGGCATTTCCCACCGAGAAATGAGAAATGAGAAATGAGAAATGAGAAATGCAAGAACTGACAACTGACAACTGACAAATGACAACTGACAACTGACAACTGACAACTGAACTAAGTAGCGATTGAAAAATCCTTCGCCGCTGAATCAACCATCCTCCAGATCTTAAACCTCGCAAAAACCTAATGAACCTCCCAACTCGAATCCTTTTGGTCCTGGCATTGCTTTGCTCATCGCTGATGCCGTCGGTCGCAATTGCGAAAAAGCCAAACGTTTTGTTCATCGTTTGCGATGACCTGAACACGCACGTTTCGACCTCCGGTTATCCACACATCAGCACGCCAGCATTCGATGAACTGGCTGCTGCCGGCATGACCTTTCGCCGAGCGTATTGCCAATACCCGGTTTGCGGGCCATCACGAGCTTCGTTCCTGCACGGTCTGTATCCGCAATCGACCGGTATTCTCGACAACAAATCCGACATTCGTGATGTTCGTCCGGGCACAGTCTCGATGCCACAGAGGTTCAAGGAATCAGGCTACTGGACCGGTGCGGTCGGCAAAGTGTTTCACAATGAAAAGATTGATCCCGGCGAAGTCGCCTGGGATCAGATGCTGCGTTTCGAGAACGACGAAATGCCGATGGTCACTCCGATTCGCGAAAAGTTCGAAGCGGAACATGGATCGATTGAAGAGGGCAAGTCGCGAAAACTGTGGCGAGAGTTCTACCCGACCATCGCTCCGCAGACGCGCGGCCAGCAACCCGGCTACGGGCCAACTGGTCTCAAAGACGAACAACACAAGGATGGAAAGAACGCTCGGCAGATCAGCGAGTGGCTTGCAAACAAGGCTCACGGCGATAAGCCATTCTTTATGGCCTGCGGCATCCATAAACCGCATGTTCCGTTTCTCGCACCGGACAAGTATTTCGCGATGTATCCGAAGGCAGACTTGCAGTTCACGCCCGCGTCGCTGGAGTTCTGGAAAACCGTGCCGAAGATCGCTCAGACAAAACGATACGAAGGCTTTCGGATTTGAATTCGGCGTCGAGAACGATGACCTCCGTCGCGAATACATGCAGGCCTACCACGCCTGCATCTCATTCATCGACGCGCAGATCGGGGTCGTCCTTGACGCACTCAAGCAGAGCGGTCAGTGGGACGACACGATTGTGGTGCTGACGTCGGATCATGGCTATTTGCTGGGCGAAAAGTTCATGTGGGGCAAAGTCATGCTGTTTGAGACATGCGACCGCGTACCGCTGGTCATTCGTGTTCCCAAGTCGATCGAGAATGCAGCCACGACGCCCGGTTCATCAAGCGAAGGTCTTGTTGAACTCGTCGACCTGTTTCCAACGCTCGCGGAACTTTGCGACGTGACTCCGCCGTCGGAACTGCAGGGGCGAAGCCTGACTGGAATGCTGCGTGATCCGACATCCAGCGGAAAGGAAGTCGTCTACACCGTCGTCACGCGAGGAGACAAGCTCTGGGAAAGCGATTCGCACGCAGCGTTATCGCTACACATGGTGGCCGACCGGAGAAGAACTCTATGACTTGAGCAAAGATCCACACGAACAAACAAACCTCGCCAACTCGCCGAAACACGCAAAGACGCTCGAGAAGATGCGAACGAATCTCGCGAACGCAGAAGCGATCGCCGTCTCGAGAAGACGATAGCCTTTGGGGGGCCAACGCCCAAGGCCATCTACTTTGGCACCAGTTGGGTGGTTCGTCCCATCAGCCGCCGAGCGTTAGAGAACGTCCCGCTTAGAAAGACACTTGCTTTCGACTCAAACAACCACGAAGTGGTTCAAGAAATTAGCCGGGGGTAAGCTGGTGAGCCTCCGGCGAGCCAGACGCCACCCCCGGGAATTGGAGCGTTTTCCCGCGTCATTCGCCTTCGGTCGGCGGCGTAGCCGCCGACCGAAGGCGAATGAACGGTACTTGAGCAACGCATCCGGGGGTGTCACGAACTTCGCTTGAGGCTCGTTTGTTCTACCCCCGGCTAATATCTGTGACCACTTCGTGGTCAATCGTTCGCAATACCTACACACGTAAGCGGGACGCTCTCGTTAGCTCCCGGTTTTCCGCAGTTTGGCAACCGGACGCTAACGGCTTGTCGATGTAGTCGTTTCGCGAACTGTAATGATTAGCCGATGGGCGTTAGCCGCGTTAGCCCCGGTTTTGTGGCGGGGAAAACCGCGGCTAACGCCGTGCGGCTGATTAAATCGACACGCCGCTAACGCGCCCGCGGCTGATAAAACCACAAAGTAGACGGCATTGGGCCAACGCCCGTCATCGATCAAAGGGTGAAAGCGGTGGGAGCCAGGTCCTCATTGGGCCGAATTCAAAAATGGGCAACTGAGTGCCTATCGCGGGTCGCCCGGTGATCGGGACGTGCTGCTTTGGAGCTCCAAAGAGCTGAAAGACGAATACAATGGCGCTCTGAAATTCGGAATCACCAGAGACAAAAAAGTTACCGTTTTTCGAGACGAAGGAGAGAAGATCGATTTTGTTTGGAGAAGTGGAGGGTAGCACTGTCACGTTCATGTGAGCCGACGGCTGTCGCGACATTGATTGAAGCTGCCGGCAGTCCAGGTGATAATAACGGTCCAACACCATGAGGAAAGAATCAGGTGAATCGATTAATCAATCCAGTCCTTCCTGCGGTTCTATTGCTTCTACTGCCCGCCTCACTTCAGGCGGACAAACCCAACATCGTGTTCATCTTTGTCGATGACCAGGGGTACTACGATCTGGGTTGTTACGGCGCGACCGAGGTCAAGACGCCGCGGATCGATGCGATGGCGAGGGCAGGGAACGCGATTTACGGACTACTACGCGGCGGCTCCGATTTGCAGCCCGTCACGCGCGGGCTTGTTGACCGGGTGTTATCCGCGCCGGGTCGGCAACGAGATTTGGGTGCATCGCGCCGATTCGCGATCGGGCATTCATCCTGACGAATTGACGATTGCCGAGTTGCTGAAGGCGGGCGGCTACGCGACCGCTTGCATCGGCAAATGGCATCTCGGATTTCACGAGCCGTTCCTGCCGCGCAATCAGGGGTTCGATCACTATTTCGGACTGCTGCACAATCTTGACCCGGTTGAGGTCGTCTATTTCGAGGACAAGGGAGGCGTGCCCCTGATGCGGAATGACGATGTCGTCAAGCGTCCGGCCGATCCCGCGGAATTGACGAAGCTCTACACCGACGAGGCGATTCGAGTTCATCGAGAAGAACAAGGAAGGTCCGTTCTTTCTCTATCTGCCGCACACCATGCTCCACAATCCGCTCGGCGTGAGCGAAGAATTCAAAGGCAGCTCGGACTGGGGCGAATACGGCGACGCGATTCAGGAACTCGATCACAACGTCGGCCGTATCTTCGATTCGCTGAAACGGACTGGGCATCGACGACAACACGATCGTCATCTACGCCTCCGACAATGGCCGCGGGCCGGGACGCACGCCGGAACAGAAGATTCGCGGGCGCAAGCTTTCGACCTACGAAGGCGGCATTCGTGTGCCGGCGATCGCCTGGGGGCCGGGGCTGGGATTGCAGGCGGGTGCGGAATCGTCGGCAGGTCGTGCGCGCCATGGACTGGTATCCGACGCTCGCCACGTTCGCGGGAATCAAGATTCCAGAAGACCGCGTCATTGACGGGCGCGACATCAGCCCGCTGTTGAAGGGTGAAACCAGGATCGTGCCGCCTCCGGGAATGAAGAAATCGCTCAACGCGTCGGTCCCGCTTCGGCGTCGGTGGAATCCGCCCGGCGAATGGGCGCCCTTGATCAATCGCAACGAATACAACGACGCCTTTTTTTATCACGGCAGCCAGGGCGCACTGGCCGCGGTGCGCTGGCGTAACTGGAAACTCTATTTGAATCCGAGCCTTGAGCTGTATGACCTGGCGAAAGACCCCGGGGAATCCAAGCTGGTGCGCAATCGTGAAGTCACGCGCAAGCTGCGCGGCATGGCGATTCTGTTCCAGGAAGAAATGCGGCTCGACGCTCGTCCGGCGGGAGAGGCTTCGCCGCCGCGTCGCGCCGACGGTCGAACCGAGATTTCGCAGGCGACGCTGGACAGTCTGAACGCGAAGCTTGACGTGACCTATGCGCGCTATGGTGATCGCACGCTGGAGATGGATATTTATCGGCCCAAGGGAGTCTGGGGTGAGTTGCCCGCGGTTGTCTGCATTCACGGCGGAGGTTGGGCGAAGGGCAATCGGGCCAATCACGAAAAGGTCGCTCAGGCGCTCGCGGCGCGCGGGTATGTCGCGGCGACGATTTCGTATCGCTTGAGCGGTGAAGCGCCTTTTCCGGCGGCGATCCACGATTGCAAAGCAGCGGTCAGATTCCTGCGGGCCAACGCGAAGGAATACGGCATCGACACAGAAAACATCGGCGCGATCGGGCTTTCCGCCGGCGGACACTTGACGGCGTTGCTCGCGACGTCAGCCGGGGTCGAGAGAACTTGAAGGCGAAGGTGGAAATGCAGACTTCAGCAGCGCGATTCAGGCGGCCGTGCCGATGGGCGCGCAGACGGATTTGCTGTCGCAACGCACGCGAGAAATCTCCGCAGCGGAGGATCGCGGCCAGATCTGGAGGCAGTTTCTCGGCGGCTCGCAGGAGGACAAGCCAGCGACCTATCGCCTCGCGTCGCCGCTGCATCACCTCGATAACAGATGACCCGCCCTGCTGGTTCATCACGGGCGAAACAGACGATCCCAGCACGCATGCAGATGCATTTCGCCAGCGAATGGAGGAGTTGGGCATCCAGTCCGACCTCACGGTCATCAAGGACGCGCCGCATCCGTTTCTTGGCAAACAAGTCTGGTTTGATGAGATGATCGAAGTGGCGGACGCGTTTTTTGGAAGAACCCTGAAGTAGCACCTCGTCTTTTCGCACCGCGCAGGAAAGCCGATCGGCTGTTCAGAAACCTGATCTGCGTGTGATCAGTATTTGCTTCGTTGTCACAATCGGCTGGGAAGATGCCATCTTGCAATCCTTCGGCGAGATGCACTTTTTGGGTTGACGGGGAGTTTCGATGTCACTGAGTTGCCCGAGCTTGAATACGCCGCTTGACCGGAACTTGGAGGCGTCGAGGCCCTTCGTCAAAGAACTTTGCGTTGCGACCGGCTTGGTCGATATCGCCCAATTCCTGACGCGCGCGCGTGCGATGCGTTTGCAGAGCGAGGCGACGGTTTCGGGATTGTTGGACGCGACATTGGCCGTTTCGCCGGGGTCATCGTCCAGGTTCAACAACCTGGCTTCCGGCACCGCTTCAATCATCCGACCCCACCAACCCTGCGGCCGCCATGCGATCCAGGTGAGGTGTCTTGATCTGCTCTTACGGTAGCATCGGCCAGCGCGTCGAGGATGAAAGGCGACATCGTACTCCTGATTTGCGTCGTCCGCATCGACCTTCGACCGATTGTACCTGCCACGAACACCAGCATTCATCAACGTTGGGAGAGCGATTTGATTTCGGATCGAGCCTTTTGCAAATCACCCGTTGCGATCGACTCAGCGATGTCATCCAGTTGGTTCGTATCTTGCTGGACTGCACGACGGAGCCGCCATAGTTGATAGGGGATTCGCAGATCAGCCGAATGCGGTTTGAAACTTGCGTCGACGTGATTTCGCCGGCTCTTTTGCAGAACTTCCAAATCACGATAGCCGAACTCCTTGCTCGGTTCGATCTGTGTTCCTTCGCCCCAATCATTCCAAGTGGCAATTTGAATCAGACGCGAATTGGCTGCGAAAGCATGGTCGATCGTGGACTGAAAAGTCATGCCGCCGTCGTCTTCGATGCGGGTGTAGCCATCGTTGACTTGGGCTTTGGCGTAGATGTCGATGAAACGAGGGAAGGCGACTGGTATCGCATCAGGCCAGTTGCGAGACAGGTTGTTGAAGCGTTCGATTTGGCTAATCCCTTGCTCTGGGATCGGCCAGTCAAAGGCGCCGCTTGCGGCCTGACGCGGAACATGTTCACTGAAGTAGGCGACCGGTGATTTGAGACGCTCAAGACATTGCGTCCATTCGTCGCTGCTCAGTCCAGCATTGCCGAAGGACAGCAGGACCGGCCGGTCATCGAGTCGCACGTAACAGTTCAACCCGAACCAGTTCTCTGCGAGCCACTGGATTTCCCGAGCGGCGTGAGCAACCTTTTCGTTTGCTGCCAGTCGGCTGGCACTGACCAATGCAGAAATGGTTTGGTCTTCGTAGCAAATAACAAGCTTCATGCCGAGTCGTTCGACTTGTTCGACAAGCCGCTGTGTGTTGCGATGAAGGATCGGATAATCGCGAAACGGCTGAACACCGTACCAGTCGACAATCACACCATCGATGCCCGCAAGTTTCATCAGCAGCAGGTGATATTCGATGACGTGAGGATCACCGGAGTCGTACGCACCAATCAACGGGTAGAATTCCGAAGCGATCTCGCCGGCCATCGGTCACCTTCTCCGGATCAAAATGGTTCATCGTCCAGTGCCAGCCCCAACGCTCACTTTGCGGTTTCGCCGTGTACCACGGCATGTAGTGTGCGAGGATCAATGGCTGGAACTGATCGCCCGCCTCGAGGGATGCCTGAAAGCTGTCAGCACCGTAAAGCAAGCCAGTGAAAAGAACGAGCAGCAGTGTGATCGTCGGTAATACTTTCCGTATGATTCTCATGCGGGTCTTCGGTCGGTTTCTGAAGGCATTCGTCATGGTTTTGCAGTCGTCTGTTTTAACCGCGGAGCGTTACGTCGTGAAGCATTTCGTGACGAATCTCTGTAGGGATCGATGCTTCAAGATCGATGCACAGCCGCGAAGCGGCGACAGCAGGTAGCCCACGGCGTCACAGGCTGTTGATTTAAACGAAATGTGAATTGCAAGGGTGAGCCGCGGGCCGTAAGGCACCGGGCAATGACGTATGCCCGGCCGCTTACGCGTCGCGGCTCACTAAATCAACAAGCCGATAAGCCGTGGGTTACGTGACCGTGCCGCGTAGAAATACTTCGGCACCGATTCTGTCAGCGAATTTGCCTATAATCCCGTAGTCGCAGGCGGCTGACCTGCGTAACGCCTTTCACTTCGTCGTTGTCGATCGTGCAGGAAGACAGCCTGATTACGGCGCGGGAAACAACCCAAGGGCGATGTGACCTGGGCTTGAGCTTCTGTTTTCGCACACCGCCCCGAAATTTTCGCCACCTCGTCAACTCAAAAGCAACCTGCCATGCGTCACAATCGCCTGCGTGAATTGTTGGATGCCGATCAACCAACGCTGGGAACTCGCGTTCTCTCCTCGTGGCCGACGATTATTGAACTGGTCGGTCACAGCGGCATGTTCGACTACGTGGAGTTCAGCGGTGAGTATGCACCGTATGATCACGCGATGCTCGAGAACATGGGTCGGGCGATCGAACTGTTCGATCACCTTGGCGGCATGATCAAGATCGAGCAGGAGTCGCGTGCAGCATACCGCAGTCCGCGCGATCGGCGCCGGATTTCAAAGCGTGTTGTTCGCCGATCCTCGCAGTGTCGCGGAGGTCGAGCAGTGTGTGCGGTGTGTTCGCACCGAGCGTCCGCAGTCAGGCGGAATGCACGGGGTGAACATGCACCGTGCTGCTATGCAGGATGCCGGCAACGAAGCATGGGCCGACGCGATGGACAAGGTCGTGATCGCCTTGATGATCGAAAAGAAAGAAGCGATCGAGAATCTTGAAGCGATGCTTGCCGTTCCGGGTGTCGACATGGTTCAGTTTGGTCCCGCCGACTATTCCAACAGCATTGGTCTGACCGGACAGTTCACGCATCCCAAGGTCAAGGAGGCAGAACAATACGTGATCAAGACGGCGCTCAGCAATGGGCATCGCTGCACGAGTCGAACTGAATCAGCCGCAAGGTTTCGAGCCGTATTTAGAACTTGGCGTCAAGCACTTCAACGTCGGCGTCGACGTGAAAACGCTGTTCGGTTGGTTCTGTGAGTCAGGCGAGCATGCGGCGCGAGCTTGGGTTGCACGAGAGCCTGGTTTGAGTACGAAGTTATTTCCCAAAGATTCCCAAAACGAAACCGAAATCCGATGTGCAGATTGGTAGTAATCCTCATGGTGGGCCTCGGGATGCTGGTGGCTCCAAGCAAGATACTTGCGTTCGATCCGCCCCTGGACCAGCAAGGTCCGCTGACCGTACGAATCGACGGTCCGGAAAGAATTACGGAGAAAGAATCACCGTTCTCTGTCAGCGTTGATCTAAAGAATGCGGCGAAGCAGCCCGTCCGAGGAACGCTACGCCTGAGCGGGATCGATCAGTGGAAATGCATTCCCAGCGATGCGGTCTCGTTTGCCGTGGAGGCCGAGAGCGAATCGACGATTGAATTTCAGGTCACGCCGCACGAACCAACTTATGCGGCACTCTATCCGTTGCATGCGCGGGCGGAGTTCGAGTGGGAAAACGCTCGCTATACCGCTCATCCCATCTTGATGATCGATGCCGCTGTTGAACCGAATCTGTCGGCCGCACCGGCATTGCCTTGGGAACCGTTTTCGGTTGCGCGGGATCGATCGCTGGCGCTGTGGCAAATGCCCGTTCATCGCAGCGTCATCCAGGTATTTGGGCACGAGCCGGTAACCACTGCTAACGGCTGGACGGGCAACGTCGCATCGAATCGTGCGTCCGTTTACGTTCGGGACGATTTTGAAATTGAACGCTCGTCACGCGATGCGATTGGCATTCATCCGCCATGGGCTGACGGCCAAGTGGGGACCGCCTGGATCGAGTATCCGCTGACGCTGCCCGCCGATACTCGCATCACCTTGCAGTTTGCGACTGCGATGTCGCCGAACGGAAAAGGCGATGGCGTCACGTTCCGAGTCCTGCGCCGTCGACATTGTCGCGCCCGCTGGTCAGGCCGGCGAAATATTGTTTCAGCGGCACAGTGCGGCACAGGTTTGGGAGAAAGGGGTCGCCGATTTGTCGAAATGGGCTGGTCGAACGATTCGGCTGCAATTGGAATCCCATCCCGGTCCCCAGCAGAACACGTCTTATGATCAATCGTATTGGGGCGAACCGACACTCCTGGTTGGCTCGCCGCCGAAGCCGAAAGCGTTTCCGCCGCGCGAGCGCACGAAAGCAGAGAATCGGATCGTGATGCCCTGCGGTGACTATGTCGTCGACATTCGTCCCGGACCACGCGGATTATTGGACGCCGACATTGGACTGGTCGGTGCCGATGATCAGAGTCTTTGGATCGATGGCTTTGAAGTCCGCGTGGATGGCGTCCAGCTAGACGACCCCGCGGTGCCGGTGGCACTTACCGAAACAGTGCGCGAGACGATCGAAAACGGTGTGCGAATTCGGCATCATTTCAACACCGCGAGAGGCGAGTTGGATTTGGTTGTGCCGCCGCCGTGCAAGACGATACGCTCCGCGTTCACTGGACGCTCGAGAACGCGCCGCCCGATCAGCCGTGGCAGGCGACTCGAATCGAATCGGTTTCGACGGGACCGCTGAGCGATACCGTGCATCGTGTTTACGCCGGTCACGGAAATGTGATCGAGACGCCCGCAGCGTTCAGTTTGAGTTTTGACGGACACCGTTTGGCGACATCCTTTGTTGGTTTGGAATTCGCCAACGGTTCCGCGCTTTTGCAGGCGGTCGATCTGCCCCCGGATGCGCTCCGTGTCGATCCACAGCAACGTCGTTGCTCGTTGCAAACCGGCGGGAATGCAACGTTTACATTCATTCCCGGAAACAATATTTGGGACCTGTGCCGGCACTATCGGAAAGTCAACGGCTTGCAGGCCTCCGGCGGCGTCAAAAAGCTAGCTGGGCGATTCGTTTTCGATCTGTGGGGCGGCCGTTATGGCGAGGCGACCGAGAATTTGCAGCGTGCCTTTCGTTACGGGCTGACCGACTCGGCCGTTGTCTGGCACAACTGGCAACGCTGGGGTTACGACTACCGATTGCCCGAGATCTATCCGCCGCACGCACGGGGTGGGACGGAAGCGGAATTGCGATCGCTGATCGCGGCATGTCGTGAACAAGGTGTGCTGATCGCGCTGCATGACAACTACATTGACTTTTATCCTGACGCCGAGGGTTTCTCGTATGCCGACGTCGTTGCCTTCGACGATCGAGGGCAACCGGTGAAGGCCTGGTTGAATGAATCGAGGCAAGCGCGATCGTACCGCTATCGGGCCGACCGCGTTGCTCCGTTTCTGCAGTCCAATGTTCAACAGATTCATCAAAAACTCGCGCCCGACCGCCTACTTCATCGACGTCTGGTCCAGCACCAAACCGTACGACTACTGGACTGTCGGCAGGTCGCTATTTTGATCGTGTCACAACACGTGACTCATGGGGCGAGCATTTCGCCTGGATTCGCGATCTGTTCGGGGATCAGGCACCACAGATTTCTGAAAGCGGCCACGATCAGTTGATCGGTTGGCTGGACGGTGCTCAGACGAACCATTTGCGAGTCGGCAAACCAGTGGGCGAGGGTCGCTACGCATGGAGTGTTTGGAATATCGATTGTGCCGACGCCGAGCGAACACCATGGTTTGACGCTGTCCATCACGATCGATTCATCTTGCACGGTGCCGGTTACTCGTCACGCTACCAGGCCGGACTGGACGCGCCGATGCATGGCATCTACAGCGACGACTATCTGACCGACCGAACTGCTGACGGGCATCCCGCCATGGTCAGCGGTACGTTCGGCCATGACGTCGTCCGCAAGTACTGGCTGACCCACGATGTGCTGCGATCACTGGCGATGAGAACGATCGAAGGCGTCGAGTTTGTCGGTGATGATCTTCATCGCCAGCAGGTTCGCTGGTCCGGCGGCGGCCAAGTCTGGGTCAATCGCGGCGAGTCGCCGTGGACGGTTGGCAAAGTCTCGTTGCCGCAGTACGGGTTTCTGGCACAGATTCCGACCGAGCAAGGAAAGGTCACCGCGGCGATCTATCAGCGCGATGGATTGATTGTCGAGCAAGCTCAGTCGGCCGACTCACTGTACGTCAAATGCGCAGTTCTCTTGGGCAGCTGAAGCGGATTCGCCCCGGCGTCACTTCGGTCCGGCAGAAGGACTCTCGGGCCGTCCAGGTCGATCTGGTCTGGGAAGCCGACGAGCCGATGCCAAACGGTTTCCGTCCCTTCGTTCACTTCGTGGACCAAGAAAACGAGATCGTGTTTCAGGCGAGCTGCGATCCGCTGCCGTGGAGCGACGGCGACAAGGGGCGATTCGCTCTCAAGGCAAACGCTCAACTGCCGGGCGATCGCGAGTCGGGCGAAACGTTTGAATTGCGAGTCGGAATGTATCACCCGACAGCGGGCGGACGTCGTTTGCTTCTGATGGGAGACGACGACGGCGAACAACGCATTCGGCTCGGAACACTCCGCTTGACGGGAGAGCACGACGCGGACGCAGGCATCCATTGGACGCCTCAGAAAACAACCCACGGTCCGTACCTTGACCGCAACAACCTGGACGCAAAACCGATCGACTTTGGCTGGATCGTTACGGCGGGTGGTTGCCGGCTGACGCGTCGTGACGGCGATCTGCTGCTAACGCCCTTGCCGGAGGAATTCGCCGACATCCAGTGGGACGTGCGTTGGGATCGGCTGCCCTGGAATCTGCCCCGCCCGACGCGCGTCGAAGCACTGAGCGAATCGGGTGACGTACTCTGGGAGCAACCGCTCGGTGAGTCGTTGGTGATCAAGCATGACCCCGAGGTTTTTACTTATCGCTTGGCGAAAGGGCAATAGGGACTCACTGAACCAGTCATCATTGGTGGGTCGTCGCAAACCTACCCGCGTCGCTTCATGCATCAAGTGAAAGACCAACCGCTAAGCAACCGCCGACCCACCGCAGATGTCGAGGTTCGCTCGAACCACCCTACACTCTGATACCAAAGAATCATGACACGACCAAGGAGCCTGCAATTGTATCCGTTGATGATGATCGTTTTATCGGTGGCCTTCTTCTGTATTGGTTCCGCCAAGACTTGGGCTTTCGACGTTTACGTTGCCGCCAGCGAAAGCGATACGCAATCGGGCGAGCGCGGCGCCCGTCGCCTCCATCCAACGGGCTCGTGATTTGATCAGAGCCTCCGGCAAAGCCGGACAAGAGGCTTGCACCGTTTGGATTGCCGGTGGCAACTATCTGCTCGAAGACGCACTGATGTTCCGCCAACAGGACTCTGGGACGAGGCAGTCGCCGGTGATCTATCGCGGTGTTGGCAAACGCCCCGTGCGATTGATCGGCGGGCGTCGTCTGTCGGCAACCGATTTCGCTCCCATCACCGATCCAGCGACATTGGCTCGTGTTCAAACAACCGCCCAAGGCAAAGTGCTGATGTTGGACCTGGAGAAACTGGGACTCAAGCACATCGCGAGTTACCCGGAACACTTCACCGACAATGGTGGTATCGTTGAATTATTTGTCGACAACCGCCGCATGCCGCTTTCTCGATACCCGAACAAGATCGGGGAGATGACGATCAAACGCGTGTTGGTCAATGGCGGTGGACAAGAGAAGCCGGGTGATTGGCGAGATTACTACAACAGCAACGATCCGGCGAAGAAACGGGCATTAGAAATAGGCCCGCCTCGGCCCGGTGTGTTTGAGTATCGCGAAGAGCATGCCGACGCACATCAGCGCCGGGCGAAGCAACTGGATCGAGGCGTCTGGATCAAAGGTTACTGGCGCGTCGTGTGGCAGAACGAAGCCGTGCGAATCGCTGAACTGGATACAGCCAAGGGGACGATCAAATTGGCCGTTCCGCTTAGCAACGGGATCGGCAGCAAGTACCACCGACCCGAGGGCAGCGGCGAAGAGGTTTATTGGGCGATGAACCTGCTGGAAGAAATCGATCAACCTGGCGAATGGGCAATCGACTTCGTTGACAAAAGGCTTTACTTCTATCCGCCGGGGCCACTCGGCGACGCAAGTATCCTTATCTCCGACACCGCGTCCCCGGTGATCGATATCGAGGACTCGGAGTTCTTGGCGTTTGAAAATCTTGTCGTCGAAGGCAGCTTAGGCCATGGGATTCGCGTTCGCGGTGGCCAATCGGTCGCCATCCTGGGCTGCACCGTTCGCAACGTCGCCAAATACGGGGTGTGGATCGAAGGTGGAACACGGCACTTGGTACGCAGTTGTGATCTTTATGCGCTCGGTGCCGGCGGCGTTTGGCTATCGGGCGGGGATTCGGAAGCCAGCCCCCGTGTTCCCGCCGAGCACCGGGTCACGAACAATGACATTCATCACTTTGGTCAAATCGAACGTGTCTATGCTCCCGGTGTGAATGTTGGGTTTATCGGTGGTGGGGGCGGAAGCAAACGAGTGCACGCAGTGGGGATGCGAGTCGCGAACAATGTGATCCACCACTGCCCGCATGCCGGAGTCCTGTTCAACAGCTTTGACAATGTGTTCGAGTACAACGAGGTGTTTCAGTACGCGCTGGTGTCCAACGACATGGGAGCGTTCTATAGTTACTCCAAAGAAAACGGAATTGGCAACACGACGTTCCGTTACAACTTCATGCACAGCAGCCCGGAAGGCGATGGAGTCTACTTTGACAACCTCGCCGATGGGCCCACGATTGTCGGCAATGTCGCCTATCGATTAGGGCCACAGACAGCCGACGTGAAAGCAAAGCGAGGCTGCGGGTTCTTAATCAAGAATTTTGGCGAAGCCCCGATCCAGATGCACAACAACATCGCCGTGGATTGCAAAGAAGGCTATTTCGCTCGCTGGGCAGAGAGTTCGACGATTCGTGACAATGTCAGCGTCAGTTGCGGCAAGGCGGGTGACGTTCCGAATGTAAAAAACTACGACGTCGATCCGGGCTTCGTCGCCGCTGCGAAACTGGATTTCAGACTTCGTGGCGACTCCCGCTTGTGGCGCGGAGCTGCCAGGTTTCGAGCCAATTCCCTTCGAGCAGATCGGTCTGCAGAAAGACGCGTACCGCACAACGTTGATCGACTATCGCAGCGGCATGGCGGAGTGGAAACCCGGCCAAGCCGCGACCGGTTATGAAATCATGGACCGCGATTGAGGGGCAGAAAAACGCCCGGTTTTCTACCGGGAAGCCGTTAATCAATCAGCGTTTCGCCAGCATTCGTAATCCGGTCAGCGCGACAACTGCTCCAACCGTTGCCACGATCAACTCGCCTATCAGTCCGGTTGCATCCAGCCCAACGAGGCCAAACAGGATGCCGCCGACCAGAGCGCCGACAACACCGACAATCAGATTGCCAACCAGACCAAAGCTGCCCCCCTTCATGAATTGCCCGGCGAGCCAGCCTGCCGCAATGCCGATCAGAATAAACCAAACAAAGTTCATTGTTCGTTCCTTGTTTCATGCTTTTCGCCACCGTGTACACCGTGACAAAGCTTGGTGGAATGGGCGTTCATTGTCCCAGTTCGATGCTAAGGTTCTTTGCGACGAGATCAACCTGGCCACGAGACGAATGCTCCGTTGGTCACAACAATCCGACAACTGCGAGCGTGGTTCAGATGCTTCGCCGACACGGTTGCCTCGCAACGAGCGTGGTTCGCAGCCGCCTTTCGCCTGGCGACAAGTGCTAACCCGCGAGCGGGCACGCAATCCGCTTCCAGCAGAAGCGAAATCCGATTAGGCTGCATATCTCGGGGTTACGCCGAGACTCTCCCGTCGGCTCGCTCGGTTCGCTCACGAAACGCATTGGTCTTTACATTCGATCTGATGAACGTGGTTGCGGAAGATTTGTCGTGGAACCACTCCTGAAACGGTTTCAGATCATACGCCCAGGGTCCGGATTGCCAGCTTGCTGCGAGCACGTCTCGCCACCCTGGGTTGACGATGAAACCATTCCTTTCGCATCGACGGCTGATTCATGTTCCTACGCCTATGCAAATCTGAAACTTGAGAGCGGACGATCTCCACCGGCGAGGGTAACTGACCGCCGTGTTGCACTTGCAACACGTTGCTCACAGCACTGGGCCCAGCATGGCGATGGTGTTGTTCCACAGCCGCCGCCGCAGCGGCCAACTGGCGACCTGTTCGATTGTGACTGCCTTTGAACTGGCCAAGTACGCTTGCTGTCGTTGCCGCAGTTCGGCGGTTAACTCTGCATCGACGAACAAGATGTTGTTCTCGTAGTTGAGTTCAAAGCTGCGGCGGTCCATGTTGGCCGAACCGATCAAGGCGACTTCGCCGTCCATCGTCAGCGACTTGGTGTGCAGCAAGCCGCCGACGTATTCGTGAATCTTGACGCCGGCAGTGAGCAAGTCGGCGTAGTAGCTACGGCTGGCGGCCGCGACGATCCAAGAATCGTTTCTGGCCGGAAAGATGATCGTCGTGTCGACGCCCCGGTAGGCAGCCGCGCAGAGCGCGTCTTGCAACGGCTCGTTGGGAACATAGTAGGGCGACGAGATCACAAGTTCGTGTCGTGCTGCGTGCATCAGCGATTCGAACATTTCCGGCATCGCCGAATATCGCACCGTCGGTCCGGTGGCGACCACCTGGCAAGGAACGTTGCCTTTCGGAACTGGTATCGGGCCGCGGAGCATTTCGTCCAAGTTCTCGTCGACGTAGGTCATCCAGTCGCTGACGAAGACGTACTGGTTTTGCTTCGCGATCGGACCCTCGAACCGCATCATCGCGTCGACCCAAGGGGCGTACTTCGGCTTTGACACGAAATTCTGGATCGGCACAGTTTTGGCTGCCGCAATAGGTGATGTGCCCGTCGATGATCAGGATCTTGCGGTGATTGCGGAGGTCGATGCGGCCCAGGAAAGGACGCAACAGGGGGTTGCCGATCGGCAAAGCCACGCCGGCATGAACTCCTGCATCGCTCATGTCTTTCCAGTGCGGTGACTTGATCATCGCCCGGGAACCGAGTCCGTCAGCCATCGCCCGGCACTTCACGCCGCGCGCGGCGGCGCGTTTGAGTGCTTCGACGATTTTGCAGCCGTTGTTGTCGCCCAGCCAAATGTAAAAGATCAGGTGAACGTGATCTTTGGCTGCGTCGATGTCGGCGACCATCGAGTCGATCGTGGCGTTGGAGTCGGCGAGCAGATGTGCCGAGTTCCCTCCGATCGCTGAAAACCCGCTAATCGAGCGTCCTACGTCAAACAAATGCTGATACTTTTCGGGCACATCCGTTTCGATAGGTGCTTTGTCTCCAACGTCAGGTTCTGGAAGACCTTTGAGGACTTCGCGCATGCGAGCGGTGCGGCGCCGCCCGATGTTCACTTCGCCGAGCAAGAGGTAAGCCAAGATGCCTATCACTGGTAGCACCACAATCACCACGATCCAGGCAATCCGCGAGGCAGGTTCGCGATGGGGACGCAGCAGCACGCGTATGATCAGGACAATTTCGATCAACACGTGAAGGATGACGCCGACAATCGCTGTGTTCACAGAATCACCTCAAGGATTGGAGTCTGTGTTCCCAGAGGAGACGTTAGGATCCCGACGCCAGCCATTGCATTGCCTCGTCTTCTTGGCCGGCTTCAAAATACTTGATCTTCGACATCGTGAACGGCTTGCAGATGGTGGCCATCCATTTCTCCCAATCCTTCTCGCCGACCATGGCAATCCTCTCGATGTCACGGCAATGTTTGGTGGCAAACTTGATGTCCTCCCCCACCGCACCCAGCTCCCAACCGTGAAAATCGTGCATCACAAACAGCACCTTGATTTTGCCGACCGCTTCGATCAATCCGGAAACCGCCGGTTCAAATGTGGCGTAGTCGTCACTGGAGAGCTTGCCGCTGGCCGCAACTTGCAAGGTCGCGTTTTCCACATTTTCAATTAGCTCAATTGCCATCGGACTGTCACCTTTCGTTTCGTGTTGGACACGGGAACCTGAATGTGCAGGAGCTCAGACGAGTCACGATTGTACGCGTCGTTTCGGCAAACGCGAGATGGCTGTGATCGCCCCAACGGAGCGAGTACGGGGGGAACGCGACGGTCGGCGCGATCAAAAGCGTGGAGTGGCCCATTGCTGCCAGTTGATCTGGTTGATCACGACCTGCGTGTTAGCCATTGCCTCGACCAGACCGCGGACGGTGCCGATCATGGCGTAGAGGTCCGCGAGGAAGCTGTCGTCGAATTCGTGCTGCCCGGGCGTTAGCCGCGTTAGCCCAATGCCATCTACTTTCCACCAAGTGGGGGAGATTTGTTGAAATGACATCACTACATGTGGTGTCAAGTTTGAGATTCCCGCAGTATGTAGTGCAAGCACTCGGCAAGTTTTTCGAAAGTAGATGGCATTGGGCATTAGCCGCGTTAGCCCACGGTTCGCAAAAACCGGACGCTAACCGGCTTGTTGATTTAGTGAGCCGCGACGCGTAAGCGGCCGGGCATACGTCATTGCCCGGTGCCTTACGGCCCGCGGCTCACCCTTGCAATTCATATTTCGTTTAAATCAACAGGCCGTAACGCGTCGCGGCTGATTGTGTTCAGCCCTGATAATTCCAGCAAAGCTGCTTAGATCTCGCCGCCGCGCGCATCGACGCGAGCACCATACAGTGACGCCAGCGGATTGGCGGACAGTCCGTGCAAGAGAATGCTCAGCACGATCGTCCATGACACGACTGCTACGATCGTATCGTTGCCCGGCAATTTCTCAGCGATGACCATCACCACGAACACGATGCTGGCCAGGCCACGGGGTCCGAACCAGCCCATGAACAGCAGCGTGTCCCGCTTCAGTCCCTTGCCGAGCAAGCACAAGAACACGGGCAGCATGCGAACGACACGTCAGGCTGAGGACTGCATAGACCAAGACCTGCCAGCTGAGTCCCGGTATCAGAATCCCCAGGATAATCGTCCCGAACGTAAACCAGGTCACCAGCGCCACAACGTCGCCGGTGCCTTCGGCGGCTTCCAAGAACTGTTCTTTGTGCTGCTTCGTTAACGCTCCGAATGTCAAACCGCCCACGAACGAAGCGATGAAGCCGCTGCCTCCCAGCCACTGTGCTAAACCAAAACAGAGCAAGGCGAGTGCGATGATGGGGAATTGCAACCAAGTACCGGCGACCCAGCCGCGGGCCGCACAGGCCCTTAAAGCGAATCCACCGAACACGGCAAGCACAAGGCCGGTCACCATGCCGATGCCGATCACTTCTACAAGTCAGTTCGACAATCATCGAGGTTGATTCGGCGGCTTCGACCGTACCGGCTGTCAGCGCGATGAAGAACAAGATCACCGGGACGCAGATGCCGTCATTCAAACCACTTTCGACATTCAAGCTCTCACGCACCTTCGCAGGCACGGCGGGATTGGTGACCACCGCTTTTCCCAAGGCCGCGTCCGTGGGTGCCAGCATCGTGGCGATGAGGGCGATTTCATAGAAGCTGAGGTCACCAAAAATCAACCAGGCCAGTGCAAGGCCGAACGCAATCGTCAACGGCAGGCCAATCATCAACAGCCGCACGGGGATCGCCTCGACGCGTCGCAGGACGGTCAAGTTGGCATTGGACGAGTCCGAAAACAGGCAGATCGCCAGCGCGATTTCGGCGAGACGGCTGACTCCTTCCTGGTCAATCTCCAAGTCGACCAAACCGAGCAGATGCGGGCCACAGAGCATCCCCATGACAACGTAAACAAGCGCTCCGTTGACTGGCGTCTTCTCTAGCCGCGATGCAATCAGGCTGTAGGCAAACGCAAACGCCGCAAAAACGGTGAGGATTTGGTATTCAGACATGATTCGCTGTCGCTAAAGCCTGATCAACGTGTTGAGAGGTATTCGCAATTTAATGCAATGGCGAGCCGAACGGTTGAGTTGGCAGTTCATTCGAATGAGGAGTTCACTGGTCTCTCGCAAGAGCAACCGGGTCGGTTGGATTGAAAACCGCGGAACCAATTGCTAGACTCCAGGTGTCATGATCCAAATGGCTCCCACCTACGAACTGCCCGTCATCTTCATCCCGTCCGGGTTCACGTGACGGATTCTGACTGGCGCGCGTGCCCGCTGACGCATTCTTTCTGCTGATCGCTGCCGTTCACTTCCCCACGACAAATTCATCGTGCCAAGCCAGTGCGAGCCCGTGCCGCCATCGCTTGTTGACCGTGACTCCTGCGTACGAAGTCCGCGAACTCACAAGGTATTGACATGATCCACAACCGATATGATTGCCATCCTTGTATTACTGATTGCCTGGGTTTTTCCAGCCGCCCTCTCTGCCGCTGCCGCTCCGGCCAACACCTTGCCCAAACCGGGAACGGTCACTGTCGACAAAGCACGCCAGGAGATTATTCTGTCGGCAAGAATCCAGTTTCCCGAAGGCAAGCCGTGTATCAACGAGTTCGGCCAGCGAGTTCAGGCTTTCGCCGGCTGCGCCACGGCCGCTGGCGGCGAAGCGAAGATGGCGGGCTACTTTGTGTTTCTGGTGGACGTCGATACCGAGGACGTATCAGAGGCGTTGATGAAGCTGGGCTGCCGACCGAAGGTTCACTACAGTATTCAAGAGGGTCGCAAGCGAAGCGGTCTCACGCCCGAGACCAAACCGGAAGACTATTTGCAGGGCGATCCGGTCGTGCTGTCCGTGTTTTGGAAAAGCAGGAACGGCAAGTGGGTTGAAAAAGCCTATCAAGAATTCGCTACCGAACAGGTAAAGGTTGGCGACCGCGAAGTCGTAAAGCCATGGACGCCTCACTTCGTTTTCCACGACAGCGGGTCGATTCACAGCTCCGGGACCGGGTGCATCGCCTGCCCGTGTGACTGCCCCGGTGGAATCATCGCCGACAATCGGTTTCCAATCTACGATCCAAAACCGCTGGTGCGCTTCGACATGTCGAAGGTCCCGGTCCCCGGCACGCAAGTCTATGTGAAGATTCGTCCCATCTCGTCCACGGACGATTAGCACATGGTAAGTCGCGTCGCTGGTCTGCTTCGAATTTCGCTGGGGCGTCACTTGGCGTTCAAGGCGATGCTCCTGTCGTTAGGGATTGCCACAGGAGTGCTCGCCGAGACCGGAGCGGAAAGCCAAATCGCGGCTCACGACGAGTACGTCTATATGATTCAGTTTTCTGCCGATGGACGAACGATGGCGACGGCGGCCGGCGACAATACCGTGATCGTGTGGGACTGGACGTCTCGCGCTCAAAAGCACGTGCTAAGACACGACGCGGCCGTTTACGCCGCTGTTTTTCAGCCGACAGGTCCGCGACTCGCAACGGCCAGTGGTGATGGATACGTCGCGATCTGGAACTCGGCAAGCGGCGAACTGCTTCGTAGAAGTAAGCGACACGAGGACGCCGCGTATTGCCTTGACTTTTCTCCCGACGGCTCACAGTTGGCGAGTATCGGTGGTGACGGTAAGCAGGGAGACACGACGTGCCGAATTTGGAGTGTCGCTGATCTGAACGTGCTCAGCGAGCGAGTCGGCCACGAGCGACCAGCTTATGGAGTTCGGTTTTCCCCGGCTACGAACTGGTTTGCGACAACCGGTGGCGACAAGCTCATTCACTTGCGCACGCTTGCTGGCGATCAGCGTCGAACGTTCATTGGTCACACCAGTGACGTTTATCGCTGCGACTTTTCTCCGGATGGGCGATGGTTTGCAACGGCCAGTCAAGATCGCAGCGTGCGTGTCTGGGAAGTTAGCAGCGGCGAGGCGAAGCAGGTGCTGAAGGAAGGCAAGGATCCGATGTACGACGTCAGGTTCTCCGCGGACGGAAACCAACTCGCGGCGGTCGGCGACGACGGCTACGTGCGGTTCTGGCGCACGAGCGACTACCGCACGCAGGCCACCATCAAACTGGCGTCGGACGGGCTTTACGCCGTCGCCTATACGCCAAACCAGACTCACGTCGTTGCTGCCGGCGTCGACGGAACACTATACGTTCATCCGGTGCCTGCGAACAATCGGTCCGCCGAAACCAATACGACGAGCGAAACCCACGATGCTGAATGATCGTTTGCGTTCCCTGCTTTGGTGTCGTGCACTTCGCTGGCCGTTGGGGCTTTTGTTCATTTACTCTGCCGCGATCAAACTTTGGCAATGGCCCCGATTCGCTCAGCAGGTGGGGGAGTTTGGGATTGTCATCGACGGTCTTGTCAAACCCGTGGCAATGGCCATTTGTTGTTTCGAATTGATCGTCGGTATCGGACTTGTGGGCAGCGAAGATGGCCGGTCCCGGCAACCATCGTGATGCTCATGTCGTTCATGGCCGTGCTAGCGTACGGCATCGCGATTGGCTTGGACATTCAGTGCGGCTGCTTCGGCATCGGACACCGCACGTCGCTCGGCCAGCAGTTGCTGACCGACTTCGCACTGCTAAGTTGGTCTCTGCTCATTTTCTGGAGTTGCAAGCATGCAGATTGAATTGTTGTTTTTTCCTCGCAGATGCCATCACCTTGTGGCCGTGATCTTGCTGGGCGTGTCGTGCATGGTTGGTTGTGGCACGAACAAGTTCGAACAAGAGGTGATCATCGAGACATCGGCCGTGAAGCTCGCCAAGGAAGTAGCGAGCGGACAATACGAATTGCTCACGACTGGAGAGCTGAAGAAATTGATCGACGAAAAAACGCCGCTGGTGCTACTCGACGCCATGCCTGCAGCGTCGAGCTATAACGCAGCTCACCTCCCCGGCGCCGTCAACTTCGAATTTCCTAAAGAAGTGATGTCGAGTTGGGATAAGGAAACGATGCCGGGTCGCACGCAAGAACAATACGAATCGCTGCTCGGCGAAAACCGCAATGCGCTCGTTGTCGTCTATTGTGGTTTCGTCAAATGTGCTCGCAGTCACAATGCAGCTCTCTACGCACAAGAGCTAGGTTACACCAATGTGAAACGCTATGCCGGTGGAATCTACGCCTGGCGCGGTTCAGGGCTGCCCGTCGAATCGAAATAGCCGATGTTGAAACTGCCTGCACGTGAAGCCCCCTTTTTAAAACACGTTCTCAACCACCAAGGCCGCCCAGGCACATGTATTTGATTTCCAGGTAGTCCTGAATACCGTACTTGGAACCCTCACGACCGAAACCGGACTCCTTCACTCCGCCGAAAGGTGCCATCTCGTTTGAGATCAGGCCTTCGTTGATTCCGACAATACCAAATTCCAAACCTTCGCCCACACGCCAGAGACGCCCGATGTCACGGGTATAGAAATAGGCCGCCAGCCCAACCCGGGTATCATTGGCAATACGAATCGCTTCCGCTTCACTCTGGAAGCGGATGATTGGCGCGATCGGTCCGAAAATCTCCTCCCGCGCTACCGGCATTTCTTGGCGGACATCGACCAACACCGTGGGTTCATAGAAACAGCGGCCCAGTTCACTGCGCCGGCCCCCTATCACTACGCGGGCGCCTTGGGCGATCGAGTCCTGGACCAGTTGATCGACAGCGAGGGCCGCTTTCTCATTGATCAAGGGCCCGGTTGTCGCACTTTCTTCGCTGCCGTCACCAAGCTTCAGCCGGGAGTCCACCGCTGCGATCAATTTGTCGACAAAGGTCTGATAGATGCCGTCCTGGACCAACACGCGATTGGTGCAGACACAGGTCTGGCCGCTGTTTCGATACTTGGAAACCATCAGGCCATCGATGGCCGCATCCAAGTCCGCATCATCAAAGACGATGAACGGCGCATTACCACCCAGTTCCATGGAGGTTTTTTTCAGGGTGCTGGCACATTGTTCCACCAGTAATTTCCCCACCTCGGTTGAACCGGTGAAGGTCAGTTTGCGAATAGTCGGGTGGGAGGTCAGCACGGGGCCAATCTTCGCCGAGCGACCTGTGACCACATTGATCACGCCTGGTGGAATCCCCGCCCGTTGTGCCAACTCCGCCAACGCCAGCGCCGACAACGGTGTCTCGGATGCCGGTTTACCGACCACCGTGCAACCGGCCGCCAATGCTGGGGCGATCTTGCGGGCGAGCATGGCATTGGGGAAATTCCACGGCGTGATGCAGGCGACCACACCCACGGGCTGTTTGATCACCAGCAGACGCCGATCTTTTGCCGGTTCGGGAATCGTGTCGCCATCGATACGCTTGGCTTCCTCGGCAAACCACTCGATATAGGCGGCTCCATAGGCGATTTCGCCACGTGCCTCGGCCAGCACTTTGCCCTGCTCCGCCGTGATAATCTGTGCCAGGTCTTCCTGGTTTTTCATCACCAGTTCGAACCAGCGGCGCAAGAGATTGGCGCGCTGTTTGGCCGTTTTGTCCTTCCACTGCGGCAGCGCCGTGGCCGCGGCAGCGACCGCTGCTGCTGTTTCCTTCGCACCCGCACTGGCCACATGCGCAATGACTTCCCCAGTAGCGGGATTGTCAACGGCAAACGTTTCGCCGGTGCTCAGCCAATCCCCGTTGACCAGGATACGATCAATTAACAGACGCGGATCGTTTAGTTGTAAATGCATCGTCTGATGACGTGGTTTCACGCAAGCTACTTGGAAGCGGAATTCTAGCACCCTGGTAGCGAAACGGCGACCGTTTTCCCGTTCTTGCCCGGTACTGGGGAATTCGATCGCGCTTGCTTTCGAGCGTGAACGTTTCCTCTCGTCATGCTTGATGCTGACCCTTTGCCATTCCCGCTACTTTGACGCAGGACATGACATTGGGCTCGCGTCATTTTGCAAAATCAACTTTGATAAGAGACCATCAGTGCAAAGGACGGCCAAGACGGACGTACGAAAAAGAGGAGGGTTTGCGGTGACGGACGAGAATTATTTCTTGCTTAAACGACACGGTTGTTCGCATGGATTGAGTGATGACGTGGTCCGCGAAATCGCCGACGAATGCGAATTGATCCAATGTAAATCAGGAGAATACCTGCACCGCGCCAATCAGCCATTCAATTCCGTTTACATGCTGATCCATGGCCGCATCAAGCAGTCCCTGATCGACATTCATGGGAATGTGATGTTGGAGCGCTACCAAACCGCAGGAGGTCAACTTGGCGCCTTGGCTGCTTCTTTGGGAGAACCCTCGCCGATCAACATGGTTGCCGCGGAACCGACGACGCTGCTGCGTCTGGATTATCAAAAGGCCTTGGCCTTAACTAAGAAGCATGATGTGTTCCGACAGAATTTCTCGCGTCTGATCGCCGACGGCGTGCGCAATATGTTGATGAAAGACCGGCGTCAGGAAAAACCGGTGCGCGTCACCGTTTTTCATCAATCGCCAACCACTCGACCGCTGACGAGGAAGTTGATCGAGCGATTGAGAGCATTGGGCGAACAGCCTTGTATCCTGAACGATCAAACGGATTGGCAGCCGATGGACGACGTTCCTCATTACTGCGTGATCCGCGATGGCCACTATGTTCAGCACCAGGAAGTCCGCGATCAAGTTAACGAGTGGTCGGATGCGAAGCGTACGTTTATCGATATCGATGCGACCATCGATCCCGCGAGGGCAGCCAACCTGGTTATGTTTAGCGACAAGATTCTTTGGTGTGTCACGCCCAGCAATTGGAAAGAGTCCGTTGATCGACTGACAGCGATTGCCGAACGTGCACCCGGCTGCCGTGACAAAATCAATATCGTTTGGTTGCTGGACGACGGTAGTCCCTGGGCTCCCTTGGCACCGGATCTAAACCAGCTTGGCAAACGAAACTTCAAACTTTCGTTCGACGAACCGGCGGAGCATCGCAGCCGCGAATTGATGAACGGGTTTGAGCGAATCGTGCACCAATTGAGGGGGATCAGGATTGGCGTTGCCCTCGGAGGTGGCGCAGCGAGAGGCATGGCTCACTTGGGTGTGCTGAAAGTGTTGGAGCAGAACGGAATCATCGTTGACATGATCGCCGGCACCAGCGCTGGAGCGATGACGGGAATCCTTTACGCTTCCGGAATCGAAGCTGACTACGGTGTCGCCAGTTTTGTCAAAGATTTGAGGCCGTCTTGGCTGTTCCGCCATTTACCCAGTGGTGGTTACTGGTACCTCTTGTACAAGTACCGACGCCAAAAGTTTGACCCCATGCTGAGACCGTACTTACAGGACAGTCGGCTCGAACAGCTGGCGATTCCGGTTCATTCCATTACCGTCGATTTGATCGGTGCCCAGGCCGTTGTGCGTGACCAGGGAGATGCCGTCCATGCCATCACGGAAAGCATCAATTTGCCTGTTCTGTCGACACCCATCAATCGAGACGGCAGAGCGTTGGTCGATGGAGGGATTGTCAATAACGTGCCGGCCGACGTGCTGGTTTCCAAAGGATGCAATTTCGTCATTGCCGTCAGCGTGACTGCCCAGATGAAAAAGGAATTCGCCTCCAACAATCCCGATACGCCAACGTCACAAATGAAGCCGGCGTCGGCACTGAAGACAATCTTGCGCACGTACCTTGTACAAAACGTGAACATGAATTCCGTGGGTGTCGAGCCGGCTGATTTCGTGATCCAACCGGATGTGTCGGAGTTTGACGCCGCCGAATTCACGCGTGCCGACGAAATGTCCGCCATCGGCGAAGAAGCGACGTTGGAATCGATTCCCAAGATCAAGCAGCTGTTGGCACAATTCGACTCGCAGCTGTTTGCCGGTCAGTAGCCCTGATCAGCTACAACTGGGAGCTGGGCGTCAATGGCTGGGCGGCAGCGGCCTCGAGCTTGCGAGCGGCAGAACTTAACGGCTCGCTGTCGGGTTCGATCGTCTCAACACCGTCTTCGACCGTCACCCGTATCGACTTGCCCAGCCAATTCTTTCAACTCGCGGACGACGCAGTCGTCTGATCCGCTTGCGGTAGCCTCTTGATTGCGAAGGACAACATGATCCATGTCCAGCCGTTGAACAAAAGTTCCAACCCGACCAGCAGGCCGATGATCCAAAAGACTCCCGACGGCTCCTCCGGAAGTTGCTTGAAACTACGGAAGATGATCAATCCCAACATCAACGTGACGACACCGTTGAACAGATACCAACCCCACTGAGGATACTGTTCCACGAGTGCCGTGACGATTCGAAAGCCACCCGCGATGACAAAGAAGCCAGCCAACATCAGCGTCAGTAACGCGAGCGATGTGATTGGCGCGTCGGTGATCACAAATCCAGTCACCATGTACAGCAGTCCAATCAAGATCTGCACCATGAAGGCACTCCACTTGCCAGCCCAGAAGGCCGTGATGATGGTGGCGATACCGCTGACGATCAAAACCGCGCCGAGAAAAATCACCACGCCAATGGATGTGAACCAGGGATAAGCAATTGCCGCGGTGCCGCCGATAACAAGCACGACGCCTACCAAGAGAAAGGCCCACCATTCTTTTCTCAAGCGGGTCAATTCGTGTTCACAAATGTCGCGAACGTCACCTTCAGTGGTTTTCAAATCAGTCGCCATGATGCATCTCCGCGGTGCTCTATTTCTAACAAACTGCCGATCCGGATAAGTACGAGTTGTGCCGGACCCGATGCCAAGATTGTAACACGCTTCTTGTTTCCAGTGCGCTGCTGGGTTTGCCAGGTTGCCCCGGATCTGGCCCCTGTTTGCAGCCTGTGGGGCAGAATTCCCCAGCGCTAGATCGCCCCGGGCTGGGAAGAATCTCTCGATTGCGAAATGCGGCCTATTTCTTGGTGTTCTTTGCGATTTCGGCTATTGGCACGTTTTCTGCTTCGAGCTGTCTCCGCGTTGAGAACGACATCACACGTACAGCCACTCGCCGGCATCCGCGACCTAGGACAAGTCATGGACCTGCTGGACGATGCGTCGAAACGGATCGCTGTGGCTCTTGATTTCTCGAGTCAGTTCGGTGATGCGCTGTTGGGTAGTAGGTTGCTTTAGCGCCTCTCTGGCAACTGGCACTCGGCTTTCAAGGGGCGCGGTATCGAATTCGAGGAAGTGCGACCCTATCAAGTCGGCGACGATGTGCGTGCGATCGACTGGAATGTCACCGCTCGGAGCGAGTAACCATTTGTCAAGCTGTTTCGCGAAGAACGTGAATTGGCTGTCCAGTTGCTGGTCGACCTCAGCGGTTCCCAGAATCTAGGCACGACCACGCAAACGAAGCGAGAATTGGTTGCCGAACTTGGTGCCATGCTGGCTCTGTCAGCAATCAAGAACAACGACAAGGTCGGCTTGACGCTGTTCACCGACGACATCGAAAAGCGTGTTCCGCCACGTAAAGGTTCGCGGCATGTTCTGCGATTGATCCGCGAGTTGCTGTATTGCCAACCGATCGGAACCGGCACCGACCTGAAACGCGCACTGGAACACCTCACCCGGACCGCCAAACGCGGGACGTTCGTTTTTCTGATCAGCGATTTTCAAGACAGCGGCTATTTGGACAGCGCTACTTTTGCCAGCCGCCACGCGTTAGTTAGCTGCAGGAGTTCTTTGCGAAGCGTCACAGCGTAGTTCGCAAAACGATTCGCCTTGTTGGCAGGATCCAGCCCGCTCATCAGCCAGCGGTTTTGGGTGGCAACTCCAGTCGGACAATGACCGGAATGACACCGTTGTGCTTGAATGCACCCAATCGACAGCATTGCTTCGCGTCCAATGTTGATCATGTCGCACCCCAGGCCAAACGCCAACAAGCCCGTTTCCGGAAAGCCAAGTTTTCCCGAGCCGATGAAGACGATCTTCTGATCCAAGTCGGCGTCCCGAAACAGGCGGTACACGCTACTCATCCCGAGTTTGAACGGCATGGCCACATGGTCCGAAAAAACGAGCGGCGCCGCGCCGGTTCCGCCTTCGCCACCGTCAATCGTGATGAAGTCAACGCTTCGATGGGAGCGAATGACTTGATCAATCAACTGATGCCAAAAGTCCATTTGCCCAACCGCTGATTTGACGCCCACCGGGAGTCCGCTTGCCTCTGCCAGCCGTTCGACGAAATCGAGCATCGAATCGACATCACGAAACTCTGCATGCGATGCCGGACTGGCGCAGTCTTGTCCCATCGGCACGCCGCGAATGCTTGAAATCTCGGGCGTGATCTTGGCCGCCGGCAACAGTCCGCCGCGGCCGGGCTTCGCACCTTGACTGAGCTTGATCTCGATCGCGCGGATCGGATTCGCCGCAACAACGTCTCTAAAGCGACTGATGTCGAATCGTCCTTGCTCCGTCCGGCATCCGAAGTAACCGGTGCCGATTTGCCAAATCAAGTCGCCGCCCTGCTGGTGATGAGGCGAAACGCCACCTTCGCCGGTGTTGTGCAGACAACCAGCCAGACGCGCGCCTCGGTTCAACGCCTCGATCGCAGCACCGCTGAGCGATCCGAAACTCATCGCCGAAATGTTCACGACCGAATCGGGGCGAAAGGCCTTGGCACGTTGCCGATAAGCCCCCAGGACTTTGCTGCACGGGATCTTGAATTCGGGATCGAAATCCTGTTCACCCGGCCGCGGTTCGTTCAGTGGGAACGCAGAATGACGAACGATCAGATAGTTCGGCGATGTTTCCAGGTCATTGTCCGTGCCGAATCCAAAGTAGTTGTTCTCTTTCTTGGATGACGCGTAGACCCATCGCCTTTCATCGCGACTGAAAGGCCGCTCCTCGTCGTTGCTGGTGACGATGTACTGACGAAGTTCCGGACCGATGCTCTCCAGCCAATAACGAAAATGGCCTATGATCGGAAAGTTGTGGAGGATGGCGTGTTTCTTTTGCAACACGTCGTAAAGGCACCACAAAATCAACACCAGCAAGAAGACGATTCCGGTTACGGTTAGCCAATGCATACTTTTTCCGTGGTTGGTGGACGAATCACGGCATTCTAGCGAACAAACCGTATCGAGCCGACGTCACCAAAGAACTTGGGGATGCAGGGCCTACGAACAGCAAGGATGTTGCCCCACGCAAAGCAAAGCCGGTCCACGGATGATTTACTTCGCTCTGAAAAGCCGGAGACCAGCTGGCCGTCGAGCACCAACGTCAGCTTGCCAAAATCGGTTGTCCAAATTCCTGTCAAGGAGTCTGCTGCAACGGGCTTGTTCGTGTTTTGGTCCGCGGTCGGTTCATCCGCCAACGCATCGATGCTTACGGTCAGCAGGATGAGCACAGCGCCCAGTGGTGAGTCTTCACGACCGCCTCGAAGTGATGAGACAAGAAACGCAATGGGAGATTCCCCTACCACGATACTCCCTGCGGGATCAAGGCTTTGCCTATGGAATGATTGTCGGCTCAAGCGGCGGCAGCGCAGGAAGCGGCCCGTATCCCGGCGGCAAAGTCAAATAACGGCTTGGCTGCGAAGAGTTGATGCGACGCTTGACCGAGTTTCCGCGGCCCGGATTCTCGACATAGAAGGCAAGCTCTTGGTCAAACAATGCCTGAGTCCACAACAGATACTCCCAAGTCTTCACCAGCCGAAGGTTGGGACTGTACTTGCCAAACAGGTTCTCCTCGACCTCCAGTTGCAACGCGTACACCTTCTTCCGCTCGAACCGCAAGAGATTGACATGCCGCGGGTTCTTGGCCGCCAAAACCATCCGTTTCGCGGCCAGTTCGAGTCTGTTGACCGTGTTGCGGTCAGCTCGGCGGATCTCGCGGGACTGTGATACCACTCGATCCAGTTGAGTGATCGCGTTTTGGTACTGCGAGGCGCTGGCAAAAAGAATGTTTGGTTCCGCGGCAAGCAGCGGCCGGCGTGAGAATCAAACCGAAGAGAAAGAGACTCACACCGAGTGTTGTTTTGTTCATAGCATTCTCCAGGCTGGATCGAGAGCGGGTCAAGCGAATCCAAGGTTGCATCCAAGATGCCAAAACTGACCCTTCCGAATATTTTTTCCGCAAGGCGTTTGTCACCCTTCACTTACGCAGTCGCTTCAGCCGCGACATGCCACCAGCCTAGAATCAATGAGACGACAGGCGTGTCAACACAATGACGTTCCAGCGACACCGGGTCCAGACCCTGGCCTACATTGACGGCTCAAGGCCGGAGGGAAAAATGAGCAAAGCATCGATCAACGTCTTACGAAAGATGCCGATTTTTGGCGGCTTGAGTGAGTCCGCGTTGCAGCTGATCCTGGATGCCGCTTCGACACGCAAACTCTCCGCTGGCGACTATTTGTTCCAAGAGGGAGACGCGGCAGAGTCTGTTTTCGTTCTCCATTCTGGCAGGGTCAGCATCGAAAAGTCGTTGAATTCCAAGCCGATCACGTTGGGTCAGCTGGCGGCGGGCGACTGCATTGGCGAGATGGCGTTGATCGATTTCCAGCCCCGATCAGCCTCGGTTCGCGCCGAAATCGAGTGCGACGTGATTGAAATTCCAGCTCGCTCGTTGCGCAGTCTGTTGAAAGACGACTTGGAACAATACACGATGATCATGATGAACATGGGCCGCGAAGTCAGCCGACGCCTCCGCCGCGCCGACGAGCGTTTGATGGCGATGCAGCAACAGCAACAGTAGACTGGCAAGCTTCTCACTATTCCTAGCCACGGAGTGGCGAAAGCAGGTAGCCTGGGGTGAACCGACCGAGCGACAGCGAGTGTTGGTGTAACCCCAGGGATGCGTTCCCAGTAAAGCCCCCTCGGCGATTTGGCGGCGTAGCCGCCAAATCGCCGAGGGGAGAATCAGATTGGCTGTGACGTTTCCTGGGGCTGCGGAATGCTCGCCGAGACGAGCAAGCCTTGCCCCAGGCTACCTGCTGCCACTGCTACGCAGTTGCCGTCTTGTTGCGACGAATAAAAATATTCGGACGAAGCATTGCGGTGACGCGCAAAAAAATCGGTCTTGCATTTCCTCCGAAGCCGCACATTCTCCTGGGCTGGCCGACGATCACATCGACTAGCGTTTTGACTTTCCAGGTGGAATCGTCAGCAACACCGGTTTGTCGGGGGTGGCTGGCAGCGGGTCGGAGAGGGTCGACCCGGCGATCTTGTCATCCCAGTCAAATGACAACAACAAATCGAATCCCGGGTTCTGTTCTTTCACCTGGCAAGAGCAAGGCCCGACAATGAACCGCGAGGCAATGCCGATCGTGTCGCGTACGATCCCTTTTCCGACCAGCGCATAAAGCACCCGACCGCGTCCCAGTACAGGAAACGCCATCGGTTGATCAAGCTCTTCCAAATCAGGCTCGCTGGCCATCAGCATTTTCAGCAAGAACTGCTCCTTGGGGTCGTCACGCTGGAGCGTCACGATCGAAAAGCCGATTCGCAATTCGATCTCGTTCTCGGCGAGAAACGCTTCGTCCGATTCGATCTCTTCCTGCGGTGGTAACTCCAATTGCTTCTCGTTCAGCATCGCTTGTTCGACCAACGTCGCTCGTGCCACCGCGTCTTCCTTTGCATTTCCGCTGGGCACGAAAATCCAGACGGCTGATTCGCCCTCGATCAACTTTTGGGTGATCTGCTGGCGAACAGGTGAATCGACGATGTGCTGGATCGTCTTGTCGGTGAAGGGCAACACTTGGACCAATCGATCGGGGACTTCTCGAGCGTTGCGCGGGTACAGAATCACCAGGACGGGCTTGCCGAGTTCGCGATGCTCGTTCCAAACCTGTGACAACAAATCGTCGCTAGTCGTGGCGACGTCGATGGCACGAACGTCAAAGTTGGCCAGGGCATTCGCTTCACCCAGCTTTTTCAATCGGGTTTGATCGGGCTCGCCCAATTCACCTGCATGCAAGATCACGAACTCATAACGATCCGCGGGCCACCGTTCCAGCGCATAACGAAACACGGGCACCTGACAAGCGAGCAGCGAACAGGCTGCCAAGATCGCGAAACACGAACACGGCGGAAGCAATCGAGCAAACATAGGGAAAGAGTTTCTCAGGGGAAATTGTTTCTTGACCATTGTAACCAACAAGACCTGCCGTCCACCTCGGTGACGTGGCCTGACGACGTTCCAGTGAATCATGTTATCCGATCAGCCGTTCGACGTCACTTTGCCATCAGCTCCAGGGAGACGGCTCGGAAGATATCCTTGTCACGGAGGGTATTCAGTGGCACTTGGTGCAAAGTTCCCGAAACATCTTCCAGCTCGATCGTCTGCTTGTCGATAATTCGGACGAACTTTGCAGCGAGCGAAACATTCCCCGTCTTGTCCGTCCAGGTCTCGTAATTGTCTCTCGGGGAGGTCGCGTCGTCGACTTGGCGACCGACGTCGAGACCCGGGATATTGGTTTTGATCGTCTCCATGCTTGCACGAGTGCCGAGCGCGCCCCACAAGCCGTACGGACTTTGTCCGCCGGGCGCAGCCGTGCCGGTCCCCGCCATACTGATCGCCTCCGCTGTCGAATCACCCGCGTCAATGGTGTTGGTGACAAAACCGACTCTTCCGTCGCAGAACAGCACGTGCACGCCGCCATCGTGATCGCTGGAGGCCGACACGACACCATCAAACATGCCTTGATCCGATGTGCATGACGGTGAATTGGGAGGCAAGATGGTTTGGAACCCGGTGATTGGCAGAGCGCCGTCACACCATCTGGATCCGCGGCCGAAGTCCCACCACTGGGTCTCGCCGTCTTTTGCCGCCGCCAAACAGAGCGAAGGATTCCGCCGCAGACCCTGGACATTTTTGGCGATGCCGGTGTCAGGTTTCCGCGTCAGGCTGGCTCTGGTTTCCGACATCATGATCGTGTTGGCGGTGCCGTCCAAAATATCGCGAAACTTCATCACTCGTCCCGGCATGAACGTGCCGCGCTGTGTCGCCCGCGCCTGACGAAGGGCATCGGCGTCGTTCGGATCGGGTGTGGCACCGACGTCGTGAATCCCATCGCCATAGTTGATGACATAGTTGGTCGTCAATCCGGCAACCGATTCAGCCTCGCTGGCGAGCGTGTAAACGACTTTCGGTTTTGGCGCCGCGAGACGATTGTCCGCGCGTTCGGGGCATTGATAGACCGCAGGCCCCCGAGACCAGGGTTGATAAATCTTGGCGTCATACCAGGGCACCGGCCCCATCGATGGAAACGCTTTCCCGGATTTGCGATCGGTGTAGGGTCGAATGATCGCTTCCCAGAGTGTCTGTTGCTCGACAAATGGCAACACACCCACCAGTACTCCCAGTCGACCGTGGTTAGAACTTTCGTCTGTCTCGCCACCGGTGGTCCCACCGCAAGTGGTAGGGAATTGCTTAAAGGCACTGTGGTAGTTGTGCATGCCCAAGGCAATCGTTCTCAGATTGGCACTGCAGCCCGATTGCCGCGCCGCATGACGCTGGCGTGCGATCGATGGCAAGATCACCGCAGCAATCATGGCCGTGCAGAGCAGAAAGACTGCGACATTCAGGGCTGTGCTAGCGCGTTCACTTTTCATGTTGACGAACTTCCTTGGCAGATTCGGTTCAAGTGAGGGGACTGAGCTAAGGGGTTGCAGGGCATTTTCATCAGCCCACTATTAGACCGTTCCTCTTTGCCTCAGTGGGGCACTTTGCCCCGGCCCATTCGCTCGTCGTGCGGAAAACCGCTGCGATAGCCGTATTTTCTCAATGGCACGTTGGTTGCTAGTCAACTTGTCACGCTCTCGCGCGGAAGATGGCAGGTCATCGCCCGGCGTACCCTCTGTGATAGGCGGCATCTCTTGATCTCGATGATTCCTTCCGATTCCTACCCAGATGAATTCTCTGAGTCGAGCGATTCGTATGACCACGAGTCTCGAATCGGCGACGAGCTGAGTGATTCCATTCGTCTGTACATGCTGCAGATGGGACGGACACCGTTGTTGACGCGAGATCGGGAATTGCAGCTTGCCAAGGAAATTGACGATGCTCGTCAGGCAATCCGCAAGAATATGTTGCGAATCGACTTCGTGATGCGAGCCGTGGTCGAGGACTTGACACGGGTTGCCGATGGTTGTGCGAGAGCGGATCGTGTGCTCGAGTTCGACCTCAGAGATCGTCGCGCAAAGAGGCGGGCGTTGGTTCAGCTGGCTAGTAATCTGCGGACGTTGCTTGCCATTGTCGAGCAGCAGCGGGATGATGTCGCGACTGTGACGAAGCAATCCACGTCGCCTCGACGGCGAAGCAAGGTCTACGCTCGATTCCTGCGCCGGCGCGAACGGGCGATTCGGTTGGTGGAGGAATTGGGGCTGAAATTCGAGTACATCGAGCGGCATTATCCGGCGATTCTTGAATACGACTACTTGGCGAAACGCTTGATGACGAGCGCGACGCCGGCAGATAGCAGCGATCGTACATTCATGACGATGATGAATCAAACGCCGCGTCGATTTCACCGCCGCGTTGTGCAACTTGAAAAGCATCATCAACGATATGTACAGGCGAAGAAAGATCTGAGCGAAGGGAATCTGCGTTTGGTGATTTCGGTTGCGAAGAAGTACCGCAACCGCGGAGTGCCGTTCTTGGATTTGATCCAAGAAGGCAACGCAGGCTTGATGCGAGCGACAGAGAAGTTTGACCATCGCCGCGGATTCAAGTTTTCGACCTACGCGACCTGGTGGATACGACAGGCGATCACTCGCGCAACGGCGACTCAGAGCCGCACCGTCAAAGTACCCCCTCATGCCATCAGCGACATGACAAATGTCTTGAAGAAAGTAGGGCAACTGCGACAGGAACTCGGCCGCAAACCAACCCGCAGTGAATTGAGCAAGGCTGCCGGTTTGAAGTGAAACGGAATTGCGAATCGTCGAACATTCAACCAGCAGTACAGTCAGCTTGGATGCATCCGGCGGTTCACGCGACGGACACACCGGCCTCGGTGATCGCCTGGCCAGCAATGACACTTGCCAGATCCGTTCAGCGCAACGTAATGAACTCAGACAGCGACTTACCGAAATGATGGCGGAACTGAAACGACAAGAACGAGAGATACTGACGTTGCGATTCGGCTTGCAGGACGGAGTTTCGCGAACCTTAAGTGAAGTCGCGAGGGTTCAGGGAGTTTCTCGCGAACGGATTCGCCAGGTCGAGAAACGAGCGATGCAAACATTGCTGCACAGCGATGAAAACGGCTCACTTCTACGATCCCTGTGAGCTCAGTCGCGCTCAGCTTGGCGATCGAGAGGATTCAAGCTGCTGATCGTTTATCGGCCGTCGCACCCACCACAACAAGCTGACTGACGCCAACGCCGTGGTGAAGATCGATCCAATCCAGCTGTTGTACAGCATGGTATCATCGAATGAGTCGGGGGCCGGCTGGTCTTTGAAGAGTTGCACCGTTAGATTGCCCCAACCGTGCAACACGACAGGCACGACCAGTGCGGCGATTGCCCAGCCCAGTCGACGCTGCTGGATCGACATGGCAAGGAAAACACCCATGATGGCTTGATAGCTCCCATGGCCCGCCAGAATCGTCAGTTGGCGATCGGTCGCGACTGCCAGCGGCGTGTCCGACGCGATGACAGCGACTACGTTTTCCAGTGTCATGAACCCGATGCCAACCGAGATCGCGATTGCGACCACAGCTCGAGCGGCGCGCTGGCCGCGGCGGTATGCCAGCCAGACCAGCAGACCGATGCCGATGAACTTCAGCGATTCTTCCGAGCAGGCCGCACCAATCACCTGCTGGGCGAAATCTCGCCAAAAGCGGTCGCCCCCACTGGCCAGGCCATCCACTGCCGACTCAACCGACCACACCGGCCCACCCAACATCACTCCGACAATCATTCCGCCAATCAGCCAACGCAGCGAAAAACCGGGAGGCCGAACCCAAGCAAAAACCAGACACCAGACGGCGGCAGGAATGAATGCCATAGCGATTGCAAACGACAACATCGATTGGCCTCAATTGCGTTGCCGAAGCTCACCGCCGAAGATTCGCCCCAGCGGACGAGTGGAGTGTTAGTGAAGTGTTGACGAATTGGGGCGCTTGTTCCGCGATTGGAGCCACTTCTTGTCGATGTCACTGAGCCGCTCCAGCGGGACATCGACGAATCGGCCGTCGTCGGCGCGTCTCAGCTTAACGAGGCCGTTAGTGAAACTTATGAAATAGGCTTTGACCTTGTATGAACCGGTTGAATCGGACCATTCTCGCAAGACTTCATCCTTCTTTTCTGGTGCTACTTTCTCACTCTCGGGAGAAGTCGTTGAATCTTTGCCGTTCGCTTGTTCTTGTGTGCGAGGGCTCGTCGTCGAGGTTGTCGTTTTCACAGGGATGAAACTTCCGGCTTCATCCCACTTGGTTTCGGGAAATTGCTTGTTGGGGTCAACCCGGACGATTCCCGTGTCGTCGACGGCGATCCCGAATCGGACCAGGCCTTGGCGAACCGGGCCGCTGATCGGTTTTCCCGCGGGGTCGAACACCGCATCGTGGCCAGAGCAGGTGATTCGCTTGGGGTTCTTTGTGTTGCGGAGCAAGTAATTCTCTTTGTGCGGGCAAGTGGCGATGGTGGCGAAAAGGCGACCCTCGTGTCGCGTCACAAAGAAATTGTGCTGGATGTGTTTCTCTGAGATTTCGTCCTTGGTGTAATCCTTCAGGGCGCCGACCGGGATCGGGTCGCCCCAGGCAGCCAGAACGCGGGGCGCTGTCGTCGCGCACGCCAGAGCGCAACCGGAGCAAATGCCCAGCACCTGTCTGCGGTTAGGGAGCGATCCCTCACACCGTTGATCCGAGGGGGGTGATGGCTTGTTGGTTTCCATGTTCACGTTCTCGGCAAGTTGCGGTTAGATGAGCTGGGATGTCAGGCGGACACGGGGTGACGTGGGCGACCGGCAAAACGGACAACCATGCAAAACAAAACAGAATTTAATCTTATTGGCACGCACGAATCGATCAAGGCAGAAAGATGTCGCAGCGCTTTGAGATTGAATAGCCTGATGGACTGGTAAATGGGATGCACTTGGGTGTGCTCTGGCATTGGGCAAATCGAATCTAATCAGCCAAGTTCAGGCCGCATATTGAGAACTCGTTTCGACATTTATACACTAGTCCGGCATTTGGCTTGGCGATCAGCGAGAAGACTGCTGATTTCAAAAGCAGACTCATTTAGATTCCGAACTCGCGTCCGTGACTGGATGCCTGAGCGGATCAACCTCAGCACGACTGGCATCTGTTGAAATATGGGTCGGCCAGGAACTGCAGGCCCAACTCCCGGCTGCCGTTGAGCAAACGCACCAGCTGCGGCATGTGAACGATCAAATCGTTGTGCGTCTTGAGATACACAAACGGTCCCTTGGAATCAGCTTTTGATGCTTCCAACAAGGTGTCGACAAATCGGCCAGATGCGTTTGTCATGAGACTGCCTCCAAATCGGTCAGGAATTCCGTAACGATCTCTCGGCTTACGTGCGGCATGACGACGACGTGGGCGAATTCCTCGGACGTGTCATCGAATTCCAGATGCATCGTCGCAAGAGAATACTTCTTGACAATCGCCGCACTGGGGATCCTGAAGTAAACCGTGTTTGATAAGCGATTGGCTCGCGTTGCCGAAAGCTGCGGAAAATGCGTGTGCATCTGATCCAGCAGATAGGTGGCATTTTTCAGCATCAACTCTGCATCTTCGGCTTGTTTGGCCAGCGCTATTGGCGTCGTGAAGTAGTAGAACTCTGCTGGCTTGACCGCATCTCTGGAGCAGGTGATCGTACCGGGTACGTGGTGAATGTACTCGGGGTTGTGAATCTCGCTGAACAGTTCGTTGAACTCGTCATACAGACTTTGCCTGGTGATGAACAATCCGGCGGGCGAGGGGAAGCCGAAGAACTTATGGCAGGAAACAGCGATCGAGTCATACCGCCCGTCACCGGCATCATCGTTGACCCGGTAAGCAACTTCGTCAGCATGCGGCGTAAACGGAAGATAACCGCCGAACAGTGCAGCATCCAAGTGCAGATAGCTCTTGTAACCGCGCAGCTTCTGTTGAATCCGATCGACGTTGTCAATCGCGCCCTTGAACGTGGTTCCGACTGTCGCGACAACTAAGGCGGGATGGTTCGCATGCTCAGATAATTTCCGGGCCAGGTCATCAGGATCCATCCCGCCATCGGGCAGTGTTCCCACCATGACGCTTTCCAGCCCCAGTAGGTCGCGAAGGATCTGCACCGAATAGTGGGCTTCTCGAGTGAAATATGCTTTCGGCAGCCGGCCGCTGCGTCCCTTCAAAATGGTCCTTCCCATGTACATGCCGTGCATGTTGCTATCGGTGCCGCTGTGGGAGAGAAAACCCCACGTGTCATTGCCAGGGAAGGCAAACAGCTTGCCGAATTTCCTAATGGTCTCACGTTCAAGGTCATGCGTGTTGAATGGGATCGGGCTGTCCCTGAAAGGGTTGCCAACGTTGTTGAAAGCGAAGGCATCAATGCCTGCTTTGAACAACTCTGATCGCCACGCAAAGAACTCGTCGGACGGAGTATTCATGTTAATGGGGTAGCCCAGCAGGTGGTCTTTCAGATGCTTGAGCCGGGCCTTTTGTGCCAGCCCGAGGGCGGGGGTCGAAAGATCGTCCCCGTACGCCGATGGCAGCAAAGCGGGTGGTTGGCATCCGGTGGACAGCGTCAGCACGCCAACACCGCTCAAACCAAGAAAACCCCGACGTGTCAACATTGCGCATCCTCCCAAATGAGACGAACACCGGGTCAAGGCCGCAAGTTCTGTGCCGCGGAAAGCAACCGCTCGTCCTTCCCCGTGCACTCTGTTCATCAGTGTGCAGCTACATTGGTGGCTCAAGAAAGCGTGCAGGATCGCGCAGGTTGTGACAGTACGCACAGGTCCAGTCCTTTAAGAAACTCCGGTGCGGCGGCCCGACGTGCAAGCGACGAAACAAGTTGTCCCGGGCTTCCGTTTGCTGCCGGTACAAGCTCGCGAACAGATCGCGGTTCTTGCGACTGGCGGTGTCCAAGTGGATCACTTCACCTGTTTCTTCGTCTTTCAATCGCACCAGGCCCACGTTGGGCATGACCGCTTCGCGCGGGTCCGCGATGACGACGGGAATGATGTCGTGCTTTCGACGAGCGACCTTTAACGTCGCTTCATAGTTGGAAAGCGCCATTTTTGACCCGAAACACCGTGTTTCGCCGCATCATTAGCCGATGGGCGTTAGCCCCGGTTTTGTGGCGGGGAAAACCGCGGCTAATGCCGTGCGGCTGATTAAATCGGCACGCCGCTAAGCACCGTTCGCGAAATAACTGCTAGATTTGCGGTGTGATCGTGTAGTTCCATTTCGGTAGCAAGTCCGCGAACTGGACTGTCGATCGGATGTACGCTTTCATTTCATCCGTCGCCTCTCGACCCGATTCGTAAAGCTTTTTGATCACATTGACCGTGGTGCGTAGGCCAGTGGTTGTTGTCGCTTTCCTCATCAAGCCAACCACAGTCTCAAGCGTATCGAAGAGCATGCCCGTACAAACTCGGCTCAGATGCGGAAAGAAGCGACGTTCGATCGGGTTGTATTTCGAGCAATAGCTGGGGTAGTGGGCCACGCGAATCGTCATACCGGTGTGATCAGCTACCTGTTGAAGATCGTGCTTGAAAAGATACTTGCTGGCCGAATTACTTCCACCGCCGTCAAACAACAGCAACATCGTGGTCGCGTTGGGATAGCACTGCTGACCAATGCGGTTCCAGTACCACTGGATACTGTCGCATGCAAATTGAGTGGTGTCGCGGGAGAGGCCGATGTTGACGTGGCCACGATTGCGAACCGGGTCGTAGATCCCATGCGGAATCACCACCCCGTCAGCCCAAGACGGAAAGTCGTGATCGAAAGCTTTGAAGGCGGCGTTGCTTCGCACTCGTCCCTTGCGGAACAGACGCCCCAGAAACTCTTTTGACTTCGTATCAATGGAAAAGTACGGATTCCCGGCGGTTTTGAACTCCTCGATCAAGCTCGCAATATTAAGAAACTGAGCGTCACGATTTTCCGAATGGCCACCCGCGATCACCTTGCGAATTTTTCTCAATCGCAATCCTTCTTCATCCATCCACCGCCGAATCAAATCATCGCTCGCAGGTGTCTTGAGCGAAGCAAGTTCAGTTTCGATTCGTGTTGGTGTCAGGTCCGTGAAACGAATTTTCTCGTCATCAGGATCGCCACCGGACCTCGTTTGAACAAGAGACTGGAGATTGGACTCAATTTCCGAACCCGGCGTTACTTTTTTTTCGACCAGCACCCGGTCGCCGGGTTCGGCCCTTGGCGGGATCCTCTGGAAGCAGTTCGAGCTCAGCGATGCCACGACCAATCGTGGAAACCGAAACGCCAAGAATTTCGGAAATGTATTTCATGCCACCATGGCCAAGTTGCTTCGCCTGAATCGCAGCAAACCGCCGCTTGTCTTTCTCACTGAGAGTTTCAAAGACCTCGCGAGTTTGCTTCTCGACCACCTCGTCAAATCGTTCAAAAGTCGCTGTCGCCATCCTTGGCCTCTTCCTGAAAGTGAACTACCTCAAAAACCCGACCCGATTGTAGCTAAGCCTCGCTTGCGGTGTCAGCCATCCTGCGCAGGTATCGACCGAGCACTTCGCGATCCTGGACGAGTGTTTTCGATCCAGATCAGCCGCGGAGTGTTTCGGGTATTCCAAGTAGCTGGACTACTGGCGTAAACGCGGCTTGATTCTTCCGTCGTTCTCGCTCTCGTCGCCGTGCAGGTGGATATCCATCTGCGGGAAGGGGATGCCGATTCCAGCCTCGTCCAAGTTTTGCTTGACCGCACGCGTCAGCGCTTCTTTCACGCTCCAGAAGTTCTCCGCTCGAGTCCAAAAGCGGACCGTCCAGCCGACCGCACTGTCGCCCAGGTCGCCCAGCGCAATCTGGTAGCCGCGGCCTTCGCCCGACAGCATCTGGTCGCGAAGCGATTCGGCCGCCTGCTGCAGGACTTCGCGCAGTTTGATCCAGGCTGGCTGCGTAATCGATGCCCACCGACACGTCGACGCGACGTTCTTGATGAAACGTGATGTTCTCGATCGTCCCGCCGGCGATCTGACTGTTGGGAACAATGAACCGGCGATTGTCGGGTGTATCAAACGTTGTCGTGAACAGATCGATCTCATTCACTTTGGCAGTGATCCCCCCAGCGCTGATCACATCGCCGACTTTGAAAGGTCGAAACACCAACAGCATCACGCCGGAGGAAAAGTTGCCGAGCGTTCCTTGGAAGGCCAGGCCGACCGCGAATCCGGCGGCACCCAGCACGGCGGCAAAGCTGGTGATGTTGATGCCAACCGAACCGGCGATTGCCAACAGGGCGCAGACCATGATCGCGTAAAAGACCATCTTGGAGACAAATCGACCCAGCGTCTCGTCCACGCGTTTGCGGATCGGTGCGCCACGATGCGGCTGACGAACTTGGCCACAAAGTAAGCCACGATCAAGCCGAGCAAGACGCCGACCGCCGGCGCGATGTACTCGCTGCCCAATGTAAACAACGGTCCCACGTCGCCTTCCATCAAGGCCGCTGCAGCCCCTTTGGTTTGCTCAGCGACTTCTGTCACTCCTTGACTCAACGGATCGGTCGCGCCGACGGGGGCTGTTTCTGCTGCGGTCTGCATCTTGGTCTATCCTTCGATTCTCGGCACTGGTCCATTATCTGCGTTGCCCGGATTTTTGTCCGTCGTCCCCTTTGTCGTACTCTTGCTCTTGCTCTTAATCTTCTTTGCGAGCGATTGAGATGATGAGTTTCCGTTTAGAGCCACCTTCGTATCGGGCCGCGTTCCTCTTGACCCAGGGTGGAGCTCAACTCGCGGTCGCTCGATTCGCTTGCCCTGGACTTTGTTGTTAAACGACTTCGCCGTTAAGAATATGGACAACATCGCCCAATGGTTTCCGAACAGGCCTAGTGCTTTGTCACAGCTAAAAAGTGGGGTAAGCATCCTGCTTGCCATTCGTTTTCGTACGGAATTCGCAAGCTGGAAGCTTACGCCACCAGAACGGCAACTCGAAAATTCAGCTGTGACAAAGCACTAGCCACAAATGGCATTTGATAGCTCGCGGTCAACGTATGAACCAGCAGGGCGCGTGTCGGAGTGACAGAAAAATTCAGAATTGACGCGAAAAGAGAGCTGCCGCCTTGCCTGATTTCGCTGTTTTCTCCAAGGCGTCGCGGGCCAAGCCGATTTGATAGCATTCGCTGCGAGGGCGGGTGCCTATCGTGGTTTGCCAGCGGCAACAAAAAGCAGCCGTCACGCTCCGCCGTGACGATGCCCGACCGGGTAGCGAACCATCCGGTTTGTTTTGTATCGAACAGATCGCTGGGTCGCGGTCCAGCTACGATCCACCGTGTATTTCCTTGGAAAACGGTTCGGTCGCACCTACATCTCGACGGAGCGAGATGGCTACTTTGCGAACTGCGATATGCACTCGTTAGGCCCCGTCTCCGGGATGTCAGTAGCATCGGTGACATGATTTTTCTTATTGTCCCCAGTCACGGACGCGCCAACCGAGGGAACGATGAAACTGCTGACGACAATCTTGCGAGCGGCTCATTGCCGCAGCACGCACCATTTTTTTGCGATCGACGCGCTCGCCTTGATGAGTTCCGAACGCGGTCGGCAACTGCGAACTGTCTTGCTCAAGCACCACACGCGTTACCTTGCCGGTGCCAAAGATCCCGACACCAAGTTTCGGGACTTCCGAAATCATGTTGTCCACGTCAAAGACGGGCATTGGGGCGGAGCGTCTAAGAAAGCGGAAACCTGGTACCAAAACCTGGTCCATGACTTGGACACCAGGCAATGGTCCGGTGCCGCGTACTCGGCAGGCGTCTTGAGTCACTATATCACCGATCCACTGATGCCGCTGCACACCGCACAGTCCGAGATCGAGTCGGTCGTCCATCGACCGATGGAATGGAGCGTCGTGAAAAGCTACGAGCGGATCTTGAGTCGCTGGCAAGAAGGCAACCACAAGGTCGTGTTTGACATACCCACCGCTTCGGGATGGTTGGCTCACGCGGTCAAACGGGGAGCCGAAGTGGCGAACCGTTACTACGACGAATTGATCAACCACTATGACTTGGAAGCGGGAGTCCGTAAGCCAACGGAAGGTTTCGACCAACATGCCATCGATATCCTCGCCGGATTATTTGGGTTGGCGATCACCGGATGGGCCAAGATCCTCGAACGCGCCGCCGACGAGACGCGATCCGAACTTCCCACCATGCCGCTCACCGCCTCATCGATCGTAGCGACCCTCCAGATGCCGAGTGCCTGGATCACGCGGCGAATCGAGTCGAAGCAAGAACGCGAGGCGGTCCAGCGATCTTGAACGAGTACCGACAGAAGGGAAAGGTCGAGCGCCATAAGCCGGCCGAAGTGAGATCGGTATCGGTGGAACGCCAACGCGACCGCGAGCGGGCGAAACGGAGCCAACAGATCGCCGCACCTCCCATCGCCGCACCTCCCATCGCCGCACCTCCCATCGTCAACCCGACCAAGCCAGCCGACACCATCGCTGCGCGTCCGCTATCATCGGTCGCGCAGCCAATCGAGCAGCGCAACGCAGCCAGTCCAGCTCGCCAACCAAGATTGGCACTCACCGATGATTTGGTCGATGCGCCATCGATCGGTCCGAAGACGGCGAAGCGGTTTGCGGCCATTGGGATCACGACGGTCGAGCAATTCCTGAACGAATCGCCCGAGCAGATGGAAACGTCGCTAAGGACATCGTGGATCACCGCGACAAAAATTGGCCGAATGGCAATCGCAAGCGAGTCTGGTCTGCGCGATCCCGAGTCTGTGTGGCTACAAATCTCAGTTATTGATCGCCGTCGATTGTCACACACCGGAGATGCTGGCAGGCAAATCGCCTGCCGAACTTCACAGCGATATCGCGAGATTCGCCGACACCACGGCCGGCCGCAGGATTCTGCGAAGCAGCAAGACGCCGACCCTGGACGACATCCAAGAGTGGATCACCGACGCCAAACAACAGTCGCAAACAAGGCGATCCGCCTGACTCTCCGTAGGACGGGTCTCCCGACCAGTCATTACCCACATTTGTTGTCGCGTTACTGCTTCGCTATTACGGGTTTGCCTCAGTGAGCGACCGCGAAGCGGTCCAAGATATTAGCCGTAGGTCGCGCAGCGCACCTACGGATGGTGTTCAGATCCACCTGAGTCGACCCCGGAGGGCGTCGCAGATCGGTGCGGCAGCGGAGGTCTGCGACCCGCTTCGGGGTCGAAAACACGGAAAAGACATTGACCGTAGGTGCGCTACGCGACCTACGGCTAATGTCTGTGATCCTTTCAGGATCAAGGAAATGTGGGTAACGACAAGGTCTCCCGACCCGTCACAATTCACGTAGGCTGTCAACAAAGCTGGCTCACGTCACCACTCCCGCTTAGAAATCGCCCCACTGGTAAACTGAAGGATGCCAATGGTTCCATCAACTACCCTCAGGCGGCTATTCAAACAATACCTGCTCAGCTTCCTCGCGTAGCAGCCGGTACTCCAGCGAGTCGCACCAATTGCCAAGCTGTCCGTCCTCATCGTCAATCCACAAGCGGGCTTTCTCGTACCACTCGATCGCCTTCTCCATGTTTCCCAATCGATATTCAACCATGGCAAGTGTCAGCCAATCCGCTGGATTGCCGTCGATCGTGTGCACGCGAACTGCTTCGATTAATTCTGCGCGTGCCTCCGGATACCGCCGCATTCGATAGAGCATCAGGCCACGTGTGTTGTGAAGGATATGGCGTTCCGGACCGTCCGGAGTCGCAGCGATCTGTTCATTTAACATTTCGTGAACCAATTCATACGACTCCAAGCCCTCCGGCCCCAGTGCGCACGTCCACGTCGTGTAGATCACTTCCTTGCGGTCGCGTGACGCGGAAAACCGACCAACGAGTTCTCCGCAGACTCGGCGGTATTCTTCCAGATTCCCAAGTTTGAACTGCATCAATGCGTGGAGGTACCAAGTTCTCGCACTGCAATCCGGATGCGCGACAACGCGTTCAAACATCCTCGCTGCTTCCGGCCACTCTGCTTTTTTGGCATGGCCGATTCCAAGTGCAAGAATGTTCGGCGTCGAATCCACGTGACGTGGCGGCTGCTTGGGTTCGGAAAGCGGTAGGCTGTCCTTCCTGTCGACAGCAGGCTCGATGCTTCCTAGAGCCGGGGACGTTGAAACAGCATCCTTTCGATCGGTCGCCTCGGTCAACAGCAAATGCAATTTCAGTCGTTCGTTCCAAGGTTCTTTGTCGGCGTATTTTCGCATCGATTCGCGTGCCCGCGATACCAACTCCTTCGCTTCTTTTGCCTTTCCTTGCCTCGCGAAAGCGATGGAAAGAAACAGCCAGTCAGCGGGATTGCCTCCGGAGTCGTGGTGGTTGATCGCCTCCTTCAGTTTCACGATCGCTTCGTCGTCTCGATGGGATCGCACCAACGTCGCACCCAACATGCTCAGGAAAGGATGGCTTTTTGGATTCGATGCAACCAACTGATCAGCAAACCCGATCGGTACCTCGTACGAATCCACCGTGCACTGACCGATAAAACAGGTGGCGACAACCAGGATTCGATCGCGAAGGCGTTTCGCATCAGCAAAGCGTTTTTGCATCGCTTCACAGTGTTGTTGGTAACGTGTCTGATCGCCGACTTGCAAATATAAAAGCGCGAGGTCGAACCAGATCGACAAATCGGCAGGAGCCAACTCCAACGCCTTGCTCGTACAGTCAATCGCCTGCCCCCAGTCCCCATTGGAAACGTGGTCGGACGCCATCAATTGAAAATCGTTCGCCTCGAAACTCGGCTTGCTCGCTTGCGCATCAACGCGTTTGAAGGCAACGCAGCTGTGGGGACGTGTTTTTCCTCCCTGGCTTGACTCGTCAGGCTCTTTTCGCAGTACGACGCGATCGATCTGCTGCGGCGCCGGCGTGGTCGTGCGATTGGGCAAGATCGGATCAAGTCCCAACTCCTTGAGTTCCCGATCAATGGCTCCCAAGTCCCACACCTTCACCAATCGTCCTTGGCAGGTTGCGGCAAGCAGGGAATCATCATGATTGAACGCGAGAAACGTGATCACGCGTTTGTCACGGGTCTCCAATTTCGCCACCAGTTCTCCCGAAGCGACATCGAACAGACGAACTTCCAACATCGAGTGCGCGACCGCGATCAGGGAGCCATCGCTGTTGAAGGCGGCGGCGCCGCGCAGGTCTGCGTGAGCCCGCCGAATTGAGATTCCCTCGGACCAGTCGCCGACACGCCAAAACTGAAATTTGCTTGCCGAACCCGTCACGAGCCAGGTCCCATCCGGGCTGAAGAAAGGCCACGCGTGACCCGTTGTCAGCCGATTCGCTAGTTGGCCGGAACGCAAGTCGTAAATAAGTGTGTCGCTGGGCGACTGCAACCACGTCGTCGCTGTCACCAGCCAATTTCCGTCGGGGCTGACTGCGACGGAATCGACACCGGTCTTCTTCGCGATTTCTTGCAGTGGCTCGCGCTGGTTCAGATCAATCACGATCGAACGGTCACGGCTGCTTTCGACGACTCCAAGTCGAGGACTGTTTCGGGAGACGAACAGATGGTGTCCTTTGAATTGCGGCTCGCAGTCCATCCGCTCCGCAGGTCCAATTTCCAGTGTCTGCGGTGCACTTGGGCTCTCGGCGAGGGGCCATCGAAAGACGCCGGATTTACCGCTGGAATACAACAGAGCCCCGTTGTCGTCAAATATGCTTGATGTGCAATGTCCAACGGGCAGCATTCCGATCGGTTCGCTGGAGACGCGAGGGTTCCAGAACGTGATCCCTTCGATCGACGATGTCGCCAAGATGCGATGCTGCTTGGAGAATGAGCCACTCCAGCTTCCAAGGTCGGGCCGATCGGACAACAACATGCGACGGGCTTTCCAAACTCTTGAGCAATTTGTATTGCTCCGCGTTACTGAATTTCCAGATCCCGACGCCGGACTCCGTCCTGGCTCCCGCCAATTGTGTATCGTCGTTGCTGAACTGAAGCCAATCCGTGCTGGCGGCACGCAACAGGGGTTCTCCATTCCATGGCTCCCAGAGATGCATCTGTTTCAGGTGATCGACGCTCGCCAGTACATTCCCGCCGTGGCTAAATGCGAGTTGAGACACGGGGGCATGGTGCCCTCTTAAGGTTGAAAGTCGCTTTCCGCTTGGCATTCTCCAGAGGTCAATGTTTTCCTTACTAGCGAGTGCGAGAAGTCGTCCATCGTGGTGCCAACCGACCGCGCCGATCCTGTCTTGGTAAGGAATTCGCCTGAACTCAAATCCATTTCTGGCGTCAAGCAGGCAAACCTCATCCGGTTCGATTTTCGCCACGGCGGCAATCGCGAATCGTGGATGAAACGCAATTTCGGTGAACCAGAGGTCAGGAACCAGCACGCGGGACACGCCGTTTTCATTCAAGCTTCGCCAGTAAAGGCCTCCGCTGGCAGAACCATACAAAAACCGTGGCTGGCGAGGGTCAAAAGCCCAGGCTCGGCCGTGGATTTCGACTTCAAAGATCACCGTGGGCGGACTGGCTGTGATATCCCATACCCGCACCAATGGAGGAAGCTGCTTAACTGGCGGTTCATGCATCACAGCAAGATAGCTGCCGGAGTCATCGAAACCCGCTTGAGTGCACTTGCGCCCATTGCCAGGTAGAAACGCGATCTGTTGGTCATTGTCAATTCTTCGAACGCGGCACCTCTCCATCCGCGTTGCCAGCTGCATACTGCAAGAATTTGTCATCGACGCAGCAACCCGTCACACTTGCCTGCAAAGGTTGCTGGAAATCAAGATCTGCCAAAGCCAAGGCGGCGATCGCTTCGTTACGAAGTTGAAGTTGTTTGGGTGGATCGATTTCGATCGGCAAGCTCGCTGCCCGCTTGATCTGTTCCAGGGCCTTGAATCGTTGCCCAAGTTCCCGACTGTTGCGGCGGCCTACCGCATCAACAAGATAGGAGTCACGCGAACGCTCCAAGGCGCCGCGTCTCGTCGCGATTGCGTAGGCGACTCCCGCTGCGGCCAGTAGCAGACCCACCACGGCGACTGCCGTGATCGCGGATCCAGCTTTGTGACGCCAAACGAATTTCCTTATCCGATACGCCAGACGGTTCGGACGTGCCTTGATCGGTTCGCCTTTCAGGAATCGATCAAGATCGTCGGCGAATTCGCCGGCAGATGCGTAGCGTTGATTTCGGTCCGAGCGCAAACACTTCATGCAAATCGTTTCCAATTCGCTCGGTACCGATGGATTCAGTTGCCGCAGTGGGTCTGGTTCACGGTCAGGGGGTTGTCGCGCCACCTCGGCAATCGATGTGGCTGGGTTCGTGCTCGCCCTGCCAGGGACCGATAGAGAACCGCGCCCAGCGAATAGACATCGCCAAGTTCGCTGGTGATGCCCCTGGCTTGCTCGGGCGGCATGTATGCAGGCGTTCCACCAACGCTGCTGGAGGCTCCATCCTGGGTCAATCGTTGAGCCAACCCAAAGTCAGAGATGAAGGGGTTCTGCTCGCGATCCAGGAGAATGTTGGACGGTTTGATATCGGAATGAATCGTCTTCGCATCATGCGCATGCTGAACGGCGCGGGCGATTTTCATGACCAGTTCCGCAACCTGGCGTGGCTTCAACTCTCTTTCACGCAAGCGCTGCTCAAGATTCCCACCGTCGATATACTGCATCGCGATGTAGTGCTGCTGATGGTGGTTGCCCGTTGCGAAGACCGGTACGATCGCAGGATGAAACAATCGGCCCGCCGAGGTCGCCTCATTCTCCAACAGCTGAACATCATCATCGGAGGCAAATTTCCCTGCCGGCAGTAGCTTCAAGGCGACGATGCGATCCGGCTTCCGCTGTTGCGCCTTGAAGACAACCCCCATCCCGCCTCTGCCGATTTCCTCCAGCAGGATGAAAGGACCGAAATCGCCAAGTTCAGGAGGACTGCCGAGTATTGCCTCGGTCAATCCGAGAGTATCGAAGTTTCCTTCGGTTGCGCAGAGTAACTGAAGCAGCGGATCGTCGGCAAGGAACTCGGTTTGATCGGGAAGCCCATCCGATTCGAGCAGCGATTTGACTTCCGCAATCAGGTCGGTTCTTTCTCCCAACAGCTCGCGGAGTTTGACTTCGCGAACTTCTTCGGGTTCATCGCAGACCAAGTGAAAGACCCGCTCAATCTCGCTCCAGTCGTTGTCGCTGATCGTCATCAAGCTCTCGTCTCAGCCACGCTTTGGCAAACCTCAGCTCTCGATACACCGTGGCCGGGCCGACACCGGTGGCTTTCGCAATTTCGTCGACCCCATGCTGCCCATAGTGACGGAATTCTAAGATTTGAGCTGCCCGCGGAAACAGCCGTCCAAACTCAGTCAGCAGCTCATCCAACATTAGATGATCGATTGGCTGGTCCATGTCAAGCAGCGCTCTTGAATCCAGCGGATCCCTCTTTTGATTTTTTTGGCCGCGTTTCAATGCTTTTCTTTTTCGGCTCAGGTCAATCAGCAAATTCTTAATAACGACCGTTGTGTGACCAAAGAATGCATTTCGATTTGCCCACGATGCCGATTTGTCATCCATGACCCGTTGATAAGTTTCGTTGACGATATCGCTGGTGCTATGGATCGAGTCGGGGCGTCCATGTGCTAACCCTTTTTGAACGCGACGCCGAATTTCTCGCACGACAAGCGGAAACACTCGAGCGTGCGCTTGCGAATCGCCGCTCTTCGCCCGCCGCAAAAGGTCCGTTAACTGTGTAGTCGCCTCATTCGCTCTCTTGCTTCCCATCGTGCCCATCCCCTCATTGCTAACTTCTCAAAAAAGTTCCGAGATTGCTGATAATCGTACCAGATTTTTTCGTTGTTGCTTACAAGGGGGAAGGTGGTGCTGCGTATCAAATCCAAAATTCTTGCAGCGCCACAAAACCTTTTCGTTGAATCTTTTTCAGAGACTCGTCCATTGTAAAGAACGCGAGCGCAATGCAGCGCAAAAACCAACTGCAGAAACGACTTAGCATCGTGCGGCCTCTGATTGTCGTCTTTCGCTCCGCGAAAGATACGAAGAAAGCTGCTTTCGCAGAGCGAAAGACGACACTTATTCACCGCACGATGCTTAGCTTTCAGCAGTTAGAAATGCGACAGTTGTTGGCAGCTAGCCTTTCGATTCCCGTTGATATCCCCATCGACGGCGAGATCCCATCAGAAGTCGAGGTCTACTCGTCATCCCAGGGGCGCATTGTCGCAGTCCATGGTCAGATTCGAATGGATGACGCGCAACCGGGATTGGGCTACTCGTACAACGAGTTCGTTCTTCGCGTCGACATGCAGGGGATGAAAGACATCCGCCTGAGCTTCGATCACGACAGCATCAACGACGAAAAGCACACGATTCCCAGTCAGTATGCCGGTCGAGTCCGCGGGGACGGCGTCTCCGTCAGCGTCGATGATGGCCAGACTTGGTATCGCGTCGTGCAGTTGGACCGGGATTTCAGAAATCGATCGTTCGATTTGGACGCAATCATTTTGGATGCCGGTCTGGCGTACTCACTAGTCTAGTCATCTCATACGCTCTTTACGCATCAAAGCAAGAACATGAAACGCTCTCGATCCACCATTCGCAGTCGCCGTCAGCGTATCACCAAGCGTAGGCGTCTAACCCATGAGGTTCTGGAAAGGCGAACGCTTCTTGCCGGCGGAATTGGCACATTGGACAATCTGGCGTCTTACGGCGAGCGCGAATTCCGAGATGACTCAGTCGATGTGGCAACCGTACCGCACTTTCGTGAGTTGGGAAGTGAGTTAAACCAGCTATTCTTCCTCGACTTCGATGGTGCGCGACGTTACGTACGACGGCCCGATTGTGGTGTCAGGCATTGATGTGCCTTCGTTTGATGCGTCCGCATTTGGCCTCGGAGGAAGCGAGGAAGCGATCATTAATGAGACGCTCAATATCTTAAACAAACGGGCTGCGGGAACGGGCGTGTCGTTCACGACGGAACGCCCCCAAAACGATCAACCGTACTCGACCATTTACGTTGGAGGCAACGACAGCGCATTCACGGATCAAGGCTCGTTTCTTGGGTTGGCCGAAAGCATCGATGTCTTGAATACGAATCTTGACGACGAGGCATTTGTATTCAGCGAACTCTTTGCATTCTCGAATTACATTCACACGGTTGAAACTGCAGCAGTTGATTTGAGTGCGGTAATCGCCCACGAATCAGCGCATCTTTTGGGTTGGTCGCATTTCCGCGATGATCCAGCATTTTCCGGAAGTGAATTATTTAGTGTGGGACTGCCATACTTTACGAGCGCGAAATTAGAGGGAAACAACCCCGGATCGAATTTCCAGGCGAGTCTGGGGCAGAACCTGGACTTTTCGGGAAGTGCTCGTGACAGCGCGGGTCTCTCGAAAATCACGATTAAGGTAAACAGCCCGAAGGTTACCAACTACACGGTCGCCACGTACAACGTCAGCGGAACCTACCGTTCACTTTCCTCGTATGATTTCAACACCGCTAACACGACCTACGCCGGAGTTCCCGGAAGCTATACGGTTGCACTGTGGGCTAAGGACATACACGGCGACGCGACGTCGCAGACGTGGAATTTTACCGTTACGGACACGTCCGATCCGGTCTTCTCCAACCCCAAATTGGAGGGATACACTTCCGGATCTAATTTCCAGGCGAGCCTGGGGCAGAACCTGGACTTTTCGGGAACGGTCACAGATAACGTCGGTCTCTCGCAAATCACGATTAAGGTAAACAGCCCGAAGGTTACCAACTACACGGTCGCCACGTACAACGTCAGTGGAACCTCCCGTTCACTTTCCTCGTATGATTTCAACACCGCTAACGCGACCTACGCCGGAGTTCCCGGAAGTTATACGGTCGCGCTGTGGGCCAAGGATACCTCCGGAAGAACGGCGTCAAGGACATGGAACTTCACTATCGCCGACACGACCGATCCGGTCTTCTCCAACCCCAAATTGGAGGGATACACTTCCGGATCTAATTTCCAGGCGAGCCTGGGGCAGAACCTGGACTTTTCGGGAACGGTCACAGATAACGTCGGTCTCTCGCAAATCACGATTAAGGTAAACAGCCCGAAGGTTACCAACTACACGGTCGCCACGTACAACGTCAGTGGAACCTCCCGTTCACTTTCCTCGTATGATTTCAACACCGCTAACGCGACCTACGCCGGAGTTCCCGGAAGTTATACGGTCGCGCTGTGGGCCAAGGATACCTCCGGAAGAGCGGCGTCAAGGACATGGAACTTCACTATCGCCGACACGACCGATCCGGTCTTCTCCAACCCCAAATTGGAGGGATACACTTCCGGATCTAATTTCCAGGCGAGCCTGGGGCAGAACCTGGACTTTTCGGGAACGGTCACAGATAACGTCGGTCTCTCGCAAATCACGATCAAGGTAAACAGCCCGAAGGTTACCAACTACACGGTCGCCACGTACAACGTCAGTGGAACCTCCCGTTCACTTTCCTCGTATGATTTCAACACCGCTAACACGACCTACGCCGGAGTCCCCGGAAGTTATACGGTCGCGCTGTGGGCCAAGGATACCTCCGGAAGAACGGCGTCAAGGACATGGAACTTCACTATCGCCGACACGACCGATCCGGTCTTCTCCAACCCCAAATTGGAGGGATACACTTCCGGATCTAATTTCCAGGCGAGCCTGGGGCAGAACCTGGACTTTTCGGGAACGGTCACAGATAACGTCGGTCTCTCGCAAATCACGATTAAGGTAAACAGCCCGAAGGTTACCAACTATACGGTCGCCACGTACAACGTCAGTGGAACCTCCCGTTCACTTTCCTCGTATGATTTCAACACCGCTAACACGACGTACGCCGGAGTCCCCGGAAGTTATACGGTCGCGCTCTGGGCCAAGGATACCTCCGGAAGAACGGCGTCAACGACATGGAACTTCACTATCGCCGACACGCAGTCGCCGACGTTCTCGAATCCGCTTCTGGGCGGCAACAGCCCGGCCAGCAGTTTCCAGGTGAATCAGGGGCAGGTGCTTAGCTTCTCCGGAACCGCGAATGACAATGTCGCGTTGTCGGTGATCACCGTTAGGATCAGCAATTCCAAAGTGACCGACCACACCGTGACCACCGGTCCGGTGACCGGCACCAGCAAGTCGTTGTCCGGATACAGTATCGACACCGGTAACGCCACTTACGCGAGCGTTCCCGGCTCCTACACGGTCTCCATCTTTGCCAAGGACGCCGCGAACAATCCGGTGACCTCCGAAACTTGGGACTTCACGGTTCTTGCGCCCTCCGACACGCAGTCGCCGACGTTCTCGAATCCGCTTCTGGGCGGCAACAGCCCGGCCAGCAGTTTCCAGGTGAATCAGGGGCAGGTGCTTAGTTTCTCCGGAACCGCGAATGACAATGTCGCGTTGTCGGTGATCACCGTTAGGATCAGCAATTCCAAAGTGACCGACCACACCGTGACCACCGGTCCGGTGACCGGCACCAGCAAGTCGCTGTCCGGATACAGTATCGACACCGGTAACGCCACTTACGCGAACGTTCCCGGCTCCTACACGGTCTCCATCTTTGCCAAGGACGCCGCGAACAATCCGGTGACCTCCGAAACTTGGGGCTTCACGGTTCTTGCGCCCTCCGACACGCAGTCGCCGACGTTCTCGAATCCGCTTCTGGGCGGCAACAGCCCGGCCAGCAGTTTCCAGGTGAATCAGGGGCAGGTGCTTAGTTTCTCCGGAACCGCGAATGACAATGTCGCGTTGTCGGTGATCACCGTTAGGATCAGCAATTCCAAAGTGACCGACCACACCGTGACCACCGGTCCGGTGACCGGCACCAGCAAGTCGCTGTCCGGATACAGTATCGACACCGGTAACGCCACTTACGCGAACGTTCCCGGCTCCTACACGGTCTCCATCTTTGCCAAGGACGCTGCGAACAATCCGGTGACCTCCGAAACTTGGGACTTCACGGTTCTTGCGCCCTCCGACACGCAGTCACCGACGTTCTCGAATCCGCTTCTGGGCGGCAACAGCCCGGTCAGCAGTTTCCAAGTGAATCAGGGGCAGGTGCTTAGTTTCTCCGGAACCGCGAATGACAATGTCGCGTTGTCGGTGATCACCGTTAGGATCAGCAATTCCAAAGTGACCGACCACACCGTGACCACCGGTCCGGTGACCGGCACCAGCAAGTCGTTGTCCGGATACAGTATCGACACCGGTAACGCCACTTACGCGAACGTTCCCGGCTCCTACACGGTCTCCATCTTTGCCAAGGACGCTGCGAACAATCCGGTGACCTCCGAAACTTGGGACTTCACGGTAACACCGGTGGGCGACGTAAGCGACTTGTTCGATTATCCAATTGGGAATCGCGGATACAGCTTTGCCGGCCAGCCCGAACCGTTATTGGAGTTTGCTGATGGGAGTCCATTTCGGAGACGAACAATCTCTACCCCAACAACCCAGTTGCCAATCCTGATCGTAGTTTGAGTCAACGTCCGAACGCGTGGTACAACATTCAGGATGTCGGCTCCTATTACAGCGTCTTGGGCGGCGTCCATCCCGGTGAGGACTGGAATCATTCAGGAGGTGACACTGGGGAAGAGGTTTATGCGATCGGCGATGGCGTCGTTGCGAGGATCGTACAGACGAATAGCGACTTCGCCGTCCAGTTGGGGTTGGACGTTGATCGTCCTCCATACGCTTTCAAATGGCGACCAATACTACAGCGTTTACACGCATGTTACCCACGATCAAAACAATGCTTCCGGTGTAATCAGCCCGTCGGCAAGTGCGTTTCGCTATCAGGTTGGCCAGCAAGTCTCGCGAGGCCAAGTCATTGCACGAGTTGGTGATATCACGGCTGGCGGCGATCATCTTCATCTAGAAATCAGAGAACGGGTCCGAGACCTCGCCACAGGTGACCTCTACTCCAAAGACAATGGATTTGGATACTATTCGGATCAGATCGGATCGGCTCTGACGGGTGGAATGACGTCGAGCCAAGTCTCGACTGCCTACAGTTTTATGCGATCAGAGGGTTTCGTCGATCCATCGGACTTCATCGATGCCCATCGACCGGCGACCGGCGACGCGAAACCCGTGTTTGTAAATGCTTCGTTGGGTGGAAATCATCCCGATAGCAGTTTTCAAGTAAACCTCGGTGATGTGCTTGATTTTTCCGGGATGGTATCCGATGACGTTAGCCTGTCAAAGATCACAATCAGAACAGACAACCCGAATGTGGCTGACCATCTCGTTGATACGTTCGACGTAAGTGGTACTTCAGCGTCGCTTTCCTCGTACAGCTTTGATACTGGCGATCCCTCTTATGCCGGCGTGACTGGACAGTATTACGTCGCATTGTGGGCAGAGGATTCTTCTGGACATAAGGAATTCGAAGTCTGGAGTTTCCATGTAGTCTCGCCCGAGGGACTCCGCACAACCGGTATCGATGTTTCCCATTGGCAAGGTGTAATTGACTGGAGCCAGGTTGCGGCGTCTGACGTGGAGTTTGCTTACGTCAAGGCCACGGAAGCCAACGGATTCGTCGACGAACGATTCGAGAATAATGCATCATCCGCGCAGGGAGCGGGCTTGATCACTGGTGCCTACCATTACGCGCAACCTGATCTGGGCAACAGTGCGAAGGAGGAAGCAGCTTGGTTTGTCAGTCAGGCCGGAAGCTACATTGGTCCTGGTTTCCTTCCGCCAGCACTCGATGTAGAACGAAGCTCTCACCGTACCTAGTGCAACTCTGTCAGTTTGGGTTGATGCTTGGTTGGACGAGGTACAACTTCAAACAGGAGTACGCCCGGTACTTTACGCCAGCCAAGGTCATCTCCAATACATCGATCAGGATCCGGTGGAAACTGATTTGTGGGGCAGCAAGGTACTACGTTAACGGGACAGCAAATCCGCAGAATGGAAGCCCGGGAGATGTGTCGCCATGGGCAGCATCGGAATGGGATCTGTGGCAATACACCTCGATCGGATCTATATCGGGGATCAACGGGAACGTCGACCTGGATGTGTTTAATGGCACGTACTCAGAGTTATTAGCCTGGACCAATACCACTACGTCAACCTCGCCGGAACTCGCGCACTTTAGCTTTCGAGCTTGTCACCACCGATTTACAATGGGGCGGTACGGCGCAGGGAGCGGTAGACGTTAAGAACTTCGGTCAAGGCATGCAGGAGCATTCAATATTCATCTGGTGCTGTCCAGTGACGATACGATCGGCAACTCGGATGATGAAGTGCTCGAGGTTTGGCAAGTCAAAAGATTGGTGGGGGGCCAATCATGGGGTGGAATGTCCTTCATTGTTGACCTGCCCGATAATCCACCCAGTGGATTTTCGCTCAACGACAACGTCAAGGTTGGAATCTACATTGATCCGGCCAACAACGTTCCTAATGAAGAACGTGAGGACAACAACACAATCGCCTGGGACGCCACCATTGGCACGACTGGGTTGGGCTTGCCTACTCTCGTGTACCCTGGCGACAGTACGTCGACAAACAATCAACGCCCAAACTTCATCTGGAGCGATGTATCTGGCGAGATCGCAGGCTTCAGCCATTACGAGATTGAGGTTTACGACAAAGACATCACCTGGGGTGACATCTCGGATACGACCACGGTGCCGCAATATACCCCCGTCGCCGACATTCCTTATGACACCGTGTATTGGAAAGTTCGGGGCGTGGATAATGTTGGCAACCCTGGCCCTTGGACAGACGAATGGACGCTGAACATTGTCAATGACGGCACGTTTATTTCAGATATTCAGCGAGTCTCTGCTGATACCGATGGGGATGGCTACGCGCACCAAGTCCGGTTCGACGTCGGTGTGTTCTCCAATGTGCCAAAGACAGTGTATTTTGAGATGCACGAAGACGACTTCTCCATCTTTGGTTATGGGGATGATCCAATCTCACTGCCGAATCAGGAATACCAGATCACTCCCGGTCAGAACGTAATCTCGATCACCGTCAACGTTGATGACCATTCCGCATTGAAGACACGCGGCACGGCTGAGTTTCGAATCGACTTAATCGAATCTGGCACAGACGATTTACTTGATCGCTGGGACAGTGGAGATACTCCGTCACTGCGCGATGTAAAAGTCGAACGGCTTTATCAGGAGAAGACGGTTCAAGAGGAACTCCTGCCGACCTTCGAGTCATTGGCGAACAAAGGTTTGGACGTCTGGCATGCAGCAACCGGCGGAAAGCCAGTGTTTGGTCTCTCGCTTGGGGCAGGTTTGAACGACGAACTTGCCGAATTGGTTGGTCTCGTCGCGGCACCAGGAACGGGTGGCATTTCAGCTGTCGTGGGGGCCCTGTTGGGAGCACTCAATGCAGAAATTGGTGCTGGAATCGATACTTACTTTGATGTCGGCGACCTGCTGGGAATCACCGAGGATGGAAAAGATGGCTGGGTTACTATGTGGCTCGGCGCTAGTGTCTTCGGCGAACTTGGTTTTGAGGTACCGTATGTCAACGCGTTTCTTGATCCTCTGAAGAGCTCTCCAGTTAAAGTCGGTTTTGGAATTCAAACCTTGAAGACTCCGACACCGGAGCACGATCCCATCTGGCATCTCGGGTCAGGAGCAGAGTTTTCCATAGATTTCCTTTCGGCCGAAGTTTCCGGGAATAAATGGTATGCTGGCCAATTCGGAGCATCGGCTGACAACGGCTGGGAAAACGATTGGCTCGGAGCCGACCTGGGGAACTTCACAACGAATTTCGGAATCAATCTACTGGATGCGGAAGC
>CAVQPV010000020.1:0-24170 GCA_963714715.1 Pirellulaceae bacterium | reverse complement strand
CAACGGCAGGGTTCACCGGGGACGAACGGAAAGGCAACCATTGCCAAACGCGTTTTTGAGTCCTCCGCGTGCAACCCATGGTTCGTCGCAAAATCGGCTGAAGCTTGTGGGCGAGCGAAGGCTGCGATTCCGCTTCAGTATACGAGAACCGCGGAGAAATAAAAAAACGTAAAAAAGCAAAACGAGCCCTTGCCGACGAGAGTAATAACGCAATAATCAGCGTAATCCATTTACTCTGGAGTGAGCAGTGCCGAAAATTCTTGATTATCCCCGCGATTCGTTGTTTCGTAGCTTAGAGCTGGCTGAAGCCGCTGATTCCCTCGGTGGCTCGGCGACGATTGATCTCTGCGCTGAGAAACTAGGGCGAAAGAACAGTGGTGCGTTTGCCGCACTCGTTGGCGCCGCAGGAAAATACGGCTTCGTGGAGGTCAGTAAGTCACGGATATCTACTACGGACCTATTTACACGCTACAAGCATGCATACGACGAGGCCGAGAAAAAGGGAGTTCTAGCTGAGGCAATCAACAATGTCCCGGTGTTCGCGCAGCTGATCGAGCGTTTTGAGGGCAAGACGGTACCAGAGGACATTCTTGAAAAGATGTTGGTCCGCGAGTTTCGCGTCAGTACACGCGAAGCGAGCAAAGTTGCCAACTACTTCTTGGAGGCTATCGGAGCCGCGGGAGTGCTGAATGGTGCAAGTGATATCCCAAACCGCGAGGCAAGCGACGATCACGTCGAGGAACCGGCGGGCGATATCAAACCACCCAAGTCGCGACTATCAAGCGAACCCGAGGACGGGGATTTCCGCGTAACTATCGTTGGTCCTGGCTTCCATTCTGAAATCAAGATTGTGGACGAAGACGATCTTGCAATCGTTGAAGCAATGCTCTCGAAGGTTCGCCGAAAACTCAGCGAGGAGCCATAGCGGAATTTGCTACAACGGACAAGCAAATCGGTGGAATCAGGTGAGCGTCCAAACCTCGTCTGACGGTGCTGCGTGTCCGTGAGCCTGCGTCCAAAACAGACTCGGTAGCAAATTCCGCTTCTTTAGTATACCGGGTAAACGGCATGCGGCCAGTGGAAATGCGAAGTAAGCACTTGTCGACGAACGGCGGCGGTAACCGAGCCGCCGCCAAAAAACTATGATTTCAAAAAACGCGTCATCGGCGGCTTCGGTTCACCGCTTGGTTATCGGCAGTCTGATAGATCGCGTCACAAGTCAGCCTTTCCCGTCTCCGAGATACCAGCCGTCTGCATCCAGCAGTCGCCGATCGAGTTCCTTTACGAGTTTCGTGTCAACGGACCATGTCGAAGGACGACAAATGCGCCGCATGTCACGCGACAAAATGAATACGATGTGATCAGGCAACTCCCATCGAGTATGCAGTACAAGCATTGCCATTGCAGCATCACGTGACGCTTCGTATCGCTGCCAAGTTGTGTTACGTCGTTGCACGGGCTCAGAGTCAATCGCAGTCAACGTGACACCACCAGCCGATAGCGTTGCCATAGTCTCGGCGAAACGGTCTTTCGTAAACGCAACCTCACTCATCGGCAACGGTCAATCTCGTGCAAGTTCGTTCTGTCCGATAACGAATTGGGTTGACCGGGGCCGAGCAACACACAGTCCAAAGACGCTTTCGAGGCCTCCGCGTCCAACCCTTGGTTCTGGCTCCGATCATTCGTACTCGTACTCGTACTCAGCATCGCGGTACTCGTACTCCTCATCCGCATTGTACTCGGTAGCCGGTTCGGCGACGACATCGGCGCGAGCGATCAGCCGCGTCAGCATCGAGACAATCCGTTTCAGTGTTCGCTTCAAGTCGCCGTGTTGTTCGTTCTCAATTCCACTCGTCGCAGCAAGGACATCCTGAATCGACGCACATTCCAATGCCGAGGAAGAACAAAGGGGTCAGGCCTCTTTGATTCGTCGTTTGGGTGTGTGTGGCCGTCCGCGAGTTCAGCCCCAGATGAAAACAAAGAGCCCTGACCCCTGGATTTGTCCAGATGAAAACAAAGAGGCCTGACCCCTTTGATTTGTTCGTGACCCCTTTGATTTGTTCGGTATTGATCAGCGGAGGGCCTCAGCTGCAATTCGCTCCATAATCTTGCATAACGTCGGTGGTCACCCGGTCCGAGCGGCCGAGCCACCATTAAGCAAAGTGTTTTCGAGGACTCGGGTGCACCACTTGGTTCTTGCTGTTGTGCGGCGGGTACCGACTCGGCCAATCCGAATCGACCTGATCAGCCACCAGCATACCACCGAAATACCGACCGCGCAACCATTTTGCGAGCGATGGTCCGAACGAAGAGGCAGAGACGATCGGACCAGCGACGTTCAAGTCAGATATCGACCGCGCAATGTCGAGCGCATCGATCGCCCGAGCGCATCGATCGTGCTGCTGCTCAGCGAAGCGGTGCTCGTACTCGTACTCAACGAAGTGGTACTCGTACTCGATCAGGAGTTGGAAGCGGAGAACCGGTTACGTCCGAGTTCAACAGTGTAGACGGGTAACTCCTCGGCCCGACGAGGATTCGAGTACGAGTACCGGCTGGCGCCTGAGTACGAGTACCGGCTACGCCTGATACGAGCACGATGGCTTCCAGGCCAGAACGAATTGGGTTGACCGGGGCCGAGCGGACGAGCAACCACAGTCCAAAGACGCTTTCGAGGCCTCCGCGTCCAACCCTTGGTTCTGGCTCCGATCATTCGTACTCGTACTCGTACTCGTACTCGTACTCAGCGAAGCGGTACTCGTACTCGATGTCGCGGACGCAAAGGAATCAACTGACCCATCGTTCGGTGTGGCGAAAACACGATGTCATGTGCCGGCGCGGATTCGAGTAGGAGTACGAGTACCGGCTGGCGGAAGAACAAAGGGGTCAGGCCTCTTTGATTCGTCGTTTGGGTGTGTGTGGCCGTCCGCGAGTTCAGCCCCAGATGAAAACAAAGAGCCCTGACCCCTGGATTTGTCCAGATGAAAACAAAGAGGCCTGACCCCTTTGATTGTTCTGACCCCTTTGATTTGTTCGGCACAAGGCAGAAATTAGATGTCGTACTGCATGCGTTCGGTTGATCGTCGCACCATGTCGGTAGTGACAGACTCATCAAGGTTCCATGTGTAAGTGGCGAGCGTTTCCCTAGACGCAAAACGATTTCCAATGGCACGCCGAAAGTCCGACATGTCAATCAATGTATAGTAGCGAATGAACAATTCCCAGGCGTGAAGCAAGTCGTCGATCAGCTTCGTTGCCTGCCAAGCCTCTCCCTTGTAGTTGATGATGAGGTCTACGAAGTGCACTTTTTCATCGTCGCCGGCTACACACTCGTAGTCAAATACAGCGCTCGTCTTGTTTCGGCCGCGACATTCCGTGCTTGCGGGTATTGACGAAGCAAGCCGCCGCGCGGTAGCAGGTCAAATCCTCAACAACAAGCAGGTCTTTCGTGTCGCATCCATTGGCAACTAACCACTTTTTCAGATTGTCAGATAAATGTACCAATTCAGACAGCACCGCAGCCAACTCGTCACCATACAACAGACGATGGCGCTTAAGTTTGCATGCAAAATCATCCGTGGAGTACTTGCGAAACTCTGCTTGGAGCGCATCTAATTGATCTAGGTAAAGGGTGACGCGAGTCAGGCGATCTGAAACATCCTTAACAAGCACTTCAACGCTCGCCCGAGAAGACATTGATTGCTTGACGCCGGGGATCATGTTTACAATCGCATCGCGAGTGTGCGACATCTTAATTCGTTGCAAGAGTGACTCGCGAACACCGCGGCAAAACTCCTCGCACTGAATCTCCGTTTGATGACGCAGTGCAAGTTCCCAGTACTGCAGCAAATCCAACGCCAACCCAAATTGTGGTACAGCGAGCCCTTCGTGCACGCGGACAAATAGAACTTCTGATATCGGACCACTGCGCTTGTTCTCGTCCGTCTCGGAGAGGACGACGCGATATCGATTTGACGTATCGGCACCGGCATCGACTACACTACATGCGAACTTGAACGGCTTGAAGGAGCGAATCACTCGAATCACTTCCGAAGACGCTCCTGCAGCAAGCAGTGTCGACTCAGTTACGTCCGTGAGGCAAGTGAGCGAACGAAGCAAGTCAACTTCTTCGGCGCCAAGTTTACGAATCAGCTCCTCGACGATCTCGTGCGTTTGCTCAGACAGCGACGTTCCATTCGGATCATCGTGTCCTCCGAGTAGTTTTCGCAATTCCTCTCGACGCCGCAAATGGACGAAGATCTCGCGAAATGTCGGTCCAAGCGTTGGTTCGTCGTCCATTAGTTCTCATTCCTGTCAACCGCACAACTTCTTCATATCACCAGCGAAAGTTCTTACTACAGAGAGGCAAAGGGAACGCATTGGGTTCACATCATGCCTCGTGATGGGACTTCAGAAGTTCAAAAGTAATGCAATGCACGAACGTCTAAGGTAACGGGGGGCGAGGAGAGGAGCTTGACTTCAGGACCGACTGCGCCGAGCCCTCCCGTTCACCGAATAGTTCGGCCGGGATCGTTCGGGCAACGGTTGCCCAATCGAACACGCCCGACGTCAGCATCATACAGCATCCGTGACCGCGCACCAAATCGTCCGAGCAACATTCTCGACGCACGACGTTGCCGAAGCGATCGACGCCGCCGAACCAACGACGTTGCCAACACATATTCGTCCGAGCAACCATCTCGACGAGACATCGACCGAAGGAGTCAATCTCGTCGAACGAATGACGTCACCAACAAGTTTTCGTCCGAGCAACCATCTCGACGAGAAACGTCGCCGAAGCAATCGACCTCATCGAACGAACAATCCGCTCCCAGTCGAGTCTTCGTCCGAGCAACCATCCCGACCGAGAACCGTTGCCGAAGCGAATGACGTCGTCGAACAATCGAGGAAGAACAAAGGGGTCAGACCTCTTCGATTCGTCGTTTGGGTGTGTGTGGCCGTCCGCGAGTTCGAGCCCCAGATGAAAACAAAGAGCCCTGACCCCTGGATTTGTCCAGATGAAAACAAAGAGGCCTGACCCCTTTGATTTGTCCTGTCCCCTCGAGACAATCTGTTTCCAGAACAAAGGGGTCATCAAAACAAAGGGGTCAGGCCTCTTTGATTCGTCGTTTGGGTGTGCGGCCGTCCGCGAGTTCAGCCCCAGATGATAAGAGCCCTGACCCCTGGATTTGTCCAGATGAAAACAACAGGCCTGACCCCTTTGATTTGTACTCAGCGAAGCGGTACTCGTACTCGATGTCGCGGACGCAAAGGAATCAATTGACCCATCGTTCGGTGTGGCGAAAACACGATGTCATGTGCCGGCGCGGATTCGAGTAGGAGTACGAGTACCGGCTGACGCCTAAGTACGAGTACGATTTCTTCAATGCCAGAACGGCAGTCGTCACCGAGGACCGCCAAAGTGGTTTCCATTTCGTATACGCGCCACGCGGTCCTTCGGTGGACGATATTGTTCTGGCTGTTCTTCGTGCTCGTACTCGTACTCAGCACCGCGGTACTCGTACTCGCCAGCAGCATTGTACTCTTCGCAAAACTCGGAAACGACATCAGCGCGTCCAATCAGTCGTGTCAACATCGAAACGATCCGACGCAGTATCCGCTTGAGTTCGCCGTGCGATTCATCATCAATGCCATCGGTTGCAGCGAGAACGTCCTGGATCGAAGCACATTCCAATGCTGACCCACGAGCGATGTCAAGAAATCGATTGCGGTCCTTGAGGCTGCGCTTCCCGTTTCCCTCGGCGATATTCAGCGGAATCGATTGCGCTGCCCGAAACCATTGATCACGAGCATGACGATGAAGCCCCCTGAGTTGCCTGGCGATGGCGAATGACTGAGCAACGTAGTCGATCGAGAGCCGATAAACGTCGAGTCGATCGTGGTCGAAGATTGGTTCGGTCATCAATGCCCCATTCGAGTACGAGTACGAGTACCGGCTGCGCCTGAGTACGAGAACGATTCAATGCCGAACGCCACCGTTCACGGTTTGACGCCCTGGCGCTCCAGCGAACCGGCTGCGCCTGAGTACGAGCACGATGCTTCCACTACGGATCACCGGGCGGCGGGAGATCGGTCTCCACTTCAGACCCGCCAACCACCGCCGCTCCGTGTGCATCCGATGGTTCGGCATCTTTGTTCCGTAGCGTCCCGGGGAACCGACCAGCGGAAACAAGTAGTGCCAGAACCATCATGATCATGCAGGCCAATCCAGCCTCCACTTCGTTGCCGAGCCCCAACTTTACCATGAGAACGTACGCACACACAAATCCGGCGAACGCAACCATTCCAAATGCACCAAGTTCAAATGCAATCGTCGCAGCAAATGCGATCACGCAATTGAGAAGCATCGCCCACGCCATGAAGTGCCACTTTCCCTGCCGATCAAGGGCGTCATGATATCGGTTGCACATCAATGTATCGAGCACGCGTTTATCACCATCGGCGATGTAGACAAAGCCGTCTGGATTGCGTCCGAGGTGTGCGTATCCAAGCTCTACGATTTCGTCCATCGTTTCGGCGGATGCAAAGGGCGGGTTTTTCCCAGTCATGCGACCACGCACCCCCTCAGGCTTGTCACGCGACGCGTCGTAATGAATACGTAGACTTTTGTCGCGACTGTCGAAGGCGTGAAGCTTCATGGACGCCTCATTTCATGACTGCCGAACGACCAAGGTCACCCGGCCCGAACGGATCGGTTTCGACCGACCCAAGATCAGCTGAGGGCTCGGGTGGACCGATTGGTTACCCGTGGCGTATTGGCCGGTCAGCAGCGGAGTGTGAGCGGTTAGCAGCGGTCCCACGGTCGGGTGTCATTGTAACGGTCGGCCGCAGTTGCCGCAAAACTTTCGCGCAGACTTCGACCGCGCATCTCTGCGAGCAATGGCGTCAGTGGGCCGGCCACCAATGCGTAGCGGAGTTCGGTTGCAACGAAAAAAGGTCAGCCAGCAACCGCGCACCGCCATCGGTATCCCGACCGCGCACCTCGACCGCGCGTCTTCAGCACTACATCCAGTCCTGCAATCAGCACCACCAACCAACGTGACTTAGCCGCGGTAACAATATAGTTATCACCCGGTCAGTCGGGTGATATTGGTCGGATTCTAGGATTATCACCCGACTCAGTCAGGCGAGTTGACCATTATCACTCGACTCGATTCAAATGGCCAGTACTGGACAAATTAGCTGAACGAACGACTGTCAGTTTGGCTGGCTTTGGGAAAAGGGGCGATTTGGAATGAGTTTGGCTCGGTTTGAGAAAGAGGTTTCCGCTTGCGATCAGGTCGGGGAGAATGACCGCCTTTGGTTTCCCAAATCCAAGTTCGGGAACCAGGAGCTAACGCTCGGCGGCTGATGGGACGAACCACCCAACTGGTGCCAAAGTAGATTGCATTGGCCGTAAGGCCTCGGGTAGTGCGGTAGACCCGGCCGCTCACGCGTCGCGGCTCACTAAATCAACAAGCGGTAGACCCGGCCGCTCACGCGTCGCGGCTCACTAAATCAACAAGCGGTAGACCCGGCCGCTCACGCGTCGCGGCTCACTAAATCAACAAGCCGCAGCGGGTGAGTAATGGATTGCCTAAATTCGATAGGTTCTACTCCCACAAGAATGGTACTTTTCAGACGTCAGGCTAACGCGGCTAACGCCCATCGGCTAATCATGACAGTTCGCGAAACGATTAAATCGACACGCCGAAGGTGTGGTGGATGCCAATCGTTGGCATGCCAAGATCAACTAACGAGACTCGTTCGAAGGATGCAGCATCGGCGCAAATACTGGACCGCTGGACACGGACGGGAGAGCTAACGGCGTTAATCCAACGACGGCGGAAGAAGTGCGTTCTCTTTGATTCCAACTCACAGAACCAACACGTTGGCACCCTTGATTTGTCCGCGTCGCAGATTCCGCAACGCTTCGTTGGCTTGTTCAAGTTGGTAAATCGTCACTTCGGGATGCAGTGGAATCGCCGCTGCCAAGGGTAGAAAATCGGCAATGTCCATGTGCGTCAGATTCGCAACCGATTTGATCTCACGTTCCATCCACAGGTGTTCGTGATAGCTCAGGTTCAGCAGGGCTTCTTTGTCAGAGTCTTCCTTGCGAATGGCGTTGATGACCAGTCGCCCGCCGGGTCGCAGTTTCTTCAACGACTCGACGACTGGCTTCCAAGCGGGCGTGGTGTCAATGATTGCCCGGACACGTTGCGGTGGCGTCGCGCTAACGCCACCCGCCCAATCGGCTCCCAATTCGCATGCGAACCGCTGGACTGATTCGTCACGCGTAAATACGTATACCGGCGAATGAGGAAACAGATGCTTGGCCGTTGGCAGGACAAGATGCGCCGAACCACCAAAGCCCATCAACCCAAGTGGGTCGCCGTCACGGATTCCTGTCAGTCGGAGTGCCCGGTAGCCGATCGCGCCGGCACACATCAGCGGTGCAGCTTGAGTATCGGTAAGGTTGTCAGGGATGGCGACGGCATAGCGTTCCGGGACGGTCATGAATTCAGCGTATCCGCCGTTGACATCACAGCCGGTCGCGGCGAACTCTGGCGATAGGTTTTCCTCGGACGTGCCGCTCGAGTGATGTACCCAGCCGACGCCAACGCGGTCCCCAACATTGAATCGCGTCACCAGCTTGCCACGCTGGGTGACTCGCCCAGCGACCTCGTGTCCGGGCACGACCGGCAACTGCGGCGGTGTCAATCGACCTTCGATTTCATCGAGTTCCGTGTGGCAGACGCCACAGGCGGATACTCGGATCAACAATTCGTTGTCGCCTGGTGTCGGCGTTTCCAGCTCAATCAGCCGCAGCGGATTGGGCACATCGTCCAGTGAAGCCGTTTGCGTCAATACCATCGCTTTCATCGTTCATTCCTCATCGGCTTGCCAGGTCGGTAGGTGGTTCTCATCGACTGCAGCATGCGGACAATGTTGTTTCTGGGGAAGGTGGCAAACTTGATCCCTCCAGGGCTTGCGTGGCAGCATTGCCCTTTCTTGCACAGTGTGCGTTATAGCGCACTACGTCGTCGGGACCGTCACACTGTCGGCGAACTGGCAGTTCTGGCTTGTCTCGCCTGGTACGCTCGGCCAGCAAAACCAGAAACGGCAAAGAACTGGCACATCAATTGCTTAGGCAGAGAAGTGGCGGCAAGCCCACAACGGCAACCACTGCCGAATCGCGGGGGTTGGCCCAACGTGGTGGATCTTTCACGTCGGGCCGGGGCGGTTGTCATGTGCAAGGGCTGGGGCTCGCGCTGCGTGTCCGTTCAATGCTTTGGAGACGACCGATGAGCGACCTGCTTCAGACCGATGACGTTGAGAGTCAACCGCAGTCGCTGGACCGATTGTTGCATGCCGCGATTGGCCACGCTACAGGCTCCCTCAGTCCATCATCGTTGACGCTGGCATACTTGGACTGGCTCATTCATTTTCACAGCTCGCCGGCAAAATGGGCTCAATTGCTCGTCAAGGCTCGCCGGAAGTGGTTGCGATATGGCTTGTATGCGGTTCAATCAGCGCTGAACAAGGAAACCACGCCTTGCATTGAACCGCTCCCACAAGACCATCGGTTTCGAGCGCCAGAGTGGCAGCAGTGGCCCTTCAATGTTTACTACACGGGTTTCCTACTCACACAGCAATGGTGGCACAACGCGACAACGGGCGTGCGTGGCGTCTCCAAGCACCACGAACAGATCGTCCAATTCGGTGCGCGACAACTACTGGACGTCTTCTCCCCATCAAATGCTCCACTGTTAAACCCAGAAGTATTGAAGGCCACTTTCCACGAAGGTGGGGCCAATCTCGGCCGTGGGATTTGCAACTTTGTGGAGGACGTCGACCGCGAGCTAGCACACCTTGGTCCCGTGGGCACAGAGAAGTTTCGCGTTGGAGAAAACATTGCCACTTCGCCGGGTAAGATCGTTTATCGCAATCAACTTGTCGAAGTGATTCAGTATCAGCCCACAACGAAAAAAGTCCACCAAGAGCCCATTTTGATCATCCCGGCTTGGATCATGAAGTTTTATATTCTCGATCTTTCTCCCCATAACTCGCTGGTGAAGTACCTGGTTGATCAGGGATACACGGTGTTCATGGTATCGTGGAAAAACCCGGATGCCGAAGATGCCTATCTAGGCATGAGTGATTACCGTCGATTTGGAGTCATGGCGCCCCTGGATGCTGTTTCAGCGATCGTGCCCAATCGCAAAGTCCATACGGTTGGTTACTGTATCGGCGGCACCTTGCTTGCCATCGCTGCGGCAGCGATGGGCCGGGACGGTGACGATCGGCTGGCGAGCATGACGTTGCTTGCCACGGAGACCGATTTCACGGAAGCCGGAGAGCTAGCGCTGTTCATCGATGATAGCCAGGTCGCGTTTCTGCAGGACATCATGTGGGACCAAGGGTATCTTGATGCGAAGCAAATGAAGGGAGCGTTCCAGCTACTTCGCTCAAACGATCTAATCTGGTCGCGCATGGTGCGAGACTATGTACTCGGCGATCGACGCCCGCCCAATGACCTGATGGCATGGAATGCTGACGCGACACGCATGCCTTTCCGGATGCACTCGGAGTACCTCGAGCGGATGTTCTTGAGAAACGAACTGGCCAACGGTAATTACGAAGTCGAAGGACGGCCGGTGTCGCTTAGCAATATACGTGCTCCGATGTTCGTCGTGAGTACGGAAAGAGATCACGTGGCGCCATGGCGGTCTGTGTTTAAGATTCATCTGCAGGCCGATGCTCCAATCACGTTTGTCTTGACCAGTGGTGGTCACAATGCCGGGATCATTAGCGAGCCGGGCCACCCGCGACGACACTACCGGGTGGCAACGCGTAATGACACCGATGGTTATGTTGATCCAGATACTTGGTTTGACGCGACATCCGTCAAGCAAGGATCCTGGTGGCCGGAATGGGAGTCGTGGCTCGGAGCGAAGTCAACGCCCGAGTTGGTGGAAGCAGTTGCCGTCGGGAATGGCAGGACATTCGGTGCCCTTGATGATGCGCCTGGCAGCTATGTGTTGGCGAAATAGCGGCAGTCAGCGGGGCCTCGCGACAATCGCTCAGGCTGAGGGACATGCCTTCGTGATCGCTGCCTGCAATTCGGGAATAGTGACTGGCTTGACCAGGTAGTCGACGATGGAGGCGTGGTCGACGCTACTTGGCTGATCGCGCGAGGACAGGATAATGATAGGAATGGTCTGTGTCTTGCCGATTTCGGTAGCCGCCTCAATCCCGTTCATTTCCGGCATCATGATGTCCGTGATGACGAGATCCGGTTCTTCGCTGCGACACAGGTCCACCAAGGCTCGTCCGTTCTCTGCCTCGCCGACGAACTCGTAACCGAGTCTCGGTAAGAGTCGACGGAAGTACTGCCGGAAATCGGCTTCGTCGTCGGCAACAGCGATTCTCAGAGTTCTTGTCATTTGGAAATCCGTGGCAACGTGATCAGGAACTCGGCTCCGCCGTCCTTGCAGTCTCCGATGGCAACCGTTCCCTGGTGTGCTTTGATGATACGTTTAGCAATCGCCATGCCTAACCCGGTGCCTTTCGCTTTTGTCGTGAAAAACGGCTCGAAAATCCGCATCTTCACTTCATCCGACAAGCCCGGACCGTTGTCGCGCACGGATACGCACACGGCGGGCACGCCGTCGATATCCGCGTCCCTGCAGGACACCGCTATCCGAACCGGGTCGCCACACGCGGCGAGAGCATTTTCAAAGAGGTTGCGAAACACCTGCTCGACCCGGAACGCATCGAGACTGCAGGTTAAGTCCAGGCCATCGCTTTCTTCGACGAGCTGCGCATCCCGCTCCGTTCGAGAAAACTCCAGATTGGACCACGCCTGCCGCCATACTTCTGCCAGATTGCTGATTGAGGGATCCAGGTGAATCGGTGCGGCATAGCTACGGAGTTCTTCAACCAGACGCAGCAGGTCGTCCTTGGCGCGGCTGATCCGATCGAGATCTTCACGCGATTCGGATTCTTCTTCAATTTCATATCGGAGCATGTCCACGCCCACCTGGATGCGCTGCAAAGCGTTGCGGCTTTCGTGCGCGATGGCTGAAACCATTTGTCCCATGGCGGCAAGTCGCTCCGCTTGCAACAGCTTTTCCCTCGTTCTCTGTAGCTCGGTCATGTCTGTCAGCAACCCCTCGAGCGCCAGCAGCTTCCCGGCATCGGAGAACACGCCTTGTCCCTGTTCCCAAATCCACCGCTGCTCACAACTTCGGTGCTGGATTCGATAGACCAGCTGGAATGCTCGTCGATCTGCAAGACTCGACTGGATTGCGTGGAGTACAGATTCGCGGTCCTCGCAGTGGATCAGCTCGGACCAGGTTGGATCGCCAGCGATGATTTCAGCCGCAGAATATCCGGAGAGTTCCCGACAGCCTTCGCTGATGAATTCCATCGTGTAGTTCTCGTCGTTCAGGCAGCGATAAGCCGCGCCGGGAAGATTGCTCATCAAGGTCGACAACTTCCGCTGACCTTCCCGAATGGTCTCTTCGGCCCGCTTGCGGTCGGTGATGTCACGAACGACGGAGAGAAAGCCGAGCGGGCTCTTGGATTCATTTTGGATGATGGTTCCCACCATTTCTCCCAGGAACACTTCCCCGTTCTTGCGTCGCCAATTGATTTCAATTACCTCGTAGTGTTCGTCGGCCTCCTTGTTAAAACGTTCTTTCCCCTGACGCTGGTACTCCGTTGGGTTCGCATACAACACAGCTGTCGGCTGACCAATGAGTTCCCCCGACTCGTAGCCAAATATTCGGTGCGCGCCCTGGTTACAGTGCGTGATATTTCGGTCGACGTTGGCCAATATCAGCGAGTCCGGCACGCCGTTGACGATCGCTTCAAGAATGGCCCTTTCACGTTCGACTTCTCCTTGCGCCCTCACCCGTTCCGTGATATCGTTTTGAACATCGACGAAGTGAGTCAGGTTACCTTCGGCATCTCGAATGGGAGAAATCGTCAACGACACATGAATACGTTTTCCTTCCTTCGTCACACGAACCGTCTCAAAATGGTCAATCTTCTCGCCGCGTCGAATCCTCTCTGTATTGGCGTTTAGCTCGTCGATGCGATCATCGGGAACAAGCATCCCGATCGGCTGGCCGATCGCTTCTGCCGCCGAGTAACCATAGACACGCTCAGCCCCCTTGTTCCAGCCTTCGATTTCCGCGTCCAGGTTCTTGAGGATGATGGCGTCATCGGTCGCCTCGACGATGGCTGCCATTTGACGTAGCGATGCGTCCGCCCGAACTCGTTCGATCGCGAGCGCCGCCAAGTTGGCACCGTTGGAGAGAAACTCAAGGTCACTCGGGTCGGGCGTTCGAGGTTCGCGGAAGTACATGGCAAAGGTGCCGAGCACGGTGCCGGATGAGGCGATAACTGGCTCAGACCAACAAGCCCGCAACGAGGCTCGCTCGGCGAGTTCGCGGTAGTCCTGCCAACACGGGTGTGTGCTGATGTCTTCCGCGATCACGCGTTGAAGCGTAAACGCAGCTGCGCCGCAGGAGCCAACCTCCGGACCCGGCTGGATACCGTCCATGGCTGCACGATAGAAATCTGGCAAACGGCGTGACGCTCCGTGTCGCAAACAACCCTTTTTTTCATCGAGCAAAAGAATGGCCCCGATCAGCTCTGGTCGTGACGCTTCGGCGACCTCGATCAGAGTCTTCAGAACGTTATCGAGCGAATCTCCGTGGGCCAAACTCTCCAGCACACGCGTCTGTCCGCGCAACTCATCTTTCAGGCGATGACGTTTACCTTCGGACACCTGCTGCTCGTCGATGCCGGCGGTGCTATCAAGTGGAAAACTCACCTCTTTGTCTTGGCCCCTCTGGTGAGGAGTGGCGGTATCCATTGCTGTTTCCTGCTGATGTTCAATCGACCGCTGCGGCAGAAGTCCCCGCGAGGATGAGGCGAGAATGCTGCTGATGGGTTGGCCAGCTGTACGCTCGGACAACCAATTGTAACGTCAATCGACCGCTGCGATACCGAGTCCAAACGCACGCTTGGGTCTGACCAAGGCGACGATCCTCAACGGTTCCAACCCCAACCGATCACAAGTCGCCTCGTGTTCTCGTGATCAAGAGATAAACTGGTGTTTCGGCTGCGCCACGATTGGCTACGCTGTGAAGCATTCTCGCAACTCTGTTGTAGGAATAAATGCTTCTCGGCGTAGCACTGATGGCCGTCAGTTCGTCGTTTGTTTCAGCTTTGCATCCACGGTCCGAGGTATCACACGAAGCAATGTCCGACAAAATGTTTGACATACTTTTCGTTGACGACGATCTTGACTTCAGTGCGGGTTGTGTGCGGTGGTTTAAGAAGCACGGCCATCGGGTCACGCAAACAACCAGCGGTCAGGATGCGATCAGTCAAGCCGAAAAACGCGACTTCGACATTGCGGTGCTCGACTGGAACTTACCCGGGCTGAGCGGTCTGGAATTGGTTCAAAGGATGCTGGAATCGAATCCTGATACCGAGATCATTGTGTTGACGGGTGAAGGCACGATCGAGAAAGCGGTTGAGTCCATGCGGCTCGGCGTCTTCGACTTCCTCTGCAAACCGTTTCCGATGGCCGATCTTGAACGAAGATGTCGGGCGGCGTTGGAGCGCCGACGGCTGCGCAAGGAAAACACACAGCTCCGTGAAGTGATCGTCCGAACGAAACGCCCCACTGCACGGATGATCGGTGAATCGGAACCGATGAAGAAACTGTTTCGTCTGATCGACCGAGTCGCCCCAACCGACAAGTCGGTCCTGATCGAGGGCGAAAGCGGGACAGGCAAGGAACTTGTGGCCCAGGCCATCCACTCGGGAAGCCCCCGCGGCAATCGACCCATGGTGACGATCAACTGCGCGGCGATTCCCGAGCAGCTGTTCGAAAGCGAATTGTTCGGCCACGAGAAAGGATCGTTCACCGGAGCGACAGCGGCGAAGCCAGGTCTGTTTGAACTGGCCGACCGGAGCACACTGTTTATTGACGAGATCGGCGAGTTGCCGCTCGCTTTACAGCCTAAGCTGCTTCGTGTGCTCGAAGATGGATCGATGCGGCGTGTCGGATCGGAAAAGGAACGACGCGTCAACGTTCGTATCATCGCGGCAACAAATCGAAACACAGATCAGGAGGTAGCCGAAGGGCGGTTTCGTGAAGACTTGTACTACCGTGTCAATGTGCTGGCGCTGAATTGGCGCCCCTGCGCGAGCGAGGCAGCGACATTGGCCTGTTGATCGACCATTTCCTTGGCGATAAGTGCGAATTGGACGCCGACGCTCGTGCGGCCCTGGAGAAACACCCGTGGCCGGGCAATATCCGGCAACTCATGAACACGCTCGACCGGGCAAAAATCCTTGCCGACGAAAACGTCATCACACTCGAAGATCTTCCCCCAGAGTTTGAACAGCACGGTCCCCGACGGCTCCAAGAATCGACAGCTGAAATGGGATCACTGCTGACTATCGAGCGCCAACACATTATCGAAGTACTCAAACGTGAACGCGGCAATAAGTCACGGGCCGCCCGCAGCATGGGAGTCGAACGCCGCAAACTCTATCGAATGATGAAGCGACACGGTATCGACGACTGAACCGCCCCGGGTTTACCTGAAGGCAGATCGCTCTGCTCGTAGACTTAATTGGATTTTGTCGACGTGCCTGGACGCTTCCGTCGTTTCGCACTGGCGGCGATGTCCAGCACTTCTTGCGTGGCGGCCTCGCGGCGCGTGGAGGCGAGTTGGCGGCGGGCGGATCCTGTCTCTTCGGTCAGCCACTGGCCGGCTGATTCCGTTGCCACCAAACGGGCACCATGCTCGGATGCCAACGAATCGAGAATCGTTTGAAACAGGCTGATGTAAAGGTACTCGCGCACGGCCACGGCCGCTAAATGATCGGACGTTACATAACCAGAAGGCTATCAAGGCATGACCCGTTTCCGGCAGATCGATCGGCAAGAGACGCGTGCTGATCGGCGTGAACTGACCCACGCCATCAAATTGGGCTGAAATCACGTGCAGTGTCCCGAAGAGTCCAGCGACGTAATCCATCATCAGGTCTTCCCCCAATCGCAACAGCAATTCGGTCAGCCCGGCAACACTGGTGGGCGAGTTGTAGTCGCGATCCACTTGGATGCTCGCACGCTGGAGTACCGAAATGGGACGATGGCCAACGCAGTAGAGTCGCGCCGCGCTACGTCGTGCGTGATGAGCGACCGCCGCTGAAGCAAGTTTCGAGTTGTAGCCGCCGCACAAACCAAGGTCCGCTGCAATCAACAAGATGGCGACCGCATCACCAGGTGTTTCGATTTGATGGACAGCCATCGCGGCCAGCGCCCGATCAATGCCGTCCTGATAGGCGTGGGCGGCCGGCAGCGCAGAGCGTGCCGATCGGAAATGGTGCGCCGAAAGTGATTTCATCGCAGCGACCGCTTCCGACAAAGTCTCCAACGATCGCAAGCGTCGGCGGAGCGAGTGTTCTCGCTTCATCACTCGGCTCCCGCTATGTGACGACTGCGCGAGCGCAGCGAGAGCTTCTTTCCAACCATCGGGCAAGCTTCCCGTGTCGACGGCCGACATGATCGCGGCCGCTTCCAGCCGTGAACGCCGAAGCAACCTTTGGGCCGTCGCCGCCGTTTTGTTAAGCTCGACATCGTCCAGCCAACCTTCGGCGACGGCCGTCAGCAGCAGGACTTGATCGGCGGTGCTGCGATGAGCGAATCGTGGCTGCCGTAGAAGTTCTCGCATGATTCGCCCACGTCGGATGACGGACTGTGTCGATTCGTCAACGTCCAGGCCAACACGTGTCAGTGCTTCGACCGCTTCAAACCGCGACATCAGGATGCGCAAGTTCTGCGAAGCGGTTTTCATTGCCGTCGATTGCGCCGCTGAACCGATTCGTGAAACGCTGCGACCGATGTCGACCGCGGGCCGTTGGTTGCGTTCAAAGCGAGCGGTATCGAGATAGATTTGTCCGTCGGTGATCGAAATCAAATTGGTGGGAATGTAACCGGAGATATCACTATCGGTCGTTTCGACGATGGGAAATGCCGTGACCGAACCGCCGCCGGATTGCTGCCGCCGCGCGGTCGCGCGTTCGAGCAACTCGGCGTGCACGTAGAAAATGTCGCCCGGAAAAGCCTCACGCCCAGGTGGTCGGCCGAGCAGCAAAGCAAGTTCACGGTAAGCATCGGCGTGCTTGGTCAGGTCGTCGTAAACAACCGCCGCGTGACCGCCGCGGTCGCGAAACCACTCAGCCACCGATGCGCCGGCATAGGGTGCGAGATACTGCATGCCGGGAGACATCGAAGCTTCGGCCGCGACGATCGCAGTGTTGGGAAGTGCGCCGGATCGCTGCAAAGCCTCACGAAGCGATAACACGCGTGACATCGGTTGACCAATACTGACGTACACGCATGCCACATCACCCACTTGCTGGTTGGCGACCATGTCCAGCGCGATTGCGGACTTTCCTGTGTTTCGGTCACCGATGATGAGTTCCCGTTGGCCCCGGCCAATCGGAATGGCTGCGTCAATCACCATCACGCCGGTGAGCAGCGGCTGATCCACACTCTTGCGGTCAACGAATTCGGGGGCAGGTCGAAATAAAGGCAGTCGATCGTCTCCTTTCAGCGGCGGACCGTCGTCGAGCGGATTGCCGAGCGGATCGATAATCCGCCCCAACGTTTCGATGCCGACGGGCAAGGAAGGCAGGCATCGCAGTCCGATCACTCCTTCGCCCGAGCGAAGACGATCGGCGCCGGAAAGCAGAACCGCTCCGGTTCCCTCGCGACTGAGGTCATACGCCATCCCCGAGGCACCGGAGTCGAAGGCAAGTAGTTCTTCATAACCGATCTCTTCGAGGCCAACGACGAATGCCACACCATCGCCCACGCGACGGATCACACCGCGAGGGCGAAAGCCAGCGGACAGATCGAGTTGCCGGGCAACTGCCGGGAGCAACGCAGCCAACTGCTCGACGGCATCATTCATCGGCCGTCTCCTGGGCGGCGTGTTCGCCGTTGGCAGCAAGTTGACTCGCCAAGAGATGTTCGGCGAACGTCGACAAGCCGGCAGACGATGCATCCACGAGACCACGACTGGTGGCGACGCGGAGCCCGGCGCCCAAGTCGGCGATCACATGAAACTCCGCCGTTTCGCCGGCTTCACCGAGTGATTCCAGTACGGCGTTTCGATCCGCTTCATCCAAGGGATGCGCGGATTCAACCCGCACCGGAGCAAGAGAGTTGTCGTCAAATGCCTTGATTTCTCGGCATGCCGCTATTGTCAACGCATGATTCAGATTGGGCTGATCAATTTTCTGCAGCAGACGATCGACCGATGCGCCGGTGGCCTGCGCGATGACTCGCGCCAGTCGTTGTCGTTCTGACCGTTCCAAGTGAGCGAGTCGTTGTTTTGCTACGTCTGCTTCGCTTCTCGCTCTTTCCCGGGCATCGCTCACGATTTGCTGTGCCTGTTGCTCCGCCGCGGCTCGCGATTGTTCGCGAAGTTCGTCGAGTTCTTTGTTCACGTCCGCGAAGCGTTGCTTCCATTCGGACCGCATCTGCTCAGCTTCCGCAAGCTTCTGCGCGGCTTCGTCGGTCTGTTTTTGAATTGACTCGCGTCGTTGCTCGATTGCCGCATGAACGGGTTTGAAAAACAGCCAAGCGAGCACGGCGGCTAGCACCAGGAAGTTCGCCGCTTCGAACAAAAAGGTCGTTAACTGGGGAGACACGATATTGATCCACTTATCCTGTGACCGAAGCCACAAAGGGGTTGGCGAACAATAGAATTAACCCAATCACCAGACAGAAAATGGCCGTCGATTCGACCATCGCCAGGCTGACGAACAGGTTGCGTGTGATCGAGGCGGTTTCGTCGGGCTGCCTTGCGATTGCGTCCATGGCGGATGCGCCGATGCGACTTTCCCCGATCGCTGCGCCAACGGCACCCATTGCCGTCGTCAGTCCGGCGGTCACGACAGAAACCATCATCATCAGGGCTTGCAGTGTTTCAGCGTTCACGATTTGCCTCTCCGGGTTGTGTGTTTTGTGTTTGGCAGGGTGATCGTCATTTGGTTAATTTTGCAAACCAACCTCAATATTTTCATCATGCTTCCTCCGCCCTTAAAGCGGCTCCGATGTAGACGGTTGCAAGCAGCGTGAAGATGTACGCCTGCAACAGGCCAATCAACAAATCGAGTGCCATCAGCGGTGCGGGAACCAGCAAGCCGGAAAGAGCGACCAGCAAGGCAACGATCAGATGACCCGACATCATGTTTCCGAACAGTCGCATCGATAACGCGAATGTGCGTGATACTTCGCTGATTAGGTGCAACGGAAACAGCAGCGGGTTTGGTCTGAAATAGTGTTTCAGGTAGCCGCCCAGTCCTTGAGAGACAATTCCCGCGATCGGGACGGCCAAGAACACGACGACAGCAAGGGCCGATGTTGTCGGCAAGTTCGCAGTGGGAGGCGCAAGACCAGGCAGTTGGCCCGACACGTTGCAGGCCGCGATGAACAGGAACAGGCTTCCCGAGAACATCGCCAGCCAAGGAACCGGGCGTCCGACAACATCGGTGACCAGTTGCTCAAGCCACTCAACGGTCATCTCAGTGACAGTCGCGAGTGTTCCCGTTGGCCGTCGCAGCACCGCCGATCGCATCCAGACCGCGGTGCCGACCAAGGCCACGGACACACCAAGTGATGTGGCCATCGTTTGGGTAAACGGGGTCGCTCCGACGTTGAATAGGACCGGATCGTGAAAGATGTCGAACTGTTTCATGTTCGAGTCCCGGCGGCAACAAAACCAACGGTTGAAAAGTAACCAAGGCCCCAGCCGGCGGCGGCCGGCAAGATTCCGCCGGAGACCGCTGCAGCAACCAACACACCGCCGATCAGAACCAGCCGCGTCCCGTGCCACGACAAACGATGAGCGGCAGGCTGCGATGCGCGCCACAACATCCACGCATGAGTGGCGCCGGCGCCGACTCCGGCCAGCAACCAGACAAAATGGATCGGATTCATTTTTTTGTTCCTTGAATGATGGACCAGGCGACGCTACCGCCCAGAACCGCGCCGACAAAAACCAGCAGCAATGTCAGTCGCACCCCCGTGTCCCATTGGCGATCAAGCCAGCGACCGAGCCACGCACCGCCAACCATCGTTAAAGCAATCGGCCAGCCGATCGAACCGAGCACGCTGAGCGAACGCCAAAAACTCCGATCCGCCGGTTCGCGAGCATGGTACCGGCGCATATCGCGCTGCACCGCACGACGCAGGTTCGGCCTGCGAGGACCGTTGGTCGGTGAGCCTTTCTTTTGCGACATCTCAGATCGACTCCTCCAAACGCTGCGCGACGCGTTCTCGCTGGTCCCGGCGAAGCTCGCTCAGGATATGGCCTTCCAACTTGGTCAACGTCGCGCGAGCATCCATTTCAGAATTGGGCAACCGCAGTACCTGCTCCAGCTCATTGACGATTTGCCTCTCGTCGTTGCCAACCACCGCCAGAGGTGTCATCAGAGTGGCTGTGGTACCGTCAACGATCAGCAATCCGCCGGCGGTGCCAATGAACTGCTCCGCGGCAGCTCCTTCGAGACTCGTTTGGACATTGACGATCCCCGCCTCCACGGCCAACACCATGGCTTCCGTTCGCGGTCGCAGCCCCACGTGTCCTGTTTCGGTTAGCACGCGCGCCGACAACACGGGTGCTTGAAAGACCACTTCGTGCGGCGTTCTTACCACCAACTCCAGTGTGTTCAACTCAGGCATCCGTCAGCACCTCGTCGATGGCGCCGATCATGAACAGCTTGTCTTCCGAAATACCGTCGCAGCGGCCATCGAAAATAGCTTCCATTCCCTCGACCGTTTGCTCGGGAGTGACGTACCGGCCCGGGATGCCCGTGAACGTTTCTGTCACAAAGAACGGCTGGGTCAAGAAGTTCCGCAGTCGCCGCGCTCGGTTCACCAGCGTCTTGTCTTCCGGCGACAACTCGTCGATTCCAAGCATCGAGATGATATCGCGAAGTTCGTCATACCTGCCGAGCACGCGTCGTGCTTCCTGGGCGACCGCGTAATGCCGCTCGCCCACGATGGAGGGATCGAGCGCCTTGGATGAAGACGCCAGTGGATCAACTGCGGGATACAAGCCTTCGGCCGCCACGTCACGCGACAGGACCATCGCGCTGTCGATGTGCCAGAAGGCATGCGTGATCGCCGGATCAGAATAATCGTCCGCGGGCACATAGATCGCTTGGACTGACACCATGCCGCCGTGCTGGGTCGCGGTGATCCGTTCTTCGAGTGCGGCGATATCGGCTGCCAGCGTCGGCTGGTAACCAACGCGTGACGGCATCCGGCCCAGCAATCCGGAGACCTCCATGCCGGCTTGAACATGCCGGTACAGATTGTCCACGACAAACAGAACATTCTTTCGCAATTCGTCACGGAAGTACTCAGCGACCGTCATCGCGGCAGGCCCCACCAGGAACCTTGCTCCCGGTGGTTCTTTCATCTGACCGAAGACCATCGCCGTCTGGTCCAGAACTCCTCGACGCTTGATTTCTTCCCATAACTCAAGACCCTCGCGTGAGCGTTCGCCAATTCCGGCAAACACGGTCACACCCTGAAACTGTTCGATTGAGTTATGGATGAACTCCGTCAGAACGACGGTTTTTCCAACGCCGGCCCCTCCGAACACAGCAGCACGCCCGCCATGCGTGAAGGGACAGAACAGATCGATGACCTTGATTCCAGTCGGATAGATCTCGCCGCTCGCCCGCCTTTCGCCTGGACCGGGAGGTTTGCGATGGACTGGCCACTGCTCGGAGTGATTGAAATCTGGGCCACCATCAATCGCTCGACCGTGAAGATCAATCACTCGTCCCAAAAGATGTTCGCCCACTGGAATGGAGAGTGGCCGTCCTTCGCATTCGACACGGGCGCCCCGGCGCAGGCCTCGAGTCGATTCAATGGCAATCGCGCGGACCGCGGAACTATCCAAATGTGAATGGACAACGGCTGTGACTGCTTGACCACCATCGTGGCTTGAGCAACGCATCGCTGCAGCAAGCGGCGGAAGCCGATTCTCGAACTCGACATCCACAATCGTGCCGCGCACCGCATCGACTCGTCCAAACATCATCGCAGGCGGGATCGGCATTTCACCGATGGTGTCGAGCATCTGGTCCGTGTTCATCATGCACCGCTGTTTCCAAGGCGAACTTGGCAAATCGCGTGCCGATGTGCATGGTCTCGACAAAAAGTGGGGTAAGCTTCCAGCTTGCCGTCTGGTCATGACCGGGCCAAAGTGCAGAAAATTGCAGGTCAGGGTGCAGAAATGTGCAGGCGACACTCGTCCAGGGATGCTAAACCGAGCTCGGAGAGCTCGGCGACGTGTTCTATGTCGCCGAGCTCTCCGAGCTCGGTTTAGCATCCCTGGTACATCAAGTGCCAAAAACTGACCCGCAGAAGCGATGTGTGCTTACTCAGCGCCGATTCATCTGAAGTGTGCGAAATGGCAGTTCGACAACTGTCTGATTGCCAAAGTGTGCGTCGATGCGCAAACCAAAAAAGCGACGGTATCTTCCACAGAATTGGAAGGGCGTATAAAAGTTCGGTGATATCACGAAGAGCGACCTCTGTTCACAATCAACTCACACCAAACGGAACCCGGGAGACAGCCGCGATGAGCGAACAAGAAACACCGTCAGACGTTAGCGTGCTCATCAGCCAGCTCTCGAGCAAAGATATGGTTGAACGGATGAAAGCACGGGACGCTCTGGTCGCATTGGGCAAGACCGTGGTTCCCGCGGTTGCTTCGCTCGCAGCTGCTCAAGACGATCACACCCGTTGGGAGTGCGCCAAGACGCTTGCGAAGATCGCAGATCCTTCCTCCGTCGACACCTTGATTCAGTTATTGGAGGACTCCGAGGACGGCACGCGTTGGGATGCAGCATTGGGGCTGATTGCGATTGGGAAGCCCGCCGTGACACCGCTGCTTCGCGCCATCATCCACCGCTCCATCGACTACTCCATCGTCGCCGGGGCGCGGCACGTGATGCACGAATACGTCAAGACCGGATGGGGCGGTTTCCTGCGGCCGGTTTACGACGCACTCAATAGCTCGCATGCACGCGAGTCGGCGCCGGTTGCTGCCGAACAAGCGCTGCAAGGATGGGAATACAGTGGTCCCTCGAAATGAACGAGGCGCTCAGTGATTCAACGGTTGGGCTCGATCCCGATCAGGAGTTATCGAAGTCAATCAGTGTTTTTGGTGGAATCGCCACGCGTAGCGAGTTCAATACTGCAATCACATCGATGACTTCCTGACAGATGGCACCGGCAACTGGTGGGAGGTAACCAGCGGCGGCCAGCGCCATGCCCAGCAGGCTCAATGCCATGCCGCCGAACGCGCTTTGTAACGCGATGCGGCGCATGCGGCGGCTGATGTGAAGGAACTCGTCAATTTTTTGCAGCGAGCTGTCCATCACAATGACATCAGCGGCCTCGGTTGTGACATCACTGTTTTGTCCAAACGCGACGCCGACCGTGGCCGCCATCAAAGCGGGCGCATTGTTGATCCCATCACCGACAAACATCGTGTTCGCTTTGGCGGTTTCTGCGTTGACGATTTCAAGTTTCTGTTCCGGGCTTTGGCTAAAGTGGACGTGATCGATGCCAACCTGATCAGCCAGATACCGCACCTCTGATTCACGATCACCCGAAACGAGCATGGTGCGCCGAATTCGGTGCTTGGGAGACAGGTGATGGATGAATGATGCACCATCCATTCGCGGTGTGTCACGAAACCGATACGTGGCGGCGTATTGATCATCGACAAGGATCACACATTCCAGTCCGCCAGCCAGCTCCGGCAATCGATCGGATAACTCCGGATTCTGCTTCAGCAGCTTGCTACGGCTCGTTACCTGAATGGTGTGGCCGGAGACTCGACCCGTTAATCCTTTGCCCGGTTGTTCGCTGATTTCTGTGACATCGTGAATGACCGTGCCGGCCTCCGCAGCCGCCGAGACGATCGCGCTGGCAAGCGGGTGTTTTGAGAAGCGTTCCATGCTGCCCACCAGCGAAAGGATTTCGCTGGGCGACCTGCCGTTGTCAACGATTTGATCGATGAGATTGGGTTCGCCGTACG
>CAVQPV010000019.1:0-66756 GCA_963714715.1 Pirellulaceae bacterium | reverse complement strand
CTGTCGGATGCGGAGATTGCGACGCTTCGCCAATGGATTGCCGATGGAGCCGAATGGCCGAGCGACGTCGTCATTCGTGAGCAGTCCAAGGCGGATGCGACTTGGTGGGCGTATCAACCGCTCGATTCCTTGAACGCTTCCACTGTCGACGACTTCATTCGTGACGAACTTGCGAAGCATGATCTTGAGATGAACCCACCGGCTGATCGCCGCACTCTGATTCGACGAGCAAGTTACGATTTGATCGGACTGCCGCCGAGTCCTGACGAAGTCGATGCGTTCGTGAACGATCCTGATCCGAAAGCCTACGAAAAGTTGATTGATCGGCTGCTGGAATCGCCGCACTATGGTGAGCGTTGGGGACGGCACTGGTTGGACGTGGTGCGGTTTGGCGAGAGCAATGGTTTTGAACGGAATTTTGTCATCAACGACCTGTGGCCATTCCGTGATTATGTGATTGAATCGCTGAACGATGACAAGCCGGTGGACCAGTTCATCCGCGAACACATCGCGGGCGATGTCTTTGGCGAAGATGATCCCGATGTCGCAGTTGGCTCGGCGTTCTTGGTGGCGGGACCGTACGACGACGTCCGGAATCAAGACCCTGTGCAGGCTGCTCAGATTCGCGCCAACACGCTGGATGAAATCATCAATGCAACTGGCGAAGCCTTCCTTGGGATGACGCTCGGATGCGCCCGATGTCACGATCACAAGTTCGATCCCATCACGCAAGAAGACTACTACGGGCTGTACGCCACGTTTGCTGGTATTCGTCACGGTTCGGTGCCACTGGTTGCGCCGAACGAACGCAAGGAACGTGCCGCGAAACTCAAACCGCTCAACGAGCGTAAAGCCGCCTTGGAGAAGTCGCTGGCCGAACACGATGCCGCAATCGTCAAACGCGCCCGCGCGAAGTTGGCTGAGTATGAAGCGACATGGACACGCGACCCGGTTGATCGCACGGGGACCGAAGACCGATTCGATCCGGTGAAGGCGAAGTTCGTTCGACTCGTCTGCGAAGCTCTGGACAGCAACCCGAACGTCGCGACCGGGTTCGGAATTGATGAGTTCGAGGTCTGGTCGGCCGGCAAGCTCGATTCGCTCAACGTGGCTCTGGCCCGCAATGGCGGTCGGGCAACGGGACTGGCACGAACGATTGAAGACTTTCCGGGCGCGTACGGACCTCATCATGCGATCGACGGCAAGTCCGGAGCCCGGTTCCTTTCCCGTGGCACGGATCTGACGATCGAGTTGGATCAACCGACGCCAATTGACCGAGTCGTGTTTTCCAGTGCCCGCAACGAAACGACGCCCGAACATCGCAAGTTCACGTTTGTCGCCGAATATCGAATCGAAGTTTCTTTGGATGGAGACGTATGGCAAGAGGTCGCCAGCAGTAAAGATCGCAAACCGAATTCACAACCCGCTTTTGTGAATCACCGATTGCTTAAGCTTGAAACGAGTGACGACGAACGGAATCGGAAGTCCGACCTGACAAAACAACTCGCCACGGTGAAGCGTGAAATTGCCGAGGTGCCTCCACTGGCAACTGCGTGGATCGGTCGACGAGTCGAAGCGGATGCTAAAGGTCCGTTTCATGTGTTCCTCGGCGGCAGTCCGCAGAAGCAAGGCGATCAAGTTGTCCCGGCAAGCTTGTCGGTATTGAGCGAGCGACCGGGCACGAGTTATGAACTCCCCGTCGATGTGCCCGAATCGCAGCGCCGACTTGCACTCGCCGATTGGATCCTCCACCCCGACAACCCGCTAACACCGCGAGTGCTGGCGAATCGTTTATGGCATTACCACTTTGGCACGGGCATTGTCGATACGCCGAGCGACTTCGGTTACATGGGCGGACGCCCCACGCATCCTGAACTACTCGACTTCCTCGCCGTCAAGTTGAAAGAGAATGATTGGCGTCTCAAGCCGATGCATCGGATGCTGATGTTGTCCGATGCTTATCAACAGTCGTCCACGTTTCGAGAGGATGCGGCGAACGTGGATGCGGATGCGAGGTTGTTGTGGCGTTTCCCGCCACGACGGCTTTCGGCGGAAGAAGTTCGTGACACGATCTTGTCGGTCGCGGGCAGGTTAAACAAAAAGCGGGGCGGCCCCGGCTTTCGTCTTTATCATTTCATGCAGGACAATGTTTGTACTTATGTTCCGCTTGATCAGCACGGGCCGCAAACTTACCGCCGAGCCGTCTATCACCAGAACGCGCGTGCATCGGTCGTCGATCTGATGACTGAATTTGATCAACCGGATTGCACGTTCTCCGCACCCAAACGAGCCGAAACGACAACGCCGCTGCAAGCGCTGACGATGTTCAATCACAGCTTCACGCTCGACATGGCTGCCGCTCTGGCCGAGCGATTGAAGAAGGAAGCAGGCGACAACGCCGAAGCACAAATCCGCCGCGCTTTCCGGGTCTGCTATTCACGAAGACCGACGGACGCTGAGATTCAAGATTGCCAGAAGCTACTCGAACAACACAGTCTCCCGACACTGTGCCGCGTGATGCTGAACACCAGTGAGTTGATTTATGTTCAGTGAAATTTCGACGACATTGACTGACCGCTGGCAAAGGAAGGAAGGACCGCCAGCCACCGATGCACACCGATCTTCACCGATAAAGCAGCTTTTCAATCTGTGGCGATCAGTGTTCATTTGCGGCATCAAACATCACCCTTATCGCTTGACAAGTATGAATGACCATTGCAAACAGTTTTTCCGTTGTCAGGTTGTGTGTGCAGCAATTCTTGCACACTGCATCAACGAATCAGCCGCAGACGACGTCTTCGTGGACCAGGTTGTCCCTGTCCTGCAGCGTCGGTGTTTGAGTTGCCATCACGAGGGTGAAGCCAAAGGTGATTTCTCGTTGACGGACGCGTCGGGATTGGTCGATTCAGGTTACGTCGACACCGACGACGTCGAGGCCAGTTATCTGTTGGAACTGGTCATGCCGGAAAATGGCAAAGCGGAGATGCCAAAGGACTCCGAACCGCTTTCGGCGGACGAGATCGCGATGCTGCGAAAGTGGATCGAGGACGGCGCGAAATGGCCGGAGAGTGTGACGCTGGAACCACTCGTTGTTACCGATCGTGACTGGTGGTCGCTGCGTCCGATTGTGGTGGATGAGCCTCGTTTCGACAACGCGAATCCGGTTGATGCGTTTGTCGATGCGAAGTTGACCGAACTGGGGCTCACGCCGGTCGAACAGGCTGATCCGCTCACGCTGACTCGACGGTTGACGTATGACTTGACCGGTTTGCCACCAACGCCGGCCGAAGTTGGATGCGTTTGTGAAGGCTTGGCATCGCGACTCACAAGCAAGCATGGAAGACGGCTGTCGATCGGCTGCTGGATTCGCCCGCGTTTGGCGAAAAGTGGGGACAGCATTGGCTGGATGTCGTGCGTTACGCCGAGACGCATGGCTATGACAAGGACAAGCCTCGTCCCAACGCGTGGCCTTATCGCGATTATGTGATTCGCAGTTTCAACGACGACAAACCGTACTCACGTTTCGTGCAGGAACAGATCGCCGGCGACGCCCTGTTTCCCGATGATCCAGACGGCGTGCTTGGGCTTGGGTTTTCTGGCGGCCGGACCGTGGGACTTCATCGGACATTGGGAAGTGGGTGAAGGAAAGCTCGACGGCCGCATCGCCAAGCATCTCGATCGCGACGAGATGGTCTCGGCGACCTTCAACGTTTTCATGAGCACGACGGTGCAATGTGCCCAGTGCCATCATCACAAGTTCGATCCGATCCGTATGGAAGACTACTACCGGCTGCACGCCGTGTTCGCGGCTGTCGATCGAGCGGATCGTGTCTATGAGGGACTGCCACCGGAGCAAGAGCAACGGAAGAACGAGGTGCTTTCGGAAATCAATCGGCTGAAAGCAGATCAGGAATCGCTCACGACGAAAATCAACCGTCAGGTCGCGGCCAAGGCGTCGGGCATCGACCGCCGCATTGCTGAGTTGACGGAGAAGTACGGGACGGGAACGGGACTCAAACCGCAATATGGTTATCACAGCAAAGTCACCAAGAATCCTGACGAGCCGAAGTGGGTACAGCTCGACCTCGGCGGGCCGCGTGCGATCGAGGAAGTGCGGATCATTCCCGCGTACGATGACTTCAACGGGATCGGTGCTGGATTCGGATTTCCGGTCCGTTACCGCGTGGAGGCCGCCGATGACGCTGATTTCAGTAAGGGCGTTCGGCGACTACTCGATGCAACCGAAGAAGATCAACCGAATCCGAAGAAGCGAACCATTGTGGTCAGCGGCGATGGGAAGCCGTTGCGATTCCTGCGAGTCACCGCGACGAAGCTTGCCGAGCGGAAGAACGATTTCATTCTTGCACTCGGCGAAATCGAAGTGGTGAACGAAGGCGGAGCGGACAACTTTGCTCGGCAGGCAACGGTGACAGCGAAGGACAGCATCGAACAGGGAGTTCGTTGGGGCAAAGCGAATTTGATTGATGGAATCTACTATCGTGAATTGACCAATCAAGTTGCGTTGACGGAGTTGAACGAATTGCGTGCGCGACGCGCGGCAATCGAGAAAGCCATTCGTCCTGCTGATGCCGATGAACAGTTGGCGGGGATTGAAAAGCAGCTCAAGAGTTTGAACGACTGAGCTGAAGACGTTTCCGGCGGGCCAGATGGTTTACGCGGCAGCAACGCACTTTCCCCGCGGCGGTCGCTTTACTGCGACCGAAGGCAAACCGCGTCCGATCCATCTGCTGAATCGGGGGGATATGCGATCGCCCGGCGATCGCATGACACCCGGCGTTCCGGCTCTTGTGGAACGGTCAACCGAGCCGATGGCGCTAGCCACGGGTGTCGGCACCGCTGAGCGTAAGTCAAATTCACCCGCGGCTAGCGCCGTCGGCTCATTGGACTGGGACGAAGCGGAAGCACGTACGGAACTGGCTCGGTATCTGACGTGCGAAGACAACCCGCTGGTCTGGCGTTCGATTGCCAATCGTCTTTGGCTCTGGACGTTTGGTTCGCCATTGGTCGGTTCGCCCAATGACTTTGGTCGCGGCGGCATGACGCCGACACACCCGGAACTGCTCGACTATCTCGCCGCGCGGTTGCGAGACGACCCGCAGCAGTCGCTCAAGTCGATCATCCGATTGCTGGTGACGAGCCGAGCGTATCGGCGCTCCAGTGAATTCGATCCGGAAATGGCGAAGCTTGATGCAGGCAATGCTTACCTGTGGCGGGCCAATCGCCGGCGACTGACAGCGGAGGAGTTTCGAGATTCGCTGCTGACCGCGTCGGGTGTGCTGGATCAGACGATGGGCGGCCCGAGTTTTCAGGACTTTGTGATCGAGAAGCCGCAGCATTCACCGCACTATGAATACCACCTGCACGACCCGGCGGATGAGAAGTCGCATCGCCGCAGTGTGTATCGGTTTGTTGTGCGATCACAACCGCAACCACTGCTGACCACGCTCGACTGTGCCGACCCGTCGATCAGCATTCCGCAACGTGACGAGTCGACAACCGCGCTTCAGGCACTGGCGGCGTGGAACAATCGGCTCGTGGAGTTCGCGTCGGTCGAACTGGCCGCACGTCTTGAGAACGAAACCACATCACCCGATGAACAAATCGAATGGGCGTGCCGACTGGTTCTCGGACGCGCTGCATCGCCATTGGAGCAAACCGTCTTGAAACAACATTTGGCCGACCACGGACGCGGCCAGCCTTGCTCGCGTTCTGTTCAACATGAATGCGTTTGTGTATTTGGACTGAGGAGTTTAGCCACTGATGAACACCGATCTTCACAGATGTTTTTCCGTTTTGAGTTTTTGAATTCGATGTCAATAAGTTGCAACCCATCGTCCTCTCACCCCGCAGCAATTGGGAAATCTCATCTGTGAATATCCGTGAAAATCCGTGGCTTCACCGACGATCATTTCTCGGGTCTCTTGCCGGTTCGTTCGCTGGATTGGCGCTGACCGATCTGTTTGCCGGCGACGGCGTGCTGACCGGAAAACTGCATCATCCGCCGCGAGCCAAGCGTGTCGTGCAGCTCTTCATGGCCGGAGCCGCCAGTCATGTGGACACGTTCGATCACAAACCGCTGCTCGAAAAGCAGGACGGTCAACCTTGGGACCCGGGCGAGTCTGTCGAATTGTTTCAGAGTACGCCCGGGGCATGCTTCGCCAGTCCGTGGTCGTTTCGTCCTTATGGCGAAAGCGGCAAGATGCTCAGCGAGATCGTCGCGCCGCTCGGTGACGTCGTCGACCAACTCGCCTTCGTCCACAACATGGTCGGCAAGACGGGAGTTCACTCGCAAGGCACGCTGCTGCAAACGACCGGCTTCAATTTTCCGGGATTTCCCAGTGCTGGTTCGTGGATTTCGTACGCTCTGGGCAGCGAAACCGACAACCTGCCGTCGTTCGTCGTGTTGCCCGATCATCGCGGACTGGCTTCCAACGGTGCCAAGAACTGGTCCACCGCATTCCTGCCGGCCGAGCATCAGGGAACCGTCATTCGTCCGGCTCGGGATGAACCGATTGCCGATCTTGTATCCGCCGAAGAGCAAGTTCATCACCACGGCGAGCGACAGAGCGGGGCTGGCGGCATTGGCCGACTGAATGCGGCTCACGCCGAAGCAGCGATCGAGCGATGATCGGCTGGCAGCGCGTGTGCGTTCTTACGAACTCGCCGCCGCGATGCAGCTCAGCGCAACCGATGCACTCAATCTCGACGCCGAGCCGAAGTACATCCAAGAGATGTACGGTTTGGCTCCCGAAGGTCCGGCAGTGGACGACAGCGTCATCAACGAGAAGGCTGAAACAGAATTCTTCGGCCGCAAATGTCTGGTCGCCCGGCGACTGCTGGAACGGGGCGTTCGGTTCGTGCAGGTCTGGAGCGGCAACGACAACGGCTTTCCGCGCCGCAACTGGGACTCGCACGGCGACGTCAAACGCGATCACGCACCGCTGGCAATCGGGATGGCTCGTGGCGCATCGGCGTTGATTCAAGACTTGAGTCAGCGAGGGATGCTCGAAGACACGATTATCCTGTGGACGACCGAATTCGGACGCATGCCGTGTTCGCAAGGCAGCAAAGGTCGCGACCACAATCCGTTCGTCTTCACGAATTGGCTCTGCGGTGGCGGTATCCAAGGTGGCACGTACGGCGAGTCAGACGACTGGGGTTACAAGCCGTTGATCCGCAGCGACACCACTCAAGTGTATGACATTCACGCTACGATCCTGCACCAACTCGGCATCGACCACACCAAGCTGACCGTGCGAAACAACGGCATCGACCGCCGCCTGACCGACGTCCATGGGCATGTGATTCACGAGATGCTCAGCTAACCCGTAGCTCGACTCTCCGAGTCGAGTTCTTCCAACAAATGCACCGCCCGACTCAGAGAGTCAGGCTACGAATGACCGCCAACAACCAATTGCCTTTATCATTTATGAGAGTCGCAATTTTGAAACGGCTGACCCTTGCTCCCATTCTGTTCTTCTTCAGCTTCGCGCTGTCTTCGTCGACCGTACTGGCTACCGATGAAAACAAGCCCAATATTGTCCTCATCTTTATTGATGATCTCGGCTGGACCGACATCGGATGTTATGGAAACGATTTCGTCCAGACTCCGCGAATTGATCGGTTGGCAGCCGAGGGCATCCGTTTCTCGGACTTTTACGCGGCTGGCGCGGTCTGTTCGCCGACTCGCTGTGCTCTGCAGTCCGGACAGAATCAGGCTCGCACCGGGATCACCGCCCACATTCCCGGTCATTGGCGTCCGTTTGAACGAGTCATCACACCACTGACAACCATGGCGTTGTCGCTGGATATTGTCACCGTCGCAGAATCGTTGAAGCAATCGGGTTACACGAACGGCTACATCGGCAAGTGGCACCTTGGCAACGGACCGCAATTTCAGCCGGACAGGCAGGGCTACGATTTTTCAGCGGTCATCGGCGGCCCGCATTTGCCGGGAAGATTCGGTGTTCTAGGCCAATCGGATCTGAAGCCAGATCCGGGTCAGTATCGGACCGACTTCGAAGCCGACCTCAGCGTTGACTTCATCAAGGCGAATCGCGAGCGACCATTCTTTCTGATGGTCTCTCCCTTTGCCGTGCATATTCCTTTGGGGGCCATGTCGGACAAGGTCGAGAAGTATCGGCGGAAAGCTTCCGCGCAGAATCGGGAACTGCCGCATCCGGTCTACGCCGCGATGATCGAACACTGCGACGATATGGTGGGACAGATTGTCGATGCAATCGAGGCAGGAGGCCTGACCGAACAAACGATGATTGTCTTCACTTCAGACAACGGTGGTTTGTATCGACGCTACGACTACCGTGAAGCAGCTGACGATAACGTCACCAGCCTGAAGCCGCTCAAAGGCGAGAAAGGCTCGCTGCATGAAGGCGGAGTACGGGTTCCGCTGATCATCAAGTATCCGCCGCTAACACCGGCCGGTGGCGTGTGTGCAGAGCCAACGATCACTTACGACTTCTATCCGACGATTGTTGATCTGGCCGGTGGCGAACTTCCTCAGAACCAGACGATCGACGGTCTCAGTCTCAAGCCTTTGCTGGTCGAACCGAGTGAGAAACTGCAGCGAGATGCGCTGCACTGGCACTGGAAACTGATCGAATATCTCGAGGGCACCGGAGATGTCGAGCTGTATCACCTGAGAAAAGACATTGGTGAGACCTGTAACCTTGCGTCGGAGAAGAAGGGGCGGGTTCTCGACATGCAACAGAAGCTGCACGCTTGGCGTCAGCAGACGATCGCCCGCATGCCAATTCCCAACCCGCACTACGACCCAAAGCGTGCCGGCGAATGGTGGAGCATGCGAACCGGTCAACCAGTTGACAGCGACAGTCGCAAACGATTTCCACCTACAGAGAAAGATCAATAACAACACATCCGACTCAGGGAGTCTGACTCATTAAGCCTGACAACTTCACAATATGATGCTCTTCGACCACGACACCGATCCACACGAATTGAAAAACCTCGCTCAGCAACCCGAACACGCCAAGGTCGTTCAGGATCTGCGCGAACAACTCAAGAGAGGCCTGAGCAGCGCACCATGAAACGAGTCCTTCTGACCGTCATCACCGTCCTGTGCATTTCCGTGCTGTTGCGCGGTGCGTCCGCCGCAGAGAAACCCAACATTGTTCTCTTCCTCGTCGATGACATGGGCTGGATGGATAGCACGCCGTATGGTTCGCAGTACTACGAGACGCCCAACATGGAGCGTCTCGCGAAACAGTCGATGCGATTCACCGACGCCTACGCATTGCCGCTGTGCTCGCCGACGCGGGCTTCGATTCTGACTGGCCAGTATTCATCGCGGCATGGCATCACCACCGCCGGCGGCCACACGCCGCCGCGCGAGAATGAATTGCCGGAAACCGCGCCGCCGAATCAACCGCTGCTGATGCCTGAGAGCAAGACGTATCTCGACCCGGCGCATCACACGCTAGCCGAAGCGCTCAAGGATGCTGGCTACGCGACCGGGCATTTCGGCAAGTGGCATCTGGGACTGACGCAACCGCATTGGCCGGAGCAACACGGTTTCGACGTCGCTTGGCATTGCCAGCCGAGTGCCGGACCGCCGGGTTTCTACTTTTCGCCTTATGGTGTGCTTCCCCCCGGCACGCCGCGTCCTGAAAAACGCGGTGTGAAGCATGTTGTTGGTACGATCACCGATGGCCCGGACGGCGAGTACATCACCGACCGTCTGACGGATGAAGCCGTCGCGTTCATCGACAACAACAAGGACCAACCCTTTTTTCTCAATCTCTGGCAATTCGGTGTGCACGGTCCGTGGGGACACAAGGAGGAGTACACAGCCCAATTCGCGAAGAAGACCGATCCGACGCGGGCGACAGGACAACCCCGTCATGGCGTCGATGCTCAAGAGTGTTGATGACAGCCTCGGTCGCGTGTTGGACAAACTCGAAGAACTCGGCATCGCGGAGAACACGATCGTCATCTTCTACTCGGACAACGGCGGCAACATCCACAGTATGACCGAGATCGACGGCAAGGCAGGACGAAATGCATCGATCAACCCGACCGTCGCGAGCTATCGCAAGTGGGCTGGCTACAAGCCGCCGACGAACAACGCGCCGCTGCGAGAAGGCAAAGGTCGCATCTATGAAGGCGGCCAGCGAGTGCCGCTCATGGTCCGCTGGCCGGGGCGGATTCAAGCTGGTTCAACGAGCGACGCGGTCGTGGGTCCGATCGACCTGTACCCGACGATTCTCGATGCGATTGGTCTCAAGCGGTCACCTGATCAGATCATTGACGGCGAATCTTATCTGCCGGTGTTGACGCAAAAACGCGGTCTGCAACGCGACGCCTACTTCACGTGGTTTCCGCATCTGATTCCCGCCGTTTCGGTTCGGCAGGGAGACTGGAAACTGATCCGCCGTTTTCAGCCGCACCGCGATTACCCGTACATCCACGAACTCTACAACCTGAAGACCGATATTGGCGAAACGAAAAACCTCGCCGCGAGCATGCCCGAAAAGGTCAACGATCTGAATGCACTGATTGACAAGTTTGTTGAGCAAACCGGTGCTCTCTATCCACGACCCAACCCGGCCTACAAACCAAGCTCGTCCATCAACAACGCACGACCTGATCCGCTGCAGGGACTGGTTCCGAAGTTCTGCAAAGCGACGCTAGCTGACGGGGCGTTAAGAATCGAAGCCGATGGTCGATCACCGTTTCTCGGTACGGGGCAAATCAAAATCGTGGGGCCACTCATGCTGACGCTCCGCATTCGCAGCGAAACCGGCGGCACCGGCAAGGTGCAATGGAAGATGCTTCAACAAGAAGCATTTCCTGTATCCGGTCAGGTCGTCGATTTCACCGTGCCCGCCAGCAAACAGTGGCAGGACATCGCATGCAAAATTCCGATCAACGGCAAACCGGGCATCATCCGGCTCTATTTGCCCGCACAAGAATCACCGGTCGAAATAAAAACGATCCAGTACTCCAACGATCGTAAAGAAGTGAAGGCATGGAGTTTCTCAACAACACCAGCGGAGTAACCGTTCACGAAAATACAGCTGCGTTGGACACTCATTTACCGCTACTCGCCACCGCTCGAATAGCTTTAGCCACAGATTCGCACTGATCTTCACGGATAATATTCGACTCGAATCTGTGAAGATCCGTGTTTCATCCGTGGCTCACTCCAGCTATTCCCAACGTCATCAACGATCGACCGATTAGATCACGCATGCCAAACGCATAGGTGGTGGCGTTCCCTGAGAAGTGTCGAAGTTAGCGAACACTCATTTGAGCGGACTGAAAACAACTGCGATTAGCTTGATGCCGGTGATACGGCGGCGATGACTGAATTCACAACTTCAATGCGAACTGAAAGCAAGGTCACACACTTGGCTGTCATTGAGGAAACCTTCATCGGTGACCTCTCCGACGACTGGTTCTGGGGCCTCGGCACGTGGACGGTGAAAGACGGCATCCTACGCGGCTTCGAATCCGGGCCGCGCTGATCAACACAAATCGACACAGAATTGACATTCAACATCCGTGCTCATCCGTGTCGATCCGTGGCTCTTACAAGACCGTCACTCGCCTAGCCCCATGATAAATCGCAAATTCATCATCCTCTTGTTCTGTGTTGTCACGCCTCAGGTCGTGTTGCCCGCCGAACCAACTTTCGACATCAAGAGCTTTCTTGGCAGCTACTGCATCGATTGCCACGACGATGCCACGCAGGAAGGTGACCGTCGGTTGGACGATCTCGATCTGGCCATCAACGACGTGCCATGGCGCATCGCTGGCAGGAAATCCTCGACGTGCTTGCTCTGGGTGAGATGCCGCCCGAAGACGAATCGCAACCTGCCCCCGCGAAACGAATCGCTGCCACCGAACATATTCGCGCGATGCTGGCCGGCGCTGCTCCGCGACTTGAGGGACAATCGGAAACCGTCGTCATGCGGCGACTCAACCGTGTCGAATACCGCAACACGATGCGTGAACTCTTCGGCTTCGTCTCGCCTCTCTACGATCCCGCTCGTCATCTGCCCGCCGACGAGGAGGACGACGGATTCTTCACCATCGGCGAAACGCTGATGACTTCGCCGCTCTGGCTTGAAGGGGCGCTGGCTGCGGCCGAGGAGTCGATTGATTGCGCCATGGCGATGGGAGGTGTGAAGCCGGAACCGATCTCGCTGTCGTACTCGGCCGCGAGTTTTCGCCCCGGACGAACTCATGTGAAGCCCGAGAAAAAACATGGCTGCATCAGTCTCTATGGACGCCTCGCCGCGACAGCCACCGGGATCAGCACGCACCACACCGAAGGCGTGCCCGCAGCAGGCTGGTATGCCTCACGCGGGGACAAGCACGGCTACAATCGTCCCTACGCAGCATCCAATCGACCCGATGAAGCGTTCACGGATCATCAGATTGCCGACGAAGCTCTCAAGGCGATCGGGGAACTCAAAGGCGGCCCGTTTTTCCTGGCGGTGGGATTCATTCGTCCGCACACGCCGTGGGTGGCACCGCAGTGGGCGTTTGATGCGATTGATCGAAACGCGATCCACTTGCCGCCCTTTTATCGCGATGAAGGTGAGGACGTGTCGAATCTGCCGAAGGCGTCGCTGCGGCCGAACAACAATGCCTTCCGCTACGAGCAACCAACGCGAGCGCAGGCCTTGGACGCGCAGCACGCCTACCTGGCGGCGGTGCATTTCGTGGATCATCAGATCGGGCGGCTGATGGCGGAGTTGGATCGGTCTGGTTTGAAGGAGAGCACGATCATTGCGCTGACGGGCGATCACGGCTATCAACTTGGCGAACATGGCTTGTGGGCGAAGCAGACGCTCTTTGAAGGCGGCAACCACGTGCCGCTGATCTTTGCCGGTTCATCCATCAAACCGGGCATCAGTCAAGCACTCGTCGAGCAGGTTGACATTTATCCGACGCTATGCGAGCTGGCGGGTCTCCCGATCCCCGATCAGGTGCAGGGCGTGTCGCTGGTGCCTTGGCTGGAGGAGCCTTCTCGAAAGAGTCGCATCGCGGCGTTCAGCACGATGACCGCGCCGCTCGGTCGCGGACAGCAGGCGATGGGGCACAGCGTACGCAACGGTCGTTTTCGCTATATTGAGTGGGACAACGGAAAGTCCGGCGTGATGCTTTATGACCTGATCAACGATCCCGGTGAGCTGAACAATCTCGTGGATACACCGGAACACCAACCGATGCAGCGCCGCCTCAAGCGACTGCTCGCAGAGCATCTGCGACGGGTCGAGTAAACTAACGTCACCTCCCTCTCTGCGTCATCTTCAGCTTTGGCATCGGCGGCGACTCTGGCGGCCCAAAAAACGAACAGGCGGGCGATGTCTCGCTGCACAACAACTGGATCACCAAACCATGAAACACACCATCAAGCTCTTCACCGCCCTGCTGTTAATACCCTTGCCTGCGCTGCATGCTGCCGAGGGATTCCTTGTCGAGCAAGGACAATCGCGAGCCGAAATCGTTGTCGCGGAAACTCCTCCCCGTGGCGCTAGCCTGGCTGCAGTCGAATTGCAGAGTTACCTCGAAAAGATCACCGGGAGTCGGCTTGAAATCGTGACTTCGCCGACCGGCGCGATGCCCGTGAAAATCTATGTCGGCGAAAGCGAACATGCCCGTCGAGCCAACGTCGATGCAGAGGATTTGGGACGAGACGCCTTTCGCATGGTATCGGGGCCGGACTGGCTGGCGCTGGTAGGACGGGATTGGGATTTCACTCCTGTCGAACCTTGGGCTCGCAGCCGCACCGACTGGTTGAAGAACAAGCAGGCGGAGTGGATGAATTTGGCCGGGCACCCGTGGCAGAACCCAGTCGCCGCGTCGCTTTACAAAGACTACAGCAGGCAGCTTGACGTCTGGAACTTCGACCATCGTGGTTCACTTAATGCGGTCTACGCCTTTCTTCGCGACCTCGGGGTGCGCTGGTACATGCCCGGGGAACTGGGCGAGATTCTGCCGAAGTCGAACACGATCGCGCTGCCCAAAATCAATCGCACCGTTCGTCCGGAGTTCGAGGTGCGCTCGGTTAGCCGCCCGCTGATCAGCTCGTCTGATGTCGACGACTCGCTCTGGTATTTGCGGATCGGTGCAAACGAGCAATACGGCATCCTGCACCATGGCCAACGCAACCTAACGGAACATCCGGACCAGCGCGCCAGCCACCCAGAATATTACGTCCTGTTGCCCAACGGACAACGAGACACCGAAAGTAAGACCGCCAATGCTTGTCTTTCGTCGCCAGGGTTTTTCGCGGAAACCGTTGCGTACGCCCGTCTGATGTTTGATCACTACGACATGCCGATCATTTCGGTCATGCCCCACGATGGCTTCAATCAATGCCAATGCAACGAATGCAAGGGGCAGGCGACGATCGACCGCGGACCCTCGGGCCTCGCTTCGGACTACGTCTGGAAGTTTGTTGTTCGCGTGGCCAACGAACTCGCCAAAACCCACCCGGATCGAAAGGTGTTCTGTGGCGCGTACAGCACCTACCGGCTGCCGCCGCTCTCGATCGACCGGCTGCCCGACAATGTGTGGGTGCAAATCACAAACGGCCGTCCGATTCGCGAACTCGACGACGAAACACACAACGACGCAGCCGAGCTGCGTCGCCAGTGGCAGGCGAAGACCCGCAACCCTTTGTCGGTGACTCTGAACTACACTCCGTTTACCAACCGGGGCGCCTATCGGCCGCAATACTGGCCGCACGTTATTGCGCGTGGTTTGCGGGACACCTCCGGACAGGTCTGGCGAGAAGACGTTTGGCTCTCCAGTGGCAAGGGCGGCCTGCATCATCCGGGCGTGAGCCATCTGAATCCGTATGTGATATCCAGGCTGTGGTGGGACGCGGATCAGGACGTCGATGCCTTGCTGAACGAATACTACCACCTCTTCTACGGACCGGCCGCTGCCGAAATGAAGGCCTTCATCGAATTCTGCGAAACGCACTACGCTCGGCTCGGCAGCGCCGGCGAGGCCGCCGGCGAAGCACTCCGGCTTTTCGATCAGGCGAAAGCGGCGACGACTCCCGAATCGGTCTACGGCCGACGCATCGCGTTGGTGGACGAATTTCTGATCACACTGCGCAACCGATCTTCGCAGATGATTGCCGCTCGCCCCGCTGGCCTCCCCCAATTCCGATTGATTGACATGGGCAAAGACAAGTGGCGCGACGCGCGGGACACGCTGGTCATCGACGGCGAAATCGACGAACCGTTCTGGACCGGCTATAGCCTGCGTGGAAATCTGAAAGACAGCCGCACCGGCAAGAAGCCGAAGTATCCAACTCATTTCCGCGCCCGCTGGTGGAACGGCAGTCTGTATTTTGCCATCCATTGCACCGGAGAACCCGGAGTGCTTCCCATCATCGGCGGCAGCGGCGATGGCGATCCCACGATCTGGAACGGCGAGCACGTCGAACTGCTCATCGAGACGGACAAGCATTCGTATTACCAGATCGTCATGAATCCTGACGGCTTGATCACCTGTCTCGACCGGGGCGCCGATAAGAAGAACTGGTTCGACTGGTCGGCGCAGGCCGAAGTCGCCACGCACCGTGGCGACGATTTCTGGTCCGTGGAACTGAAGCTTCCAGTCACTTCGTCGGACGAGGATCCGCTGCACCAATTGGAGGGAAGCATGCCGTTCAAATCAAGAGCCTCCGCGCTCGAATCCGGGAAAGGAACGAGCCTCCCGTGGTACTTCAATCTTTTCAGAAAACGCGCCGGTTCTGATGACGGCGAAACCACGGCATTCTCCCCGATCGGTCCGGAACCAAAGTCCTTTCACGATACGCGAAGATTTGGGGAGATTTACGTTCAATGACCCCGCAAAGCATGAAGACAAACATGAAGAAGATCCTCGCACTCAGCCTGGCCGCTTTTTCGGTATTCACCGTCAACGCCGCACGGGCTGCGGAGCGACCCAATATCGTCATCATCTTCACCGATGACCAAGGATACGGCGATCTCGGTTGTTACGGCCTCACCACCGCGAAGACGCCGAATCTCGACCGCATGGCGGAGCAAGGGACGCGGTTTACTTCGTTCTACACTCAACCGGTTTGTGGACCGGCTCGCTCTGCTCTGCTGACCGGTCGTTACCCGAGTCGCAGCAAAGGCTGGAGCATGCCGGCGACGGAAATCACCTTCGCCGAGTTGATGCAAGATTCTCGTTACGCCACTGCGTGCATCGGCAAGTGGGATGTGTCGAATCGAAAACCGATCATCGACAGGATGCCGAATGCCAAGGGCTTTGACTACTATTGGGGACCTCTCGGAGCCAACGATGCCGGCCACGTTGTCCTGCACGAGAACAACACACTGATTGGCAAAGACAACGATCTCGCTTCGCTCTCCCGACGGTACACCGATAAGTCCATCGCCTGGATGAAGGAGCAGTCCGAAGCAGGAGAAAAACCCTTCCTGCTCTATCTCTGTCACACGATGATGCACACTGTCATCGATGCCTCGCCCGAGTTTCGAAATCGCACAGGCAATGGTCTCTATGCCGACACCCTGGAGGAACTCGATCACGAATGCGGGCGTTTGTTAGATGCCATCGACGACCTCGGGATTGTTGAGAATACGCTCGTTATTTTCACTTCCGACAACGGTGCTTGGTCGAACGACGCGGAACGCCAGAACCCGAAGAACGCGCAGCACATCGAGTGGACTGAAGGCGAGCAGACCGCGGTCGGCAGCAATGCCCCGCTCCGCGAAGGCAAGGCATCCAGTTACGAAGGCGGCGTGAGGGTTCCCTGTCTCGTGAGATGGCCTGGAAAAGTGCCGGCGGGTCGGGTCAACGATGCGATCTTCGCGACGCTTGATTTCATGCCAACCTTCGCCCACCTCGCCGGTTTTGACGTCCCCGACGACCGCGTCATCGACGGGGTGAACCAGACCGACTTACTGCTTGGCGAAAGTGAAGTCGGAAATCGGAAACACTACTTCTATCACAGTGGATCTCATGGCGTCCGCGAGGGCAAATGGAAACTTTTGAAGGCGAACCGGTGGTCCGAGAATGAAATGGAGCGGCGTACGTACCCGAAGGACTTCGGTACCAACGGAATCGAACTCTACAATCTCGATGCGGACATCTCTGAAACGAACAATCTGGCAGACCAGTTTCCCGGTCGCGTGAAGCATCTCGTGACGCTCAATCCACCAGCGGCACACCGTTGAAAGAGAGTCCGCCGAAGACGAAAGCCATCCATGGAACGGTAAACGGTCATTCTCTGACACTTCTCGGTGACGCCGCGCCACGAGCCTCCAATGACTTGCGATCGAAACGCTTTTTGGTAGGCTGGTCCTACCAATTTTCCGCGTCTTGGGAGCTTTCTGTGGATCTGCAAGCGGTTACGGTGAAGTCTCTGTCCCTTGTGGAGTAGGTTTTGGACAAACTCGCGGGGCTGATTCGCGCAAGATTTCAGTGATGGAGCTGCCAGTGACGCCGCTCTTCCAGCCGAACGGCGGTTGGCGGAACAGTTTGGCGTCAGTCGCCAGGTGGTGCGCGAGGCGATCAAACGTCTTGAGTTGCAGGGCCTGCTGGAAGTGCGCCAAGGCAGCGGCGTGCGGATCGTCGATAAGCTGCACTTGCCGATCAACAATTCGCTGTCGCTTTTGATTCCCGATGAAAAGGATCGGCTGCGGCAACTTCAAGAAATGCGTCACGCGATTGAACCGAGTGCGGTGCGCTTAGCAGCGGTTCGAGCTACTGACCAGCAGATCGCATCGTTGCATGAGCTTCAAACCGAACTGGAAGCGGCAGCGGATAACGCGAAGGCTCGTCATTGGCTCGACCTGACCGCTTACGCCGACACGCTTGGCGTCGGACGAGCGATTCCGGCCGTCGAAGCGTACCGCTATCGCGACTACGTGATCGATGCCTTCAACGACGACAAACCACTGCCGGAATTCATCCGCCAACAAATCGCGGGTGATATCCAGATTCCCGGCGCAGCCGGCCAACAAGCGACCGAACCGCCGACGTCCGAAGACATCATTGCGACCGGATTTCTGGCGATCGGGCCGTGGGAGTTGGTCAGCGGCGACAAAGAACAGCTTCGCATGGACGTGGTCGATCGTCAGGTCAATCGCATCGGCAAAGCGTTTCTCGGCATGACGCTCGAGTGTGCCCGCTGTCATGCCCACAAGTTCGATCCCGTTTCGCAGGAAGACTACTACGCGATGGCGGGAATCCTTCGCAGCAGCATCACTCTCGACCGGCGGCTCAACGGTGTCTTCAGTAACGTGAACTATGTCGAATTGCCGGAGACGCCCGATCAGTTGATCGAGCGAGCGGAACGGATTCGGCAGTTTGAACGCGACTTTGCGGATGCGACATCGGCTCGCGACAAGGCAGCGAAACAGGTCCGCGACCAACAGGCGATCGTGAACCGATTGAAACAAGACCAAGAACAATCCGAAGAGCCTAAGGCGGTGTCCGAGGAACTGGCTGCCGCCGAAGCTATTTTAGAGAAAGCGAAAAAGCGGCAAGCCGATGCAACCAAGCGTCGCAATCAACTCTCCTACTTGCGACCGCATCGAACCAAGTCCTTAGCGATCGCGATGCAAGACCGGCCCGAGCCCGAGCCGTCGGCGATCAATGTTCGCGGCAACGCTCATCAACTCGGCGAGCCCGTCCCGCGTGGTTTTCTCAGTTCTGTGGCCCCGACCGAAAAACCGCGATTGAAGATCGGTACCAGCGGTCGGCGTGACCTTGCCGACTGGATTGCCTCCCCTAACAATCCGCTGACCGCCCGCGTTTGGGTCAATCGCATCTGGCATCATTTGTTCGGCGTGGGACTGGTGCGCACGGTCGATAATTTCGGCGCAACGGGCGAGGCACCGGCATGCGGGGGGTCACCGCCGTGCCAGCGCAAGCTTTGAACCTGGTCAACTCGAGTTTCATTGCCGACCGTGCCGCCGCACTGGCCAACCGTCTCGAAGACACGAATCCGCACGCCCGAGTCACGCAGTTGTATCGAGCGGTCTACGGACGTGCTCCCAGTGAACCGGAGATTGAGCGTTGTCTGGGCTTTGTCAATGCGATGAAACAATGCCTTGACGGTGACGGTGCCCAGGCGTGGCAAAAGCTTTGTCAGTCTCTTTTGATGAGTAACGAATTTTTGTTCCGAACTTAGGCTTGTGAAATGAACACAATCAATCCGCTTCATCGTCGTTCGTTTCTGCGGCAATCCGCCTGCGGGTTCGGCATGACGGCGCTTGCCGCTTTGATGCAACAAGAAACATTGGCTGCGGCAACGCTTGCCGATCCGCTTGCCCCACGTGTCGGCCATCATCCGGCGCGAGCGAAGCGGGTGATCTTCATGTTCATGCAAGGTGGTCCCTCGCACATTGAAACGTTTGACTACAAACCGCAGCTTGATTCTGATCACGGCAAACCGTCGCCCTTCGATCGCAACGAGCGGGTCGAACAACCAGGCGTGGCGCAGATGCGGCTGTTCGGCTCTGGTTGGAAATTCGCTCAGCACGGTCAGTCCGGACGATGGGTTTCGGAATTGTTTCCAAACCTGGCGACCAAGGTGGACGACCTGTGTGTTCTCAACGGCATGCACACCGACAATCTTGCTCACGCGCCCACCACGCTGCAGTTGCACACCGGAGCGACGAATCTGGTGCGTCCCTCGATGGGTTCGCGGGCACTGTATGGTCTTGGCACCGAGAACCAGAATCTGCCGGGCTACATCACCGTGGAGCATCCGACCACTGGCGACGGTGGCTCTCCGATGCACTTCTCCAATGCCTTCCTGCCCGCGATCACCGGCGGGACCAACGTGCAGATGGAACAATCGATCGGGGCGAAACCGAGACTACGGAATCTCACCAGCGATTTTCCGTCGTCGCTGCAACGAGAGCAACTGGACTTCGTTCGTCACTTGAACCAACAGCACTTGGCCGCTTACGACCGCGACCGGCAAATGGAAGGCATGATCGAATCATTCGAGCTGGCCTTTCGGATGCAAACGGAAGCACCGGAGTTGTTTGATCTGGGCACTGAAAGCAGGAAGGACCTTAATCTCTCGAAATCCCTCTTTTGATGTCGCAATCCGACATCTTCCAGCAAGTGCATGTCAAATACCGCTTCACTGTTTTATCCATCGCAGGCCGACCGAGGAAACGTCATGGCTCATTTGATTTATCCAATAATTGTTATCGCCTTTGCGTTATTCTCCAGTGTTTGTAGCGCGTCCGACAAACTCAACATTCTGTTGATCACCGCCGACGACCTGGGAATCCAGCTCTCGTGCTATGGCGATCCGATTGCCAAGACACCGAACATCGACGAACTGGCTCGGAACTCGGTCCGGTTTCAAACGGCGTATGTGAGCCAGGCGTCCTGCAGTCCGTCGCGTTCCACGATGTTCACAGGCTTGTACCCGCACGGTAATGGTCATTATGGATTGGCGAACGCCAACGTCGGGTTTCAGGTTCATCAGGAACTTTACGATGACTTGTTGCCAAATGTGCTTAAGCGGGCCGGCTACCGCACGGGCATCATCGGCAAACTGCACGTGAATCCGGAGGGCGAGTTTCAGTTTGACATGCGGCAAGGCGATGGATTCGGGAGCCGACAGATCAAGAAGCAACTGCAATCTGCCAAGGACTTCGTAACCCAATCGAACGATCGACCTTGGTTTCTGATGTTCAATCTGTTTGATCCGCACGTTGCAGTAGACCGCTTGCCCGACGGCAAACGAGGTGCATCCTACTTCCCCAGTCAAGTTGACGGATTGCCGGAATCGGTATTGACCGCCGCCGACGTCCCACCCTGGCCCTGGCAGCAGATCGATTCCCCGGCACAGCGCACCAAGATCGCTGGCTATTACAACTGCGTGCATCGAATCGACGCTGCGATCGGAATGCTGACGGACTTGCTGCACGAAACAAATCATTGGGACGACACGCTGATCATCTTCTTGGGAGATCATGGACCACCCTTTGCTCGGGGAAAAACCAGTTGTTACGAAGCTGGCTTGCGCGTGCCATTCTTGGCTCGCTGGCCGGGTGTTTCCCAGCCCCATGTCTCGAAACGGTTGGTGGGAAGTGTCGACATCTACCCGACGATCCTGGACGCGGCGAATGTCGAAACTTCAAAGCAACTGCATGGACGCTCGCTACGGCCTGTTTTGGTTGACTCGCAGTCCGCTGACTGGCGCCGGACGTTAGTGGCGGAGTTCCACTTCCACGGCGCCTCGCCCTACTTCCCAAGACGCGCCATTACCGATGGCCGGTTCAAGTTGATTCACAACCTGCGTGCTGGTGAGTTGTCGGCTTCACCGTCCGTCGATGGAGACCAAGCCAACGTAATGGCGCAGCAACTGGATGCCGATCATCCGGCCAGGCAAGCGATGGAGCGTCTGCAGGATCCACCGGAGTGGGAACTATACGATCTCATGGATGACCCCATCGAGTTTGTCGATCTGTCGAATGATGCAGCACTGGCCGACGAGACACGTCGACTGAAACAAGCTTTACGTGAATGGCAGGAGCAGACGGATGACCCGTTTAGCGACGCCGAGTTTCGTGAGAGCGTTGAAAGGAAGTACCGGAGATCGTCAAGCTAAACTGCAACTGCATTAATCGCACGACGGACTTCCAGTCCGTCGTGACAGGCGACGGACAAGATTGACCTGCGCCGGGCTTCCGCTCGAACGTCCCGTTGGGATTGCAACGAAACAAATCAGAGAGATTGCCTCTGATGCGATATCAAGGAGATGAACACGTGAAGAACTGTTTCCTACTTAGTCTTGCTGGCCTGCTTGTTCGCCGCGTCATACTCGGTTGCTGCCGAGCCGACCCGGGTATTGATCGTCGTTGGTCCGAGCACGCACCCGCCGGGGTCCCACGAAGTCGCGGCCGGGGGACGATTGTTGCAGCATAGCCTGGAGAATATGTCGAACGTTTCAGACGTCGCAGCGGAGGTGGTGTATGATTGGCCGAAGGATCAGTCGCGTTTGAAATCGGTCAACACGATTGTGTTTATCGGCGATACGTTTCCGCCTCAGCGATTGCCCGAATCGGACACCATTCTGGCAGCAGCTTGACACGGCAATGGCTCGTGGATGTGGTATCGTTTGTGTGCACTACGCAACCGGCTTGATGGGTCACGATGTTGGGCAGCGGGGCGAACATCCGCTGCTCGGTTGGCTCGGTGGCTATTTTGCAAACAAGTCATGCCCGCATCATCAAAGCATCGCCAAAATCTATCCTTCCGCCACGATCACGCCGGCGACCCGGGAACATCCGATCTCACGTGGTTGGAATGAGTTTGCGTTGCATGATGAACCCTACATCAACAACTACTTCGGAGCCGACCAGAATCGATTGGCCGCGAATGTGACGGCCCTGGCCACATCAATGTTGCCGCCGGATTCACCCAAGAATGAAACGGTCGCCTGGTGTGTCGAGCGTCCCGATAGCGGTCGTGGCTTTGGAATCGTGATGCCCCATTTCTATAAGAACTGGGCGCTGGAAGATTTGCGACGATTCATCCTCAACGGAATTGTCTGGACCGCCAAGCGTGATGTTCCCGACAGAGGAGTGCAAACAACGCTGCCAGACCTCGCCACGTTCTCGCCGGCGGCGGTTGAGTTTTCCGAGGATCCGAACAAATTGGCGAGGCGGATCGTTCAATCCGTGGGAGGCAAAGCGAATCTGCTGAGTCGTTTTGCCATTGAGGAACGATTGAATGTCAGCGACGATCTGGCAAAACCGGGCAAGCCTCGCGAGTCTGTTTTCGATGGCCACGAGGACTGGTGGTTTCGTGGAGGCAAGGGCGACTGGAAGAAAAAGAAGGACGAACCCGCCACGGATCTCGTATGGGCGTGGACACTGCAGGCAATCGTCGATGAAAAGTCGAAGCTGAAAGTGTTGCCGGAAATCGACGAAGCCGGGCGAACGTTGGTTGGATTACAAATTAGCGAGTCGATCACGCCGGCAATGGACGTCTACTTTGACAAGACGAACCTGCAGCTCGTGCGAATCGATTGGCGAAAGGACATCAATCGATTCAGTGACTGGAGGGAGCACGATGGGGCGAAGTATCCGGCCAAGTGCATCGGATATCGCAAAGCAACCGGCAAGCCTTGGTTCGTCAGTGAGATTGTCGAACTGCGTCGTCTCAAAGAACTTCCTGGCGACTTGCCGTGAGCTTGCGGAGATGGATCGATCCGATTTGCAGAGTCAGGCTACGGGTAGTGCATGTGCTCGTTATCCGCGCACCGCCGGATGAAGGCGATTTCTTCCTCGGTGAAACTTCTCGGCGCGTCCGGTCGCGGAGCCCAGTCCGGGTAGAGGTCGCCATGCTCCGCCGTGACGTTCGCCGCATTCTCGTCACTCATGCAGGATGCAGGCGAGCAGGCCGGCAAGCCAATCATTAGTAATCGGAAGGTTACGTCGATACATTTCAGCATGCGTTCGTGCATTTGCTCTGACCAAAACGTCGTCACCCTTGGCGATCCGTGTCGTTGTGTTGTTTGCTCTGCTACGTCATCGAAGCCGACTGATCCGTAGAGGACGATGCTTCATGGTGTAAAATCTTGTTGCGAAGAAGCATTAACGCAATCAGCATAACCGCTGCCGTTTTTTGCAACCAGGAGCTGCCCTTTTCTTCCAATCCAGAGTACGACATGTACCGATACCTCTGCGTCATTCGTGGCGAGCGGCAAAAGCGTTCTATTTGTAGGACGAACGTCCAGTCCGTCGAGTACAAGACGCGGCGGACAACGATGTCCTTCTTACCGAAGGTGAATTCGCATCTGCTGCTTGCCTTACTGATTTTGTGGACCAGCTCGATTGCTGGTGCCGAGCCGCTGCCGACGAACGAAGCGGGGGTCATCAAACACCTGTCGGCCAAAGGCGTTGACATCAAGACGAATAACGACGGTCACGCAGTACGCCTCATGTCTTCAGGCAAACCGGCGCTGACTGCCAACGAATACCAACTCATCGGCCTGCTCACGCATCTGGAACAGATGGGACTCAACGCCGCGCCGCTGGCGGATGACGAGTGGCAGTTTCTGGGGTCCCTGCCGAAACTGAAATCGCTATCGATCTGGCACGGCAAAGGCTTTACGACGCTCGAACCGTTTTCCAACCTGCCGGTCGAGTCGCTGACGATTGGCGGCTGCATGGGACTGCGCGACTTGAACAAGGACGACGCCGCGAAGCAGCGCGACGCAATCACGACGCTGCACAGTCTGCCGAATCTGACGCGAGGTAACTGGTATCACTCGCCACTGATTCCCGACGACACGCACCTTGCGCACATCGCGAAACAGTTTCCCAAACTCGAAAGCCTTCGCCTCGATTTCGCCGCACCGCGCGGTTCGGAAACGACGATCACACCGGACGGACTTGCCGCCCTGCAGAACCTGCCGCTGACGGTGCTGAGTCTGGAAAACGCGGGCAGTTTTACCACCGGACATCTCGAGGCAATCGCTGGCATCAAAACACTGAAGTCTTTGCTGATTGATGCCCGCAGAAAACCAGCACCGACGGAAGCCCTGAATCAATTCAAAAAACTGCGACCCAGCGTGGATATCGTCGTCGCCGGCCCCGATGCCCAAAGACCACCGACAGAGAAGCGATAGGATAGTACGGAACCGCGAATTCAAATACTCATGGATAACACACATTCGCTCCATCCCTTTCACTTGCGTGCATTCGCCAGCATCACCGGCACACTACCCGGACAGGCCAAAGCCTGAGGGCACACCAAAGAGGTTTCGCAATGACTCATTCCTTCACTCGCGACTGGATAATGGCCGCGTTTCACTTAGTCATCGTTTTCTCAACGATTGCTAACGCCGACGATGTTTACCTTTCGATTGGACCTGGTGGACAACGGATGTTCTCTGATGACGGACTTACCTGGTCGGACGGCGTCAGTTGGGGACCGCCCAAGCACGATCAGAACGATCTGCACTGTGGAACTGCTTTTCTAGGCGTCTTTTACGTCGGCGGCGGTTTCTCGCAATCTCGTTTGGCGGCCACGCGCGATGGCAAAGATTGGTCGATGGTGAATTGCCGCGCGGCGGTGGCCCGGTTGTCGGATTGGATGTTGTCGACGACGTCCTCTTTGTGACCACCATGCGTGGCTGGTGCTATCGCAGCGAAGACGGGCAGCAGTTCACGCTCGTCGGAAAGGCGAATTCGCCAAAGATCGATTATCGCGTTCGTTCAACAGCAATCGGAAACGATATGATCATCGGCGCCGGTGACTCCCGTCGCCGGTTCCTGTCAAGTGCTGTGGCGATCGATAGGATGTCTTGCTCTACGAACGTGTCGCGGCCTTGGACAGTTCGCGGTAGCTCCGAAATCCCTTTTGGGATAACGAGGGCAAGGTTTTCGAGCCAAATGATCTGACCTTTCAGGGGCGTCGTGTTCGGAAAGGGGGCTGGCCGTGCCCAGCGATGCCGCTGAAAAACGCGAACAATCTGCTGCTGGTCCGACCAACAACCCGTGGTTACAACGGGGCGATCAATTTTGGAATTTACGAAGAGAGTACGGAAATGAACGTCACTTCGTTGAAGACCGGACATCATCAATGCAGATGTGGTCGTGCCCAACGGTCGCGGGAACTACTTCAGCCGAACCAACTGAAATGAAATACGAGTGCTTCGGAAATGGTGGAACTTCAAGAGGAACTGTTCGTTGGGATCAGTACGATTGCTGCGGCTACACTGCGCAACGTAGCGAACGGCTAATTGACAATGTAACTCCAGTGGCCAGGACGCAGCCCGTGCTCCTGGTCGCTCCGTTTCCCGATTTTACTCAGACTCTTGCAAGAACAATGCTCGTGTATTGCCAAGTTTTTTTTACTGCGATGTTCGTCTGTTTGGGGGCACTCGCTTCCGCGGATGAAGATGCCGCGGTCAAAACTTGCGAGACGATGGAGCGACTTCGGAACACCACCGGAAAAGCGGGCGATGCGAGAGTCTTGCTTGGATACGAGCGACCGGGAGACGGCGGGGGAGGCCTTTTTTATTGGACAGCTCATTCCGAGGAACAAGCAAACGGTGGTACGGTTGTCGACGGCAACAACGCGGGCTCATGGACTCGTCTCTACACCGGCCCCGTGCATGTTTCCTGGTTTGGAGTCTTCCCGACACCGGTTGGAAAGACACCTGCGGACGAAAGAGTCAAAGAGACCACAGCCCGTTTGGATCATGCGTTCAAAGCCGCCGCTGGTGATACGCTGCGATTTGGCAAGGGACATTATTTTCTATCCGACACGTTGATTGTTCCTGGCAGCACTCGCGTTGAAGGCGCGGGCCCCGAGGACGTTTGGTCGAACTTGGAAGGTGGGACAACGCTATGGACTTACGGGCCAGGAAAGGCTCGGATTTGGCAAGACACCGGCGTCGAAGAAGATGATCTGCTCCGCCCGCTTCTGGTATGCGGTGGTCCCAATGTGCGATTCAAAAATATTGGTTTGCGGACAAAAGCTGATGGAGCAAGCGGTACGACGCCATGGGACGTGGGAATTCTATTGCCTGCGACGAAGCGTTGCAGCTTGGATCACGTCAGTATCAGAGGCTACTGGAACGTTGCCGCTTGTCTTCTCGACGCCACCTGGTCTGAACGCAATCACCGAATGATCGCCTTGCACGGTGGCCGTATCACTCCAGGGTCGATGAACGAGTGCACGATCTTTCGTTGCTTCCTTTCGGGTAAGTGGGGTGTGATGATCCGTGGTGTTGATGTCGCCGTGCGTGACCCGCGCGAGTTCCGCGATTACGACAAGACCGGAATCACGGAACGGATGGACGACTGGGCCTGGTCCTATGGGGGAACGTCCGACATCGAGATCATCAGCAGTCGCATCGAGGGCAAGCTGCCCAAGAAATTGCAGCAGACCGATGGCGGAGCTTTCTACAGCGATGCTCCGATGGTTAACGGTGCCGCGGCGGGCCAAGGCCACCGCATCATCGGCTGCAACTTACGGACCAACACTCGCTACATGGTGAAGCTGGGCGCGTCCAACCGCGACAGCTTCATCGGTTGTTACTTCGAGGGTGGCTGGGCGAAAAAGCAGCCCGGCGGCGACTATCGGGAAGCCGAATCGTTCTTGACCAACGATGCCGAACGCACGGGGCAGACCCGCTTCATCGATTGCCGATTTACCACTTGCGATACAAAGTCGCAGTGGGATCATCAGAAGACCAAAATGTGGCCATAGTGTTTCGGTGGAGCGTTGCGTTGACCGAGCCTTTCCCAACCGATCCACGCGAGAACGATTACCTGAGTCGAAAGAGATCATCGCACTTCTCCTTGAAGTTGGTCACAGCGATACCGTAACCGCTCTAATAGCGTTTGGTGTTTCCGGTCACTAGCAAGATTGATCAATTGATCCGGATCCGCTTCGTTGTCGAACAGTTGCTCAGGCGGCGGAGACTCGGACGTGTAGCGGGTGTAGGTATGGGTCCGTGTGCGGACGCCAATCGTCGTGGGGATCTTGCCACCGTGAGCATAGGGGTGGTCGTACAGCAACTCTTCGCGCCAGCCCTGTGCGTTGCCGTTCGCGAGTCGTGTCAGGTCCATGCCCGTCATCGTTTCGGGAATCGGAAGCCCTGCCAACGCCAGCATCGTTGCGGAAAAATCCGTCGTGATCACCAGCTCATCACTTTTGGCTGCTTGTATCGGATGGCGCAAGTCACACAGGAACCCTGGCACCCGCAGCGACGGTTCATACATCAACCACTTTCCACCCAGACCATGTTCGCCACTGAAGTGACCGTTGTCGGATGTGAACAGAACGACGGTGTTTTCGTCCAGACCGCGCTGGCGAAGCTGATCCATGATGCGGCCCACGCCCAGATCCATGCTGGAGATGCTTCGGTAGTAGTCCCTGATGCTTGACTGATGCCGCTCAGGATTCTTCAGCAGGTTTTGCCCCGCGCCCCAGCCAAGCGATTGCTTGATGAACAACGGTTCTTTCGACGCGTTCTTCATGGTGGCCGCCGGCGAGATCGGCATCGTCGTGCCATCGGTGTAGTCTCGGGTTTCAGGATCCCAATCGCCGAACGGTCCATGCGGTGACTTGAAGAACAGCATCATGCAGAAAGGTCGCTCTTCATCACGACCATCCAGGAAACGCTCAACGTGCCTGGGGATGATCTGGGAGTCGTGATGGATCGGGTCACGCAGGGTTTCCTTACCGATCCTCACGTTGACACCCGATTTGCCGCGTTTATCGGCAGGGCAATCGCATTGGTCATCCGCGGATCGGCAAAAGCCGTCGTAGTGGACGTAGCGACAGTCGGATTCGTGAAAGTAGTTCGTTTGCTTGGGTTGGCCAGCCCAGTAATCGAACACGGCTGCACCCTGATGCGTTTTTTCCGGAGTGTCACCGATTCCCCACTTTCCAAAGAATGCGGTTTGGTAACCCGCATCACGCAATCGCCCCGGCACGCTGTCGCGAAGTTGTTGTTGAGTGAAAGTTGCAAAGAAGTCTTTGATTCCATGCCGATCGGGATACTGCCCGGATAGCAGATTCGCACGACTGATCGCACAGATCGACGTGTTGACGAAGCAGTTGCGAAACACGATGCCTTTGCGAGCCAAAGCATCCAGATGAGGAGTCGTAATCGCATCGTTCCCCGAGTAACCAACGGCGTCATGACGCTGATCGTCGGTGAAGATCATCACCAAGTTGGGCCGCCTCGAATTACCCTTCGACGCAGGACTGGCAGTGTCCGGCGATTCCTCGGTTGCCGACCGTTCAAACAGTGGCAGCTCGCGCGTATTCGCGGCATGATCTGCTGGGTGCTTGACGCTCTTGCTCGTCGCTGCCGTGGCATCTTGCGTGCTTGAAATCGTCTGAACCGGCAAGCGGACATCACGCCATGCAAGCTTGTTCTCATTCCAGCTTTCACGGTACGCGGCCCCGAAGAATAGTCGTTGACGACTCTCATCTGCTAACAGAAATGGTGTGACGTGACCGTGAGGCGAATCAGGTCCAGCAGCGATGAGCATTCCTTGATGCTTCCAACGAATTCCATTCGCCGAGGTTGCCCACTGTGTGCCTCGATGCGATTCGATGACCATGACCAGGGACTCATCCATCTGGGCAACTTGGACGGCACCGGCATTTCGATTCATCACGGGGCGAGGGTGTCGCTGCCACGTGATGCCATCGTTGGACTCGGCGTAGCCGACGCTGCGCTGGGACGTTTTGGAAGTCGGCTGCGAAACGGCTAGCGGACCTTCGGGAAGATCCTTCCGGCCGTCGTACCACATTCGATACTTTCCATCCGAATAGAGGACGCTCGGCCGCCCAACCAGCAAGCTGTCCCACGCGCCTGATTCGCCCGGCCCAAAGACCACGCCTCGATCGACCCACACGCGGCCGTCTGTTGATTCAGCGAGTGCGATCGAATCGATGATTCCTTCATCAGCGCGGGTGTAATACATCCGCAAGAGATCCCCGACTCGAACGATGGATGGATCATTGACGTGATTGGCACCTGGGACATCGAACACAACGCCCTCATCCTTCCAGTGCTCACCATCGCGTGAAGTCGCCAAGCAAATCCGATCGTGCCCGTCGGCTGCCTGGCCACCGTAGTACAGCCAGTACTCCTCGCCATTGCGGACCACCGCTGGCGCGTAAGCGTTACCTCGACCATGGGGTGCGGCCCGGTGTTCCGGCTGGTCGCTTCCTGGGAAAACCAGCTTCACCGGCCCGTTCCCCCAAGAAGGTGAAGCGAAAGCACCTCCGAGCCAAAAAACGGCGGTGATGAGCGTTGCGATTCGGTTGAAATTCAAAGATGTCGACAAGGTGGACTGCCACGGCGGAGGATGGGATGATCCTTATTAACGCCCGGCGGAGCCACGATCTCGACAGCCAACTTAAGAAAATTTATTGTCTTCCGATAAAACCTGTCGAGTCTTTGTGCAGCCGCAGCGTCTTGAGAATATGAAATCAGATTCCGGACTCACAGCCGAACAAGTCACCAAGCACCATCTCAGCCAGCAGGCTGCGTTGACGGCGTACGCTTATTGCGTCAGCCATGATTATCACCTCGCCGAAGACGTGTTTCAGGACGTCTGTGTGAAGGCCGTTGCTCGATGCACTGAGTTCGAGTCTCTCGACCACCTTTCCAATTGGTTCCGTGCGAGCTCACGCAATCGCACGATCTCGCTGATGCGTTCCAAGGAAGGACGTTATGTGGGACTATCGCCAGAGATGCTTGCGGTCATCGAGACCGAGTGGTCGTCGAAGCCGGCAGCGACGGACCCGCGCAGCGAAGCACTCTTCAACTGCCTGGACCGTCTACCGGAGAGAAGCCGACGGATCATGAAAATGCGTTACCTGGAGGGGCAAAGCGGCGATGTGATTGCCGAGTTCTTGGGTGGGAAAGTCGAATCGGCGTATCAGGCAATCACGCGGATCCATAAAGCGCTCCGCGAGTGCGTGCAGCAGCAACTCAAGACGCAGCCATGACGCAAGAAAACTCCCAGCACAATGACGACTTCGAAAACTTGGTGGTTCGGTTTCAGGCAGGCGCGCTCTCACCGGATGAAGTTGCCATATTCGAGTCATTGCTGCGCAACGATGAAGGCAAGCTCGCGGTGTACCTCGAGATGGAGAAGCGCTCCGCCGAAATCGCTCGACTATTAGAACGCAAGCCCTACTCGCTTGGCATACAATGGTCCGGTCGAAAAGGTGTCCAGGACGATCGGGTGCTGGAGTGTCGCGCCGGACGTATGAGGACCGAGTGAGTCTTTGTGCGGTGACCGCTTAGCTTTGCCCTCGTCCCAAGTGGGCTTTTTCCGTTTTGACGAGTATCTGTTGATTTATGCCAACGCCTGACGCCAAACAAAAACGCGTAGACTTTTCCAGTCCGCAAGTGGAGAACCAATCGCGGTGGGGCCGCTGGAGACTCACAACGGTGTTGCCCTTCATCTCGCTGATGGTGGTGGTTGCGTTGGCGGTCGCACCGCTGCGAGAGGCGCTTTCGTGGGCTTCACGCAGTCGGCCGGAGCCAGATCAGATCCGTGCCGAGTTGAACACGGCTTTGGAGCAAATCTACCGATCGTTCGAATTGGAGGACGAGGCTGCGACGTACGACCAGATCGCGCAAAGTGTCACCGGTGATGCTATTCGAGAGATCTATCTGGAAGTCCGTCGATCACTGTCGGATCAGGACGGTGGTCGCGTTTCGATCGATCACGTCCGAGTCAGCGACATTGATCGAATCGAATGGCAATCCGATGGTGGATGTCGTATGGATGCGACATGGGCCGTGCGCGGAACCCTCGGGCATTTTGGACATGAACACGAGCGGCAAAATCGGTATCGCGCACGCATCAAACTGCTTCCGCAAGCAGACGCATGGAAACTATCCTCGATCCAGATCACGGAACAAGAGCGGGAGTGGTGATCGCAATGCAGGTCGAAGTTTCAGGGCTCCGTTACCGCTATCGGCGAGGTGAATTTTGCCTGACGGTAGAGCGACTGTTCGTCGAAAGTGGCGGCACCATGGCAGTGGTCGGTCCTAGCGGGAGCGGCAAAACGACTCTGCTGCACCTGATCGCTGGCGTGCTGACACCGGATCTCGGGCAGGTTCGCATCGGCGATCTGGAACTCACCGCGCTTCGCGAAAAGGAGCGACGGGAACTTCGCATCCGCCGCTTGGGACTGATCTTTCAGTCGTTCGAACTGCTGCCGCATCTAAGCGTCGTCGACAACATTCTGTTGCCCTGCCGATTGACGCACTCCATCCGATTGAACGCCGAAATCCGCGAACGCGCCGCTGATTTGGCTGAAAGAATGAGGATCGCGTCGAAGTTCTCGGATCGCGTTGCGAACCTCTCGCAAGGTGAACGACAACGCGTCGCCATCTGCCGAGCACTGTTGCTGGATCCAGATGTCTTGCTCTGCGATGAACCCACCGGCAATCTAGATCCGGCCAACAAACAGCGTGTCTTGGATGCACTGCTTGACGTCGTGAGCCAAAGCGGGACGACAATGATCATGGTCACACACGACCATCAATTGCTCGATCGATTTGAGCAGACCGTTCAAACCGACGATTGGGAAAAATCGTCGCCGCGGATGCTTGCCGAATCAAGATCAAGTCATTGACAACGGATTGAGCATGAGTGATGTGCTTTATCTGGCGTGGCGCTATTTGGCGTATCATCGTTTCAAGGCGGGCTTGCTGGTTGCTGCGATCGCTCTGGTGCTGTATTTGCCGATCGGGCTGAACATCTTGGTCCAGCGGGGAAGCCAACAGTTGACCGCGCGAGCTGCGTCAACGGACTTGATTGTCGGGGCCAAAGGAAGTGGTTTGGAATTGGTCCTCCGGAGTTTGTATTTTCAATCCGATGTTCCGTCGGACCTGCCTTTTTCCGCGGTTCGGCAAGTTTCAGCGTCGGGATTCGCTGATCCCATTCCGATTCACGCAAAGTACCACGCCGGCACACTCCCGATCGTCGGTACCAGCATCGAGTACTTTTCGTTCCGCGCTCTCCGCCCGGCAACCGGGCGATTGCCAGCCCAACTCGGCGATTGCGTGTTCGGCGCGCGGGCGGCGGCACGAGCTACCGTCGAGGTCGGCGATCGGGTGATGTCATCACCGGAAAGCGTGTTCGACATCGCCGGGGTCTACCCGCTAAAGATGAACGTCGTCGGAATTCTCGAACCGACCGGCACACCGGACGACGACGCGGTATTCGTCGATGTCAAAACCACCTGGGTGATCGCGGGGCTTGGGCATGGCCACGAAGATCCCGCCACCAGCGCAGGCGCGCTGGCTCTCGGCCAAGCCACATTTTCATTATTTGTTCGCTCGATATGGTGCGGAAATCGAGGTGCTTCACTGGGAGGACGGAGAGACCATCGAAGCCTCGCAGTGGGAATCACTGAGCAGCCTACTGACAGGGAAACCCGCGATCTCACTTTGGTCCAAGCCTCCGCTGGATGCCACGCGGAAACGTCTTGCTGAAAAGGGTGTGCAATGCGTCGTCCTTCACACGGCCGCCAACCCAACAGAGGACCGTGATTTCCTTTCGATCATGCGAACCAATCTTGATGCGATTCGTTCAGCCCTGGATTCCCATTCCGAATCGGCTAAGCCAAAAGCCTGACGTTCCCTGAATCGATCGCTAACATGGTAGAGAAACGGAAAACGTATTCGGGAAATTGCACGTCAAGCATTCCATCACGCGTCCCACCGACCGGCGAAACCCACCGCCGTTTTTCTGATGTGATTATTTTGTGTCTCGACTTCAAACTTTCCTCAAAGTGGAATCTAAGACCATGCAGCTAATCAAACCCGGCGTTTTGCTTCTGGGCGTCATCGTCGCCGCCTTTTCCACAGCGACCGCATCGGCACACAACTTGTATGTGCTAATCGAGGAGAAACCTGACTCCGCAGACAGCGTCGATGTGATCTTCGAACATTCACCCTATCCGGGAAAAGGCACCTACAACGGCCCGCTGATCGAGCGTGGAAAGACATGGGTGGCATCGCTGGACGGAAAGACAACGCCTCTTCCCAGCCTGAAAGAGAAAAGACGCTTGGGAAAAAAGTTTCTTCAAACCCAGACGGAAACGGAAGGGCCGCGGGCGGTCATTCACAGTTGTCAGTGGGGCGTTTACAAGGGCCGACTGGACTATTTTCATGGCAAGTACTTGGATGTCGACAGCACAGACCAACTGAATCAGCTAGCGGTGACCGAAGCGTTGCCGCTGGATCTGGTGCCGAAAATCGAAGGCGGCACTCTGCAAGTCGCAGTTGTAAAAGACGGACAACCGGTCGCCAACGGCAAGATCTGGATCTGGTCACCCGCTGGCAAGGAAACGCAACACCCGACCGACGACCAAGGCCGTTTCCGGATTGAGAAGCCACTTGATGGAACCTACTCGTTCGCCACCGTCTACACCGACCCGGAGCCCGAAGGTGACTTTCAGGGCGAGCCCTACAAAGGCGTCATGCATGGAACCACTGTCAGTCTACGTTTGCCGCTGAATGGAAAGGGCGACTAGCCTGGGAACAGCACGCAGTTGGATAAGATTCAAACCAAAGAAAATGCCAAGGCGAGGCATCGTCTGAAAGCTTTGCTTTGCTGACTGATATTCGTCCTCCAAGGGGCAAGGCTTCAAAGCGTTTGTTCGTTTCAGCGGCATGGCGCATGTGACCACTAGCCGCTGCAACTTCGTTCATGAACTGTCAAATTAGCTATTTCGTGAGGGTTGTGGGCGATGATGAGGCCCACAAGTTTGTGCACAAAGAGTATCGTGATTCGTGGGAACTGACGGTCTAAGACCCAGATAAAGAAAAGCGAACCAAATGATTGCGCAGTGAATCCGTCAACGTCTCTTGAATCTGGGGACTCGTGGCCTTGTCCACCGCGCTAATGATTGACCAGTTCTGGCAGAAAGTTGTTATCGGTTTGCAATCTTGCGATAGACCGCGAGAAATCGAGGTGATGTTGCCGAAGCGCGCGTCGTATCGAGCTCAAATCCGTATCTCGCCATTTCTTCGACGACCGTTTCAGGGGCAATCATTTGGCGATGGCTCGCTTCGCGATGCGAAAGAACCCGGTCGGCTTTGCGATCGAGGATGACAACGCGACCCTCGTCCGCGAGCATTTCGTGAATCCTAGACAACAAGACATCGCCGTGAAAAAGTAGGTGATAGGTGTCCAAGAAGTAGACGGCGGCAAGCGACTGATTCTCTAGGCCGGGATTTCCCTTGTCCGTCAGCACGCTTTCCAGGTTGAGGACGGACGGCGTTTCCGGTCGCTCGTCTTTCCGCGTCGCCCATTCTTCCAAAACAATGTCGATTGCTTCTCGTGCGTGTTTTTTAAGGATCGGAGCAATCAAGTCTCTGCTTCCGTTGAGGGCAACGAAGCCGATCTTCGAGTCGGCTTGCTTCGACGAGTCTGACAGCGCGGGAACGTTGACATTGAGCAACGCGGTTCGAGTGTCGCGATCGATCGCCAGCATCGGATCGGGATCGCGACCGGGCTGCTCCATACCGACTGGTCGCTGCATAATGATCACGAAGATGTCATCCTTCGCGAACCACTCGTCTTCACCGAAGTCAATGAATTCAAACCCGACTTCTCGGGCTTCACGCATGAAGGTGGTTTCGGCGATCCAAAAGTGCTTTTTCTCTCGCTGTTCACGGGGCACCCAATCCACCAGCGTGCCTTTGTGGCGGTCGACGACGATGTAGTAACCGCCCGGCTTAAGCGACCGCCACAAGCTCTCGAGCATCTTTCGTGGCTTGGCCAGATGGTGATAGACGTAATGCATGAACGCCATGTCGACCGAGTTTTCGGGTAGGTTTGGCGTTTCGGATTGCCCCAACAGCGGGCGGACTTGCGGCAACTCACGTTTCGCGACTTCTTCTCGCAAGCTGACTACACTTTGTTCGGTAATCTCGACCGCGAACACGCTTCCTTCCTTTCCAACGATATCGGCAAACACCCAACTGTCGCGCCCCTCTCCGGCCCCGATGTCGGCGATCGTCGCACCGCGACGAATTTCCAGACGATCGGCCAACTTGCGCAGCGACTCGGCGCGTTTCTTTGCTTCCTGCTTTCGCTTCGCATTTCGCGTTTGCCTTTGCGTGGCAGCGTCGGCCTGTTTCTGTATTTCGGTTTGACTACTGGCGTTCTTGTCCGGCTCTACTTCGGTTGCGGTGTCTTGTGCGAAGGCAAAGGAAGAAAGAACGGCCACGCAGGTCAATGCTGTCAACGGTCGCGTTAAGAGGTGCAACATCGCAGTCAACTCATGAGGAGGGAGAAGTGAGTGGGGAGGTTTGTCGCCAAGAGATTGTACACTGGCTGCTTGAGGCCATTGAATCCATCGCGTCAAATCGACCTCTCGCATCTGGGTAGAATAGGACCATGAACATCCATTATCAATCGCTTGTCGGCTTCCGCGAACAAACCAAAAAGTTGCATATCCATCTAATCGCGCTAGGTTGGTTTGCGGCAGCGACTTGCACCTTGCACGCCCAGCATACTGCAATCGCACAGGAGGCGACGACCGGAACGATTCGTGGGACGGTTGTTTACGAACCGGATCCGGAACGTCCATGGCGACTGGGCCGCTATTACATCCATAACGCTAAGACGGGCGAATTGGCTGAGGCGGTGGTAGCCATTTCTAAACGCGGCTTGAAGGGGCCTGGTGCTGGCCGCTCTCCTGCCACTGTCACGATCGACCAAAAGAACTTCCAGTTCATCCCCGAGACTGTGGCGATCCGGATTAACGATCAGATTCGTTTCCTCAACAGCGACGACCATGTGCACAACGTCAAGACGGCTCACCCAGGACTTTCGTTCAATATCAATATGCCGGTGGGAAGCAAGCATCTCGAACCCTTTCCCACGGCATCAGGGATTCGCCAGCCGTACCAGATCGAGTGTGTCTTTCACTCGTCAATGCGAGCTTGGGTTTTCGTCTTCGAACATCCTTGGTTCGCGATCACAGACAAGGATGGTGCGTTTGAATTGAAAAATGTTCCGCCCGGCGAATACCGGTTGGATGTGGTCCACCCGGCCGGTAACCTCCGCAGCAATGAAAGAGTTAAGATAGTGGCTGGCCAAGAAAGCAAGATTCAAATCGCCCTTCGCTCTGCCCAGTAACGAGCGACAGAAAAAACGACTCACTCCGGTGCATGGGGTGCACGGGGTCCCACGGCCGTGTACGAAAGTCGACGCCAATGAGTTGAGAACACGAAACATCCTTCATCATGGTGATGATTTGTGTTCGTCCCATGTATCCTCCCACCAAAAACAACTTCCCACCAAAGTAGCGAGTGTCCCATGTCAGCGTTATCCAATCGCCGCGACGCGATCAAGAGTTCCATTTTTTCGACGACCGGCTTCATGGCCTGGTTGGCTCAGGCGTCTCCTGCGTTCGCTCAGGTAGCGGAAGAAGGTGAACTGGTGCCGTTCGTGGATGAACCACGGACTCCATCGAATCGCTTGGACTGGGAGGTACTCGACAGTTGGCTGACGCCTCAGGATCAGGTATTCTCCGTTCAGCATTATGGCGTTCCCAAATTCGAGTATGCGGATTATCGACTCGAGATTGGCGGGCTGGTGAACAAGCCGATGCAGCTGAGCGTCGGCGAAATCAAGAAACGTCCGAAATCCGAAGTCGTGATGACACTCGAGTGTGCGGGCAACGGTTCCAATCCTGGTTTCCGCAACGCAGTCTGTAACAACCGTTGGGCTGGGACACCGCTGGCGCCGCTGCTGAAGGAGTGCGGAATCGATCCGAAGGCGGTTGAGGTCGTTTTCTTCGGCAAAGATACCAAGGAAGAGACGCTTCGCCCGCGGACCAAACGGGAGCTGACCGTTGAGGTTCCGTTCGGCCGCAGTATGTCGCTGGCCGATGCGCTCCGTCCCGACTTGCTGGTAGCCTACGAACGCAATGGCGAGCCGATCGAGCATCGCAACGGGGCGCCCATCCGACTGATCGTGCCTGGTTGGTACGGAGTTGCGAACGTGAAGTGGCTTTCGCGGATCGAGTTGCGAGACCGCCGTTACATGGGCCGCTACATGGCCCGCGATTATGTCACCGTTCGCGGTGAGCGTCAGGGAGACGAGATTGTCTACGTGGAATCGTCGGTCACGCGGATCAATCTCAAATCGGTAGTGGCCAGGGTCACGCGGCGTCCAACCGTAGACGGTCGCATTCCGGTCAGTACGTTCGGCGTCGCCTGGGACGACGGCACGGGAATCGCCAAAGTCGAAGTCAAGGTCGACGAGGGACCGTGGCAGACAGCTCGGTTGGCCGAAGAACCGCGGTCGAAGTACGGGTGGACTTTCTTTTCGGCAGATCTCGGATCGGTATCACCCGGGGACCACACGGTCGTTTCACGCGCCATCGATGTCAACGGCCGCATCCAGCCGACCGAAGACGATGATGAGATCGCACTCAAGAAAACGTACTGGGAAGCGTATCAACAATGGCCCCGTTCGATCTCGGTCGACGCATAGTAGCCTATCGATGCCGTTGCCGAACACCGACTGCGACGGTCCGATCGCGTACTGCGAGTCGCAGCATCCTGCACCGAGCCCCAAATCATGACACGGTGTAAGTGACAGGCAGCCAAGCCATTCTCGCTGCCATTCAGCCACTTCAATCCTTCGGGAGGACAAATCATGACTGAGCGAACGCGACGTTCCTTTCTCACGCATGCGGCCGCGGCTACTGCTGGTGCCTTCGCCACTTCGTATGGCCGACCACTCAGGGCAACCGGGGCCAGCGACACGTTGCGGCTGGGACTGATCGGTAGCGGCGGTCGAGGCGGCGGGCTGGCAGAGGCCTTCGCGGAGATTGCTCAGATCGCCTCTGTTTGCGACCCGGACGAGTCGCAGCGGAGTCGAGTCAAGGAGAAGATCGGAGCCCGGCACGCCGTTGGTGATTTTCGCCATGTCTTGGACGACAAAACCATCGATGGCGTCGTCATCGCGACGCCGGACCATTGGCACGCGCCGATTGCAATCATGGCTTGCGAAGCGGGCAAGCACGTTTACGTGGAGAAACCGCAAAGCCACAACGTTCGCGAAAGCCGCTTGCTGGTCGATGCGGCTCGCCGCCATCAGGTCGTCGTCCAACAAGGGACTCAGAGTCGATCAAATCGGCTCATTGCCAGCGGTATCCAGATGCTGCGCGAAGGGATCATCGGTGACGTCCTGATGGCCAAGGCCTGGAATATCCAGCGTCGCAAGAATATTGGCCACCACCAGCCGAGCGATCCCCCGGCCGGCGTCGACTACGACATGTGGGTTGGGCCGGCCGAGTTCGCTCCGTTTCAGAGCAATCGTTTCCATTACAACTGGCACTGGTGGTACAACTTTGGCACTGGAGACATCGGCAACGACGGCACGCACGAGCTGGACTATGCCCGTTGGGGTTTGGGAGTCGAAGGGCTTCCAAAGACCGTGATGGCGTTGGGCGGCAAGTATTCGTTCGACGACGACCAGCAGTTCCCCGATACAGCGACTTGCGCATTCGAGTGGCCTGGAGAAGGAGAGGTTGGCGATCGGCAACAGTTGATCTTTGAAATGCGGTTGTGGTCGAACAACTACCCGTTCAACTGCGATAGCGGCGTCGAGTTCTATGGCTCTAAGGGACGGATGTTACTGAGCAAACGCGGCAAGCTGGAGGTCTACAGCGAGGCGCAACGAGCGAGTCGAAGACGCCAAGCCAAACAAGCTTCCTCAGTTGATCGACAACCATCAAGCCGATTTTCTGGACGCCATCCGTTCGCAGCGCCGGCCCAATGCGGATGTCGCCATTGGCCACGACTCGGTTGCTTTGGTTCATCTGTCGAACATCGCCGCGCGGCTGGGACGATCGTTGCACTTGGACACTAAGGCCGAGCAAATCCTCGAAGATGACGAGGCCAATCAACTCCTGGGACGCACTTATCGAAAAGGTGGTCACTGGGCTATTCCAAAGGGAGCCAGCTGATATGAATGGATGTCATCGTTTATTCACAGCGTGGCGTGGGGCTGCCATGGTGTTCTGCACTGCCGTGCCACTGCTGGTTGCGTCATTTCTGTTTGGCGGAACTGCATGTTGCTGCGCCGCCGAGCCGGAGTTTGCGATCGAGCAACAGTCGGATCGCTTGGTGATCACTTGCGGCGGCGAGCCGGTTGCCACTTATGTGTTCTCCGACAAAGTGATCCCACGTCCCTACTTTACGCACGTCCACGCGCCGGGCGGCCGGCAAGTCACCCGCAATCATCCGCCAGTCGAGGGCCAGGACCGCACCGATCATGCCGAGCTTCACCCCGGCATCTGGCTGGCCTTTGGTGATTTAAGCGGCGGAGACTTTTGGCGTAACAAAGATCGCATCGTTCACGAAGCCTTTGTCGAGGTCCCGACGGCCGGCGGTAATCGAGCCAGCTTTGCGGTGCGAAATCGTTACGAACGGTCTGACGGCACGCCGGTCTGTCAGGAAGTCTGCAAGCTGACGTTCAACCATACACACTTCGGTTACATGCTGCTTTGGGATAGCCTGTTTTCGGGCGATCATGAGTTCTCTTTCGGTGACCAAGAAGAGATGGGATTGGGTATCCGGGTTTGCACACCCATTAGCGTCCAGCGAGGTGGCACGATGTTGGATTCGGAAGGCCGTCAGAACGAGAAAGAAATCTGGGGCAAGGCGGCTGACTGGTGCGACTACAGCGGACGCGTGGATGGCAAAACGATTCTGACAGCTTCTCAGGCTCCGACGATGCGAGATTGGTTGTCTCGCTCAAGTCTTGATCCAAGTTGTACAGTTCGAGCCCTTCCGGATCGAACGTCTCGATCAATTTCCATGGTCCTTTGCGTATGACGCTCGAGGGAACGCTGGCGGGATGATCGTTGTAATGAGGGAAGTGCCAGAAGATCGCGTCACGAGGGAGCGTGTTCGCCTTGCCGTCGAGCAGATCACGAAGGTTCAACCCATCGAGATGCTGGTTCGGCAGCGGAGCGAGCCCCGCGGCGCTCAGGCAAGTTGGATAGAGATCGTTGCTGATGACCGGTTCGTTTACCACGAGACCCGACCGAGCTTTCCCTGGCCACTTGATAATGAGCGGTACCCGAATTCCGCCTTCGTAATAGGCACCCTTATTGCCTCGCAGTGGAGTGTGGTCGGTGGCTTTCCACAACCCGCCGTTGTCGCTGGTAAAGATGACAATCGTGTTCTCGGCCAGCTGCAACTGTTCGAGAGTAGCCATGACACGCCCTACACTTTCGTCAATGCTCTCGACCATCGCGGCGTATTCAGGCAACCCTTGCCGTTTGTCTTCCGGGACCTGCTGGTACTTCGCGGTAACTTCCGGCTTGGCCTCGATCGGCGAATGCACGCCGTAGTGAGGAAAGTAAAGAAAGGACGGCTTTTCCCTGTTCTCCGATAGAAACTGTACCGCCTCATCGGTCAGCCGATCGGTCAAGTATTCTCCGGGCTGGCCATCAGGCAGCACATTCCATTTGGCTCGCAGCCCTGTCGCGGGAATTAGCCAATCGCCTTGGTAAGGATAGAAGTAACTTCCGGGCGCTCTGTGCGCGTTTCCGGCAATGTTCACGTCGAAACCGTGATGCTCTGGCAGAGAGAACGGGTCGCTGCCTAAGTGCCATTTGCCGACATTGGCCGTGCGATAGCCCGCTTCACGCAGCGCTTCGGCCAAGGTGAGTTCTTCGACCGGCAATCCTCTGAGAAAGCGTCCTTCACGCAGCTTTGCTTTCGGATCCCATCGACCGGCCGGGAGCCAGTTGGTCAGCAATAGCCGCGCCGGGTATTTGCCTGTCAGGATCGCCGCGCGGGTCGGCGAACAAACCGCGCAGGTCGAGTAGGCATCCGTGAACCGGGCCCCATCTTGGGCCAACCGATCAATGTTCGGCGTGTGATAATACTTGCTGCCCTGGCACCCAAGATCCATCCATCCAAGATCATCGATCAGGAAGAGTACGATGTTAAGTCTGCCCGCGGGCGTGGGCATATCGGCCGCGTCGAGCGTAGCGAGCGGAACCAGTAACAAGGTGATCAGCAGTGTGAGGGTGTGCTTCATGGTTGTGGCCTTTCGGCGTTAGGTTGGTAGTCGACGGTCCGCACGTTGAATTAGGGCTGATTGGGAAGTAGGGCGGATTGGACAGCGTCTCATCCAATCTCGGATAGAGAACCGATGAATTCGGGCTCATCCGACTAACGCATACTTAGTTAGTTGAAGTGAGTGGAGGACGAGTTTGAGATACTTCTGTTCCCCAAGAGTACTACGGATCGTTTGTCCTTGAATAATCCGGGTTGGGTTGCATCAATCGGGCGGAGACTTCTTTTCTCCAGTCGTGAAGCATCCTGCGCAACTGGGCGACTTTCTCGGGCATCGCCGGGGATAGGTCATTCTGTTCACCCATGTCTTTGCTCAGATCAAACAATTGCACCGTGCCGTTCTCGAAATACTCGAGTAGCTTGTAATCGCCGGCGCGTACCGCTCCGCCAGGGCTTTGCATCCCATGATTCTGCTGCAGCGGTCCGTACGGATCTTCACCCAGATGCCATTTTCCAATGTGCGCCGTACGATAGCCGTGCTCTTTGAGTGTCTCGGCGAGCGTGACTTCTTCCAAAGGCAGATGTTGATGAATTTCCGCGTTCTTCAGTTTCTGAAAGGGATAGTCTTTTCGACCGGGCAACCAATCGGTCAGGTGCAACCGAGCCGGGTACTTCCCCGTCAGGATACTGGCGCGAGTCGGGGAACAGACATGGCAAGCGGCATAAGCTTGCGTGAACCTCACGCTCTGCTCTGCGAATCGATCGATGTGTGGTGTCTCGTAAAGTAGGACTGCCGTAACATCCCAGGTCGCGCCAACCGAGATCGTCCACCAGGAAAAAGATGACGTTGGGGCGATGTTCAGCCGCCGAAGTGCCGAGTACGACAAGCAAGTTCAGCGCGACCGCCGCGACGAAGTTTCCATTTGTAAATGCCCTCATGGCGAGCCACCTTCCAAGAGCGCCGATGAAGCTCGCTGCACTCCGGCGTCCGAACCCGGAATGCACCAGACATTCTTTTCAAGATCAACTCCGCCGCCCATCTCCTCGATGACAACTCGGTCGATGACATGAACTCCGCGCGTAGCCATGAGCTCAAAGGTGTCATCGCCCGGTTGGTCTGGAGTGCGATCGGGAAAGTTGATTCTCGTGCGCGCGATGTGGTACAAGCCGGAGAGGTTTTTCTCCGGGAACGCATCTTCGACGCCTTTCCGCCCCAGCATGAACCCGAGCAAGCCACCCCATGTTGCGGTCGGGTTGTCGGAATCCCAGCCGCAGAGCGAACCGATCTGGATGGTACGCCGAAAGTCGCCTTCGCCGTAGAACAAGCTGATCAAGCTCGCCCCGAAATTGATGCCCGCATCGAACCAGCTTCGGTAGTTGTATCCGTCCGTGGTGACGCCCGTATGGCGGCGATAGAAGATGTCGCGGGTCTGTTCCCAGTTGTCCTTGTCTGGATTGTTTTCATACTCCTGCTTGATCCAGTCATACATCTTGGCCGGGAAGGATTCGTTCGGCAACCGCTTGCGCGCCTGCTCCGCCAACCACTGGGTTTGCTGCTTCATGGAGAGGTTGGGATCCACTTTGGAGGCCATCGAATGCATCGACTTGATTGCGTTTTGAATGACTAACGGAGAAGGCTCCATAACCAGACTGCCACGAGAACAAGGACGTGCGGCAATCTGTCTTTTTGGCCCACTTAGACGTTTCGGTTTTGATGTTCTCAACAAGCTTTGCGATGGTCACTGTGCGCGAAAGTCCGACGAGCAGATGAACATGGTCGATGTAGCCACCAACGGAAGCTGCTCACGCAATTTGATGCTTTGACGTGATATGCCATCATCGGAAATCCCTTTCGCCGGAATGGGGGCGTGAAGTGGGTTTCCGGCATTCAACCATCCTTGATTTAGGCAATCGTGGTCCTCGGCCATCGGTATGAAAGGAATATTGGTTGTTATCGGCAGACCAAGTGATGGCCCAGTTATCACCGTGACCGATGGATTGTCGCGGCGGTTCGATGGTGAGGTCACCGACGACTTGGCTCATCGGATAAGGATCACCATAGTATCCCAGTTCCAGGCCGTTGTCCTCGGAGACGACAGCAGGATGTTGGGTCGGGTTTCGGCAAGCCAGTGCCTGAGATAAGCAAACACATTCATGCCAGTAATCGCTTCGAGTATTTCATGGATTCTTGTTCGGCTATTGCAATCAACGGTTAATGATCAAACGATTGAGGAAAACGTCATCGCGATACTGTCTGCCCAGGGATTCGCCGAATCGAACAACGGTCAGCTTGAGCGAAGGAACCACATACAGTCGTTGCTTGCCGGCACCGGCTGCCATGAACAGATCTTCAATCGGAATCGAATCAGCCGTCGGCGTCGTCGACCGGCTGGCCGCATCATCGCCCGCGCCGACCCCACCCTTGATGTTCAGCCAAAACGTCATTCCGTAACGCGGATTGACTTTCGATCCGGTCAGTAGCTCCTTCAGCAAATCCGCACGAACGACTTGCCCGGATTCCCATCGTCCGCCCTGTCGCAGGAGCTCGCCAAATTTCGCCCATTCCCGAGCGGCGAGGAATGCGCCGGATGGCACATGCGGATCACCGTCTCGCGTTTGCCGCCACTGACCGATTTCCAGACCGATCGGCTCAAACACCCTTTGTTGTAGATAGTCCAGCATCGATCGATTGGGAGGCGGCACCTTGCGCCGCATCAACTCTCCGAATACTTGAAAGGGATTGGGACCATATTCGAACTTTGTCCCGGGACGGTGTTTGGCAGCTGACTTGAATGGCTTGACGGTAGGGCAAAACAACCGAGTTGTCTCCGGGATCGATCCCGCTGGTCAGACTCAACAACTGGCGGATCGTGACGCGTGAAAGTCGCGGGTCATCCTTCCACTGCGTAATCGTCTCCGAGACGGGGTCATCAAACTCGAAGAGTTCCTCGCCAACCGCGACCGCGGCCACCACCCCCGCAAAGCTCTTTGTGCCACTCGCCAATCGATGCGTCGCTTCAACACTCCACCCGTTGTGGTAGTTCTCGTAAACGGTCGCGCCATCGACCATGATCAACACGGCGTGGCCCTTCGACTGACGAGAATAGTCGGCTGCGGCGCGGCACGATCGCAAACTAACGGGCATCGACGCAGTGAACTCGCCGACGATCTCTTTCGGCGGAGCAGTCGGTGTCGCTGTGGGGCCAAGCCTTCCTCCGCCTCGCAAATAGTCTCCCACCTCGCGAACCGTCAGCTGCCCATCTTTGTTTGCATCCATCTGGTCAAAAACGGCTTTTTCGCGTCCCGACTCTGTCAGAGACAACGTTCCGTTTTGATCCGAATCCAGTTCTCGTAACCGATCCGCTAACCGGCCCGATGCGTTTTGGGCGTGCGACATCACCTGCCAGTCGAGCAGTAAGACCGTCGCAATTGTTAATAGAAAGTGTCCGCAGAGCTTGATCATGACTGACCTGTTATCAATCGCGACATCATTTTCCTTCCCGACGTTTTTTGGAAATAAGTCGCCGAGATTTCTTTCATCACTTTGAAACTCCCGTTTTGGCATTTCCTGACCGCCGAGACGTTTCTCAGGTCAATGGTCAGACCCTTTCCATGGCCTTGCTCACTGATTTTTCGACCTCCCGCCGCCGATGCGCGGACGGACAGCTATGATAGCCGACGCCGATCGATGTTTGTCTGCATGTGAAAATCCTATTTGACTATCTCGCAAGGCACGGCACGTGACGATGAGTGTGCAACCCACGGAACCTACGATATGAAACGACGCAGCTTTTTGGGAAGTGGATTGGCTTTGACGCTTTGCCCGCGTGCAGGAGCCAGTTTTGATGAATCGCGGCTTGAAATCGCTGGCAGAATTCTCGCCAATGCTGCCGAGCAAGGAGAGGTTCAATCGAGTGCACTCTACTTTCGGCAGGGAGCGGAGGTTTTTTCGCGAACCTACGGGCTGGCTCGCGACACCGATGCGATGTTCCTGCTGGCGTCGATCTCAAAGACGATCTCGATTGCCGCCGTGATGACGCTGTTCGACGACGGCGAGTTTAAGTTGGACGATCGCGCGGGGCGGTACCTTCCCGAATTCCAAGGCGACGACCGTGGGAAGATCACGATCCGCCAGTTGATGACGCATGTCTCTGGCCTTCCCGATCAACTTCCTGAGAACGCCCGACTACGCGCGTCCCACGCGCCGTTGTCCGAGTTCGTTGCCGCTGCGGTCACGACGCCACTGCTGTTCAAGCCCGGTACCCGATACAGCTATTCAAGCATGGCGATTTTGTTGGCTACGGAAGTCGCCCAGCGGGTGAGCGGTCGTTCCATTGCCGATCTGTGCACGAGCGAATCTTTACGCCACTGCGAATGACTCGTTCAGCGATGGGACTCGGTGCGTTCAAGATCTCTGACGTTGTGATGAACCAAGTCGATCGGGCGGCCCCTGAGTCGGGTGCCGGCGATCCATCGACGAAGTCTTGGGACTGGAACAGTCCTTACTGGAGAAAGCTCGGAGCGCCTTGGGGTGCTGCACACGGTTCGGCGGAAGACGTCGCTCGATTCTTGCACGAGTTTCTGCATCCGACCGGAAAGATCCTCAATCCGGAGACCATCAAACTGATGGTCAGCAATCAGAACCCATCGAACATTCGGCCACGTGGGCTGGGATTTGATCTTGGGCAAATCGGCAAGACGCCTCACCTGAGTGACGAAACCTTCGGGCACACCGGATCAACCGGAACGATCTGTTGGGCCGACCCATCGACGGATTCAATCTGCGTAATTCTGACGACGCTTCCCTACCGAGCGGTTTCTCCGCACCCCAGGGATCTTGTCGCGACCCATGTCGCCGCGGCGTTGCGATAGCTCTGAGTCCACCGGCAGAAGAGGCCAGTCCAGCGATTCGCGAAACGGACAAGATGCCCGCCGTACAGCAGGGAAAGTCACCTGCCACACCCAAAACGGTTGTGCTCACGTCCGTGTCTTGCGAGTCATCAGATTGTCAGATAATCTATCAGCAGCGAGTTCGCGAAGCCACCTCAGCAGGATCAAGCATGAAAACCATTCGTCGCCCGAAGATGCGTGAGCAGGTCTCCGAGCAAATCAAGCAGTACATCGTCGAGCAGAAGTTGATGCCAGGCGATCGACTGCCAACAGAGACCCAACTTGCTGAGACGTTCGGAATCAGCCGGCTGAGCCTCCGCGAGGCGACCAAGACGCTGGAATTTCTGGGGGTCATCGAATCGAAAACCGGTGTTGGCTTGACCGTTGGCCGGCTTGATCTGGGGCGGCTGACGAAGCATCTCGGATTCCATGCTGGGCTGCTCGATGCCGATCCGCAGCAGTTGATCGACAGTCGCGTGATTATCGAGACGGGCGTCTTGCCGCACGTCGTGAGGCGGATCGAAGAAGACCCGTCTGTGGCCAAAGGATTTCAGGAGATCGTTGATCAGTTCCGCACCGCACGGAGCGTGAAGGCAGCGATCACGATCGATATCCAGTTCCACCGCGTGCTGATCGAAGCCAGTGGCTTGCAGCCGATCGTGGCCTTTAACGAGTTGCTCGTTGTGTTTTTCCGGCGTTTCTATGACGCGATCAAGAAGGTTGACCTAAAGGTCGGTGTGCAACACCACCAGCGGCTGGTTGATCTTTTGGCGGCAGGGCAACTTGAGGATGCGGTTGCGGAACTTCGCGAACACATCGAAGACAATAAGAATCGATTGTAGGAGTCGTTAGTCGCTAGTTGTTAAGTACGGACGGGCTCGCCGTTAACGATCCCACAATCCCCGCCCCCACGTCCCACCTTCAATAGCCAATGGCTTTCCAATCGCGATGTATAGGATTTCACGTATAGGCCAGTTCCTTTTAGCGATTGTTGCAGGACTCGGCATTTCAACTGTCGGTCACGGCGCTGAATCGATTGAAACATTCCTGTTGGATCACTGTTTGCGCTGTCATGGACCCGATGGCGAGGAAGGTGAATTGCGCCTCGATCAGCTTTCGCGAGATTTCTCCTCGGGTGCGGATACTCAACGATGGGCAGAAGTCATCGAGCGGATCAATTCTGGTGACATGCCTCCGGAAGATGAGCCGCAACCGACGCAGGAAGAGATCTCGGCGTTTGTGACGAAGCTGGACGCTCGAATCAAAGAAGGTAAGGCTGCGAGAATGGCGGCGCGGCCGCCCGTAACGCACTACCGACTGAGCCGCAAAGAGTACGAGAACACCGTCTACGACTTACTCGGCGTCCGTTATGATCCGACCGCCCCAGGCGAGTTGAATGAAGATCACCTTGTGGCACGGGTATGAGCGAATCGGTTCAGAGCTTTCTCTTTCCGTCTCGCACATGGATCGCTACTACCGAGCAGCGCAAACGGTTCTGGACCGTGCCTTCCCGGCAGAACCGTTGAAGACGCATCAAGCTCGTAGGACCGCCGCAGAGATTCGCTATCGCGGTGGAGAGGAACAGCGGCAGTGGTTGGATCGGCTTGGAATCAAGCGGCCATTGCGTTGTCTGATCAATCCCGGCTTGCCATTTCGCCAGGAGACACGCCACACCGCTCTTTCGCCAGATTGGTTGGGCCGCGGGAAAATGAAACCACAGAGCGGCCTCTACCGCATGCGTTTGCAAGCCAGCGGATTGCGTCCACCTGGCGGGCAAGTTCCGCACCTTCGGCTGGGAACGATGCAAGACGACAAGATGAGCGGCGTTCTGAATAGCGTGCTTGAGCTTGACGTCACCGCACCGGAGGACAGCCCAGAGATCTATGAAGCCGAAGTGTTCCTGGAGATGCCCGTCACTCTGCACTTCGATGTGGTGTCGACCACGGGAATCGACGGGAGACGCCAAAAAGGAAGATTCAATCGCGCAGTCGGCTCCAGTTCCGACTACATCTTCACCCACACCAGCGAGACGCGGCTCCTGCACCTGAATGCTCCGCAGATGTTCGACGATCAAGGCAACGCCCTCTTTCCCGTCGTCATTGTGGACTGGATCGAATGGGAAGGGCCACTTCAGTCGGAAGCAGAACGGTCTCGTCGCGAAGGCGTGTTGCCACCCAACGATGCGACGGACAATGTGGTGGCTGAGCATCTGCAGCGGTTCGCCGAGCGTGCCTGGCGGCGTGCGGTGGATCCGGACGAATTGCAAGGTTATCTCGCTGCGTTCCATTCTCAGCGAAAGACGGGCAAGTCGATCCCTGAAGCCTTCCGCGCTGCGATGCTCGGCGTACTGACTTCGCGACACTTCATTTATCTCGTGGAGGGAGATCTCCAGCCCCGCGATCGTCTGAACGATTCGGAACTCGCTTCGCGGCTTTCGTATTTCTTATGGAGTTCGATGCCCGACGATGATTTGCTGGCCGCCGCAAGTGCCAGTGAACTAAGCGACGAAGGGCTGAAGCAACAAGTCGACCGGTTACTGACCGACCATCGAATCAGCCGTTTCCTCGAAGATTTTCCGAGGCAGTGGTTACAACTGCACCGCCTCGGGGTGTTTTCGCCCAACAGAAATCTCTATCCAAGTTATGACGATTGGCTCGAGAAGAGTTTGCGGGAAGAACCGATAGAATTTTTCCGGGAGATGTTTGCGAATAATCTGCCGGTCGACGATTTTCTTGCGTCCGACTGGATCATCGCCAACCACCGGATCAGCGATTTCTATGGCATCGCGGAGCCGAAGGGTGCGAGCTTCGAGCGAGTTGCCTTGAAGTCGGGGGACAACCGAGGCGGCCTGCTGACAATGGGCGCCATTCTTGGGATGACTTCGGATGGAACCCGTCATCGTCCGGTCGATCGTGGCGTGTGGGTCAGCGAAGTGATTTTCAACAAGACTCCGCCTCCACCCCCGGCGAACGTCAGTCCGATTGAGCCGATTCCGCCCGAAGGTGACAAGGTGACAATCCGTCAGCGGATTGAAGTCCACGCCAAAAGCGCGAGCTGTGCTGCCTGCCATCGCAACATTGATCCGCTGGGGCTGGCGTTCGAGCAGTACGACGCGATCGGCCAGTGGCGGACTCGGGAACGAATAACGACGGGCCGCGGTGAAGATCCGCTGGTCGATGCTTCCGGTGTGATGCCCGACGGTCGCACGGTTTCGTGATGCCCGTGAATTCAAACAGTTGCTGCTTGAAGACCGTGATGCGTTCCTGCAAGCATTCATCGAACACCTGAGCACGTACGCCTTGCGCCGCGTGCTCACCGTGGATGATGCGGACGATATCGATTTAATCGTGCAAGAAGCAAAAGAGAATCACTACGGCGTTAAGGAGATTATTCGTGCGGTGGCTATATCACAACTTATGAGTAAGCGATGACATTTTCACCAGCAGATTCAGGGAGGCCAGCAGATTGGCTCGTACTGAAATCTGCTGGCCTCCCTGAATCTGCTGGAAACTCAATACTCCCAGACCCGAAGTCAATTTAAAAGAACTCTAAAGACCATGAACTTCCTATCTCAATCCTGGCTTCTCGACCGCCGTCATGCGCTACGTGCGATGGGTACCTGTATCTCGTTACCCATGCTCGAATGCATGACTCCGCTTCGCGCGGCGGAGCCTGCTTCCGCACCGCGTCGGAGCGCTTTCATCTACCTGGCCAACGGAGTCCACTCGCCCAACTACCAGATCACTCAGTCGGGTAAGGACTACGCTTTCTCTCGCTCGCTCAAACCGCTGGAGAAATATCGCGATGTGATTACGCCGATTAGCGGTCTGCATCACCCGGGTGGCCTCGGTAAAGGACACGACTGCATCAAGGTTTGGCTGACTGCCGGACAACTCGGCTCCTCGACTGGCAACACGATCTCGGTGGATCAAAGAATCGCCCAGGTCACCGGGCAGCACACGCGTTACCCATCGATGGAAATCTCGATCAACGGCCCGTCTCTGGCCTGGACCGCCGATGGTGTGAATCTGCCGCCGCTTCGTCGTTGCAGTGAGATCTTTGCGTCGTTGTTCGAGCAGCCCAAGGGTGGCATCAAGGCTCAACGGGAAGCCCTGGGCCTGAAGGGCAGCGTGCTCGACGCCAATCTCGAAGAGGTTCGCCGACTTCAGGAAAAGATGGGATCGGCAGATCGAGGCCGCATGGATCAGTATCTCAGTTCGGTTCGCGAAGCGGAAATCCGAACCCGGCGAGCCGATGAGTGGCTCGATACGCCGCTGCCGGAGATTGCCGAAGCCGATCGCAAACGCACCAACCGCGACATTCCCCAGTCGCAAGCAGGTGACTATTTCCGCACGGTTTACGACCTGATCGTGCTTGCCTTCCAAACCGACGTGACCCGCGTGGCCACCTACAGCATGGGCACGGAGGTGTCGGCGATTCCGATCCCTGAGATTGGCATTACCGAAGGCCGTCACAATCTCAGCCATCACGGTGGCGATCCGAAGATGATGGAGAAACTGACTCAGTACGACACATTTGCATTTGAGCAGTACGGCTATTTCCTCAAGCGTCTGGCCGAGACCAAAGACGTCAATGGTGCGCCCTTGCTGGATTCGACCATGGCGCTGATGGGCAGCGGTATGTCGTACGGCCAAAGCCACGGCAACGCCAATCTACCGCTGGTACTTGCCGGTGGTTCGGCGATGGGACTGGGGCATGGCCGCCACCTTGACTTTAACGAAGGGTCCTGGAAGGGTTTCGAGCCGGCGGAGTCATCCGCATCCGCCCCATGAGTTGGCCCGACAACCCGGTTCCCCGGGAGGAATACATCATGGGAATCGAAGAGCGTTTTCCAAGCCCTGATATCTTCACCAAACAGTGAGCAAGCCGTTTTATTTCGAGAAGCAATCATGAACCTCCATTCCATGTCCCTCTCTGCGGCGCTACTCGCAGCACTGCTGTGCGAGGTCACAACCTTGACCGCCTTCGCTCAGGAGCCTCCAAGCGAAGTGGCCGGTTCGATTGTTCCGCTCGATGGTCCCGCGTCGGCTGGGAAGCCGGTGACCACCAAACTCCGAATTACGAAGGACGCCCCTTCATTCAAGAGGACTGACCCCAGCGCCGAGGAAAAACACAAATACCCTGGAGAATGGGTGGCAAATTATAACAACCCCCGAAAAGTGACCTTCTGGAGGCATGGGCGGATGGATCCCGTAATCACGGATTTCTTTCATACCTTCGATAACTACACATTATCGAAATCGGAATCAGGACTACACCCATGAAATGGACCACTCTATTGATCGTTGTGCTGTCGTGGACGCCGACGGCGACGTTGTACGCTGACGAATCGGCGGCAAACTCAATCTCTGCCGAAGGCCGCGACTTCTTCGAGAAGGAAGTGCGACCGTTGTTGGTCAAGCGATGCTTTGAATGCCATGGCGGATCGGAAGCGGAAGGTGGCCTGTCGCTGGCTTCGGCGGAAGGCTGGAAGCATGGCGGCGATAGCGGTCCCGCGATTGTGCCCGGTAAGCCGGATGAGAGCTTTTTGGTTCAAGCGATCAACTATGAGTCATGGGAAATGCCACCTGTCGAACGCGGAGGCAAGTTGCCAGATAAAGAGATCGCGATCTTAACCAAATGGGTCGAGATGGGCGCCCGATCCTCGTACTGGCAGCGAGGTGCTGGGAGGCATGACGCTGGATGAAGCCAAGAACTGGTGGGCGTTCCAGCCACTTGCGGACGTTTCACAGGCGAATCCAAGCGAAGACGTCCGACGCATCGACGACTTGCTGCTGAACGAAATCGAAAGCCGCGGGCTGGAATTGGCTCCTGCAGCCGATCGGCGGACTTTGCTTCGGCGTTTGACTTATGACCTAACCGGCTTGCCACCGACCCACGAAGAGGTCGAGGCGTTCGTAGCGGATCAGTCACCCGATGCGTTTTCCAAAGTCGTCGAACGCTTGCTCGATTCGCCACAGTACGGTGTGCAATGGGGAAGACGTTGGCTGGACGTGGTCCGTTATGCGGACACCGCGGGCGACAACTCCGATTTCCCCTTGCCTCATGCATGGCGCTATCGCAACTGGGTGATGGACGCTTTCCAGCGAGACATACCGTTCGATCAATTTGTCCGTATGCAGTTGGCTGGTGATCTGCTCACGCACGATGCTACCCCCGAAAAGAATGCAGAGGGAATCATCGCAACGGGCTACCTGGCGATTGCCAGACGCTTTGGATTCGACAGTGATAAGGATATGTTTCTGACTTTTGAGGACGTGATTGACAACGTGGGCAAGAGTTTTCTGGGACTGACTATCAGCTGCGCTCGTTGCCATGACCACAAGTTTGACCCCATTGGTGCAGAGGATTATTTCGCGTTTTATGGGATCCTGGAGAGTTCTCGGTTCTCCTTCGCTGGTTGCGAGAAGAACCGAAAGCCGCGCGACTTGGTTCCGTTGATGCCGAAGATGGACGGTTCAGAGCAGTCGCAAGCTGTGGTCCCAGTCGCGTATGCAGTGGTTGACGCTGAGCCGAAAAATGCACGGATTCATGAACGCGGTGAACCGGAGAATTTGGGCGACGAGGTGCCGCGACGTTGGTTGTCGGTTTTTGGAGGCCAGAAAGTGTCCGAGGATTCTGGCAGTGGTCGCCGCGAACTGGGCGATTGGATTGCTGAGCATCCGTTGACGGCGCGAGTGATGGTCAATCGGATATGGCAATGGCATTTTGGCGATGGCCTGGTGCGGTCGCCCAACGATTTCGGGACGCGAGGCGAGTTGCCGACTCATCCGGAACTGCTGGAGTTCCTAGCCGCCCGATTCGTTCAAAGTGGTTACAGTGTCAAAACCATGCACCGGCTGATACTGCAAACCGACGCTTATCAGCGGGCGAGTGCGACGCCGGTAGCAGAAGACGCGAGCAACCTATACTTGGCTCATTTCAACCGTCGACGTCTGACCGCAGAGGAACTCCGCGATAGTCTGCTTAACGCGTCGGGAGAGCTCGACCTGTCACCGGGAACTGCGCATCCGTTTCCCGATGAAAAGGACTGGAAATTTTCGCAGCACCGTCCATTCAATGCCGTTTATGAAACGAACAAGCGCAGTGCGTTCATGATGGTGCAGCGACAACGAAGACATCCGTATTTAGCGCTCTTTGATGGTGCTGATGCCAACGCGTCGACAGCAGCACGTCGCACAACCACTGTCCCAACGCAAGCGTTGTATTTCATCAACGACCCGTTCTTTCACGCTCAAGCTGCATCGTTAGCATCGAGCCTGTTGGAAGGCTCAAACGATGACACCCGAGTGACACAGGTCTATCGTCGGCTGTTCCAGCGAGAACCAAACGACACAGAGATCGCACGCTGTCAGAAGTTTCTTGTCGGCTACCCAGGTGATACAGAGAGGAAGTGGTTCGTCTTGTCGCGGATCCTGTTGGCAAGTAACGAGTGTTTGCACGTGGATTAAGCGGAGAGGCTTCCAGCAGATTCAGGGAGGCCAGCAGATTAATTAGAAGACTGACTAACCAGACGCAGGAGAATGATATCATGATCCACTGCCGGACGAATTCATTTCGAATTGACCTAGATTTAGAACGATAAAAAGTGCGGACTCCTAAATCTGCTGGAAATCCAAGCCATGAACAATCCCGCAAGCCAACAAGAACGCGATCCGATCACTCAGCGATTTATCGGACATGCAATGAAGGTGCATTCCTTGATTGGGCCGGGACTGAGCGAGGAGATTTATCATCAAGAGCTTGTTGCATCGTTACAGAATGATGGGATCGAACATCTGTCCAAACCGAGGCGTGACTTAGTGTATCGAGGTTTCATCGCGGATACATTTGAACCGGATTTTGTCGTAGAGAACCATTTTATTCCCGAATTGAAAAGCTTGCAGGGGAAGTTCTCTCCCGTACACATGGTCCAGGCATTCTGTTACAGCAAGTTCTGGCGGCTTCGCACAAGTTTACTTGTCGACTTCGGCAAACAGAGTCTTTTTTGGGAGCGGCTACTCTACAAGTCTCATACAGCCTTACTGCCCGAACCAAATATCCCTGCTTTTGTCAGTAACAGCCTTTTGGCAACCAACATCGTTAAAGCTGTTCGCGAGTGCCTCAGCGAAATTGGCCTTGGTTATCGACAGACTACATGGAATGGCTTGGTTAGCGCCGCCATCCAATCCGAAGGCCTCAAAGTTGTGGCCGATCCAACAGTAAGGGTGCTTGCTCACACTCCGATAAGTCTTGGCTGCCTGATTATCGAAGACGCTTGCGCAGTCCTGGTGACAGCTCTAAACAAAGGGATTACTGCAACCAATAGAGCCGTGCTGCAAACCCACCTTCGTTGGCTCAAGCTGAACTGGGGCATCGTGTTCCATTTTGGCAAAACCACAGCCGACCTAACTTTCGTTCAACATCCCACCAAATAATCTGCTGGCCTTCCTGAATCTGCTGGAAATCCAAGCCATGCCCACATCCCGCCGCCACTTCCTCCGCTCCGCTGCTGCCAGCTCCATCTTGTTTCCTGGCATCATGAACCAGTTGCTCGCCGATGACGGTGATCCGCTCGCGATTCGTGAACCACATTTTCCACCCAAGGCCAAGAACGTCATCTTTCTGTTCATGACGGGAGGTGTATCGCATGTTGATACGTTTGACCCCAAGCCCGAGCTGACGAAAAATCACGGCAAGGAGATCCCGTCGGACCATCCTTCGACCAAGGATCGACCGGACTATCAGCGGATCTACCTGAAGCGGCCGGATTGGGAATTCAAACCCCATGGCCAGTGCGGCACCGAGGTTAGTTCGCTGTTTCCTCACGTCGCCGAGTGTGTCGATGACATCGCGCTGATTCGATCGATGTACACCTCGCACGCGAATCATTACAACGCGACATTGGCCATGCATACGGGATCGTTCACGATCCCGCAGGCCCAGCATTGGTTCGTGGGCGACGTACGGTTTGGGAACGATGAACCGCAATCTGCCGGGCTTTGTCGTGATCGCTCCTGCCCAGACTTACGCTGGGACTCAGGTTTATAGCAACGACATCCTGCCGGGTGCGCATCAGGGAACGCTGGTCGTCCCTGGACAGGAGCCGGTGACCAACGTCAAACCGCGCGTTCCCGTTGATCGCCAGAAGCTGGAACTTGCCGCGCTGCAGGAAATGAACGCCGAGCATCTCGCCTCTCGCGGGGGCGATCCTCAGTTGCTTGCTCGTTTGCAGACCTTTGAAACAGCGTTCGGCATGCAGATGGCCGTTCCCGATGCATTCGACTTCGCTGATGAATCGCATGATACGCTCGACAGCTACGGTTTGCAGCCTGGACCAGACAGACCGGCTTTGGTTGGCAATGTCTCGCCGCCCGCCGACTGGTCGAACGTGGCGTGCGGTTTGTCGAACTGATTGACGTCGGATCGTCGAACAACTGGGATGCCCACGGTGACATGATGACGCCACGAACCGCTGGCCAAGAATGTTGACCAACCGATCGCGGCATTGCTTCGTGACCTCAAGCAATGCGGGCATGTTTGATGAAACGCTCGTTGTCTGGACAACGGAGTTTGGTCGCACGCCGTTCAACAAGAGGCCGACCACAAAGGCCGCGAACATCATCCGATGGGCTTCAGTTCGTGGATGGCGGCGAGCGGGCGTGAAACCGGGCATTGTTCACGGCGCGACCGATGAGATCGGCATGAACGCCGTCGACAAGCCGGTCCACGTGCGTGACTTCCATGCCACGATCCTGCACCTGATGGGGCTCGATCACGAGAAGCTAACCTATCGTCATGCTGGACTTGATTTCCGCCTGACAGGCGTCGAGCACGCGCATGTTGTGAAGGAGATATTGGCATGATTTCAGGGCAATTTTGTTTAAGATCTGTCGAAAAATGTGTGGCGAAAAATGATTGTCGACTGAGCGGAGAGGGTTCCAACAGATTCAGGGAGGCCAGCAGATTAAATAGGAGACTCATGAACGTAAAAAGTATCAAATGCAAAACTTGCCGTTTCAGTTTGCCGATCGCTGCTCTGGGGATCGCCCTGGTCTTGTCGCTCACGTCGACCAGTTGGGCACAAACCGATGACCAAAGTTTTGACGAAGCGGCGCTTCGCGAGAATGCCAGGAAGACGTTCAAGAACAAGGTCGCGCCTTTCGTAAAAAAGTACTGCATCGATTGTCACGGCACACGACCTGAGGGTGGCATCAATCTGCAATCAGCACTTGATAGCCCTGAAAGTGCGACTTCGTTTCTGCATTGGAAAAAGGCAGTTGCGAACGTGAAGGTGCACGATATGCCTCCCGAAGACGCGGGCGAGATTCCAACCGACGAGGAGCGAAGCCAATTTGTCCAGTGGATTGGCAAACTTAAGTACCTTGCCGAACGTGACCCGGGGCCTTTCGTCATCCGTCGATTGAGCAAGGTGGAGTATGGAAACACGCTTCACGATCTTTATGGCGTATCCCCATCGATCGCTGATAGTCTGCCTGAGGAAGTCGTCGGTGAGGGGTACCTGAACTCGGTGTCGCCACTGCAAACCGAGTTGTTTCTTGAAATTGCCAACAAAGTGATCGATCAGGTTGTGGCACCAGCGGGGCAGCCACCTACCAAAGTCCAGCAGAGACTCTTTGGCGAAACACCACCCGAGGGCGCCGATCTCGGCGAGGCGGCTCGTCGTGTCGCTCGCTCTCTCGCTCGCCGGGCTTACCGTCGTCCGCCCACCGAAGCGGAATTGGATCTGCTTGTGAGCATCTTCGAACTTGGTCGTGAAAACAATTTGGATTACACGGCCTCATTGGCCCTGATGTGGAAGGCGGTTCTCGTCTCTCCGCAGTTCCTGTTCATCACCCCCGTAGTGGAAACTGAATACGAGTCTGAAATCGTTCCGCTGGACAATCATCAGTTGGCTTCGCGACTTTCCTATCTGCTCTGGTCGGCACCTCCCGACGCGGAACTGTCCGAGCTGGCTGATCGGGGCGAACTTCAAAAGTCGGAAGTACTGCGGGAGCAAGTCGCACGCCTGCTGAAGCATCCACGCTCGCGGGCGTTGTTCGACAGCTTCGGCGCCAGTGGCTAGGCGTGGGGACGCTCGAAAGCCTCACTTTTGACCCGGACGTATTTCCACAAATGACTCCCGAGTTGCGCAAAGCGATGGTTGAAGAAGTGCGCATGTTTTTCGAAAGCATCGTGCAGGAAAACCAGAGCGTTGTTCGGTTCGTCGATAGCGATTACACATTCCTAAACGAAACGCTGGCCGAGCTGTATGGTCTCGAACAAATCGTTCAAGGCCCGGCATGGCGACGGGTCAAGCTGGAGGATCCCAATCGCGGCGGTGTCCTCGGCATGCCGGCCACGCTGGCAACGACATCACTACCGAATCGGACCAGTCCTGTTCGGCGCGGCGTGTGGGTACTGGAGCAGGTCTTGGGTGAACGTGTCCCACCACCGCCACCGGATGTGCCTGAACTGGAAGATCAGGGGCAAAAGAGCATCGAGGGACTGACGTTGCGAGAGCGCACCGAGCTGCACCGCACGGACGCTACCTGCGCAAGTTGTCACCGAGTTCTCGATCCGATCGGCTTCGGATTAGAGAATTTCGACGCCATTGGTCGTTGGCGCGAAAAAGATGACGTTGGCGTCGCGATCGACTCGGCCGGACAACTTCCCAGCGGAGAAAGTTTTTCGACGCCTGCGGACTTAAAGCGAATCGTGGCTCAACGAGAAACGGACCTGGCCCGGAACCTCACCGAACGGTTGATGGCCTTTGCTTTGGGGCGTCAACTGGAAGGCTACGATGAAGTCGTGATTGATCGACTGATGGCTACGATCGCCGAGGACGGTTATCGCTTTCGGACATTGATTACCGAAGTGATCACCAGTGACTTGTTTACTCACCGGAGAGTCCAATGACTCGCTCCAGTGCAGCGCACTTCCCACCTGTTTCCCAAAAATAAACCGTTGAAAGAACCTACCATGCATAAGAGTCCGGTCATGACTAGATCCACGATCGATCGTCGAACTTGTTTAAAAGGCGTCGGAGCCGCGCTCGCGCTGCCGCTATTGGACGTAATGGGCTGGGCTGAAGCCGCCGAGAAGCGAGCGTTTACGCCACCGATCCGCCTGGGTTTTATGTATATGCCGCATGGCGTGATCATGGATGAATTCTGGCCAACTGACTCGGAAAGCTTTTTGACGTCGCCACCGCCGGCTCTTGAGTCGCTGCGGCCCGTGCTGGATCAATGCTTGATGATTAAGGGGATCGCGGGCGTTGCCAATGGCCCATTCAAGAACGCTCCCCATGCTCTTGAACTTTCAACTTGGCTCACGGCGGCCTTGCCCGACCCGGACAAACGGGACCAGATTAGCATCTCGATTTCGGCCGACCAAATTGCCGCAAACGCACTCGGAGTTTTCACGACGCTCCCGTCACTCGAACTCGCGACGATGCCTCAAACATGGAAGGAGAATCAAGCCGGTTTGAACGAGGCGTACTATTCACACTGCAGTTTTCGTTCACCGACTCAAGCGGTCCCGGCTGAGATCAATCCGCGCAACGTGTTGAATCGCCTGTTCAATAACGGAGAGCAAGGTGGTTCCAAAGCATTGTCGCAGGTGAGCCCCCTGGACCGCAGCATGTTAGACCGAGTTCTGGCCGGGGCACGGGATTTACGCCGCACCTTGCCGCCAACCGATCAGCAAAAGTTGGACGAATACCTGGACAGCGTGCGTTCTGTGGAACGACGCATCGCGGCGATTGAAATGCGTCAGAAAGAGGCCGCTATGGAAAAGGCGGGCATCCGGTCCGAGCCGAAAGCATGAGTCGGATTCTCCACCGATCGAAATCAAGATTCCCGAGGGTGACCGCCGCAGCGAATATATGCGGGTGATGTGCGATCTGAACGTTTTAGCATTTCAAACCGACACGACCCGAGTCTGCACCTACATCGGTTCGACGCCCAACGGTGTGACTTATCCGGAACTGGGATTCACCCGCCAGCATCACTCCCTGACTCACCACAATAACCAGCCAGATATGGTTGCGAAGGTGGCTGCCATCACGAAGTTCAACATCGATCAGTTTGCCTACATGGTGAACAAGATGGCGTCCTCCGCGAAGGCGACGGGACGCTGCTGGACAACTGCATCATGATGTGGGGTTCCGGTCTTGAAGACGGCGACCGGCACTCTCGTCAGAACCTGCCATTCATCATCGCTGGCAAGGGAGGCGGTTCGATCAAGACCGGTCGATTCCTGCCCAACATCAAGGGCAATCAAGGCGACCTGCTCACCACGTTGCTCTCGTGCGCCGGCGTCCCCGTGGACCGCCCGATCGGCATCGCAACGAAGCAGATCGATGAAATCAAGGCGTAACATGGTTTCGACTTCAACCAAACTTTTATGTGATTCCAGACAGTCGAATGTCGTGAAGGAGTTGTTTTCGTGAGGACATTACTTTTCATCGGTGCGTTTGCCCTGGTAACGACGATTTCGCAAAGACACCAACAATCGCTCGCGCAGAATCGCAGTGACCACGCCAACGATGGAATCCGAGTCGTCGAAGACTTTCGTGACGCGTTGGATGAAGACTGGACTTGGGTCCGTGAGAATCCGCAGGGCTGGCGATTGACCGAATCCGGATTAGAGATCCTGGTTGAACCGGGAACGATGTGGTCGAAGACCGGTGATGCGAAGAACGTGCTGCTAAGAAAACTGCCTGCAGACTGGAAGTCCGGGGTTAACGTCACATGTGAACTCTGGCACTCACCCAAGAAGCGTTGGGAACAAGCCAACTTGGTTTGGTACTTCGACGACGGCCACATGGTCAAGCTCGGGTTGGAGATCGAACATGGCGTGCCCAACATCGTCATGGGGCGTAAAGAACGGAACCAGGGGAAGACTCTCGCAATCATCCCGTATGCCCATCCGGACGTTCAGTTGCGATTTACGGTCAAGGGACAAAAGCTGGTCGGCTTTTTTCGCAAGCCAGGCGCTGAAACATGGACGCAAGCCGCCGAAACAAACCTGCCAACGTTGCCAGTAGAAAGCACCGCATACATCAGCTTGCAGTGCTACGGCGGTGAAGCCGAGTCAAACCGCTGGGCACATTTTGGCTCGTTGAAGATTAAACACTGACCGTACCCTCAAAACCTCCGATCTAGCGGCCGCCATGCTGACGCGTCTCCAGGCTCCAGGCTTGGTATGCCGACACACAGCGCAAGGCAACACTGCAGCTCGGAGGCTGGCCGCGCTGAACCAACTCAAAACGACGAACGACAAATTTGATGGCCGAAGGCCTTTACGGTTTTCTATTAATCTCACTTTATTAACCAAATTCATGCTAAACCAAATTCAGTTCATTCGGCAGATTCCTGTCGTTCTACTCACTTTTAGCCTACTCGCCGGAATGCACTCCGGCTTTGCACCGGTTACCGTCGCACAGGAATTGAAAGTCAGAAAAACAAAAAACAAACCGGATCAGTGGGACCGACAACCTCAACTGACCAATGCGGTCGTTCGTGCTGAGGAACGTGTTTACAAATCGACGCCGCAGGGTGATTTGAAACTTCACATCTGGTCGCCGGAGAGCGATGGCGAAGACAGACCCTGCATCGTATTCTTCTTCGGTGGTGGCTGGCAAAGTGGAACTTATCGACAGTTTGCTCGACAGTCCGCTTACCTTGCCAGCCGGGGCATGGTTGCCGCGAGCGCTGAATATCGGATTCGGAAGCTCCACAACACGACTCCCGATGTCTGCGTGGAGGACGCCAAGAGCGCTCCTGGCGGGCCGAAATCGGCATTGACCCATCCAAGGTGATCGCTGCAGGAGGCTCCGCGGGCGGGCATCTCGCAGCTGCCACCGCATTAGTTCCCGGCTTCGATTCCGCCGGTGACGACCTTTCCATCTCCGCGATCCCTAACGCGATGGTGCTCTACAATCCTGGGGTCAACCCATCGTTGTCGGGTCGCAACATGATCCGCAGCAAGGAAGGAAAGGACATCACCAAGGCTATTTCACCGACGCTATTCCTCCATGAGAAAACACCGCCAGCGATGCTCTTCTTTGGCAGCGAAGATGCCGCGCTGGCGCAAGGCGACGAGTATGCCGCCAAGGCAAGAGAACTCGGCCTCGATGTCGAACTCTGGCTGGCCTCCGATCAGCCCCATGGCTTCTTCAACGACAGCCCCTGGTTGGAAGTCACCACGTTGCGTCTAGATCAATATCTGACGCGACTTGGCTACCTGAGCGGGGAACCGACCGTTTCGCTACCAGAAAATGCACCGTCATTGAAAGCTGTCGACCTTGGTAGGTAACTGCTTGCTTGATCTCCAGCAGATTCAGGGAGGACAACAGATTATTAGACAGAAACTCGTCACCAAGACGTGATTTTAGATCCTTACCATCGAGCCTCATGATTTGAGATCAACGAGTCTGACTCGCTAAATCTGCTGGCCTCCCTGAATCTGCTGGAAACATAGTTCATGAATACGAAACTCATCACTAACCTTGCCTTGTGTTTATTTTTATGGCACGGCCCTATTTCGTTTGCGGACTGGCCGCAGTTCCGTGGCCCCAATCGCGATGGCAAGTCACTCGAAACAGGCCTGCTGAAGCAGTGGTCCGATGATGGCCCCAAGCTGCTCCGCACGATCAGCGGCTTTGGCGATGGTTTCTCGACACCGGTGATTGCGGGAGATCGCATCTACGTTTTTGGCTCAAGTCACTTGCAATGTTAGAGTCGCAGATGTCGTCGCTGTAGCGATGCTACTTGGTCTATCTCCTTTGAATTCCCGAAAACTACATGACAAATACCAGCCTTGAATTGGAACTCCTAACACCTATCCAACTTGAACTCTTAACGGAGTCTATCGCTCGAAAGGTTGCGGAAAGAATGCTCGAACAGCCTCGTCTGGTGAGCCGCGAACAGATCGCAGTCATTACCTCGACTTCCGTATCCGCAATTGACCTGCTCGTGCGCACCGGAGAAATCCCTTGCATTCGCCGTGATGCTCGTGTGCTCTTTGATCCTGCTGAAGTCGTCAGTGCTCTGAAAACCCGCGATGGCGTTGCCACGGACAGCAATGGCTCCGGTGAGTAACCAACCGCGAAATCGAGAACCTTGACTTTGCTCTGGGTGCGCTATGGTTGGACACAGCATGGCGACTCAACTCCAGATGAACTCCAATTCTTGACATTTGATCAACATCAGGCGAAATAGTGGCTAGTTTACAGAATGAATCCGGTGGTTGGCGTTTGCAGGTTTACTATCCAGCAGGCAGACGTCGATCTCTCTACTTGGGAAGAATCAGCAGGCGGGGTGCCGGGACCTGCAAGCGTCACATCGAAGAGCTCGTAAGAGCAGGAAAGGCTGGTACACAACCTGACGCCGCCACGGTCGTTTGGTTAGGTGAGATCAACAGCGAGCTGCACGCCAAAATCGCTGCGGCTGGACTCTGTAGCTCGCGTCGCTACCAAGGAGGAGACGCTGGATCAACCGTTGGCGCGTTCCTAGACAAGTACATCGCGGACCGAGATGGCATTGATTGGAAGCCAAATTCGACCCGAAACTACAAGAATTCGCGGCGTTGGATTATTGGCTACTTCGGCGAAGATTGCCGATTAACCGACATAACGCTGGCAGACGTAAAACGTTGGCGGAGATGGATGGAGAAAGGGAGCAAGGAACGCAAGCCACTCGCGGAATCGACTGCGGCGAAGCATCATAAACGTGCTCGTGAGTGTTTTACCGAGGCACTCAACGACCGTCTCATTCACGAGAACCCATTCCGAGCCAAGATCTGCATCCCTGTTGATGAGAAAAAGCAGTTCTACATCAACCGTGAAATGGCGGACGGGATTATCCAGAAGTGCGATGGGCTGGATTGGCAGCTCATCTTCGCCTTGTGCCGCTATACAGGGCTGCGGTGCCCATCGGAGGTGCTGAACCTGAACTTGGCAGGACATCGACTGGGACGCGAACCGCTTTCTGGTAAGGGCGTCAAAGACCGATTCGGACCGAATGGTCCCACTGTTTCCGCGGCTACGGGTGTTGCTCAACGAGGCTTGGGATCTAGCCCCTGAGGGTAGCAGTTACGTCATTCGACGATACCGCGACACGGAATCAAACCTACGAACACAGCTAGATCGCCTCATTCGTCGCGCCGGTTACGTTCCGTGGCCCAAAGCGTTCATGAATCTACGTGCCTCGTGCCGCACGGATCTGGAACGCATCTATCCACGACACGTCGTCAATCGTTGGTTAGGCCACGGGTCAGCTGTGGCCGAACGTCACTACCTGATGGACACCGACGAAGAATGGAACCGAGCCGCACAGGTCGATGACTTCGTCCCCACTTCCGGTGTTAAATCCGGTGCTGTCCCTGCTGCTCAGCAGTCATCGATGGGTGGTGAAGGGGAAGAAACTCCCGTGGATACGACCACGGATGACTGTGGACTACCCAAAAGGTACAGCGGAAGCAACGGTCCTCGTGAAGACTCTCGGGACGGGAATGGGTATCGATCCAGGTGGAAGGCGTAGTCGCGGGAGGCGGCTTTTTCCTGCTCCGAATTCCTGATGGCGAGAATCCTGACTCGAGATTCCCACTTTGATTGAGCGACGCCCGGCAGCCTGTTAACCTGTCTTACAAGTTGACTTTGTGACAAGTTGTCAGGTGTTGGGAGATGGTTGATGCAGTTGGAAGCGATTGAGCGACGGACGACGGTGGATTTGGTCGTGGACCGGATTGCTGCGTGTGATCAAAGATCAGAAGCTGGCCGCTGGTTCGCGGCTTCCCGGTGAGCATGAACTGGTGGAACAGTTGCAGGTCAGCCGTCCAGTGCTTCGTGAAGCGTTGGCGCGACTTCAAAGCCTGGGTTTGGTCGACATTCAGCGCGGGCGCGGCACGTTCGTCGGGGATACGAACAGCCTGGCTAACTGTGTGCGATTGCTGCAGTCCGCGGTGACGATTTCGCCGCAGGAGTTGTTGTCGTATGCAGAACTGCGTTCGGCGATTGAAGTCCAGGCAGCTCGGCAAGCTGCTGAGAACAGCAACAGCTGAGGACATCGAAGAACTCAGCGGCGCTGCTCAAGCAACTGGATGATGAGGAGCTGCCGTATGCAGAAGCGCTTGAAATCGACTTTCGCTTTCATCGAAAGTTGATCGAGATCGCGGGCAATGCCTTGATGCAAAACCTGATGGAAGTGATTTACGAATTTGTGTTGACCCAGATGGTTCGCACAACACCGACTCAGCGTGAAAATCAACTTGGACGTAAGCTGCATAAAGCGGTCTTGAAAGCGGTTCGCGAGCATGATCCCGATGCGGCAGAACTTGCGATGCGCAAGCACATGCAGGCGGTCCTCGAGCGACTGGAGAGGTAGTCATGAAGGGAAGTAGCTCGCACAACTCGAATACCGTCCGATTTCGTTCTGCTACGGCACAGGGCGCGTGCCTGTTGCTTTGCACAGTGCTGTTTGGTGAAGTTCATGCACAGGAGCCAGCAGCGACTCCCGACCAAATAAAATTCTTTGAAACGAAGATTCGTCCCGTGCTGGTCGAGCACTGTTACGAGTGCCACGCGGCCGGGGCGAAGATTGTGCAGGGCGGGTTGCGAGTCGATCATCGCGCGGGCTTGCTACGAGGTGGCGACAGCGGCCCGGCCGTCGTGCCGCAACAGGCTGAGCAAAGCCTGCTCCTCAAGGCGCTGCGATACGACGAGTTCGAAATGCCGCCGAAGGGGAAGCTGGCTGACTCGGTCATCAAGGATTTTGAAGCCTGGATCGCGATGGGAGCACCCGATCCGCGTGAGGCAGTCACCGATCCTCTGATCCGGTCGATCGACTTTGAGGAAGGCCGGAAGCACTGGGCGTTTCAACCAGTGACTGATCCGCAGCTTCCAGCAGTCAAGAATGAGAACTGGCCGCTGGACCCACTCGATCACTACATCCTGGCGCGGCTGGAAGCTGCTGGATTGAAGCCGGTCGCGGAGGCCAATCGACACACCTGGCTACGCCGCGTGAGTCTCGACCTGACGGGCGTGCCGCCGACACCAGGCGAGATCGACGCGTTCATCAACGACAAATCGCCACAAGCCTTTGAAGCCGTCGTCGATCGGCTGCTGAGTTCGCGAGCGTTCGGCGAACGCTGGGCCAGGCACTGGCTCGATCTCACCGGTTATGCCGACATGATCGGGACCTCGAACAACGTCTTCGCCGAGCACGCCTGGCGGTATCGGGATTACTTGATCGAGGCGTACCACAAGGACAAGCCGTTCGATCGCTTCGTGCGCGAGCAGATCGCTGGTGACCTGTTGCCGGCTGAATCGATCACGGAACGGGCCGAGAACATCACGGCAACCGGCTTTCTGATGGTCGGCGATGTCGAGATCGTCGAGCCGGACAAGGCGAAGATGGAAGCCGACCACATCGACACGCAGGTCAGCAAAATCGGGATGGCGTTCCAGGCGATGACGCTCGGCTGCGTGCGTTGCCACGACCACAAGTTCGATCCGATCGCACTAACGGACTACTACGGAATCGCCGGGATGCTTCGCAGCTCACCCGCGACGCACAAGATCCCGTTCGGTGTGTGGAGCACGCTCAATTCCACCGAGTTGCCCGAGACACCGGAGCAACTCGCTGCACGCCATAAGCTCGAAGCCGAACACGAGCAGAAACTCGCTTCGATGAAAGGCGAGCGGGACCGACTGGAGGCCGAGAAGAAGGCCGTCAGCGAGCAACTAGCGCAGCTTGAGCAGGCCGCGAATACTGCGGCCAATGCTGCCGCCAGTGAGGCGACATCAGTCAGCAATGCAACAGCACCTTCGACCGAAGAAGTCGCTCAAGCTCCCGCGAACAAGGACGCCCTCACCAAGAGACGCGACGAGCTGGCTGAGCAGATTCGGAAACTTGGTCCGGCGATTCAGCATGCCGAGTTCTTTCGTTCGAAGGTACCGAAGGCGTTTGCGATGCGTGACGGCGAGCAGCCGTCCGACATGCCGATCTACATTCGCGGCAATCCCTACTCACCGGGGGCTGTCGTGCCGCGCGGGACCATTCAAGTTGCCTCGTGGGAAAAACTCCCTGAGATCCCGGCAGGTCAAAGCGGTCGGCGGCAACTTGCTGACTGGCTGGCCGATCGACGCAATCCGCTGACGGCTCGTGTCATGGTCAATCGCATCTGGCAGAAGCTGTTTGGCGAGGGCATCGTCCGCAGCGTCGACTACTTCGGCACGCGCGGCGAGACGCCGTCACATCCGCAAC
>CAVQPV010000018.1:0-29054 GCA_963714715.1 Pirellulaceae bacterium | reverse complement strand
TTTCTGCCTGCTCAACAGACGTATTGCTACCAAGGCCAAATCCAAGCGACCGCAAGCCACGCCGATACCCACCAACCAGTACGCGAACGAGAGCGGATCGGTAAAGTGGTCCAGCAGTTCGCCGCCATTGCGACACTGGCCGGTGCGCCGGGCGTGCGTGCCGTCAACGCAATCGGCGGTGTGGTTTCCGATCACGCCCACGGCGGCCAAGATTCCGCCCCACCCATAATGCGCGGAAAAGGCAAAGCCGATCGCGCCGGCGATTGCGAAAAGATGACCAATCAACACGATTCCTTCGGGTGGAAACCAGGCCGGAATGTGAAGATGCGGATACAAAGCCTGCAGACGCGGCCCGACAAAGGGGTCCAAAATGCTGTGTGAAATTCGCTTTGACATCAGAAACTGCCTTGCGACGGTGGTGATGGTCCCGTGACGCGCAGAGCCCGCAAGTTGACCGACGCTGCGCGAGCCCCGGCGGACTTGACCGTGAAACACGCCAGCAACCGAGTAGATCGCCGCAGCGGCAGGTAACAAATCGTCCGGGTGCACATCGCGGTTTGCCAGCGACAACAAAAAGTAGCCGTCACGCTCCGCCGTGACGATGCCCGACCGAGTGGCGAACCATCAAGTTTTCTTTGTGTCGAACAGATCGCTTGGTCGCGGTCCAGCCACGATCCACCGTGATTTCCCTGGAAAACGGTTCGGTCGGGCCACATCTCGACGGAGCGAGATGGCTACTTTGCGAACCGCGATATGCACCCAAGCGTTCATTCTGGGCTTGTCTCTGTCGAATGCCTCTGGCTACAAGCCTACCAAGAAACTGTCTTTCTCCCTATTTCGGCTGCAGGACGCCATATGACATTGCGTCTGAAAGAATACAAATCGCTTCGCTGCCTGACAATCGTGATGGCGATTTTCGTGGTCGCGTTCGGCGCGATGCAGAATGCTTGCTCCCAAATTCCCAGTCAAGCTGAATTTGAAGCCGCGCTCGCCATGGAACTTCCCGAGGACCCTGCAACGATTGTGGCCGTCGTCGGAAATTCAAAGATCTTGTTGGGCGACTTGAAATCGAAAGTCGACGCGCGGATCAGTGGTGTGCTGGAAAAGTCGGAGCAGGAAATCCCCGCGGACCAGATCAAATTCGCACGCGTGAATCTAACGCGTGGTCTGCTGAAACAAGCGATCGATACCAAGCGGATGCGCGAGTCGTTTTTGCTCTTGCAGGTAGGCACGCAAGCAGCCGACAAGCGACAAGAAGCGAGCGAGATGATGGCCTCGCGGGCACGGCAGATGTTCGTCGATTCCGAAGTTCCTGAGTTGTTGAAAAGATACGAAGTCGGCGACATGACTCAGTTGGACGAGAAATTGCGAAGCGAGGGAACTTCGCTGCAAGCCCGTCAGCGTGATTTTTGCGATGCCATGTTGGCACACATGTATGTCCGCGAATCGATTGACAAAGACCCCAAAGTTTCGCTTGCTGAGATCTTGCAATACTACCACGCTCATCTTGCCGACTATCAACACAAATCTCAGGCACGCTGGGAACAACTCACCGTGCTTTACCAGAATTTCCCCACGCGTGAAGCCGCTCATCAGGCACTGCAGGCAATGGGCCGTGAAGCTTACTATGGCGGCAGCATGCAGGCCGTGGCGCGAGCCAAGAGCCAAGAGCCGCTGGGTAAGTCAGGCGGTGTGCACGATTGGACCAACCAGGGTTCGCTGGCTTCGGAGAAAATGGATCAGCAGATCTTTTCGTTGCCTGTCAACGAAATGAGCGAGATTTTTGCTGACGAGAGTGGTTTTCACATCGTCCGCGTGCTCGAGCGCAAGCCCGCCGGGGTGACACCGCTGGGCAATCTTCAAGAGGAGATTCGCAAGCAGCTCCAGGAGCAAAAGATTGCGGCGTCCCAGCGTAAGATGCTGGACGAGATGACGAAGATGGTTCCAGTGTGGTCGCTTTTCCCCGAGGACGTGCCGGAAGCCAAGCCATTACCGAGGGTCGCCACGACTAACCGCGCGACGAAGTTGCGATGACAAGCTGCGACCATCCATCATCAACCAACCGAGTCCGATTGCCGGCGGTGATCGCTGCCGTTACGCTCGCGGCCGCGATCGGTTGTGGGCAATTCTCTTATCGGCTTAGCAAAAAGAGTGCCCCCGACACGTACGTCCCCAACCCAATCGAATTGCCGCCAACCAGCGATCAGTTCGTCTGGTCGCAGGTGGTGGATTCGGTTGACGATTATTTTCACATCGCGCGAGAGCAGCCGGTACAAAACTCGGACGGCATCATCTTGGATGGCCGCATCGAAACGGCGTACAAAATCGGCAGTTCGGTGCTCGAGCCGTGGGGCAAAGACAGCACCGCGGGATTCGAACGGCTGCAAAGCACATTGCAATCGATTCGCCGCAGAGCGATCGTGATCGTGCGCCCCAAGGTGCCGCCTACTCCTTGGAAGTCGTTGTGCAAAAGGACTTGGAGGATACCGACCGCAGCCAAGATGCCACCGAAGTCAGTGCGGTACAACGTCACGACGGAACGTTGCTGCGGCGTGTGCCCGAACGTGATGATAGCCCCCGCACGCTGGGCTGGATTCCGCTGGGCCGGGACACTTCACTGGAACAGGTGATCCTGCGAGATATTTTTGACCGGATCACGCACCATGATGGTGGCAAGTTCTCGCGGCATTGAGCAAGATTTGCGGGCCAAAACAACAGGCCTCAACCTGGTCGTCGCGTTCAAAAAAAACGCCGACTATCTGAAAACGGCATAACCCGCAGAACTTTAAGTCTGGGGGCGAACCATTCGCGCATGACCGCTCTGAAGGCTAATTTTGGTCCTTGTCCGGGCCGATACCCATGCTGCCGACGGTTCTAAACGCGGCGAGTCAAGAACTTGCTTCCCCTAGTACTGCGAAGATTTCAAATATCTATGGTCAGCTTTGCCCCTCCAGCGATCGATTTTCAAAAACTTTGCCAGAACATCGAGCGACGCCTGTGCGAACTCGGTCACCTCGAGCCGAACCAGTTCCCGATGACGCAGCGAGAGGTCATTCGTGGCGGCAAGCCCGTCGGGATTTACTTTTGCGTGCATGGGCCACGTAGCGTCAAACTGACGGCAATCTGTGACTTATTGAAGAATACGATCATCTATTACGGTAGTGACGGCATCCGCAAGGATCGTGAGACCGTGTTCGTTCGCAACCTCAAGCTGAACGCGGCCTGAGCGGATCCGGGGCTCGCTCCGCTTTTTCCTCCGCTGCGCTCGGTCTGAAATAGCGGGGCACCAGAGCTAGTGGGTCGCTCCAAGTTCCCAGGATCGCTGCTCGTGCCGCCAACAGGCCAACGCCGATTGCGTCGGGCAGCTCGCGCTGGATGAAGGACAGGTCACGACGCTGCTGGAAAACCTTGCGGTCGCCCGTGACGTGGTCGCCGGGGTCGACAGCCCTCAGGAATTGCCCCCACTGTTCCGCATCGACAACCTGAACTTGATCCGGATGCGTGCTCCAGTTGGTCGATTGGGAATCTGCCCGATCATTGATAAAAGCCGCAGAGTCTGACAGCGCGGCCAATGGGATCAAGAGGCTGGCGCGTTCAAATCTCGCTGTGAAGACCTGTCCCCGGTAGGCATTGATACCAACGAGAATCTTTTCACATTCTGGTTGCTGTGCGAGCGTCAGCGCCGCGATGGCAGCCAGCGAGTCGACGGCAATTACTGGCAAATCTGCGGCATAAGCCAGGGTCTTTGCCGTTGTCACGCCGATACGTAGCCCCGTAAAAGAGCCCGGTCCGTTGGCAATCGAGACAAATTGGGGCTGGTTTTCGCTCTGGCGGCACCACTGCAGCGTCTTATCCAACACTGGGGCGAGCAGCGGCGGTTCGTCTGCCAGAATCCAGTTTTGAGTGCCTGAGGACGGTTTCACCCCGCAAAACTGCCAACGACCCGGTCAGCCCGGTCGTCTCAATCGCGATCTGCAAGTTATCATGGTTGGTCAGGTGCGGATCGTCTGGCTTCATGGGATTGCTGTGCTTTTTTGTTTGCCCTTACAATTCAGACGCTTTAACCTCTGCCGGGAACACATTGGTTCGCAGCGATGTTGGCCCGAATCCCGCCCGGATCGCAATCGATTGGAGTTCATTGCGATGAAATCATTCTTATTGTTTAGGACTCGACTGCTAGTGATTAGGAATTTCCGGTGAAGCGAGCGTTGATCAGCGATATTCATGGAAACCTTGAGGCGCTTCTGGCGGTCATGGATGACATTCGCGCCAATTCGGTGGACGAAATTTACTGCTTGGGTGACGTCATCGGCTATGGGCCCAATCCGTGCGAGTGCCTGGATCAGGTGATGTCGAACGCCAAGGTCACGATCTTGGGCAACCACGATCAAGCCGCGCTGTTTGACCCTGATGGGTTCAATCCAATGGCACTTCAGGCGATTTATTGGACGCGCAGACCAATTAGACAATGGTCCCGGTTCACCCGTTGAAATCAATGCCCGCTGGGACTTCCTCGGTGAACTACCCAGGCTCTGCGAAATCGGTGATTACAAATTCGTCCATGGTTCGCCGCGTGATCCAACCAACGAATACGTCTTCCCCGAATACGTCTTCGACCAGCGCAAGATGGAAATCTTGTTTGGCAAAGTCAAACAGTATTGCTTTATGGGACACACGCACCTGCCGGGTGTGTTCACGACGGAATGCGAGTTCCATGCGCCTGATGAAATTGACTACTTTTACAAACTCGGGCCTGCAAAGGTCATGGTGAATGTCGGCAGCGTTGGTCAGCCGCGCGACGACGACAAACGATCGTGCTATGTGATCTTGGACACGGATGAAAACACGATCACTTATCGCCGCGTCGAATATGACATTGAGAAAACTGCCGATAAAATTTATGCCGAGCCGGAACTGTCCAATGGGCTTGGCGATCGCATCAAGCACGGCCGTTAATCGCCCGGCAACAGCATTCTTTCCAGACAAGATCGTCAATTTGTGACACGCACTGCCATCCTTAGCGATATTCACGGCAACCTCAACGCTCTGGAAGCAGTTCTCGAGGATGTCGCCGCACAGAATGTCGATCAGATCGTCTGCTTGGGTGACGTGATCGGCTATGGGCCCGAACCTTGTGCCTGTCTCGATCTGGTCATGAATTTTGACTTTTGCATTTTGGGAAACCATGACAGCAGTGCGCTGTTTGATCCCGAAGGCTTCAACGAAGCGGCTGAGCAGGCGATCTTTTGGACTCGCTCACAATTGGAATGTGGTCGTGACGGACCGGAAGCCAGCCGCAAGCGAATGAAGTTCCTATGCGAACTGCCGCGAATGAAGCGTGAAGGCAGCAATTTGTTTGTCCATGGTTCGGTGCGGGGACCGACCAACGAGTACGTCTTTCCCGAAGACACCCAGAACAGCAAGAAGATGGATAAGCTGTTTTCGATGATTCCCCATTTGTGCTTTCAGGGACACACCCATGTGCCCGGCGTCTTCACCAAGGATTTAAGGTTTGTGCGGCCGACCGAAACGGGGACCGGCTACTCAATCAGCGACCAATCACAGCGTCTGATGATCAACGTGGGCAGTGTGGGGCAGCCACGCGATGGTGACCCGCGGAGCTGTTATGTGGTCATGGATGAGGAATGTGTGGAGTTCCGCCGCGTGACCTACGACATCGACAAGACGGTTGCCGCGATCGAGGCGGAGCCTGATCTGGACGACTTCTTGGGTTACCGCTTGCGCGACGGCCGTTAGTAGAGCATCGCGTTGGTCGAGGAGTGCGCAGACTTCCGAGGAAACTGACCTCCGCTCGCCGCAGATCTCCGACCTCGCCGTCCGCTCGCCGCGCAGGTCTCCGACCTCGCCGCCCCTTGGACCGCAGGTCTCCGCTCGGCGTAGGTCTCCGACCTCGCCGCCCCTTGGACCGCAGGTCTCCGCTCGGCGCAGGTCTCCGACCTCGCCGCCCCTCCTCCGCTCGGCGCAGGTCTCCGACCTCGCCGCCCCTGACCCGCTCGGCGCAGGTCTCCGACCTCGCCGCCCCTTGGACCGCAGGTCTCCCTGCAGTCTGGTTCGGTGAGACGTGCGGTCGGCACTGGTGCGGGGTCGGGAGATCCGCGCACAGCGCGGGTGGCATGCGAAGCTTGGCAAATCTTAACTTCACTCTCCCTCCGGGCATGCGTCTCTACACAAATCGCGCAGATGAATCCTGGCTCCCGAATTGCGTGGATTCCTCGTGCGGAAGTCCCAGTCGCTTTTCCTGCTGGCGCATCAGCGAATAGTGCGACCACTTTTCCATCGCCTCCGGGCCGGGCCACTTGACGATCATCGAAACGCGGACGCCTTGCCATTTGGCAGATTCTTCGCGATCGAGCACGCGATCCATCAAATCGCCGTGACGAATCACGGTCCCGCTGCCGGTCGATTCGTGGGGCCTGCCATGCCCAGAACATCGCCCATTAAGGTTTCGTATCGATGTTGTGTCATGGTCGCCGACGCGGCTGTCTGCTTGTCGCTCGGATCCTCGATCAACATGCAGTCCGGACGGAGAATATCACCGTCGGCGGTCACAACCTGTTGGCCGCAGTTCCCATGCCTACTCTGGTGGCCCCGGGGCCCCTGGGAGAACCTACCCCTAGGGGGGTGCATGGGCGTTCGATGCTCATTCGCGTTCTGAGTGTCCACCTCTATTCTCCTATGAATCTCCGCTGATTTTGCAACAAACGCCGATTCTGGGCGTTTCGTTTATTTCGTTTACGCCGTCGTGCCGAGTATGCTTGGTATAGCCTATTTCTGAGCTTCTTATCCGAACGCCACATGAACACGAAGAAAGAGAATCGATCTGACACAAAGAAAGAGGATCGATCTGAGACGCGCCGGATCTCGCCGCGGAGGCGGATCACTTTGCTGAAACCACCCAGCAAGCAGGACGTAAAACAGGCGGCAAGGATTGTTTCGGAGATCGAAGAAAACCATCCCATCAATCTTCTGTTTTATTTGGAAGCTCACAGTACCCAGAAGCTGAAAGAGCTTCTCCAGCAAGTTGTTTTGGCAACACTGGTGGCGACGGCAAAGGGACAAACCGTAGCGGTGACGGCTAGCGATGACGAGGTTTCGACGCAATATGCCGCTGACTTCTTGAACGTCTCGCGGCCTTACGTCGTGAAACTGTGCGATGAAGGGAAACTTCCCTATCGCATGGAAGGAACGCATCGACGGATCCGGATTGACGACCTAGGCGAGTACATGGAAGCCACGCGAAAGCAAAGCGAAGAAGCGATGCAGGCTTTGATGGATCAAGCGCAAGATCTTGACATGGGGTATTAAGTCATCGGATGCCGGACATAGTTATCTATGATGCGTGCGTGTTGTATCCCGCAAATGTCCGCGACTTTTTGATGTGGATTGCTTTAGCGGACATCATACGGGCGAAGTGGACAAACCAAATCCAAGACGAGTGGATTTCCAACTTGCTGGAAAAAAGACCCGATCTTCAGCGGGAACAGTTGGAGTATACACGACAGAAGATGGAACTAGCGATTCAAGATTGTCTGATCACTGATTACGAACACCGTATTGAGGATTTGGAATTGCCCGATCTCGACGATCGGCATGTCCTAGCGGCAGCGATTGAAGCGGGAGCATCCACAATTGTTACTTTCAACTTGCAAGACTTCCCTGAAAACCAATTACGCCGTTACGATATCGTTTCGAAGCATCCGGACGACTTTCTGAAGGACTTGGCCTGCCAGCGCGCTGAAGCGGTTGTTCGCGCGGCAAAGAAACAGCAAGCTGGACTACGTAAACCACCGATGAGCGTTGCTGATTACTTGGACAATTTAAAAAAAATGGGACTGGCGCAAACCAGCGAATTCCTGCGGGTCTCGTGGTAAAAGTCTCGCCCGTCCAAGGTCAACGAAAACTTCATTGCGTTTCTCAATTGTTGCTGCAATCGGCGACAACCTCGCGGGTAACGAAGTCGGCGCCACAGTGATCGCAATGGTGGGTCCGTTCGATGTACTCGTCTGCTGCGTCGTCTGCGAAGTGCATCTCTTCATCGGTGCACTTCGTCGCGAAGCTCTTGCCTCGCCCCGCTGCGGGCGCTTCGTGGAGAAGGGCCGGGGGGTATTACGCCGCTGATTCGTCTTCGTAGTCCTCGTACTCTTCGTCCTCGTACTCCTCGTCCTCGTACTCCTCGTCTTCGTACTCGTCCTCCTCATACTCCTCTTCATCGACGTCTTCGTATTCGTCGGCGGCTGCTTCGGATTCTTCTTCGTCCGGCTCCGCATCCGAATCTTCGTATTCTTGATCGTCTTGGGCAGTGACGTTGGTGTCTGCTTCGACATCGTCTTGGGCCGCAGCGTCCGCCTCCAATCCTTGCAGCTGTTGCCACTGCGGCATCGTCATCAGGATCTCGCGTGCCTTGCTGCCGTTGTATTCTCCGACAATGCCGTCCTCGGCCATGAAATCAATGAGCTTGGCGGCACGTCCATAACCGATACCCAGACACCGCTGCAGCAACGAACACGATCCGCGACCTTCGCGAATGACGACTTCGATGGCACTGTCGTACAATTCGTCACGGTCGCGGATCTTGTCCATCGAGGCGCCGTCATCGCCGTCTTCTTCCTTGATTTTCAGGTTCATCAATTCGCCGACGAAGTTCTGCTCCGACATGCTGCAGTGATCACACACCGCGTCGATTTCGTCGTCCGATAGGTACGTTCCCTGGCCACGAATCAGAGTACTCGTGCCCGGCCACAGAAACAGCATGTCGCCGTTGCCAAGCAACTTGTCCGCACCGTTTTCATCCAGCACCACGCGACTGTCGGTCTTGCTGGCAACTTGGAAGCTGAGCCGGGCGGGCAAGTTGCTTTTAATCAAGCCGGTAATCACGTCGACCGTTGGCTTCTGTGTTGCCAAGATCAAGTGAATCCCGACAGCCCGGCTCTTTTGCGCCAACCGAATGATGTGTTGCTCGACGTCTTTGCCGGCGGTCATCATCAAGTCCGCCATTTCGTCGGCAACGATCACAATGAAGGGCAACTTGTCGGGCGCTTTGCTTTCGCCGTCCGCTTCATCCACCTCTAAACGCCGCAAGATCTCGTCGCGGCCCAGGTCGTTGAAGCTGTTGATGTGACGCACGCCGACCTTGGCGAGCAACGAGTAACGTTCCTCCATCTTTTCGACCGCCCAGGCCAGGATCGCTTCCGCCTTCTTCATGTCCGTGATCACCGGATGCATCAAGTGCGGGAGCCGCCCATAGCCGCTGAGCTCGACCATCTTGGGGTCGATCATCAACATCCGCACTTCGTCGGGTCGGCAACACATCAATACCGAGGCGATGATGGCGTTCAAACAGACACTTTTACCGGTGCCCGTGCGGCCAGCGATCAACAGATGTGGCATCTTGGCCAAGTCAACCACCATCGGATTGCCGGAAACATCCTTGCCCAAGAAGACCGGGATGTTCATCTTATCGGTCAGCGTATCCGACTCTTCCATCACGTCGCGCAAGCGAACGACCTGGCGTTTTTCGTTGGGCACTTCGATCCCGACGGTGTTCTTGCCGGGAATCGGGGCGACAATTCTGACGGCGGGAACGCGCAACGCGATCGCCAGGTCTTCGGCCAGTCCGGTGATCTTGCTCAATCGCAAACCGGCTTCCAACTCGATCTCGTATTGCGCGATGACGGGACCGGTTTCGATTTCGACGACGCGAATGTTGAAACCAAAATCCTTGAACGTGGCCTCAAGGATTCTCGCCTTGCGACGAACTTCCACCAATTGTTCGTCAAAATTGATATCGTCGCTGGCTTCCAGCAACTCGACGACCGGCAGATGATAGTCTTCGCTGCCAGCGGGCGCCGATTCCTGCACGCTTTCGAACAGCTGTTGGCGTTCGTCTTTGACGGGCGCTTTCTTCTTCCGCTTCTTGACGCGGATCTTGGGACCGGGCGGGGCGTGCTCCGAGTCGTTGCGAACCACGCGTTGCTCGTCATTCACCTCGAGTTCGCGTACGCTTGGCTCGGCTTTGGGCTCTTCTTGTTCGTCCTCTTCTGGCTCGTCGAAGCCAGGCTCCTCGGCTTCGTATTCAGCTTCTTCGTCGTCGAACTCGTCCTCGACTGCTTCTTCCGCCGGCTGCGGATTTCGAACACGGAACTTGATTTTCGGCTCGCTGAACGTCAACGTCTTCTCGGCCGCTTGTTCGCTCTCGTTATCCCCACTCGTGTCTGGATCCGTTTCGCCTTCGATCGTGATTGGCTCTTCCAGGTCGGTAAACGGTCGCCGCCGCCGACGCGTTGCCAACGGCAACACGCTGGCGGCTTTGCGGATGCTGCCGCGCGACATTTTCGCGCTGCCGGCCATCAATGCACGACCGGCGTACAGCAGGGCGTAGTCAGTTGTCAGCAATAACCCAACCGCCAGCACGGTTAAGGTCAAAATCCAGGCTCCCGCCGGTGCAAAGTGGTCCAAGAGCCAGGCCGACGTCATCGCGCCCAAGCGTCCTCCGGCGCCGACAACGGGCATCCCCTCAATGACTGCCGGAAACATGTGAGCCGCGGTGGCCGCGCCGAAGACGACAATCGTGCCGCCCAGCGACCGCAGCACCGGAGCATTCATGCCGCCGCGAACGAGTAGTGCGGTCGCGACGCCTCCGCCGGCTCCCACAATCAGCGACGACGCTAATCCCAATGCCTCCATCATCGCCGCCGCGAGCAACGCGCCCCAGTAACCGCAGGCATTGGTCACCGACGCATTTTGCGGATAGACGAGCGCATCGGGGACGTAGAACGTGTTGAGTGGCCAGACAGGAGCCTCAACGGGATCAGCAGGGTCTCGTGTGACCAGCGAAACGGTCAACAGCAGCGTTAAAGCAACTAAGACAATCGCAAAGACATCGCGAACAAATTTTGGTCCGCGTTCTTCGTCGTCGGTGTTTTCGTCGTTGGACATGGCGCAGGGGGAGGACTGCGGAGGGAGGTTCGCTGCGCTGGAGGATTGGGAGGCGCGCAGCGATGGATTGACACACAATGTGGGCCATCGGTTGATATCGGTCGCGGCGGCAGCGTTCACGAGCAACTTGAATCAAACCGGTGCGACAAGTTTCAGCGTCGGCGATCACGCAAGCCAAAAAATCCGCTCAACCGTTAAGACTCGTTCGCAACACGTGGCGTAAGCTTCCAGCTTGCGGAATTGGGGAATCGCAAGCTGGAAGCTTACGCCACTCATCGCAAGCTGGAAGCTTACGCCACCTATTTCCCGAGAGACGCCGGGAATACCTTGACCGGACACCAGCCTCGTGGCTTGGGCACAATGACCGCGCGTAAGTCCCCCTCGCGGTTACGGCCACGGCCTCGTTGACACTTTCATCGATGCACAAGGCTGACTCGCCCGCCAGCGGCAGTCCATGACCGAGACGAATCGAATCATCGTCATCGACGACGACGCGAGGCAGATAAGTTACACCAAGGGATGCGGGCAGTATCAAGGGCTCGAGCGGCTGATCACGGAGCTGCTCGATCGAAACCGATGCTTCCAGCGTAAAAGGCCCAATGCCGACGCGAGTCAACTCGGTCATCACCGAAATCGAGCCCACGGCTTTCGCCAGATCGATCCCCAGTGACCGAATGTAGGTGCCGGAACCACAAACAATGTCGAGCCTGACGTCTGGATACTGGTAGCAAAGAACATCGACTTGATCGATCGATACGATCCGCCGCGGCATCTCGACTTGCTCGCCGTTTCTGGCTCGCTGGTACGCCCTTTTCCCATCGACCCAAATGGCGGAGTACGCCGGCGGAATCTGTTCGACTTTGCCGATGAGGGACTGCGCGGCACGTTCCAACTGTTCGCTCGTGGGGACCGGTAATTCGTGATGCTCGACATAACCTTGTTCCAAATCTCCCGTCTCGCTGGATGCCCCCAGCCGAAAACTGGCGATGTATCGCTTTTTGCTGGCTTGGACATACGAAGTCAAGCGAACGGCCGGCCCAACACCGAGCACCAAAACGCCCTGTGCAAGCGGATCCAGCGTCCCGCAATGGCCAACCTTTGTCGGACGGATCCGCCGTTGCACGACGTTGACGACATCGCGCGACGTCGATGCCGCGTGGTTTATTGCAATTCAGAAATCCGAATAGCGTCAAAGAGTCGATCCTCACGTTTGTCGATCTGGTCCTACGTCGACATTGTCTTGCGGAATCGAGCCGGCGACCACGGGTGTCAATCACGATTCAGCGACGATATACATTGGTAAAGTTTTCACCGCCACGACGGATGCTGCCAAACGATGACTGATCCGGATCACTCAAATGTCAAGGACGAGCGTTTACTGCTCCAGGGGGCTCGCTTCAATGTTCACGCATTGGACCTGATTGGCGATGACGGCAAGACGTATGTTCGCGAGGTCATTCGTCATCCCGGCGCGGTCGTGCTGCTTCCGCTGTTGGACGCCGATACGGTCGTGATGATCGAGAACACGAGGCCGACGGTCGGTGAAACGCTGTTGGAATTGCCGGCCGGGACGCGCGAGCCCCAAGAGCCCGCCTTGGAAACCGCTGCTCGAGAGTTGATCGAGGAGACGGGATATCGTGCCCAGGAACTGAAATTGATTCACGAATTCTATTCGGCACAGGGATTTGCGACGAATTGATGCACCTGTATGTTGCCACCGAATTGATCGAGGGGCAGCATCATCGCGAAGCGACCGAACAGATTCAGAATCGACCAGCGAATCGACAGCAGATCATTCAGTGGATTGCTGACGGGCGGATACGAGATGCCAAAACGCTCGTTGGCCTGTACGTCTTCCTGTATTCCCCGATCCTGAATTCGTAAATCCGCCAACCATCTCACCAGAGTGTGCACATGCAACCGGCATTGCATCAACGTCTGATTGTTTAGCTTTCTTCGGCTTGCTTCCGATTCAACTTCGGAGTCTCCAATTCCGCCGGCGTCACCGAGCCGTCGGTGCCCGCTGCCTCGACATCCTTCAGCAAGCGATCCAAGATTCCGTTGACGAATCGTTGACTGTTCTTATCGCCGTAGCGTTTGGCAAGAACGATGCCTTCGTTGACGGCGACTCGCCCAGGTGTGTCGCTGTAAATGATCTCGTAAGCACCCAGGCGAAGTACATTGCGATCGGTAACCGCCATTCTTGAGAGCGACCAATGTGTCGCCAGTCGCTTGAGATGTTCGTCGATTGCCTTTTGATTCTCCAAAGTTCCTCGCAACAATTGGCTGGCAAATTCGGTCAACGCTTTGCGGCCCTGTAGCCGTGAGCGAATGAACTTCCTGGCGGATTCCGGGTCGCGACGCTCATTGATGTCCGCTTCATACAGCAATTGCAGTACGATCTCGCGGGCGCGACGGCGAGTGGACATGCGATCTTGGCTTTTAGAGTCGAGTGGAACAGTTGTTGAGTCGTGACGGTCGACCGACGGATGCCGGCAGGTCAAACGAGAGGCCGGATTGTAAGTCCAAGCTGCTCCAGCGCCGATTGCCCTAGTGCTGAAGTCGACACGAAACAGGGCTCGCCGCAGGCTTCACCCTCCCGCACAGCAGGCTGTTGATTTAAACGAAATGTGAATTGCAAGGGTGAGCCGCGGGCCGTAACGCACCGGGCAATGACGTATGCCCGGCCGCTTACGCGTCGCGGCTCACTAAATCAACAGGCCGACAGCGGGAGGGTCGGACGCGGTAGCGGCCGGGGAGGGCGATGCGCTGCAGCTGGATGTTGTTTGATCATTCACAAGACCCGCTCCGGGCCTGAGAGCCCGACTCCGAGCGCAAACGGGGAGTCAAGGAATGCAAAAAGCCGTCAGTTAGCACGATAAAAAGAGGCATTTTCAAAACACGGTCCTAGTCGGACAGCGTCGACAGCGCACCCATCATGCTTTCGACCTCGCCTAACAGATCGGTAACGGGATCGTGAAGCCCATCCAGGCTGCCACGCGTGACTAAGTCTTGAATTCGGATCGCGGCATCGACGACGCCGGCTGCCCCAAAGACCCCAGCGGAACCCTTCAGCGTATGCACGAAGCGGCGAAACGACTCAACGTCACCTTCATCAAGGGACGAACGAATATCTTCCATCAACGTCGCCGCCTCGTTCAACAATGTTTGCGCGAGTGCACGCAGTTGTTGATCGTCGTTGCGGCACAGACGTCTCGCAACCTCGATATCGATTACATCGGCGATCGATGCTTCGTCTATGTTGCTTGACTGCGCATGCGGGCGAGCAGCGGATGACCGAGTGCAGCGTTTGATCTCTTCGTACAGCAACTCGGGATCAATCGGTTTGGAAACGTAACCGTCCATACCGGACTCAAAACATCGCTCTTCGTCGCCCTTCATCGCTCCCGCGGTCATGGCGATGATCGGTGTATGCGTGCCCGTCGCCTGTTCTGCTTTGCGAATCAATCGAGTCGCCTCCAGGCCGTCCAGTTTCGGCATCTGGACGTCCATCAGCACCAGATCAAACGCCTGCTGCTCGAATGCCCACATCGCCTCTTGGCCGTCAGCAACGACTGTCAATTCGTGACCGAAGGGCGCAAGAGCCCGATGGCAACCTGCTGATTGACCATCCCATCCTCGGCCAGCAAGATCTTCAACGGGGCATCAAAATAAGCTTCCTGGTCGGTTGGCTCACGTTGCTCAAATTCGTCGTCATGATGGATGCCGATGATCGAAAAGATCGTGCTCCAGCAATTCCGACGGCACCGGAGGCTTCTGAATGTAGTGCGTGATTCCCAAGCGTTGGCAACGGTCGACATCGCCCGGCGTTGCCAGCGACGAAAGCATGATGGTCTGGCAATCGTGCAATTGTTCATCTTCATGAATACACGCCGCGATGTTGAACCCGTCCATTCCTTGCATCTGGCAGTCCAAGATCGGCAATTCGATACGGCCTGCCCGCTGCACAAGCACGCTTTAACTCATCGATCGCCATGGGGCCGCGGTCCACGATCGTCGGTACCAGGCCCCAATGTTGCAGCAATTCGCCCAGGATCCGTTGGTTGCTGTCGTTGTCATCAACCAGCAGGACAGGAATCCCACGCAATTGCTCAAGTCCGTCCGGCACGGCCTGTTGCTTGGGAACATCAAAACAGGTGGTGAAATGAAACGTTGTTCCCTTGCCTTCTTCGCTCTGCACCCAAATCTGGCCACGCATCATCGCGACCAACTGCGACGATATTGCTAACCCCAGACCCGTTCCACCAAAACGTCGGGTCGTCGACGCGTCGACCTGGCTGAAGGAATCAAAAATCTTTTTCTGCTGCTCGATTGGAATCCCGATTCCGCTGTCACGTACCGAGAAATGCAAACAACCTGGGCCATCGGAGTTGGGGTCTTTCGAAACATTGACTTCGATCTCGCCCTTCTCCGTGAACTTGATGGCATTGCCCACCAAGTTAACAACGATCTGTCCCAGGCGGACCGCGTCACCGATCATGACGTCGGGCACGTTTGGATCGATGCGGCACAGCAATTCCAGTCCTTTCTCGCCAGCCTGTGCACCCAGCGACTGCACGGTATGCCCAATACAATCACGCAGACTGAATTCTCGATTTTCCAAATCCAGTTTGCCCGCTTCGATTTTTGAAAAGTCAAGAATGTCGTTCAGCAACCTCAACAGCGACGTCGCCGAATGCTTGACCATATTCAGAAAGCCACGCTGTTCTGTTGTCGGCTGAGTGTTGAAGAGCAACTCCGTCATCCCGATGATGCCATTCATCGGCGTTCGGATCTCATGGCTCATGTTTGCCAGGAACTCACTTTTCGCCCGGTTGGCGGACTCAGCCGCCTCCTTCGCCTTGCGGACCTCTTCATCAGCGCGCTGCGCTCGGTCACGTCCCAATACATCACTTGGATGCCAGTGACCTTACCTTGTGAGTCACGAACCGGGCTCTTGAACAGTTCGACAAAAACGCGTTCGCCATCCTGGTTTTGGTGTTCCTCGATCTCATTGAAAACCATGCCCGAAGCGAGCACCTTCTTGTCGTCGTCGACATACTTCCGCGCTAAGTCCGGCGGGAAGAGATCAAAATCAGTCTTGCCCAAGATTTCCCGCAGCGGCTTGCCGATCGATTCGCAATACAATTGGTTTCCGAAGACAACCTTGCCCTCCATGTCTTTGCGGATCACGTGGAGCGGCAAGCTTTCGACCAGCGAGGCGTACAAGGCCTCCGATTCGCGGATCGCCGTGATGTCGGTTCCGATCCCGCCCACGCACATCGGTTTTCCCGTCGCGTCGCGGACGACTTTGATGCGGTCATGCAACCAAACAACCGAACCATCCGGTCGGACGATCCGATACTCCTGTTCAATCTGCTCATGATCCAACAGAGTTGTCAGGTTCTTGAGCACATACGAACGGTCATCTGAATGGATCGCTTCGATCCAATAATCTTGATTGCTAAGCAGGTCTTCGAACGGTCGCCCGTAAAAACGCTCCGCAACCGGATTGGCGTAAAGCAAGCGGCTGCCGTCCAGGCTCGTGCACCAAACCAAATGCTCGGCCGAGTTGACGAGTGTGATCAGCAGCTCCGCCGTCGAAGGCTGAACAGCGCTGAAGCCATCGCCAAACAATCGGGTATCCAAACCTGCGTCCGCTGGATTTTGAGAAGATGGAACGATGAGCCACTACTCCAATCTAAGAAGATCGCCAGCTGCTAATCAAGCAATTCCCCAAGAAGTGACAGGTAAACACGTGGCGTCAGCTTCCAGCTTGCGGAGTTTGGGAATCGCAAGCTGGAAGCTGACGCCACTTATTTGCCACCCGTTCGTTGGCAACTTGACACTCGGCGCAATTGCAGCGTCTGGTACATTGTGTGCACGCAGCGGATGGTCGATATCCTCATAAGAGGTATTGGTCTGCCGTACCCCGCCCAACCCTCACCCCCCGAGGTAATCGCTTGAAGACTCTCCGATTCTCACTTCTGTTGGCGTTTTGGATGGTGCTGGGCGCCGCCTCAGGCGAAGCGAAGAAGCTCGTCCTGGTTGCCGGTAAGCCCTCGCATCCACCACGAATGCACGAATTCAACGCGGGAGTCCAACTGCTGGCCAAATGCCTGGAGTCCGTGGACGATCTGGATGTCCATGTTGTGCTCAATGGCTGGCCTAAGGATGAAGCCGTTTTTGAGGACGCCGATGCTGTGGTCTTTTACATGGACGGCGGCGGCCGGCACGAAGTGGTGCAGGAAAACGGTCGCCGCCTGAAGCTACTGGAACAATGGAAAAACCAAGGCGTGGGACTCGGTTTCATGCATTACGGCGTCGAAGTGATTGCCGACCAGGCAGGCGCAGAATTCAAACGTTGGATCGGTGGCCATTACGATCACATGTTTTCCTGCAACCCCATTTGGGAGCCCACCTTCGCGGTCCTGCCCGATCATCCGGTGACTCGCGGTGTCAAACCGTTTCAGATTCGCGACGAGTGGTATTTCAACATGCGGTTCGTCGCGGACATCGTTGGCAATGAAGCCACAGAAATCGACGGTCTGCAGTTCCAACCGATTCTGGTTGCCGTACCGTCAGACGCCGTTCGCAATGGGCCGTACGTCTATCCCCAAGGGCCCTACGCACACATCCAAGCCTCCAAAGGCCGTTCCGAAGCAATGATGTGGGTGGTTCAAAGAACCGATGGCGGACGCGGCCTGGGCTTCACCGGCGGTCATTTTCACGACAATTGGAACAACGATGACTTCCGCAAAGTCGTCTTGAATTCACTGCTCTGGGTCGCCAAAGCGGATGTGCCCGCCGACGGAGTCGATTCGACTGTGACGCAAGCAGACTTGGACAGCAACCTGGACCCCAAAAACCGACGTTGATCATGCAACACAAGACAATCTTTTGCTGGGTTTTACTCGCATCCTTTTCCGCCATCGCGACGGCAGCAGACCGCCCCAACATCATTTACATCATGTGTGATGACTTGGGTTACGGTGATCTCGGCTGCTACGGACAAGAGGTCATCAAGACGCCGAATATCGATCGCATGGCGGCAGAAGGGTTGCGGTTCACCGATCACTACTCGGGCCACACCGTTTGCCGTCCTTCGCGGTTGGTGCTTTGGATGGGTCAGCACGTTGGCCACACAGGACTCACTGGAAACCGTTCACGAAGCCTGACTGGGATGGAACGCACCGTGGCCCGCCAGCTACAGCAAGTTGGATACGCGACCGGCGGTGTCGGCAAATGGGCGTTAGGCAATGTCGATGATCCGTCCGAGGTTAACAACGACGGCCATCCCAACAACAATGGCTTCGATTACTGGTACGGCTATTTGAACCAGTCCCGCGCCCACAACTACTATCCAACTTATCTGTGGGAGAATGATCGGATGGTGCAAGTTGCCCGGCAATGTGCTGAGCGACAATCCACTCGCCCGCGGTCGCGTTTCGACCAAACGCGTCACGTACTCACATGATTTGATGACAGACGCGGCGCTCAACTTCGTGCGGGAAAACAAAGACCGGCCGTTTCTGCTGCACATCCACTGGACGATTCCCCACGCCAACAACGAGGGTGGTCGTGTGAACGGCGACGGGATGGAAGTCCCGGATTACGGCCCGTATGTCGATCGCGATTGGCCGAACCCGGAAAAAGGTTTTGCGGCGATGATTACGCGGATGGATGGCGACGTCGGCCGGCTTTTTGATTTGCTAAAGACACTCTCGATCGACGAACAAACGCTGGTGCTGTTTACGTCCGACAACGGTCCGCACCAAGAAGGTGGCCATGATCACGAGTACTTTGATTCCAATGGTCCTTTGAAAGGCTACAAACGCTCGATGCACGACGGCGGAATCCGCGTTCCGCTGATCGCCCGTTGGCCGGGCAACGTCGCACCGGGAAGTGTCTCGGACCATCCTTCCGCGTTTTGGGATTTTCTGCCAACCGCCTGCGAGCTTGCCGGTGCGGAACTGCCACCGAAAATCGATGGGATCTCTTATCTGCCGACCTTGACGCAGCACCAGAACCAGGCCAAACACGAATACTTGTACTGGTCCAGCTTGGAAGGGGACACATCCGTCGGCGTTCGCTACGGCAACTGGAAGCTCGTGAAGTACCGCGACAAGAAAAAACGAGGTAATCAGCAGTCGACAACCGACGAGCAAGCTGATCGCGCGCCCGATTGGCGGTTGTACGATCTTTCCAAAGACATTGGCGAAGAAAACGACCTGGCCGGCGACCACGCCGATGTCGTGAGAGAAATCCACGAGTTGCTGAAAAGAGACGATCTTCTGGACGTTTCTCGCTGAACACCACCGGCTGGTCTCTGCACAAAATCCCAGACGTGGTTGACGAGAACCAGCGAGGATCGAATAGCCGCGGAGCGGCGGCAGCAGATAGCCTGGGGTGAACCGACCGAGCGTCAGCGAGTGTCGGTGTAACCCCAGGTAGGATGACCGCCAACAATTCTTCGCGGCTCGATTTGGCGGCGAAGCCGCCAAATCGAGCCGCGAAGAGGGTTTGAATCGGCGGCCCACCTGGGGGGCTGCGATTGACTCGCTGGAGCTCGCCAAAGAGCCCCCAGGCTAGGCTATCTGCTGCCGCTGCTCCGCAGCTAAATCTCCTTCATTCAAGACCAACACAGATACCAATCCCCAGAGGTGAGTGTCTGAAAGCGAGCCTGGATTTGCAACGCAACCTGTTCGCTACAGCGTTGTCTCCGCCAGCAGCGCGTCGATCGCATCTTCCACCGACGCGTTCTTGCAATCAGCGACCCGCAACTTTCCAGTTCGATCGATCAGAAAGTAATCCGGATATCCATTAACGCGATACGACTTTACTGTCTTGCCGTCGACATCGATGGCGAGCGGATACTTGATCCCACGTTCCTGAGCGGTCTCGACCATCTTCTCCGAGCCTCGTTGGTTGCAAACGCCAATGATGACGACATCGTCACCATATTTCTCCGCCATCTCATTGGTGTGGGGAACCGCCCGCAAGCAAGGGCCACACCAGGTCGCCCAAAAGTCGAGGACAACAACTTTCCCCTTCAGATCCGCAAGCGTCATCGGTTCGGAGTTCAGCCAGTGATCAACATCCAGCGGCGGGGGATTCTGTGACCGTTCCAGTTCTGCCAGTCGCTCACGCAATTCCGCATCACCTTCATGAAAACGTGCGAACTCGGAATCACTCGGCGGGGCTGCTGCTTCGCTGAGCGAATCGATTTCGGCCGGCGCTTCTTGCGGTGGAGGTGCGACATCGAGGGTGCGATCAACCTGGTCATTCGTGGCGACTGAGTTTTGTCGCTGTGCGTCCTGCGAACAACCAATCAAGACAACCATGGTTGACACTCCAACCAAGCTTCTGAAGCGATGCATTTCACTCTCCCATCATGACACTCAAAAACAATCGACACGCGCGGTTACAATTGGACGCTCCCGCACCGACCTTCATTGGAACGTACGATCGATCCGCTAAGCAAGCACTTTGGAGAGACGCAGTGATCAGGTTGCGATGTTTTTGTGTTTTGGCTCTGTCCGCTTCAGGTTGCTTCTCGGCGGCGGCTGACCACCCGTGGAAGCGGCATGTGATCGATGAATCGTTCCGAGGGGCCGATGGCGTGCGGCTTGCAGATTTCGACGGAGATGGATTGCAGGATGTCGTCACGGGTTGGGAACAATCGGGCATTGTCAGGCTGTATTTGCATCCAGGTCACGAACGGGCCACCGAGGCTTGGCCGGCAGTGACGGTTGGCAAGGCAGGATCGCCCGAGGACGCCGTGCCGCTGGACCTGGACGGCGATGGAGATTTGGATGTGGTCAGTTGTCACGAGGGAAAAACTCGCCAAGTTTATGTGCACCACAACGCGGCTGGAAAAGAGCGGCCCAGCCTGATGCGAAGGGGCAATTGGACTTCGTCCGCGTTTGAGCAAATTGACGGACAGATGTGGATGTTTGCCGAGCCGATTTGGTTGCGGCACGATCGACGCGGGCTGATCGTTGGCTCGAAAGGACATGACGGATCGATCACTTTGCTGATCGCGCCGCGACAACAGGCAGCGAACCTGGATCTGTGGCAGGTAGTCAGGATTCGTGACGCCGGCTGGATCATGACGCTGAAGTCGTTGGATATGGATGGCGATGGCGACCAGGACTTGTTGTTCAGTGATCGAAAAGGAGACCAACGCGGCGTGGGCTGGCTCGAGCAACCGGATCGATCAGCCAGCGAGCCTTGGCGGGAACATCCCATTGGCGGAAGTGACTACGAGGTGATGTTTGTCGATGCCATGCGAAATCGCGTGTTGGTGTCGACGCGTGATTCCGTCTGCGTTGATTTTGTTCGTCAAAAAAATCACGAGTGGACGGCGATGACGTTTGCAAACCCGAGCGGCGTGCCCTTCGGCAAGGCGATCAAACAGTTCGCAAACGAGATGATTGTGCTGACGGCGAACACCGCAGCGGACAAGCAAGCGAACCCCAAACGTCCCGGGGTCTGGCTTCGCTATCCCGATCAAACCTGGCAGGCTATCGATCCAACGCCGGCCATCAAGCCCGATCGTATCGAGTGCGTGGACTTGGACGGCGACGGAGACCTGGACGTGATGACTTGCGAGGAACGCAAGAATCTGGGCGTGATCTGGTACGAGAATCCAGAACGATAAAAAGGGAACGTAGCGGAACTCGGAAGAGTTCCGAAGCGACGTAATCGCCCAGTCCTATGGAGATGGGAATGCAGATCGGAAGATTGGTTTCCTCGGAAGTCTTCCGACCTCCGCTACCAAAATACCTGCCTTAATCTTGCTCATCCAAGTACTCGGCCAACACCGCTGCTACTCGCGGGACTCCTGCCGGAGCACGTTGGAACATCGGCACAAGACTCTGCAGCGTTTCTTTCAGCAGCGCAGCATACTTTGCCTCGTTGGTCGCGGTTGCCAAGTACTGCAAATTCTCGGCAGAGACACTGGCCCCGGACGGGATCGCGCCGTCCGCCGGATCTTTCGCGCGAACGATCAACGCGGCGTGATCCTTGGACGTGAAGAAGAATCCTCCGCCGGCGTCATCCCAAAAAAGCTCGATCTGTTTGTCCGTGACGGTTTGCGCCGCAACGAGCCACCGCGCGTCGTTGGTGGCGCGATGAAGTGCAATCAATCCGCACACCAGAAAGGCGTAGTCGTCCAGGTAAGCATTCAATGTGGCGCGACCGTCGGCGTAACTGCGTTTCAGTCGTCCATCATCGCCGCGTAATTCCTGTAGCAAAAAATCGGCTGCGGTCGCCGCCGCAGCGACGTAGTCGTCACGCCCGAAAATCCGGCCCGCATCGGCGAGTCCGGCGATCATCAAACCGTTCCAGGCGGTCAAAACCTTGATATCGGTGATCGGTCGTTGGCGTTGACTGCGCAGCTGGAACATTGCTTTGCGAATCGGATCGAGCCGCTTGTCCAAGTTCTGAAAAGGCACCTTCTTGGCCTCAGCGATCGCCGTCAGGGTTTGGCCTGGATCAGGCACAAAAAACTCGCCTTCGAAATTCGGGTTGCCCGCCAATCGATAGACCTCCGCCGCGATGGCAAAGTCATCGATCTGCAGTTCGGCCTTGTCCAATTCTTCGTGCGTCCAGCGATAAAACTTTCCCTCTTCGCCTTCGCTGTCGGCATCCAAAGCGCTGTAAAAGGCCCCACCCGGCGCTTTCAACTCGCGTAACACGAAATCACAAGCCCGTGTCACGACGACTCGGTATTCTTCTCGCTGTGTCTTTTCAAACGCGTCGGGCGAACACGGATGCCAGTTGGCCGTTGTCGTACAGCATCTTTTCGAAGTGCGGGATCTGCCATTTGCGATCGACGGCGTAGCGATGAAAGCCGCCGCCCAGATGATCGATCATCGCGCCGCTGATCATGCCATCCAAGGTCTTGATCAACATCGTCTTCGCCTGATCTCGGTCGGCCTGGTCCACCGAAGCTCGCCCCATCCGATCGAGTAAAAAGACCAAGTTCGCGGGCTCGGGAAACTTGGGCCGATTTGGATTGGCGGCGGAATAGCCGAACCCACCGTCAACAGGGTCGTACTGGTCGCCCAGCGCCGCTGCAACTCGCGTCACCAAACCCGCATTCAGTTCGATCGTTGCGTCCGGCTCGACGTTTTGGTTCTGGCGAATCAACTCCGTCAGTTGGGCGGCCTGCTTCTCGACCGCCTCGCGCCGGGTCGTCCAAGCGTCGTCAATTTGCTTCAGCACCGAGAGGAAACCGGTCGCATTGCCACGATCGCCCGTCCGCGCAGGAAAATACGTGCCGCCCCAAAACGGCCTCGTATCGGGTAACAGGAACACTGACATCGGCCAGCCTCCATTCCCACTGATCATCTGCACCGCCGTCATGTAGATCTGGTCGACATCGGGACGTTCTTCGCGATCGACTTTGATGCAGACGAACTTCGCGTTCATCAACTTCGCGATCTCAGGGTCCACGAACGATTCGCGTTCCATCACGTGGCACCAGTGACAGGCCGCATAACCGACCGACAAGAAAATCATCTTGTTTTCGCGTTTGGCTTTCTGCAACGCCTCGTCGCCCCACGGATACCAGTCAACTGGGTTGTGGGCGTGCTGCAAAAGATACGGGCTCGATTCTTTCGCCAACCGGTTGGTCTGCTGCGGCTCCTCCCCACCAACGGGGCTCGCAGCAATCAAAATAACCACGGCCGGCAAGAAACGATGGTGCATCAAAGTGGACTCTCAACTTGGCGGAATTCGCTGGGCGGGCGACAATACGCCCATCTTATCGCTTTGGAGTCTCCAGACGCGACAAAGCCCCCCAAGGGACACGAATTCATTCTTCCTGACGATTCGGTTATCATCTAGCGATGGCCGCGGTCTCATACGCTGCCCTTTCCCCCCCAACCCCACATGCGATGACTTAGGAACGAGTAAAAGTGGCGTAAGCCTCCAGCTTGCGGGTATTTGGGACTCGCAAGCTGGAAGCTTACGCCACTTTTGCTGGTTCCTTGTCAATTGTCCCCAGGAGTATGATCGATGCAATCAACACGTCGCGGATTCTTAAAGACGACGGCAGCTGCGGGCTCCGCCGTGGCGCTTTCCAGCACCGCAATCGCGCAAGACGATGCAAAGAAACTCAGGCTGGCTTCGGTCGGCGTGGGGGGCAGCCGAGGTCGATATAACCGCGGCGGCCAGATCGCTCGCGAAGCGGCCAGGTTCGCCACCATGGTTGCCGTCTGCGATGTCGACGACTTGCACGCCAAGGAGTTCAATGATTCATTTGACGGAGGATTGCATACCTATCGCGACTACCGCGAGATGTTGGAAAAAGAGAAGCCGGATGTTGTCACGATTGGGACACCCGATCATTGGCACGTGCCGATTTCGATTGCAGCACTACGCAGCGGTGCGGACGTGTATTGCGAAAAACCTCTCACGCTGACGATCGACGAAGGCAAACAGCTTCGCAAAGTGGTCGAAGAAACCGGTCAGGTCTTTCAGGTGGGCACGCAACAGCGAAGTTCCAAGGACACGTTCTTGACCGCGATCGCGATGGTGCAGAGTGGTCGTCTGGGCGAAAACGTCAACGCTTATGTTGCCATCGGCGGTGCACCCGGCGACGGTCCCTTCGAGACGACCGAGGCGCCCGCGGACATCGATTGGAACATGTGGGTCGGGCCCGCTCCCGAAGCTGGCTACTGCGAACAACGCCGTCGGATGTTCCGCTGGTTCTTTGAGTACTCCGGCGGCAAGATGACTGACTGGGGTGCCCACCACATCGACATCGCCCAGTGGGCTCTCGCGCCGGGCGAAGACGGACCGGTGAAGATCAATGGGCAAGGCAGCTTTACCAATATCGTGCCATCGGACTTTAACTGGAAAGCGTTTTTGGATGGCGATGCATCGCTGCCCAACGGCTACAACACCGCGACCAAGTTCAATATCGACTTGACTTATGCCAGCGGCTCGGTGATGAGCGTCAATGACCATTACAAGCGTGAGGATGACAACGTCGATTTCGGGAATGGCATTTTGTTCGAGGGCGAAAAGGGCCGGATCTTTGTCAATCGCGGCAAACTGGAAGGTAAGCCCGTGAATGATTTGACCGACGACGACAAGGCCGAGATCGACGAACGGATCATCAAGCTTTGCAAAGGCAAGAAGCCTGGCAGTCACATGGCCAACTTCTTTGACTGCATCAAGGATCGGAGCAAGCCGATTTCGGACATCTGGTCCCACCACCGCACGATGACTTCATGCCACATGTGCAACATTGCCTTGATGGTGGGACGCGAACTGACGTTGGGATCCCAAGCGGGAAGAGTTCGTCGACGACGATCAAGCCAACGCGCTGCTGAGCCGAAAATCACGCGCAGGATTCGCATAACGTCTTGTCGCCGAGGTGCTCCGCAACTCGGCGCGGAAGTTGCCCTGCCGGCAGTGGGACATGCTCCGCATGCGGAAATCGAGAACATCATTGATCGCTCGCACCGGATAGCATCGCCCATCGACGCCACCATCTGAGCGGACGGTTTTAATAGTCGCCGTCCTCTCCGAGGTCGGTATTGCATTGCTGCTCCCGCCCGGGAACACCCTGAGAGCTGCTCGATTCAAACCCCAAACCAGGCCGAAACAAGCTGTGCAGTAGCGATTTCGGCAAGGGCGGCGGCGCTTCGGCACGAACGCTCACGATCGGAGCAACGTGTCGACCGGACTCTTGACGTTCTCGCCCGGCTTCAGTTGCACGTGGACGTAGCGCATCGTCGTCTCGATGTCCTTGTGCCCCATCAATTTTTGCACCGTCTGGATGTCCGTTCCCGACTCGACCAAGTGCGTCGCGAAACAGTGACGCAACGAATGCGGAAAATACGGCCAAAGGCCAAACTCATCCAAAAGCACCCCGTCTTCCCAGGCCAGCCAAATTGCCAGCCGATGATTGTGTGAATGAGTTGTGTATCGAATCGAGCGATAAAGGTCAAATCACTTGACTGAGTCGGGTGATAATACTCAAATCCGACTAATATCACCCGACTGAGCGGGTGATAACTTAATAGTTACCGCGGCTAAGTCACGTTTGTCCGTGGCGCTCGAATTGCAGGATCGGAGGCAGCTGACGAGGTGCGCGGTCGGGATGCTGGTGGTGCGCAGTAGGGATGCTGGTAGCGGCGGACGGTTTCCGGCGGACGTTTTTGGTCCCAGCCGAACTCCGCTTCGCATTCGTTGCCGGGATGCCGGTTCCGTTGCTCGTCGGGATGCGCGGTCGGAGTTTTGCCCCTGCGGCTGCAAACCGATACAATGACACCCGCCGTGGCCGTGCTGCGAGCCGCTCACGATTCGCTGCCAACGGCAAGCGACGCCACGGTAACCAAACCGTCCACCCGAGCCCTCAAACAGATCTTCGGTCGGTAGCGACCGATCCCGTTTCGGCCGGGTGACCTTCAACGTTCTGGCATGGAAGAAGTCGTACTCGTACTCAGGCGCCAGCCGGTACTCGTACTCGAATGGGGCGTTGATGACTGAGCCAATCTTCGACCCCGATCGACTCGACGTTTATCGTCTATCGATTCAATACGTCGCGTCGTCAGTTTGCCATCGCGAAAGATCTGAACGGTCTCCATCAACACGCTCGCGACCAATGGCTCCGCATGCTCAATCGATTCCACTGAACATGTGCTTGCTGCGACGAGTGGAATTGAGAACGAACAACACGGCGACTTGAAGCGAACGCTGAAACGGATTGTCTCGATGCTGACGCGGCTGATCGCTCGCGCCGATGTCGTCGCCGAACCGGCTACCGAGTCCAATGCGGATGAGGAGTACGATGCGGCTGCGTACCGCGATGCTGAGTACGAGTACGAGCACGAATGATCGGAGCCAGAAGACCAAGGGTTGGACGCGGAGGCCTCGAAAGCGTCTTTGGATTGTGGTTGCTCGTCCGCTTGGCGCCGGTCAACCCAACCGTTCTGGCCTGGAAGCCATCGTACTCGTACTCGGCGCTGGCCGGTACTCGTACTCGAATCCTCGTCGCGCCGAGGAGTTACCCGTCTACACTGTTGAACTCGGACGTAACCGGTTCTCCGCTTCCAACTCCTGATCGAGTACGAGTACGCCAGGATCACGATGCGTCCCCGTCGGGATCCGTTCCGGAAGGCCAGGACGGACTGGCAGCCGCCTCAATCTGTATCTGGACGCTCACCGAGGCGAAGCCGCACGCGTCGGTTGCGACGAACGTGATCTCGTGCTCTCCAGCGGAGAGGTCGGTCGTCGAGAAGTCTACAGAGGTGCTGCGAAAGAAGCCGGCGGCGGACGAAGACCAGGAAACGGTCAAAGGGTCCCCTTCTGCATCGTTCACCTCTCCGGAGAACGCGACTTGCTCACCCTGAGCGAAGCTGTCGCCCGCGGAAGGCATGAGGATGCTCGGGACCGGCGGCTCGTTTCCCTCGCACTCCACAGGCTCCCGTATGCGAATGTCGACGGAATCGGTCGTGCAGAGGGGCGTGCCGGGACCGTTGTCACAGACCTCGAGCGTGATTTCGTGTTTCCCCTTCGGAGAGGCTCCCTTCGACCACGAAGGAAAGCTCGCCCGCCACGAGAGCCGTGGCGGGGGCGACCGTCGGGTTTCCTTCCCACAGCACCCCGTCCCGAGACGAAGACCATCTTGCGGTCAGCTCCGTGACCGAAGCGGACTCCTCGTCGGCCACACTGGCTGGAGACCGAGCACTCGTTCGCCGACCAGGAAGGTCTCGTTGTTCGACGGCTCGGTGATCTGGACCGTCGGCGGTGTGTTCTCCGGATCAGGGGCACCGAAGGTCAGGCTCAGGCCGTCGTTGCCGGTCCCACCTCGGGAGTCGATTCCCGAGTCGTCCGAGTGTGATCTTCCCCTCGTAGGCCGATGTGTCCGTGATCGTCAGGAAGACGTCCTCCTGAACGAGAGCAGTGGCTATCTGGAGCTGGCAGGGACCTTCGTAGAGAACCTCGCGGTGCTCGAAGACCTCCCAGCGGCAGGTGAGGCTGCTCAGTGCCGGGTCCTCGGTGTCCTCGATCCGCGCTTGGATGGTGAGGGGTGTTCCTTGCTCGACGAAGCTCCCCGAGGGGGGTGAGACGATCTGGCACGGGGAGTTCGCTCGGCTCCGGAAGCTGGATCTGCGCTGCTTGATAGAGGAAGAGACCACCCACATCTGCGCCGTTCGTCCAGCCGAGCCCCAGATCATCGGGATCATTGTCCATGGCGTCGAATGTGTACGACGCCTCCTGGCCCGGGATAGGCAGGATGCTCGCAAGGTGAAAGGGTTGTGATCTCTGCGGCTGCCGCTCCCGTCGCACTCCATGCCTTCGATCAGGAGCCAATCACCGATGCTGCTGGCGTAATTCGACCCGCCCGCAAGCACCCCGTTCGCATCCAGAGGACCTCCGACAATCGGATTGCCGTGTACGTTGTGGAGCTCCACCCAAGCGTTCTCCGCCGGGGCGCCCGAGTCGAAGAACCCTTCGACCAGAGCACGGAAGTTGAAAACGGCCCGTCGACCACCGAGATTATTGTCCGCACAGATGGTCGATTGATTCGAGGCGATGGCATCGAGCATGAAGATCCCCGTGCCGGCCGATGAGATCGTATGCCCGCCACCCTCGGCTGAGCAGGGTAGTAGTACGACGGATCCACATCCGGCCCGTAGGCCGGCGAGACCGTCATCCCGTATGTGCAGTTCGAGATTGTGTTGTTCTCGATCACCGGCGATGCACCCATAGCCCCAATTCCCACCATCGCCCCGTCGATCGAATTCCCCCGGACCCGGACGTTGGACGGAACGTGGCCCGCATCCATCCTGACCGAGATCCCAACCGTCGACCCCACATTCGTCAACGTGTTGCAGTCGACAGAGATATCCGAAGGCCGCCCCATGACCGATATCCAAGACCCGTTCGTCAGATCATTCCCATCGGAAGGACATTGCCCCACTTGAACGCCGACGGCGGATGCGGATTCGAGGAGAAGACCGGATTCGTCGAGGTCATTGTTGATGAAGACGATGGAACCGCCATGCGGATCGATGTCCGTGCGTACAAACGAGTTCCCCTCTGCGTAACTCCCATCCACAAGCTCAGGGGGG
>CAVQPV010000017.1:0-65491 GCA_963714715.1 Pirellulaceae bacterium | reverse complement strand
TGTCCTGTTCTTCGGCCAACGGTACCGTATTGCTCCGCCGGTCGATCCTGGTGATGCGTGCACAATCGCGTTTCCTGATCGAGCCAAAAACAAGGACCGTCCAGCTCGCCGGCGGGCGGCGGGCGATAATCGGCGATGTAAGCCATCAATTCTTGCTTTAGTTGCCGAGGCAACGCATTCCAGTGAGGTTCGGCGGGTTGCGAATCGCTGCCTTGGATAAAGGCCGGGTAACCCATGTGCAAACAGCAAACGCCGCAACCATGGCAATCGCTGACGGTTGGCAAACGATTCATTAGTTGGCCCACTCTCGGTAGCGGCAGCCGGATGACGGAACCTGGCGAATCCTGCTTTGCCAATGGATGTTTCGGAACTCTTCCGTGTTCCACTGCGGTTCAACGCGTTGATCGCCTAATTCTCTTTCACGCTCAACGTCGCCCGCAAGCCACCATCTTGGAAAGAAACGGTCGTTCTTACCTGGTCATCCGGCCCCAGAATGGGACTCATCGCCGGCCCCGCTTGCGGTTCCAGGTGATATCCCTGCAGCGTCGAGACGTAGGTGCCGCGATCTTCGTTCCAAACGTACTCTCCACCACTGGGCTCCAGCAACGACTGCCCGAACAATTTGGAATAAAGCTGCAACGGGTCCCGATCGGGGTATTGGCTGCGCAGATAGTTCAGAATCGGGATGTTGCTCCAAGCAATGCGATTCATTCGCCGCAGACCGCTGCGATAGTTGGTGCGCGTCATGATCTCTGCCCCTTTGCCCGCGACTTGCATGATGATTTGCGGCCCGCCGTCGGGATCTGACTTGGTTTCGATTTTCTGGTCCTCTTGGACGCGAGCTTTCTGGTTGACCAAATGACGATCGATCGCGCGTTCGACGACGCGGCGATTCGCACTCAACGTCAATCCTTGGCTGGAGGTGACGTAATACAGTCGTGGCATATCCTCGGCAGCGCCCCACCGGGGTGCCTTGGATGACGGTACCGGCCACATACTCATAGTCTCGATACTTCACCGATTCCCACTCGAACATGTTCGGTGAAAATCGCTGCAAAGCGGCTCGCAGTGCGACAACAAACGCGGTCATCCGCAGATTGTCCTTTGATGGGATAAAGAACCCCACGGGAACATCGCGTATCAAGTCGTCCGGCGACATCTCCCAGGGCGATCGCTTGTCGAGTTTCTTGATCCACTCTTCGTCATGATCGAAATAGATGCTTGCCGAGCCGTCGATCCACGCCAACAAGTCAATGTTGGTCGTACCGTTCGCCAGAATCATGCGAGCGAACTGCATCATGCTGGCGTTCGTATCCAGAGCGATCGTGAATTCCGCGAGTGTCTCTGGGTGTGGGTCGCCCGCATCCGGCTTTAAGCGAACGTTTCCAACCAGTTGCGTGTACTGGCGATACTCCGAGCGAATCATCAAGGGAATCACGGACAGGTCAGCATCGATCGTTTTTTCTGTCAGCGACAACTGCAGGGCGATGGGATCAAAAGTTCTTCGCCAGCGACGTTCGTACTGCGTTCGCCAACTGTCGTACAACTTGATTTCGGCCTCCGTCCCCAGACGCATGTCCAACTCGGCGATCGGCGTTTGAAAATCAAGCGTCCCGTAGTCCTTGGAGTAAACGCCATCCGCGGAAACCAGCATGCTGCCGACATTCGGCATCCCGGCGACGGAGTGAATCAGAGTCGTGCCCTCGAGCGTCTCACGTATCAGGTCATCGGCATGTTGCATCGTGACTTCGGCGATGGTCGCACGAGCACGCGTGCGACGTGATGCAGCGATTCGCCACTGTGGTCCGCACCAGCGTCGAATGGCAGCATCCGTGACAACCACCAACGCCGATTCGGCTTCGCCTTCGCGGGGATATCGCTGACGAAAGAATCGATACTCGTCCAAGTCGTGCATCGTTTTCACGCGATCATCGCTGCACTTCAATACCTGCAGCATCTGATGCAGCGAATTGGAAACAACCACGCTATTTCCAACGCGACCAACAAACGAACTGAGCGTTCGATTATCGGTACTCCACTGCGTAAAACTGTGTCCTTCGATGCGGTGTTCGACTCGTTTGGCATCCCGGTGCAGGGCCGCCTGTGCGGTGACCTGTGCAAGAATCGATTGATGAAGCAGATCCGGTTGATCGCTTTGCATCAACACGGCAATATCGGTTCCAGTGCGGAAGTACGGATCCGATCCCGTCACGGCGAGTTCGCCAATCAACGCTTTCCCAACTTGTCGCGTCAGCTCATTCAGAGGCAGGGCAAGCTGTGTTTGATAAAAGCCAATCACGTCGGTTTTGCGGCTTTGCGGTTCAAACCATTGCACCGCCGGCTTCGCAATTTGCCCACCACGATCGACGATGTCGGCCAACGCCTGAAATGACGGCAGGTAGGCGGCGTACTGGTTGTAGGGAACCAACCTTGCCAGCGGATCCAACTCGGTGGGCTCCTTCTTTAGGAAGCTGTCCCAATTGATTTCGCGAACTTGGATGCCACGCACCTCCGACAGCGGTTTCAGCAACGCCCGGTCAGAAGCGGGGAGCGCAAGTTGCGTGTCGAGTTGCAGGTTTTCACTGACCGCGCGGCCACCGCTCATCATCGCGATCGTGGCGTCGACCCCGGCACTCCGGCTAAGGGGCCAATTGGGTCCGGTTGAACGTGCGGTATCGCCCACCTCCTTGAGCGAACTCATGGCAAGATGCCGGAACATCGCGGAACCAGCCATCTCCTCCGACCACAATCGCTGGAAGTGACGGCCCTTCGCCCGCAAGAAGTCAGCGCGAGCCGGCTTCACGCGCGGCTCCGCGTCGACCTGAAAATCAAACTTCGCCAAAACGCTCTCGCGCGGCTGATCGGGATGCCGCCGCAAGACAAAGAACTTGCCGCCAATCGCCTCGCCGCGCGGCTTCTTGCCGACAATTCGATAGCCGTCATAGCTGTTACTGCGAGTTCCCGGTTCCAGCAAATATGCCTCGACACCGTCCGGCACGACAACACGAGGCGAACTATCCATCTGGTAGAAGGAGGCTTTGATGATCGGCGGATCCGACACGATATGTGACTTATCGAATTTCGCTACCAGGGGACCGACATCGACGGAAAAGAACTCCGTTTCAGCCGCTGTATTTCGCGCATCGGGGGCAACCGCGTGTGCATTTGCTGAGACCAGAAGTGCTCCGATGACCCACACGCCCACGCACGGTTTTGACAATCGCATGACAAATCCCCGAGTTCGTTGCAGAAAACGACCGCTAACGGTATGGAGAGCCCAAACAGCTGGCAACGCGGCGCGCGTTTTAAAAAAGATTTTCTGGTCGCGACATCATTGCGTCGTGCAAATCGCAGGCCAAGTCAGGTGACTCTACGGGTGATTACCCTCGATGTACGCTAGCAGGTCCAGGATCTCTTCGCCCGTTAACGTGTCCAACAAGCCTTCAGGCATCCAGGAAACCGTCGATGGCTGCTGCGAGGCGATCTCGATTTTTGGGATCTCGACCGCGGCCAGAGGCTTTTGTGGATCGGTGGCCAGTCGCAAGATCGGCGAGCGATAATCGCCGCCAAGGCCGGTCTGGCCAACTAAGACGCGGCCGTCCGTAGTCACGATCTGCAAACTGCGATAATTTTCCGCGATCACTTTGGACGGCTCGATGATCGATTGCAGCAGATCGCGGCGACTGAACCGGCTGCTGACGTTCGTCAGATCGGGACCAATCAACGTCCCCCGGCCGGCAATCCGGTGGCAACGCGAACACGACGCCTGGCGAAACAGGTCTTTACCGCGTACCAAATCAACGTCGTCAACGGAGCCGGTCAGAGCCATCACGGCGTCGACCGTCCATTTGCGAACAAATGGACGCGGCGGATCGGAATCAGCTGCTTCCTGCTCCGGCTTGACTGCCAGGATCGATGCCAACGTCGTGCGTTCCCCATCGCTCAACGTTTCCAGTGCCTCACCGCGAATCTTGTTCAGGAATTCAGGCATGCCGGCACCGCCCAAATAACGATTGGCGGCCGTCAGCGCCGTGAAATAGTCGCGGCGAGCAGCAGTCGTCCAACCTTGATCGACGTGACGCAAAACGTGCAGATAATGCATTTGCTCGGTTTGCTCCGTCGATCGCTTCAGCAAGCCGATCGTTTTGTCGACCACGCTGCCGGAATCCAATCGCACCAACAATTCACTGAGCAGGCGATTGACGGCGAAAGCATCATCGGGGTAGCAGGCATCGAGTTTTTCGCGTGCGGCGTCCCAGATCTGCGGCTCCGTCAGACCCTGATCCAGACACAACGAATACGCCTGTAACGCCGCTAACTGATCACTGCGTGACGCCTCTTGGATCGGCAATTGATTCAAACGCCCGACAATCGCCACCGAGAATCCCGCGGACTTTAAACGAGCGAGGGACAGCAGAGATCGAACGGCGGCTGAAATCGAAGTTTCCGCCAAGGCTCGCTGAGCCCAATGCTCGACCGGACGTCGTTCCATCACGTTCATGGCCGCGTGCCCAATCCAAGGATCGGGATCATCCAGGTGCTTGAACAGATCATCCGCAGAATCTGTCAGCGGATCAGACAGCAAGCGGTCTTCGAGCTCGCGGCGAACTGCCCGCGATCGTTCGGCAAACGCCAGTCGCGACCTCTGCTGCGCCGTTACCTCGGCCGGTTTGGTTCGTTGCCCAACAAATCGGACGCGATAGAGTGCCGAGCGTGTCTTGCGGCCGCCGGTCACGAAGTACATCGAACCGTCTGGAGCAAAATCGAGATCGGTGACGTTCAACGGGCGTCCCTGCAAAAACGTTTCCGCCGTCATCACGTAGCTGGCCCCACGCGGCATCGCATGCACCGCGATGATCCGCCCGTAAGCCCAATCCAAAATGAACAAGGCTTCGCGAAACCGCTTTGGAAAGTTGCTGCGGGTGCCGAACTTGACCGCTGTCGGCGAGCCTTTGCCGATGTCCAGATTCGGTCGCGCGTTGTCAGCATGATCGGGATAATACGGCGGCCAAGACTTCGTCACGGCTCGCCAACCGTAGTCACCGCCCGTGACCAAATGGCTGACACGCGTTGGCCGATACCACGGCGAACCCATATCGTGTTCGGCGTCGGCGTCATACGTAAAGATCTCGCCGTCGGTGTTGAAGTCGATGCCAAATGGATTGCGCAAACCCGAGGCAAGCAATTCGACAGCTGCGAGTTGTTGGATCGATCCGCAACAGATGACCTTGATTCGCTCGCCGCGTCCACAAAAGGGTGACGTGTGATCGGTGGCGATGGTCGGCAGATCGACCGCATCCCCGTGGATCGAATAGATCTTGCCGTCGGTGCCGAGGCCAAGTCATTGCGGCCGTGACCGACGCTGCCTGCCGATGCGAAGACCAACTCCGGCTCACCGTAGCCATCGTCGCCGCTCTGGCCGCAGCCGATACAGCGCTTTGGAATTGTTGGCATTGACAAATAAGTCGCGGCCAACCGGCAAGGATTCCGCGGCACTCCTTCAGTGAATCGTTCATCAGTTGTGTGTCGGTGACGCGGTTGCCATCCGGCGAAAGCGTCAGCCGCAGCAGTCCTCTTGATTCTTTGCCGATGATCACGCGGCCTCGCCGGTCAAACGCCATGCTGACCCAAGAATCTTCATCCGCAGCAGCCGCACGTACCAACTGCACCTCGAATTCATCGGCCATCAGAAACGAGCCGGATTGCTGCCCTCCTTTGTGCCGAGTGCTTGTTTCCACTGTTCATAGTTATCGGTCGCGTTGATCCCGATCTGGCGATCCCGCGGGATGACGAAACGTGATCGACGATCACCGAATTCGACAGCCTTGCCGATGTGGTCGCCGCTGGTGGATTGCCAAGATACGTCCGAAACGATCGTCAAACCAATCGCCGTCTGCCAGCCGCACTTCCAAGACCAGAAAGAAAGCAGACGGTCCAGCGACGCTGGTCGCCGGACCGTCCAACGCTGCTGACCCGGGCGAACCACTCGGTAACGTCAATCTGGGCGATCGGATCGTATGGCTTCGATCTGGGCGATCTTGTTTTCGTCCAGGGACACGGCGACGCCGGCCGATTCACCGGCGCAGCGCAGCACTGCAGACGTGACGCTCTGCGGAATGGAAAAAAACTTCGTGAACTGCGTCTGCTGACCGGAGGTTCGCTGCTTGGTATGCCAGATCCATGAAGGCAGCTTTCTATCGCTCTGATCGGCCGCAACGCTGCACGTCGCGCCGAGCGCAAACGCGACCAAGCACACAATCGCCAATTCACATCGTACTCTCAATTCATCGTCTCCAAGATCGCGTTGGCGATCCATTGTAACCGCCGTGACGGATAGTCGCCGTCCTCTCCATGGTCGGGTTTGTTGGAGCAAAGGCTTTCGCCTGTAGAGTATGCTGGCAGCCTCGAGGCTGTACACCAACCAGAAATTCACAGCCTCTCCTTGGGCGAACGTTTGTCCGCGAACGACGACGATCCAATCGCCAACCATCGGCTCTTGCTTTGAAGATGAGCGAGGAAATCGACGTAGCCAGTCATCTGCGTTAATCTGTGAGCCGATCCTGTTTCCCGCAAATGACTTACACTGACCGCCGGCTCGAAAGTATCCCTCCCCATGGAACCAACCATCGTTCAAGACTCGTCAGCGTCTGTCGCTGCTGCGTCCGGAGATGTCTCGCAAGCGAATGTCGACTTCGTTGTCGGCAGTCGCCCGAAATTTACGGACGAGACGGCCGAGTTGCTGCGGAGACGACTGACGGCCGTTACGCTCGCCCTGGTAGTCGTCCTTTCCGTCGCTTTCGTTGGGAATCTCATTCAAGGAACCAACTCGCTTTTGTGGTTCCGCGTCGCCACGCTGGTTGTCCTGCTGGCATGCTTGGCGGGACTTCGTTGCAGACGCGTCTTCTCCCTCTTTCAATTGCATTTGATCGAACTGGTCGTTTTCGGATTCGTAGTCGCGCAGATTTCACTGATGTTTGGCACGCGGGTCGCCGGGTACGCCGCCGAGAACGATGCGACCTCCCTGATCGGGATCAAGTACGTTTTTTGGTGTGCCTGGTGTGTCCTGATTCTGATTTACGGCATCTTCATGCCGAACACGTGGAAGCGGGGGGCTGCGGTGATGATTCCTTTTGCTTTCATGCCCATCGTCATCCTTGCGCTGCAGAGTTGGTGGTCCCCGGACATCGCCAAGTTGCTCGCCGAAGAGAAGTCTTTGAGTGCGATGCCTCTGCCCTTGGTGGCTGCTTTGGTCAGCGTCTATGGCACCCATGTCATCAACTCGGCACGTCGCGAGGCGTTCAAGGCCCGGCAATTCGGTCAATATCGGCTGCTCGAAAAACTCGGCAGCGGCGGGATGGGCGACGTTTACAAGGCAGAACATGTATTGCTGAAACGCCCCTGTGCGATGAAGTTGATCAAACCGGAAAGCGAGGCCGATGTGACAGCCGTCTCTCGCTTTGAAAAGGAGGTCAAGACAACCGCCAAGCTTACGCATTGGAATACGATTGAGATCTACGACTACGGTCACACCGAGGACGGTACGTTCTACTACGTGATGGAATTGTTGCCGGGTATGAGTCTTCAGGAATTGGTCGAGCAGCATGGACCGCTCTCTCCGGGTCGCGTCGTCTATTTGCTCCGGCAGGTTTGTGGCGCCCTGCAAGAGGCGCACCATGTGGGGTTGATTCACCGCGACATCAAACCTGCGAACATCTTCGTCGCTCAGCGGGGTGGAGTGTTCGACGTGGCCAAACTACTCGACTTTGGTTTGGTGAAGGAACGGACGACCGGGCCGGATGACGACGGCAAATCCAAGTATGGCTCGTTCAGCGGAACGCCACTGTACATGTCGCCCGAACAAGCTTCTGCGTACGAGGACGTCGACGGGCGCGCCGGACATTTATGCATTGGGAGCGGTCGCCTATTATCTACTGACGGGGAAACCGCCGTTTTCGGGAACGAATGTCGTTCAGCTCCTCGCCGCTCATGCGATTCATCAAGTCGAACCGCCCTCCGCAAAAGTCGCTGAAATACAAGACGATCTTGAACGCGTGGTCCTGCGTTGTCTGGAGAAGAATCCGGAAGACCGTTTTTCGGATGCTGCGAGTTTCGGCAAAGCATTGGAAGCCTGCCAGTGCGCAGCTGACTGGACCGCCGACGTTGCTGCCCAGTGGTGGGACGAGCATCCCGAGGTCGCCCCGCAGTCTCCCGAGCGCGAGTCGAAACCAATCGAAGTGACCATCGACCTCAGTCCAGACGAAACGATCGATGGTTAACGAACAAGGGTCAACCCGTCCGGCGGGAATTGGTCTCAGCACCACCGCACCTTACGACGCCATGATCTCTTTCACGACCTCGCCGTGAACGTCGGTCAGCCGGAAGGGGCGGCCGTCGTGCATGAACGTCAACTGCTCGTGGTCGATCCCCAGTAGATGCAGCAGGGTCGCGTGCCAATCGTGCATGTGGACTTTACCAGAGACGGCATGATGACCGAATTGGTCGGTCTCGCCAAAACTGAATCCCGGTTTCGTGCCGCCGCCGGCCAGAAAGATCGAGAATCCGTATGGATTGTGATCGCGGCCGGTCCCGTTCTTTTGGGCGTAAGGAGTACGTCCGAACTCGCCGCCCCACCAGACGAGCGTGTCTTCCAAGAGCCCGCGTTGTTTCAAATCGGCCAACAAGCCCGCCACCGGTTGGTCCGTGTTGAAGGCGTGCTCGGCATGCTTTTCCAAGTTGGAATGTTGATCCCATCGAGGGTTGTTTGTGTTGTCGCCGTAGTTGACTTGGATGTATCGCACGCCGGATTCCGCCAAACGTCTTGCCATCAAGCATTGCCGACCGAAGTCATCAGTTCCTTTTTGGTTGATTCCGTACATGCGAAGGACGTGCTCGGGCTCCGCCGATAGATCCAACACATCGGGCGCTGTTTGCTGCATCCGCCAAGCGAGTTCGTAGGAGTGGATCACTGCCTCCAGTTCTTGATCACCGCCGCGGTTCTGAACCTGCAGTGCGTTCAACTGGCGAAGCATCTCGAATTGTTGCCTTTGGCTCGCCGGAGAGACACTCACGTTGGCCAAGTTGCGAATCTTGGCATCCTTGGCGGGCACTCCTGCGCGTCCAACGGCGGTGCCTTGAAAGTGAGCCGGCAAGAAAGCGTTGCTGTAGTTTCGGGGACCACCATTGCTCATCGGCGGTTGTAGAGTCACAAAGCCCGGCAAGTTCTCGTTTTCTGTTCCCAGCCCATACAGGACCCAAGACCCGACGGCTGGTCGAACCAGATTGATGGAACCAGTGTGCAAGAACAATGTCGACGGTCCGTGCGCGACACCGTCAGTGAGCATCCCCTTGATGAAACACAAATCGTCAACGTGCTGGGCAATATGCGGGAAGAGTTCGGAAACGTGTTGTCCACAGTCTCCATACTGTTTGAATTTCCACGGCGATTCAAAAACACGATGTTTGATGATCTCTCTAGTCTTGGCCAGCGTGCGCGCATCATCGAATTCGTGCATCTCGCCGTTGTGCTTGGCAAGCAAAGCCTTGTAGTCAAAGGTGTCAACGTGACTCGGTCCACCTTGCATGAACAAAAAGATCACACGTTTGGCGCACGGTGTGAAATGAGGTTCCTTGACCGCCAGCGGATTGGTTGCTGCGCCGACCGCCTGCCTGTGTGCCAAGGCGGCTGCCGACAAGAAACCAAAGCCACAACCGAACGACTTGAGAGCCGCGCGTCGAGTGATTTGGGATCTGGTTGGTGGTTGCATGTGGTTTATTGTAGGCCAGGACTGGTCCTTCATAAGTTGCGCGTGATTTCGCGGAGCTAGAGGCTCTGCTCGTGCAGGTGGGACCCTCGCACCGCGCGGATTCGGGATGCAAAACCGAGCTCGGAGAGCACGGCGACTTGAAGCGAAACCTGGCCTCTAATTCAAATATCGAAAATCAACACACTCAAATAATGTCTGGTACAGCATCGCCCAGCGTGCCAGTCGGTTTGGCGCCTTTCCTGGGCTGTCGATGAATCCGACGGCCACGGCACTCTCTTCCTTGGTCGGCCGACGCCCCAAAACCTGATCATACGCATGCTGAACGCCGGCGACCGTGTCCAACTGCAATTCCGTGGGCATCTGCCCGGCAGCCAACTCCGCCTGCTCGATCACGAACGGGTGATTCATCAACAGTAGGGCTTGCGAGGCAATCGTGCTGTTGGTTCGCTGGCCCTGCTGGATATTCGGATCGGCGAAATCAAAAACCTCGAACAACTCCGGCAACGTATTGCGAAACACGGGTACATAGACACTGCGTCGGCTGCTCGTGAAGGGATAACCATATTCGATCATTGTGCCTTCCTTGATCGTCGGTCCGCCGCGTGTCAAATCGAGCGATCCACCGACGAACAACAAGGTGTCGCGGATATCTTCGGCGCGAAGTCGTTTGCGGTTCATGCACCAAAACAGACGATTCCCCGGATCAATCGATGTATTCGCAGCGTCGGCAGAGGTGCTCAGTCGATAGACGCGCGACAAGACGATCTGTCGCACCAGCTTTTTGACCGACCAACCTCGATCCATGAACGAATGAGCCAAGTGATCCAACAGCAACGGATGCGTCGGCAATTGACCCGTGCTTCCGAAGTTGTCGACAGTCGGCACCAGTCCTCGGCCCATCAACCAATACCAAACTCGGTTGGCCATCACCCGCGATGTTAGCGGATGGGCAGGGCTGGTGATCCAATCAGCAAGCTCAAGACGGCCACTTTGTTGCGGCGCGATCACGGGAAATTCTTTGGCCGACGCAACCTGCAAAACGCCACGGCTAATCAAAGGTCCCTGGTTATGGACCACGCCGCGAATCGCCAAGTGAATATCGCCAGGATCTTCCTCGTCCGCACACGCCATCGCAACTGGACGTTTGGGCGCTGATTCTTCAAGTGCAACGAGCTCCGCCTTCAGCTCGTCGACCGAATTCTTAAGCAGTGCAAGTTCCTCTTTCGTTGCTGTTGAATCGGCGTTTTTGTCATCTTTCTCGGTCTGCCGTTGTCTGCCCGGAGCGTCTTTGGGCAGAAAGACGACAGCGTCGGCAATCACCACACCATCCTCAGTGCCTTCATTCGAGACAACCACACGAGGATCTTTGCCGGGATCGAATCGAAAGACACCGAGCGTGGTAAAAACGTCATCGATTTTTCCTCGTTGCCTCTGATTGACGCGTACAAGCGACTCGCCATCGGCATGATGGATGTAAACAGGCACGCGCGTCGATCGATTGCTACCGGCGGTATGGCTGACGCGCACTTCGTACTCTCCGGCACTTGGAAGCTTCGCACGAAAGATAACTTGCTTGCTTCCTTTGTCTTTGGTCTCGTCGTGGATGTACTGCGAGCCCACAAAACCTGGGTTTGAGGTCGAATCCCTCCAATCCCCCCTGCGCTGGGCTTCGTCATCGTCGACCACGATTCCTGGTAGCGAAGCGATCGAAATCGACTCGGGACCCTTGCTTTGCTGTTTTTGTCCGCCGGCCTGCTCCCAAGCCTTCGTCGCGATTGCCAATCGTCGTTTTGCGTTCTTGATTTTTGCTTCGGCTGCAGTCAACGCTGCTTCTTCATCCGGCGGCAACGGCAAGTCAACTGTGTTCCAAGCCGAGACGTTCGAGTGGATGACGGCTTTGGTACTCTTCAGAATTCCCGCCATGGCGTAGTAATCATTGGTTGGAATCGGATCGAACTTGTGATCGTGACAACGGGCGCAGCCAATCGTCATCCCCATCAATGCTTTGCCGATCGTGTCGAGTTGCTCATCCACGATATCCATCTCTAAGATGTCTTTGTCTTGCAACTCGTAGTTGGTCGGGCCCAATAGCAGAAACGCCGTGGCGGTCAGATTGCTGCGTTTGTCTTGCCAATCGCCATGCTCCATCAAATCGCCGGCAATTTGCTGGCTGATAAAACGATCGTAGGGAACGTCGTCGTTAAACGAATCGATCACATAGTCGCGATATCGCCAGGCATCTGGAAACAACAGCGTCCGACCCCCGCCGCTTGATTCGGCATAGCGAACGACGTCCAGCCAGTGCCGGCCCCAACGTTCGCCGAAATGCGGCGAATCCAGCAGCCGATCAACAAGTTTTGCGTAGGCATCGCCCGCTTGTTCGTTAACGAACAGGCGAACTTGTGCGGGCGTTGGCGGCAACCCGGTCAAGTCATAGTAGACCCGGCGAATCAGCGACTCTGGATCAGCATCGGCCACCGGTGAAAGCTGTTGTTGCTCAAGTCGCGCCAGGATGAACCGGTCAATGTCGGATAGCGGCCAGTCAGAGTCGTTGACGCTTGGCACGGCCGGATCCTTGATCGGTTGAAACGACCAAAAGCTACGCCCGTCTTCGACACTGGGCGATAACGAATCCGGCACTTCCGAGTGCGTCGACGTCCGCGGGTCATGGGCACCCAGCCGGATCCACTCTTCGATCGCCGCGATGGTTCGCTCCGGCAAACGGCCTCGAGGAGGCATTTCCAACTCGATGTTTTCGTATCGAATCGCCTCGACCAGCAAGCTCACATCGGGATCGCCCGGTTTGATTGCTGGCCCCGAATCGCCGCCCTTGAGCAAGGCATCGCGTGAATCGAGTCGCAGGCCGGCTTGTTGCTTTTTCGGGCCGTGACAGCGGATGCAATGATCCAGCAGCATCGGGCGGACGTGCTGCTCGAACAATTCCAATGACGCCACCTCGTCAGCGGACGCGGGGCGAACGATCGAGAAAACCAAAAAGACGGCCAGATAGCGAATCATTTGCGTTAGTATAAATGCAGTTGTGATCTCGTATCGCCCCGTCTCTCATCTTTCTGTCGACTGCGTTCTGCTTAATTCGGTGATTTCGGGCATCGGACTCGCGGATTTTTCGACACTCATCAGCGGGTCAGATCAAGGCGTGGCGTTGTGAACGATCAGGAAAATCGACTGATCTTCATTCGGTAGTTGAGCGAAGACTTCCTCTATTTGCAAACGTTCGGCGTTGCCCTCGCTGGAGACCGCTGTACCGTAATCGGACCCATTAAGGGCTGCCGATCACGACGACATCAATCATTCAGCCAACTTTTTCGATGAGGTGACATGTCAAATTGTGGGCAGACACCCTAATATCGATAGGGAGCCAACGTCCGCGGACCGAGATGTCTGTGGGCCAAGATCACATTTGGATCGGATCAATTGAGCGAAAACGACTTACAGCTTCGATTTCGAGGACAGAAATTCGCCAACGATTACGAGTTGATCGACGGTGTCGAAATGCACCGCGCCAATGCCGACCATTTTCAAATTCCGCATCCGGTGCTGAAGAAACACCTGGCGGTTGGGCAGTTCGTGGAGCTACGAATCGACTCGTCCCGATTCTCCGTTCACGAGGACACGTCGGAGAAATGCTCTTGTCCGTCATGCAATGCGGAAATGACCAAACCGATCCTGCGGCACGAACACCCAGCATCGCTCGTGCCACTGCCACCGCAGAAAGTACCGTCTCGCGGTTGGGGTGAAGATTTCTGGGTGCAGATTACAGCTCGCGATGGCGATTGGTTCGAGGGAACCGTCGACAATCCACTGGTTGAGTCACGCTTGCATGAGATTAACCAGGGCGACAGCATTGTCTTCCATGCCGATTACGTGTTGGCCGTTCACACGGTGCATCGACAAGAATTGGTGTTGGAGATGGATGCTACCGACTTGAGAGATCTTGCCGATTGGCTTCGCGGCCAATTGTGAACCTGACGGATCGAGGTATTTCGTTCCTGTGGCTTTCCTGCAAGAGGGTAAACCTGTGAGTGACGAAGACAGATCGGTTGGACGCTTTTTTGATTCGCTGACGGACGACTACACCTCAACGATCGAGCGTTGTTTCCCTCGCTACCGCGAGATGCTTTGGGCGTTGTTGGATTACCTGCCGGCAAACATGCAAGTGGAGTCTATTCTTGAACTTGGCACGGGAACCGGCAACTTGACCGGGCTGTTGGCCGAGCGTTATCCCGACGCCATCATCACCGCGGTTGATGTTTCCGCTGATTCACTGGACGCATGTCGATCTCGGTTGGGCGAGGATCGTGTGACTTATCAACAACAGGACTTTCGCAATCTTGACTACGCGGCAGATGCGTTTGATTTGGTCGCGAGCAGCATTTCCGTTCATCATTTGACAGCGGAGGAAAAACAGCGGCTGTTCGGTTGCATCTACCGCTGGCTTCGACCGGGCGGAGTCTTCGCGTATTGCGATCAACATGCCGGCGCGACGGACGATTTGTATCAACGCCACATTGAGAATTGGAATCGCGTCTCCAAGCAGGCCGGTTCCACAGCCGAAGAGTGGGAAATGTGGATGCAACACCAGCGCCAGCACGATCATCACGACATCCTCGGCGACCAAATGCGTTGGTTGAGCGAAGCCGGCTTCCACGTCGTCGACTGCCCATGGCGTTATCTGCTGTGGACGGTGCTTCAAGCCCGCAAGTGAACGCGTGAACGCAAAATATTTTTCCGCAAGCTATGCAGAAGCGCGCGACAGATTCCGTGAAAGCGCGCGACAACTGGGGGTGCTTTCCTGGTACGCCATCAAGGGCAACCAAAATCTAACGATCGATGTAGCCACGCTCGGACAAGCTGACGCAGAAAGCGCAGTGGTGCTTTCCTCGGGCGTTCATGGCGTGGAGGGTTTTTTTGGATCTGCGATTCAGTTGGCTTGGTTGGACGGCATCCAAGACGCCCTGGAGAGCGAGAGGCTGCGAATCGTATTGATTCACGCAATCAATCCTGTTGGGTTCGCGAATCTGCGGCGATGCAACGAAGACAACGTCGACTTGAATCGCAACTTTCACGACAGCGACTCCCGCTACCAAGGATCACCCGCGCACTACGGTCAATTTGATCAACTGCTGAATCCGCAGCGGCCGGCGCGGCGATTCGACACCTTCAAGCTTGCGGCGACCTGGAACGTTTTTCGCTTTGGGCTACCGGCAATCAAGGAAGCGGTCGCCAGCGGACAATACGATTACCCCAAGGGCTTGTTCTTTGGTGGACATGGGCCCTGCGAGGCGACGCGCGTCGTGCAAGCCAACATCGCGGAATGGGTTGGTGAGGCCCGCAACATTGTCCACGTCGACTTCCACAGTGGCTTAGGAAAGTTTGCGGACTACCGATTGTTGCTGGTTCAGCCGCAGGCCGACCCGGATTGCGATTGGTACCGCGCGACTTTTGACAGCACTCGGGTCGAACCGCTCGCCGGCGGTGGCGGGTTCGCGTATGTTGCTGCGGGTGCCATGGGGACGTGGCTGCGGAGCCGGTTCAAAGATCGCAACTACCGATTCGTGACGGCGGAGTTCGGCACCTACAGTCCGTTACGGGTCTTGGCGGCGCTGCGGCGTGAGAACCAAGTGCATCTTTACAACTCGCCAACGGATCGAATCTACAAACAGGCGAAGCGAGAACTGCTGGAATGCTTCTGCCCGCAGAGTGAACGTTGGCGACGGCAAGTGACCGCGACGGGGTTGGAGATCATTGCTCGGTCCACGGGATTTTAAGCAACAATGCGCTGTGCGCGAGTCTCCGACCCCGCACATCTTACGACCGGAGGTCTCACTCCTAGCCGGCTGCGATCATTGGAGACCTAGCGGTCAACGGATGACGGCGAGGTCAGAGACCTGCGCCGAGCGTTAGTTATACGCGCGTGTGCGCGGGTCTCCGACCTCGCACATGCGCGCTGTGCGGGTCTCCGACCCCGCACATCTTACGACCGCAGGTCTCACTCCCAGCCGGCTGCGATCATTGGAGACCTAGCGGTCAACGGATGACGGCGAGGTCAGAGACCTGCGCCGAGCGTTAGTTATACGCGCCGTGCGCGGGTCTCCGACCTCGCACATGTCGCGTGTGCGCGGGTCTCCGACCCCGCACATCTTACGACCGCAGGTCTCACTCCCAGCCGGCTGCGATCATTGGAGACCTAGCGGTCAACGGATGACGGCGAGGTCAGAGACCTGCGCCGAGCGTTAGTTATACGCGCTGTGCGCGGGTCTCCGACCTCGCACATGCTGCGGCCGCAGGTCTGACTCCCATCCGGCGACGATCATTGCTGTTATACTCTGAGCCAACATCCTCCACGACAAAGGAGTAGTGCGATGGGCTGGCTGAGTTTTCTGTTTGCTAAATCGCCGCCGTCCAATGTTGAAATTGATCCTGATATGGTTTGGCTGACGGACGAGGCAAAGTACAACGGTGTACGGCAGGACTTGCTGAGCAAATCAAATTCGCGCAGCGTCGCGATTTTGCTGATCGCTCACTTTCCCAATGTCCAAGCGGAGCTGGAGACGATGCTGGAAAGCTACGAGGGAGAGGTGCCGGCACTCGTGGTCCGCGCGGCCGATCTTTCACCATCCATTGCCGCGAACTTCAACGTCGACGAAAACACCGTCATTGACCTGATCGTGGTCGAACGTCATCCGCTGGTATCGGAAGATGAGCGTGTGCTTGCAGGTTTTGCCGATGACCTACCCTGCCGCTGCCGTGTCACCTATCACGTCTCACTGGATGACGGACTGATGCAGTTGTTTGCGGGAACCGGAGTCCGCGAGATGCTAAGAAAGCTGGGAATGCAAGAGGATGAGCGGATTGAAAGTCGCCTGGTTCAGCGCCGGATCAAGCAGGCGCAAAAAAAACTAACCTCCCTGGCAACGGGAAATCGGCCCGCTGAGACTGCGCAGGAGTGGCTTGAACTGAATATCCCACCCAAACGTTGAAGCCAACACGAACGGACAACGAACGACCGCTCAATTTTTGGCGAGGACCGATTGGACGGTGCGGCACAATTCGTGACCCTCGAACGGCTTCTCGAAGCAGGCGATCGCTCCATTTCCAAGCGCCTTTTCGGTCAGCTCTCGATCAGCATGTCCGCTGATCACGATGACCGGCAATTGGCAGCCTTTTGCAGCCAGCCGTTTCTGCAGTTCCAGACCATCCATGCCTCCGAGCCGAACATCAAGAACCAGGCAACCATCACGGTCACCTGTAAAGGCGCCCAAGAATTCTTCTGCCGACCCAAACGTTTCAACCGACAGCCCGATCGACATCATCAGCGCCGCTACGGATGCTGCCGCAGCGACATCATCGTCGACCACAAAGACGGTTTTTTCAGTTAACATCTAGGATGCTTCTTCGTCTACTTGATGAATGGGAAGCTGCACCAGGAATCTCGCTCCGCTGGGAATCGCCGGTTCAAATCTTAGGCTACCATCGAGTATTTCCATAATCGATTTACTGATGGCCAATCCCATTCCCATCCCACTGGGCTTTGTGGTGTAGAACGCGTCAAAGAGTTTGTGCCGCTCGGATTGCTCGACTCCGGGTCCGTTGTCCTGGACGATGACACACGCAGACCCGTCTCTCTGGTGGACGGTAACCACAACCTCTGGACTTGATTGCCCTTTGGTTGCATCACATGCGTTTCGCAACAGGTTGACGAGCACCTGTTGGATTTGAACATGAGTCGCGTGAACAACGGGACCCACCTCAGGAAGACGGCAATTGATCACTGATTCCTGCCGCAAATCGCTACTAATCAGCGCAACGGAATCCGTCACAGCCACGTTAAGGTCGACGTGAGTCCGCTCGTTATCTTCCTTCTTCACGAAAGTGCGCAGGCGGCGAATGATGTCGCCACATCGAACTGCCTGCTGATCAATCGCCTGCAACCATTTTTCAATGGGAACATCGTATGGATAGCCGGTGGCGCTGATGGTGTTCTTGCAGGCGGCGGCATAATTGGCGATCGCCGACAGCGGCTGATTGATTTCATGAGCAATGCCCGCCACCATTTCGCCCATCATCGAGAGCCGAGACACGTGGGCCAACTGCGCATCCATCTCCCAGATTTGTTCCTCGGCCGACTTGCGTTCTGAGATATCAACGCACGTCACCAGCACCGCGGCCGCGCCTTCAAAATCGATCAACTGCGTGGACAAATCAAGCCACCGCCCTTGACCGTATTTGGTAACGATCTTGATTTCATAGCGGCGTGTCACCTTCTCTCCGGCAAGCCGTCGTTGTTGCTGCGTGACGAAGTTTCTGTACTCGGGATGAACGATATCCAGAAAAGACAACTGTTGCAGTTCTTCCATCGAATAGCCAGTCGTCGCCGAGAGTGTTGGATTGCAATAGACAATTCGCCCCGCGCGAGCAATCAAGATGATCGCCGGACTTCGCTCCGTTAATACGCGGAACTTCTCCTCGCTTTCACGCAACGCGAACTCGACCTGTTTCTGTCGGGTGACATCCTGCAGGGTCCCAATGATCTTCGTCGGTCGCCCGCTGTCGTCGCTGACCATCTCTGCGTCAACGCGAACGTGCCGCACTTCGTTGTTGGACAAGCGGAGAAGACGGAAGTCCAACGGATTCAGCTTTCCCGTTTTCACGCCTTCTCGATAAGACTCGATGATTGATGTCCGATCCTCGGGGTGAACATGTTCGACGAGAAACTGGGCGAAGGATGGCGTCGTCGCCTGCCGCGATAAACCAGCGATTCGATACGTTTCGGCTGATCCGGACAAGTCACCCGTTGCCAAATCAAATTGCCAATTCCCCATGCGGGCAATTTGTTGAGCCCGAGCAAGCGAGTATTCGCTTTCACGTAACGAGGCTTGAACGAGTTTTCGATCCGTGATGTCCCAGAACGTCACAATGGAACTGATTGGCTTTCCAGAGTCATCGCGGATCAAAGCAGCGTTCAGCACCAAGTCAATCGGTGTGCCGTCGGTTTTTTGTGACGACGTCTCACCGGCCCAGCGCCCGTACTTCAGCATCGCCTCATTGATCTCGCTGATCGAAATCGGCTGTGCGTCAAATACGGAGTTCGGCTTCCCGAGGACCTGATCGGGGGACTCCAAACCAAACAAATCAAGAAACGCCTGATTCACATAACTGATGCAGAACTGTTCATCGCCGAAAGCCGTCGGCGTGACCGATTTGGCAATCGCTTCTTGTCGCAACATCAGATCGTAGGCCGCACGCCGCCTGGCCGTGACATCCTGCACGACCGCACTGATGGCGACCACCGCTCCCGCGGAATCCTTCAGCGGATGGTAGCTGACCAAGTAGTTTCGCGTTTCATCCGGCTTGTCGCGACTGGCTCTCTCGATATCGACGTCCAGTTCTGGTTCACCCGACTGGATCACACGCTGACAAACCGACTCAACAAGGTCTGCGATCTCAGGCAATATGTCACGGAGGTGTCTGCCGATATGTTCTTGGGCCGTGTAACCGTTTAGCGACGCCAATCGTTCGTTGATGCGGACGTAACGCATATCCGTGTCCAACAGACACAGGCCAACCGGCGCCGTGCGATACAGGGATTCGACTTCGGCAAATTGTTCGGCGATTTCCTGACGGCTATCCAACAACGACAGTTCCGCGTTTTTTCGCTCCGTGATATCACGCATAAAACAGTAATGGCCGTCGTGTCGGCCTTGGTCGTCAAACGTTTTCACCAACAGAAGCTGCTTGTAAAAAACGGATCCGTCCTTGCGGAGGGCACGGCATTCTCGTTCCGCACGTCCAGATCGCAACATCTCCAGGTAACCCTCCAGGGCAATCTCAAGATCTTCGACCGGCACTGTCAGTTTCCAAGATTGGCCAATTAGCTCGTCCGGTTCGTAGCCCAACATGCTGGCGTATTCGGGCTTGACGATCACAAATCGGCCTTCGCAATCCAAACGCGAAATGCCCTGCATGGCGTTTTCGACGGCCAGTTCGAATTCGCGGATCTCTTGTTCGGCCCGTTTGTGCGCGGTGACATCCTGAGTCGTCCCGGCAAGAATCTTTCGTCCGTCTCTGACGAGGCAATCGATGATTTCCACAAAGTATCGAATGGGACCGAACTTCGGATTGCTACGAAACTGAACCGTCCGCGATTGACCTGGTTTCAGCTCCGGTTGGTTGGCAACGACCAGCTGGTGGTCATCGGGATGAATCAGATCAAGGAACTCCTCCAGCGTCGGAGTTCCCAAGTGCGGATCGCGGTCGAACAGCACATACATCTGGTTTGACCACCAGCCTTCGTGGCGGACAGGATCGTAATCCCAGCTACCCAGTTTCGCCCGAGACTGGGAGTGTTCAAGGCTTTGCCGGACACGAACAAGACCATCTTGGGTCTCGTTCTCCTGGATGCCCTCAATCAAACTCATCAGAATGGCCGCCCCCGTTAAGGAAGTGCGGCTCGACTGGAAGAAGCCCCCATCCGTCAAGCCGACCGCGGCAGTATCAAGCACTTCAAGTTAGATTGCAAGGTCGTTCAGGCGGAACCGCAGAGCCTGAGTGGTGATCCGAGTCATGACGCCTATCCGATCCTCTGCTACCATTTCCAAGGGTCCGTGGCCACTGGATGCCAGGGCATTTCGCCGGCGAGTTGTTTTTTGGAATTGATGTTATGAAACGAGCACTCTTGGTCATCGACGTCCAACAGGAATACTTCGACGGCGCTCTGCCGATCACGCACCCGGCTGGACATCTCGATAAAATCCTCCGCGTGATGGACGAAGCCGCCAAGGCCGGTATTCCGACCGCCGTGGTTCGTCATCACCAAGCCGATCCGGAATCGCCGATCTTTCGGCTCAACTCAGACGCCTGGCAACTGCACCCCGAAGTAGAAAAGCGGCCTCGCGATATTTTGATCGACAAGCAATTGCCGGGATCGTTCACTGGCACGAAGCTGGACGAATGGTTAGAAGCGAACGGAGTGGAGACGATTTGTATCGCCGGCTACATGACCCACATGTGCTGTGACACAACGGCGCGACAAGCGTTTCACCACGGCTACAAGGTGGAATTCCTGAACGACGCGACCGGCACACTGGACGTACAAAACGAGGCGGGTTCGGCAACCGCCGAAGAACTTCAAAAGTCGATCCTCGTCGCGCAACAGATGTTCATCAGCCAAGTGCTCGGCAGCGAAGAATGGATCGATCGGTTGTAAGAACGTGTTTTAAAAAGGGGTCTGACCCGGGTCTGACCCTCTCTTGAACCGATCTCGATAAACGAAAAAAGTCAGCTGTGTATCGAAGTCCGCTCAACACAGGCGTCGAGTACCGACCCGTCATTTTGGACGACTGCCGGGCTGGGCGAGCTTAAATGGGCAAAGCCCTCAGAACAACGTGCCAAGTCGCCGAGATTGGCTAAGCGGGAAACCGAGCCCCTTGGCTGCGGCCATGGTTTGATTTCAGGCCATTTGCCGAAGCGCGACAACGCAGCCAGAGCGATGACACCGGAGCCTCTTGGCACTGCCGGCGGGCAGCGTCCGCTCAGGAGTGCTGATAAATCGCTTGAAGCTTCGTGTCACTCAGTTGCTGGGCGATCATCTCGTACAATGCGAGCAGCTCGGTCCCCTTAGCAATCCCGCTTTTACGGACAATTTCCAATTCGACTTCATCGTCCTCGACACCCATCGATCGAAGAATCTCCCGTGCATCGCGCCAGAGAGGCATCCAAATCATCGACTCTTTGAGTTGCTTGATCCCTCCCAGCTGATCGACGAAACGGTCGTAATCGAGAATAAAAAAGACGTGATCTTGAAACGGTGACGAAAGCTGAACACGACCACTGACGTCGTAAACGTAGTGTCCGAGCGCCGGCGTCCAGGGGAGCCCAAGATCTTTGAGTTGTTTGGCCAGTTCGATTTGACGTTCACTGAATTCCACGGTCAAGCCTCCGTGTTGGTGGTTCCTCTGTTTCTACCATAGAGTTGCGACAAGGAAAGCGCGTTTGCGCGATAATGGAAATTCTGCACTCAACCCACCGATCGCCTACCGCTCCGCGACCTCGAGGAAGAAAATGGTGGCAGCTTGCAGATCGAATCGGTGGACTGCAGGGGTTTTGGCACGGGCATTGCTTCTGAATCTCTGCTCGATCTATGATCGAGTCACGCAGGGAACGGATAGTTTTGACGGCGAAAGCTTTGAAGCCTCGCGCACGCTGCGTCCAAAATGCCATTGCTTAAAACCCCATCTTCTCCGTGGTTGCATGTCGCCGTACCCATAAGTGTTCTGGCCCTTTTTTACCGGTTGCTATGGGGACCGCAAATGCAACGATTTCTGATTTCATGGACGAAGCCATGACGCAAGTTGAATCAACAAGCACGTTGTCTGCGGCCGCAGGCGTTTGGGACTGTGTTGTGATTGGCGGTGGTCCGGCCGGCGCTGGCCGCGCGACGAACCGCTCAACTGGGACTATCGACTCTTGTTGTCGAACGCAAGTCGTTTCCGAGATCGAAGGTCTGCGGCGCTTGTCTCAACCATCGTGCCATTTCAGTACTCCAGTCCGCCGGTCTCGCACATATCGTCCACGATTGTGGCGGTGAACCAATCAACCGCTTTTGGCTTCGAGGGCATGACCGCCAGTTGGAAAGAGGGATACCTGAGGGAGTTGCACTATCACGCTCTCGCTTCGATTCGGCTCTGATCCAAGCTGCCATCGAAGCCGGAGTAACATTCCTCGCGCAAGCGAATGCCAAAGTCTTACCAAGTGTGCAAGAGACTGAATATCGCATGGTGCGGTTGGCAAGCACAAACGACGCGTCCCCGTCGCGGTGTCGGGACCGCCATATCGACGTCAAAGCAAGAGTCGTGATCGCAGCGGATGGGCTTGGGCACCCAAGCTTGCGACAATTAGCAGAGTTCAGCGAGAAGATTTCGCCGCAATCCAGAGTCGGTATCGGAACCACGATTGATGACTGCGACGCGACCTGGTTGCGTTCAGGTACAATCCACATGGCTGTCGGTCGTTCTGGCTATGCAGGGCTCGTGCACGTCGAAAATGGGCGTCTCAACATTGCGGCGGCGGTCGACTCGTCGTTTTTGAAGAGTCAAGGTTCTCCAGCACTGGCCTTCGATTCGATCCGTCGCGAAGCCGGATTTCCAGAGCTGAAGCTTGCTCCGTCGCGATGGATGGGAACTCCAGCATTAAGTCGCGTGACCAATTGTGTGGCTCACAACCGTGTTCTGGTCGTGGGTGATGCCGCCGGTTACGTTGAACCATTTACCGGCGAAGGCATGACATGGGCCCTCGGGAGTGGAGACTGCGTCGGCAGGTCAGCTGTGTTGGCCGTTACCAGCGATGCGATCCAAGCAGCTCGTGTGTGGCAACAAACATGGGAACAATTGGTGTATCGACGGCAGAAATGGTGCCGCCGTCTTGCCTGGTTACTGCGACACCCAAACGCATCAAGGCTTGCTTTGTCCGCGTTAGCAAGCCATCCGCAGATGACCAATCCCATTGTAAATCAACTCAATTTGGAACCGTCCGCTCGATAGTTGGTCAGTAATGAGCCTGCCACCTGCGTCGGTCAAGAACTTCATCAGTTGACAATCGAGATGCGCATCGGTTCGCCTACTCAATCTCGAACAGTTCGACCTTGAAATGCAACGTCGCGTTCGGCGGTATCTTGGGCGGACGTCCCGCGGCACCGTAGCCTAATTCTGATGGGATTTCCAATTCGATCATACCGCCTTCCCCAACCAACTGCATGCCTTCTCGCCATCCTTCAACGACTTGATCGAGCGGTAGAGATGCAGCATTGCCGCGACCGTACGAGCTATCAAACTCCGATGTATCATCGAGCCAACCGGAGTAATGGACCGTGACACGATCCGTCGCCGCCGGCTTACGCCCGCCTGATTTGCGTAGGATCCGGTACTTCAATCCCGAGTCGGTCACGGTAAATTCGGTAGGCGCGTCAGGGTCGACGGGCCCGGGACGGTTGCTCGAGCCAACCTGTGCGCCGCACCCGCCGATGAAGACCGAGACGCAGGTACAAAGAATCGCCAGAGGATTGATCGAATTTGAATTTCGCATGGCTTGTGTAGAAAATCGGTTTAGGAAACAAACTGGCCGCAGCACCGCTGCCAACACAATTTGACGAACGTCGTCTGTCAGGGGACCGATTGATTGGTGCCCAGCATTTCGTTCAAAGCGCGATTGGCGACCCGAACGATGTATTTGTTGGGCTGGTTTTTCAGAGCCTTACGTAGCGAGTCCACAGCTGGTTTGGCGTCCTCATCCATTTCGTCCAAAACGATGGCCGCCGCCAGCCGTCCCCACTGATGTTCGCTCTCCAGTTCCTGGATCAGAACCGGAAGTGCCCGCTCCGAACTCCCCAATCGGGCAATCGCTCGCGCCGCTGCGATGCGAACGCTGGGCGAGGAATCTTCGAGCGCGGAAAGCACGGCAGGTCGCGCCTTGGCTGCGTCCGCAGCGATGTTTCCGATGCCCGTTGCACCCCAGTAGCGAACCGACGGATCCGGATCGGACAGTGCGTCGATCAACGCATCCAAGGAATCGGGTCCCGCAGATGCTTTGGTGGCGATATCGACCAATCGCCCCAGTGACGCGGTTCCGCCATCGCGATTCAGAATTGCGTAGCGAGATCCGGCGGCCGCTTCTTGAATCTCGATCTCCGCCTCCGGAATCAAGCCGATATCGCCGACCGCATTCTGCCAATCCTTGAGCGCCGCTCGCATCTCGGCGAGCTTCTCTTGGTAACGATCGACCGTCGCCAAATTATTGATTTCATGCGGGTCGTTGTGCAAATCGTACAACTCTTCGGCCGGCTTCACCGCCGCGCTGAACAGGGACATCGTGGCAGTCAAGTTGCCGCTTGTCTCGGCACGCCGAATCTCCCGCATCGTCGCGCCCTGCTCCGGCGTATTCATGTATTGGTAATAAGGCTTCAGTGGCTCGAAGTTACGTACGTATCGGAACCTGGCATCGCGCACACTGCGAATGATGTCGTAACGTTCGTCCATGCGATCGCGGGCACCGTAGGCGTATTTGCGTGGCGGCGTCAGGTTTGGCCCCAGAAAGGCTCGACCTTGGACGTAGTCGGGAACAGCGATGCCAGAGAGATTCAGCACGGTTGGTCCAAAATCGGTCGAGTTGATCAGTTGCCCGTCAACGGTTGCCGGTGTGCCCTGTCCGGCAACGCGAAATCGATCGGGCACCCGCACAATCATGGGGATCCGCGTCCCAGAGTCGTACAACCATCGTTTGGCACGAGGGAGTCCAACACCATGGTCGGACCAGAAAAAGATGATCGTGTTTTCGTACTCGCCCGCCGCCTTTAATTCGGCGATCAAGTCTCCAGCCCAAGCATCCATCGCCGTGATCAGTTCATAATTGCGTTTCCAATCTTCTCGCGTCACCGGCGTATCCGGGTAGTATGGCGGCAGCGTGGTCAACTTGTCTGGTTCTTGTCGTTGGTCTTTGCTCAGCTTGGCCGTGACTTGCTGGTACTTGCTCTTCCCCGCGATGCCGCTTTCGTGGCAACCGGTGAAGTTGAAGACGGCGAAAAAAGGTTGCTCGCCAGCGCGGTTTTTCCAATGTGCCTTGCCGCTGGACTGATTCCAAATCTGGTTGGACGACGGTTGACTGAATTGGTAATCGGTCTTGCTATTATTCGTGCAATAGTAACCAGCCTCGCGCAACAGCATCGGAAACGGCTTCAACCAATTCGGCAACGTGGCTTTGCACCGCATGTGATGCGTCCCGATGCTGTTTTGGTACATGCCGGTGATGATCGTCGATCGGCACGGTGCGCAGACGCCGGCTGCTGTGAACGCGTGCGTGTAGCGAACACCTTGGGTTGCCAACTGATCCAGATGTGGAGTGATCGCGTGCGGATCGCCGTAGCAGCCCAGATGCGGGCTGATGTCTTCGCAAGAAAGCCACAGGATGTTTGGCTTGGTCGATTCGACAGCACGACTGACTGCTGGTAGCGACGTCAGTAACACGATCGACGACAACAGGATTAACAAACCAGGTTGGGACTCACTCTTGCTCATGATCTTCAACATTCGTGGAGGAGGGAATACATCATTGTCGCGGTGCGGCATACGGATTGTCATTGGGTCGATCTGCCAGCGGAGTCCCGCCCGAGTCGTCCCGTGGGGCAGTCCCCTTCGACGGTTTCCTATCGATGAAGACGGCGATGACGAGTAACGCGATCGCCAACATCAGCGCCCCGGTGGTCAGGATGTTAAAGACCCCACTGACGAGCACAACGTTACCGGAACCGAAGTAGCGATAGAGGACGAAATTCATAAACAACGGGAACACAAACTGGCTCAGCAACATGATCGCGAGCGCCGTGATCGCATATCGCTTCGGACGGTTGTGCTCGCTGGTGCGAGTGGCGACGTAGACCATGGCAGCCACGCAAAACACGATCATTAACGCCGTGGGAACCATGAAGATCCAGGGGTAACCAACACTCATGCGTACCACTTTCTTGTCATACTCGGCAAGAGCCGCTAATTGGCAAACGTACTCTGAATCATCACGTATATTTTGCCCTCGTTGTCGGTCGGGTCGACGTCAAACATTCGCAGGTACAATCGCCCCGTTTTGTCGGCGATAAGATCCTGGCCCGATGTAACGATGAATGGTTTTGCATCCGTCAACTCCGCCGGGTTCGTGACGATAGCGCCGATCAAGGTCCCCAGTTGGATGCGGCTGTTTCGAGGCCGCATTTCGTCTGGAATCCGCACGCCTTCGGGTCCCGTTTCATACACGACCTTCCACGTGCCTTTGACTTCAAAGTGGACGGGCATGCCCTGCTGGATCGTCGCTCCGGAGTCTTGCCATTCGCGAGTCGCCAATACTTCGGTCAGTTTCCGCTCCTTCATCGCCTGCGTCATCAAAATTCGCTTGAGTCCCTCTTCCGCTTTGTCATATTTTGGCACCAGACGAACCAGCGACTCATAGACCTCGCGGGCGCGATCGAACTGTTTCTTCCGTTCGTACTCGGTTGCCAGCTTTTCTGCCTTGGTAATGAACTCACGATGAAGACTCAGCAATTGTGGGTCGTTTGGTAGCACGGGTTGGTTTTCGGCTGCCTCCTTGATCTGTTGCTGCGCCCGCTTTTGCATCTCTTGCTGCTGACGTGCCGTACGGCGGACTGCCGGCGGTTGAGCCGCGGTGGCTGCACCAAAGGAAAAAAGCAACGCGACGGCGACGCAACCAAGTGGGTTAATCGGCGAGAAGATTCGCATCAGGGCGACTCCAGCGGGGCAGCGATGTCTGAACAAGGAATATTCTAGTTTCGATATGAGACGTGTACTCATTGGCTTCCGATCAGAAATAGCATCAAATCCACGAGCGTGATCAACCTGATGGCAAACTGTTTTGCAACCAAGAGCGTCCATAGTGGTTGGCCGCAAAATGCTCGGGAACAGGGTAACAGGATTCTTGGCAGCTTGTTTGTTATTGGTATGACTAGAGAGCATGGTGAAACCGTCTTCGTAGGTCGGGTCTCCTGACCCGACTTCCAGCAACAATGGAGATGACGGTCGGGAGACCTTGTCATTACCCACATCTTCTTGCGTGCGAACATTCATTTGTCGCTATTGGACCGCGAAGCGGTCCAAGATAGTAGCCGTAGGTCGCGAAGCGCACCTACGGTTGGCGTTGGCTCTCTGCCGACGACCGACCCCGAAGGGCGTCGCAGAACCAGTCCGTCCGGTATCTGCGACACCCTCCGGGGTCGAAAAACGCGGGGAAAAGCTCATCGTCCGTAGGTGCGCTACGCGACCTACGGCTACTGTCTGTGATCCTTTCAGGATCAAAAAAATGTGGGTAATGACAAGGTCGGGAGACCCATCCTACGAAGATGCACCAGGCAAGAAGTTGTGGCGTTGCCCAACGGGACCTATTCAACAAACATCCAAGCCAATTCTGAGGAATAGATACATGGCAAACCAGATACTCGTGATTGCTCCCTACTGGCTGGAGTCGGTTGCGAACTGGGTATTTGACGATGAGGCCGTTGATCTATTTCAGGAACCGTTCGTTAGCGGCGTCCCAGAGATGATCGATGAACTGGTCGCTGATATTCCCAATGCTCGATGGATTTCGGTTGTTTTTTCAGCAGCGCCGTTTCCCGGCTTCCGGCAAACTGACCCGAGTCCGGGAAGATTGTGGCGGTTGGTGGTATTCCAGCGACGAACCCGATGCAGAAGGTTGGCTGTGCCCGGCGCTGTTTCCTTATTTTGATGAAGCGCCGGATGAGATCTATGTGAAAGCTGAGACAAAGTGAAAACAACGGTGAGGGATTGACGAGCTACGCTTCATCCCACCATCGCCTCAGCAAATCCCGGCTCAACAGCAGATTCTCTTTCTCTGGTGAGAATACCTCCAGCGTGATTGTGCCGTCATAGCCCGTTGCCTTGAGTTTGCGAATGTGCTTTGGCCAGTTCGTATTGCTTCGTGGTGCCGAGCCGAGTGAAAGATGCTGGTCCGCTGTTCCGTCATTCTCAGACAGATGGACATGCAGCAGTTTGTCGCCCAGTTGATCCAAATACTCGTCCCAGCGGTCGTATTCACGCTCCAGTTTGGCGTGACCGCTATCCAGGTGAAAACGCAACAGCGGAACCCTGCTCAAAAAGGTCTAGGATTATTTCCAATTGGTTCTTGCCGCCGAAAGGTATCTGCTCCAGCACCACCGTGACTCCAATTTGCTCTGCATCATCGCAAAGAGGACCAAGCACTTCGGCGTGCCAATCGACGATCTGTTTCTCCGAAAAGAATTTGGGTGGTTTGTTGAAATGCGTGTTCATGACGGTTGCCCCGATCCCGTTAGCGGCCTGTAATGCCAGCCTGAATTCTTCTAAACACGCTTTGCGCAAGCTGGTAAATGGAGATGCCAGCGGCAGGAAATAGGCCGTGTGGGCAACGACACCCAGGCCATGCTGATCCAACGCTGCACGGATGGCTTTTGCATCAATCTGATCAGGAGCGGCGGCGGGTGGCTCCAACGTGAAGTCCACGAAGTCGAAACCGTTTTCTGCAATCCATTCGATCTCGCCGATTGGATCACGTGCCGGGTGGTTCATTGCGCCGATTTGCATCTGCCTATCTCGTCGGTTGTTTTGGCGATCGATTCAATCGAGAGAAGTCACTCACCTTTGCCACTGGCATCACGATACGTCCAGGCTTTACCAACTAGTGCTAGTCACCCGTGAGTTCGGCCCTCAGAGTTGGCTCAGAGCAAATGCGGCTGAATTCTTCACCGACGCCAACTCGCTGGACTTGAGCTTTTCAAGGATCGGGTTACGCACTGACTCGTCAACCGATCGAATCATGCCAACTGCCCGATTGAGTCTTGTCTTCATGAGGGCGTTCGAGCCGGATATCAACCAGACGCCTTCGTAGACGGACTTTGCGGGACCGGTCACGTCTTGAAACTCCTCACGAAAACTCAGACGCTCTATGGCATTGTGGGCGTTGGCTTTGACCGGAGCGGGTGAGTCGCTCAGTGCATTTTTCAAATGGTCCACCGCATTCTGATTCTTCAGTTCTCCCAATGCCCACGCTGCGCATCGGCAAGCATAGGGGTCATCATCGTCTTCGAGCATCTTGACCATGGCGTCGAACGATTCGTCGTCACCGAGACTGGCTAGAGCCATCCCGGACATTCCCCGAGTCAATGCTTCTGAATGCGTCAACAGTTTGCGCAATGCCGGAAAGGCTGGACTGGCATCATCCCAAGAAAGCGATTGCATGAAATGGACGGCTGACCGGCGACGAGTCGGCTCGGAGTCATCCAAATACGGAATCAGTGCCGCCAACGCTTCCTTGTTCGGATGAAGTTGGATCAGTTCCATCGCTTCGATGACACGTTCAGTCTGAGTTTCCGCCGTCTGGGAGAGCATGTCGATGGCTGCGGCAACGTCCTCCGCCACATCCGCAGCAAGAACCGAGTCACACACCGAGGCCCCGCCGCACCAAAACAACATCGTCAGTACAACAGAAGTCTTTCTCATGGCATTTCTCCCAATCACGTTCGCAGTCTCTCTAACTGTATTCGGTTCCATCGATCTGATACCGATGGCCTTGGTGCGGGCCTTTGGCCGTTGCGCTCGACATTCTACCGATCCCCGGCCAAGCCCGATAGAATCAACTCAGGAGGAACGTCGCAGGCAGAAACATCATTCGGCATGTTGATGAAGCGCCGGAAGGGATGTACGTGAAGGCTGAGGCGAAATCGTCTGACCAAGCCACCAAGAGAGACTGGATGAACTCGCAAGATTCAGAAGCTATCTGTTGCCACAATTTCGGCGAATGACATTCATTTACGAGGCACTGAACGACGGCAATCAGTGCCTGAACATATTGGTTGGTACTGGCTTCGTTGGATTGTGTTTCTTCTGGAACCTTGGCCAGAAACTCCACATTGTCAGCCACCTGCTGCTTGTACTGCTCGCAGAGTGAATGCAGCTTGCGTTTGGATGCGGTCGCCGCAGCCTGAATCAGCTTGTCCCGCAACTCGACTGGCGTCAGTTGCTCAGGCTCAGACTTCTTGAACGGCCAGAATGGCATCAGCAATTCCCCCGGCTGCAATCTCATCAAAAAATACGGCAAGTCGAAGACTGACACTAGATTAAGATAAGAAAGAGACAACCAAGAAGACAACGCACCTGCGGTACTCTTCTAAGGCAGTGCGAGAATCTGAAAATCATCGCCGGTGCCGTAACGCAATGCACCCGACCGGTGCATCACGGGGACTTCGATTTTGTCCGCTGCCGTCAAGTGGAAATCCTCGTCCTTTGTGCCATTGTTGAACGGATTGGTCCAGATGCCGTGCAAGTACAAGAGCGAGGGAATGGTGGACGGTCAGGCCAAGGACGACGAGAGTGGGCAAGTTCAAGCCGAGAAACCGAGTTTGGTCAGCGGCGGGTTGCTGCGAATGATCTCACCTGTATCCGATACCTTCAAATAATAGGACGACCGAATGTGGACACCCATTGATAAAGCGAAGTCCCCCATCGGCTCGAGCTGCTCCCAAATGTTGACCCGGTAGTTGCCGTCGTGGTGCCGACACACCTCCACACGATGCAGACGGGGCGGCCTGCCGACTTTCTCCAACACCTGGGACTTGATCTTTTCCGTGTGGTTCGGTACCGCCACGGGTTCATCTTTCTTCGGGGCGGCTTGATCGACCTTTGCCATTATTTCCTCGGTCAGTAGAAGGTGATGAGATGCTGAACTGTATTGTAACCGAGTGCAGTTCGATACGGGTACGGAGTGGAGAACGCAACAGCGTCTGATCGACACCCCCGATTGGTTACAGTCTGTTCCCACGAGAACTCAGGAAGAGATCGAAGCTGCACAGACGCCGGACATGAGTGAGCCCTTATTATCTGTGTCATTACTTGCTCGACGAAGACGAAAAGAAGCTGATGGGTGCGTTGATTGTCATCTCCACCGTTCCGCCAACGTGGCAACCAGAAACGCCAGTGTTTCTTTCTGTGGGATGGTTTCTGGAATCAGAGGCTCAATGTCCCGCTCAGATGCGAACCAGCGAAGGATGTCCCTATCGGCATCCGATCGCGATCCATGCGATCAGGCGAGACGAGTGAAGATGGCGTTGAAATCATAGAATCAAGACACTGACGTGAATCCTGGATACGAAAGAAATCGATGCCACGCAATGAAGCTGTGCCTGCTCAAGAAGCCCGACTTGTTGATCGCTATCGCATCGAAAAGGTTTTGGGGACGGGTTTCGGTCTTGTCTGTTTGGCGCACGACGAGCAACTGAATCGCCCCGTGACTGCCAAGCTGCTGCACACCAATCTGATCCCCCAACCCGCAGATGCCGAAGCATATTTGGCCGAGGCTCGTGTTGTCGCCAAGCTCGACCATCCGCACGTTGTCCCCGTTCACGATGCCGGTCACGGGAAAGAATGCATCTTCCTGATCTCCAGATACGTTGAAGGAACTGATCTGCGCAGCTAACTCATCTCCACGAGACCTTCACCGGCTGAAACAGCAAGAATTATTTGCAGACTCGCCGAAGCGTTGGACGTTGCCCACCAGAGCAATTTGCACCATCTGAATTTGAGGCCGGCTAAGATCCTCGTTGACACAGAAAGACAGCCTTGGATCTTTGCACAAGATTTCGTTCGAGCAGAGCGGTTTGCGGGCAGCGATTGGATAACAGGAAACCCGATGTACATGAGCCCGGAACAAGTGGCGGGAGAAGAGGATGCCATTGGCCAGAGTCAGAACACTTGAGTCAGAACTGAACGCCCGAATTGAACGTAAGCTATTGTCAGGACTGGAGATGCGAAAACAGCTATGCGGATGGGGTGGGATTCGAACCCACGGTACGCGCAAACGTACGCCAGTTTTCAAGACTGGTGCATTCGACCACTCTGCCACCCATCCGGGACCGGCAAATTTACCAAAGCCGCCGGCTTTTAGAAACCGACCCATCGTCTCGCCCAGGTCTTGGAACCGGTCGGCTGAGTGAATTGGCGCTGTGGAGTCCTCTTCGCCGCGGATTGTGTAGAGACCAATGGCGTCAGCGAGAGCCGGTGTAACCCCAGGTCTGCCGGCCCAGAGGTCTGCCGGCCCAATCAAGTTCTCCCCCCGCGGCGAATTGGCGGCTCTGCCGCCAATCCGCGAGTTCGGTGAGAAGAAAAACACTTGACAGTGGCCTCGCACCCTTGTATCACTTAATTAATACAACGGTGCAATCATGCTTTTACACATTTCCTCCGACGGCGTTCCGATCTACCAGCAGATCGTGGATCAGATTCGCTTTCGTATTGTTTCCGGGCAATTGCGTGCCGGCGACGAATTGCCCACGATTCGCGGGCTGGCCGAAAGCCTACGGGTCAATCCCAATACGGTCGCGCGGGCCTATCGTGAACTGGAACACGAAGAACTGGTCGAAAAAAGGCGGACAACCGGGCACGTTCGTCGCCGAATTGCCAAAACGGCTCGGGGCGACCCAGCGGCGCAAGCTGATCGCACCCGAAGTCGACAAACTTCTCATCCAAGCTCGCCAGCTGAGCATCCCGCTCGACGAACTCGTTGAGCAATTGGAAAAACGTGACAGCCAACTCGATCGCAGCGAGGCTCGCTCATGACCGACGTGACACCACAACCTCCAGCCGTTCAAATCAAGAACCTCAGCCGCACTTTCCGCGGCCAAAAGGCTTTGGACGATGCCAGCCTGACCATCCCGACTGGTTCGATTTTTGGCTTGGTCGGCCTGAATGGAGCTGGCAAAACAACTTTGATTCGGCACATCGTGGGGTTGCTGCGGCCGCTTCACGGGACTGTTGAAGTGCTGGGCTCGGATCCAATCGCTGATCCGGAAGTGTTTCTAAAGCGGATCGGCTACTTAACCGAAGAAGACTCGCTGCCAACTTGGATGCGGATCGGAGAACTGATTGACTTCACACGCGCGATCTATCCGAGTTGGGACGACGCTTACGCGAAAGATCTCTGCGAAATGTTCGGCCTCAGCCGCGCAACACGACTACGCTCGCTTTCCAAAGGCCAGCGGGCTCGGGCCGGCTTGTTGGCTGCGATTGCCCATCGTCCGGAACTGTTGGTGCTGGACGAGCCCAGTCGCGGGCTCGACCCGATTGCTCGCAGCGACATCTTAGAAGCGATCATTCGCACGATCAGTGAAGATGGCCGCACGGTGCTGTTTTCAAGTCACTTGTTGGACGAAGTCGATCGCGTGTGTGACACGGTGGCGTTGATGCACGAAGGAAGAATCATCGAGACGCTGACGGTGGAACACTTGGAAGCACATTACAGCGAAATCATTTGCCGGCCCAGCGAAGCCTGGACCAGTCCGCCCACGCATGCTGGTGTGTTCGGTTGGCGAAAGACCGGCGACGAATGGTCTGCGGTGGTTGAGTCAGCAGGCAAGCGCATTCGTGCCCGATGAACTTGCGGTGATCGAGCGTCGCGACATCTCGTTGTCGCGATGGTTCGCCGCGCGAGCGGGTTCGGCGACCGACCGGTCGGCGGCATCAAGTGAGGTGACGACCGATGTCTGAAACACTCGCACTGACTCGTTTCGCATTACAGAAGCATCGTTTGAGCCTGATTTTTATCGTTGCGCTCGTTGCCATCGGAGTCTTGTCAGCTCATGCACTGGCGGCCATTGAAGGAGAGCGGTGATCAACGATTCGCGATGACGGCCCTGTTTTTCACGATGATCCCGGCAACTGTTTGGACATTCGGCTTGTTCGCGTTTGGCACGGACCGAGACATGCTGCTGTGCGAAAGCGGCTTTATCCACTGGTTGCTGCGACTGCCGATCGCGGATTGGAAACTGGCGATCGTGCCGGTCGCTCTGAAGACGATTTGGATCAGTTCGCTATGGATCGTCTTTGCCTTGACCGTGCAGTCGGTCTGCGAGGCAAGGCCTTGGCTGCTTGGGCCGGCCATTGGTTTTTCGACGGTCGGCATTTGGCTGATGGTTCTCGTGTGGAGACCGTTCACCAACGGATGGTGGCGACTGGGTGCGTTTGTTGTATGTGGTCTGGTGTTGTATTTGCTATTCGTTGGCGTGTTGGTGGAGCTTGAACAGGGTGACAGCCGTTCCACTTGGTGGCTTAAACCGCTGGTGACCGTAGGCACATTCGGAATGTTCCTGCTGGGAGTCGGGATGTCGGTTCGAGCCGTCCATCTGGCTCGCACCAACAGCTTTGGGCTGATTCCCGAAAAAGGAAGAACGAGAACATTGGCGGCCGAAACCGCGGGCGACTGGAAAGTACGCCGCCACCTGGGGCCACGTGCTGCACTCGTTTGGCATGACCTGCAGAAGTCTCGCGAAATTTTCCATTGGTTTGCCGTTCTCGGTGTGATCCCCGCAATGATTCTGTTCACGGTGTTCATCCCGTTCAGCGTTGGTGGCTATATCGGTGTGGTGATCGTGTTTTGCTACTTTGGTTTTGGTGCCAGTGCGCTGGTGCTGGATCGAACCAGTAAGGGCAACATCGTGTTGCCGCCTTATCTGGCAGCAAGTCCGCTTGGCACCGCCGCGATCGCTTGGACGCGGATGTTCACGATTGCCGCGATCATCATGACCGTCTATTCATTTAGCTTGGTGATCTTTGCCGGTTGGACTCTGTTTCCCGAAAACCGTGAGACCTGGAATCGTTGGGCGGGCGAGATGGCAGCGTCGAGCGGTGTACCATCGGCTGGGCTCGGCATCGCCTTGGCGACTGCTCTGGGAACGTTGGTCGTTGTGATTGGCCGCGGTGTCGCCTACATGTGGCCGGCGCTCTGTGGTCGCGCCTGGGTTCATTTCACCGTGGTTGTCATCTTCTCACTCGGATACATGATTCCCATTGGCGTGGTGATCGGCTGGTTTTTACAGCAAACGAGTTGGGAAGGAACGCGAGAGTCAGCACTGTACTGGCTCACTTACCTGCCGGCGGTCGCGGCGGGTGCGTTGGTGATCAAAGTCATCGGTGTGGCAATCAGCATCGCGCTGCTTCGCTCGCGCCGATTGGTTTCACCGCAAGCGATCGGTTGGATGATCGCCTCCTGGCTGACGGTGACCTGCGCAATCGCCTTGGCCTTACACCTGCTGATTCCTTATCCCCAAGCGACGCTGCCGTGGTGCTTTGCCGCGGTCGCGATCTGCCTGCCGCTGGCGCGGGTGCTGGTGTTGCCAGTCGCGCTGCATTTCGGTCGACATCTGTAGCGGGCCGGCATTGTCATTGTCGCCGTCCTCTCCGAGGTCGGTATTGTTGGAGTACAGGCTTTAGCCTGCTGAGTATGCCGGCAGCCTAAAGGCTGTACTCCAACAAAAAACTCACGACCTCGGAGAGGACGGCGACGATGTTTTGACTCGCAGAGAACCACGGCTGCTTTTGTGTACAATGGTGACCTCCCACATTCCCCACCTCACAAATCTCCCATCCTCATGAAGCTATACGTACAGACTTTTGCTCGTCTCGCCAGTTGTTGTCTTTTTGCGTTCGCAGGGATCGCATCCGCCGCAGAGACACTGGTTCTTCAGCCCACAGAAGACGCGGGCAAGCACGTGGTGCTGGTCGCGGGCGACGAAGAGTATCGCTCCGAAGAAACGATGCCGATGCTGGCCAAGATCTTGAGCCAAAAGCATGGCTTCAAGTGCACGGTCGTGTTCGCATGGTCCGCAGACGGCAAGTACATCGACCCGAATAACCAGCGAGGACTTCGCGGACTTGCGGCTCTCGATTCTGCCGACTTGATGATCATCGGCACACGATTTCGGCAGCCCAGCGACGACGAGGCCGCTCATCTCACCAAGTTCATGGACGCCGGAAAACCGATCATCGGCATCCGGACGTCAACACACGCTTTCAACGGCAACGGCAAGTTTGGCGACAAGATCGGTTTCGGCGAATGGGGGCGAAAGATCCTGGGCGAACAATGGGTCAATCATCACGGAAGCCACAAAATCCAAGGTGGCCGCGGCGTGATCGAACCGGGCAAAGCCGATCATCCGATCCTGACGTCCGTCAAAGACATATTTGTGCAGAGCGATATCTACGGCGTCATTCATCTAACCGAGGAAGACAATATCCTGTTGCGCGGTGCGGTCACGGAGTCGCTTGACCCGAAATCAAAGAACATTGATGGCGACAAGAACGATCCGATGCAACCGTTTGCGTGGCTGCACCCTTACACATCGCCAGCAGGCACCAAGGGTCAATCGTTTTGCACCACCGGCGGTGCCTCGGTTGATTTTCTTTGCGAAGACCTTCGCCGCCTGATCGTCAATGCGGCCTATCACCTAACCGACCGCGAAGTCCCGGCGGATGCTGACGTCGCTTTCGTCGATCCTTACAAGCCAACCTTTTACGGTTTCATCCGGGAAAAAGATTGGTGGAAAGATGCCGACATGCAGCCGGAGGATTACGGCTTGGGCAAGAGTCCGCAAAGACCCGATCCGCCGGGAACTCCCGAATGGAATTTTTGGCCAACGTCGACAGGGCCCGATGCAGCCACGTTGCCACTTCAACTTCGCAAAGGCCAACGCATCGCCGCTGTCGGCAACTCGCTGGCGGAACGGATGAATCTGTACGGGAACTTCGAGACGCTGCTGCACACGCGTTTCCCGGAAAAGGAGCTTGTGTTTCGCAATTTCGGTTGGCCCGCGGACGAAGTTGGCAATCAACAGCGGCCCAGCAGCTACACCAAAATCGACGATCCGCTGCAGGTTTTCAGCCCCGAGTTGTTCTTGTGCTTCTTTGGGTTCAATGAATCGTTCGCGGGACGATCCCCTGAAGCGATCGCTGCGTTCATCGGCAATTATCGAGCCTACATCACCTCGATGAACGAGCGGTTCGCCGGCAATTCGCCTTCGTTTGTTCTGATCAGCCCGATTGCTTTTGAGCCAACCGGCGATCCACTACAGCCAGTCGGCGATGAAGAAAACAAGAACCTGGCCGCGTATCGCGATGCGATCGAGCAACTGGCGGCCGAGGACGGACACATCTTCGTCGACTTGTTATCGCCAAGCCAAAAGGCGTTCAGCGTGCACGACGGCAACGACTTCACGATCAACGGCGTGCACATCAACGAGCGGGGCGATCAACTGGTGGCATCGCTGCTGGACGCGACGCTCTTTCCAAAGCAACACCCCGTCAACATGGACTTGTCGACGTTCCAGGAAGTCCGGAAATGGGTGAATGACAAAGCTTGGTTTCACCTCCAAGACTACCGCATGCTGAACGGTTGGTACGTCTACGGTGGACGCCGCACTTGGGACACCGAAACGTTTCCGACTGAATACCACAAGATCCGCAACATGGTCGCCGTCCGCGATCGCTATATCTGGGACCTGGCCGCCGGTCGCGATGTACCTGCCCAGCCGAACGACTCGGCAACGGGCGAAGTCTTCACGCCCGAAACGATGTTTGGTACCCGCGACGATAACTTTCGCCAGATGCGTGAACCGAAGGAGCTTCGCTTTCTGACCCCCGAAGAGTCGATCGCCACGATGACCGTCCCGGATGGCTTTGAAGTCAAGTTGTTCGCATCCGAGCGAGAGTTTCCGGAACTCGCCAATCCCAATCAGATTGCCTTCGACAACCAAGGCCGCCTGTGGGTCTCCTGCATGGCCAACTACCCGCAGTGGCAACCGGGAGCGGCAAAGCCAAACGACCGGCTGCTGATTTTTGAAGACACCGACAACGATGGCATGGCGGACGAGTGCAAGACGTTTTACGACAAACTGATTTGCCCGACCGGATTTGAATTCTGGAACGGCGGCGTGTTGGTTGTCGACGAACCGCGGATCCTGTTCATCAAGGACACCGACGGAGACGACAAGGCTGATTTCGTCGAGCAGCTCGTCGACGGAATCGCTACCGACGATACGCACCACACCATGGGTGCCTGGGAATGGTCGCATGGGGGTTACTTGCACATGCTAGAAGGCGTCTCGCTTTCAACCACGATGGAAACACCGTGGGGTCCTTTCCGCAACAAGAGTACATCAGGCGGATACATGTTTGATCCACATGCGATCAAGTTCCAGCACTATCGGACGCCCGGTTACGGTAATCCTTGGTGCCTGGTTTTTGACACCTGGGGAAATGGCATTCGTCGGCGACGGCACCAATGCGAAACAGCATTGGCTCAGCCCGTTGGCAGGCAAAGAAGTCGACCAACGCAAGACGTTAACGCCCGTGTTTGACAACGAAGGCATGCGGCCGGCCGTGGGCAACGAGTTCTTGTGGTCGCGCCATTTGCCGGAAGAGATGCAAGGCCAGTTCATCTACGCCTGCGTGATCAACATGCACGGCATGCCGCGATTCAATTTGCGAGACCAATCGGTCGGCGCCGGTTACGAGGGCGAACGAATCGATGATTTACTATCGTCGACCGACATGATCTTTCGTCCCGTGGATCCGAAAGTCGGGCCGGATGGAGCCATTTGGTTTGGTGACTGGTGCAATCCGTTGATCGGTCACATGCAGTATTCACAGCGTGACCCCAATCGCGACCACAGCCATGGCCGTCTTTACCGGCTGGTCAACAAGAACAAGGACTTGCTGAAGCCGGCCACACAAGCCGACGCGACCGTGCAGCAGTTGCTGGAGCAATTGAACGCCTATGAATTGCGGACGCGTTACCGAGCGCACCGTGAACTTCGCGATCGCGACAAGGACGAAGTCTATGCAGCACTGGACAAATGGATAGCAGGGGTTAGCGATCCACGGCAACTTTGTGAAGCGATGTGGATTCAGGAAAGCTTCCGCGACGTCGACGATCAATTGCTCGACCAGATCCTCGGTTGTGACGAATACCGAGCCCGCGCCGCGGCCGTGCAGACGATCACCAACTTGCGCGACCGAGTCCGTGATTTCAAAGGCCGCATGGCTGCCGCCATCTCCGACGCTCACCCGCGGGTGCGGTTGGAAGCGATTCGTGGTGTTAGCTTCATCGAATCACCTGAAGCGGTTGAAATCGCGTTGCAGGCGGTCGACCAGGACTTTGATTACTGGATCGAGTACACGCTGGAGCACACCCTGCACGCACTCCAGCCCTATTGGGAGTCAGCCGATCCGAACGTTCTGCTTGCCAATTCCACGGAAGCAGCGAAGAAATATCTCGAGCTGCACAAAAAGATGAGTGGCCCTGGCGGTGCAGCGGTTAAACCGATCGAGCTTGCCGAAGACGTCGACGCCCCGACGGACGAACGAATGAAGGCGATTCGCGAATTGACGAAGCTGAAAGGCGGCAAACATCAGCGCGGCGCCGCGGTCTTCAAGCAAGTCTGTTCGGCGTGTCACATGATCGGCGATGTTGGTAAGAAATTCGGTCCCGATCTTTCCGACATCGCAGCGCGCATGAAAAAAGAAGAGATGCTGACATCCATGCTGATGCCAAACGACAAAATCGCCAAAGGTTATGAAACGATCTCGGTCTTAACGATCGACGGCGATACCTATACCGGTTTCATTTTGAAAGAAACTGACGACACGCTGTCACTGGGGGTGGCTAACGGAAAGCAGGTCGACGTGCCGCAAGACGACATCGAACTGCGAAAAGAAATGAAGGCGAGTTCGATGCCGGAGGGACTGATCAAACAAATCGCGCCGATCGAGTTCTTGGATTTGGTCGCCTACTTGGAACGACAAAAATCGGTGGGAGCGGTTCGCAAGGGCGGTTGGATTTCGCTCAAATCAAAGACCGAGCCAAAACTGCGGAAGCACGGTGACGATCAAGAGATCTCGCGCGACGCAGCAATCCAACTGGGCCGCACGATGACGAACGATGACTGGCACGACAATGCCCACTTGTTCTTGTCCGACCTGCCCAGCCATGGCAACGACTTTGTGTTTCACTCGGCACACGATGCTACCAACCCGGCGATCACGATTCGTTTGAACAAAGAAGCTGAGATCAGTCACATTTGGCTGCAGAACCGACTCGCAGATCAGTTCCACGAACGAGCCAAGGGTCTGACGATTTGGACCAGCCAAGATGGCAAGAAGTTCGACAAGGTCTGGACGGCGAAAGAGACACCGGGGGAATGGTCGATCGACTTGCCCGCGGGGACGCGAGCGAAGTACGTACGCATTGGGATCGATGGCAAGGGAACCTTCCATCTGAATCGTGGCGTGATTTACGGACAACCTTAAAGTTCGTCCGTTGGGGTCGACGATCCGCTTGATGAAAGCGACGCCGAATCTGGCCGTTGCGTCAACGGCGGCGGCGTGTAGGCGATCGCTGCACCACCAATAGCGCCGCACAGGTGTCCGTCCCAGGAGACCTCGCTGCCAATGCGTGGGACGATCCCCCACAGCAACGTTCCGCCAAATAGAAATCCGACCAGCAGTGCGATCACAATCGGCAGCAGTTTTTTTTCCAGGATTCCGCTGGCGATCAGAAAAGCGATCAGTCCAAAAACGAGGCCGCTGGCGCCCACATGATTCGCGTCGCGACCAACAACCCAGAGCAGGCCGCCGCCAACAAGCACGAGCGCGGCAACGATTGGCCAGGGTCGATCACGCGATCCGACCAACAGACCCAACAGCATCGCCAGCGAGATCGTGTTACTGAAGATATGAAAGAAGTTGGCATGCAAGAACGGCATCAAGGCAATGCCGACCAAACCAACAAACCGCCGCGGATGTATTCCCCAACTTGTCAGTGGATAAGGAATGATGGTGTCGACGATGTAGACCAGCCAAATGGCGACGAGGAAAGCGGCGACGTAGTAAAATTCCTTACGCATGATCAAACCCGCGATGAGGTCGTATAGGAAGTTTGAAAAGGGAAATCTTCTTTCAAACTTCCTCCGTCACGTACGCCCAGCATGGGCGTGATCTTATGGGGTGCAAGTCCCCTATGTTTCGTTACAGTCATTTCAACAAGGCAGTCATCATACCAGATGAATAGCTCGTCAGAAATTAACACGAGGTGAGGGTGGGCTTCGCTTTGTCCGTTACGCCGACGACTTTTTGATCTTCGTACGATCAGAGTTGGCGGCTCGACGGGTGTTTGCTTCGGTCGAACGTTATCTCACCGAGCGTCTCAAACTGCAAATCAACCGCGAGAAGAGTCGCGTCTGCAGGACTGATGGCATGGAGTTTGTTGGCTACGCCTTCCACGGCTACGGCGGACAAATTCAGGTGAGTCAAAAGAAGATCAACTTGTTCAAACAGCGCGCATCGGAAATCCTGAATCGTAACCGGGGTATCTCGATGTGGTCGCGACTGCGTGAGTTGAAACTGTATCTTCGAGGTTGGATCGATTACTTCATTTTGGAACAACGCAAGGGCTTAGCGCCAACTTGGACAAGTGGCTTCGGCGACGAGTCCGCGCGTGTTACTGGAAGTCTTGCGCACTTACCACGCACCCGAGTCCGCAAGTTGAAAAGCTTCGGTGTTCCACATGATGAAGCGATGAGCTACGGCAACAGCCGCAAGGGTCCTTGGCGGATGTCGATGACTTCACCGGTGCAACGTTCGTTGTCGAATGAATGGCTCGCAGGGCAAGGACTATTCAGTCTAGAAGCGAGATGGCAGGAGCTTGCACCGAAGCGGCGAATCGCCTAGTGCGGATCCGCATGCTAGGTGGTGTGGGAGGGGTCCGCAGCAATGCGGCCCCTAGTATCCCGATCCGTTGGTTCGTCGGTGTTTTCTGCAGTCGACAGTGACAACAGCGGTGGCTCGCGTATAATGGAGTCGCCCACCGAAAGGACGTCCTAATGTTATCAGATGAATCCAAACTGATCGCCATCAAATCCAAGAAGTTGTACGACGAGCATCTTCGTGAAAAGCTCGAAGCTAGCGATCATGGGAAATTTGTTTGTATTGAGCCCCTGTCAGGCGAGTACTTCGTCGGCGAGACGTTTGACAACGCCGTAAACAAGGCAATCGATGTGTACCCAGATCGTCTGACACATACATTGCGAGTGGGCCATGCTGCGGCGCTGCACCTTGGAGTCATGATTCAGTGAAAGGAATCGTTGACGACGAGCTGCGAGCGTTGATCGAAGTGTCAATCGGCAGCGAACCAGACGGAGAAAAGTCGTCCGTGATGGTGTGGGTAGACACAGCGTTCAACGGTGGTCTTGTGCTTCCACGCGAGGAAATCGACAGGTTAGGGTTGAAAGAATACTCCTCCACACCAGCGATTCTTGCAGATGGACAGCAAGTACAACTGCCGACGTTCACGTGTTCAGGACGTCCATCATCCTACCACGGTCCACGACCGCCGGTTCAATCCGTTTGTTAGGACCGTGCGGCGAGGCGACCGAAGCGTGGCACTCAGCCGTTTGCCTCGCCCAAGACGATGCTAACAATACCACGTTCGCCGAAGCAAACGCGCAAGTGAAAGGATGAAGCGAGAACTCCCGCTCCATCGCCCTACGGCACCGCGGCGGGAACGCCGCAGTCAGCCATGCGAGTAGCTAATTCACATGGGGTGGATCAACTGGACCAGTGGCCTGGAACCAGTTAATCCGACGTCAGGAACGCATGGATGCGTGTCCTGACAATATAGATATCACCCGGTCAGTCGGGTGATATTGGTCGGATTCTAGGATTATCACCCGACTCAGTCAGGCGAGTTGACCATTATCACTCGACTCGATTCAAATGGCCAATACTGGACAAATTAGCTGAACAAACGACTGTCAGTTTGGCTGGCTTTGGGGAAAGGGGCGATTTGGAATGAGTTTGGCTCGGTTTGAGAAAGAGGTTTCCGCTTGCGATCAGGTCGGGGAGAATGATCGACTTTGGTTTCCCAGATCCAAGTTCGGGAACCAGGAGCTAACGCTCGGCGGCTGATCGGACGAACCACCCAACTGGTGCCAAAGTAGATGGCATTGCCGTAAGGCCTCGGGTAGTGCGGTAGACCCGGCTAAATCAACAAGGGGTAGACCCGGCCGCTCACGCGTCGCGGCTCACTAAATCAACATGCGGTAGACCCGGCCGCTCACGCGTCGCGGCTCACTAAATCAACAAGCCGCAGCGGGTGAGTAATGGATTGCCTGAATTCGGTAGGTTCTACTCCCACAAGAATGGTACTTTTCAGACGTCAGCTTGTGTCCAAGCCCCGTCGACCAACCGCCAAGTCTCGCCCGTTGGGTTCTTGTCTTTCAACAGGTCGGGCAATCGATCGGGGCGGATGTTGTCGTATGACGTCAGCTTGCCGAATCGCAGCAGAGAACCGGGCACGCCAACCGCCGTAAATCCCGGATGTCCCGTCGCAGGATAGGGGCCGCCATGATTCATCGCCGCACTAACCGCCACTCCGGTGGGCATCTTGTCATTTAAGCAGCCGGCCGACCTTTGGCGTCAATTCAAACGCGATCGCATTCACAGAGCGACTTCGTCGCTCCTGCCCTCGCGCTGTACAGACAACCGGTCAAGTTGCCTTCCAGCTGTCCGATCACTTGGCACAGTTGTTCCGCATCGTCCGCAACCACCATCAACGATGCGTTCCCGAACGCTTCGGTCTGAAAGCCTTCGGGGTTCTTCAAGAAAGCTTCGCCAGTGGCTCGCAACAGCGTATTGGCGTAAGCACAGCGATCACTCTCGGGCTGACCGCCGCCGGTCAACAATTCGGCACCGAACTCGCAAAGTTTTCCGACACTGGCGGCCAGCCTTGTCGCCACACCCGGCGAAAGCAAAGTACCTGCAGCGGTCGACGAAAATTTCTCCTTGACCGCAGCGACGAAGGCCTCGGATGCCGGATCTTTGAGCAACAACACCAGACCGGGATTCGTGCAGAATTGCCCGGTACCCATCAAGACGCTGGTCAGAAACTCGCCGACGATCTCGTCACAACGTTCGGTCAGCGCCGCCGGCGTGATGACGACCGGATTGACGCTGGAGAGTTCCAGATAGATCGGTTTGCCGGCGTGGTCGGCGGCTGCCTTCAATTTCAGTCCCGCGGATCGGCTGCCGGTGTAGCCGGTCGCTCCAACTCGCGGATCGGACACCAATCGTTCCCCGTCGGCGTGACTGGTTCGATAGATCAACTGAACCGTCGCCGCGGGCAGCCCCGTTTCCTGTCAGCGTCTCGGCTGCCTCGCGAGCAAACAGACGCGTCGTTTCGGGATGCGAGCTATTGGCTTTGCCGATCACCGGATTGCCCGCGGCGATTGCCGCCGCAAAGTCGCCTCCCGACACGCTGCCAAAGGCAAAAGGGAAGTTATTGGGACCGAAAACGCAAACCGGTCCGAGTTGCTCGTAACACGAACGAATGCCCGGCTTGCGTGTCGATCGTTGGCAGCGCCCAATTGCCGCTTCGACAAGCTGCGGCGGCGGCGCGCAGCTGGTCGCTGGTGCGAGGCAACTCCACATCGGCGAGTCGCGGACGGCGGGCGAGTCCCGTTTCGGCAAAGGCGGCTTCGACCAATTCGTCCTTGGCGGCTTCGATCCGATCGGCGTACGTTTCCAAGAACTCGGCAATCTTGCTCGCGGGCAATCGCCGCAATTCGCGAGCCGCCTGCGACCGCCGCATCGAGCGCCGCATCACAATCTTCCCAAGTGCTGACCGGAAACTCAGCGGGCAACCGTTCGTTCTTGTTCGGATCGGTCGCTTGGAACGTGTCACGGTGTGTCGCGTCACGCCATTGGCCGGCGATCAAAACGGGGCGAACAGCAGAGATGGCTATCGACATGATGGGGCCTGTGGCGTGGGTGGACGAAGTTTTCACACTTACCCTTTTGCCTTGGACGATTGGATTGGATAACGTGCCGACACCGTCGATGGTGATGTCGACGATGTCACCGGGCCGGAGTGTGAATTCGGTCGTGGGAACGATTCCCGTTCCCGTCATCAAAAAGGCACCCTCAGGAAAGGTGTTATCGCGGCCAAGCCAGCCGACCAAGTTCTCGAAGCTTCGGGCCATCTGGCCGGCGGAAGTCTGCTGATCAAAAACGATCTGCATCGCCGCGGCGGATTTTCAAGTCGACGCCGATTTCGTCCATCGGCGGCAGTGAATCGTACAGCGTGATCCAAGGACCGAAGCCGGCACATTGGTTGTAACATTTTGCTTGCGGCAGGTAGAGCGGGTTCTCACCTTCGATATCGCGGGAACTCATGTCGTTGCCGACCGTCAAGCCAACGATCTTCAGTGTCGGACTGAGCACCAAAGTGACTTCCGGTTCCGGAACATTCCACGACGCATCGGCACGGATTCGCAGCGGCTGACCGTGCCCGCTGACGCGGTGCGGCGTTGCTTTGAAGAACAAGCTCGGGTCGATCGGCCTTGTAGACTCGGTCGTAGCAAGAGGCCGCCGCCTCGGACTCCTCCATCCGCGCCGTCTGGCTGCGTTTGTAAGTCACGCCCGCCGCCCAAACCTCCTGGTCATCAATCGGCGGCAGCCAGCGGATCGAGTCATCAATTTGGATCGGTGCTTCGGCCGGCCAGCGACTTGACCGCGGCAATCGGGTCGTCTGCGGCCAACAGATCGGCGAGTGAGTCGAAATCGCCGCCAAGCTGTAGCGGAACAAGCTGGTCACCATCTGACACTGGCAACGCGAACAGAGTCGGCTGCGTCGATGAATTTTGTTACTTTCATAGCGAGCAAGATATCGCAACCGAGTCGACTACGGGACCTGTCGGCAGCGTGCTCCGACGGAAGATTTTGCAAATGGGCCACCGACCAATGGGGCCTACCGAGGAAATCAAAGTGAGCGAGCACGAATCGGCCAAGTCGAAGTCTGGAAAACTACTGTTGCCGGAATCCTGGTCGTGACCGCAATCGTCGTCTTTTTGCTGGTCCGAGGCGGTGGCAACGACGACGACGGTGGTCCGGAAGGCTCGGAACTTCAGCAAGATCTGTCGCAGACTCGCACAGCGCTGGCCCTGACCGAAAACATGGAGTCCAGAGGCGGCGGAGGAGTATTGGGCCAGCCTCTGGAAAACGTTTCCCGAGGATAGCCTCCGTTGCACTGAACCGCGCATCTCAATCGCACTCTGCTGGTCGATGTGCTCGCCGACGAGGCGACCAACGCTTTACGCAATGACGAAGAGAAAAAGGCGGCCCGGCAAAGGCTTCCCGAGGCCATCAATTCAGCCCGGCGAGAATCGCTGACTACGAAAAAACGTCCGGCGATCTGATCACGAGTTTATGGCTCGGCACCCGAGTCGACTCTCCAGGAGGCGGGGTTGCTGCCGGCCGCGATGACCAAGTCGCTGCGACGTGGCATCTTTGATCGCTCTGACCGGATCGTTGCCGGCGAACTGGGCAAAGTCGGCCCAATCGATCATTCTGAGCGGACCGCTGTCAGAAGTCCTCGAACACTGCAGGACCCGATTGATGGTCTTCCCCGCGATCTGCTCGTGCAAAGCAACCGAGTCGATCAGCGGGCAATTCCGACCAGCATCAGGACAATCTGTTCCTGGCCGTTCGGGCCGCCCAGCTGAATATTGAATCCAAGAAGCGGCGGCCAAGAAATATGTCTCGCGTACGGCCAAGCTGTCGCAGGCGATTCGCCCGCTGCTGAACGAAACAACCAAACCGATCGGAAGCTGACCGCAGACGAATTGGTTAGCCAAAATCAACTCGGCGATCGAGACAAAAAACTGGGGACGATGCCGCAACCGGATGCTGCAATTGGTTCAACGTTTTGAATCCCAACGAAATGCTGAAGACGGATCGTCGTCGCGCATCACCGCATCCATTGGATCGATTGAGCTTCGAGACATTACGGCGATTGTCGGCCGAAGCAATCCGAGGTCAAGCCAATCGAGCAAGGTGACGCGGCAGATCTCTTTTCGTTGTCCGCCTCGAACAATCCAGTGACAATCGGACGATTCAACCGATCGATTTCGACCTGGATTTGATGAGTGACCTCGCGGCCATCACGAACGACGGCAAAGATCCAACTGTGGAACAAGACGATGTGGCGACTGGACGAAAGCGGGCGAACTCACTGGACATTCAGCCGACCGGCTTGTGCGTTGCCGACCTGTTCATGGTCGACAGCAGTGATCGAAGTCGAGTCAAGACGGAAATCGATTCGACGGAAGTACGACAAACCCGACTTTTCAACGGGCGTCGCGTCACGACACCTTTCCTGGCTTGATCGCGTATGGCGACGAGGGCGTGCGGCTGATCGCCCTGGATGGTCGCAGTGCGACGGCAAACGAAGATCGCATGAAGACCGATTGACGAACCGACCGGGCTTGCCGATGTCAAAGGTGTCATCAAGATCCTGACCGGCGATTTGGAAGGCGACGGAGATCTGGACCTGATCGTCGCGACCCAACGGATCGTGGAATCCAGACTCTTTGTCAATCGAGGCAACCGCACGTTTTTTGAAGCCACCGATCACCGAGGCGGATTTCGACGCGAGCGATCCGGTTGCCGACATGGCGATTGCCGATATCGATCGCGACTTGGACTTGGACGTCGTCACGCTTCACGCTAGCGGACAACGTCGGGATTTTGGAGAACTTGCTGCATCTGCAGTTTCGTGGCCGCGTCATCAACGAGATCCCCAGGACGCCCGGAGCCTCTTCCATCGCCATCGTCGACGTTGATGGCAATGTGTCGTGGGACGTCGTGATCGCGGGAGCGCCGGAGACGCAGCCTCGTTTTCTCGCAAACAGCCGACGCAGGGATGTGGACCGTCGAAAGCGTCGAAACGAGCAGAGACCGCGATGCCGAATGCAACTGTCGCTGACTTGGATAACGACTCTTGGAGCGAACTCGTGGCCGGCGATTCAACTGGCAGTCGCCTTTTGCGAATCGGTCCCTGGGGGCTCAGTTCGCCGCATGAACTGAAGACAATCAAAATCTCCGAGTGGACCATTGCACGCAGCTGATTTCAATTCCGACGGCAAACTCGACTTGGCCGCTGTCAACGGCAGGTAAAATCGAAGTTGCCATCAACGAAACCGAATCCATCGGTCACTACATGGACGTTCGTTTCAAGGGAATCGCCGACAACGCCGCCAACAGTGGCCGCGTGAATCATTTTGCGATCGGTTCGGTCCTGGAACTTCGCTTTGGGCCACATTACCGGGCACAGATCATCACGACGCCAGCGACGCACTTCGGAATCGACGGTTACGAAGCGGCGGTTCCGTGCGAGTCATTTTTCCGAACGGGCTGACGCAAACGATTCGCGATCCGTCGGTCGACGCGATCGTTGAAGAAGAGCAATCGTTAAAAGGATCGTGCCCTTACCTGTACGCGTGGGACGGCGAGAAATTTGTGTTCATGACCGATTGCTTGTGGGCGGCACCGTTGGGCCTGCAAGTCGCACGTGGCGTCGTCGCCAAGGATCGACCGTGGGAATACCTGAAAGTCGACGGCCATCATGTTCAGCCGCGGCGACGGCGATACGAATTCCGGATCACCGAAGAACTATGGGAAGTCGCGTATATCGACAAGGTCGGCTTGACAGTAGTCGATCACCCGGCGGACGTGCAGATTTGGACGAACGAAAAAGTAGGCCCCGCCGAGATCGCCGAGCCGACTGTTTTTGCGTTTCGTGATTCGCAACTGCGGCCACTGATATCAGCGGTCGATACGAAAGGCCGTGATGTCACCGACCAATTGAGGGAACGTGATCGAGACTTCGTGCAGGGATTTGATCGCCGACTGCGACAAGGCTTTGCCCGCCCCACTGGATCGATTTGGACTTTGGTGAACTTCGCCTGGAAGAAAACCTGAAAAGTACAACATCGATCTACCTGGTGCTGACCGGTTGGATCCTGCCAACAGACACGTCGCTGAACATTCAGATTGACCAAAACCCAGAGTTGCCGCCGATCGAGTTTCCCTCCGTTTGGGTGCCCGATGCGAAACAGGTCAGACGGATGGCGAAAGGCAATTCCCTTCATGGGCTTTCCCGGTGGCAAGACAAAGACGATCGTCGTCGACGTGACCGATGTGATCGATGTGAATGATCCACGTTTGCGAATTCGCACGTCGGCGCAGATCTATTGGGACGATGCTCAGCTTGCGGTGCAGACCGAACCGGCACCGTTCGTGCAACAATCAGCGGAATTGCTGTCGGCCGAGTTGGCCTATCACGGATTCTCACAGCGGATCAAAGATGGTCGGCGACGACCGGAAGATCTACGACTACCAACGGTCACCATGCCGCCGCGTTGGCCACCACTTGCGAGGCAGTTTGACGCAGTTTGGAGACTGCGACGATTTGGTACGTGAGTGGGACGACGCAATGGTCGTGATGAGATCCGGAGATGAGCTGCGGATGACGTTTTCGGTTCCCAGGAATCGCCGTCCTGAGAGGGCTGGCAGCGAGACTTTGTGTTGCACTGCGTTGGCTGGGACAAAGACGCCGACTTGAATACGCTGGCCGGGCAAACGACCGGCCCGCTGCCGTACCGCCAAATGGGACAGTACCCACCGACCTCGGCCAGCCTGGCCGAATCGCGGGTGGTGGAGCGAAAAAAACCGAGTTCATCTGCAGCGAACACCAGTCTTTTCGAGCATTCTGGTATCGGAGTGAAGAATCGCGAGCCAAGTCGTTTTCTGTCGCCTGTTTTTGACGGTTTTCCCCCGTAGATGGTGGGCCAGGACTTGGCATGCAAACCAAACAGGTCTTCGCTACGTCTTAACGTGCATCCACAATTCCTCCAACGCTCTCCGCATGACCTCGACGCCTGCACCCGCCACAAAAGAAGAAACCGGTTTTGCCGGTCACGCCTCGGCTGCGCATTGTGCTTGTACGTCGTGCTGACGCTGTTCGGTGCTTTGGCCGCCAACGGTCTGTACCTGACGACGATCACCTGGCTGCAGTACTTCACCGGACGAGTCTACGAGAGCCACTTTTATCAGCTGATGTTCCTGGGCCATCTGGCTTTCGGCGTGTTGCTGATTGGTCCCGTTGTCGGATTCGGCCTGCTGCACATGTGGCGAGCCCGCCACCGGCGTAATCGACGTGCCGTCAAAATCGGCTATGCGCTGTTTGCTGTCGCACTGTTGATTCTGGTCAGCGGCATTCTGCTATCGCGAGTCGGGTCGTTTCATATTGTCGACCCGACGATTCGCCGAGTCGTCTATTGGCTGCATTTGTTGGCACCGTTGGCGGTGATTTGGCTTTATTGGCTGCACCGCCTGGTCGGACCGCGAATCAAGTGGCATGTCGGTCGTCGAGTTGCGATTGCGATCGGCTGTTTCGTCGCCGCGATGGTTGCCTTTCAAGCATCCGATCCGAGAATCAGCGAAGGCATCGCACCGGCGTCGGGCGACAAGTATTTCAAACCGTCACTTGCCAAGACGGCGACCGGCAAATTCATTTCGGCCGCAAACGCTGATGAATGATGATTATTGCCTGCGATGCCACGCCGACATTCACGACGACTGGCTGCACAGTGCTCACAAGTTGAGCAGCTTTAACAATCCGGCGTATCGCGCCAGCGTGCGTGAAACGCGAAAGGTCGCAGCCGAACGATCGGGAACTGTGCAAGCGTCACGGTGCTGCGCAGGTTGCCATGATCCCGTCCCGTTCTTTGCCGGCAAGTTTGATGACCCGGACTACGACGACGTCGGTGACCCGACAGCTCACGCCGGCGTGACGTGCACCGTTTGCCATGCGATCCAGTCGATCGACAGCAATGTTGGCAACGCCGACTACACGATCGATGAACCGAGACATTATCCGTTCGCTTACAGCAAGAATACCGTGCTGCAAACGCTGAACGAGCTGATGGTCAAAGCCAAGCCGGCGTATCACAAACACGAGATGTTAAAGCCATTTCACAAGACAGCGGAATTCTGTGGAACGTGCCACAAGGTCTCGTTGCCGGGCGAAGTCACCAACTACAAGGAGTTCTTGCGAGGCCAGAACCATTACGACAGCTATCTGCTGAGCGGTGTCTCCGGGCATGGGGCACGCAGTTTCTACTACCCGCCAGATGGCGCACGATGACTGCAATCGCTGCCACATGCCCGACCAGGCCAGTGACGACTTCGGTGCAAAGTATTCCAACGAGTTAGGCCGATTGGCGGTTCACGATCATTCGTTTCCCAGCGCGAACTCGGCGCTCAGTCACTGGCTGGGCGACGAAGACGGCATCGAGGCTCATCGCAAGATCCTGGAGGGCTCGCTTCGTGTGGACCTGTTTGGACTTCGCGAGGGTGGTTCGATCGACGGCAAACTGATCGCACCGCTTGACGAAAATAGCGCCACGGTAAAAGCGGGCGAAACGTATCTGGTCGAAACGGTGCTGCGCACGTTGACGCTGGGGCATCACTTCACTCAAGGCACCACCGATTCGAACGAAATCTGGGTCGAACTGACGGCCAAACAAGGCGACGAAATGATCGGCCAAAGCGGTGGTCGCGATGATCGCGAAGCTGTCGATCCCTGGTCGCACTTCGTCAACACATTCATGCTGGACCGAAACGGCAATCGGATCAATCGTCGCAACGCCCAAGACATCTTCACGCCGCTGTACAGCCATCAGATTCCGCCCGGTGCCGGCCAAACGATTCACTATCGGCTGCGCAGTTCCGGAAGACAACGACACGCCGATCGAGATCACCGCCCGTTTGCTGTATCGAAAGTTTGATACGGAATACTTGGACTATGTGCGGCGCGATCGCGATCCGCAGCGTGATCCACTGGAACTGGGCAGAGCCGGGTGACCCGAATGATCTACCGATCATCGAAATCGCCAGCGATCGGATTGTCCTGAAGATCGGCAGTGAATCGGCCAATGACTTAGCGGCGAAACCGGGATTCGGCGAAGGCAAGACCCCGATCCCAACGTGGCAACGCTGGAACGATTACGGGATCGGGCTGTTGCTGAAAGGAAAAGCGGAACTGAGACAGGCGGCCGAGGCGTTTCAAATGGTCGAGTCGTTGGGTCGCTTCGACGGTCCACTGAATCTTGCCCGCGCGCAGTTTGCCGAAGGTGACTTGAACGGCGCGACCGAGTCGCTTGCCAGGGCCGCTTCGATGGATCCGCCGCCGCCATCGTGGACACATGGTTGGCTCAGCGGCGTGGTCAATCGTCAGCAAGGCAATTTGGACGAAGCGGTCGATTCGCTTCGCGGCGTGCTGAGCTACCAAGATTCCAAGTCGCAAGTTCGATTTCTCACTCGACTACGTGGTTCGCAACGAATTGGGGCTGACGCTGATCGACGTTGCCGGGCGCTTCCGAGGTGATGGGTGACAACGCCGGGTACCAGTCAACGCTCGCCGAAGCTCGAAAGGAATTCGAGCGGGTGCTGGAGATTGATTCCGAAAACGTCACGGCACATTGGAATCTTGGCCGAGATCTTTGGGCTGCTGGGGGACGACGAACGCGAACAACATCATCGGCGATTGCACAGTCGTTACAAACTGGATGACAACGCGGCGGAAGTTGCCATTCCTGCCGCCAGCCGCAAGTATCCCGCCGGCAACCATGCGGCCGAAGCACTCGTCATCTACGATTTGCAACGTGAATCGGGCAACGCAGCTGCCCGCACCGATGGCGAACCCTCTCCCAACCCTGCGACCACTCAATGACAGCCAGCCCGACGCCTGAAACGGATGAACATCGCGACGACGATATCCAAAACGACGCCGTCATCGGTCAAGCGTTTCGCGGATCGCTGATTGCCTTGATGCTGCTGGGAATCCCCGTCATTGGGCTCTTGCTTTATCTGAATCTCAGCAAGGGCAAGGAAAAGCGAGTTGAAGTTCAGGAGGTGACGATTCCAGAAGTGCGGCAAACCGATGAAGACGTGATCCCTGAACTGCCGATGGTCGACGTCACCAAGCAGTCGGGGATCAGGTTTCAGCATGAAACGGGCCGCTATGGTGACAAGTTGTTGCCAGAAACGATGGGCAGTGGCGTCGCGGTTTTTGACTACAACGGTGACGGCAATCAAGACATCCTGTTTGTGAACTGCAGCCGCTGGAGTTGGGACGAGGCCAACCAGAAAGAAACGCCCTGCAGACTATTCGCCGGCAACGGTGACATGACCTTTGTGGATGTCACGGAGCAGGCCGGTCTCGATTTTACGATCTACGGCATGGGCGTTGCTGTTGGCGACTATGACAACGACGGCGACAGCGATCTGTTCCTTTCGGCGGTGGGGAAGAATCGTTTACTTCGCAACGACGACGGCAAGTTCGTCGATGTAACGGACGACGCCGGGGTCGCCGGCGACGCCCAGGCCTGGGGCACCAGTTGTGCCTTCTTTGACTACGACAACGATGGTTTGCTGGACTTGTTCGTTGGCAATTATGTGACCTGGAGCAAAGAAATCGACTTGAGCCAAATGTTCACGCTGGACGGGGAGTCTCGTGCCTACGGTCCACCCAAAGCATTCGCGGGCTCGTTTTCGTACCTATACCACAACGAGGGCAAAGGAAAATTCGCGGACGTCTCGGCAGAGGCTGGTATCCAAATTCGCAACGACGACACGAACGTACCGCTGGGCAAAGCGATGGGAGTCGCACCGGTGGATGTCAACGATGACGGCTGGATCGACATCGTCGTGGCCAACGATACCGTGCGAAATTTCCTGTTTCAGAACAATCAAGACGGTACGTTTTCCGAAGTTGGGCAATTGGTCGGCATCGCCTACGACCGCAGCAGCGGCAACGCCCGGGGCGCGATGGGGATCGATGCGGTCGTCTATCGCGAAGACGGAACGATCGCGATCGGCATCGGCAACTTTGCCAACGAAGCGAGTGCGCTGTACATGGCGCGCCCCGATCGAAGCCAATTCGTGGACGCCGCGATGTTCACGGGGCTGGGTCCCGCCGACTCGACAGGGGCTGACGTTCGGCATGTTTTTCTTTGACGCCGATTTGGACGGACGCCTGGACATTTTGGGAGCCAACGGCCATCTGGAAGAGGAAATCGCAAAGACGCAGCGAACCCAGAAGTACGAACAAGCACCCCAGCTGTTCTGGAACGCAGGCCGCGACGGGCCAAGCGAACTGATCCAAGTCACCGAGCGATGTGTCGGGAAGTCTTTTTGCGAACCGATCGTCGGCCGCGGCGCAGCCTACGGGGACTTCGATAACGACGGCGATCAAGATGTCGTGATTTCCGTCAGCAACGGATCGCCCAAAGTCTTCCGCAACGATCAGTCGCTCGGCAATGCCTGGCTGCGGATTCGACTGCAAGGCACCGAGTGCAATCGTGATGGAATCGGTGCGCGGATCACGATCAAGGCCGGCGACCGCACATTGACACGCCGTGTGATGCCATCGCGAAGTTATCTAAGCCAATGTGAATCCGTGGCCACGTTTGGGCTGGGACCAGATGTGTCTTCTGTCGAAGCGACCATTCGTTGGCCGGGTGGCGAGAGCGAGACCGATTCCCATCGAGACGGTCAATCAAAAGCTAACGATCACTCAAAGTCGATCCCAGAAAGATACCGGCCAGTAACGATCACTCGGCTTTCGAAACGATGACTTGGTCGTCCGTCCATTTGATCACGAGATCCGCTTCGCGGGCGACCATTTCGGCTAGCTCTCGCAAGCTTTTTTCTTGCGCCTCCAACTCCACGATCGTCTCACACGCCTCCCGTGCCTGAGGGTCAATCAGGCAGCCGTCGCCCCGCCTTGGTCGCAAATGCGTTGATCGCCGCACCGGCGCGCTCTTTCAGTTTCAAGCTGAAAACTGCGTCATCACCTGACTTGGCTGGTGACTCGGCAGTGATACGTTCAAGCAGAGCATCTGTCGCCAAACGGTGCGCCGTGGCGGTCGCTTGCACTTCCAATGCATCCCGAACTGCTCGCACCTTGCTGTTGCGATCCGCTCGATTCAACACCTCGCGCATCGTCCCGAGATCATTACCGGCCCGGTAACGACGCTTGCATGAGCCAGACAATTCCGTGGCCGCAAAGTCGATAACTCTCGTTCCATCCGCGCTGCCTGACGCTGGCCGTTGGTCAAACTGCGCGAGTACCAAAGCCAGCGCAATCTTTCGATCAATTCCATGCCACGTTGTCTTGGGCCACAGATCGTGTGGCAAATGAGACCTTGCGGCTGGCGTTTCACCCAAAACCGCCTTCAATGCCTCGTCCGGTGTCGCCAAGTCGTCCCAGCGGACGGTGACGGAATCTTGCTCGCTTGGCGTTGGCAACTTGATCAAAACACTTGCGGTGGCGTCGACCCATGCGGGGCGTCCCACCAGCAGCACACCGGCGACCGGCATGACGACACAGTCTCGCTCGGCGGCGATAGTCTTGATGGCCGAATAGACATTCGGGCCGAGTTCGCCGGGATGGACCAGTGCCGTCGGGTCGACTCGCCGATCGATACAGAGATTGAGTCGCGTTTGCTCCGAAACGCGTCGGATAGCATCCCGAAACGGCTTTCCGTCGATCACCGATGTGATCGGTGTCAACAATTGCCGATACAGGGCGGAATCACGACTGAATTCGTCGCCCGCCGCCGGAACTGCCTGGCCAGCCAACAACAGGGCCGCGGCAACGACCCAGCAGTGGCGAGCGAAATGTCGCGGCGACAGTCGTTTGGCTTCCGCGGCAACCTGCAAAAGACGGGTTTTTGCGACCCATAAGCGTCTTCCTCTGTCTGTTTCCAGTGTAATCACTGTCTACGGCGAAAGTGTCCGAGCGCTCCGATATCGCGGTCAGTCCTTGCGACCCTTCGACATGCCGACCGCGTAACAATGGGCAACCTAGGCAGATAATCTGGTCGCTTGTAGACATGAATCCCCGTAATTAGACTCGCACGTCGGTTGAAAGACCACCAACGTCAACCTGCTCATTCGCGCGACGCCGCTTGCCTGATTTTGCGAGCGACATAGGATGCTCGCGTCCGAGAAGGCGGATTGCACATCAAGACGGAAGAAACTGTGACTTCACCTCTGGTTCGCACCACTCATCTCGCCTCCGCATATCGACGTTTCTTGACGTCCGCCGATGCTCCTCGTTTTGCTGCCAAAGTAGACGAGTTCTATTCGCCGGCGACGTTGGCCACGTTGCTTTCGCGGGGGGATATCGAGTTACGTCGCGCCGCAGCGTTGTCGCTGGGCATGCTGGGAAATCGATCATCGATCGAACCACTTGGGCGTGCACTTTCGGACGCCGACCGTGGTGTCCGATTGGCTTCGGATGATTCCCTTCGCGCCTTGTTGGTACGCGAAGCGGCACCTCTGCATCATCAGCAACTGCTGAAAGTGATGCACCTGAACGATGGTGGCGAGTATGCGGCCGCATTAGCGCCGGCGATGATTTTGGTCGACCAAGCACCAAAATACGTCGAAGCACATCACCAGTTGGCAATCTGTTGGCAGGGACTGGAGAATTACTATCAAGCGGAATCGGCCTATCGTAGCTGTCTGTGGCTTTGCCGATTTCACTACCCAGCCTGGCAAGGCTTGGCCCGTTGCTGGGTGATGCTCGATGAGACCGATCGGGCACTCGGAGCACTCCAACTGTGCTTGGACATTTGTCCGGATCTGGAAAGTGCGCGTCTGCAAATCCGAGCGATACGTCGCCGTCGCCGGCAAACGGATGCCTGATCAAGCGATCGATTCTTGACTCAGCAGTTTCAAAGGAAGCACTTTGAGTAACGACGAAGTCCTTGTTGGCTCGTTGGCGATCGTGCTTGCCATTTCAGCACTTGCGGTCGCAGTCGGGCCGTGGACGGCACCTTATCAGTTGCGATCATGCTCGGTCGTGGAGCGTCGTTTCGGTAAGCCAGCTGCACGGGGGCTGTGGATCGCGATCGCGATCGCGCTTGATGACCGCCGGATTCGCCATCATCAACGGCATCCGCCCTTCCTATGCGAAACCAGCTCAACAAACCCTCTTGGATCGTTGAGCTGGGTAGAAGCGTTTTCCAGGGAAATCACGGTGGATCGTAGCTGGACCGCGACCAAGCGATCGGTTCGACACAAAAAAATCTAATGGTTCGCCACTCGGTCGGGCATCGTCACGGCGGAGCGTGACGGCTACTTTTTGTTGTCGCTGGCAAACCGCGATATGCACCCACGCTGGGCGAATCGCTACGTGCCGGGGTTGGCATCCTTGATTGCTTTTTCCATCACTTCAATCGCGGCGCCCGTGTAACGCTCGTATTCATTCCAGAAGTGATTCATGGCTGCTTCGTCTGCGAAGAAGAACATCCGGTTGTACGTCGGATCTTTGAGGCCCCATTCGCGTTTGCCCGGCACAATCACTCGTTCCTCGAAGAATCGCACCACATCGATCTCGTTCAACACCGGAGTGTAGGGAACCGGATCTGCCAAGAAGGTCTGCATCTTGTCAGCATCGGAGAACAAATACAGTTTTCCGAGGTGGATGACACCGAGCTTCGGGTTTCCTTCGACCCAACGATCCTCCTTGATCACTGTCACTGGACAATAACCCTGCATCGCCAGATCTGGCTGTGTCGCTGGTGTCGGCTTGGCTTCCGATGGCGGCTCGGTTCTTTGTTGTGGTGCGGGCATGGCCAAGCTCAAGCCTTCGCTGCGGGCCGCAGCCATCTGTGCCTGGGTACCGCCGGACTCCTTGCCGCTGGGCATGGTGAACTGGCTGGTTTTCGAGGTCGACGTAGCAACGCTGGGCGCGGGCGTAGGATTGACGGGAGCTGGCGGCGGGCTGACCGCTGCGACTTGGGGCGCCGTCATGGTTGCTGCATTGCCGTTAGCTGTTGGACCAGGTGTCGCGTACGAAGGAACGCCGGGTGCGGCAGCAACCTTTGGCGAGGGGACCGTTGCTGGTGCAGCGACCGTTGGCGCCTTTGCGGCTTGCGGTTGCGTGGATGCCGGCGAGGCAGCCAGCTTGGAAGCCGACTCAACCTCGGACAACATCGCCACGTAGCGATCCGGCTGTTGCGGGCTGACTTTGTGAGCCAGCGTTTTTCCGTCGGTCGTCACGATCACGTCCGTCGGATACTTACTGACCTTGAACATCTCGGTCAGTTTGGGGTTCTTGGCAGCGTGAACTTTGACCGGCACAAAACCTTTGCTGATCGCCGCAGCGACCGACGGAGTTTTGAAACGAGCCCGCTTCCAGGCGATCGCACCAAACACAATTGTCACTGTAGAAATGGAGCAGCAGCAACTTCCCTTGGGCTTGTGCCTGGGCGTGGGCGGTTCGCAAGTTCTCTTGCCACGGAATCTCTGCCGTTGCGTCATTGAGAGCGAACCCATGCATTGCTGCGATAGTCAATATGGTTAGGGCTACGGTACGCATCGAGCCAATCCTGTCGTCGTTTGCGTGAATGAGGTCGGTAAACGTTCCTTCTCTCTACCTACACACCATGGAATTCGGCTTTGCGGGTAGTGCGGCTTGATCGGAACCTACAAATTGGGTCGACTTTGCCGCCAGCCGAATAATCACGCACCCCCCCGGGTAGGTTGTGAGCAAAACGCCACTTCACCCTTGACATCAACTGCCGGGGTTATATTTCAGCCGACGTAATGAAGGTTCGCGAATAAATCCCGGAACCTCTCCCCGGACGACTTGATCGCGTCCCTCTCCGGCACGAAAATAGTAGGTGCTGGGTTTATCCGAGATGAGTTTCCTCGGAATCCGAAGAGTTGGGCGGTCAAGATCAACCGTTTTTGAGGATTCACGCTGTGCTACCACAGCCCTCCTCACCACAAATGTTCCAGAGAACACGACCATGGATTGGCCGAAAAGTCGGCCTCTTTTGCTGCTAACAGCTTCCACACGAATTTCCATTCTGACGAATTTCCATTCTGTTTGACCCTCGAGATGAGCGCTACCGCCGCTTACTCAACCGGTTTTCTGTTTCCAACACGCGGTATCTATCAATCACGCTGACCAAACTGCTTGACGGACCAAACCAATTTGCGTGGCTCTGCTGCCGGTGGATTCCATCGGAAGCCCGTCAGGGCGCACCAATACGTGAGGTTCTCCAACGTCCTTTGACAGCTTTCTGGATGACACATGGCTAAAAAGAAACGGACGAGTCGTGGCCGAGGTCCTGGGCAAGGTACCAACGCCAATGGTAAGCCGCGGTCGCGTCGACGTCGTCGCGGCGAGGCGGAGGTGGCGGCGGCCCAAACGGCGGAGGCGGCTATGAGAACGAAAACGGCGAAGTTGCCAACGATGCTCCGCTGGAAGAGGGCGAAGGTATCCTGGAACTTCACCCCAACGGCTACGGCTTTCTCAGAAGCTCCTGAAAACAACTACTCCCGTGAACGGAGTGACCCGTTTGTCCCCGGCACGATGATCGAACGATTTGGCCTTCGCGAAGGCGTTCATCTCAAGGCGATGGTCCAGCAAGCCAGGCGCCAGCAAGGCCCTCGGGTTCGTGAGATCCTCGACGTCGATGGGATTGAGCCCGAAAAATATCCCGACGTCAAAAGCTTTGATCAGCTGACCCCGATCAACCCCGAAGAATGGTTGAATCTGGAATGCGGGCGAAAACCACTCACCAATCGAGTGATCGACCTGCTTGCTCCGCTGGGCAAAGGCCAGCGATCACTGATCGTCGCACCGCCGCGAAGCGGCAAGACGATCATGCTGCAAGACATCGCCAGCGGGATCGCCCAAAACCATCCCGACCTGAAGCTGATCGTGCTGCTGATTGACGAGCGTCCCGAAGAAGTGACCGATATGCGTCGCAATGTTTTGGGCGGCGAAGTCGTGGCCAGCAGCCTGGATATGGACGTGGAAAGCCACGTCCGACTCAGCCAATTGGTCATCGACCGTGCCCGGCGACTGGCCGAGATGGGACAAGACGTCTTCTTGATGCTCGACTCGATCACCCGTTTGGCTCGTGCCTTCAACAAATGGGTCGGACGCAGCGGCCGTGGCGGAGCGACCATGACGGGCGGCTTGGACATCAAAGCGATGGACATCCCCAAGAAGCTGTTCGCCACCGCACGGGCTTTCCAAGAAGGCGGTTCGCTGACGATTGTCGGCACTTGCCTGGTCGACACCAACAGCCGGATGGACGAAGCGATATTTCCAAGAATTCAAAGGCACCGGTAACATGGAATTGGTACTCGATCGACGGCTTGGCCGATCGCCGCGTTTGGCCATCGATCGATATCAGCCAAAGTGGGACACGCCGCGAAGAATTGCTGCTGGATGAAGAAACGCTGGAAGCAGTCACGATGCTGCGTCGTACGCTCAGCAGCATGCACCCCTGCGATGCGATGGAGCAGCTGACCAAGCAACTCGGCCGCTTCGAGACCAACGACGAATTCATTAAGCTGATCAGTGGAGCAAAGACAACGCTGTAGTTTTCCCTGTCAGTCGGACGTCGGTTGCGCGTGAACCCGTGGCCACGTCTCGGGTCTACACTTTGGCAATCCGAGCCAAACCACCGGAGGATAAGCGAATTGGTGAGCGGCCTCACTGGAACTGAGGTACCCCGCAAGGGGCTGCGGGTTCGAGTCCCGTGTCCTCCGCTAGGATCACAAACACCCCATCAATGTGAGGGGTGTTTTTTTATTGGTAACCGACCGCAGACCTTGAAACAGCGTGATTAGACGACGGAGACAGCTGGGCAACACCCCTATCCAGATCTCATCGGTCGCGATGGGCTGCTGGCCGATCTCGGGTATGACCAGCCTGGATGTGAACGATACCGATAGCCTGAAAACGCTTCGCACCGCCATCGATTCCGGCATCAATTTCTTTGATACCGCTTATTGCTACGGCCGTGATGGCCAGAGCGAGAAACTGATCGGTCGGGCACTCGGCGAAGATCGCGACTCGATCGTGATTGCCACCAAAAGTGGGATTCACTGGGACGCAGCCGGCTCGCGTGCGTTCGACGCCAGGCCGGAAACAATCAAACGCCAGTGCGATGAAAGCCTGCAGCGTCTGGCAACCGATCGTGTCGAACTGCTCTATCTTCACGCACCCGACCCGAAGATCCCGCTTGCCGAATCCGCCGGGGCATTTCGATCACTGCTCAATGCCGGCAAGACTCGCAGTATCGGTGTCTCCAATTGCAACGTCGATCAACTGAATGCTTTCCACGCCGAGTGCCCGATCGCCGCCGTTCAGCCCCCCTATAACATGCTGCAACGTGAAATCGAAGCGGACATCGTGCCCTGGTGCGTCGCGCGGGGTGTCTCGATCATTGTTTATTGGCCACTGTTGAAAGGACTGTTGGCTGGCAAGTTGGCCCGCAACCATGTCTTTGGTGAAGGGGATGGTCGCCCCAAATATCCGATGTTTCAAGGCGAAGAGTGGAACAAGAACCAGGACTTCATCGATGAGTTGCGATCGATCGCAGCTGACCTGAACAAGACGGTTGCGCAGCTGGTTGTGAACTGGACCGTTCATCAACCCGGCATCACAGCGGCACTGTGCGGCGCGAAACGCCCTTACCAGATCGAAGAGACCGCGGGCGCGATGGACTGGGAATTCGACGAACCAACCCTGCGTCGGATCAACCAAGCCTTGGAACGCCGTGGCACGCCGATCTCACAACCGGCCGTCTGATGTCCGTAACGCGCAAAGATGGGCAACCGCCATGGAGCGGAAGTCGTCCACGCGCTTGTCAGCGAGCGTAGCCCACGCATCGCGTAGGTCATGCTCTTCCAATACATCAGTCGTTTGTCAGATGTGACACGTAGGGTGGCCTGCAACAAGGGGAAGCATTTGGCAGGAAGATGGAGGTAGGAAAATGCAGGTGCAAGTACGTCAGCAGTTGTCCGATGTGGGCGTCAGTGATCGCTTTGACGACCTTCAATTCGCAGACGGCTTGCTCAGCAACAACCAGATCAAGGAAGAGCGATTTGCAAAACTCGCGATGCAAAAGCTGAACCTCGACCTCGCGAAAGCTTGGCAATGGAAACGCTGCAGCTAATTGGCATCCCACCAGCCTCCGGCAAATTTTCATCTTCCTACCTCCATCTTCCTACCTCCATCTTCCTACCTCCATCTTCCTACCTCCATCTTCCTACCAAAACTCTGACGCCGACTTCAGCACCGACATCGCTTCCCAGGCTCCCTGGCCAGCTGACTAGATCTTCGCCTGGATCCTCGCCTCGGTCCCCTCGATGTGTTCCAAGCCCCAGTCCGCCATCGCCGCCAGGACCGGCCCCAAAGAGCGACCCTTGTCCGTCAATCGATAGCCATCGCGGCCGGGAGACTCCTGCGATCGATACTTTTCGGCGATGCCTCCGTTCACCAACTTGGCTAGACGACTGGCGAGGATATTGGTGGCGATCCCCTCTGGCGACTGCGCGAACTCCTTGAAATGAGCCTTGCCAGCGAACAGATCCCGCACGACCAGCATCGTCCAACGGTCACCGATCAAGTCCAGGGTACAAGCCACTGGACAAACCGAGCGTTTTGAAGGGTTCGTCATTAGAATTGACAACTTCGTTCCGGGAAAAAACTTGCTCTCACTTGACGATACGCCGAAAGCTTGCAAAATGCAAGTAATATCACTTGCAAAATGCAAGTTACCGGAAGCCCGTTTGTCGCGATTCACTGTTTGGGATTCTTAGGATGGACGCCGATGCCACGACCGCCATCCTGAAACGCCCAGGACCCTTGGCCGCCACCGTGGTGGTCGCGTGCGGCTTGATGCTGGGCGGTTACCAACTGACCGATTCTGCCAGCAACGCTGAATTGGTTTCTGCTTCACCAGACAACGCCGCCCGGCTGCTGACCGTCGAAGTCACCACCGTTCAGATCAGTCATGGCTTTGATCGTCAAGTCAGCTTTGTAGGCCGGATTGAGGCGGCCCGCGAAAGCGACTTGAGCTTCGAAAGAGCGGGCCTGGTGACGGAGTTGCTGGTCGATGAAGGCGACACGGTGACGGCAGAGCAAGTACTTGGATATTTGGACACAACCAAACTGGATGCGCAGCAGCATACTTGTGGCTCGTTTGGACGCCGCGAACGCTTTGCTGAAGGAACTGATCGCGGGGCCACGCCAGGAAGACTTGAAGGCGCAGCGAGCCGAAGTCAAACGGTTGGGTTACGAATTAAAGCGAATCGAACTGAGCCGCGATCGCAACGAGCAACTGCTCCAACGCGCCGCGGCCAGCCGCGACCGTTATGAAGCGGACCTTTATGCAGCCGAGTCCACCAAGGCGAATTTAGATGCAGCCTCTGCTGAACTCGAAGCTTTAGAAAATGGCACTCGTGTTGAAAAGATCGAAGTGCAACGTGCGGTGGTCCAGGAGATCGAGGCTGAAATCACCAGCATCGATGTTGACCTGAACAAGTCGAAGATCCGTGCTCCCTTCTCCGGCAGTATTGGCGAGCGACTGGTAGATGAGGGCAATGTCGTCGCCGTCGGCCAACCCATCGTCTCCTTGCTGGAAGTCACGCGTCCCGAACTTCGTGTCGGCGTTGATACCCAAACAGCCGCGTTGCTAAAGCCAGGCAGCTCGATTCCGATCGTCGCGTCCAACACGGAAGCGACGGGCATAATCAAGGCAATTCGCAGCGACGTTGCCGGTCGGACGCGCACGGTGGACGTGTTGATCTCACTGCCCAACCCAGGCAGGAGCTTCCGCAGCGGTGAATTGGCGACGGCCAGGATCACGCAATCAGTTCCCGCTGTGGGTCTCTGGTTGCCAATGGCGGCACTGACCGAGGGCACGCGAGGTCTTTGGTCCATCTTTGTCTGCAAGCCAGCCGACCAGCATCACGTCCTCGAACGACGCGACGTGGAAGTGCTTCACAGCGAGACAACACGCGTCTTTGTACGCGGTGCGGTTGCCGCTGGTGATCGTGTTGTGATTTCAGGGATCAATCGCCTGGTTCCGAATCTGCGGGTGACCGTCAAAGAGGCGGCGAATTGATGGGAATGATCTTCTTTCGCAACGGGCATTTCCTGTGGATTTCGATCATCGTGATCCTGGTCGCGGGTCTCTCCGCACTGAGCGGTCTGCCGCGACTGGAGGACCCGCGAATCACGAATCGCAATCCATTGGTGATCGCCAGCTATCCCGGAGCCAGCCCTGAGCGAGTTGAATCGTTGTTGACGGAAAGATTGGAGCAGGCGTTACAAGAAGTTCCCGAGATCAAGAAACTGATATCGTCCTCGCGTGCCGGCGTGGCAACGATCGCCATCGAATTGGTCGATCGTATCAAGCCGGGTGAAAACGAAGCTGTTTTTAGCAAGATTCGCGACAAGGTCTCGGACGTCCCGCTTCCCGAAGCGCGCTGCCGCCCATTGTTGACGAGCAACGTGGTGCAACCGCGTTTACATTGATCACCGCACTTGCTTGGGAGTTTGACTCCCCACCTCAACTCGGTGTGCTGAAACGGCACGCCGAAGAATTCGCAGACCGGTTGCGAAACGTTCCCGGTACGGAAATCGTTCGCATTTACGGTGACCCAATGGAAGAGATCACGGTGACGGTCGACAACGAAAGGCTCGCCGATTTAGGACTCTCGGCCACGGACGTTTCTCGTGCAATCGCGTCTGCTGACGCCAAACAGCCGGCTGGTCAACTGCGTGGCCGACAATCCGACTTGTCGGTCGAGGTCACCGGGGCGCTCGATTCGATCTCACGGATTCAAAACATTCCGCTCCGCGAAGGCGAACTGGGGTCGGTGGTCCGCGTTGTCGATGTGGCAGAAGTCCGGCGGGACTGGAAACAACCGCCCGACGAACTCGCATTCGCCGATGGTACTCGCGCTGTTTTCGTCGCCGCCCGCACCAAATCGGACCAGCGGGTTGATCAGTGGGACCAAGCGGCCCAAACCGTGGTCTCGCGGTACAGGTCAGAACTCGGCGCCGGCGTTCAGTTGCAGCCGGTGTTCAACCAAAGCACGTATACCAACGAGCGACTGTACGGACTGACCGTCAATCTGCTTGCCGGTGCAGCAGTGATCATGGCGGTGATTTTTCTATTGATGGGCTGGCGAAGTTCACTGTTGGTCGGATCCGCACTCCCGCTGGTTTCGGGAGCGACATTGTTCCTCGTGTTCCTGACGGGCGGATCTCTGCATCAGATCTCGATCTTTGGCATGATCGTCGCGCTCGGTTTATTGATTGACAACGCCATTGTGGTGGTCGACGAAATTCAAAAAGCACGCCAGCGCGGGCTGACGGCCGAAGACGCCGTCAAAGACCGCACGGCACATCTGTTCGGACCACTCTTGGCATCCACGCTGACAACAGTGTTCGCATTCGCACCCATCGTGCTCTTGCCCGGAAACGTTGGCGACTTTGTCGGCTCGATCGGCGGCAGCGTGATCTTCGCCATCATCAGTTCGTTTGTGATTGCCTTGACTTTGATCGCGGCTTTGGCGGGACGATACGGACCAGAAATCACGGCCTCCGACGGA
>CAVQPV010000016.1:0-96963 GCA_963714715.1 Pirellulaceae bacterium | reverse complement strand
AGCGAACCTCACACCCTGGGCGGGATCCTGCGACATGGACTTCGCTCCAGTCGATTGACGGATCGTTATCGCCGTGCGCTGCGATTTGGTCTGCAGCATCCCTTGCCGGCCATTGGGATTGCGGTGACGCCGGCCGCTATTGGGTTCATTCTGGTCACCCAACTTGGCAGCCAATTCTTTCCGCGCGTCGACCGCAACATGTTTCAAATCCAAGTGTGGTTGCCACCCGAGTCGTCGCTTGTAAACACGCAGAGTGTCGCCAATGAAATCGAAAACGCGATTCGCCAACGCGATGAAATCGCCAAGGTCGATTGGCTGATCGGTGGCAGCGCGCCGTCGGTCTATTACAACTTGATGATGAATCAAGACGGCGCCGCGAACTACGCGCACGGCATCATCACCACCAAGTCGAAAGAAAACGTCAAAGAATTGATTCGCAAACTGCAAATGGATCTCGACCAGCAGTTTCCTCAATCACAGGTTGTGGTGACGCAATTTGGACAAGGACCGCCGATCGCGGCACCCATTCAATATCGCATTTACGGGCCCAGCATCCGGCGATTGCAGGAAATTGGCGAGCAGGTTCGGCTTGTCCTGCAAGAACACCCCAGCGTGTTGCACACGCAAGTCACGATGCCGCGGGGGAAACCAAAACTGTGGATCGACGCAAATGAAAACGCGGCCCGTCTGGCGGGGCTGTCGTTGTCGGACGTTTCGATGCAACTGCAAGGGAATCTGGAAGGCACGCTCGGCGGTTCGATCCTGGAAGGGATCGAAGAAATGCCAGTTCGCGTCCGCCTGCCCCAATCGGGACGTGATAGCGTGTCAGCCATCCAGTCAACCACGCTCGTTTCGGCGGGCCGAGACAACTGGATTCCACTGTCCGCCCTTGGCCGGGTGACGTTACGTCCCGAGATTGGAGAGATTGGACGAAAAGACGGCATTCGCTGCAACACCATCAAGGGCTACGTCACCAACGAAGCGTTACCGATCGACGTGACACGGCAGGTCTTGGGGCAACTTGACGCCTCGGGATTCGAGTTCCCGTCGGGGTATCGACTTGAAATCGGAGGCGATAGTGAAGAAGAGGCCGGCGCGATCGGTAATTTGAAAACCTACGTGCCCGTCTTGGTCACGCTGACCCTCGCTACACTCATCCTGGTATTCCGAAGCGTCGCGTTGTCGATGGTCCTGGCAAGTGTCGCCGTGTTGTCGGTCGGCCCGGGACTGTTGTCGACGTGGCTGTTTGGATTTCCGATCAGCTTCAACACGATCCTTGGCTCACTCGGTTTGATCGGGGTGGCGTTGAACGACAACATCGTGGTGCTGGCCGCGATTCGCGCCAATCCGTTGGCACGCTCAGGCGACCCTGAAGCGATCATCGAAGAAGTCATCGACAGCACGCGACACATTCTGTCGACAACGCTGACAACGGCGGGCGGATTTGTGCCGTTGATTCTCGCCGGCGGAGACTTCTGGCCGCCGCTCGCAGTGGTCATCGCGGGAGGCGTGATTGGGGCAACACTGATCGCCTTGGTCTACATTCCGGCGACGTATGTGTTGCTAAAAAGGCTGCAGAGCAAGTTTGCCGACCGGGGGAAACGGACTACGCATCGGCAGGCAATGGCTTAAAGCTGGCCTCTTGGGCAACACACACGTTGGTGAGCGTTCCGATCCCCTCGATCTCCACGCTGCAGACGTCGCCGGGTTTTAAGAACACGGGCGGCTTTCTGGCCATGCCCACACCCGGTGGTGTCCCGGTAAAGATGACGTCGCCCGGATTGAGCGTTACCACTTTTGTCAAATGCGCGATCAATTTGGGAATATCGAAAATCAGCTGCGCCGTCGAACTGTCTTGTACCACGTCGCCGTTTAAGTGCATTCGAACACGAAGATCCCCCGCATCGGGTAAATCATGTTTCGTCATCAGGCACGGACCGAGCGGTGCGAAGGTGTCAAACGTTTTGCCGAGTAGCCACTGGTGGCCCGGTGCTCCTTTTTGCCAATCGCGGGCCGAAACATCATGACCGCAGCTGTAGCCAAACACGTAGTCCATCGCATCCGACTCAGGAACATTCTTGCCCGTGCGTCCGATCACGACCACCAATTCAGCCTCGTAGTCAACTTGGTTGGAGACGCATGGCAGTTGGATCTGATCACCGTGCCCAATCAAGGCTGTTGCGAACTTATTGAAGACAACGGGCTGCGACGGAATCCTGGATCCCGTTTCGATCGCATGGTCGCGATAATTCAAGCCGATACAGATGATCTTTTCGGGAGTCGGAATCGGCGGTAACAGCCGCTGCGGCGCCGCCTGCCATTGCTCCTCTGTCGGCTCCGGCAACGCAGCAAGCCAATCAATTCCGCGATCGAAAAGTTCGCCGCCGGTGAGCGCGTGATCGGTAATGACCGACAGCGGACAGATTTCCCCCTCTCGATACAGCGCGTATTGTGACTGATTGGCCGCATCAGAGAATCTACAGATAGCCATGGACGATTCCTTACCCGACTTAGACCGGTGACGCTTCGCTGGTCAACAATTGGTCGACTTCGTTGCTGACAATCACGCCGTAATTGATCGCCCCCAGCCAGCCGCTCATGATGATGCCACAACTGCCAGCGTGGTACATCCCGCCGATTTGCTGTGGTAGATCGCGGCTGACAGCGAGACCCTCAAACTTGGTTCCGAAACTCGCTCCCAGTTCATGTCGCGTGTAGTGGTTGAACGTGCGCGGCGTGGCCGCTTCCGCTCGATCAATTTTCTCACGAATGCCAGGGATGTATTTCTCCAACGCGTCGATCGTGGTTTCGACCAAGTCCTGTTTGCTCTGCCGCGTAGTCCTGTTCGTTCAGATCGGCCCAGTCGGACCAGTTCGCGTTGGTACTGCTGACGATCGCGTAACGTTCTTTCTTCTTTTGCGGACGTGTCCGCGGATAGTAAAAACTAAATGTGCGACTGGTGATATCGCGACTGAGCAGCAAGTCGGTACGAAACTCCTTGGCTGTGCTGGTGAAAAACAGATCGCCGGACGATTCGTCGATTGCTTCGCCCTCTTTCAGCGCCATGTACACTTGCGTGCTGCTGTTGTTGAGCCTGACGGCTTCGGCACGATCGATGAAATCGCGATCCAGCATTTCGGCGCCGAGCATCTTTAAAATGGTCGTCTTTAAATTCGCATTGCTGACGACGGCTTTGCAGCGGATCGTGCGGCCGTTGACTTCGACGGCCGAAACGCTGCCGTCTTTCACTTGGATCTTGTCGACGCCACAGTTGATCCGAATATCGACTCCGTTCGATTCCAACTCCTTTTTCATCCGCGCGACCAAGTCCTCCGTGCCGCCTTCGTAGATAAAAACACCTTTGCTCATGAAATTGCTGAACACAATCCCATAGGTAATCGCGGGGTCTTCCAGCGTAGAACCGTTCGCATAGGTAATCGGTTCCATCAACAAACGGATGACATCGTCGCGACCAGGAAAGAAACGGTCAAACAGCTGCCGCGTGGTGGTGGTTTGATCGTCGTAAAAATTCATCCCCCGGGCGGTATCAAAGAATTCGCTTACCGTACTCGGTTCAATTCCGAACTTCGCCGTCAGCAAACGGGTGAAGTCTTCGCGATTAAAGCTGGTGGTCAGCGAAAATTGCGGGTTATCAAAGCGGATGTTCTTGAGCTGGACGATTCGATCAGCAATATCACGCGTCCAATAACGCCGACACGATTTGATCATGCCGTACGGAAATCCGTGCAACGAGACATCAAAAACATGGCCGCCGGGACGCAGGAACCACGTCGCCAGACCACCAAGCTTGTAATGCTGTTCGAGCAGCAAAACGCGATGACCGGCGCGACCGAGGACATTGGCGGCGGTCATGCCAGCGAGTCCGCTGCCGATCACTACGACGTCGTACTCGTCGGCGGCACCTTTGAGAAAATCTTTTGGCATGATTTGGTTCGTGTCTGCGACACGCTTTGACTTGTCGGGAGCCTAAGCCGAAATGTGAGCGAGATGATCGTTGCGTCCTCGCAAACGCGTCAGGCCCGGAAATTCACTGCAGCGGGCCAACATCGGGCTGCAATTCTGCGTAGATCCCGATTTGATCGCGCTGGGGTACCTTATCACCGTACAGCAGCAAACCGCCTTCGCCGACCACCCAACGTTCGTCCAGAAGTCGAATCGAATCGTCTTTCCCGACTTTCGTTGTCTCACGCGTCACGCCCATGCTGATCGCATCGTGTGACCCACGAAAGACGCCGACGTGGTCGTCCGGCAGCGACGTCGCCACCCGCTTGGTGCCTCGATCGGATTGCACCAGTGTAGTGATTTTCCAGCGATCATCGCGTGGATCCTCCTGAACCCGGACGGTCACCAGCGATTCCCCCGGCGGTAGATCGACAGCAGCAAACCAGTCAGGCCGAGCCGCATTTCTTGCCCACACCGAACTGTAGGCGACGCGAAATTTCGGTGTGGCGGGCACGCGAACTCGGACGCGATAGGTCAGTGGCTGATCGCTGGGGACGCGGACTGCGGCGATTTGCCCTGGATCGCTGGGGGTCAAAAATCCGGTCTCGGTCCGTAGTCGTGCAAGTTCGCTCTCCATCTGATGAAGTCGCTGCTGGGACACGAAATAGCCGATGGCGAGAGCAAAAATCAAAATCAACGCCAGCAGATCGCGAACGCTGATTCGCAGTCGACGTGCCGGGGTGGCGTCAAACGAGGAGCCGTTATCGGGTTCGATATCAATTGCCATGTCGTGATTGTACTATGCAGCACAGAACCACCAGAATCTCGGAACTTGGCTCGTTGCTGAACAGAGACGGAAAATGAGTGATTCAACGACCGCCGTAACGGAACTTCGTCAGTTGGTGCAGCAGTTCGTGGATGAACGGGACTGGAATTCGTTCCACAACCCCAAGAATCTCACGATGTCGCTGGCGATCGAAGCCGGCGAGTTGATGGAGCACTTTCAGTGGCTGACGCTGCCGGAGGCAGCGAAAGTTGCCGAAGATCCAACGAAGAAACACGAAGTCGCCGAAGAACTGGCCGATTGTCTGGCCTACGTGATTGCGATCGCGAATGCGATGGAGATTGATTTGAGCGACGCGTTGAAGGCAAAGATGATTCGCAACGCCGAGAAGTACCCAAAATAAAGCCATCGTAAACGGCGGCGAACGCAACCAGCGCTACGCCAAACCGTTCGACTCGCGAGCGTGCGACGTCACCCACCTACGGCAACTGAAATAACCGTTTGCGTTTTCTGTCGTCGCGGTGGCCAAATGCTCCGCCGTGACTCCTCGCAGGTCGGCCAAGCATCGCAAGCGTATGCTCGACCCTGGCCGGCTCGTTGGGCCGCCGACCTCGCAGTGGCTCGGGACTCAAGTAGGGTGAATCCGTTTCCACCAAGCAATCGTTCTTCCGGAATCACTTTCGCGACGGCTCGTAGCTGTCGCTTTTCTTGAACGTCACCATGCCGGCAAAGCTGACATACAGAGTCCGAACATCAAGGCAATACTTGGCCGTGTCGACGGTCTCCGGTGAAGGAATGCATCACGCCCTGCGGAACGATTTGCTGCCGGCCCAGTTGCTCGACAATCAAATCGCCGCTGTCGCGCATGTGAATCACCATCGGCAGCGAGGTCGCCCGGCACAGTTCCAGGTGCCAATCAAAATACTGTTGCTGGAGCGGCATCGGCGTGTCATCCCAATAGCAATCCAGCCCCGTTTCGCCGATCGCTCGCACTCCCGGATAGGCCGCGAGCTCTTGGATGATTTCCCAGTCACCCGGCTTGGCCTCCGCGGCTGAATTCGGCTGGATGCCGACGACCGCATACAGAAAGTCCAGGGTACTGCGCCGCAAGATCGCAGGCTCGGCGACTGGTCGCCACGTCGATCCCGATCACATTGATGCCGACCAAACCCGCTGCTTTGGCGCGTTGGACGACTTCGTCCACGGTCTGCTCGAATGAATTGACATTCAGATGTGCGTGCGTGTCGAAGAGCGTTAATGTCATCCGGAAAAGAAGAAGCGAGTGAAGTGATAAAAGACTGGTGCTGCAAAGCAAATACTATCGATCTGGTCCAGCACACCTGCGTGACCTTGGACGAGCGTTCCGGTGTCGGTCACGCCTCGGTCGCGTTTCACCGCGCTCATGGTCATCGTACCGGCGATCGCCATCACGCTGACAACAGCTCCCATCACGCCGGCTTCCCAGGGATAAAACGGTGTGGCCCAAAAAAGTCCCGCGGCGACCAATCCCGTTGTCACCATCGATCCGAAGAAACCTTCCCAGGTTCGCGACGCATTGATTTTTTCCGCGATCACGTGTCGGCCGGCAAGCCGACTCCAAACTCGCTCGAAGACGGATGCAAGCTGTGCAATCAACACAAAAAAGATCAACAGGCTGACGTTGCTGCCTTGCCACGGTTCTTGCTCGTTGGTGCGGACAACCTGCAAATCGAGCAGCGCCGGCGTGTAGCTAAGTGAGTAGACACAAATCAACAAGCCAATCTGGATTTTTGCCGTGCGTTCCAAAAAACGCTTGTAGTCGCCCGCGAACGCGGCCCGCGCCGGAATAAACAAACTCGCATAGACCGGAATCATGATGCTGTACAAGTCATAACAATCGATCCGACTGAGGCGACCAAGGAACTGGGGCGGGTTGCTACCGAATCCGATCAAGAGGTACTGCAGGGGCGTGAAGATGAAAAACACCCAGAACAGGGCGCGATGGTCACCGCGCCGCGTGGGCGTCATCGTGATGAACTCGCGCAACGCCCAAAACGATACCAGTCCAAACAAGACCACCACGCCGACGCGATGCAGCAGGAAGCCGAAGCCCAGAATCGCCGACATCATCCACCAGACGCGAAGTTTGTGGTTGAAACGAGCAATGACGGCGGATTCGATCCCCAGGTTGTCGCGGCGACTGAGCAGGAAGCCGACCAGAGAGGCGATGCCCAATGCCAACAGAATCACTGCCAGCAACACCCAAGTGTTGGCCGATAGCCACTCGGTCTGCTTGACCAGTTGCGAGTGGCGATGAGAAAGTGTCGCGGCGTATGTTGAGAGCTAATTCGGTCGACTGGCACCGCTGGTTTGGCGGTTCATTACTTGTTCCAGTCGTCCGGGAAGCTACCGAACATGGCCCCACAAGGAAACCACGGTCGATGAGCAGGTGACTATGCACTCAATCGCTCCGCGACCGCGGTTCCCATTGCCTCTGTTCCCGTGGCGTCGCCTCCGCGAGCAATATCGGCGGTTCGCAAGCCGTCGGCGAGAACTTGGGCCACCGCCGATTCAATTGCATCCGCTTCGGCCAGTCAGTGACAACGAGTGACGCAACAACATGGCGGCGGCCAGAATCGTCGCCAGGGGATTCGCGATGCCTTGGCCGGCAATATCAGGCGCCGATCCGTGAATCGGTTCGTAAAGTCCAGGACCGTCATCGCCAAGTGACGCACTGGGCAGCATCCCCAACGAGCCGGGTAACATCGACGCCTCGTCGGTCAGGATGTCGCCAAACATATTTCCGGTCACGACAACGTCAAAGTCTCGCGGGCGATTGATCAGGTGCATCGCCATCGCATCGACCAAGACCACGTCGTACTGAACGTCGGGGAACTCCTCCGCCATCACTCTCGCGGCGACCTGTCGCCACAGACGGCTCGGTTCCAGCACGTTTGCCTTGTCGACACTGGTCAATCGGTTGCTGCGCCCCTGTGCTGCTTTGGCAGCCAACCGCACGATCCGTTCCACTTCCGGCACGCTGTAGATCATCGATTGAAAGGCCGCTTCGTTGGCGCCGCTGCCACTGCGACCTGATTCGCCAAAGTAGATTCCGCCCGTCAGTTCACGAAGGAATAAGATATCGGTTCCTTCGATGATCTCCCGGCGCAGAGGTGACGCATCGACCAACTCGTCGAACAAGCGAATCGGTCGCAAGTTGGCGAACAGACCGAGTTCTTTGCGGATCTTCAGCAAGCCAGCTTCGGGGCGAGTCTTGGCCGCCGGATCGTCCCACTTCGGGCCGCCGACGGCACCGAGCAGAATCGCATCGCTCGCCTTGCAGGCATCGATCGTGGCCTGTGGCAGCGGATCGCCACACTGATCAATGGCGATGCCGCCCATCAAATGCGACTCATACGAAAACTCGTGCCCGAAGAGTTTGGCGACTCTTTCCAGGACACGGTGAGCTTGCTGGACGATTTCAGGACCGATGCCGTCACCGGGCAGAAGAACAATGTTGGCTTTCAAAAGGAGATTTCGGGAGCTGGGGACAGAGAAGCAGTCAGATTCCAGGCGGCTAATTTAGTCCCTTTCCGGGAAACGCCGTAGTCCCAGACGGCACCTTGGCAGCGATTCCCGGTCGGCCCAACCGTCACACTCGTCGCAAAACGACGTTCCTGGGCCCTGTCGGACCCTGGTTTGGATAACGGAGCGTCTTGCCGAGCAGAAGCGACGAAGATTTGGGTTGGATGCCCCGCCCGACCCTCTAACACCCGACCGAGCGATGCTCCCAGAAATCAACGAGCCTCATCTGCTGGCCCACGTTCCCGTGCCAGCGGTCACGCCAGGCGGCATCGCCGAGCCAGATCCGGCAGTGCCGACGGGGCCGGTCGAGATCACCACACGCGTTCTGCATGTCGTCAACGGTGAACACTTTTCGGGTGCCGAACGCGTTCAATCGCACTTGGGACGCTGCCTGCCCAGGTTTGGAGTGGCAGCCGATTTTGCCTGCGTCAAACCGGGGAAATTCGCGGGGTTGCTGCATGAACACAACGGCGAGTGGGGCTGCGGTCATGACACACCGATGAAGAGCCGATTCGATTTGCGAGCCGCAGCGAAGATTCGCGATCTGGTCCGCCAGCACGACTACGACCTGCTTCACGCCCATACACCGCGAACGGCGATGATCGCATCGCTGGCATCGCAATTGGCCGGCGTTCCTTGGATCTACCATGTTCACAGCCCAGCCGCACGTGATTCCAACAAGCAGCTAGCGAACCGGCTGAACGCGTGGATCGAACGCGTATCGCTGTATGGTTGTTCGCACATGATCACCGTTTCGGAAAGCTTGCGACTCGATTGCATTGCGGCTGGAGCTGACGAAGAATCCGTCACGGTCGTTCACAATGGTGTTCCGGCGATACGTCCACCGCGACAGTCGATCCCCAATCCGGGCCAACGCTGGACCATTGGCATGGTCGCCTTGATGCGACCGCGAAAAGGCCTGGAGGTTGTTTTGGACGCCTTGGCCGAATTGGAAGAGGATGGTCACGATGTCGTCTTAAGGTGCATCGGCCCGTACGAGAGTGACGCGTACGAAGCAGAGATCAATCACCGGATCATGGAGCTTGGCATGGGTCACCGCGTCCAGCGAGTGGACTTTACCAATGATGTACCGGCGGAACTCGCCCAGCTGGATACCATGGTTTTGCCCAGCCTGTTCGGAGAAGGATTGCCGATGGTGGTATTGGAAGCGATGGCGGCCGCGGTGCCTGTGATCGCGACCCGTGTGGAAGGCACTCCCGAGGCGGTGACGGACGGCGTCGAAGGGCTGCTGGCCGAGCCCCGCGATTCGGCAAGTTTGGCCGCGAGGATTCGCGAGTTGGTAACCGGCCAGCACGATTGGCAGCAAATGGCCGAAGCGGCATGTGCACGACATGCGAAAGATTTCTCGGATGTGGCCATGGCGCGAGGGACCGCCGCGGTCTATCGAGGCGTGCTGGGAAGTTAACCCAAGCGGCCCGTTCTTGTTACACTGTTGAGCGAAATTGGCAGGCGTCTCTTCGTCGGCCGGGACCTCTCCTGGCGACACAAAGCGGTGAATGGCTGACAGGTGCTGGCCGATCACGCTTCACGAAGTGTGCCTGCTGCTGTGAATTCCCACCGCTCTCAGGACAGCTTGCAATGCTCTCTCGTTCTCTCTTACTGCTTTCGGTCATCGCGGTCGGCACGGGGCTGAACTCGCCTCATGCGTCAGCCAAAAAGATCTTGATGATCGCTGGAGCTCCGTCTCACGGATACGGCGCTCACGAACATTACGCTGGGCTGAAGATCCTTGAAGAAGCGATCGCATCCAGCTCCGATGACGTCGAAATCAACGTCGTCAAAGGCTGGCCCGAGGACGCGTCGTTAATCCAGTCCGCCGACTCCATCGTGCTCTACTGCGATGGCGGCGGTCGACATACGGCGATGCAACATCGTGACGAACTGAAACAGCAACTGAAACGCGGCTGCGGTTTGGTTTGCCTCCATTACGCCGTTGAAATGACCCCGGGCGAACCGGGCGACGACTGGGTTGCGATGCTGGGCGGGCACTTTGAGATCAATTACAGCGTCAATCCGCATTGGATCGGCGACTTCAAGACGCTGCCCGAGCACCCGATCACCAGCGGGGTCAAACCGTTTGCCACCAATGACGAATGGTATTTTCACCTGCGGTTCAGCGAAACTGGCAAAGTAACGCCGATTCTGGCCGCCGTCGCTCCCAAAGACACGATGCGTCGCAAGGACGGGCCTCACAGCGGTAACCCCCATGTTCGCAAAAGCGTCGCGCGCGGGCGAAAAACAGACGGTTGCTTGGGCTTATGATCGTCCCGATGGGGGTCGCTCGTTCGGATTCACGGGCGGACACTATCACTGGAATTGGGCAAACGACGACATGCGCCGCCTGGTTGCCAACGGGATCCGCTGGACGGCGGGCGACGAAATCGAACCGCACGGCTCCTCGCTGGGCGAAAAACCTGTCGGCATGAAAGACCTGTTGGAGAACCAGGACTACGACCCACCGAAGAAATTCAACGAAGAGGAAACTGCAAAGGAATTCCACATTCTTTCCAGCACCAAGACGACTCCCAACACGCATGCGAAGTCAAAGAAGCTCTTCGTATCGCCGCTGATCACCAGCGCAACCAAGCGGCATCGCGTCGAGATCGAAACGTCGATCAAGGGCGTGAAGGATTTGTATTTGATCGTGACCGATGGGGGCGACGGTTTTGCGTGCGACTGGGCCGATTGGGTGGAGCCAACCATTTACGCAGCGGCCGGTGAGAAATCGCTGGTCGAGATGGATTGGGTTTCGGCAAAAAGCGGTTACGGACAGGTGCAAAAGAACAAGAACTGCGTTGGCCAGGCTTGGTCGGTCGCCGGCGAGCAGATTGGTAAACGTGCCATCGGCACACACGCCAACAGCGTCATTCATTATCGAATTCCCGCTGGCTACGATCGATTCACCGTCACGGGCGCTCTCGACTCCGGCGGCACGAACCAGAACGGCGGTGCCAACACCAGTCTTCAATTCGCTATCTACCAGGGTGCTCCGCCTGTCACCATCGGTTCTGCGCCCGACAATACACCCGATGGCGAGCAGCGTTCGGCCGAAAACGCGATCGCGGGAATTGAAATCGCCGCAGGCTTGGAAGCGACGCTCGCCGCCAGCGAACCACAACTCAAAAGCCTGACCAATTTGGACATCGACGACCGCGGTCGTGTCTGGGTCTGCGACGTCATGAATTACCGCCGCAATCAGGGGTCGCGACCGGAAGGTGATCGCATCCTGATCTTGGAAGACACCTCCGGCGACGGCGTGATGGACAAGGTGAAAACGTTTTATCAAGGCACCGACATCGATTCGGCGATGGGGATCTGTGTGCTTGGTAATCAAGTGATCGTAACCGCGTCACCTCATGTCTGGCGGTTCACCGATGAGGATGGCGATGATAAGCCGGATCGCAAAGAAGCGATGTTCACCGAAACGGGACAGCCACAACATGACCACTCGGGACACTCCTTCTTGTTCGGCCCCGACGGCAAGCTTTACTGGAATTTTGGTAACACGGGACAACAGGTCAAAGACGCGCAAGGCAAAACCGTGATCGACATTCACGGACGCCCAGTCGTCGATAATGGCAAACCGTTCTACGGCGGCATGCCGTTTCGCTGCGACCTGGACGGATCGAATTTCGAGGTCCTCGCCCATAACTTCCGCAACAATTGGGAAACGACGATCGATTCATTCGGTTCACTGTGGCAAAGTGACAACGACGATGATGGTAACCGCGGCACGCGAATCAACTTTGTCATGGAACACGGGAATTACGGATACCGTGATGAGCTGAGCGGCGCGGGCTGGCGAGACACGCGGATCACGATGGAAGACGAAATCCCGCTTCAACATTGGCACCTCAATGATCCAGGCGTCGTGCCCAACCTACTCCAAACCGGCGCAGGATCGCCAAGCGGCATCTGCATGTACGAAGGACGCCTGTTGCCGAAACGATTCTGGGATCAAGTCATCCACTGTGACCCGGGTCCGAACATGGTCCGCGCCTACCCGACCACGCCCGATGGGGCAGGGTACTCCGCGACAATCGATCCTCTGATGACGGGGACGATCGACAACTGGTTCCGGCCTGCCGACGTTTGCGTGGCTCCCGACGGTTCACTGTTTGTCACGGACTGGTACGATCCGGGCGTTGGCGGTCACCGACAAGGTGACTTGGATCGAGGCCGTTTGTTCCGTTTGGCACCTCCGGGGACGAAATACGAAGTACCCAAATTCGACTACAGCACGGCGGCTGGTGCAGTCGATGCGCCTGAGGAATCCGAACTTGGCGGTTCGCTATCAGGCATGGACGGCGCTGCACAACATGGACAAGGCGGCGGAAGGTGAATTATTGCAACTGTACAACGACCCCAACCCGCGATTGCGGGCTCGTGCCTTGTGGCTGTTGGGAAAAATCGAAGGCCACGGCGAACACTACGTGCAGACAGCGCTTTCCGATCAGGACGCGGACATCCGTATCACGGCGATTCGATTGGCAAAACATCTCGGCATCGCCCCGTCGGTCGCCTGCGTTGCAGCCGCAACCGATGAATCACCAGCGGTCCGCCGAGAGTTGGCAATCGCAATCCGGTTTGACGAATCGGATTCGATGCCGGGCGTTTGGGCTCAGCTTGCCGAGGCCCACGACGGCAAAGATCGCTGGTATTTGGAAGCCTTGGGTATCGGCAGCGACGTTCGAGCTGCCGAATGCTTCGACGCCTGGTTCGATCGCATTGGCGGCAATTGGGACACGCCGGGAGGTCGCGATATCGTCTGGCGAGTTCGCGCACCGAGAGCTGCCGACGCAATCGTGTCGATCATCGGCAATCCAAAACTCAAGCTGAAAGAAACCGACCGCTACTTCCGCAGCCTGGAGTATCACGAACCGGCGGTGCGCACCGCAAGCCTTGAAAAAGCTGTTGCCCTAGTGTCGCCGAATTCTCCGAATTCGGTAGCAGCACACCATTTCATCGACAGACCATCGCATTGCTGACCAAATTGACATGACGATACGACGACGGATTCCCTTGGTTGCTGTTGCCCTCCTGGTTCATGCTTCGCTTGCATCTGCTGACCAGGCTCGCGAGGACGCCATCATCGTCCGAGCCGTTGAACGGATGCAGGGCTACGATTACCGCAACGACGAGAAGGTCATGGCAGCGATTGCCAGGCACATTGATCGCAGCGAAGGAACGCCTGACTTCATCCGTTTGATCAAGAAATTCCGCCCCGACGGCATCCAACAGAAACTGGAAAAGACACTGCTGTCAGACGACCAATCAGCAGCCGTCGAAGCCGTGCAACTGCTAAGCGAACTGCCCGAGGGACCGAAGCATATTCGCGGGCTGCTCAAGTCAGAGAACGCCAGTCAGGCGGCTCAAGTGGCAGAGATTCTTGGCCTCTTCGGCAATGGGCGGGCTCATAAAATCCTTAGCGACGTTGCCACCGATGCCGCGCAACCCTACGATGTTCGTCGCGCAGGCTGTCGCCGGCCTGGCCAGCAATGGAGGCGGCGAGAAGGCGCTGCTGGCTTTGGCGGAGTCGAAGCAACTGGTGGGCGACACGCGATTGTTGGCCGGTGCTTTGTTGGCTCGTTCGGGCGATGATAAGATCAAGTCGCGGGCAGCCAAAATCTTGCCGCAACCGGCTCAAAAGGACCAACAGCCGTTGGCCCCCTTGGATCAACTCGCAAAGATGCAGGGCAGCAGGGAAAACGGCATGAAGCTGTTTCGCGACATCGCCACCTGTTCCAAGTGCCACATCGTCAACGATTTTGGCAAGGACGTCGGGCCCAACCTATCAGAAATCGGCAGCAAACTTTCACGGGAAGCGATGTTGACGTCGATCCTGGATCCCAGCGCCGGCATCAGTCACAACTACGAGAATTACATTGTGCTGACCGACGAGGGTCAAGTGATCACGGGCCTGAAAACGAGCGAAACCGATGACGACATCGTGATTCGAACCGCCGAAGCGATCGATCGAAAGCTTGCCAAAGACGAAATCGAAGAGATCAAGAAAAGCGAAAAATCGATCATGCCCGAAAATCTTCACCACACGATCGACCAACAAGGCTTGATCGACATCGTGGAATACATGCAGTCGCTGAAGAAGAAGGGCTAGTCCGGCCGCGTCAGGCGAACAGATCGCTCGCCGCGAGCCGGCCGGTTCTACAGCGCCAACAACAATCGGCTCGGCGCTTGCAAGTAACCGATCACGTCGTTCAGGAATCTTGCCGCCGTGGCTCCATCGACCAGCCGGTGGTCGTACGACAGACTCAGCGGCATCATCAACCGTGGCTGTATCGAGTCATCCGGCATCACAATCGGTAGCTTGCGACTGCGGCCGACCAACAAGATCGCGACTTCGGGAAGTTGACGATGGGGGTCGAATACTGTCCACCAATCGCACCCAAGTTGCTGATCGTGAAAGTACCGCCCCGCAGGTCACTGACGGCAAAGTCTCCGCCACGAACCTTGCCCGCCATTTCGGCCAGCGAACGCGTGATCTCGGGGACGCCCATGCGATCCACGTCTCGTCCATCACCGGCACAACCAAACCGCGGTCTGTGTCCACCGCGATGCCGACATTGACGTAGTCCTTGTAAATCATCTGTTCGTTCTCGGTATCGATCGCGGCGTTGATCGTCGGATGATGCTTCAGTGCCGTCGCGACCGCTTTGATCAAAAACGGCATGGTGGTCAGCTTCAATCCTTGTGCTGCGTAATCTTCCTTGCTGGATTGACGCAGACGTTCCAAGTCGGTGATGTCGGCATCGTCAAAGTTGGTGACACGAGGAACGGTCGACCAACTCGCGTGCATCTGGCTGGCAATCGTCTTACGGATCTTGGTCATTCGCTCGACACGAATCGGCCCGTAATCATCCAAATCTACCGTACTCGCACGCATCGAAGCGGGCGATCGACTCGCAGCAGTCGCAGGCGGCGCGGACGCTTCGGAACTGGGACTGGCGCTGTTCGCGCCTGACTGGCCGACCGCACGACGGCCAGCACGTCTTCACGTGTGATTCGCCCACCTTCACCGCTGCCGGCGACCGCACTGAGATCGACGCCCACCTCGCGAGCAAAACGACGAATCGCCGGCCCGGCCGGAATCGCACCCGCCACCGCCGTGGCCCGAACTGCGGGTGCTGAAGCTGCCGGTGCCGGTGCAGGTGCAGGTGGCTGAGGAGTCACGACTGCCGGCGGGGGCGTCGCCGGCGGCGTTTGGGCCACTGGCTGCGGCGTTGGCGGAGCAGCGGCCGGCTCGGGTTCAGGTGCCGGCGGTGCGGGCTCGCCTCGCGCTTGCGGTTGAGGTGCGGGCTCGGCCTCAGCTGCCCGCGGTTGAGGCTCTGGTGCCGCAGGCTCAGGAGCCGCAGAGTCGGCAGTCGCCTCGACCTCGATTAACACGCCGCCGATCGGCACCGTCTCACCTTCACTGACGTTGATTTTGGTGACCTTTCCGCCGACCGATGACGGCACCGGCACACTCGCCTTGTCCGTCTCCATCTCGATGATGTCTTGGCCTTCGTTGATGACATCGCCAACGGAAACGAAGATCTCCAACACGTCTCCCGATTCAATGCCATCACCAAGTTCAGGAAGTTTTACTTCAGTTGCCATAACGTTTGCTTGTAACGGTGTGTTCTTTCAGTGTCAGGTAAAGTACGGATTCGGTTTTTCGGCATCGAATCCCAGTTGCTTGATTGCCTCGGCGACTTCTTGATCCGAGACCACGCCCGCTTTGGAAAGTCGGCTGAGCGTCGCGATCGTGATCGATTCGGCGTCGACCTCAAAGTGCCGACGAAGGAACTTCCCGAGTTTCGCTGCGGCCCATCCCATCGGTTCCCAGCACGTAGTAGTCACCCGGGATCCACGGTGTCAATTGTTCGCCAAGTGCCCGAACAAAATCGCTCGCTGCAATGAACGGCCCTTCGACACCCTCCAGCGTTTGCTCCAAATAGCTCTTGCGTGGCTGCTCGGTGGGATGCAGCATATTCCAGCGCTGGCAATCAGCGGCTTCACGGCGAAGCTGTGTGTAGCTGGTCACGCTCCAAACGTCACTGGCAATTTGGAATTTCTCCGCCAGCAACTCTTGGGCTTGCAGGGCACAATTCAAAATCGCACCGCTGCCGAACAGCTGCACGCGAGCCCGGGCGTTGTCCACGTCTTGGCTGCGGAATCGGTACATGCCTTTGATAATGCCTTCTTGGCAACCCTCGGGCATCGGCGGGGTGAACGTACGGTTCGTTCTCACTCATGATGTAGTAGATGCACTCTTCGCCTTCCTGGAACATCCGCTTCACGCCGTCCAGAATGATCACCACGACTTCGTAAGCGTAGGCCGGGTCGTAGCGCGCGAACCGTTGGGAAAGCGATCGCGTTCAGCAAACTGTGGCCGTCCTGGTGCTGAAGTCCTTCGCCGTTCAGCGTCGTGCGGCCCGCGGTGGCGCCGACCAAGAAACCTTTCGCTCTCATGTCGGCCGCAGCCCAGATCAAATCGCCGATGCGTTGAAATCCGAACATGCTGTAGTAGATGAAGAAGGGAATCATATTGATCCCATGCAAGCTGTAAGCCGTGCCCGCTGCGTTGAAGGAACTCATCGAGCCCGCTTCGGTGATCCCTTCTTCGAGAATCTGGCCGTTCTGCGCTTCCTTGTAATACGTGATTTGCTCCGAATCGACCGGCTCGTACAACTGGCCGGCGTGAGCATAGATGCCGAACTGGCGGAACATGCCTTCCATTCCGAACGTCCGCGACTCATCGGGCACGATCGGCACCACGTACTTGCCGACCTTCGTATCCCGGCACAAAGCAATCAAGGTTTGCACAACCGCAAACGTCGTGCTGATTTCCTTGTTCTCAAGTTTCTTCAGTACTTTGCAATCGCTGAGGATCGGCACATCCACGAATTTTGGGATGCTCCGTCGGACGGCTGGGAACTGGCCCACCGAGCCTCGCCCGGCGTTCACGCACGTACTTGATTTCCTGGCTGTTCTCCGGCGGCCGATAGAACGGGGCTTTGCCGACTTCTTCGTCGCTAATGGGAATGCCAAAGCGAGTTCGGAACTCCAGCAACTCCTCCTCGTTCATCTTTTTCTGGTTGTGAGCGATGTTGCGGCCCTCGCCAGCTTCGCCGAGTCCATATCCCTTCACGGTCTTTGCCAAGACCACCGTTGGACGACCATTCTTCAATTCAGTTGCCGTCTTGTACGCTGCATACACCTTCTCGGGATCGTGCCCGCCGCGACGCATCTTTTCCAGTTTTTCGTCGCTATAGTTCTCAACCAACTTCAACAACTCGGGATACTTCCCAAAGAAATGTTCGCGAATATAGCTGCCCGGCATGCCGGTGTACTTCTGGTACTGGCCGTCGACCACTTCGTTCATCCGCTTGACCAGCAATCCAGTGGTGTCTTTGTCCAACAAGTGATCCCAATCGTCGCCCCAAACAACTTTGATCACATTCCAACCAGCACCGCGGAAAATCGATTCCAGCTCCTGAATGATCTTGGCGTTCCCGCGAACCGGCCCGTCCAGCCGCTGCAGGTTGCAGTTGATCACGAAGATCAGATTCTCGAGCTTCTCACGGGCGGCCAAACCGATCGCACCAAGTGTTTCCGGCTCGTCACATTCGCCGTCACCGAGAAATCGCCCAGACCCTTTGATTCGACGTGTCTTTCAGACCGCGATCCTTCAAGTACTCATTGAATCGAGCCTGATAAATCGCCGTGATCGGACCGATGCCCATCGACACGGTTGGGTATTCCCAAAAATCGGGCATCAACCAGGGGTGCGGGTAACTGGAGAGCCCCCGAACTGGTCGCAGTTCGCGACGAAAATTCCCCAAGTTCTCCTCGGTCAACCGGCCTTCCAAAAACGCGCGACTGTACATGCCGGGCGACGCGTGACCTTGGAAGAAAATCGCATCACCGGAGTAACCATCGTCACCGCGGCCGCGGAAGAAATGGTTGTACCCGATCTCGTACAGTGTCGCACTCGAGGCAAATGTGCTGATATGCCCGCCAACACCGCCAGGCAGCTTGTTGGCTGCGCACCACCATCGCCATCGCATTCCAACGAACAATCGATTTGATGCGTCGCTCCAATTCTCGGTTGCCGGGAAACGCGGGTTGCTCGCCGACCGGAATCGTGTTGACGTAGGGCGTACTGACGTCTTCGGAAGACTGAATCCCGTCTTCGGCGGCGCGGTCGCGTAATTGCTCGATCAAAAAGCGGACGCGGTCCGGGCCCCTGCTCTTTAAGTACATAGTCCAGCGAGGACAGCCACTCTTGTGTCTCAGCCGGGTCGATATCGACGTCGGCCGCTTGAGGAACTAACTCACCAAGATTCTTTCTGACTTCGGCCTGTGCGACCGCTTTGGATTCCGACATCAGTTGATTTCCCTATTGAGGACCCACCGCGAGAATAGTTTTTCGACGTTGAAGGCAGGATCAGTTTCCGACCCTGGCAAGGATCCATCCCAACTTCGATCGGCACGTTTTCAGCAATTTACGGCAGTTCTGAGTCTTCTTAAGGTAGCCGGGGCCAAGGGAAAACGGCAAGGGAGAGCCCCTAGAGGGAGAATTAGTCCCCCTAGACAGCAATCACCGGAGTACACTAGTGTGCAAATGTGCGCATTGTGACTTCCGACAATATATCACAAACGCAAAACCGCACCTAATTCGATCGATCCGTCCTTTCGCGGCTCTCACCAGCTTTGTTTACTAACAGTCACTAAACCCTACCGGCAATCCGACCTTTCAGAGGATTCCGAACCGAACAATTGGAGCAATTGTGAACGACCAAGAAAAGAATCAAACGATCGTCACCGAAATGATCCGGGCCTATTGGATGGAGTTGGAAACGGTCATCAATTATCTTGGCCAACAGCATCAATCTGGACGGCGTGCGGGCGGAAGAGATCAAAAAGTCCCTTGCCGCAGACGTCACGGAGGAGATGTCGCACGCGACCCAATTGGGCAATCGAATCAAAACAATCGACGGATCGATTCCCGGAAGCCAACACTTCTCGGCCGTCCAGTCGACTTTGCAGCCGCCGTCAGACAGCACCGATGTGGTGACCGTGATCAAAGGAGTGATCGACGCCGAAGAAGCTGCCATCGCTCAGTATGGAAAGATCATTCGCCTGTGCGACGGCTACGACTTCGTCACACAGGACTTGTGCATCACGCTGTTGGCCGACGAGCAACAACATCGACGCGAGTTCATCGGGTTCTTAAAGGAATACGAGAAAGCCTGAGTCCACACCGGGCCGCAAGCGTCCGCGCGGCACTGCCGTGCCAGCAAACTCCGTAGCTCGGCCTGCCGTGCCAAACCACTACTGGCACGGCAGGATGCCGAGCCTACGGGCGGGCCCTGGTTCATGCCAGCACATTCGCTGCCCATCCAGGGCTGCAACACTTTGGGAATCCCGATACTGCCATCGGCGCGTTGGTGATTCTCCAGAATCGCGATCATCGCGCGTCCGGTCGCCACCGCCGTTCCGTTCAGCGTATGAACGAACTCGGTGCCCTTTTTGCCTGGCTGTTTTGTAACGCACGTTCAAGCGGCGTGCCTGATAGTCGGTGCAATTACTGGTGCTCGTGACTTCGCCCCACTCGCCACTGTTCACCGCGGCCAGGCATCCAGGCTTCCAAGTCGTACTTGCGGTAAGCCGGTCCACCCAGATCTCCGCTCGCCGTATCGATGACTCGGTACGGGACTTCCAATTGATCAAAGATTTCGCATTCCAGCTCGCGCATCTCTTCGTGGATCGCGTCGCTCTGATCGGGTACGGTGAAAGCGAACATTTCGACCTTGGTAAACTGATGAACGCGGTACAGACCCTTGGATGCTCGGCCCGCAGCGCCCGCTTCGGTGCGGAAGCAATGGCTCAGCCCACAAAGTTTGATCGGCAACTCCTCGTCGCTGACCACTTGTCCTGACATCATGCCCCCAAGCGTGATCTCGGCGGTGGCCGACGAGGTTCAATTCGGTGTTTTCGATGCTGTAAATCTGCGTCTCGGGTCCGCGTGGATGAAAGCCCGTGCCCTGCAAGAACGCTGGTCAGCGCCAAGTCGGGTGTGGTGACGGCGGTAAATCCTTTGTCACGTCAAGAAGCTGATGGCGAATTGCTGCAGTGCCAGATCCAAGCGCACCGCCGCGTTGCGCAGAAAGTAAAAGCCAGCTCCGGCAACACGCGAGCCACCTTCAAAGTCAAACAGGTCGTGCTTGTCGCCGAGCTGGAAATGATCAAGCGGCGTGAAATCGAATTCCGATTTGCGGCGTCTTCCCAAACGACAGTTCTTTTGCGTCGTCTTCGCCCGCCCGTCGGGCACGTCCGGATGAGTCATGTTTGGAATCACCGTCTGCAGATCGACGTGATTTCCGTATCCAACTCGTCATGCCGCTGCTGTGTCGCTTCCTTTTGCTTCGCGCAGCTGACGACCTTTGGCGATCAGCTCTTGTCGCTCCGCATCGTCCTTGGCTTTGGGAATCAGTTTGCTGGTCGCGTTGGCTTGTTGATTCAGGTCTTGAGCCAAGCTTGCAGCGTTTCCAGCCGCTGCCCTTCCAAGCTGACGATCCGGTCGACATCACAGTCGACACCGCGGCGCCGGCAGTTCTCGCGAACAACATCGGGATTCTGAACAATGAATTTTCTGTCAAGCATGTTGTCTTCGTTTCAACTGAGTTTGCCGATTTCTTCCCACAGGATTGCGGAAGCTTGGATGCCCCGGTGATAGTCGTCCACTCGGAACTTTTCGTTGGGGCTATGAGCGTTATCGTCCGCAAGCCCCCAGCCCAACAACAGACAATCACATCTCAGGACTTCCTGGAATCGCGTCACGATGGGAATCGAACCACCTTCGCGAATCAAAACGGGCTGGACGCCGAACGCTTGATTGATCGCCGCTTTCGCCGCTTGCATGAATCTGCTTCCGGTATCAGCCAGCATGCCAGGTGCAGCTTGATCGGCTTTCAACGTCCAGCGAACACCAACGGGAGCATGATCGGCGAGGTGTTTTTGCAGCCCTTGGGTGACCGACTTGGGGTCTTGATCGGGGACCAGCCGAAAGCGTGAATTTCGCAGATGCGGTTGCCGGGATGATCGTCTTGCCGCCTTCGCCTTGATGGCCGCTGGTCAGTCCATTGATATCGAACGTGGGACGAGCCCAACGTCGTTCATCGGCGCTGTATCCCGCTTCGCCGAACAATTGATCCACGCCCACCAATCGGGCAAAGGCCGCCTCGTCTTGCGGCAACTGTCGCCATTGCTCTCGTTCGTGTTCATCCAAGTCACGGACCGCGTCGTAATAACCGGGTATCTGAATTCGGCCGTTTGCGTCAACGATCGATGATAACAGGTGACAGAGGGCAATCGCCGGATTCATGACCGCGCCACCAAACGATCCGCTGTGCAAGTCCTGACTCGGCCCGTCAACTTTCAGCTCATAAGCGGCGATCCCACGAAGCCCGTAAGTGATCGCCGGCTGGCCGTCGGCGTATTGGCTACTGTCGCTGATCACGACACAATCGCAGGCCAATCGTTCGCTCAGCTCGGGCAGCATTCTTTCCAAGTTCTCACTGCCCACCTCTTCTTCGCCTTCGATCAAAAACTTGATTTGCAGCGGCAATGGATTCGCCGCTGGACAACCAGTCACAAACACTCTGAACGTGGGTCAGCAATTGGCCTTTATCATCGGTGGCTCCTCGCGCGTAGCAGGTTGCCATCACGAATCGTCGGCTCGAACGGGCCGCTGATCCATTGATCCAGCGGTTCGACAGGCTGAACATCGTAGTGTCCGTAAACCACGACCACCGGTGCCCCGCGAAACCGGCGGTGTTTCCGCCAGTACCATCGGGTGCCCATCCGTCTCAATCATCTCCACCGATAGCCCCGCCGCGGTGAACTTGTCCGCCAGCCACTGGGCGGCACGATGAACATCGCAAGACGCGAGAACTGTCACTGCTGATGCTGGGAATCTGTAACCATTGCATCAACTCTTCCAAATGGCGGTCGCCGGCAGCGTCAAGTGCGTCGGAAAGACTCAGGAGGGGACATGAACGGTGATTGCAGTGAGTTTAAAGCAGGAGAAAATCACGATATCGGCTCGGCCACAGCAATCGGCACCGCCAAAACAAGCGGCAAGCGGCGGGAAACAATGCCGCATTTCGCCTAGTTTTGTAGTGCAGACCGCCGGCGGGCGGGCGCTACAATATATCGAGATTGTTGGCGGGGAGAATGACAACCAACTTGAATCCCATCCGTAGCCAAACAACATCCAGCAACCCCAACCAAGCGGAATACGTTTCCTGAAACACGAGCTAATCCGACGGCAAGGAGCATGATCAAGCATGGCAGATCAGCAAACGATGGTGGCTGTACCAGAAGTCGCACACTGAAACTGACAATCGCAAGAAACCAAAAAAACAACCTAGGTACAACGTCATTCTTTGGGACGACTCTGACCACAGTTACGACTACGTCATCCACATGATGAAGCAACTGTTTCGCTTCCCGATCGAAAAGGGCTTTCAAATCGCCAAAGCAAGTCGACTCGGGTGGCCGAGCGATCTGTATGACGACAACGATGGAACACGCGGAATTGAAGCGAGACCAAATTCATTCCTTTGGCAAGGACGAATTGATTCCTCGCTGCAAGGGAAGCATGTCGGCAACCATCGAACCCGTCACCGGAATAGTTGACTGCTGCAATGGTGCTGCCAAACTTCGCGTTGCCACACTGGGTTGCAAGGTCAACCAGTACGAAACCGAATTGGTTCGCCAAGGTTTGCAGCGCATCGGGTATTCGGATTGCGACGACCAAGAATCCGCCGACGTTTGCATCGTGAACACATGCACGGTCACAAACGAAGGCGATTCTAAAAGTCGCCAACTCGTTCGCCGACTCGCCAGGCAAAACCCGGATGCCCGCATTGTCGTGATGGGATGCTACGCGACACGGGCTCCGGAAGAGGTCGCGAAGCTGCCCGGCGTCAGCGAGGTCGTTACCGACAAACGCGAACTGCCTGACTTGATGTCGCGTTTCGGCGTGGTCGATGTGCCCACCGGACTGGACGGATTCTCAGGCCGACAACGTGCTTATGTCAAAGTGCAAGACGGCTGTTTGCTGCGATGCAGTTATTGCATCATTCCCCATGTCCGTCCGAAACTGACGTCGCGCCCGGCTGATCAGATCATCCAGGAAGTGGCGCGATTGGTCGACGCGGGGCATCGTGAAGTCGTCCTGACCGGCATTCATCTCGGACACTATGGGGTCGACTGGAACCGTCATCAACCGAAAGAACAGTGGGTCCGGCTTGCTCACCTGCTGCGAGACCTGTGCCAAATCTCCGGCGACTTTCGTATCCGACTTAGCAGCATCGAAGCCACCGAAGTCACGCGGGAATTGATTGCGACCATGGCACAGTTCTGCGATCGAATCGTCCCGCACTTGCACCTCTGTCTGCAAAGTGGCAGCGATTCGGTACTACGCAGGATGCGGCGGCGCTGGGGGACACGAATGTTTCTGGACCGTTGCCGGTTGCTGCGGGAGTCGCTTGACAATCCGGCGATTTCGACCGATGTGATTGTCGGATTTCCAGGTGAAACGGAAGAAGAATTCCAGCAGACGCTGGAAACCTGCGCGGCCGCGGGATTCTCTAAGATCCACGCGTTTCCATTCAGTGCAAGACGCGGGACGCCCGCCGCGGAAATGCCCCAGCAAGTTCCCAGGACGGTTCGCGCCGAGCGAGTGAAGCGACTCGGCGAACTGGAATCTTCGCTGCGTGAGAGCTACTACAACTCGCTGCGCGGACGTCGGCTGCAGTTATTGGTCGAGTCTGAAAAGAGCATGATGTCGATCGGCAACGATCATTCCGACAAAGTGCTTCGCGGAACCACGTGTCGATACGCCCCGGCAGAATTCGTGACCGCTCGCACGGACTTAGGCGTTGGATCACTCGTCGATGCGGTGGTGACCGACAGCGACGGCGAAAAACTGAAACTGGCGTCCAGCTAAGCCTGATCCGATCCATTGCGCATCTTTCGCGAGCACGGCTGAGCACCGGTCCAATGCTGTTTTCGGTCATTCCAACGGCTTGACTGATCTCCGCGTACGACATGCCTTCCAAGTGGTACATCCGCACGACATTGGCTTCTTGGGGATCCAACCGCGTTAACAGCTCTTGTACCTGTTCTTGATTCTCGATCCGCTGCAGCGGACCCTCCTCGCGCGTCACGACGGACTCCAGACCGTTACCGTTGCCCTGAACCGATCGTTGGTTCGCGAACAGGCGCCGCACGATCACTCGTCGAGCGATCACGGTCAAATAGGTAGCCAGCGAGCAATTGCGTCGGAAGCGGCGCAGGACGCCAAAATCATTCGCCACGATCGCCACAAACACTTCCGCGACCAGATCGTCACGCGTGGCTTCGTCCAAACTCACGCCGCGAGCCTCGGCCGTATGATTGGCGACGTGGATCACCAGCCCCAAGAAGCGGTCTACAAAGTCTTGCCAGGCGCGAGGAGCGCGGTCCAAGCATCTTTGCAAAAGTTGACGATCGACCTCGGAAAGACTCACAGGAGTAACACCACGTGAATAAAACGACAAGCGAGTTCTTGGGCTCAGCCAAACCTTATTCGCCCCACGCTAACAAAACGGGTACGAAAACCACCGCGTTGAGGGAAATGATGAGCCAAAGATCATTTGATTGCATGGTAGGTACGGGGGACGCCAATCGCAAGCTTTCGGAGGGCCCGATCATCCCGGAATCCCCCTGATTGCGATGATTTCGTCCGAGTAATCGTCCCTCAGCCGGCAGGTTTGGCGAAAATCGACAGAACGAGCAATTTACGGGGCCGCCGTTTCATGGAACCAGCTTTTGCCCGCGGCCCGATCGTGACGTACGGTTTCCATGATCCCTATATTTTTCTTCTCCATCAGCAACGCGTTGCCCGCATGACCGATACAACCGCCACGAACGAATCCGATATTGTCACGTCGGCGGGGACCCCGATCGGGGATCAGATCCAGCATTCCCATGCCAACGTTGGACATCTGTTGGCCAAACTATGCGACAGTGCTCCGGTCGCCGAAGAAAACGCAGACCCCCGTCGCGATTCCAGGTACGAGAACGAACTTGCGATGGTCCGCTTGGGGATGGCGACATCGTTGTTCTATTCGCTACGGACCAAGCACGCGCCGACGGCGGCACATTCGTTGCGGGTCGCACTTGTTTGCTCCGCATGGGCAGAACGCTTGAAACTTGAGGATCAACTGCGAGATCGTATTGAGATCGCCGCGCTGCTTCACGATCTCGGCAAGATCGGCATTCCCGATCGAATTCTTCGCAAGCCCGGTAAGTTGACTGTCGACGAGCAATTGACGATGGACTGCTGCCCCGAATTGGGCTGCGAGATTTTGCGTGGATGCACGACCGATCGCGAATTGTTGAACGTTGTTCGCTATTCGAATACGTGGTTTGACGGACGCCGTGGCGACGAATCCCCCAGGGGCGACGCCTTGCCACTTGGTTCTCGGATGTTGTCGATCGCCAATGCCTTCGACTCGATGACCACAGACCATGTCTATCGACCCGCTCTCAGCCGCGAACGTGCGCTCGGAGAACTTGTTCGTGGCAGCGGTGTACAGTTCGATCCGGAGTTGGTGACCAACTTCTGTCGAATGCTGGAAGACCGGCCCGAGATGTTGCAAGGAGTTGTCGTCAGTCGTTGGCTGGTTCAACTGCAACCCAATGCCGCGGAGGGTTTGTGGCAAAGTTCGATCAGTGGAAATTCAGTCGCCACCTCGGAGACCGTGCGGCGAGAAAGCCTGTTCTTCGGCCAATTGATGCGAAATCTGAAAGACTGTGTCGCATTCACCAATTCCGAGGGCACGGTGACGCACTGGAACCACGCGATGCAGCAGCTGACGGGCATTACCGCCGACGCGATCATTGGAAAAACATGGAATAGCCCGGCACTGCGGTTGCGTGAGCCGATGAGGCACGCCGACGACATCCTCTGTCCAGTGACCGAATGCCTTGGCCATGCCGTTACCGTTTCGCGGTCGATGTTGATCGAACAACCGGGATCGGAAGCGACGCGAGTGCAAGTGGAGGTTTCACCCGTCGTCGGTGACACTCCTGGAACTCACGGTGCCGTGATCATTGTGCGAGACGTATCCGATCACGCGGACCTCAAAGAGCGAGTGGAGTCGCTACATCAAAAGACGACCATTGACCCGCTGACCGGGATCGCCAATCGTGCTCATTTTGACGAAAGGCTCCAAGAACTGACAACGTCAGCGTCGGAGGGTGGTCCAAGCTTCAGTTTAGTGATCTGCGACATCGATCATTTCAAACAGGTCAACGACGTCCATGGTCACCCGGCCGGCGACGACGCCCTGGTCACGTTTGCATCGGTACTGACCGACCATAGCCGCGACGGCGATCTTGTCGCCAGGTATGGCGGCGAAGAGTTCTTGTTGCTGGCGGTCAATTGCGACATCGCCAGCGCGACCAAACGTGCTGAGACGATTCGGCACGCAGTCGAGCGAACATCACTTCCCAGCATTGGCGGTGACGCGGTCACGGCCAGCTTCGGCGTTACCGAATTCCAATCCGGTGACTCGCCCGAAACACTGGTTGCTCGGGCAGACCGCGCTTTGTTGAAAGCGAAAGACAACGGCCGAAATCGTGTCGTCCAACTGGGATCGGGGAACCAGCAATGTGACAACGTCGATGCAAATCATCGTCGCGGTCTGTTGGGATGGTTCGGCTCGGCAACGCCAACCTCGTCGAGCGAGATTCAAATCCTGACCCCCGTGCCGGCTGACTTGGCAATCGAAAAACTTCGCGGATTTATCGCCGATCACGGTGCCGAAGTCATCAATGTTTCCGAAAACCAAGTCTCCCTGAAAGTTGTGGCCAAGTGCACTGTCGGCGGTCGGCGGCGAGTCGACCACCAGATTGCACTTCACATGCAGTTGACACTCACCGAATTCTTGGCCGATCGCGAATTGAAGGATTTACGTCCCAACGTCAGCAAGACGAAAGCGGACATCCACATTCGCCCGATCCGTAATCGTGACCGCAGACGGCGCGAATTAAAGATTTGCGTCGACCAACTGATGGCCAGCCTGCGCTGCTATCTGATGGGCGAAGTCGTTCACGTCCGCCACGGTGAATGACGTCTGCGCGTGGGCCGAGAATGCTCGCGAAATGATCGCCTGGACGTCGGAATTCGCTTTCATTCCCAGCCTCCTGCACTCGGTACTTTGCGAAGACTTGTTCGCTCGCTATCGTGCTGTGTCAAGAAACATCCCTTTGACACCAACACGGAGCAGGATTCACTCATGCCCTATTCCCTCCCGGATCTTCCCTACGCCTACGATGCACTCGAGCCGCATATCGATGCTCGAACCATGGAAATCCACCACACCAAGCATCACAACGCCTACGTGACCAACGTCAACGCGGCGCTCGAAGGCACGGGCTTGGACAGTAAGTCGATCGAGGACCTGATTTCAGACCTGTCGGTCGTCCCGGATGAAAAACGCGGAGCCGTACGAAACAACGGCGGCGGACACGCCAACCATTCGCTGTTTTGGAGCGTGATGGGACCTGGAGCAGGCGGCAACCCAACGGGTGCCCTTGCCAGTGCCATCGACAGCGCCTTTGGTGACTTCGATGCCTTCAAGAAACAATTCGCAACTGCTGCAGCGACTCGATTCGGCAGCGGCTGGGCTTGGTTGGTCGTCGATGGGGGCCAGTTGAAAGTCGGCAGTACCGCCAATCAAGATAGTCCACTGATGGGCCAATCGATCGCGGGTCTGAGCGGCACTCCGATTCTTGGCTTGGATGTTTGGGAGCACGCTTATTACCTGCACTACCAGAACCGTCGACCGGACTACGTCAGCGCCTTTTGGAACGTCGTCAACTGGGACGCAGTTGCCGAGCGATTCGCAGCGGCGTCCTAGGTTGTCGGCGCGGCATGCTGCCGTGCCATTACGCTAAGTCGTTGGCACCCCACCGCTCGCAGGTTTTCCGGTAGCCAGGCTTCACGTAGGGTGGGTCAAATTCGCGTAAGTCCTTGGTGGGTCGGCGGAAATGGTTCGAAGCCGAAATCACACTCTGTTTCTCATGCAACGTTCTTCGCGAATGCCGACCCACCGTTTTACGATGTTGGCTCGACACCACCCTATGGGGATGAATAGCCCGGGTTAACGAAACTCGGAAGAGTTCCCGGCATCCGGGTGGAGAGCGCGGAATTGGCACGGCAGGATGCCGAGCCTGCGGAGGTTACGAAAAAAGGCGTCACCAGATTGGTGACGCCTTTTCTTTTTGTTGCGATGCCGCAAGCTATTCGCCGGTCGGGAACAGGGGCCCTTCGCCACTGCCAAGGCCGCCCTTCAGCTCGCCTTCGGCTGGCGGCACCTGATTCTCGGCGGCTTCTTCCGCGGCAGCCGCTTGCTCTTTCGCTTCGTCCCAATCGACCCGCTTGAGCGACAGACCGATCTTGCGTTCATCGGTGTCCACACGCAGCACCTTGACCTCGATATCGTCGCCGACCTTGACGACTTCTTCGGGATCTTCGACTTTGTGCTCGGCCAACTCGCTAATGTGCAGCAAGCCTTCCAAGCCGTCTTCGAGACCGATGAAGACGCCGAAGTTGGTGATCTTGGTGACCTTACCTTTGACCAATTGGCCGGACTGGTACTTGTCCGGAATATCTCCGTCCCAGGGGTCGTTATCCAGCTGTTTCAGGCCGAGTGCGATGCGGCGTCGTTCTTCGTCCACACTCAATACACGGCAGGCGATTTCCTGGCCTTTTTCCAGCATTTCGCTGGGGTGACTGATCTTGCGCGTCCAAGACATGTCACTGACGTGAAGCAGACCATCGATGCCCTCTTCCAACTCGATGAACGCACCATAGTTGGTCAGATTTCGCACCTTGCCGGTCACATCGGCACCCTCGGGGTACCGCTCGAGGACCTCATCCCACGGATTCTTTTGCGTCTGCTTCATTCCCAAGGAAAGCTGTTGGCCTTCGGGGTCAACGCCCAGGATCTTGACATCGATTTCGTCGCCGATGTTGACCAGTTCGCTGGGATGATTGACCCGTTTGGTCCAGCTCATTTCGCTAATATGCACCAAACCTTCGATGCCAGGTTCCAGTTTGACAAAGGCACCGTAGCTCATCACGTTGACGACCTCGCCTTTGTGCGACGAATCCACCGGGTACTTGGTCTCGATGTTCTCCCATGGATTGCGATCTTTCTGCTTCAAGCCGAGTGCGATTTTTTGTTTTTCGCGATCGATGTGCAGAACTTTGACTTCGATCTCTTGATCGATCGAAACCATCTCGCTGGGGTGTCCGATTCTTTCCCAAGCCATGTCGGTGATGTGAAGCAATCCGTCGATACCGCCAAGATCAACAAACGCACCAAAGTCGGCAATGTTCTTGACGATCCCCTTGCGAACCTGGCCAACTTCCAGCTCCTTCATCAAGTACGCACGGTCTTCTTCGCGTTGATTCTCGATCAGAGACCGCCGGCTGATCACGATGTTTCGCCGCGTATCGTCGATCTTGAGAACTTCGGCTTGAATGACGCGACCGATAAAGTCGCCGATATCGCCTGGGCGGCGAATGTCGACTTGACTACCCGGCAAGAATACGTTGACGCCAATATTGACCAGCAAGCCACCTTTGATCTTCCTGATCACGGTACCGGTGACCACTTGGCCCTCGGCAACCGTTTCCATCATCTCTTCCCACTCGATGATCTTTTCCGCTTTGCGTTTGCTCAGCGCGATCATTCCGTAGGGATCGTCAGCGGCACCGAGTTCGTCCTCCATCTCCTCGATCAGGACTTTGACGGTATCTCCAATCTTGGGAGGGTCTTCCTCCGGCCCCCATTCATCCAGGCCAACGGTGCCTTCGCTCTTGAACCCGACGTCGATCAGTGCCCACTCGTCATTGACTTCGACGATCCGACCGTTGACGATTTCTCCTTGGGCATAGTCCTGTTGGACTTCGGTGATGGCGTCAATCAGCCATTTTTCGGCATCCTCTTCGGGGGCCATCAAAGCCAAGTCGTTGAGGATATCGTCGTCTTCGAGTGCGCGGATAAGATTGCGGTTGACCATGCGTGTACCAATGGGTTGAGTCTCGCCAAGCAACCAGACCAGGGGTTGTGCGAAAACTCGGGGGTTTGAGAAAGTGATCGGTCGGTTCGCCAGCCACCTTGACCGGCGCGTAGCCCGGTAAAGTAGCAAAGGGCGTTTGTCGTCACAACGCCTGTCGTGCGAGTTTCACAGGGAAAAACGGCCCGTTTGGCCTCTCCGCGTTACCGCCCCGTGGTGCTAGAACCAATCGCTCGGTAACAATGCCGCCACGATTGGCCGCTTTGACCCGGACCGAGAAATTCATGAGTGATTTGATACCGATTCGTCTTGCCCTCGGCGGCGACCACGCCGGATTCCAACTGAAGCAGGCCGTTGCTGATCGCTTTGCACCGCTGGTGAGCGGTTTGATTGACTGTGGAACGGACAGTGAGGCGAGCTGCGATTACCCCGATTTTGCTATCGCCGTCGCCAAACAGATCGTCGACGGACAAGCCGATCGCGGGCTGATCGTTTGCGGCAGTGGCGTCGGCGTCAGCGTGGCCGCGAACAAGATTCGCGGAATTCGCGCGGCGATCTGTCACGATACCTACTCGGCCCATCAAGGCGTCGAACACGACGACATGAACGTGCTATGCATCGGCGGCCGGATCATCGGATCGGAGTTAGCCTTTGAAATTGTCGAGGCTTTTCTGCGCGCAACGATGCGCCCAAGATCGCCACGCCAGACGACTCGCCAAAGTGCTGCAGATCGAGAAAAAAGGTTTGAGGGCCTAACTGCTTTCCAAGTCGCTGCCGGGCGAACGCCGGCGAACGCCAGCGGAAACTGCAAATCAACAAGACCAACTGCCTCTGGCAATCAAGACAAGCGATACTTTAACGGTTTCTATGACGGCTACTTAATGGTCAACATGTATTCGCGTTTGGATGGATTCGTTGCAGATTTGGTAGCGAAACCCACAAATCACACACACAAGCATGCAAGCCAGCGCCGCCCAACCAAACACATCGTCGATTGGGTCTTGCTTGTTTACGTCGAAGAGAATGCCAGCAGTTACGCCGCAACACGCACCAATTAGCAAGAACGCTAATGCGGTTGCACGAATTCTCCTCGCGGCCAATGTCCGAGGCGGGTTATCGAATGAACCGACTGCTTCAAGCATCCTGGACGTTGAGCCAGTCGCAAGATCCAAGAGCATCGTGATAGCAAAGCCAAGCATTAGATTGCCGTTCCGGAAGATGACGTGATGTCCAGTGAGGCGTAGTCAGTCACTATAGTGATAACGTTTGCCATCAGCGGGCACGGACGATTAATGTTCCATTCTCGAAAAACTCGCAAGCCGTGCTCCGTTGCATTGGTTTCCGCCGATTGTAGCCTCGAACTGGAATGCAAGGAGTATGGCGTTGTCCCGAGTAACGATCCAATACGAGCCACCGTGAAATGGTACAGCATCCAAAGACACGTCCGCACGCAAGTCATTGATTGCGGCACGGACCAAGACAGCAACCGCATGCGACAGCGAGATGGGTTTGGTCATCCAGGACGATGCTGGCGAAACGACATCGATCCGCGGATTAGTGAAGATCAGCGCAGATCAGTGTTCCCAGATCGCGCGCACCAAAGTGACGGGAACACTAATCAGCACTGATCGACGCTAATCAAAGAACAGAGCATCGATCGATGAACGGCAGTCGTCACCGAGGACCGCCAAAGTGGTTTCCATTTTGTATACGCGCCACGCGGTCCTTCGGTGGACGACATTGTTCTGGCTGTTCTTCGTGCTCGTACTCGTACTCAGCACCGCGGTACTCGTACTCGCCAGCAGCATTGTACTCTTCGCAAAACTCGGAAACGACATCAGCGCGTCCAATCAGTCGTGTCAACATCGAAACGATCCGACGCACTATCCGCTTGAGTTCGCCGTGCGATTCATCATCAATGCCATCGGTTGCAGCGAGAACGTCCTGGATCGAAGCACATTCCAATGCTGACCCACGAGCGATGTCAAGAAATCGATTGCGGTCCTTGAGGCTGCGCTTACCGTTTCCCTCGGCGATATTCAGCGGAATCGATTGCGCTGCCCGAAACCATTGATCACGAGCATGACGATGAAGCCCGCTGAGTTGCCTGGCGATGGCGAATGACTGAGCAACGTAGTCGATCGAGAGCCGATAAACGTCGAGTCGATCGTGGTCGAAGATTGGTTCGGTCATCAATGCCCCATTCGAGTACGAGTACGAGTACGAGTACCGGCTGCGCCTGAGTACGAGAACGATTCAATGCCAGAACGACCGGGATCAGCGGGCGGCGGGAGTTGACATTGATCCCACGAGAAACCTTACTACCGCCGCTCCGTTGCATCCCATGGTTCGCCGCATTTAGTTGTCGAAGGGCTGGTTAGCCGAAGCATCAGCTGAAGCAGCAGATTTGACCGTCTCGGGCTTCTTTGTCGGGAGTTTGACGATCAGGTATTGCTTCGAGTTCGTGCCGAGCACCTTGATGTCAGCACCTACCGGATCAAACCCGTCGATTTCAAATGTCAGTTTATGTTCCCCCTCAGGAAGAACGAATACGGGCTTGATGTCAAATATGCCAACCATGGCATGACCAACAAAGTCACCATCAATGGAAATGCGGATTGGGTGTATGCCGTCAGCGGGGCCCACCATGTCACCGACACGAACCATCGTTGTTTGCGTCCCGCCGATTCCTCCCATGCCACCACCACCCATCATCGAGTGCGCATGGGGCGCGATAAAGACGATGTGAACAGTCGAATGTCCGGTTGGAACAGGCTCGTCAGCAAGAGCAGTAATGGGAGCAAATGCCAGTAAAGCAAGACAAGCAGAAAGGAAGCGTATCATAGCGTCTCCGTTTTCGGTTGTAGGCGAAGTTGGGATTCAATCGGATAACGTCGGTGGTCACCCGGTCCGAGCGGCCGAGCCACCATCAAGCAAAGTGTTTTCGAGGACTCGGGTGCACCACTTGGTTCTGGCTGTTGTGCGGCGGGTACCGACTCGGCCAATCCGAATCGACCTGATCAGCCACCAGCATACCACCGAAATACCGACCGCGCAACCATTTTGCGAGCGATGGTCCGAACGAAGAGGCAGAGACGATCGGACCAGCGACGTTCAAGTCAGATATCGACCGCGCAATGTCGAGCGCATCGATCGCCCGGCGCATCTGCGAGCGCATCGATCGTGCTGCTGCTCAGCGAAGCGGTGCTCGTACTCGTACTCAACGAAGTGATACTCGTACTCGATCAGGAGTTGGAAGCGGAGAACCGGTTACGTCCGAGTTCAACAGTGTAGACGGGTAACTCCTCGCGCACGACGAGGATTCGAGTACGAGTACCGGCCAGCGCCTGAGTACGAGTACGATGGCTTCCAGGCCAGAACGGTTGGGTTGACCGGCGCAAGCGGACGAGCAACCACAATCCAAAGACGCTTTCGAGGCCTCCGCGTCCAACCCTTGGTTCTGGCTCCGATCATTCGTGCTCGTACTCGTACTCAGCATCGCGGTACTCGTACTCAGCATCGTACTCCTCATCCGCATTGGACTCGGTAGCCGGTTCGGCGACGACATCGGCGCGAGCGATCAGCCGCGTCAGCATCGAGACAATCCGTTTCAGCGTTCGCTTCAAGTCGCCGTGTTGTTCGTTCTCAATTCCACTCGTCGCAGCAAGCACATCCTGAATCGACGCACATTCCAATGCCGATCCGCGAGCAATGTCGAGAAATCGACCACGATCCTTCAGGCTTCGCTTTCCGTTGCCCTCAGCAATGTTCAGTGGAATCGATTGAGCAGCGGAGCCATTGGTCGCGAGCGTGTCGATGGAGACCGTTCAGATCTTTCGCGATGGCAAACGACGACGCGACGTATTGAATCGATAGACGATAAACGTCGAGTCGATCGGGGTCGAAGATTGGCTCAGTCATCAATGCCCCATTCGAGTACGAGTACGAGTACCGGCTGGCGCCTGAGTACGAGTACGACTTCTTCCATGCCAGAACGGTTGTGATCACCGCGGTCCGAGCGGGTGATTTGCCATTGCCCAAGATCAACTCGAGGACTCCGGTGCATCACGTGGTTCTGCCTCGTCGTCAGTGATGGAAACGTATCCCACCTCGGATGACGGTTTGGGAATTGGCAATCCATCTTCTCGCAGACCGATCAGATGCAATCGGATCGCTTCTGTCATGCGTGTTTCGACTTCCGCGCGATCAGCCCCGGTCGCAACACATCCTGGAAGGTCCGGCGAGAACGCAGAGAGGTTGTTAGCCGTTCTCTCGATAACGATCAGATAGCTGTCCGAGGTAACAGTTGCCATGGCATCAGTCCTTCAATCCTGCTTGCCGAAGTATGCTATTGAGCGTGCCTGGAGCAAGATCGTCTTTGGGGTGCCCGGCAATCGTGACGCGGCCGGGTTTGGTCGGATGTTTGTATTGTCGGTGGCTTCCCCGAGTCGTAATCAAAACCCATCCGTCGGCTTCAATCAAGCGAATGACGTCGCGAACGGTCATAGCCATCAAGAAGCCCCGAATAAGTGTGACGCAAGCACGAGAACTACATTGTAGACGACAACAAGCGATTGGAGAAAGGATTCATCCAAACGCAAAACTTGATGCCAATGGCAGAACGACCGCGATAACCGAGTCGCGGGAGTTGATTATCCATTGCCAAGTCGCTCAGCTACCGCGACTTCGGTTCATCGCTTGGTTCGCCATTTGTCAGGGCTTGCCTGAGAGACTCGACGCCCCCCTCAACTATATTGCCCCGTGGGTCCACCAGTACAGCTGTTCCCAATCCCGGTATTCCAAATCGCTCCCAGGTATTGAAGGTATTGTCGAGCACGATCGGAAAAGGAATTCGTTTTCCACCCCAGACCTTTTCGCGAATTGGGCGGAGTTGGGAATCCAATTCTTTGACGTTATCAATCTTGCCAGTGATGTCAATGCACACACCAATAACCTCAAATCGGTTGTGGTGTTTAGCGTTGTCATTGTAGAAATCAATCATCTCGGGCAGGTGCTTCGACAAGCAAGGTGCGCAGGAAAGCCCCCAAAATTCCACCAACAGCCACTTTCCACGAAAGCTGGCAATCGTTGCGTCGACGCTTACGCCGCGTGCATCCACTGCGTGCCAGTTTGGAGCCGCTTCTCCATAGTGCTCGGTGAAATCTCTCCATCGCCCCTCAAGCTTGGCCGATGCTTCGAGATCGCTGCGGCCTAGCGGTGCTTCCGTTAGACGCAAAACACCCAAATCGAAATCACCTTGTGTTCCGTCGATCGTGAAGACTGGCTTTGGCTCGACGGTCAAATCTATATCGTCGTCGTCAAGGTTGGAGGTCGCGTAGGCGTCTAGCTGATATCGGCCGGGCGGGAGCTGAAACCGAAATCGGCCGTCAAATGATCCACACGAAATGATGCGATTGCTCGAGAGTGGGCGTTCGGGATCTTCGGGCAACTCGACGTAGACGTGCGACCATTCATTGGGTTTTCCATCCACCGTCGATTGCATACGCCCGTGTACGGTTACCATCGGAACTAGCTGAATCTTGACCGGTTCGTGACTCTTGGCGACCGAAAAAAGAGAAATCCCTCCGAGCCGTCGTGCCGAATCCATAGCAACGAGGACTCGAGACCGAGAGTGAACCTTTGCGTCGAACGATCCGTCCGGTCGGGTAATTGATCGACGTGCGGGAAAAACCTGCATGTCGCCAAGGTTCCCCCAGAAATCAGCGAGCTGTTGCTCATCAGATAGGTTGAGCAACGTTCCGTCCGGCGTTGTTCCACTACCATTGGCTCGCCACATATCGGACACCGTCACATCCCCTAACGGGTTCCCATCCGAATCAACGACGACGCCGGAGATCGATCTGAGGTCATCTGCACAGACCGTGACGCAACAAAACGCAACAAGAATCGACAAAACTATGAGCGGGTAAACACGCATGCGTTTCTCATTGGCGAACGGCGGCCATCACCGGGCACGGCCATTGTGGTTTCCATTGGTAATCGCCCCATGCGGTCCTTCGGTTCACGACATTGTTACCCGCCGTTTTCATCCGCATGCTCTCGAATCGCCTTGACGATGTCGAGATGGACGGATGCGAGTGCGTTAATCACGAACTCATCTCGCATCTCTTTACGTTTGGAAGCAGCAAGTACACCATTGAACAGGCTTTGAGTATCAACCTCAAGAACCGGCAACACCATCCCGTAAATCGTGGCAAAGCTATCCGCGATGGATTGCTTTTGCTCGGGCGTATCGGCGAAGTTCTGAGCGGCACCCGCATACGCCTGAAACAAACCGGAAACCATGCCGCGTCCGTTTGCTACGCCAATAATGAAGGCGCACTGTTCAGACTCGGGTAGATCAACGAAATCAGCACAGGTGATGTTTTCGAGCCTAACTTCGGTCATGTGCTTTCAGTCGGGTAACGTCGGTGGTCACCCGGTCCGAGCGGCCGAGCCACCATCAAGCAAAGTGTTTTCGAGGACTCGGGTGCACCACTTGGTTCTGGCTGTTGTGCGGCGGGTACCGACTCGGCCAATCCGAATCGACCTGATCAGCCACCAGCATACCACCGAAATACCGACCGCGCAACCATTTTGCGAGCGATGGTCCGAACGAAGAGGCAGAGACGATCGGACCAGCGACGTTCAAGTCAGATATCGACCGCGCAATGTCGAGCGCATCGATCGCCCGGTGCATCTGCGAGCGCATCGATCGTGCTGCTGCTCAGCGAAGCGGTGCTCGTACTCGTACTCAACGAAGTGGTACTCGTACTCGATCAGGAGTTGGAAGCGGAGAACCGGTTACGTCCGAGTTCAACAGTGTAGACGGGTAACTCCTCGCGCGCCGACGAGGATTCGAGTACGAGTACCGGCCAGCGCCTGAGTACGAGTACCGGCTAGCGCCGAGTACGAGTACCGGCTAGCGCCTGAGTACGAGCACGATGGCTTCCAGGCCAGAACGGCCAGGATCACCCGGCCCGAGGAGCTGACGAGCCATTGCCCAAGGGGTATTCGAGGGCTCGGTGTGCATCCGTTGGTTCGCTGGTCCCATTGTGCCGCGTTTGGCGCTTCCAGTCCACAAGAGTAAACTATGACGCAGGCACCGACAGGAGAATAGTATGGTCAAAATCGTCGTTACGGATGATCAAGCAAAGGCAATTACAGAAGCCAAAGAAGGTATCGAGATCGTTGATGCCGCCGGCAACCGGCTCGGATTTTTCGCTCGTCCATTCACAGACCAGGATATCGCAATCGCGCGACAGCGTGCCGCGTCCGATGAACCCAGGCGTACAACACAACAGGTAATTGACCGCCTGACGTCGTTGGAGCAGGAATGACCCGATATACGGTCGTTTGGGTTCAAAGTGTCGAAGACGAGCTAGTCGAAATCTGGTTGGCAGCCGAGGATCGCAACGCGGTCACGTTCGCGACTCATTCCGTTGACCGGGAACTTGGCACCCAAGCTGATTCAAAGGGCGAAGATCTGGCAGAAGGATTGCGTTCTTTGAATGTTCCGCCGTTGCGAGTCATATTCACGGTGAGCAAGGACGATCGATTGGTCGAAGTTGTGCGTGTAGCTCGGCTGTAGCGTTCCACCACAGACTCGACCCAGCGAACGGTTGCCGTCACCGAGGACGGACGTTTGATTTTCCATTTGTAAAACCGCGCAAGCCGTCCTTCGGTGCACGGCGTGGTTATCGGGCGTTAGAAGTGCGATGGTCGTTCCATTCGATGTCCACGCCCGAAGTATCAATTGGAATCGACAGGAACCATTGCTGCAATTGTATTGCATCGAATTCCGTGTGACGAACCATCCCGCCATCGGGTTTGAATCTCACAGTCACACCGCAAGCATCTGTTGGTCCCACAGTTTGAAGAGGGGATTCCCGTTCGCCACAGTTGTAGGCCAATAGGTAATGTGTTCCGTCATGGTAATTGTGTAGTTCAAATCGTTCGCAAAGTGCATTCAGCGCGGTCATCCCATTCTTGCAAACGTTGGAATGAACGTATTCGCTGGCAGCATGATCAGCGCAGAATCCTATGATTTCAGCAACGGCTTGCATTTCTGACATATCGGGAAAACGAGGATCATTCACAACGCCAAGCGGCGTGCCATTGTGTGTAACGGATGCGAATCCATTAGCGGCAAACTCTGTCGCCATCCGCGTGCAGGTATTGGCGACGATCTGGTCGATTGCAAGGCAGAACGCCTCACGAGCGAGGCAGTTCGGAATACTGCTAGCGTCGAGATCGCCGAAGTACATCGCCGGGCGCTCACGAACGTGCTGCAAGTCAGTGATGTGTCGAAGTTCGTCGGATTCGTATGAGTCAGGCATCGTCTCTACCAAGCCCGATAACGGCTACGATCACGCGGTCCGAACGGGCGGGCAAACATTGTCCAAGAGATCGTCGAGGACTCGCGTGCATCGATTGGTTCGTCGCTGCCACGGCGGGAAAGTCCCTTAACAGTGGCGACGTAACCAAGAGTGTATCGAATCTGGCTTGCAACTCGCAAACAACCGCGGTCGCTTGGAAGACCGTGCATTCAGTTGCGTCATGACAGTGCTGAATTGCCCTGGTGTCCTTCCTGTCCGCTTTCCATCCGTGTTGCGATTAGTGATCTACAATGTCGAGATAGCCAAACCCGGCAACAACCTCTCTGACACTATTGAAGAACCCGTTATCGGCACGCCACCTCCAGGGCCGAATACTATACGGAGGATAAGGCAGAACGACGAATGACTCATCCTGGTCTTTCTCGGAACGCCATGTTTCCAATCCAAGTTCTCGACTGCCACGCCGGCAGCAATACGACCGTACGATCCCATCCTCGCTGGATTTGACCGGCTGTATTTCGAATCCGGATTCGTCCAGTGCAGCAAGAAGATCGAGCACTTGCTCCGTGCGTACCGAAGTGACTGAGACCTGTCCCATCTACGGTATCTTTTCCCGACGAACGTCCAACGATCACCGCAGTCCGAGCGGGAGAGCAACCACTGCCCAACGGCAACGCGAGGACTTCGGTGGATCGATTGGTTCGTCGTAGTTTACCGAAGTGAACCGGCCCAAGTCAAAGTTCGGTCCCCAATGACGGGGCTGAGCGGTGGGCGCACCGTTTCGAGCGGCAGTTCGTCAGCGCACCCATTAGCAGTGTCATTTCGCATTGAGACGACCAACCGCAATCCAATCCGAGCATGTCTTCGCTCGGCGGCAGCGAGCAAGTCGAACAAGGCCACGCGCTTGCGTCCCCTCGCCGCCGTTGAGCGCACCCATCACGAGCCTGGAATCGTCTGCGCAATCCATTGTGAGGAGTGACACGACGAACGGCGGCGATATGCGGGCGGCGGGAGTTGACCAACCACTGGAACAAATCGCACCACCGCCGCTCCGTATCATCGCATTGTTCCACCACGCCTGCCGATTCAGCATGTGGTGACATCATCAACGAGGACTCATCTTAACGCCTGGCCGACGGTCCAAGCAAATCGAATCGTGCACACCGACCGCGCATCAGATTTGTCCCGCGTTCGACGCTCGCGAAGAAGGAAAAATACACCCGGACGATAAGAAACCCGCCAACGGAAACAGATTGCGAAAGCGAATCGCGACCGAAGTGTTCGGGGGCAAAGGTCGGAAGTTCGATCTTCCAGCGTCGTTGTTGTTCTTGCTTCGCCCCGCCCACCAACCCAAGCCGAAGCGAGTCGATACACCCGGACGATCACACTTGTTCCAACGGCATCAGTAATTCGTGCGCAACCAATTCAGCGAGGGACGGTCATCCATCGAAGCAGGATTCGATCGGCCCGAAGACGCTCCGTGATTCAATCCGGATGACATGACCCAAGAGCCGGCAGCGAAATCGCTCAATTGGTGGAACTTGTTTCTCACGGGCTGGACACGTGAGACTAGCGGTTTGAGACTTGTTCTCACGTGCTGGTGATGAAAAAAGTCTCGTGTTTTGACTTATTCTCACTGGTTCGGCGAGGGCTGTCAAACTTGTTCTCACTGGTTGAGCTGGGCCTCCCGAACTTGTTCTTGGCGGCCGGTGATTTAGGTGCGTCTGGCAAACGGCGGGGAATGGGCGTTGGTTGTGTGGCTTGTCGATTGCGTGCAAATTCATCGTTGTTGGTGTGGTCCGCGACCGAGAATCTGCTGCTTCACTGATCACATTTGGCGGAGGGGAACGAAGCGGCTGCGGGCAGTCAAAAACGCTGCTTGACAGGTAGTATCCATTTGGTAACTCAGACGGCTGAGATGGATTGGGTCGTGATCGCTAAGGATGGATAGGCACTCCCGAGGAGGACATTGCATTGGCCATCGAATTTTTTACGAAGCCAAGTCGAGCGGAGCAAGATTTGAAGTGGGCGAATATCTGGCATTCGCAATTTGTTGCTTTTCACACGAGCCTTCAAACACCAGGAGCGAGCCGTACAGATTGGAATTTTACGGCTGATCACGTCATCGTTTTTTTGCAATCGAAACGCGACGCGGGGATGCCTGCGTGGAAGCGGGCGAAGATCATTCATGGATTGATGGTTTATCGTCGTTTCATCGCCGATCGTCCGACTGATGATCTACTGCCATTGAAGGAGAAGATGACGGAGATCGTCGTGCTGGAACGAGCAGGGACGAGGGGCATGAAACGATACGAGAAGTCGAGGGTGTGATCAACCCGCGAGAGTCGAACGCGATTCAGGAATTTCGGCGTAAGATGCGTCGAGCTGGGCTAAAACCGAAGACCGAGCGGTCGTACGTCGGCAAGGTGAAGGCGTTTATGGTGGCCCGCGGGCTGACGTGCTTGGCGGATTTTGATTCGATTTCTGGCGGGGACGTGGAAGCTCATTTAACCGACTTGGCAGTCGACGGTGACGTTGCGGCGTCGACCCAGAACCAAGCGTTTCATGCACTGTGCAAGTTCTTTGAATTTGTGCTGCAAGCGTGACGTTGGACGCATTGAAGCGATTCGAGCGAGTAAAGGAAAACAGATTCCGACGGTCATGAGTCCGCCCGAAGTGTCCACCATTTTGGATCAACTAGTGGGTGTCTACCGGATCATTGCGGGGCTGCTGTACGGTTGCGGTTTGCGGATCAGCGAAGCAATCAGTCTGCGTTTCAAGGACATCGACTTTGACAATCGGTTGATTGAGATTCATCAATCCAAGGGTGATAAGAGTCGTTTAGTTCCGTTGCCGGAGCAATTGGTGGAGCCACTTCGCCGTGCAGTGCGGTCACGGACGGTGCTACACGAACAAGACTTGCTGTGGTCGGGGACGGACATACGAACGATTCAAGAATTGCTTGGTCACAGCGATGTAAAGACGACGATGATCTACACACATGTACTAAATCGCCAGGACATCAATGTTGTCAGTCCGTTGGATCGACTAAAAAGAGTCGATCGATACGAACCGGCTGTGCCATCATCTACTGATAGTGGATTGGGAACGAAAGAAATGCAAAGCAGCGACGATTCCCCTGTGACGAATGACTTGATTTGCGGTGTCGTACAGGGAGTGCATTGCGCGAAGGCCGACCCACCTTTCTTCGACGTTTGCTCGACGCCACCCTACGCCGGTGCAAAATTCGGGCTAGGGCGGATTATTCACGTAGGCCGGCAACCAGGTCGCAAAGCCCTGCCTCTGCGGCGCAAACGCGATTTGTACTTGGCACGCTATGCGCGCCGAATTCGACATACACTTGCGACCGAGGTTCAGAATCGCGATACGGCGCATGGACATTTGCGATAACGGCCTGCAGTCTTCCCTAAGGCAACTCCATCCGCTTACTCTCAACTGCGGTAGGTTGGACCAACCGACTGCACGAAGAAAATTTGCTTGGGCGCGGAGGTGGCAGGACGCTCGCAGCCATAGGCAGACAAGTCTTTCAGAATCAGTGGCATCACTGGACGTTCAGACCCGATTTCACTTCAACTTCAATGCGAGACCGATCGTATCGCACCATGATCAATGGAGTTACGACACTGATGCAACACCATTGAAACACGTGCGCCGTGTATTGGCTACTGACCGACTTGTTGCGCAACTCGGCTACGAAAACGGCGAGCGTATGCGGCCGGCCAGGCCGCCCATCAGAACAGTTTGAACTGATCTTTGTCGATCCGCTTCGATTGGTGCGTCAGCACGGCATTCAACAACTCGATCGCCACGCGCGACTCTAGCGTCACGCCGGCACGAACGCCCACGCACGGATCATGGCGGCCTTTTTCGAGTTCAAAGTCGATCTCTTCCAAGTTCTTTCGCACCGACTTTTGCGGCTTGTTGATCGTTGACGTCGGTTTGAATCCAACGCGGCACACCAATGGCATCCCAGTCGTCATGCCGCCGATCAATCCCCCATGCGTGTTCTGCGTGTACCCGCCGCCGCGGATCGGATCGTTGTTCTCGCTGCCCAGTCGCTCGATCACCGCCACACCATCGCCAATTTCGCATGACTGAACCGCATTGAGTCCGCCAAGCGTCCCCATGAGTCTGACTTTCAGACTGTCATAGAGCGGTTCGCCCAACAGGGGTGGCACGCTGATCGCAACGACCTCGACGGCCGCACCCAGCGAATCGCCGTCCTTGCGCGTCTGCTTGATCAACTCGCCGGCCTCCTCGGCAAACTCAGCATCGATCGACCGAATCTCGGCCGCCTCCAGGTTTCTCTCCAGTGCTCGAACGTCGTCGCCACTCAGTTCCAGACGGCCTCGGTCATCAATCAGCTGTTGGAAATGCGCTGCCAAGGTCGACTTCGACTTGAGGGGGCCGACTTGTGAGATGGACGACAGAATCACAGTCCCGAATTGCTCGTGCAGCACGATTCTGGCGATCGATCCGCCAATCACATCGCTGATCGTCGATCGATAACTCGATCGTCCACCACCTCGAACATCAACAAAGCCGCTGGACTTGTGGAACTTGACCAAGTCGGTGTGGCCTGGCCGCACTTCGCCACTGGGACCTGTGAACTGCGTGTAATCGCCCGATTTTTTTGATGTCGAAAGCACGATCGCTGCAATCGGCTCGCCAGTGGTATAGCCCTCTTCGTAGCCTTCCGTCTGGAATTCGTTGTCATCAACATGGACGGTGACACGCGAACCGGTCAGCAGCTTTTCGTGATCGTCTTGATAGAGCCCCGAAAGGAAGACAACCTTATCCTTTTCTTGACGCGGCGTGCCGTGTCGATTGCTGCCGGGACGTCGCCGATCCAAGTACGCCTGGACCTGCTGTCGGGAAACGTACTGCCCAGCGGGACAGCCAAAGACGATCGTCGTCACGGCGGGCCCATGAGATTCACCGGCACCGGCAACGGCGTAAAGCGGCCCGCCGAGAGTTTCCATGAAAGATGTCCTTTGTTGTTTCAACTGAGAGCTTTCATCGTAGCCGTCACGGTCGCGATGATGAAGCCCGACCAATCGACCGACAGCTAGCAGGCTGTTGATTTAAACGAAATGTGAATTGCAAGGGTGAGCCGCGGGCCGTAAGGCACCGGGCAATGACGTATGCCCGGCCGCTTACGCGTCGCGGCTCACTAAATCAACAGGCCGCTAGGCCAAGACCTCTCTTGGCGGGAATCTCTGGCCGTGCGTGCCCACCCCAGATCCTGGCCTACGAATGCGTGCGCCGCACTTTACGGCTGCTTCAATGCATGGTCGATCAGCTTACCAACGTACTTCCCGACGCGCGTGGGCGGCTTCGCAACCTGACGCGGGAGACTTTTCAAGGCCTCTTTGGTAGACGCGTCCAAGTCTGCATTCATGTCCAACACATTCATCGCCGCGATCGCCGCAAAGTGCCCCTCCTTTTCCACATTGGCCAGATCGAGCAAGCGATTGACGGCTTTCTGACGCACCGACTTGTCTTCCGAGGAAAGCAAACCGTCGCAAGCAGCAATGGAGACACTGGGCGACTGATCGTTCATTTTCGCCTCCAACGCATCCTCGGCTCCTTCCTTTCCGGATCGAATCGCTAATCCCCGAACCGCCCAGTAGCGAATGGCACTGTCGTCGTCTTGGGCCAAATCAACCAGATCTTTGACGGTTTGCCCGCTTTGTAAATCCATCGCGCTGAACGCAAGATTCGCGATTCGCTCGACTGGGTACTGACCGCTGTTGGCGTACTCACGCGGCGACATCTCGCCCGCCCGACGATGCATTTCGGCTTCGGGCAACAATCCTAAATCAGCCGTTTCCACCATCCAGTCCTGCAACACCGATCGCATCTTAGCAACCCGTTGCCGATGTTTCAGCTCGCCAGCCAAGTTGTTCACTTCATCCGGATCGCTCTGCAAATCAAAGAGTTCCTCAACCGGCTTCGCTTGCCAGAACTTGGCTTGTGCTTCATTCAACGTGCCCGCGTCAAACATCTCTTTCCAAACTCGAGTCGTCGGCGTCGAGAACATGTACTCGACATGCTTCAAGTACGGCCGGTCGGGATAAAAGTGCCGCATGTAGACATAGCGACCATCGGTGCAACTGCGGACCATGTCGATCCGCTCGTCCATCCGACCGCGGTAGCCGAACAGGTATTGCTTCGGTTTTCCCGTGAATTTGCCCGCGAACGGAACGCCTTGCATGTTGGCTGGTGGCTTGGCGCCGGCCAAACTGAGAATCGTCGGCGCAAGATCAACGAACGCTGTCAACCGAGTGGACTCGCCACCAGCTTGGTAATCTATCGGCGCCAGGTCACGAAACTTTTCCGGCACATGCAAAAGCAACGGCACATGCAACCCTGAATCAAACGGCCAACGCTTGCTGCGCGGCATCCCGCTGCCGTGGTCGCCGTAGTAGAAGATGATGGTCGAATCGGCCAGACCATCTTCGTCCAATTGCTGCAGGATCTTGCCGACCGACTGGTCCATCTCGGTGATCTTGTCGTAGTACTGGGCCCAGTCGTGGCGAACTTCAGGCGTGTCGGGATGATAGGCCGGCAGCGGTGCCTTCGCCGGATCGTGTTTCAGCGTGTGCGGCCGCGTGCGAATCTTGCTCTCGTGGCTGACCGTGTAGTTGAAGACCGCAAAGAACGGTGTGTCAGCGTTTGGTCGATTCCGCCAATGGGCCTTGTTGTTGCTCTGGTCCCAGCCGGCGTCGGCGTTGGCAAAGTTGTAGTCGGTCTTCGAGTTGTTGGTGCAGTAGTAACCCGCCTCGCGCATGCAGCTCGGGATACAGTCTTCATCCTCCGCGGCAGCTTCACGTCCGCTGCGCATGTGCTGTCCGCCCAGGCTGGTCGCGTACATGCCTGAAATGATCGTCGTTCGCGCGGGTGCACAAACCGGAGCGTTCGACCAACAGCGCTGATAGCGCAGTGACTTTGCCGGCGAGCGCGTCGATGTTCGGCGTCACCGCATACGTGTCGCCATAACAGCCAAGTTCCGGGCCGTTGTCTTCGCTGGTGATCCAAAGAATGTTGGGCTTGTCGGCGGCAGAAGCAGCACAAGCCAGCGACGCGAAGAGAACTAACGGCAACGTACGCATTGGGCATATCCGACTGGAGAAAGGAAATCGAGAACGGGCAGTTTACTCGATAGGCCTGGAACTGTCCTGGCAAGCCATTGATTCCTCGCCACCTTATCGATAGTCAGTCCCCGTCAGGCTTTCCATAACCGATCGCTGCCACTGACGAAGCTGACCCTCCAATTCTCGCACCGCCTCAGGCTTGTGCTCAGTCAAATTCGCCGTCTCGCCCGAATCGCCTCGCAAATCAAACAGGTTTTTTTTTGACTCACCTTCCTTGCCGCCAACGATCAGCTTGTAACGATTACAGATAATGGCACGTGAGCCGTCGAAGTCCTGCTGACGAACCTTGGCGTGATCAAAGTTACGAAAAGTGCGTGTTGGCTCGCCCGCCATTAACTTGACAAGTGGCGTCGTCCCCTGCTGCAGTTCCGGCTCGATCCATGGCCGTCCCGACTCGGATTTCGTGTTGAAAGCCCAAAAACAAATCGGGCTCGGTCGTTTCGTCATCTGGCCGTCGATCAACGGCTCCAAATTGATGCCGTCCAGCGGGCGATTAGGTACCTCGCATCCGGTCAGTGCGCAGAGCGTCGGCAACATGTCACTGGTGACGGCATTCACGTGCTGACCCGCGGTTTGGTGATTCGACTTGGCCACTCGATCAGTCCCGGGAACACGGATGCCGCCTTCGTACATCTGGCCTTTCTGGCCTCGCAGCGGCGATGTCAGCCAGACCGCTCGGCGGAGTGCCGTTGTCGCCGCAATACCACGAGCAGCGTGTTCTCCGCAGATCGCCCTGGTCAGCGAAGTGCGTCTCGCAACTTGCCGATGGCTCGATCCATCGCCGTGATCTCAGCGTATCGTTCCCGCAGCACGTCGCGGAGCGGTCGCTCGGTACGGCCGCCGGTTTCGTTGGATGTCAGCTTGACTGTTTGTCGCTGCGTATTTCTCGGGCAAGTCGTCGTACAACGCGAGGTCCTTGCTCAAGTCCGCTGTAAGGTTCATGCGGTGATCCGAACCAGACGACGGCAAAGAACGGCTTGTCCGTTCTGCCTCGCTTTGTCGATGAAGCGAATCGTTTCGTCGACGATGATCTCCGAACTCTCGCCCTGGAACTTCTCAGGCGGCCCACCATTGCGTGACAGACGTGGGATTCAACTCGAAGAAGTTGTCGTGCGAGAGCCACTCGTCAAATCCCATCGCTCCCGGGTTGGTCGGCGATTCGGCTTTGACGGGACCGAGGTGCCATTTGCCGAAATGCCCGCAGGCGTATCCCGCTTTGCCAAGCAGCTGCGCGATCGTGATTTCTTCCGGTCGGATGGACCAGCTGGGAGCAAACGTTCCGTAGCGGTTCGGATGCCGTCCGGTCATGACGCTCCCGCGCGTCGGCGAACACGACGGGTGTGCGCGCGTAGAAGTGGTCCAACCGCAGTCCCGGTCGCCGCCATCTCATCCAGCACCGGCGTCTTCAGATAGGGATGCCCGTTGTATCCGGTTTCCTCCCAGCCGTGATCGTCGCCCATCAGCAAAATGATGTTTGGAGACGCTGCGCTGGCCGGTGGCAAATCCCACAACCAGAGAATGACCGCGCTAACGCAGACGCATCAGAAATGTCTTGCAGAGATGCTTGAATTGGTGCACAGCAGTCCTCAGTTCTGGATAAAATCCGCGATCAAGAATTACACTGGTGACGAGCTTAACATCCGCCGGCGGCAAAGACGTCCGCCGCCCGCGCACAAACCGCGACTACGCGAGAATCCCTTTCGCTACGCGGCCGTGGACGTCGGTCAGCCGGTAGTCACGGCCGGAATACCGATACGTCAGCTTGGTATGGTCGATACCCATCTGATGCAAGACCGTCGCGTGCAAGTCGTGCACGTGGACTCGTTTGTCGACCGCGTGCATGCCGAAATCGTCGGTCGCGCCGTACATCTGGCCGCCGCGAATGCCACCGCCGGCCAGCCACATCGAGAATCCGGTGTGATGATGATCGCGTCCCGCCTTCTTGATATCTTTCGATTTGTCGATCTGTGCGTACGGTGTACGACCGAATTCCCCACCCCAAATCACAAGGGTGTCTTGCAGCATTCCCCGGCTTTTGAGATCCGATAACAATGCTGCCGACGCGCGGTCACTGTCGGCACAGAGATTTTTGTGCGACTCGTTGTTGTTGCGGTGAGTATCCCAGGGCTGTTTGCCGCTCTTGGTCACGTAAAAGACTTGCACGACTCGCACGCCGCGTTCCAACAGGCGGCGCCCCAGCAAACAACTTCGGCCATAGACACTGTCGCCATACGCCTCACGCGTCGTCATGGCCTCACGGTTGATGTCGAAGGCTTCCGAAGCGACCGATTGCATCTGAAACGCCAGTTCCAGCGAGCGAATGTGTGTTTCCAAAGACGATTCGCCCGGTCGTTTTTCCAGGTGGGCCGCGTTTAACTTCTGCAGCAAATCCAACTGCCGACGTTGTGCCTTGCGGTCAAGTCTTGGATGTCGAATATTCGCGATCAACTTGTCGACGGCGGTGTCATTGGTGTCGACTTCGATGCCTTGATGCTGCCCCGGCAGAAAGGCGCTGGACCACAGTTGTGGCCCAACCACTGGCAAACCAGGACTGATCGCGACAAACGACGGCAAGTTTTCGTTTTCACTTCCCAAGCCGTACGACAACCACGACCCCATACTCGGACGCGTCGGCTGCGGATGGCCAGACTGCATGATCAGCAAGCCCGGTTCGTGGTTCGGCTGGTCGGTGTGCATCGAACGCACCACACACAGATCGTCGGCATGTTTGGCGAGATTCGGAAACAGTTCGCTCATCACGACGCCGCTCTCGCCATGGGCGGCGAACTTGAACGGCGAAGACATGAATCCGCCCGCTCGTTTCTTACCGGCAACGTCTTCCGGAGGTGGCTCGCCTTCGTGATCGGCCAACGCCGGCTTGGGATCAAACGTATCGACATGCGACGGTGCGCCGTTCATGAACAGAAAGATCACGCGTTTGGCACGAGCCGCATGATGCAGGCCGTTGGTAGCGGCCGAGTCGTTGGCCGCGAGCGAGCCGGAAGCTTGCAGCGCACCGAGTAGCCCGACGGCGCCGAAACCGGCGCCCGAGCGACGAAGCATTTCACGTCGTGATTGTGAGTAATTCATGGTCGTCGAATTGTCCGAATTCGATATCTGCCTTTCATTGTCCGCGATCGTGGATGGCCGGCGTGAATAAACAATGCTGCTGCCGAACTCGGTGAGCTCGGCGACTCAATCAATCATAAACATTTCGTTACTGATCAGCAGTGCTTGCGTGTACTGCGACCAAGATTCGGTGTTACCATCGGAGATAAACGCTTCGCCCCAGGCGATCTCCTCCTTCGTTGGCGGTCGACTGTACAGCCACTTGTACGCGGCTTCGATTCTCGAGCGATGCGATCCCCCCGAACCATTCAACCGCGTGGCCAACGCATCGGCTTGCGAGACCAAGAACGGACTATTCAGTAAGAATAACTTCTGCAGCGGCGTTGTCGTTTCAACTCGCTTCGCACTATGTGCATTAGGATCCGGAAAATCAAAACGCGACAGCAGCGGATTCAAATCCATCCGGCTCACTTCGCTGTACAACGTCCGTCGCCGCGATTTCGGGTCCTCGGGTCGAATCGACTTGCCTCCAACCGTGAAATCCAGTTGACCTGCGACCGCGAGTACGGCGTCGCGATACGACTCGACGCTCAATCGGCGGCGGGGCATCCGCCACAGCAATCGGTTGTCGGGATCGATCGCTGACTTGCTGGGATCAACTTGGCTACTCTGCCGATACGTCGATGAAAAGACGATCTCGCGCTGCAGCCACTTCAGCGACCAACCGTTGTCCATGAACCGCACCGCCAGGTCATCCAACAGTTCCGGATGACTTGGCCGTTCACCCAGTTGCCCAAAGTTGCTGGGAGTTTCCACCAAACCACGGCCCATCAGTTCTCGCCAAACGCGATTGACGATCACACGTGCCGCCAACGGATTGGACCGATCAACGATTGCATTGGCCAAGTCGACGCGACCGCTGCCGTCGTTTAATCGCGGTACTTCACCGGAGCACAACGCCTGCAAGAATGCCCGCGGAGCCGGGGGCCCTTGGTTGTTCACGTCACCACGCACCATCACGTTCAAATCGGTTGGTTTGCCGTCGCGAACGATGTGCACAGCGTCTTGCGGATTCTTGCGCCTCGCCGCCTTTCTGTTCGACCTTGTCATTGATCGGCCGATTGAACATTTGTGTGCTGGCAAACACGCCGGCCAGCGCGTAATAGTCCGCGGTTGGAATGGGATCATACTTGTGGTCGTGACAACGAGCACAGGCGACGGTCAATCCCAACAAACCTCGCGTGACCGTGTCGACGCGATCTTCCCATTCGTCCGCCATCACTTCGGGACTGTTGCGGCGGTAGTACTTCGGGCCCAGACCGAGATAACCCAGCGCCACATGCGAATCAGGGTCGTTGGGATCGATCAAGTCGGCGGCTAATTGCCGGCGGACAAAATCGTCATAGGGAACATCCGACGCCAAAGCATCAATCACCCAGTCGCGATACAAGTACGCGTTGGGATAGGTGAGCGAGTCGTTGTTGCCAACCTTGTGTGCCTGGTCTTCCGCATAACGGGCGATGTCCAACCACAGTCGCGTCCATCGCTCGGCATGCTGCGGTGAACTGAGTAGTCTGTCGACCAGACGACGAAAGGCACCCGGTTTTTCATCGGCGACAAAGCGATCGACTTCTTGTGGCGTCGGCGGCAGACCTGTCAAGTCATAGGTCACGCGACGAATGAGAGCTTGCCGGTCAGCCGGGGGATTGGGCGCAAGACTTTCATCTTCAAGCCGAGCAAGCACAAACGAGTCGATTTTGGTTGCCACTTGCGATGGCATGACCGGCGCGGCATGACGTGTTGGCCGCCGGAACGCCCAGAACTCTCGAGCCTCGTCCCAGTCGATGCCGCTGGTCACCATCGATGTATCCATTGGCTGATGTTCTCGCGGATCGTTGGCGCCGCTCTGGATCCAATGTTCAAAGTCGCGAACAATTCTTTGCTCCAGCGGACCATCCGGCGGCATCTCCACGTCGTCGTATCGAATCGCGCTGATCAAGAGACTCTTGTCGGGATCTCCGGCAACAAACAAAGCCCCCGAATCACCGCCACGGAGCATCGCATCGGGATGATCAAGTCTCAAACCTCCTTGGATGGCATCGGCGTCCCCCGCGTGGCACTCATAACAGTGCTCGACCAGAACGGGGCGAATCTTTCGCTCAAAAAACTCGCCGCCATCATCGGCAGCTACCAAGCTCTTGGTCACGATCAAGAACGTGACGAGAGTCGGCCAATGTTTGACGCAGGAAGGAATCACGTCGTGAATTCGCAAGTTGGAAGGGCGGATCGGCGGGACTCCTATTGTACTTGCAGATGGCCCCCGGCCTCAATACTCCGCAGACGCTGGGTGGCATATCACGCATCAACGACAAATCTTCGCTGGTAGTGTAGCACAGCACGTCAGCGTGTAGATTGGAAACGATGGCTGACAACACTCACTTTGCGGGAACAACAGCGGTGGTCACCGGCGCGTCGAGCGGAATCGGTCGCGCAGTTGCGATCGAATTGGCTCGGCGTGGCGCCGAGCGAATTGTCGTGCACTATCGACGAAACCGATCAGGTGCCGAGCAGACGAAGACCGCGCTGACCGATTTGGGGTGTGTTGCCACCACGACCGCGGCTGATTTGAGTTCACCAGATGACGTGAATCGGTTTGTCCAGTCGACGTGGCAGACGCTCGGCAGTGTGCAAACTTGGATCAACAACGCAGGTGCCGATGTGTTAACGGGCGACGCGGCAGCGTTGCCGTTCGAGGATAAACTTTGCCGATTGCTAGAAGTTGATGTTGTCGGCACGATTCGCTTGTCTCGGTTAGTGGCTGAGCGGATGTGTGAACAATCATCAACAATGATCCCGTCGATGACGTTCATTGGTTGGGACCAGGCATCGCACGGGATGGACGGCGAGGCGGGTCAAGTGTTCGGGCCTGTGAAAGCTGCTGTGATGGCGTTCGCCAACAGTCTGGCCCAGAGCGTTGCCCCCAGTGTACGAGTCAACACCGTCGCACCGGCTGGATCCAAACCGCCTGGGGACAAGCGGCGAGCGACTATTGGGACGCGCGTGCGAAAGGACAAGCTTTGATGGGCCGCTGGGGACGACCCGACGATGTCGCTGCTGCGGTAGCATTTGCGGCCGATCCAACCAACACGTTCTTGACTGGCCAAATCATCGAAATCAACGGCGGCTGGAATCGTCGTTTTCAAGCCGACGAATGAAAAAAGGCCGCCCAATACAGACGGCCTTGATGTTGTCCAGACGCAAACGCTGTTTACAGGTTCGGCGTCGTGTAGGGTTCGACGTCACCAACCATGTGGAAGTGGTTGTGGTCAATGTAAACGACTTCGATCGCCTCTTGGTCATGCAAGGTATAGGGGACGGGATAGCCGACGGTTGTCTTCTCATCGAAGTAGACCGTGCATTTGTAGTGTGCGTGGTGCAGTTGTGCCGGACCAAGCAGTGGATAGAACCGCGGCGGATCGACATAGTCCGCGATCTTTTCCTTGATGATACGAACGTCGTTTCGCTGCTTTTCGTAGATCATTGGAATACCGCCTTGAACGGGACGGGCCGTTTCCACCGCGTGCATGATCTCGTCATCGGTTGGTGGGTCCAACGCCACGACCGGTCCACCGGAAGTCGTCGGACCTAGAATGGGCACGCGGTCATAGCGTTCCTTCTTCCAGAACTTCTCTTCTTGCATGTGCTGGTAGTAAGGACTGACAGGGATCGGCCAGCCGAGGAACCCCATGTCGTATCCGCCGGTGACGCCGTAGCATCCCGTGGTCGTCAATGCCATCAATGCGATCGCACTGAGCATCATCCTGCTTATAAGTGTTTGCATTTTGTGACTACGAAATGAGGTGGTCATCCAGGTAACCTTCCGCGTAGTGATCCATGGACGCCACCAAACCGGGCGCCGCGTACAAGTCTTATCGTGTTAATCTAGGACGATCTTGCGGATAATTCCGAAAATTCCATGATTCGTACGGCCGAGTTATCCAAGACGAAAAAAACAAACCCGCGAGCGGAAATTCCGCTCGCGGGCGCGATTTTGATAGAACTGTTGAGCGATTCAGCCGGCTTAGCGGTCAGTGAAATCGAGGAACCACCATCCGTCTTTCCATTCCAGACTGACCCGACGCCAGCCCATGGGAACTTGCGGGTAAGGATAGAACGGTCCGATATACGGCCAAGCCGACGGGCTGTACTGCTGTGGGTAAGTCACGGCAGCGTAGTTGGGATAAGCCGCGTACCCGGGCCATGCGTGGTTGGGCAAGTTTGGCGAATCGTATCGCGGAGCACCGGCACCATAGGTTCCCATTGACACCGGCTGACCGATGATTGGGGCGCCGACCACGGGATTCCCCATCATCGGCATGCTAGCTGCCGTTGCCGGCGTATGCATCGCTTGATTGCGATACGGAGCCGCCATGGCAGGCACTCCAGCAGGCGTCGCTGCGGTCGCAACCGGTGCGGCAGCGACCGATCGTGCCGGGCGATTGACAGGATCAACCGCAACCGGTGCCAACCGAGAAGCCGCCGGAACGAACTGCGGAGCAGTCGGCTGTGCTGTGGTCGCAACATCCTTCAAGGGAGACGGGTCCCTGAGCACGGGTGGTTCCGGCAAACTGGGTGTCGCCGACGGAACCGCGATCGAATTACGGACTCGTTGAACTCCGGGAACCGTCTCTGCGATTCGCAAAATTTGATCGCGTTGCTTGGCCGAACTAGCCCGGCCCTTCAACGAAACAACCCCCTGATTGCTCTTCACGTCGACGCCAAAGCCCTTCAGCACGCCCGACTTCTGAGCTTTGCCCAAAGCTGAAACGACGCCGGCCACGATCTTTTGATCCTTGGAGGCGACAGGGGCGGCCAATTCGACAGCCGCGGCCGGGCGAACTTCACCCCCCATGACTGGCGACTCAGCAATGATCTTCTCAGCTTCGGCGGCCAAAGCCTGGCGAAGCGAGAATGCTTGCTGGGTTGCCTCGGACGACGCGGTTTGGGCGACCATTGGCTCGGCAACTTGCGGTGCCTGACCATTGATGCTCACTTCGTCCACAATCTCGGCAACGCCGTCGATGCCGTTGGCCGCGTCTAAGACCAGATCTTTGTGCTGTGACTCACTGACGTTGCCGCGAAAAAGAACCACGCCTTGATCGACTTTCATGTCGAGCGTGAAGTCCTTCAGAGCACCTGAGTCACGGCCGCTCTTTAATCGCTGCATGATTTGTTCGGCAATTTCCCGGTCACCACCAAAGGCCTGCATTGGCCCGAGCGTAGCAATCGCGGCAATCGCCAGTCCCAAATACTTGATTCGCATTGAAATGCCTCCCTACAGTTCTGTAATCGCTCCGGAACGATTGCTGTTCGATGGTTGTGCCGCACTGTACGACAACATCACCGCGGGTGGTGATCCGCCTTCGAACGGTCCGATCAATCCGGTGTTGTTGGTTGCATCGGCGATCCGGGGGTAGAGCAGGTAGGTTTTTTCGGATTTTGTCGCTGATTCGGACTTTAGCGACACACGCAAGCAGGAAACCAGCTGTTTCACGGCGGATTTGCCCAACGGCCAACACACATCGACGCCCACAGCTAAGGTCGTAAACTAGCGGGTCAGCCCAACGAAAACTCCCAAAGGAGTCAAAAATCGATACGATCAACCAACCCCCAGTTTGGCACGAAACCGTGACGGCGATTGCGGATCAGTTGCAAGACGAGTGGATCGCGGTCCGTCGGCACCTGCACCAGAACCCAGAACTATCGGACGCGGAATACGCGACGACGGAATACTTAGCGTCCTTGCTGCGGACGCTTGAATTGCCGTTTCATGTGACTGGAGACGGCCGGGGCGTCACCGCCGACTTGGTGACTTCCCCCGCGATAGCCAGTGGTCCGCGGATCGCCATCCGCGGCGACATCGATGCCTTGCCCATCACAGACACCAAAGCGGTGGCCTACAAGAGCCAGTGCGAAGGCGTGATGCACGCCTGCGGACACGACGTCCATGCCACGGTGATCTACGGGGCGATGCATATTCTGAAGACAATGCAGCAACAACGTCTACTGCCTTGGCCTCTCTCGGTACGAGCGATCTTTCAGCCATCCGAAGAGCTGGCGACCGGCGCCCGCTACATGATTCATCATCACGCCATTCGAGACGTCGATTCGATCCTGGCATTACACGTCGATCCCACCCGCAGCGTTGGGTGCATCGGATTACGAACCGGCGCGCTGACCGCCGCCGCGGACATGGTGATGATTGATTTTCATGGACGCGGCGGTCACGGTGCGCGTCCCCATCTGACCGACGATCCCGTCGACGCGTGTACTGCCTGGGTCCAGACCGCTTATCGACGCGTTGCCCGAACCGCGAATCCGCACGAGACCGTCGTCTTTTCAATCGGTCAAATCGAAGCCGGCCATAGCGCGAACGTCATTCCCGACAACGCTCACCTCAGTGGCACGTTACGGTCGCTGGACAAAGAAAGCCGACGCGTCGCTTTGGAAACACTCGAAGACGTCTGCGAATCGGTGCAGCGCCAGACCGGATGTCAAGTCGATATGCGTCTGGAGACTTCGGCGCCGGGTGTGATCAACGATCCGGACGTGGTCCAACTACTCACCGAATCGGTAGTTCAAATGCTGAGCGCCGGGGCCGTTGAGATCATTGACGAACCGAGCATGGGCAGCGAAGACTTCTCCTGCTATCTCGAACACATCCCCGGAGCGATGTTTCGCTTGGGAATCGCGGGCCAGCAAGTCGGCAGCGCACCGCTCCACACCTCGATTTTTGATATTGATGAGCGAGCTCTGACGGTCGGAGCAAAGGTGTTTGCGGCAGCAGTGATTAACTTTTTTGATCCGGACAAGTCTGCGTGAGTCATAAAAATCATAGACTGATTGCTACTGCAATCCGATAGCTTGGTTGGTCAATCATCAGGGGCCTGATGGATTCACAACTCGAAAGAAATCGCATGGCCAAATTGCAATTCACATCGAATACGAAGCACACCATCGGTGTCGAGCTTGAGTTGGGAATCATCGATGCAACGTCCCAGCAACTGGTCAGCGGTGCCTGCGAACTTCTGGAACGCATGCCAGACTTGGAGGCTGCGGTCAAGCACGAACTGATGCAATGTGTGGTGGAGGTCATCAGCGGAGTATGCGACACCGTCGCCGATGCCCGCACCGATTTGGAAGGCAAGCTCCGCCAAGTCGAACAAGCCGCCGACTCCCTGGGCATGCGTCTATTCTGGGGAGCCACTCATCCGTTCAGCCGCTGGGAAGATCAGCAAGTCACGGAAAACGAGCGTTACCAAGCTCTGGTGCAGTTGCTGCAGGAAATGGCCAGGCGATTGATCACCTTTGGCTTGCACGTGCACGTGGGCGTCGATTCGGGTGACAAAGCCGTGATGATTTGTGACCGCATCATGCAGCACTTGCCGACGCTGCTGGCCCTGTCCACCAGCAGTGCCTTTTGGCAAAACCGCGACACGGGTCTGCATTCGCACCGTTCTAAAATCATGGAAGGCCTGCCCACCGCGGGACTACCAACGCTGATGCGGAACTGGAGTGAATACGTTTGGCTCGTCAATCACATGGTGGAAACCGGCTTCATCAACACGATTCGAGAAATCTGGTGGGATGTTCGGCCGCATCATAATTTTGGGACCGTCGAAGTCCGCATGTGTGACATGCCGGGAAATATCGATCACGTCTGTGGTCTGACCGCGCTGGTGCAGTGTCTGGTGAAGTACCTGAACGACGAAATTGACGAAGGCACTTACCAATTCGATTGTCACCCGATGATGGTTCGCCAGAACAAATGGCGTGCGGCGAGATTTGGTCCCACGGCCAATCTCGTCAACACGCGTGATTACACCGTCCACTCGGTCCCGGAAACCGCTCGTGACATGGTCGACAAGCTCAAGGGCGTTGCGCAAGACTTGGGTTGTGAGTCGGAACTGCTGTTTGTTCGCGAAATCGCCGAAGGTCCGAGTTGGGCTGATCGTCAACGCGAGATTTTGCGAAGAACTGGCCAACCAAGCGAGATTGTCCGCCAACTGTCCGAGCAATCGAGGATCAGCAGCGCCGACGCCATGACCTGATCGTCGTCCAGGCTTTGCTGGCCTTGGAAGTTGCCCAACGATTTGGCCGCCTTGCCGAAAACCAAGGCAGCAGCAAACTCGTGTCCGTTTGTGCCGAACCGTTATCCGCCCTTAGCTGCCCCTTGCGCATCATCTTTTCACCTCCCCTCAGCAATCGCCGTGGCACTCCCGCGCGGTACGGAAAATGCTTTTTGGGGTTCTTCTGGCTGCCAGTTCCGTCCCCACACCTAGCTTTCCCCCCGGTTGTTCGCCCATGGAGGTCTCGTCTCGGAGGTATCGTCACACCAAAATCATTGCAACCCTGGGGCCGGCAACCGAATCGGAAGAACAGCTCGCGAAGCTGATTCGTGCGGGCGTGGATGTCTTCCGGTTGAACATGGCGCACGCCGCCGTGCCTTGGGTCGCTTGCATTGTCGGCAGGATACGCGAAGTCTCAGCCGAAGTCGGCCGTCAAGTCGCGATCATGATGGATGTGAAAGGTCCAGAAATTCGTACCGGCGATCTGCAGCGGCCGATTGAATTGACCAGCGGCAATCTTCTGCAATTTCATACCGAGCGGCACCGCACCAATGGCGATCAAACCGAGATCCCCAGCGTGTCGGTGAACTATCCCGATCTACCCAGGGATATCGACATTGGCGCAATGGTCTTGGTCGACAGTGGTCTGTTACGTCTACGAGTGCTGGAGAAAGGTCACGACTATATCCGCTGCAAAGTCTTGACACCGGGCACGCTTCTTTCGCGTCGCCACATTAACTTGCCGGGTGTCGACATCAGCCTTCCGGCACTCACCGAAAAAGACGAAAACGACCTGCGAGCGGGAGTCAAAGCGGGCATTGACTTCGTCGCACTCTCCTTTGTCCGGCACGCGACAGACGTCAGCACCCTTCGTGGATTCTTGGACGAACTCGGATCCGACGCGCGAATCATCGCCAAGATCGAAGATCAAACGGGTGTCCGAAATATGCAATCGATCGTGCGGGCCGCTGACGGAATCATGGTCGCGCGCGGTGATCTTGGAATCGAAATCGACTACCCCAAATTGCCGCTTGTGCAAACGGAACTTGTCCGCGTCTGCCAGGCGGAAGGCAAACCGGTGATCATCGCGACCCATCTCTTGGAATCGATGATCCAGTCACCGATGCCGACGCGGGCGGAAATCTCGGACGTCTGCAACGCGGTTCGAGAACAAGCCGACGCGGTGATGCTGTCGGGCGAGACAACGACCGGCGCCTACCCGCTCGAGTCAGTGGAGGTCTTGAAGAACATTCTTCACAGCATCGAGCCGACTGTGAAGGCGCCCTTGAATACGGAGATCGAATTGCGTGAGCCGAAAGCAAAGATGCTTCGCTCGTCGGCGGTGCTTGCGCAAGAACTTGGCGATTCGGGGATCGTTGTTTTCACACGTAGCGGCTTTCTACCCTACGTGCTTGGCGCTCTTCGCCCGCGTGGAGTGCCGATTTACGCATTCACCGACATCGAGCCCGTTTTTCGCCAACTCTTGTTACCCTGGGGAGTCGAACCGTTCCTGATGGATTTCTCCGACGATCCCGAACAGACCGTCCAAGATTCACTTGACTACCTCAAGCGCAAAGGTTGGTGCGCGTCCGGGGCCTGGCTGGTCGTGATCACGAACGTTTTGGCGGGCGAAAGGGTCATCGACACTCTCCAGCTACGGCAGGTCGAGTGAGTGGAATCTAAAACGCATTCGCTTGGCAACGACACCAAGACTCGCGCCCTGAGTGTATCGGCGCCGTTTCGCAAGATCGTCGTCGGAGTCTCCTTCTTCCTGTTTGTTTGTGTCGCGGCGGTCGTCGGTTACATGTCGGCGGGCTGGCAAGTGGACGATGCGGTATACATGGTGATCATCACCATCTTTGGCGTTGGCTATGGGGAGGTCCAACCGATTCAGTCACCGGCGCTGCGAGCGCTGACAATCACCGTGATCATTGCCGGCTACGGCGCAGTGATCTATACGGTAGGTGGCTTCATGCAAATGTTGATTGACGGCGAACTGAACAAGGCATTGGGAGCGAGACGAATGACCAAAGAAATCGAGCGACTGAGCGATCACACGATCATCTGCGGAATCGGTCGACTGGGCACGATCTTGGCCAGGGAATTGCACGACGCGAACAAACCGTTTGTCGCGATCGATACCGATCTGCGGCGTCTGCACGACGCCGAGCAACGCGGTTACCTGGTACTCCACGGCGACGCCACGGAAGAAGAAGTCCTGGAACAAGCCGGGATCCGCCGCGCAGCGACCATTGCCACCGTGCTTTCGGACGATGCCACGAATGTCTTCGTCACGATCACGGCGCGAGAAATGAAATCCGATGTCTGGATCATCGCGCGCGGTGAGAATCCTCGTACCGAACGCAAGCTAGTCAGTTCGGCGCCAACAAAGTCGTGTTGCCGACCGCAATCGGTGCCCAGAAAATTGCCCAATTGATTATCCGCCCCACTGCCGAAAATATGCTGGAGCAAATCAAGCAGCAAAGCAACATGATTGATGAACTTGATCACATCGGATTGCGTTTTGATGAGCTAGAAGTATTGGCCGAATCTTCGCTCGTGAATCACGCCATCAGCGAAATCGAAATTCGCAGCAACCACGGTTTCTTGATTGTCGGAATTCGCCACGCCGACGGCACCAATGAACTGAACCCCGAGCCCGGCACCAATCTGAAGACCGGCGACGTCGTGATTGTGCTGGGCCATCAAGATGACATCCCCGAACTCTCCAGCCGTTTCTCGGCCAAACGAAAGGTCATGAAGTACCGAGGCGCCACGATCGAGCAGTGATGCACGTAGGCGCGGCATGGTGCCGTGCCCCCAACGGCAGCAGCGAGCACGTGTGCCAAAAAGCCACTACCGGCCGCCGGAACTGCGTCAATGCAGGATAATTCAGGCCTGCAATACGATCACATCCACGTCGACCCTCGCAACCGGAACTCCGGTACGCAAACATGGACTCGTTCAGCCCACGGTAAGAGGAAAGCTAGCGTTGCCCCACATCACTCGGGATAACATCGAAGGCTGTCTACTTGGCACCGCGTTGGCCGATGCTTCGGGTGCCTTATTCGAGGGCATTCTGCGACAAGATCTGCATCAGCAATTCGATTCACCGCAAGCTGTCCTCAATCATTCCTGGAGTCGCCAACTCCACTACACCGACGACACGGAAATGACACTTGTTTTGGCTTATTCCCCGATGACTATCCCTCTGCGATCGGACAGGCGATCTGGCAGGGTGGTGACACCGATACGATCGCAGCGATGACGGGAGCCATGTGTGGCGCCAGACTGGGACACCGCCGCCACTGGCAAACTTGGAAGACGCTGGGTTCGTCGCTCACGTCTCCGACTTGGCAGTGCGACTCTGTTCCGATGGCAGCGGCGGCGAGGGCAGCGACGAACCCAGCTAGTCCAAGCTTAGCTGCAAGAAATGCCATGGGCAGAGTCACCAAGCCGGCAGTGAGTAAACTGTTTGCTGAAGCATTGCCCTAGCAATCCGGGAACCGCGATCGCCCCACGGATGAATCATTCCCTTTCGATCCCCTTGACCCAAGCACGCCCATGACATTGCGTTCAGTAATCCTTTGCTTGCCCTTGTTGTGCTGCACGACAAGCGTCGCGCAAGAATCGAACCCCAGACCTCTCTTATACAAAACCGACACCAATGTCCTTTACCGCGATGGCGAGCTTACGGAATACATGGAACAGCGATGCCGTTTGGACGTTTACTATCCGATCGGCGTCAAGGACTTTTCAACGGTCGTCTGGTTTCACGGCGGCGGGTTAAAAGGCGGGAATCGCAGCGTCCCGAAACAGCTGAAGCAAAATGGAATCGCCGTCGTCGCGGTCAATTATCGCTTGCATCCCAAGGTCAAATCACCCGCTTATGTCGAGGACGCTGCGGCGGCCGTGGCCTGGACGTTCGGCAATATCGAAAAATACGGTGGGTCGAAACAAGGCATCTTCGTCAGCGGTCATTCCGCCGGCGGCTACCTGACCAGCATGATTGGTTTGGACAAACGTTGGCTTGCCGCACACGACGTGGATGCCAACGACATTGCCGGCCTGATTCCTTTCAGCGGTCACACAATCACGCATTTCACCGTTCGCGCCGAACGGGGAATCGACGGCAAACAGCCAATCATTGACGACATGGCACCGCTTTATCACGTCCGCGATGACTGTTCGCCACTGCTGCTGATCACGGGCGATCGGGAATTGGAGATGCTGGGGCGATACGAAGAGAACGCTTATTTGTGGCGAATGATGCAAGTGGTTGGTCACCCCGCGACGGAACTTTACGAACTGGACGGCTTCAATCACGGGCAAATGGCCGAGCCCGCTCATCCGCTGCTGCTGCGATTCGTCAAAGAGCACTCCCAGTAATCTCGCGATGCAAAGCCGACCTCGGAGAGGACGGCGACACTCGCATTTCGACGTACGATCGCCCCCTCCGGTAGCGGGGGCCTGGCAAAGTATCCGTGGACGGCCGCTATCGGGCCCACTAGACTAGGTTTCCCGTGGTTTCCACGTCCCGCCCCTCAGTTGTCCGTCGATTGGCGGCCACTTCCCACCTAGCCGTGTCACTGCGCCGTGATTTGTCGCGATTGCTTGCCGTGCTTTCATCTCTTCCGAGCGTCTTGCGTTATCGGCGTGTTCGTTTTGTTGACCGGGCCAACCGCTGCCAACGAATCGCAGCCCATCAGTTTCGTGAATGACGTGGCGCCGTTGTTGACCAAAGCCGGCTGCAACGCGGGTGTTTGTCACGCCAAAGCCGGTGGTGGCCAAAACGGTTTTCAACTTTCGCTGCTCGGCTTCGAGCCGCACGAGGACTACGAGAACCTGACGCGACAAGGTCGCGGACGTCGGCTCTTTCCCGCTGCGCCGGATCACAGCTTGATTTTGTTGAAAGCTTCCGGCCGGGTTCCTCATGGCGGCGGCGTGCACTGGAAAATGGACTCCGACGGTTACGCACTGATGCGCGATTGGATTCAGCAAGGCACACCCTACGGGAGTGATTCCGCCGCTGAGCTGTCGTCCATTCAGATCGAACCGAATCGAGGATCGTTCCAAGCGGGGACGACACGACAACTGAAAGCGATCGCACACTATTCGGATGGCAGCTCGCGCGACGTGACACGTCTTGCCCTGTACGAATCCAACGACACCGCGATGGCCGAAGTCTCAGGCAAAGGGGTTGTCACGGCATCCGACATTCCCGGCAAGTTCTCGATCATGGTTCGCTACCAAGGCAAGGTATCTGTTTTCGGCGGCGCCGTGCCGCTGGGCGCACCGGTCGAGAATCTGCCACCGGCGCAAAACTTCATTGACGAACATGTCTTCGCCAATTTAAAAGAACTCGGCATTCCCCCGTCGCCCGTTTGCGATGATGCCACGTTTCTGCGGCGTGTGACACTGGACATCGGCGGTCGCTTGCCAACCGATAAGGAAACAAGTGAGTTTCTTGCCGACAACGATCCGGAAAAACGCCACCGCGTCATCGAGCGGTTATTGCGAAGCCCGTCCTACGCCGACTTCTTTGCCAACAAATGGACGTCACTACTGAAGAATCGTCGTGACATCGCCAATGACATTACATCCAACTTTGCGTTTCATGCGTGGATTCGCGACAGTCTGCTGGAGAACAAGCCTTACGACCAAATCGTTCGCGAGTTGCTCGCGGCGACCGGAACGGTGATCGCGAATCCGGCAGTGGCTTGGTACAAACGAGTCAAAGAGCCGAAGGAACAACTGGAGGACGTCGCACAACTCTTTCTGGGCGTACGCATGCAGTGTGCCCAGTGCCACCACCATCCGTTCGAGCGTTGGAGCCAAGATGACTACTACGGGTTTGCCGCGTTCTTCAGTCAAGTCGGTCGCAAACCGTCGGGAGTCCAAGGTGAAGACCTGATCTTTCACAAACGCGGCACCGCTCAGTCAAAGAACATGAAAACAGGTTTGATGATTCGCCCAACTGCGCTTGGTGATGAAGTTGGCGAGATCGCGCCGGATCACGATCCGCGGTTGCGGCTTGCCGATTGGATGAGTTCGCCGGAGAACCCATTCTTTGCCAAAGCGGTGGTCAATCGTTACTGGAAACACTTCTTCAAACGCGGCTTGATCGAGCCGGAAGACGATATCCGCGACACCAATCCGCCAACCAATCCAGAATTGCTGACCGCTCTGGAACAGCACTTTGTCACGACCAAGTTTGATCTCAAGGAACTCGTTCGCGTCATCACGGAGTCGAACGCCTATCAACTGAGCGCGATTCCCAATCAACACAATTTGGCCGATCAACAGAACTACTCACGCTACTATCCACGGCGGATGCAAGCCGAAGTGTTGCTGGATTCGATCGATGATCTGACCGGCGCGAAGACTAGTTTTGCGAACCTGCCGGTCGGCACGCGTGCGGTCGCGTTACCGGATAACAGCTACAACAAGGCGTCACCCCTGTTGAGAGTATTTGGCCGTCCGGAAAGCACGAGCGTCTGTGAGTGTGAGCGTCGCGGATCGGCTAGCCTTGCCCAAAGTCTGCACCTGATCAACGCATCCGACGTCAAATCAAAACTCGCTACGCCTGGTGGTCGAGCGGACCGGCTAGCGAAAGCAGAAAAAGAAGCCGGAGAGAAGATTCGCGAACTGTACCTGACAGCTTTCTCGCGCCAGCCAAACCCGGATGAGCTAAAGACGGCGATCGCCTACTTGACCGAATCACGATACAACGCCGAGGGAAAACCGATCGATCCCAAAACAGCCGCCCGCGACAATTTCCAGGATTTGATTTGGGCGCTGCTCAATACGAAAGAGTTCTTGTTCAATCATTGACCAGACGGCGAACGCAGGCCCGCTAATTGACGTAGGCCAGGACCTATCCTGGCAGAATCCGTTTTCCGCGCCACCAGCGCGTCCTGCCCGAAGAATTTGTGCACCACGATATCTGATCGAATCATGAACCCAACTCGCATCACCGCCCTCGCATTGCTCGCGTTTTGTTTCGTCCAAGATCTGCTGGCACAATCGGTCTGCCTGCCCGCGCCGCGGCTGTTAACGACCATGCCGATGGGTGGACGAGCCGGCAGCGAATTTGATCTGACAATCACCGGCGAATTCATCGAAGACGCCAGCGAGCTTGTCTTTTCGCATCCCGCGATCACTGCCAAACAAACGACCGCAGCCAACAAGTACATTGTCACGATCGCATCGGACTGCCCTCTGGGTATCCACGAAGCCCGCGTGATGACACGGCTCGGTTTATCGGCAGCACGAGTCTTCACAGTCGGCGACTTGCCGGAGGTCAGTCAAGAAAGTCCCAGCACGACGGTTCAGTCGGCGATGCCGCTTCGATTGAATTCAATTTGCAACGCGACCATGCCGTCGCGAGCCGTCAACCATTACTCCTTTGAGGCCAAGAAAGACCAACGCATTCTCGTCGATTGTGCTGCCCAGGGGATCGATTCGAGGCTAAACCCGGTGTTGATCGTCGGCGACAAAGACGGCATTGATTTGCGCGTCCAGCGGCGCGGTGGCGTCATCGATTTTCGTGTTCCCGCAGATGCGACGTACACGGTGAAGGTCCACGACTTAACCTTCAACGGTGGAGCCAGCTATTTTTATCGGCTGGCGATTCAGGAATTCCCAAACGATGCGCCGGTAATTCGACAACCATCCACTCGCGCCGTGGCTTGCCACTCGTGGCCGCCCGCTGGATTGCCCGCGCAAGCAGCGCTGACCGAAGACGAATCGGCGGACGTCCAGAACATCACCTTGCCATGCGACCTCGCGGGCAGCTTCTATCCCGCTGCCGATGTGGACACGTTTGAATTTACGGCTAAGAAAGGTGACGTGTGGTGGATCGAGTTGGCCTCGCAGCGACTTGGTCGGCCGACGGACGCAGCGGTGGTCGTCCAACGAGTCACCAAAGCAGGGGACGCAGAAAAGCTGATCGACGTGGCAGAACTGAACGACATACCTAGCCCCGTGAAAGTCTCTAGCAACGGCTACTCCTACGACGGGCCACCTTACAACGCCGGCTCGTCCGACGTGATGGGAAAGATCGAAATCAAAGCGGACGGCGTCTATCGATTGCGAGTCACCGATCTGTTTGGTGGCACTCGAAATGATCCTAACAACATTTATCGCCTGGTCATCCGCAAAGCACAGCCCGACTTTTCGGTGGTCGCCTGGGCACTGCACATGAACTTGCGCAATGGCGACCGCAACGCGTTGTCCAAGCCGATCGCGCTGCGCCGCGGCTGGACGATGCCGCTGGAAGTCGTCGTGGTCCGGCGAGATGGTTTTGATGGCGAAATCGAATTGACGATGGCAGGTTTGCCCGACGGCGTTACCGCCAGCGGCATGAAGATCCCCGCCGGCAAATCTCGCGGCATCATGCTTGTCACCGCTAACGAAGGAGCCCCCAGCGGTTTCTCGAACGTCGCCTTCACGGCTCATGCAAAGATCGCTGACGAGCACGTGTCGCGACCTTGCTCATGGGCTTCGATGTCGTGGCCGGTTCGAAACGCGGCCAGCGAAATCCCCAGTCCACGATTGTTATCGACGATTCCAGTTTCCGTAGCGGCCGATGAGGTCGCGCCGATCACGATTGCAGCGAGAGAAACGAAAGTTTGGGAAGCAGCAGCGGGCGAGCAGTTAAAGATTCCGCTCGTCCACATGCGGCGGGGCGAGTTTTCCGGAAAAGCGATCAACATGAAAACGTTCGGAACTCCGTTCGAGTCGATCACGTTTGACGTTCCGCTGGATGCCGACAGTTCCGAAGCGGTGCTTGATCTTGCCAAACTAAAGACACCGCCCGGCGAGTACTTGATCGCGTTTTATGGCAGCGCCGTTTGCAAACATCGTCACAATGTCAGCGCGATCGCCGTTGCCGAAGAAACTCATCAAAAAGCTCAGCAAGCGGCCGCGGCGATCACGGCGGAAGCACAGCGACTTACCCAGCAAGCCAAAGCGGCTACGGCTGATTTCAAGGCTGAAACCGAAAAAGCTCTTCAAGCGGCCACCGCCGAAAAGAAAACGGCCGACGCTGCGGTGGCTGCCGCGGCAAAGCGATTGGCCGCCGCGAAGAGTCAGGCAAACCCGAAAGACATTGTCGATATCATTGTGTCCGAGCCGATCACAATTCGCGTCCTTCCCACGGTGACGAAATGAGCCATCACCCGCGTCATGTTGTTTGTCCCGGCCCCGACGGCTTCAAGTCGGGCCGTCGCGGTTTCATGCGATTCGGCTTGGCGGGATTTGCGAGTTTGAGCCTGCCCGGCATGTTGCGGCTGCGCGCCGCCAGCCCACTGGAATCAAACAACGAAAAGAAAGCAGTGATTTTGGTTTGGAAACCGGGCGGTTGTTCTCACATCGACACCTACGACCCCAAACCGAATGCTGCGGTCGAATACCGAGGACCGTTCGGCACGATCGGAACCAAAGTCCCCGGAATGCGGTTCACCGAACTGTTGCCGCTGCAAGCCAGGATTGCGGACAAGTTCACGGTGCTGCGCAGCATGTATCAGGGTGCTGGCGGCCATCCGGCTGGCTCGATGCAAATGTTTTCGGGCGACAAAGACACCCGCGATAAACCGAAACCGAAGCTACCCGACTGGATGTCGGTCGCCAACTATTTGCGATCGCAAACCGGCCCGCGCACCAATCCCTTGCCCGCCTATGTCGGCATCAACCCGCCGACGACCTACAACGGGCCCGCGTATCTGGGTGATGCCTACGGACCTTTCTCGGTGACGGGCGATCCCAACTCGCCGAACTTCGTTGTGCCCAACATTGGTTTGACCGACCAGAGGGAAGTCGACCGCTTGCAGCGACGCATCAGTTTGCGTCAAAAGCTCGACACACTCGAACGGGCCTTCGATGTGCACGGCGAACTGGAGGCGCTGGACGAGTTTGAAACGCAGGCGATGACGCTGCTGACAAACCCGCAGACGAAAGAAGCGTTTGACTTGACCAAGGAAGACGAACAAACGCGCGACCGTTACGGCCGCAACACGTGGGGTCAACAACTCCTGTTGGCACGCCGCCTGGTCGAAGCAGGCGTCGACGTGATCACGTCCAGCCTGCGTGGCCCGTTGTGCGGCCGCGTCAACAATTGGGATGACCACGCAGTGAATCATCACGTGTTTGACGCATTGCGGTTCCGCGCCGAAGCCTACGACAAAGCGGTCACGGCGTTGATCGAAGATATCTACCAACGAGGCTTGGACCAACGTGTTTTGGTCGTCGTCACCGGCGAGTTCGGCCGCACCCCGAAGATCAACTATCAACCGAGCACCGGTGCCGGCAACGCCAGCGCCCGGCGGGTACCAAACAACCGGGCCGTGATCACTGGCCGCGTGCTTTCTCCAACATCTGGGCTGGCGGCGGCATCGAGACCGGCCGCTTTATCGGCGCCACCGACAAACGTGGCGAGGACTCGATTGAAAGACGCTGCGGACCCGGTGATTTTTTAGCGACGATCTATCACCATCTGGGAATCGATTCCTCGCACGTCTTCATCAGAGACAACAACGGCAGGCCGACACCAATCGTCGATCACGGCAGACCGATCCCGGAACTGATGGCTTAGGTGCCTACATCAGGTTCGCCGTTGTTCTGGCCAACTCGGCGGTGCAGCGGCGCAGATAGATGCCGGTTGCCAAAAACGTTTCGATGCCATTGGCGTCTTGCCGTGACATTGCCTCCAGCAGTGAAGCGCCGGTGACGAATCCGGATCGATGCAGCGACGTGATTTCGCCGGCAATCGTGTTGGTGACCGAGCGATGTTGCGATGACGTTCCGCCCAGCATCATGGCAACCCAACGGCGACGCAGCGGCGCCAGAGAGTCAATTTGCGGCGCGTGTAACGACTCACCCAAGACCACAGGCTTGGCCTCCGCACCGATCAAGCTATGCCGGGCAATCGGATCGAGTCCCAAGAACACGCGACCGGCAAGTTCATCAGGCAGATCCATTCGCGGAGGATGCGTCTGCGATTCGTCGTCGCCTGCTTGCGGTTCTTCGCCGATGATCGCCAACGATTCGATCGTTGTCGGTTGGCTCAAGTCCAGTCGCCCGATTACTTTCAACTTCAGCCCAGCTGCGTGACTGAGGATCCTGAGGTTCTCGCGAAAGCATAATTCCTCGCTGTCGTTGGCAATCGCCATTCGAATCACCATTTCATCGCGATCGAGATTCAATAACAAATCAGGGCCAACCGCACCGACCACACTGCCACTGACGAAGACAAAATCCCAACCCGCGGGGCGAACGTCGCCCGGGAGAGAGGTCTGATCATAAACACGCTCCCATTGGTCGGTCAGATGAGTATCAAATCGCTTCTCAATGGCAGGCGAATGCCAATCGGATGGACCTTGGACTGCGATCTTGATCGCTTTACCGCGACCGAGTCGTCCGTCGCGCGAAGCGGTCAGCTCTGACCCCAAGTAGCGTCCACGAGCAAGCTTGATCGCCGGTTCGACGATGGGACCGATGTCAATACCGCCCCGGTACGCACCGCGACACAACTCGGCGCCGCCCGGACGCACATCCGAAACGGCATAGATTTGGTCGTCTTCCCCCAAAAAATAAACCGCAACGCCGGCGTATCCACTGCGCGTCAGGATCGGTTCGGCAAGCAATCCGTGCAGCCGTTTTGGTCGTACGGGGGATTGTCTGCGGCGAGCCGTTCCAACCCAAAAACTTTCGACCGGTTTTCCACTTTGAATACGGAGCGACGTTTCTGCACAATCGGCGATGTCTTGGGCAAGCTGCGTCGGATCCGCCTCAACAGCGCGGCGGCGAACTTGCCGCGTGCCCTCGATCGCGCGCATTCCCACCGCTGCCGCTCGATGCAGCCCATGAGCGCGGCATTGGTGCACCGCCCGCATCAATCTCGATTGGACAACGACTCCTGCGCCGATAATCCCGACACTCATCAGCCGGCCGATACTGTCAGTTAAGTCGGCGGCCGCTTGCTGCTGTGCCTGATCGAGCAGTATCGTGTCCGAAACGTCCAGGCTGGCCGATTCGGCGTCGTCCACCGCGGCAGCTTGCACGTGTTCGCTTTGGGGCGCGGAAACCTGCAACGCTGTCAAGCATGCCAGGATGTGAAAACAATTGGGTGCCAACAAACAACTGCAACCCACCTGGTCAATTGAATCAACGTGCTCCAAGGGAAGCTTTACCGTTTCGTTACCGGCTTGGACAACCCACCAGCCATCATCCAATGTCCACTCCCAGGGGGCCGCCGCGTCGGGCATGCGGTCCAGTCGCCGCCGAACGCGATCGGGCGCTCCATCAATTGCGGTCGAAACCACGGCAGGATCAACCGTCGGTCGTGAGTCGCTCATCACCTGGCTCCTCGTATTTGGTCACCAACCCATTGTGCGAGTCGCTCGGGGCTGACTGCGGCCACCGACATTCCAGCGGCGGCCACCGCTGCCGCGTTGCCGGCGTGGTAACGAGGCTTGGCGTCGTCATCCAGCGCGGCCAAACCGATCAGCTTCACCCCTGAGTCAGCCAGCATGCGAACCTCGGCCAACATTTCGGGTACCGAGCATCCTTCCTCGAAATCGCTGACCACAACGACCAATGTTCGCGCGGGATTGCGAACTGCTTCCCGCGCCGCGCAGGCCGAGCCCAATGTGGGTGCCGCCGCCAACCTGGACTTCCAGCAACAGCGACAGGGGATCGTCGACGTTTTCGCTGAAATCGATGACATCGGTGCTGAAGGCAAAGAACCGCACATCGATGGCGGGCAACGAAGAAAAAATCGCGGCCATCAAGGCACTGTAGATCACTGATGGTTCCATCGAACCGGAAACGTCGACGACAAAGATCAGGTGCCAATCCATCTGGCGACGCGCCGGCGAGCGAAAGACCAGACGATGGGGCGCGATGCCGACACGTCCATCGTCGCGAGTATGCGCGGTCTTTAAGTTGTCACGCAGTGTCCTCGGTAAATCCAGTCGCCGGCTGCGTCGCCGTGTCGGCCGCGGTGTACTGAGTCCCGACAGTGCCGGGCGGAGACGATTGGCCAGTTGCTCGGCCAACCGCTGAGTGATGCGGCGAGCAAGTTTGCGAAGCAAACTGAGTTCCCGTTCGGGCAACGCACCGCGTAGCGAGAGAACTTGTTCCAACAATTCTATCGAGGGGCGCACCTGATCGGGATTCAGGTACCCGAGGACGGCAGCGCGACCTCCGGCTGCCGCCTCGCCCAAGACTTCTTCGCAGACGTCTTTGCCGAACAAGTCTCCTACAGCTTCGACCCACTCGCGGGCCGAAGGTTGTGCCTTTTCTGTCCCGCCGCCTTGTCCGGGAGCGACCAAATCGTCTCGCCCACCCGCACCTTCGCATGTGCTGGTCCCGTACAACTGATCCAACGTCGAAGCAACTCGACGGGCTCTTGGTGACGAGCTTCCTTGCACGCCCAACACCAATCGCCAACGATCGGGCAACGGAATTTCGCCCGGCGGTTCCGTAATTGGCTTGGCTGTCGCTGCGACATCGGTTCGCGTGACATCACGAAGCGTGAGACCGGGCAATAGTTCTGCGATCGCGGCTCGTCCCGCGCGGTCGGCAGCCGTTGCGCTGGCCAGCAGCACGGAGTCATCGAGCGTCCGGTTGCCGCCAGCAGCTGATCCGCCGGGCTGCAGAATCAATAAACGATCACGCAGCAAGCGCGCCCGATCGTTTGGCGTCAACGAATGAAAGCCGCCTCGAATGGCAGGCAAGCGTGATAGAAAGTGGTCGTCCGGTGACGATGCAAGTCGTTCTTCTAGGCCGCCAAGCCAATCGGGATCGCCCGAGACCAGCGGCAACAGCGGTACGATCATGCCGGCCATTCGTTCGCGCAAATTCTTACGGCCGCTCGCGTCGGATGCCGCGTCATACCATCCCGATTGAATTCGCGATAACTGGTCAATGTCGCTGGCCGCCAGCATCGCCAAGGTTCCCCAAGCAGCACCTTGCATCCGGCCCGAACCGTTGCGCCGCGTGCGCTGGAGCCATGAACGGAGTGATGGCAGCAACGCGCTCAAAGCGTTTGCACTGGACGGATCATCATCACTACGGATCATTGACGCTAGTTCAACAATCGTGATCACGTCAGCGGGCTCGTTGGACCCACGCAAACCGTCTAATTGTCGCAAGGCGGCTTCGATTAAGGGCGACGAATTCAACAGTGCGGTGTGCTTGAAAACCCCAACGTCGGGCGCGGCTGCATTCTCCTCGTGGATGGCCAATCCTGGGACGTGGCCAGCGGCGATTCGTTGAATCCAACCAGCGACCTCGACCAGTTGAGCTGTCGAAGCGGATTGGACAAACGCACCATCGACGTGCCGGAGGATTTTTTGCGTCAGACCCAGCAGTCCACACTCGGCAGCCGCCGCCAACCGCATCAAGAGTGTTGCCGGATGCAGCGTGGTTGTGCCGACATCATCGTCGCTGTCGGTGTGTCGCATACGAACAACGGCTGCTTCGCTGGCCTGCTGAAGTGTGACACCGCGAATGCCCGCCGCTTCGACCGTTGCCGTGGTTGCATGGGTCCACTGCACCCGCCACGCTTCGGTCAAGTTATCGCGATTGCCAACGGACTCTGTATCGAACCGCTGGGCGTAATGCACGCCAATCAGATTCAATCGCCGCAGCACGACGGCGCGGGCACGATCCAGTTTTGAACGCAGCGGATCGAGCCGGAGCTCTTTCGCGTCTTCGTCGATTTCATCCGGTCCGGGCAACTTCAGCCGTTGCATCGTTGCTTCGATTTGCGGCGCAAGTCCGCTTCGCGGCGTGTCGGGTGGCAAGCGACCGCGTTGCTGACCGACAAGAACCTTTTGTGCAGCCGATGCGACCGCGCGACCGCGGCCAAGCAAATCACCCTGAACCAGTGATGTCTCGATGGCTTCAAGCAGTTCACCACGACCGGCTGCCGCAAATCCTGCGCAGTCGGCCAAGGTCAATCGCCAGTCGAACAATTTCCGATGCGTCGGGCGTGCCGGCAACATGACCGTCGGCCCGCAGTTCGCGACAAAGATTGACGGCCAAGTGGGCAATCAACTGGTTCGCGTGAAGTGGGCTTTCGGCGGCCAGCATCGTTTGTTGCCAAACCGGATCCATCACACCAGCCGGGTATCCGCTGCGTTGGTCCAACTGCGTAAAGCTGTAGGAAACGAGCGACGTGGTGGGTTCTGCGGGCGATTTTTTTGGTTTTTTGATCGGCGGTGGCTTGGACCAGAGAATCGGATCCGGCAACAGTGCCGCCGCGTGGAATGAACCGACAATCGCGGCAGAGTGCTTGGGCGCGGCTACAATCGCATCACGCATCGCCGATTCACGATGCGCATCGGACGGTGTTGGGCCAGCGGACGAATGCCGAATCGCCCAGCCGAATAGCAAACCGGCGCGACGAATCATCTCGGGCGTCGACTGTGCGGCCGGCGTTTCGACCAACCGTTCCCACAGATCACCGGTATCGCGAGAACCGGTTCGTTCCAGCAAGGCTGACACCAAAGCGTCGCCTGACAGAGCGTTAGGATCTCCTTCGCTTGCCTCATTGATTGTCTCAGCGGTATCGTCCTGGTCTTCCCCCTCCGGCATCTCCAGCAGACGCATGGAAACGAGATCCAAGTCACACGGGATGACCGGCACATCGTGTTTTGCCGCCCATCGAATGGCAGCCAATTCGGGTGAGAAATCTGCAAGGGGATAAAACGACAACAAATGAGTATCGCCGCAGGCCGCCAGCGCGACAGGAGCTTCCAGTTCGTCCCGTCCTAGAAACGACATCCACTGCTGGAAGTCGGGCGGCATCTCCAAAAGGATCGCTTTCGGCCTGAAATCATTCAGCAGACGAGGCATCACGCGAGCCAGCGCCGCGGAGTGGTGTCGCACACCAATCAACAACGGCGACCGGCAATCTGCCAAGCGGTCCAATGCTGCTTTCGCGTCCGCATCAACGGCCATCGATTATGATTCCACCTCGGCGGACTCCAGGACACTTCGCAGTTCGTACATTCGTTTCCAAAGTGGTTCGTCCGATTCACTTCGACGCCGAACCGCACCGTCCCAGTAGGCGAGCAATCGATCTCGGTCTTCGGCGTTGTCTTTCAAAACGACACCCAACAGATAGCCGGGCAAAAGCGAAACAGGATCTTGTTGTCCAGGAAAGAAGGCACCTTGTCGCGTGATGGCCGCCGCGACCGTGACCGCTTCGGCGGTGCTCATCACGGCGCCCGGCCTTTCCACGGTCCAACCTTCGGCCGTTTGTCCATCGCGCAAGTCGCGGAACGTGGTGACCAGCAATTCCAAAAGTTTTTGATCAACATCGATGTCCGTGCCCGATTCGGTCAAAAGTGCCTTGGCGCGTCCACCCACCAGGGCAATCTCCTGATTCGCATCCGGAATTGGCATCACCGTCTCGAAGTTAAATCTGCGTTTCAGCGCGGCTGACATTTCGGAGACACCACGGTCGCGCAGGTTAGCGGTGGCAATCACATTGAACCCAGGGGCCGCAAAGATGCTTCCATCGGGACCTGCTAATTCCGGGATCATCATCCGCCGTTCGCTCAAGATGCTGATCAGAGCATCTTGGACCTCGGGCAAGCATCGTGTGATCTCTTCGATGCGAACCAGTTGTCCGGTTTTCATGGCCGTCAGCACCGGCGACGCCACCATCGCCTCCGGCCGCGGCCCTCGGTCAAGCAGCATCGCGTAATTCCAGCCGTATCGCAGATGGTCTTCGCTGGCACCTGCGGTTCCTTGAACGGTTAACGCACTTGACCCGCTGATCGCGGCGGTCAGCAATTCACCGAGCATACTTTTTGCGGTGCCAGGCTGACCGACAAGCAACAAACCCCGTTCACCAGCGAGTGTGACCACACATCGCTCGACCAAGGCGCGCGAGCCAACGAACTTGGGCTCGATCACCATCGACTTGGGTGCGCCCGCCGGTAATTTTGCAGACGCCGGAGCGCGAATCGATTCCCCGCGCGAGCCACACAGAAAGTCGACGACGCATTGGGGCGACAACAACCAGCCCGCCGGACGTGTGAGAGTATCGACCGCTTGCAAGAACGCGAGTTGCTCGGCGTAACGTTCCTCGGCCGGCGGCTGCTGGTGAGCGACGTTGTTGTCGGATGTTCTTCTGGCGGCGGCTTTTTTCTTTGCCATGGATCGTTTTGACTAAGGACATTGGATTAAAGACGGTCGTGTCTTCCAAAGCTGCTGTTCGTTGTTGTGGCCGAGTTGCTCCGCAACTCGGTCTGGAGTCGCGGAGCGACTCCTCACTACGCGCTCGGCGAAGGTCTCCCGACCTCGCCTTGGTTGACCGCTCATTCGGGCGGGGTCGGGAGACCCGCGCCCAGCGCGGTGACCGCTCATTCGGGCGGGGTCGGGAGACCCGCGCCGAGCGCGGTGGTGGACTCATTCGGGCGGGGTCGGGAGACCCGCGCCCAGCGCGGTTCGGGCGGGGTCGGGAGACCCGCGCCGAGCGCGGCTCGGGTTGTTGTAGCCGAGTTGCTCCTTTATAGTGCGCGACAATCCCATCACTTCTTCCTTCCCTTTCTTTTCACTTCTTCGTACTTGGGTACATCACCGTCGACCACCCGTTGCCAGGCAGCTGCAAAGAGATCTCCAAACGGCCGCAGTACCATCGGCCCGCCGACAGGCCAGTGTGTGTCGACATCAAAATCGAATTCGCACAAATGCTTGTGCTTCCAAGTTTCGATCGGCAACCAAGGTGCTTTTAACTCCGCCCATTCGCCCGGCAAGAAGATGTTCCGTCCGGCGCGACTCCGTTTCGCTTCCAGTACCAAATTCGCTTTGACCAGTTCAGCCGTTGCCTTCTTGATCGTCGCCGGCTTCCAATTGTTCCACTGACGAATATTGGCTGTGGTCGGATCCGGCAAGGCAAGGACTTGCAGGTACAACATCGCCGCTTCGTCGCTTAGCTTGTGCTTCTTCGCAACAGCTGCAACGGTTTTCGCCGCAGTGAGGTTGGGATTCTGAGGCCAGGCACCATCAGCCAGGTCTTTCGACGAGATCTCTTGGGCCAACTTTTGCATCCCGGGACTCTTAAACAGCAATGCCAACGTAACGAATTGCCCGTCTTCGTAGCGCTGGTCAGCGACTTCAATCGCCGTAATGCCCTGCAAACGCGTTACATCGCCCGCATCTTTCAGCTTCGCGGGCCGAAACGCGATCAGCACATCGTGGCCATCGTCCGATGCGCCCGCCACAATCAGTCCGTCATCGATGCGTGCCACCTTGTTCTTGTCGATCTTTGACTTGCCGACATGTTTTTCTAACCATTCGACCGGTTTGATTTTCTTGCCGCCACCGTAGTCATAAAGCGACAGATCTCTCAGTGGCAGCAGCGTTCGCTTGTCGCTCAAGTATTTGTTGATCTGCTGGACCAGCGCCGGCATCTCTGCGCGAGCCGGAGCGCCGCCCGGACAATCCGCATGAACAAGTCCGATCAGTTGAGCGGATGATCTCAGAATTCCGGCGTCAACGTCGTCCTTGCCCGCCGTGATCTGAAGATCGACCGACCACTTTGTTTTGACATGCTTGATTTCCATGGCTCGCGGTTGCAGCGCCGGCGCCGCCGCGGGATCGGCAGCAGCCGCCAACAGCGCTTCGTGATCAACCGTCTGCCAGCGGTTCTGCTTGGCCAACGCTGAAAGTCGTTTTTGCAGTGCCGCATCCAGCGTCAGCCGTTTGGGCATTTTCGAGATCCAAGCCTTTTCGATCGCGGCCAAGACCGGACCTCGGTCCTCGGCGAACGGCGCCGCGGGCCCTTTGCTCAACACCGATGCGTACAACTGTGCGCGGACGGAGTCTTTCAGGTTACTGAGCGACTGTTTGGCCGCACTCGCATCGGTGACCTTCAAACCCAATGCCTTGCGAATTTCTGACGGCAAGAAGTTGTTTTCGTAGCTATCCATTTTCAGCCCCGCCAACCAAACCAAGGCGATTTCGCCAGGAGACGCGTTGAGCTTTTCGGCGGTTTGTGCCAATTCCTGGGGCGTCGGCAGCGGTGGTACTTCCGCTGATCTTGCCGCATCAATGAATGCGCGAATCTGGTCGGTACTCCAATCGGGCTTCAGCTTTTTGACACCCTTGACCTTGTAACCTGACGGTGTCCCAGGTGTCTTTGCGGTCGAGTAACGAAGGAACGCATACGGATCGGTGTTGTAGCCATCGCTTTCGATCACGATGTAGGCATCATCACCGTCACGGAAAGCAAACGACGTCCCACCGTCGACATCAACGTCGTACCCGCCGCCGTAGCGACTCTTCTTGGCATCTTCCGGGACGCCGGTCATCTCAGTGAATTCACCGGGCAGGTCATGCAAGCCGAGGTTCAAAACGAACTCGATGAATTCAGCCCAGGGAACATCGACGTTGTCTTTGCTGTTCAGCTTGGCACTGGTTGCCAACCACATCGCTCCCCATGACTTCAACGAGACGGGTCCCAGGATTGAAAACCAGTGAAAATTCGTCGGCGGCAAATCGACTTCGCTGGCGTCACCGTTGAGAAAATCAGCGACCGCATTCAAGTGCGCGCTGACGGACATCTCATCGTCACCGTACGAATAATAGGTCTCAAATCCCCAATGCTGGGCGGCCGTATCAACCTTGATGTCCTTAGCGCCAGAGACGGCAGTTTTCTTGCCGGCGCCGGCGGCGGTGGCGTTTTCACGCAACTCGACAAACTTTGTTGCCTGCTCGGCAGCCAGTTGGACAGTGCGAGCGACACCAGCCTGCATCGGCACAGGTGCCTGGGGAATCAATTTGGCAACGGCCGGCAAGATTTTCGCCAGCGACTCATTGCCGTCACCATCTTTCTTGCGTCGGCGTGAAGACTTACCGCTCGCTTGGCCCTCAGACGCTGTCTTCAACAATTCGGCGGCCTGCTTCATCGTCAGGTCACGCAGTTTTTTCGATGAAGCCTCGTCACGCAGCTTCATCAAATGCCAAAAACGGATTGGCAAAAGCAGAGCGGGATCGTCGGACTCGTCATCATCCAGATCCTCAAAATCCTGGACCATCGCCACCACGGTTGAGCCAGTCGGATCCCAGATCCAGTAAACGCCCTCGCGTGAATTCGTTGTCGTGACGGGCAAGTACTCGTCGGTGCCCGGTTGCGGAAGCAACGCAACAGGGCAGACAGCTTCGCCCTGCGGTGTGATCAGTGGTTTGTCCCAGCGGTTGCCGTTGATGCTTTCGCCAACGTAGCTACCATCACGTCGCTTGATCGACTTCCATCCGACCAGCCCCTTGGCAATACCGAGCGGCGAATCTACCAAGCTTTGGGGCGCCGCAAACAACTCCGACAGCCCGTAATCGACTTCTCCTCCTTCGGTCGTCTCAAAGAACGCGGGCACACTGGCGCGGACTTTCTTGCCGGTGTGCGGATCAATTTCGTCAACATTGGTTCGATAACCATCTTCGCCGCCGACGTACTCGTTCTCAACTCTCCAGAAACGCTCGCCGTCATGCAGATAGTCTTGTATCTCAGGCAGTTTCTTGTCACCCGCTCGGACAGCGCGCGTACCGAAGAAGACACTGCCGTCCTCCAGTTCTGTTGCGGTTGGCGTCGCGCCGTGCCGATAACGATATTCGGCCTTGTGCTTTGTCTTGGGGTCGCTCGCCCAAATCAGGAACCGGTCGTAAGTCGATTGATCCTGATACTCGATCGCCAAGTCGTCACCGACGGGCAAAAGCGAGATAATCGACGCTTTTTTTGGCACATTCAGTTCCCAAGTACGAACACCCTTGGGTCCGATCGCAAAGGCATTGACTCCGTCCTGGATCAATACATCGGGGAACAAAAGCTGAATATTCGTGTCACGGTAACTTTCACGTTTGATCTTCAGCTCGTGCTGCTTGATCGCTGCCTCCAAATCCGGCCAACCATATTCGGCAAAGACGCCTGACTGCAACGTTCGCATCAGCATCTCGGCCGGTTCGATCTTGCTCAGTTGCTCCGCCAGATCCGGAAAATTCTTCAGTGACTCCGGCCAAATCGTTTCCTCGAATTGGTTCAGCGCCATGCGGAAGCTGGCCGAACCGCAGCCGTCCAGATTACGGAGGACTTCGGCAAAATGCTCACGCCACAAGGCTTTGATTCCGGGCCGATCGCCTGCAGCCTCCGGGAATGGTTTCTGCTGCACGTCGTCTTGCTGCCAACCACGACGATGTGCGCCGCCACGACACGACAGGGCTTCCGTCAACGCGGCAAGAACAGCCGGCTTGAATCGATCATCCGCCGCACTGTGAACAATGTCAGCATTACGAAACTCGTGATCGGGCTCGGCCATCAGCCAGCCGTCAAACGTGACAGTCATTTCTTCCGGCGGGTCGTCCACCTTGATGCCGCGATCCAAACACGTCTCCAAAACATCGACATCGATCACGTCCGCTCGATACCGCTGCTTGATCGACAGTGGCAGCGGTACACCTTCATCCTTCAGTCGCGGCTCGAGTTTCTTCAGCATGTCCAGCACCATCGCGGGTACCGGCAACTCGAAGCGAACGACGCGACCGAACCATTCGGCAATCGGTTCGCCCAGTGGCGGCGAATCGTTGTGTTCGTCCACCCACAGGTATTCGAACACGCCCCAGTCTTGCAACATGGTTCAGCCAGGGCAGTGTCTTGTCGTCGTAATAGGTCTCTTGCGGTTTGGTATGACGCAGAAGTGCGACCGCAAACGCCGGACTGCGGTCAACGATCCGTTGCACGTGCTTCTTGCAAGTCTTCCAGAACTGATTGGCGACACGCCCCATCGCGGGCGTTTCGATCACTTCCTCCAGCCAGCTTTCTAACTCCGCGTCGCCGTCCAGTCCGGCGGCTTTGGCAACCTTGATGAAGTCCTTGGGCATCGCCGCCCAAGGTGCCATGCCGCCTCGCGTGCGTCGCACACACAGGTCACGGAAAATCTTGAACGCTTCGTCGGGGGAATACTGGTCCAGCAAGTCGCCGGCGTAATCCGACAGTGCTTTGCCGGCCAAGCATCCGCTGAGCACGAACTCCAGAACGACATCACGTCGGCGGGCGCGATCCGACTCGAGTGCATGAACTCGTTCGGCTTCCATCGACCGGGTCAGCGCGCGACCCGCGTAGGTGAAATTGCCCAAATCCTTGAAAGTCCGACCAACTTCTTCCCAGTAGGGCGGCAAGAAATGGGCTGCCGATTTGCCCAGTTCCTTGGACATGTCCATGAAGGCATCCCAGGCATGCCCGGGCTTCGACTTTGCTTTCCGCGCACCCGCCTTCATCCGTTTGACCAGTTCGAGCGCATAGCGCAGCGTTCTTGGGGTCATTGATCAACGCCCACGCCGCAAAACCCAAACTGCGACGCTGTTGAATCGCAAGCGGTTGCGAAACTTCCGGCTTTTCAAAGCCCAGAAACTCCATTGCCAGATCTTCGGCTTCGCCCAAGCGATCCGATGCCAGCCGCACGACCGGTCGATCCCCGAGCGCCGGATGGTGATAGCAGCGGGCAACGATTTGTTCCGTTGCCCCTTCGTCGACTTTTGAATTGACCGGTACCAATCCACCGGCTTCCAAACGATTCGCTATCGCGTTCATTCGTCGTCTCCTTCTGCTTTCTCGACCGATCGTTTGGCAAAGATCTGGGAAGCCATCCGCATCCCCTCGCTAAAGGTCACCGGACCAATGTCGGCAATCGGCTGAGGTTTCTGTTCAGCGTCGACGAAAATCAATTCGCCGGTGTACGTTTCCGACTCAGGATATTCGTCACCGATCCAATAACGGGCTTCGATCGGCGTCGCATCTTCCCACACCTTCATGCAGGCGTAACCGCCGCGAACCGGACAACCAAGCCGACGGCAAAGTGACGTAGCGAAATTCAGTTGCTCGAATTTGCCGCCGTTAAATTCGTTGATGCTGCTCTTTTCCTTTTGCTCCTCGGTCGCGGCGAAGACGGGGCGGAAAAGTTGCTCGACGGGTTGAGTGAACTCCATGTCGGCAGCGATCTCGCGCAGATCATCCAATCCGTCGATCAGAATCGGATGCGGTATCATGATTTGCGCCGCTTTGATCCACTGCGTTTCGCCATCCCGGTCAACGACACCGACCCCTTTTTTGGGATCGACATCACGCAGCAATCCGGTTTGCGCTTCGTCTGGTTTTCCCTTTGCGTCGGTCGGTGTAACCACCAGATTGCAAAGCATGTCACGCCAATCGGGATCCGGCCAGACTTCCAGAACCACTTCGCGAGGCACGGGAAGCGAACGCAACATCCAAGTCTCAACACGTCGGAGACAATCGGTGCGATGTTCCGCGAGCCAATCGCACATCGCCAACAGTTGCTCGGCCAAATCGGTTTCTTTCAGCGATTTGGGAACCGCAGCAAGTTGTTTGCCCTTGGGGTTGCGGGCAACAAGTTTGCCTTTGTCGATCCCCAGAGCGTAGTCCTTGTCGGCATCCAGCCACGTGATTGTTTCCGCCGCCGCTTCCTTGTCAGCCGACGTTTGTTTCTCCGAGACTGCTGTCGCCATTTCTTCCCTCGCACAGAATTCGCGCTTCGATAAGGCAGGACTAGAAAAGAGATCCAGCCGACATTATGACGATTTTTCTGCAAGGCTGCAGCAGGCGAGGTCAACAATAGCGATCCCCGGCAAAGGGGAATTCCCCGTACTTGACCCGAATTTCGTCGCACGCGACGCGAGCGAACGTGAACGGCAACGAGGTCTCGCAGTCGTGCAGCGTATTCAACAACCAAGACACGCGAACCGCCTTCGGGCAATCCGACACGCTGATCTTCTCCTCCTTCTCTTCTCCAGCCTGGACGATTGCGGTCTGCACGTCCAAGACCAGCACGCTCAATCCATTCACGATTCGCCTGACTTTCCCCCTTCTCAGAATCGTGAATTCAGGCGCTGACGAACTGTTTCACCAGCGGGGGACGTAGTATCGCAATTCGAGAATGAAAAGATGATGAACCGGGGAACTTACAGTTCAATGAAGGTAGTGAAAGGCATGACACCGTAGATGCCGTCCGTGAATACCATGCGAATGAAGTTATTGAGTACCTTGATTGGTAGTCGAGGCACGATAATGACGTCGCCGTCCCGCACCCAAATTTCATCGCAGGGATGAGCTTGGCGGCCAAGCATGGCTGGTCGCAAGTCCAACAACGTCGAGTACAACTCAAAGCTGTCGCCTCGCCGGAACACAACAACCTGTCGCAAGTTCGCGCCCGCCTTGTCCCCTCCGGCCAGCGCAATCGCTCCCACGGCTGTGGTTGGGGTGTCCATCCGGAAGCGACCCGGCGAATTCACCTCACCCATGACGTAGACGTAATGCGGAGCCTCGATCTCAAGCGACGGCTCGACTTCCAGGCCACCCACATATTCGTCGTAGCGAATGTTGATCTCTTCTTTTAGCTCTTCTAAGGTCAGCCCCTGCGCCTGCACCGAACCAATTCGCGGCAAGCGGATCGCGCCGGCGGGTGTGATCGTTTGCAAAACCTCTTGCGGATTAAACCCGCCAGCACCGCTGAAAGCCTCGCGAATCTGCCGCACATCGGAACCCGTATTGACCGGCGTCACATCGATGCCAGGTTCGTTGTAGAACTCCTTGTACCGCGCCTCCAGCAGATTCCTCAGTTGCGTGATCGACTGGCCCGCGGCTTGTGCCTGCCCAATCCGACGCAGCGTAATCGTGCCGTCAGGCTGAATGATCAGGCCCTTTCGTAATGTACCTCGATTGATTTCCTTGTCGGCTTCCGATTCGATCATCAATTCGTCGCCAACGTTCAAAAGATAGTCGCCTTCTGCCTTCAGTGGCACGACCGTGAACAGCAGTTGAATCACGTCGCCGGTGCGCAATCGGTATTCCGGCACACGGTGGACGCGCGCCGGGCCGGCGTATTCACCTGGGCCGAGAATATCGATCGGTGCATCGTACGGACACTGCCAACACTGCGGCGGCATTCTTAATGGACCGATACCGTTCTGCAGCCCAAGACCCCCGATCATGCAACTTCCCTGTCGCTCAACACAGCGAAGACAATGACCGCATGAGCAACTATCAGAAGAAACGGTTACCGATTGCAACGAAGTGTGTAGGCCGGGCACCGCTGGCTTCGTTGCTTCTGCTGCCGGCAAATCCGCTTCGAGTGCAGAGCACGTCGAGGACAATACAATCGCAGCCAGCAACAGCGTTAGCGAGGCGAGCGGAATAACAACCGCTTTTTGAACATTCATTATGGTCATTTTTGGTCGCGCGTCGTATCAGGAGGACATGGATCGTCGTCTTCACCATCAATCAACGTTGAAGTGAAAGCCAGTTACTGGGTGGAGTCTTCGCCGTGACTTCCGACGAAGTATCAAGAGGTTTTGCAATGACTTGCTCAACCGTGTAGAGTCGTTGGGCTGTCGATGTGCAGGAAGTCTGTCTTGGAGTCGGAACAGGATGAGTTTCTACCTGCTGCGTTGGTGCCGGCTTTGCCCTGGAAGCCGACTTCGTCTTTTCCTCAACCGCATTTCGCCCCTCGGCTACTGGTGGTTGCTTGCTGACACAATCGCGGTCAACTGATTCGCATCGTCGCGACAGAAGACAACGCGGGCGATCGCCAGGCTGCAGGGCAAGTGCCTGCTGTTGCGCAGCGGGGCCTTGATGGACCACGTGCTGCGGTTCACTCGCCACTGCGGAAATCGCGACAGAATTGGTGCCAGCCAACAACGCTAGCCGTCGCAACATCTTGCGGGACTGGAACTCATCCATGAGATCTCTCATCGTCCGAAACAAATTGATGAATTGGAAACGTCGCATCCCTACGACAGATCCGCTTTGCTGTTGGACATCGACGATTCGTGCGCTCGTTACTGACTGTTTCCTTGCAGACAGTGCAAGCAAAGACAAGGGTCACGTTTAGAACGGGAAGAACCAATTGATATGGAATGACTCACAGACCCGGAACAAGCGCATCGCGCGGAGCGAACGTCGTCGACAGACGGCTTTGCCCGGGTCAAGAGGACATTGCGGGGAAGAAGCATTGCCGGGGTCAGGCCTAGAAAGAAGCTTTGCCGGGGTAAAAGCAGCTATGCCTTCGAAGCTCTACCTGCGAAGCACGCTGCCGGCCGTTGCCAGCCCACAAACCTTCAAAATCGTTTCAACTCCGCCAATGCGAGATCCCGGGCGACCGTCGAATCCGTAATCTCGCAACGGCAATTAAGCAGGACATGCTCCGCATGCGGAAATGGAGAACATCATCAAGCGCTCGCACCGGACGTATCACCCATCGACTCGCCGTAATGCCGAGCGCAGAATGCTGAAACGGATCAATCGAGCCTTCAGACACAGTCAGGATTTCCATGACAACCGACCCCGTCGATTTCGACTACATCGTAATCGGGTCTGGTTTCGGAGGCAGCGTCTCGGCGCTGCGGCTCGCAGAGAAAGCGTATTCGGTGGCCGTCGTCGAACGTGGGAAGCGGTGGGGTAACGAAGACTTCCCCAAAACGAACTGGAATCTTCGCAAGTTCTTGTGGATGCCGAAACTTCTCTGCTACGGAATCCAGGCGCTGACGCTTCTGCGAGACACAATGATTTTGCACGGGTGCGGCGTCGGCGGAGGAAGTCTGGTCTATGCCAATACACTTCTCGTCCCACCCGACGAGATCTTCCAGGATAGTCGTTGGCGGTCGCTCGGAGACTGGCAGGCCGACCTTGCTCCACACTACGCGACGGCTCAGCGAATGATGGGAGTGACAACCGCCTGCTGCCAGACAGCGACCGATCATATGCTTCGCGAAGTGGCCCAGGATATGGGGCGAGACAAAACATATCACCCAACCGAGGTGGCGGTATTCTTTGGTGAGTCGGGAAAGACAGTTTCCGACCCCTACTTTGATGGTGCAGGACCGGACCGCACTGGATGTACCCTCTGCGGCGGCTGCATGACCGGATGCCGTCACAATGCGAAGAACACGCTGGACAAGAACTATCTGTTTTTTGCTGAACGACACGGCGTGCAGATTTTTCCGGAAACCGAAATTCGTAATATCCGGGAGTTACCGAATGGGGATTATGAACTCGACACGTTTTGCAGCACCACTCTGTTGTTCAAACGCAGGCGGACGCTGCGCTGCCACGGAATCGTGGCTTCCGCCGGAGTGCTGGGGACGGTGCCGCTATTGATGAAGTGCAAGGCGAGCGGCTCGCTACGGCGAATCTCAGACCAATTGGGGCGCTTTGTGCGAACAAATAGCGAGGCAATCGTGGGCAGTACCAGCCGCCGGCGGGATGCCGATTTTTCGCAGGGCATCGCCATCGCATCGGCGTTCCGGCCCGATGACAAGACACAGGTCGAGATGTGCCGGTACGGCGCAGGCCACGACTTCATGTCGATGATTTGCACAGTGCTGACTCCAGGGGGACCACCCTGGCCACGCTGGATGCGGTTCGGGGCCCAAACGCTGCGTCATCCATTGGCGTTCCTCAGATTGCTCAACCCTATCGGGTGGGCGCGGAGATCGGGGATCCTGCTCGTCATGCAATCACTCCCCAATCACATGAGCCTGAAACTTCGCCGCCGCTGGTACTGGCCTTTCGGGAAACGACTGACCTCATTCTGGGACTCGCCGGACAAAGTCCCCAAGTTCATTCCTGTCGCGAACGAAGTCGCTGAGCGGCTGGCACACAAGATGGACGGCGACGCGTCGGGGAGTATTCCCGAAGTCGTTTTCAACCTGAGCACGACGGCCCATATTCTGGGTGGATGCCCGATGGGCCGGGACCAGAACGACGGTGTGATCGACAAGCACGGCCGACTGTTCGGATACGAGAACTTCTACGTGGCTGACGGTTCGATCATCCCCGTCAACCTGAGCGTCAATCCGAGTCTGACCATACTAGCACTCAGTGAATGGATCATGAGCCACGTCCCTCGGAAACAACTGGGTTCTCCAGCGGTTGATCAAGTCGATGATTGAGAAAGCGATGGATCCGATACAATGACAGCGGACACTGAGGCAGGTGTTTCGACTGCACTACAACCGTAACAGCCACCTGCACGTTCGGTTACCTTGGATGCCATGAAGTCTCAGCCTGCAGAAATCGACCACGCCGTGATGGATTTGGTGGCGGCGAGAGAGCGTTTCTCGCGGCTGACGGCTGGCGAGCGCCGCCAATTAGTCGTTCAGTGCATCAAGACGGTTGTTGGGGCGGCCGACGATTGGATCGCAGCTGGCTGCCGGGCAAAAGGACATCGCGATTCGCCGACAGTCAGAGCCGAGGAAATCCTCAATGGGCCTGCCGTCACGTTACGATACTTGCAGCTCACAAGGGCGAACTTCGCCGATCTGGAGCGAGGGCAACGGCCACGCCTGCCGGGCCGCTGGACGTTCGATCGCCAGGGGCGGTTGCTACTTCCGGTCGTGCCCGTGCGAGGCTTGTTCGACCCGTTGAATTTCTATGGCTTCAGTGCCTATGTCCGCATGCTCCCAGAGGTGACCGCCGAGAACTTCGACGAGCGTCAGGCGCGTGACTACCCGACTCCGCCGACGCCGGGAATCACGCTGGTCCTGGGGGCTGGCAACGTATCGAGCATCCCCATCATCGATGCGTTGACTAAACTGTTTCAGGAAGGTCAGCTTGTGCTGTTAAAGATGAACCCGGTCAATGCCTACCTGGGACCGATTTTCGAGCGTGCATTATCGCCGCTTATTTCCGACGGCTATCTGCGGATTATCTACGGCGGTGGAGACATTGGCACAGCAGCTATTGCGCAGGAACAGGTCGACAGCATCCACATCACGGGCTCAATCGATACGCATGACGCGATTGTGTGGGGGCCGACGAGCGACGAGCGCGACCGTCGCAAGCGTGAGGACAGTCCGTTACTGGTAAAGCCGATCACCAGCGAACTCGGCAACGTCAGCCCTTGGATTGTTGTACCGGGCCAGTACTCGCGCCGTCAGTTGAGATTTCAGGCGGAGAACATCGCCGCCTCGATCACCAACAACGCCTCGTTCAACTGCGTGGCGACAAAACTGATCGTGACCAGCCGAAACTGGTCAGACCGAGAGCGATTCATTGGGTTTGTGCAAGAGTTTCTCAACCGCACGCCACCGCGACAGGCTTATTATCCAGGTGCCGCGGAACGGTTTCGCCGCTTCACCACGGACGACGCACTCGGTACTGCATCGGAAACTTCTCAGTCGCCCTCAAACGCGAGTACCTTACCTTGGACTCTGCGGCGTGACATCAACCCACGCAAGTCACCACATCTGTTGCGAGAGGAGTCGTTTGTTTGTGTTTGTGCCGAAACCTCGCTTGATGCTGCCACGCCGCTGGAGTTCTTGCGTGAAGCGGTGGACTTCGTTAATGACGAAGTCTGGGGCACCCTCTGTGCCGCCCTGACGATACCTCCCGGCTTTCGCCGTGTAACGGAGTACGAACAAGCCTTGCAAGACGCAATCGCGGAATTGCGTTACGGTGCCGTCAGCATTAACCATTGGCCAGCACTGATTTACGGGCTCATGAGTCCGCCATGGGGAGGCTTTCCTGGGAGCAAGTTGGCTGACGCGCAGAGCGGTCGGGGCTGGGTTCACAACACTTACATGTTGCGTGGTGTCGAAAAGACCGTTCTCAACGGGCCGCTTACGGTCTTTCCTAAACCGCTTTGGTTCCCCACGCACACTCATCCTGACCGTGTCGCCCGGCGAATGCTGGCTCTCTACGCACGGCCGACATGGCTCCGCTGGGTGGCGCTTGCCGCGAGTTCACTCGTCAAGATCTGATTGAATTCGCATGATTGTCCTTGCGCTGGGTCAAAGCCCCTCGCTTTCAGGCGAGAGCTTTAGGTTCTTCGTGCAGCTATCATCCTTGGCCCTGCAGAACTATCGAGCCGGCACACCTCCGGCGTCGGGCACCGGAGCAGGTTAGCGACCACGCGGAAAGCGCGTCGGTCCCTGAGACCGAATGCAGTTCGCCAAGTCGTTTGGGCGCGTCGGTTGGTCCAACCGCTGCGGGTTACGGGAGAACAAGTGGATTTGCTTGAGGGCAGAATCCACACCGTAAACCTTTGGCGATTCGGTAACCACTTAGAGGCAAGAAACCAGTGTCGGCACGTACGACCATCAAGCCAGTTGGGAATTTAATTGAGGCAGTCCTGCGTGATGTGCTCTACCTCCCCGCTTAAATCATGCACCCGCGCCGAGGATTTCTTCGATTGTCAGATCGCTTCGCCAGGCATCCATCCACTTGCGAATCGTTTTGGTGGGAACACGATGCGTCTCGCGGCTTCGTTTTGCCAGCGCGTCCGCCCACTGATCCAGCAGCTCGGAAGACACGTGCTGTTTGTACTTCAGAAGTACGCGCAGCTCTTGCCACCAGGGACTGTTAGGCTCGCGCAACTCGACTTGGTAGCCATGTTCCCGTGCCAAGACAACGTACTGACGTGTTTCCGCGTTGAGACCGTTGCCACGGTCGATGACGATGGGTGATTCACCGGCCACCATCGCGCTGACGAACCGATCCAGATTCCACTGACGCGCTATTGGCAACAACTCCTCGCGATAATCGTACGCCGCGGGATCGTCCCCAGCGTGAAGGTAGAAATACTAGATCGGTTTCCAAGCACAATGCCGATTCGACCAGCGAGACGCCGTGCCGTATGACTCTTGCCACAGGCCGGAAGTCCCCGCATCAAGTAGACGACTTCTTTCCCCGATTCGACATCTCGGCTAGATCACCAGCGGCAACGCTCAGTTCAGATCTTCGTTGCCTTTCAGGTCCTTTAGCTTATCTCGGCCAATCTCCGAGAAGAACCAATCGCGGTCTTTGTCGCCTTTCAGCTTGTCCTTTTCGTCATCGTCATTGAAAACCGACTGACCTGGGCCTGATGCTTGAAGGCTGACGACGCTCTGGATCGCAGATTCGCGACACGCGTGTCGTAACTGTTCCTCGGAAACCCACTCGGTCATGATCTTCTCGATGCTTTGAATGTCGTCATCGTAAGCAGTCCAGCCGCTGATCAGCAGATCGTCACCTTTGCCGCCGTTCAAGTCATCTTTTCCAACGCCGCCGATCAACAGATCACGGCCATCGTTACCCTTCAGCTTGTCGTCGCCTTCGCCGCCCAGCAGCGCATCGTGGCCGCTGCCGCCTGTCAACTGATCCTTGCCGTCGTCGCCTTCGATGATCGCCAGGTCGTACCAGCGTCGGATCCGCCGTCACTACCGCCATCGGAGCCTCCCAGTGACGCTTTGTCATTCCCGTCTCCCAGGACAATGCGAACGGTGCGAATGTCGTTCGGGATCGAAGTATTCAACATCCGCGCCGCCGTCGCTGCCTCCATCCGAGCCACCATCGCTGCCGCCAACGTCCAGTCGCGTGATCACCTTCACTCGCGGCTGATCGGGACCGCCGTCGCTGCCGCAGCCGATCCCCCGTCACTGTCCCCGTCGGAGCCACCGCCGATCAGCTTGGCTGTAACGATATCTTTGCCGCTGGTTCCGACGATTTGCAGTTGGTCCGTGTTCGGATCAAGCCGCACACCGCTGACCCACAGCTGCGTCGTTGCCTGCTCTGACACGCCGCCATCATCATCAATCACCGTCACGGTCACGGTGAAAATGCCACCGGTTGCATAGGAGTGTTCGGCAGAGAACACACGATCCTCGCCAGCCGCGATCTCAATCTCCGCGCGATCCTCTTCCGCGTTGTCGGCGTCATCGTCGATTTCGCCCCAATCGATGATGACCGTATGCGAGTCGCCGGTACCATCGTCCCTGAACGAGCCATTGATAGAGATCTCGCCATTGGCGGATTTATTCTCTCGCGTCGCGTCTCCAGCGAGCGAGGTTATGATCGGTCTTTCATTAATAATATCCAATCCAAAAGTAGTTGCTCTCGATGCACCCAGGCGATCGGTCGCCGTGATCGTGATCGTCTGACTCTGATCGGAATCGACGGTGGCCAGCGACCAACTCCACGTGCCATCTTCGTTGTCGTCGATCATCCCAATCGAAGCATCCAATTCGACAACATCGCCAAAGTCATCATCACCGAACGTGACGCCATTTTCGGCCGTCTCACCTTCACGGACCGTGATGGTCTCAGCGGCTACACCCACGGTCGGCGCATCGTTGACGCCGGTCACGGTGACCGTCACCACCGCCGGATCACTCACTGCTCCTTGCGAATCGGTCGCCGTGTACTCGAACGTGACCTCGCGAATCGCTCCCGCCGCCAGATCCTGGAAGTCGTCACCGGGATCAAACAAGAACGTTCCGTCGTTGTTGATGGTCACGGCCCCTTCGTCAGGCTGCGACTCAATCGCGTAAGTCAGCGTGTCGCCATTGTCAACATCGCTTGCATTCAGCGGAACAACAACCGCGTCACCGTCCTCAACAGCCGACGCGTTCACAGCGTTTGCCACAGGAGCGTCATTCGCACCGCTGATTGTGATCGTTACGACAGCGGGGGCGCTTTCCGCTAGACCGTCACTGACCGTGTAGGCAAACCGGTCTGTTGCTGTATCGCCATCGCCCAGACGCTCAAAAGCGCGGACAGGATTGTACGTGAATGTACCATCACTGTTGTTGAGCACGTTGCCCAACGTTTGGGTTGTATTGATGTTGAATGTATGCTGGTCACCGGCATCGGGGTCAGCGAATGCTGCAGTAATGATGGCGGCTGGCCCGTCTTCGTCGATAGCTTGGCTGATATCAAACGCCTGGGGTGAATCGTTGACTTGCGTCACAGACGTTTCTAGCACAATTTCGCTGGACTCCACTTCATCTGCGGGTCGCAGTCGGATGCTATAAGGTCCTCCCTCGGCGTAATTGTAAGCAGCAACAAAGCTCCAGAAACCGTCGCCCAGCGACTGAACTGAGACGTCGCCCGAATTCCCGTCGGCCCAATCAATCTCCAATCCAACGGGGTCATTCGCTCCCGGGTCTCGGATAATGCCGGTTATCTGGAAATCTATCTCCTCGACTACTTCCTCAGGCAGCGTGACGTCGACGACTTGGGGCGCAACATTGATGGCTTGAAAGTCAGACTCGTACGTGACGCGAGGTCCGTTGTCCAAAGCCTGACTCGCTGACGCGGTATATGAGCCCTGGTTTGGTACGGTAAAGCTCGCAACGTGTCCCTGCGCGGTCACTAGGAAATTTTGGTCATCTGAGACGGACCAAGTCAAATCGGCTTCGGTTGTCGGCGGTGACGCTTGTCCGCCGAGGCTCAAGGTGATGTTGTCCCCTTCAAGAATTTCAGTTGGGGCCTCGATGCTCCTCAGCCAGTTGCTTGCTAGAGAATCGATTCCAGAATACTCGATTCTCAATCCATCAATCTCGACATAACGCAGCGACTGTGTGGAACTGTAAGTGACTTGCATTGATAGAGCATCTTGTAGCTCCAGTGTGCTATCAGCACCGTTGCCTTGCACCAACCAGCGGCCGGAGTACTCACGTGTAGCTTCCAGGTTGAACCTCGCCTCGACCTTCTCTCCACCGACCGAAGCGATGGAGATCGTCTGCTGCTCGCCAAGGACCTCGTTGAAAACTTCCCTACTGTTTTGCAACAGGATCGTGCGCCCGTTGGGCAAGAAATCAACGATCGTTTCCCCGCCCTCGTCCACGAGGTGCTCAAAGGCATCGTCGTCTTCGATGTAACCGATGCCAATTTGCTGTGAGATCACAGCGTTGGTCGGGGAATGTACCCAGAGCTCGAAGACCTCCTCGCCTTCAAACTCGCTATCACCATAAACAGGCACCGATACCCGCTTTGCGCCAGTGTCCCCAACGTCCCAGGTCAATTCTCCGACGACCTGTGAAAAGTCAGCTCCGCTTGTTGCATCATTGATGTCGATTGTCTCATATCGCACGGAAACTTCTCGCTCCGTCGCATGAGTAAGCGAAACCTCGAATTCCATCACGACCTCGCCGGTATCACCTTCAACGATTCGCCCATCAGAAACCCTGATCTCCGGGTCAACTAGCGTACCGGGTTCAGTCGCCTGCACGAGCGCCGTTAGCCCTGCTCCTGTCGCTTGGTCAATCAGCGTTTGCTTCTGCAAATCACCGCTCGCAAACTGTTTCAAGAGTTCAGCGACTTGCCCCTGAGATACCGTCTGCACGGCCGCGACTGACTTGAGAAATGACAAGTCAGCTTGCGCGCAAGCATCGTGATTTGGTGGTTGCCCTCTGCGATAACCTCGCCCAAGTATGGTAAGTCGTCGGATGGAATGTCTATGCCGAGGCTGGAAGCAGCGCCAGCCGCAATGCTTGCGACCAAATAGGGGTTGTCCAGTAACAGCGGATCGCCGTTGGCAACCAAATTGGCCAACACAGCGTACACAGCCGCACCCGCTGTTCGCTCGCTGGGACCTCCCACCAGACCACTAAGGTAACCTGCGATTTGGTCGACTGAATTATGAACCATCGCTCCTTGGGCAAACGCACGAGCTGCATCGGTCTCGCCTTGGGCAGCATCGATGATGGGATCGTCGATGTACAGCCGGAAACCTGAATCATCGACGCTAACCCCTACCGCCTGAAGCACTAGATCCGCAGACTCATTCAACGATTTGTCATATCGATTGACAAGCTCACTGGCGAGCGTGGTTAGCGGCGAAACGATGGCACTGCCGAATGGAGCAGTCAGAGGCGTCTGCAATTCGAGTCCTGTTGAGGTGTCCAAGGCACCGGCGATTGCCAATTGCCCGTCCTCCATATCGATGTACCCGTTTCCATTTGCATCGAATTCAGATGGAACATTGAGAGCGAACAAGCCTTTGCCAAGCTCCGGAATGACTGGCTCGCTGAGCTCGCTTGGGTCTTGATACGTGTCGCCGTCCACGTCCACGAAGTCCAAGACACCATTTTTGTTAGAGTCAAAAAACAGAGTTCCGCCAACGAGAGGGCCATCGATTGGCACTACAACGGTTGGTGGTAGAAGTTTTGCAACCGCTTCGGTGAACTCCTCTGGCGTAACAGATACAGCTTCCTTGAATTCAGTCCAGGCTTCGGGGTCTTCGGAAGGGAAATTGTTGTTGGCTACAAACTTATCGAATGCAATCTCACAACCTGTTGAAACGGCCGATCCGATAGCCCATGCGACTGCGGACCCCGTTCCGTAGGATGCTGCGACGGTCGTGGCAGCCGCGCCTATCCCTATAGCTTCGCACCCATATGTGCCAATTAAGCTCGAAGGGCGAAGGAAATCGACGGCAAAGTCCTTTACGGCTTCGGTGACCTGCCCGATCGTGAGCTTTCTCGCCTTCTCTTCCGTACTATCAAGCCATTCGTCCCAATTGCCTTTGTTGATGAATGCCGCGTACTCGAGATCGCCGAGGATCCCCCTCTTTTGTCGTCATCAAGGATTTTCACTTGATGGCTGGCGTCTGGGGCAACCTCAACTCCAAAGCCAGCCACGATTCGAAAGACGACATATTTTGTGTGATCCAAACCGTCGTTGTTCTGCGTATCCGAAAAGTACTCGACTTCTTGCACTCCTGCCGGGATGATTATCAGGTCCGGTTCAACTTTGCGAGGGTCTTGAACCAAGACGCTTGTCTCAAACTCCGACACGTCGTTCACCCGAATTGGAATGGAGAACTGTCCTTGGCCCTCGGAAAACTCGCTTCCGCCGGTCGCGAACGATGCTCTAACTCGATCTGTGTCCGTGATGACTAGCCTCTGAGGATCTCCCACGATTGCGACCGAAGACGTCGCCACTACGTCGACGAACTCGTCGTTCTCGCCACGGTTGTCGTCGGCGATGTAGATCTTTAGCCCCTTGCGCTGCTCGCCGGGAGCAAAGGGAATCGTTTTGGTGGCACCATCGTCAAAAAAGACCTCTGATCCGGGGTCAGATGTGCCCCGAAGCGCGAGTCGCACTTCAATTGGCTCATCTGCTTCGCCCGTTAACTCTACCGCAATGTCGATCGATCCTTGGCCCTCCGTGACGGTCCGATTGACTCCCACAACGCGTGCTGCGACGTCGTCATTGCGGATCGTGCCTCGGTGTCTCGTTGCCTCGCCGAACTGCAAAACGGAAGGTTGTCCGAGGTCGTTGAGTGGCTGTCCGAGCTCAAGAGTGAAATACTCATCACGTTCAATGTCTGCGTCTTCAGTCAGGGTGACTTCAAAATTGACTGTCGTTTGTCCAGCCGGAACATACAGGTCAATGCTGCGTGCCTGTGGGTTCTCGCTTATCCAGAACTCCGAGCCAGCGTTTGCTGATCCTCCACGGATGCTGACCGGGATCGATACATTTTCCGAGATCGCCTCACTCAAACGCACTTGTAGCGAGTAAGTGGTGTTCGATTCCGAGCGAGAGGAAACGCTCGCAGCAAATCCGACGGTAGCAATGTCGTCATCAGCGATTGCAATCACGCTCTGAGAACGGGAGCCAATCGTCAGCGCCGGTCGCCTCGGTTAAAGAAACCACCGTGTAGTCCTCCGCACCAGGAAGGCTATCGTCAACGATTGGAATACTTGCTGTCGCCGTCGTTTGCCCTATCTCAAATACGAAGGAGATTTCAGATACTCCCTCTGGTAAGGGCGCGTTGCCAGAAAGTGACGCGTCGACCAGAACAGAAGTCGCTGGGCTATCTGACAATGTGGCAGTCAAGACGATTGAGCCGGCTAATTCGTCGGTCTTTAAATAAGAAGATTCCAAAGAGACGATCGGAGCATCGTTTGCCGATATCCGCACGAGATACTCATTCGAAAGGGCTGGATTCGCAGTGGGAACGGTGGAGTCGTTTTCTCCGATGCGAAAAAGAATCGTCTCCAGAACTTCGGGCACCGGGTCGTCAATCAGAGTTAGATCGACGACACCGAACGTTTGTTCCGATTTGACCAACAGCGTTGAGGAAGACAGTCTGTAATCGAAACCCGATGATGCGGAGCCAGAAATGTCCAGTGGTAGTTGAATCTCTTGCGCAGCAGGATGCGAAAGCTGAGCCGAGAAACGAATAGTACCCGAACTCTCGGGAAAGCCGTCTTCGTCGCGGCTAAACCACACCTCGGGTACTGACTCGTTGTCAAGAATCTGGAACGTGAGCGGATCTCCTACGAATTCGGCAGCAATGGGAGTGCCCGCTTCGACCATCAGCGATTCGTTACCTTCAAACAATGGATCATCTATGATTCCAATTGCCAGATCGCTCGCAGTTTGACCTGCGGGCACGACAATCGTAGTTTGGGGAGCGGAATAATCCTGATTACCAGCCGTGCCGTGGAATAGCAGGGGCACAGCAACATCAACCGTGGTTGGCTCCGACAGAGTTGCGGTGATTACCAAGTCGCTACTGCCTTCAGAAACCGTGGTTGCCGCTGACGTTAGCATGACCGTTGGCTGAGTTAAAGGCAGGTCACCAACGGCAAACGCAACGGTTCTTTCCGTTGAAAGCCCATCAGCATCTGTCGCTCGCAATGACACCACCTGGACACCAAGCGGGAGCACGGTGGTGAACAGTCCATCCGAGTTTGAGCCATCGTAGGTGCCGTCCCCATCCCAGTCCACTTCGTACGTCAACCCGGACTGCGGTTGGTCAACGGCAACGACCTGTAGTTCGACCGTCTCGCCGACCGCGTAGCTTGAGTTGTACATTACTTCGAGTATTGAGGGCGCTGAATTGACAACCGTTACATCAATTGATCGAGTGGTAGATGCGCCAAAAGTGTCTTCCGCCTTCGCCAAGACAGTGAAGTTGCCTACTTCGACGAATGCGTGCTCAACTTCAACACCGGGCACATAAGTCGTTCCGTCATCAAATGACCACGCGACGTTGACGGCATCGCCGTTGGTATCAAAGAAATCCAGCGGACTAAACGTCGTTGTTTCTCGTTGCCGTACGCTACGATCGGGCCCCAGCCGTAATACCGGATCCTCGTTGGTGAGTTCAATCACTGCAGTTAGCACAGCGGAAGCCTGGTCCGTCGATGCATTGACACCGTGATCTCGATCGTTGTCAGTGGCCTCGATTCGGAATTCGTACAGGCCCGGCCCCAGCCCCATGAGATTCAGTTGATCATTCGCAGACGCGGACGAATCAACGAGGACTTCGTCTCGGTGGAGAGTAACAAGCGATTCGGCAATACCTGAGTCGGTGAGTCGTGAGTCAACGAGTTGTTGATCAGAAATCGTCCAAGTGATGTTCGTCGCGTCCTGGTGTGGAAGCGACAGCGTAGCGCCATTCGCGATCGGTTGAGCGCCCCCCAACGATGCGGCAATCAATGGAGGGGTGGGATCATCATCGAGAATCGCGATCGGATCCGAAGAATCGGACGAAGAACGCCCCGTCTTATCCGTCGAGATTATCGTCGCGCGATACTGCCCAAACCCATGCTGGTTCAAATCCGAGGGCAGCATGGTCAGTGACTGAGATTCAACCGCTGGCTTCGTCGTCCCCCCTCGAGTGATCGAGCGTATCGCCAACCAGCTTCCATCCTCTTGATACTTTTCGAGCGTCAGAAGATGACTGTTGATGTTGCCGTTTCGGTCGCTTACATCCCACGAGAACGTTGGCAACCGATCGTCAAATCGACTCCCAGTGTCGCCCTGATAGACCAAGACCGGAGAGGAATTCGGCGTGTCGTCGCGGACGTAGACGTCTTCCAGGATATGTCGATCGTTTGCGGCGCCAGGTGCTTGCACCCATCCGAAGCGCCAAGTGCTTGAAGGATTCCAGGCGGGTAACGTGACGAATTTACTCCCGAGCACTGGGTGGGAGATGGTAAGTCCCCTGTTGCTTGAATTCATTGAAATCGTGGTCTGAAGAAAGGTGCCACGCAACGAGTTACCGCCGAACCCTTCATCGACAATACTTAGATTCGCCCAGCGAGCTTAACAAGGACCTTGTTGTAATAAACGTCAATTGTTCCACTGTTTGGAAACGTGTCGAATTTGACGAACAGACCGTTGACTCTTGGTCCAGCCTGACCGTCGAATTGTCCCGGGCCGCTATTCCCCCACGCTCCACTTGGCAGGGCGCCGTAACCAAACGCGATGCCGTCCCCGGGCGCAGAACTTGTGGAATTCTTGATGCTCTGATTGAAACGGACTGTGAAATCACTGGCGGCTTGTCCGTGACCATCCACCCGAAGCGTTCCGGTCTTTCCGTTTGCGGCGGGCGTCAATTCGATCCAACTCCCTCCCTGGTATGTGGCCGTTCCAAGGCGGTCCAAGTTGGATGGGACGCCGCCATCGAAAGAGGTATTCACCAGCGTCACAGCCAAGAGTCGGCGATCTTCCAGCAGTTCGGCTCTTAATGTTCGGCGTCGGTGAGCGTTCTTGCAGCGTGAGGATCTCCTCAGTCCAGTTTTCAATCCAGTGGAACGCATCGGTGCTTCTCTCGGTGGGGAGGATGTGACGCGGCCGAGCAGAATCGTTCCCGTCAAGGTCGGGGCGGGAACGGCTGTGCCGACGATTGTGCACAGCCTAAGCGGCGGGCAGCCGAGAAAACAGGAACGCAACCGGAACGCATACCAAGGGAGGGCGAGGCGGTCGGGAGGGCGAGGCTCCGCCCGAGCCACAAAGAAATCAATCGGCGTGCCGGGAGGGCGAGGCGTATGGGAGGGCGAGGATCCGCCCGAGCCGAATTACCGACGATCGTGAACGATCTCCCTGTGGCTCCGCGGGAGCGTCGCCCTCCCATTGACGGCGTTGACGTCAGGTGGCTCCGCGGGAGCGTCGCCCTCCCGGTTCTGTCGCCCTCCCTGCTCCGCGGGAGCGTCGCCCTCCCGTACGTCGCCCTCCCGTACGTCGCCCC
>CAVQPV010000015.1:0-118293 GCA_963714715.1 Pirellulaceae bacterium | reverse complement strand
ACGGTGGCGCGATCGTCAATCTCAGGGGGACGTTGAACATAATGAACAGCACCATCTCGGGGAACACAGCTGCCGATGATGGTAAAGGAGGCGGGATTCAAAACGGTACGTACGGTTCCCTGAACTTGCTGAACACCACGATCACGGCGAATCGTGCAGGGCATGGTGGCGGATTGGATATCTCGTCGACCGCTGCCAACACATCGCTCGTGAACACCCTCGTGGCGGCTAACACCAACATCGAATCGGCACTGCCGGGTGACATTTTCGGTACGGTCGATTCAGACAGCGTCTCCAACCTGATCGGTGACGGCTCGAACCTGTCCGGGATCAGTGATGGATCGGGCGGAAATCAAATCGGCACGAATGCGTCGCCAATCAATCCGCTGCTCAGCTCGCTCGGGTTCAACGGCGGTCCTACCTTCACTCACCTCCTACTCGACGGCAGCCCGGCCATCGATACGGGCCAGAACAGCGGTGCCCCGTTGATTGATCAGCGTGGCGGCCATCGTCCACGACCGCTCGGAGGCGACGTTGATATCGGGGCGGTTGAACTACAGACGGGTTGCTCATCCGTAGTGACGACGGCGGTGGATAGCTTCGATGCCACTGACAGAGAAACATCGCTCCGCGAGGCAATTATCTGTACGAATCTAACTCCCGGCGCCAATACGATCAGCTTCAACATTCCGGGTCCCGGCGTACAGACGATCAACGTCGGCAGCACCGGCCTGGGCCAGTTACCTGATATCACCGAGGCGGTGACCATCGACGGCTACACTCAGCCGGGTGCGGCAGCGAACACGAGTGCACTCGCCTTCAATGCGACGCTGTTGATCGAAATTAATGGCGCAAATGCAGGCGACCGTGCCAACGGGCTGGTGGTCAGGAGTGGCGGGAGCACGGTACGCGGACTGGTCATCAACCGTTTCCAATCGCTCCGCGTGGGGGATGAGATCTTCGGCGGGAACGCGATCTTCCTCGATGGTGCCGGAGGGAACCTGATCGAAGGGAACGCGTTAGGCACGAGTCCTGATGGCCAAACCGCGCTGCCGAATGAATCGAGTGGCATCCACATTGACGGCGTATCCAACAACACGATCGGTGGTACGACTCCCACAGCACGAAACCTGATCTCCGCCAATTTGGTTGGCATCGAACTGGAAGACGGTGCGCGCGACAACGCCATCGTCGGCAACCTGATCGGTACTAATGCCGCTGGCGCGAATGCGCTCAGCCTTCGGTCGGCAGGGATTGGGATCTACGAAGCATCGGACAATATCATCGGCGGCACCAATGCGGCGGCGCGAAATGTGATTTCCGGCAATGGCATTGGCGTCTTCATCACTGCCGACGCGTTGCCGGCAACCGGCAATCGATTGCAGGGCAATTACATCGGCACCGATATCACGGGTGCCGAAGACCTTGGGAACGATGTGGGCGTCTTCGTCGTCGGCAGTGACAATCTGATCGGCAGTACGTCGCCCGCTGCGGGGAACGTAATTTCCGGCAATCAAGTCACCGGTCTGATCATCGGGGATCTGACGAGTGCGACAACCACCTCGGTGTCGAGCAATCTCGTCCAAGGAAACCTGATTGGGATCACCGCGTCCGACACGCCGCTTGCCAACGGCGGAGGCAACTTCACAGAGATCGCGACCAGGTTCAACGAAGTCATCATGGAGGTTAGCGGAGACGAAGATATTGACGTCACGCCAACGCAGTTAGCTGCCGTTGCCGGTGGCGTGGCCCTGGTGTTTGCGACCAACAACACCATCGGCGGAACCAGCGACGGCGCCGCCAATGTGATTTCGGCCAACCTGGGTCCTGGGGTCTCGATCGGCGCGGCAGTCGACAACGTCGTGCAAGGAAACCTGATCGGGACCGATACGACTGGTTCAAGCGACCGTGGCAACAGCGATGCCGGCGTTTTCATCACTGAAAGCGACGGAAACGAGATTTCAGACAACACCATTGCCTTCAACGGAGCCAGCGATCCTTTCACCGGCGTCACCGTTATCTCGGGAGCCAACCACTCCATTCGCAGGAACTCGATGTTCCAAAACAATGGCCTTGGGATCGATCTGCAGGACGACGGTGTGACGTCGAACGACACCGACGATGCGGATACGGGCCCGAACGACTTGTTCAACTTCCCGCTGCTCGAAGCGGCGACGATTGACGATGGAAACCTAACACTAACGGGATTCGCCCGGCCCGACTCCGAGATCGAGTTGTTCATCGCGGATCCGGATCCGTCAGGTTTCGGCGAAGGCCAAACATTTTTGGTGATGCGCACCGAGGGATCGACTGACGACGGTGACAACACGACCGGCACGTACGGTCCCGGGCAAGTCAACGGGCTTGATCAAGGCACCGACACGACGAACCGATTCAGCTTTGTGATTCCAATTGCTTCGCTACCCGCAGCCGTGGAGATCGGAACAATCCTGACGGCAACCGCAACCGACGCCAGCGGCAACACGTCGGAGTTCAGCGGCAACGTGCTCGTTTCCGAGGTCACGATCGTCACGCCGAACATTACCATCTCCGACGCTGCTCCCAGCCCCGAAGGCGATGACGTTGTGTTCACGGTGACGCTGGACCGTGAATCGGACCGCGCGATCACAGTCAGCTATAGCACGGCGGACGGACCCAGTCCCGATGGTGCCCAATCCGACTTGGACTTTACGCCTCAAACGAACCAAGTGCTGTCATTCGACCCGGGCGAAACGAGCAAGCCGATTAACATCACGACGGTCGATGACGATGATCCCGAAAACACGGAAACGTTCCTCGTCGATCTACTCTCTGCCACCAATGCACTGATCGCCGACGGAACCGGTACCGGCACCATTCTGGATAACGACTTCACTTGTCGTTTGGTCGTGACACACACGGGCGATGCGGGCCCTGGATCGTTGCGCGAGGCGATCAACTGCGCCAACACCACACCCAACATCGATCGCGACGGCGACACGATTCCTGATCCGGATCCGATCAGCTTCAACATCCCTGGCGACGGACCACACAGCATTCAACCGTTGTCTGCGTTGCCAGTGATCACGGAGGCGGTGATCATCGATGGATTCACGCAAGGTGCCATGACATCGGGCGTGTCAGACGACGCTTTGCCCAATACCAATCCAATCAGTCAAGCCGTGAATGCGGTGATGAAGATTGAAATCGACGGCAGCATGGCAGGCGGCTCCCCCGGTCTTGAAATCACGGCCGGCGATAGCACGATCCGAGGTTTAGTCATCAACCAATTTGCACTCGGTGGGATTCGAGTCTCCGCAGGCGGCGGGAATCGCATCGCCGGCAACTACATCGGCACCAACATCGCGGGCGATGCTGACCTGGGTAATGGCAGCTTTGGGATTTTCATCAGTGAGAGTTCTGGCAACACCATCGGTGGCACCATGGCGGCTGCGCGAAACATCATTTCCGGGAACGGTGGTGGCGGCATTGGCATGCAGGGCAACGAGGTCACGGGCAATGCGGTGCAGGGAAACTTGATCGGTACCAACGCGGCGGGAACCGGCGAACTGGGCAACGATGGCACTGCCGTTCTGGTAATCGGAACCGGCAATGTCATTGGCGGAGCCGACGATCAGGCAGGCAATGTGATCGCGGCCAACACAAATGGTGTGGAGATTGTTCGCTCGGACAACCTGGTTCAACACAACTGGATTGGCACCGACGCGTCAGGCACGCTGGACTTGGGGCACGCGGGGCCGGGGATCTTCATCAATGGCGGCAGCGGTACTCAGGTGCTGGAGAACGTCATTGCCTTTAACGGCGTCTCCGCGGGTGGCACGGGAGTCGCCGTTTCGTTTCGCGCGGCTGGCAATACCATCCTTTCCAACTCGATCTATTCTAACGAAGGTTTAGGAATCGACCTGAACGACGACGGCGTGACGCTTAACGATGAAGGCGATCCGGATGCCGGCTCGAACAACCTGCAAAACTATCCGGTCCTGCTCTCGGCACTGGGCAGTGCTTCGACAACCATGATCACCGGGACACTCAACAGCTTGTCCGATGAGTCGTTTCTGATTCAGTTCTTTGCCAATGACGAAAGAGATCCCTCAGGATTCGGTGAGGGAAGAACGTGGGTGGGTCAGACGATGGTCGCGACCGACGCCGACGGCAACGCGTCGATCGACTTTCCGATCAGTGTGCCATTACCCGCGGGCACCTTCCTGTCGGCGACCGCCACGCTGATCAGCGGCCAGAGCTTCGTCGAGACGTCGGAGTTCTCAGAAACGGTCACCGTGGAGACGATCGGACCGATCATCGTCGCGACCAAGGAAGATAGCTTGGCCGTTGATGCCGATACCGATCAGCAGGCCGATCCCGGCGACGTGATCGAGTACGCCGTGCGAATCGACAACATCGACGAAGACGACGCGAGCGAGGTGCAGTTCACCGATACGCTCGATCCCAACACCACGCTGGTTGCCGGTTCCGTCCAGGTCACTCCGTTGGCTCTCGATGACCAATACACGGTTGTCCCCGACGTGGCGATCACGATCGACGCCGTCGGTGGCTTGCTGGCCAATGACTTTGATATCGACGGAACCGCTCCCGGTACGAACACCGATTTGACGTTCGTTGTTAGCAGCGTCCGTCGCGAGAGTGGCGACGTTACCGGAACGCTTGCGCTAAACTGCCGATGGTGGTTTCACCTACACGCCGCCGATCGGTGCGAGAGGAACAGAAGTCTTCTCCTACAACATCATCGATGCGGACGCCCTGAGTGCCGTGGTGCCTGGCTTTGTGACGTTCAACGTCTCCAGCAACATCTGGTTCATCGATAACTCGCGCACCACCAACGGCGACGGATCTCTCACGAATCCGTTCAACTCGTTTGCGGAAGTGAACGGAGCAGGCGGAGTTGGCGACGTCGATGCACCTGGTGACGTTATCTTTGTCTTCGAAGGCGAATACACCCTATGAACAGTCGGTTCAGCTGGAAGACAACCAACAGCTGATCGGCGAAGGCACGGGACTGACGATCGGCACGACGACGCTGGTCCCTGCGGGAACTCCGCCTACGCTCACCAGTGCGGCGGGCCCGGTTGTCAACCTGATGAACACAATACGGTTCGCGGGATCACGCTGTCAGCACCGGCCGTTGCTGCGATCACTGGGACGGGCGTCGGCCAGTGGTGTGATTGAGCAAGTAACGATTAACGCCGGTGAATCGCTGTCGAACTTGGAAGACCTGCCTCCGGCAGCCGAATTGGCGTCTGGTATCGTTCTGTTTGATACGAGCGGTGACTTTGTCGTACGTGATGTCGACATCAACCAAGGAACGCTTGGAATTGTTCTCAGCGGCAATGGAAACTTTGCGTTGGAAGATGTGCAGGTCGCCGACTCGGGTGCCAGTCTTACCATCGGCGGTGCGGTCGATGTCGATTTTCTTGAGGGCAGTTCGATTACTCCGCTGGGAGCTGCGATCTCGGCACTGGGTTTTACCGGCATGCTCGACTTTGACTCCAGCACGGTCATCACGGTCGATGACAGCCTGGGGATTCAGTTTGATAATTCCGCCGGCCAGGCGGACTTTAACGGCACCATCAACATGACAAACGCTGAAATCGCCATCAGCGTGATTGGCGAAAGCACGGGGACTTACACGTTTGGCCCGGGCACGACGATTACGAATGCTAGCCAGGTTGCGATCGCCATCGGCGACACGACGATCCATCGCTAACGACCCCGGGCGGGTCGGCGACGGTGGTGTTCGACGGCACCATCACCAACGCAACAGACGGACGGGCAGTTCGTGTATCTCAGCACACTGGCAGCCTGATCTTCAACGGTGATCTGACAACAACCGCTGGCAATCCAATGATCTTCGACGAAGCCGCCGGTACTTACACCTTTGACAATATGTCCTTGTCCAACGCGACGGGATCGGCTGTCAGCATTCTGAATTCGAGCGGCACCTTCACGTTTTCCGACGCGGAAGTGGTGGATCCCTCAGGTGACGCCGTTCACGTCAAGAATCTTGGTTCCGGAGGTGTGGTTAGTTTTGACGGCAGCATTACTTCGTCGGGCGGCGGCGATCTGATTCACATCGATGGCACCAGCGCTGGATCAACGATCACGTTTAACGCCGGCACGGGCAACTCGATCACTGGAAACGACGCCGGAGGCATCGCGATCTTTGACGCTGATGGCGATGTGACGATTTCGCCGCCCGTCACGATCAACAATCCAGTCAACAGCTTCCTACAGACGGGAATCAGCATCTTTGGTGGTGGTGCTGGAGTCTCGTTCGGCGAGGTCACTGTTGATATTCCCGCTGGTACGTTCAATGCCGGAGTTGAAGTGAATACTCATGCCGGAACGATCAACTTTCAAGATCTCGATATCACCACCATTGGGACTGGCATTGTCGGTTTGTCGGTATTCAAGGCAAACAACGTCAATGTCACCGGAAACAGCCGTGTCAACAGCACGGGTGGGGACGGCATCATCCTGAACGATGTCGATGCAGTCGATATGACTTTTGAAACCGTGACGGTTAATAACAGTCAAGCGGGCTTTGGCGGTGGCAGCGGGATCACCTTGACCAATATCGGTTCGGGCTCCTTCGAAGTGACCGGAACAACTAACGTCAATGGCGCCAACGGTCCCGCAGGTATCGGTATCGACATCGATAATGCCGGCGGCACCTTCACATTTGCCGAGGTCGACATTGACGGTACTGTCTTGGAAGGTGTCTCGATCGGAGCGTTGTTTGGTAACCCGGGCACGGTCAGCATCAACGGCGGCAACATCACGAACGTTGGGACAAGGGGAGCCTTGGTCAACAACGCTAGTCGAGTGAGTCTGAAAAACACATCGGTCACCGGTGCGATTGGCATGCCGGCGGCACGTGTCGTGTCATCCACTGGGACGTCGAAAGTATCTGCGCTGAACAATGTTTTTCGCGTCGCCGGCGGAACCGCAAACGCAGTTGAGATCGTGACGTCTGCCGCGGGCAACCTGTGCTTACACGCGGTAGGTAATGATGCAGTGGGATCGGGCGGGGGTTTCGGGTTGGATTTCGATCAAAGCGGTGCCTCGACGTTGGCGATCACGCAAGCCGACTTCACTGCATTCGGTAGCGACAATCCAGCAACCACTTCGCTGAATACGACAGGAACGCTCAGTTTTGGCTGTATGACCGTCGACGCGGCACCCCTCGCAGCGCCCGCCCTTGCCGATGTGCCGCCGGCTGTTGCCGAGTCGTTAGCTGGTGATTCCACCAACTCGGGCGAAGGCGAAATCACGCCCAGCATGCCGCTAGTGATCGGCATTTTGCCGGCGGGCAAAGCAGTTTCGATCGTATTCCAAGCTGCCGTTAACGAAACGTTGCCCTCCAACGTCTCGCATGTCTCCAACCAGGGAACGGTCTCAGGCAGCAACTTTGCTGACGTGCTGACCGATGATCCTGAAACGACCGCGATTGCTGATCCCACGATCACGCTGATCGACGCTGCAGTGCCGACGGCAGATTTGTCGATTGAAAAGACGGTCGACAACATGGCTCCGCGCGAGGGGCAACAGGTCACGTTTACCGTCACGCTCAGCAACGCCGGGCCGGATGATGCCACGACGATTGCTGTCGCCGATGCGATTCCGGCAGGCTTGACGGATGCAATCGTGACGCCAAGCAGCGGCGGCTATGCGGACGGTGTCTGGTCGCTGACGTCATTGGCGGCAGGCGGTATGGCGACGTTGACCGTCGTCGGCAATGTCGATTCGTCGACGACGAACACGGCCGAGATCATCGCAGTCGACCAGCCCGACCCCGACTCGACGCCGAACAACAACCTTGCCAGCGAAGACGACCAAGATTCAGCAACGGTCACCATCGCGGCCGCTGCAGCCGACCTCTCGCTCAGTAAGACGGTCAACGACGTGCAGCCGAATGTCGGACAAGAAATCGTGTTCACGATTACGGTCAGTAACGACGGTCCGGATGGCGCCAGCCGCGTGGACGTCACGGATCTGTTGCCGGCCGGATTGACGTTTCTCCGCTCGACACAAACCGAAGGAACCTATAACGAGGCAACGGGCGTCTGGACCATCGATACCCTGCCGGTCGATGAGTCAGAGACGCTGACAATCACTGCCGTTGCGACGAGGGCTGACGTGACGACGAACGTCGCGGAAGTAACGGCGGCGGATCAGCCCGATCCCGATTCCACGCCTGCCAACGGTGTGCCAGGCGAGGATGACCAAGCAAGCGTGACCGTCAGCGCCGCAGGTCGCGGATTTGTCGATCGAAAAGAACGTCAGCCCTGCGTTGGCAGGCCAAGGCCAGCAGGTCACGTTCATCGTCACACTGACCAATAGCGGGCCGGATGCAGCGACCAATATTCAAGTTGCCGATGCGATTCCAGCGGGGCTATCGAAAGTGACAGTGACACCCAGCGGCATCAGCCGTTATGCCGAAGGCGTTTGGTCGCTGGGCTCGTTGACAGCAGGCGGCTTTTCAACGCTGACCATCGTCGGGCAAGTCGACTCAACCACGCCGATCACCAATACGGCCGAAGTGATCGCCGTGGATCAGGCTGATCCCGATTCGACTCCAGGTAACAACGTCGCCAGCGAAGACGATCAGGCAACCGTGACCGTCACGCCGCAGCAAGCCGACTTGTCGCTCGTGACCATGGTCGACGATAGTTCGGCATCAATCGGCCAAGACGTGACGTTCACGATCGCAGTGAACAATGCCGGCCCCAATGCAGCGACCACCGTCACCGTCGCGGACAAGCTGCCGAGCGGATTGGAATTTGTTCGTGCGATGACGGAAAACGGCAACTACGACCACGAGTCGGGCATTTGGACAATCGGCCAAGTGAATGCCGGCGAGACCGTGAACTTGGACATTGTCGCCACGATCGCCAGCGACCAACCCGTCACCAACGTTGCCCAAGTCGCATCGTCCGATCAATTTGACCCCGACTCGAAACCCGGTAACAACGTCGAGAGCGAAGATGATCAGTTCTCCGCTCGCGTTGGCGCTTGCCTGACCGGTGGGCCACTGACGGTCGGCATGAACCGATTGGTTTATTCATGTGTCACGCCCGGCGGTTTTGCAGGGTTCGTGATGGGGACTCGGTTGGGAAGTCACTTCTTCAGCGACTACAGCGACGACGGTTGATATCGCCGAACCAATCGTGCACGCCATCGGTGTCGGGAACATCGACGGTGTGGCGACCGTCTTGGTCGAAGTCACAGAAGAGTACGTCCATCAAGAGTTGATGTTCCAGGCATTTGAGATGCTGCCAAATCAGAAGCTCAGCAATATGCTTGCGTTGCAGACTTCTGACAATTTGTTAGGCATGCCTCTGCGAGCTGACGAGCTAGGAGTTGGCGGAAATGCTTTGTCAGTCCGACGCGCTACCCAGCCTTGACCGACGCAGCAATCACCCGCTGGAAAGCCACTGGCTTGTCGGTTGCTGATTCGCGATTGATTGGCTCGCTGGATGTGCGGATCAGTGACTTGCCTGGCGATCAACTCGCCGCTTCGCATGGTAACTTTGTCGTGCTCGACAGCACCGCGGGTGGAAACGGGTGGTTTGTCGATTCGACGCCGGGCGACGACACCGAGTTTTCAAGTGATGGCAATGGCGTGCTGGTAGCGACGGGCACGGCAGCGGCCGTTCACATCGACGCGTTGACGGTCTTGATGCACGAGATGGGGCACGCCCTGGGCCAGACCGATAGATCGGACTCTTCAGCCAGCGACCTGATGTCGCGTTCACTGCCAATCGGCGTGCGCCGCCTGCCCACGCCGATCGACGATCCACTGGATGCCAATCGCGATGGCCAAGTTTCAGCACTCGACGCGTTGGTGATCATCAACGAACTGAGCCGACAACGGGATCGATTCTCCGGACCGGAAGCGGGGCAGGCGATCGTGGGCAGCACGAGTCACGTTATCGACCACTACGACACAAACCGCGACGGCAAAGTTTCGGCACTCGATGCGCTGCAGATCATGAATCAACTGGGCCGCAGGCCAATTGTGTCAGCGGGCGAAGGCGAATATGGATCTCGTGTTGACAGCGTGATGCCGAGAATCGCTCCATATTCCTCTCTGCAGAGTCTGCTGGACGATGACGATGACGACTTGCTGATGATGTTGGCTGCCGACAACATCAGCGCGCAATTGACGTAGTTTGATACTCAGTACGTGAACTCAAGACCCGCGAACGCTCCGTCATAAAAAACATCGCCGGAACCGTCGATGCCGTTGCCCGTGAAGAAATTGGTAGCAGCAAGTTGGTCGCTGGCAAGAGCGACGCTGTCGATCCACAGCAGACGATAGCCGCCGCGCAAATTGAGATTGGCAGTCAAATGCGTCGCGGCACTGAATACCATCTCGCCAACAAACGCCGTGCTGTCCTTAGCACCGCTAGCGTGCAGCGAAGCCACGCCTGTATTGACGAACGCACTGTGTGCTGCGTCATTGCCGAAAACGCCGGCCTTGCCGGTCACGTCAAAGCTGAACAAATCATCGGACCACAGCAAAGCTTGCCCGCCTAACTGCGCCGTAAAGACGGTTCCGCGTGTCCACGGCGTATTCAAATGGCACCGCCGCGTTCGTCAGACTGCCGCTGCCACGCTCCTTCAGTTCCACGTAGCGAAAGCCAGCGATCACTTCCAGCCAATCACTGTAGAGATGGCGGAAATTGATTTCAGCATTCTGTAGTTTTGAGGCATAAGATGCCGTGATCGCTTCGCCGGCCTCTGTCGTGATCGGAACAGCCGCATTGAATTGCAACAGGTCACCTCTTGTGGTTGCAGCAGTGACTCGTGCGTCCCAATCATCAACGCCGAAATATCGCAACTCCACGGCATTGCAGTTTCCGATCGCTCGCGTCAGCGATAGGTCGAAACCGGTTTCCGTGCCAAAGCTAAAATCCCCAGCGTTCAAATTCTGTGTAGGATTGTCGGTGTTGAAGGCAAGGATGCGATCGCTTGGATTGCTGCGTCGCAGAAACAACGCGTCAATCGAGGCCCCCCAACCCGATACCTTGCAACCATTGCCGAAGCAGCTATCGCAAGAACTCCGTCCATCGCAGCTGTCACAACCCATCGCGTCGCAGGCAACGGGATAATCCTGGGCGACGACGGGCACGATGCTGACCGACAGTAGCACGGCGGCGATGACGAAGGGAATTCGATTCATGATCCAGCCCAAGGCAATAATCGTTCAACTCAACGTGCGCCGCAATTCATAGGCCGCCGCGCTAAACCTGTCCTTGGGAAGAATCGTCACAATCGGAAAAGACGCGGAGTCATTTTGATCCTCTAGCGGGGGACCAAGGTCGAAAGTGACCATACAACCATCAAGACCGCTATGGACTGCGCTTTGTCCCCAGTTTCGCATTTCTCGGGAAACCCGTCATGAAACAGGCAAAGCCCGCTTGCTGACCAGAGACGCGTGATCAAGCGAATTCGTCGGTCATTGAATCCCAGCCACTGGTCTTGCCAAACTTTGCGAACAACGGTGGGAGCACGAGCAGGTTCAGCAGTGTGGAGGTCACGAGGCCCCCGAGAATCACAAACGCCATCGGGTATTCGATCTCCTGTCCCGGCTTATTTCCGGTAACGATTAGCGGCACGAGCGCCAATCCTGTTGTCAGTGCGGTCATCAGAATCGGCGCGAGACGCTCGGCGGCGCCGCGAATCACCAGGTCCGTTCCGAATGCAACTCCCTCCTCTCGCTGCAAATGCCTGTAGTGATCGATCAGCATGATTCCGTTGCGTGCCGCGACGCCGAGCACTGTTACAAACCCGATTAGAGAGCCGAGCGAGATGACGCCGCCGCACAGGAACGCCCCCACAATACCGCCGATCAAGGCGAAGGGGAGTGTCAGGAAGATCAGCAGAACCATCCGCATCGAACCGAAGTCACTTTGCAATAGCAGCAGAATGCCAAGCAACGAGAACGCGGTCAGTCCCAGCAACCGCTGACGCGACGCTTTGGCCTCGGCATATTCCCCCAGAAACTCGGGATGATAACCTTCGGGAAATTGAACTTCGCTCAACACACGTTGCTCGATTTCTCTGGCCACACTGCCAAGGTCGCGACCTTCCACGTTGCAGATCACATCCAACTTCCGCGACGATCCGATCCGTTGAATGGCGTTGTTGGCAGGTTGGATCGCGATGTTGGCCACGGCCCGGAGCGGTACTTGGCCGCCCGCCGGCGTATCGATCATTAACTCGCGGAGCGCGTCGATGTCACGTCGAACCGATTCAGTTCCCCAAACGACCACGCGAAAAATCTTCTGGTCCTCGAAGATCTCGCCAACCTGGGTACCACGAACGAGCGTCGTCGTTGCCGCCCGAACATCGCCTGGATTCAAACCGAATTGGGCCGCTGCGTCGGGTTTCAACGTCACCACGATCTGTGGAATCAAGACTTGCGGCTCGACTTTCAGGTTCGTCACACCTTCGACGCCCGCCATCACATCCGCCACTTCGCGTGCCGTCACACGCAACTGCGCCAGGTTGGGGCCGTAGTTGCGGACGACGATGGCACCGCTGGATCCGGTCAGAACTTCCTTAATCCGCTCGGTCAGATAGGTCAGCAAGTCGCGGTACAAGCCTGGATAACCATCGACGACCTCCTGAACGGTCGCCACGGTCTGGTCATAATCGACTTCGGGATCGATGCTGATCCACAATTCGGTAAAGTTGGGTCCATAAACTTCGTCGGCCACCTCCGCGCGGCCAATGTGTGAGCCAAAATTGTTCACGCCGTCGATGGCTCGCAGCTCTTTGCTGGCGGCAATGGTGATCCGGTTCATCGCCTCGACCCCGATTCCGGGTTTTTCGACCCAGTGCATCAGAAAGTCGGTTTCCTTGAACTTTGGCATCAGTTCTTCGCCCAGAAACCGCACGGAGAACCCGGAAAGAATCAAAACAGCGAGTACGAAAGCGGCGACAGATTTCGGATGTCGAATCAGCGGCGGAAGTATCGCCGTGTACCATCGCTTGAGCAACGTGGTGAGCGGAGATTCGCGTCGATCTTGCTTGGCCGAATTTGGCAACAACAACAACGCCATGGCTGGGGTCACCGTCAGCGCCACCACCAAAGAAGCGAGTATGGCCAGAACGTAAGAGGCAGCCAGTGGTCGAAAGAATGATCCGGCCAAGCCTTCCAGAAAGAACACCGGGATCAGTGTCATCACGACAATCAAGGTTGCGTAGACGACCGCGCTGCGGACTTCGAGCGACGCATCCAGTACGACTCGAAAAGCTGACTTGGGATTTCCCGCCTCGTGATTCAGCCGCAGTCGCCGCAAAATATTTTCCACATCGATGATCGCGTCGTCGACGACTTCTCCCAGCGCGATGATCAGGCCAGCCAGCACCATCGTATTGATCGTGCCACCACGGTAGTAAAGCATGAGCACAGCCGCGATCAACGACAGCGGAATCGCCAACGAGCTGATCACAGCGGCTCGCCAATTGAACAGGAACAACGCCAGCACGATCATGACCAACAGACAACCAATCAACAATGAATGCGTGAGGTTATCCAGAGCACGCTCGATAAACGTTGCCGGTCGAAAGATGCGTGTATCCACATCGACACCCGGCAGCGCGGGGATCAGTTGCTGCATTGCCTTTTCGACGCCGCGTGTCACTTCCAACGTGTTGGCCCACGGTTGCTTTTCGACGATCAAGAGAATGCCCGGTACGTCGTTGATGATCGCGTCGCCGATGGGCGGAGGCGACCCAATCACGACGTCGGCCACGTCACCAAGCCGCAACGGAGCACCGTTTCGGTGAGCGACCACCGTGTCTTTCAGCTCCGCGACGCTTTGAACCGCAGCCGTATGGCGGACCGCGATCCGCTGATTCGGCGTGTCCAGGAATCCACCGGAGATGGGGTTAACGGAATTCCCCACGGACAACATGACCTGGTTCAGTGACAGGCCGTGAGCACGCAGTCGATTCGGATCGACCAGCACTTGAAACTGTTTGTCGTAGTCACCCCAGATCGCCACGTTGGCCACGCCGGGAACGGCCATCAATCGCGGTCGAATCGTCCAGCGAGAAAGAACGGTCAGTTCCATCTGTGACAGCTCGTCGGACGACAATCCGATCTTCATCGCGCGGCTGAGCGACGAGAGCGGCGGCAGAATGACTGGCGGATTCACAACACTGGGAAGACGCGATGCACTGAGTGCCAATCGTTCCTGAACCAGCTGTCGCGCCGTGATCAGGTCGGTGCCGCGTTTGAAGTACAGCTGAATCGAAGAGAGCCCGAGGACAGACTTTGATCGAACGTGATCGAGAAAGGGGATGCCGTTGAGCGAATTTTCGATCGGGACCGTAATCAGACTTTCGACTTCCTCGGTCGAAAGCCCGGGGGCTTCCGTCTGGATCTCGACTCTGGGCGGAGCAAACTCCGGAAACACATCCAACGGCACGTCGTCGGCGGTACGGATACCAATCACCATCAGCGCGATTGCCGCGGCGACGACCAGCACGCGAAACCGCAGTGCCGTAGAGATGAGCCAGTTCATTTGCCGGCTCCGAACTCTGTCCCAAACAACTCGGCCACTCCGTCAACGACCACCCGCGTGCCCACCGGCGGACCTTCGCTAAGAATCGCTAGCTCTTCGGTCGTAAAGTCCACCTCGACGCGATGCCGGCGAAACTCCTGCTCGGCTGAGTTGACGTAGACCCAAGCTATCCCGTGGATGTCTCGCAGAATGGCCGCACGCGGAACAAGCAGCGATTCCGACTCACCTTTCATCGGCAACACGACTTCGACAGGTTCCCCGGGAGAGTACCGACCGTCTTGATTGGGCAGCTGGTAAAACAGGTCGACCGCGGTCGCAATGGAATCGGCACTGGGCGGCGCCGCCACGGGAGTGACCGTGACCTCGCTGACATCTTCTCCCAGTTTTCGTACTCTCGCATCGCGCTGAGCATCCACGTTCGCAGCGATGCCGGGATAAACGGGTACGCGAATCCACATCGTCTCGAGATTGACAACCTCGAATAGCGGCGCGCCGGCACTGACCACTTGCCCGACCGATGACGAAACGTTGCGAAGAATTCCGTTCTGCGGCGCGGTAACGAGGACTTCGTTGGCCTGCGTTGCCTTTGCATCGAGCGTGAGTTGGTCGAGCATCTTCTTTCGCGCCTGGGCAGCGTCGAGTGCCTCTTCGGCGACGTCCAGCCGTGCTTGCGCGTCATCGACGTCGCGTTGGCTCCCCACTTTGTCTTTGAAAAGTCGCAGCGTTCGTGTCAGTGCGATTTGGGCTGCTTCGACCTGAGCCTGTGATTGCCCGACATCTCCTTCGGCCGTGATTTGCGACGATACCAGCGACGCTCTCGCATCGGCCATCGAGATGCGCTCGGCAGCCGAGGGGACTTCTCGCTCAGGAGCAAGCATCGGTAGCAGCTGAAACACTGTCTGTTGCGCCGTCACGTTTCCGCCCGCGACAGGCGGTTCCGCACCGTGCGGATTCTGCAGCTTCCCGGTCAACGGCGCGGTAACCAGCACCGTGCGACCATCGGGTATCACGATCGATCCACCCACCGTCCGAGTCCGCGGGACTGCGCTTCTGCACGGGCGCTGTGCTGATTTGCAGCCGCTGCTCCGCCTTGGGCGTCAGCACGATCCTGTAAATGTCACCCTCGTCAGGGTGCACGAGTTTTGCCGGCGCCGTTTTTTCCTTTGGCGTCCCTTGGTCGCCCCCGCAACCAGTCAAACTCAAGACCAACGGTAGGACCAGAAGGCAGACGAAGCCTGGACGCTTCGTTGGCCCTGAACGTGTCGTTTCGTTGTCAAACAAAAGCGGGATCAGTAAGCTCAAGAGTTTTTCGGAATTGACGGGCGCAGCGATTAAGTTCAGATTTTGCATGCGTTCACGAACATGAATGACTCTCCCTTGGGACATTGGTCTCAACAGAACTTTACCCTCCCTCCGGGAGGGTCGAGCCTAAGCGAGGGGAGGGCTACTTCAGTCTTCTTTTCTTTGCGGCCTTCTCACTCTTCATTCCCGCTCCCGTCGCTTTTCGTTTCTCAAAGTCATATGGAAGGTTCAGTTCTTTCGCAATTGCTCTTCCAACAGCCTCCGCGTCCTGTTCGACATTGTCATCCGTGAAACGAACAACGGTCCAACCAAGTTGCTGCAAATATTCTTGTCGACGAAGGTCTTCGTCAAACGCCTGCTCGTGGTATCCGCCGTCGATCTCAACAACGAGCATCTTTGCCGGGCAAGCGAAGTCGGTGACCCAAGGTCCGATAGGATGTTGCCGACGAAATCTTAAACCGCACAATTGCTCTGCCCGTAGGATGCTCCACAACAAGCCCTCGGATCTCGTTTGCTTCTCGCGCAGCGATCTAGCTCGCGTCGTCGCATTCGGACTCGGTCGGTTGTTGGCCATGCTTGTATCTTCGGCGTGATAGCGTAAATGATCATAGCTGCTCTTCTCCCTCCCCTCGCTTAGGCTCGCCCCTTCCGGAGGGAGGGTGAAATCGGCACAACATGTGTAGAGACCAATGCCCTTGGGGAGAGTCGGCTATTTCGACCCTCACCACTCACATTCTAATTGCGAAACCCACCAAGGGTACTTACGGAGATTCGCTTTCCAGGAAGCCATCCGGCGAAATATCCAAGTTCAGCGATGTCGTGGCGAGACGCATTCCGACACTTCGCTCCAGTTCCGCGGTGGCTCGTCGCACATCGGCAAGCAACTGGGATTGACGCATGCGAGCGTCCAAATAGGGGCCGATCGTCTGGAGAATCAGAAAATAGGTCGCACCCCCGTCCTCGTAGCTTCGCCGCGCTAGTCGTTCCGCTTCCTCCAAGGACGGCAGAATCTCCGTTTGCAGGAATTGCAGATTGTCGCGGGCTTGCTGAAGCTGCGTATGGGCGGTGCGAACTTCCAAGGTCACACGATCGCGGACTGTCACGTATTGTCGAGTGGCTTGTTGCCACTGTGCGTTTGCGATCGCGATGACGCCGCGATTGCGATTGAAGACTGGCATGAAGAATCGCAAACCGGGGCCCGACTCGAACCCTTTCTTACCCGAGCCGTTCGCATCATAAACGAGGTCAAAGTTCCTGAACCGGCGTTTCGCCAAATCGACTCGCTGGCAAGCCGCCTCGATCGCGATCTCTGCCGCTCGCAAATCAGGTCGCATCGCCAACGCGGTGCCGACAAGCTGATCGGCGTCCTCGACAGTGATGGGTCGATCAGCACTTTCACCGTCGACCGCGAGGATCGGCGCATCAAGCATGGTCAAGCCGAGCCCCGTTCGCAGCGCGTGCTCAGCAAGTTCGACATCCTGAATCATCCTCGCTTCGGCAGCCTTGGCCTGGAGCGCGTCGATTTGCGACGTCGTTGCCTCCAGGTCACTGATGTCACCGGCCGCGAGTCGCTTCTGTGCCAACTCAGCAATTTGCCCGCGTATTGATGCTGCCTCCGTGGCGACTTCTGCTTGTTGTTGCGCCTGGATCAGGTTTGTATGGGCGAGACGAATATCACGAATCGTGTTCAAACCATTTTGCACCATCGACTGGCTAATCTGGTGCAGATCCAATTTAGCAGCCCGCACGCGAATCGGTCGCAGCCACAAAGCGTCCACTGTTTGAAAGGTGGCAAACTCAAGTTGCTTGGGACCGAGGGGAAAAAAGATGATGAACTGCGGATCGTTGATTAGCCCAGCTTCCAGCAGCTGCGCACGAGAGATCCCGAGCGCAGCCAGCAGTTCTTGAAACCCGGCGTTGTTCCACAGGGCGATATGAATCGCCTCGTCCTCGGTCAGCCCGTCTTCGAGCGTTACCGTCGGCGGTATCACGGTTCGACCCGCACACAAAGGATCGGTGATACCGCTACCGAATCGATCGGTGAGTGCCTTGGAAACCGCTCCCCGCGGGTTCGTTCCGTCGGTGGTTCGGCAGCCACCACTGGCGAAGCAATAAAGCAGCGCGCAGCAGATCGCGACATTCCATCGCTTCCACTTGGAAGCCTGCTTGAGACTGTACGCTGCGCGCATCGCGGCTTTCCGATTCCGTCCTGGCCGATCAGATCGATCCGAATCCATGGAATCGTGCGATTCCACATCCCTTCATGGTTCGGTTCGACGCTTGAAATTGATTCCTTTAATAGAACCGCTAGAGGTGGTCCAACCTGAAATCTCCAAACCGGCACGATCGCTACCGTTTATCACGGCGGAAAGAAACAGCAACGCTGGAGGCCAACTTAAACGCTAGGCGGTCGCCGTTGCGGTCGCGCCTCCGATCGCCTGCTGCTCGAGAGCTCCGATCTCTTTGACCAGCTCCCTGTAGCGATCCGATTTGAACTCGGCGTAGTTCAAGTTCTTGTAAAGCCCAGTCAGCTTGGTGAAGTAATCGCGGGTTTGCTTGTTGGTCGTAAAAGCGTATTCGCGGCTGACCAGCCGGCGAATCAGCTTGATGCTTTCCACCTGGCGCTCGATCGAAACGGTGACGTCAACGGGATCGAAGGCATCTTGTTGCAGGAACACCAAGTCGACGAACATCGATCGCTGGTAGTCCAGGAAGTCTTCGATCGTCACGCCCTCCTCTCCGGTAACCTGCATCATCTGGTACACGGCGTCACCACGATGAAGCAACTGTGTGATTTCTTTGACCCACTTGGTCCAATCCGGATCAATTTGTGCATCCAGCTGCGGGGCAAGTTGATCGAGATACCGCGACCAGGAAAGCAGCGGATCGATCGCGGGATAGAACCGCTTGTAAGCTCGGGCAGACGAGAGACCGAGAAAACACTTGACGGTGCCAAGCGTGGACTGCGTGACGGGCTCTTCAAAGTTTCCGCCCGCGGGCGAAACGGTGCCGATCATCGTCAGCGTACCTTCGCTGCCATCGTTGGTTTTGATCACACCCGCGCGTTCGTAGACACTCTTGATTGAGGAATCGAGGTAGGCCGGAAACGCTTCTTCACCGGGGATCTCCTCCAAGCGGCCGGAAGTTTCTCGCATCGCCTGCGCCCATCGCGAAGTGGAATCGGCCAACAGCAGAACATTCAATCCCATTTGCCGGTAGTACTCGCCGATCGTGATCCCCATGTAGATCGATGCTTCCCGCGCAGCGACCGGCATCGACGACGTGTTACAAATGATGACGGTGCGGTCCATCAATTTTCCGCCATCGCTGTTGGGGTCTTCCATGGTGGAAAAATCCGTCAGCGTCTCCACGACTTCGCCCGCTCGCTCGCCACAGGCAACGACGACCACAATGTCCACATCGGCATAACGGGCAAGCAATCCTTGCAAGACGGTTTTGCCGGCACCAAAGGGACCGGGAATGCAAGCGGTACCTCCGCGCGCGATCGGAAAGAAGGTGTCGATCAGGCGCGTCGTTGTTGCCAATCGCTCCGACGGGAACAGCCGTTCGGAAAGACGCCGCCGGAGCAGCCGAGTGGGCAAGGGCTGACGCACCGACCAACTTTGCTTCATGGTCAACTCGCGTTCTCGCCCGCGGGTATCGCGAACGCGGGCGATACAGTCATCGACACGATGATTGCCTTTGGCGATCCAGACAACCTCAACGTCTTCCGCCAGTCCGAACGGCACCATGATCTTGTGCGTGATGTTGCGTTCGGGGACCGTCCCCAACACGTCACCCGCTTTCTTCTTATCTCCGATTTTGCAAGTCGGATGAAAGTCCCAGAGCGTTTCCGGCGTCAGAGGCGGAACGACCCTTCCACGTTTTAGAAAGAATCCATCCTGTCGAGCAAGCTCGTGGAGCGGATTCTGGAGGCCATCGAAAATGGTGCCCAGCAGCCCGGGACCAAGGATGGCGGGCAGCATTTCCTTGGTAAGTTCGACGTGATCACCGACTTTGATACCGGCCGTGTCCTCATAGACCTGCATGTCGGCTGTGTGTCCATAGACGCGCAGGACTTCGGACTTCAGTTTCGTCGGCTCAGCATCCGGGGTCCGACGCTGATGGTCGGAAGCGGTTCCCACGAGCACGTAGGCCACCTCATTTTTCATCACCGATCCTTTCGCCTCGATGGCGACGATGTTGCCGGCAACGCCAATCACGCGCGCCTGCGCGGTCGGGGTTTCAGAATTGGATTGCAGCGTACTCACCCAGTGTCTCCTGAGCCAATTGTTCAAAACGTTCTTTGCCAGTGTCCATGTCTCGGCTTGTCCAGCGATCGACGATCTCCCAGCGCACGACATAGAGCGGGACGGCCTCGAAAGAAAACGTGTATTCCGCCGCCATTCGCGACCAAGTCTGCCACGTGTACTCGAAGATCGCCCGCTCTGCTTTGGTTGTTTCACCCGCCAGCATGTGAGTTGAACACGTTTCAACCCAAGGAAAGCGAAGTCCGAGTCCAAAGGTTGGATCATTCCAGTTTCGCCGGATCGTACCAACCAATTCACCGACCGCCGTGGGCGGACCGAGATTGTCGCGACGGCGACGTAGAGCTGCGACGAGCGTGCGGACGTTGATCCGATGATTGACGATTTCGCGTATCAGCCCCTGCTCGTTCTGCATCAATTCCTCGTAGCGCCGACAAATATCGTCATCGCTCTGCTCGATCAGCTGACGATCCCAGCTGAAAAAAGTCGCAAGCTGGCGAACGGTTGCCGCATCTTCATCGCTCAATTGCTTGAGCAACTGGCGCAAGCGGGGACGCGACACCGGTGTCCGTTCCACATCAAAGTGAGGCGGAAGTGCGGGAAGACTGGCGATCAAGGTGTAATAGTTCATCTAAGAACGTGTTCTATAAAGGGGTCTGACCCTTTGTGGGCGAGAGGCGCTAGCCTAGGCCAGGACGGGTCCTGGCCTACCATGCCAACATCTGTCATTCGCCAACGATCGCACGAATCCGTGGCGATAGATGTTTCAGTAACAGGTGAGTCAACGTAGCGGTCGTGAGATCGATCTCCAGTTGCTGATCGACGACTTGGACACGAACGCCCGGCACATCGCTGTCGGCAACCTCGAACGTCAGCCCATCGCGAAGCGATTGACCGGCAAGCGAGCGAGCAAGATCGTTCAGGACGCCACCACCTTCGGGGGATTCTGAGGCCGGATCGTCCGCTACTTCGCCGAGCAACATCACATGCAATGCAGTATCGCTCTCCGATGGCACGGCCACACCAGCGATCTGCAAAATCAGTTGCCGCAGAAAGCTGGGATCTTGAAGCGAATCATCGACCAACCGCTGTAGCGTTTGCTCGAAACTCGATCGTAGCTCCTCGGTCAAACTCAAGATTGCATCGCGACCGGCAAGACGAACGGCTTCTTCACCCTTCGACTTCATTTGCTGAGCGTCAGTCTGCGCAGACTTGCGCAGCGCTTCGGTCTCCCTGTTCGCCCCGTCCAAGATCGCGGCTGCTTCTTTTCTTGCTTCCGAGAGTAGCATCTCCGCATCCATTTTACCTTTGTCGACGCCCTCTTGGTGAAGACGATCGATCAATTGCTGGACGCCGGATACTTCGTTGTTTTCGCTTTCCATTTGGTTGCTCGACTATTAGGTGCCCGTGCTTGGAATGCCGCCGGCGATGACCAGCGCAAAGATAAAGGCAAACACGGCAAAGCCTTCGACAATCGCCGCCGGGGCTGCCGAGAGGCCAAAAATTTCCGGCTTCGTCTTCGTCGCCACGATCGCTGACGCACAACACTTGCCTTGGAAAGCGGCGCTGGCCATTAAAGCAAGCCCACACAGGATTCCCACCGCGAACAAGCCCGGCGAATTCTCCACCGTCACCTCTCGGTTCAAGGCAAACATGACCACGATGCCATAAATGATCTGCGACGACGGAAGTGCAGATAAACCAATGAAACGGCCGTAGCCGCTTTCGACATCCAGCATTGCACCACAGGCGGCCTGGCCGGCGCGAGAGCAACCCATGATGCTGCCAATTGCACCCAAAGCAGTCGGTCCGTAGATCCCGGCCCAGCCGAGCATCAACGCAAATGTGTCCATCAGCGATTCGCCTTCTTGTTGAATGGTTGGAACGCATAACCTTCTTGGTTAAGCCCCCAATTGAAAAACTCGATGCAGTTTAAGCGAAGACCGTGTACGACGCCTCCCATCAAGCCCAAAAGAAAATTGATTCCATGACCGACCAACAATATGACGATCGCCAGCAGAATGCCAATGCCACCTTTGTCATAAGCACCGCCCGCCAAACCGTTGAACGTGATCGCCAACTTGGCACTGGCCAAGCCGAGTGCAAATAGTCGCAGGTAGCTGAGCACATCGCCAAACGCTTTGGACAGATTGGTCACTTGCATCACACCATCGACCATTCGCATGCCGTACTGCTTCCAGTCCAGCGTCAATAGCGGCCGATTGCTGCTGAAGAAAAGAATACAGATCCCACCCAAACTTGCGAGCCCCAGACCGATCGTGGTCAGGGCCGGAAGCTCGATGAACTTTCCCGATAACAGCAGAAAGCCGCCGATCATCAGCATCGCCCAGCCCAGATGACCGAGCCAGCGAAGATGTTTTCGGTCGCAGAAAGCATTAATCACGTTTGCCAGCGACAAATGGGCGATGCCGATTGCTACGGCGATCACCATCATCGCATTTTGATTCTCCAACATCGGTTTGCCGCCAATGCGAACTCGCAACCAATCCAACAGCGATCCGGCAGGCGGTTCGACGCCGAAATAGCTGCCGACCAGCACACCGTAAATCATCGTTGCGCTGACGATCCCCAGCAGCAGATTGCGAATCTGCTTCCCGTGTTTGTGCGCACGATCTTCTGCCAAGACAACGCCAGTAGACAAGCCATGAAGAAGCCGTAGCCCGCATCGGCGATGATCATCGCAAAAAACAGGCTGAACGAGTAGAAAACGACGGTCGTGGGATCCCACGTGTGATAGCCCGGTGTGATGTAGAACGTCACGCAACCTTCCGCACCGGCGACGCGGTCGGGGTTGTGAAGCAGTGTGGGTGGGGCTTCATCCTCGCGGGGGGGCTCGATGATCACTGCCAGGTTATTGCGATTTGCCATTTCTCGAACATCGTCGGCGGCCACCACCGGCATCCAACCCTGCAGGGCGAAGATCGCCTCGTCCGCATGGATCCCCTTGGCCGCCATCATTTTCGCGGCTTGATCGTCGGCCGCGTCCAGATCATTTCGCAGCATCGGTATCCAGCGCGTCAACGAAATCCAGCGCCAATGAAGCTCCTCAAGCTCTTCCTCCACCTCCTCCAGGCGATCGCGCAACTCCGACAACGGTCGCGGATCCAGCTCAACTCGCTCGTAGCCGATGTCGACCGGTTCCTCCTTGGCTACCACCACGACATAAGCGAACCGATTGTCACGGGCCACGACTTGGGTGATCAGATCGCGGGGCAGTTCCGATAGCTCGCGAAGTGGAACCTGGTAGAAGAAAAGCTCGTGCCCTCGCAACTCGTCTTTCGATGGCAGCCGGAAATCGCCCCAAGGCAACAACAACTCGATCGCATCTTGGATTTCGTCTCGCTCCGGGGAAAGCTCCTCACGACGATTCTTGATCTTCAGAACCTTGCGGGTCAATGCTTCTCGGTCGAACCTGGACTCGTCGGTCGCGGGACGTCTTTTTACCGGCGCCGCCATCAGGTAACGATACGCCTGCTTGGCCCCTTTTGATGCCAAATCCGTCGCACTCTGTTCCGGTTCCCGCAGCGGCACCAAGTGGACACAACCCAACTGCTGCAATTCATCAAGCACCGACTGCTGTTGGTCAGCCGTTCCGTAGATGGTCAGCTTGTTAAGTTGAACAATGGCCATGAAAACCGTTCTTATCGATCGTTAGTAGACTTGCGTTTTCGTTTGGCGAGCTTTGAACGTACCACGGAGGCTCGCTCCTGGTCCGACAAGGCGATGCCGATTCGTTTGATATTCGATTCAGACCTGGGAATCAGAACTTTCTCGAACAAATTGACTCGTTGCGTGATCTTACGTGCCGCTAAACCGAGGATCTCCACGCGAGCTTTGCTGACTTGCAACTGAATGCGCATGCGAGCGATCTCTTCCAGACCGTCAGCCAACTGGTCGACCCAAAACGGCAGCGTCAGCCTCGAATATTCAATTCGTTCAATCTTGATTTCGCGCACAACGGGAATGCGGGCACCGACCACGTTTTCTTCAGCCAAAATCACGTCGCGGACCCGCACCAGTGTGCTCAACTGGGCGGGATTGACGGTCGAACTGCCCAAGGATGGCAGCAGGTTCTCAAGCTTTTGCTGAAAAGCTTCGATTTCCGCCTCCAACTCGCCAAGCCGCAGTTGCGCCGTTTTATGGGCACCCAGCAATTGCTGTCGCTTGAGATCTAGCGACGGCAAGAAACGCCGATACATCGACAGATGATCGCGTTGTTGCTTCAGTGCGTTTTTGTTTAGGGAAAGTCGCATGCCGGGCGACACTTACTCTTTCGGGAAATATTTGTCGATCAATTCTTCCTTCATCAACAATTCTTCAGGCTCGAAGCACTCTGCCAGTGTCCTCCAGCACAAGTCGAGCGCTTCGGAGAAAGGCACCGAGACGTTGACGTCCATGAACCGATCGCGAAACAGCTCGCCGAAACCGAGCAGCTTGTGATCGAATTCCGACAAATCGAATGCCATCGCCTGTTTTTGCTCCGCGTCTTTCGCACCGGAATAGAGTCGAATCATCGTGTTCATCAACTGGCCGTGATCTTCACGTGTCGTGATCCCGACGACTTGTTGTTTCAAACGTGACAACGAACCAAACGGATCAATCAATCCGTCGTGCAGGTAAAACTGACCTTCGGTGATGTACCCGGTATTGTCCGGCACCGGATGGGTCACGTCGTCGCCGGGCATCGTCGTCACCGTCAGCACTGTGATGCTGCCCGCGCCATCGAAGTCACAGGCGCGCTCGTAACGCAGCGCCAACTGGCTGTACAAGTCGCCCATGTACCCGCGTGTTGCCGGCACCCGCTCCATCGACACGCCGACCTCTTTGAGTGCGTCGGCGTAGGCCGTCACGTCGGTCAACAACACCAAAACGCGTTTGTTCTCCTCGACCGCGAACCGCTCGGCGACCTTCATGGCCATGTCCGGCACCAACAACCGTTCGACAATCGGGTCCGACGCTTGATTGACGAACATCACGGTGCGCGGAAAAACACCTTCGTCTTCAAACTTGGTGCGGAAGAAGTGGTAGTCATCGAAGATCAGCCCCAGGCCGCCGAAGACCACAATCTCGGCGTCGGCTTGGATACCGATCCGGGCCAGCAGCGGATTGTACAGCTCGCCGGCAACAGAAAAGATCGGAATCTTCTGACTCTCGACCAGGCTATTGAACACGTCGATCATCGGAATGCCGGTCTCGATCATCCGCTTGGGAACGACTCGCTTGACGGGATTGACCGATGGGCCGCCAATTTCGAGGACCGGATCTTGCTTGAGCGCCGGCCCACCGTCGATCGGCGTCCCAGTCCCATCGAAGACGCGACCGAGAATGTTATCCGAGCAAATGACCTGCGAGGCATGCCCCAAAAATCGAACGCGGGCGTCGGTCGAGATCCCCTTGCCGCCGGTAAAGACCTGCAAAGAGACCGCATCACGGTGGATTTCGACGACCTGAGCCAGCGAACCTTCGCCGTCAAAGTTCTCCACCATCGCGAGATCGCCCAGCCCAACATCCGTGGCACTGACCTGCAAGACGTCTCCGACGATCGAGAGAACACGGGTGAAATAAGTCAGTTCGTTAATCATCAGTCCGCGACAAAGCGTCGGCTCAACTTTCAGTTTCGCGTAGGCCAGGACTCGTCCTGGCAACCTCAATCTGCCAGGACAGATCCTGGCCTCCATTGTCGACGAATCTTAACGGCGGGCGCGAGCCCGCCGATCTGTTTGGACCCGACCAAGATGCCGAGTTTGGGCAGAGGATTCTAGCCCCCTTTTTCCACCAGTTCTAGGACCAGGACGTGGTGCAAAGCGTTGATCCATGGGAAGCAGCCGATGGGCGCGTCGGACCAAAATCAAAAGATTCCCGTTTGCTTGGAATTCACATGAATCATTTGAATTTGTTCAACGCATCTCCGTGTTGTGAACCATCCAAAGAGATTGGCGCCTTCGAAGGAAGCGGCGGGAATTCGCAAGCAAATCAGCTCTGTTCTCCGGGCGTTCGACGCGCCTGCGGCAATAAAGCGCGACAAATCAGAACAAATGAGTTCCAAATTTGCAGCTCAGCGGCTTCGGTGATGCTTTGGCGATTGAATCGATCAACTGCCGTCACCTGATCAAACATTAAAGCTGTGCACGCTATTGTTGACCGCGCCGGTGATTGTGTCCGACCAGAGCACGTTGCCGGCGGCATCGAGTGCTTCCACAACCGCATCTTGCAAGCGAGTTCCCTCTGTGTTTCGGTTGTGGACAACGATGCGCGACACATCGAATCCGCCACCCAAGTCCACTTGCCACCAGGCTCCGGATTCTGATTTCGTCAACGCTACCGAGGTCGGGTAGCCGGACGTGGTATCACCGTCGATCGCTTTTCCAGGTCCTGAGGTCGATGCGCTGTAAATGCTCGACTGCATCGCCGTTCCCGCCAACGCCAAGTTTGTTCCCGTGCCTTGCTGGATGACTTGCACTTCGTTTAGTTGCAGGTAATCCTTGTCGGTCAGACGCACACGCACGGTCCGCACCAAGCTGCTAACCGAATTGGCTTGAACGACAAACGATTCGGTCTTGGCAAGGTTGGCGTTGCCAGCATTGTCTTGCCAGCGGCCGGAAATGAAATTCACATCGACATCGCCAACCGCAAAGTCACCGGTGAAGGCATAACGGTAGGTGGTTCCGCTGACCAGTGTGGCTGTGCCCGCAAGCGAAGCCGTGCCGACACCACTGCCGCTGAGCGTGAACTCATCGCCGTTGATCGTTGCTACACTGAGTCCACTGCCGCCGACATCGGCAAAGGTGACATCGACGTTACGTTGGCCGTTGAGTGAACCCACCATCACACTGCTGCCGCTGGCGGGACTGGCTAAGCCGGCCGTTGGCGGGGTCGTATCCGCGGGCGGATTGGGTAGAACGCGAAACGATTCGGTCTTGGCAAGGTTGTTATTGCCGGCATTGTCTTGCCAGCGACCAGCAATGAAGTTCACATCGACATCGCCAACCTCGAAGTCACCGGTAAATGCGTAGCGGTATGTCGAGCCGCTGACCAGTGTGGCTGTTCCCGCAAGCGATGCCGTGCCGACACCACTGCCGCTGAGCGTGAATTCATCGCCGTTGATCGTTGCTGTCTTCAGACCGCTGCCGCCGGTATCACTGTAAGTGACATCGATGTAGTCTTGGCTATTGAGTAAACCTACCGCGATGCTGCTGCTGTTTGAGTGACTGGCCAAATTTGCTGTGAGCGGTGTTGTGTTCGCTGGAGGAGCAATCGCAACATTGAAGCTGTGCACGCTATTGTTGACCGCGCCGGTGATTGTGTCCGACCAGAGCACGTTGCCGGCGGCATCGAGTGCTTCCACAACCGCATCTTGCAAGCGAGTTCCCTCTGTGTTTCGGTTGTGGACAACGATGCGCGACACATCGAATCCGCCACCCAAGTCCACTTGCCACCAGGCTCCGAATTCTGATTTCGTCAACGCTACCGAGGTCGGGTAGCCGGACGTGGTATCACCGTCGATCGCTTTTCCAGGTCCTGAGGTCGATGCGTTGTAAATGCTCGACTGCGTCGCCGTTCCCGCCAACGCCAAGTTTGTTCCCGTACCTCGCTGGATGACTTGTACTTCGTTTAGTTGCAGGTAATCCTTGTCGGTCAGACGTATGCGCACGGTCCGCACCAAGCTGCTAACCGAATTGGCTTGAACGACAAACGATTCGGTCTTGGCAAGGTTGGCGTTGCCGGCATTGTCTTGCCAGCGGCCGGAAATGAAATTCACATCGACAGCGCCAACCGCGAAGTCACCGGTGAAGGCATAACGGTAGGTGGTTCCGCTGACCAGTGTGGCTGTGCCCGCAAGTGAAGCCGTGCCTACACCACTGCCGCTGAGCGTGAACTCATCGCCGTTGATCGTTGCTACACTGAGTCCACTGCCGCCGACATCGGCAAAGGTGACATCGACGTAACGTTGGCCGTTGATTGAACCCACCATCACACTGCTGCCGCTGGCGGGACTGGCTAAGCCGGCCGTTGGCGGGGTCGTATCCGCTGGCGGATTGGATAGAACGCGAAACGATTCAGTCTCGGCAAGGTTGTTATTGCCGGCATTGTCTTGCCAGCGACCAGCAATGAAGTTCACATCGACATCGCCAACCGCGAAGTCACCGGTAAATGCGTAGCGGTATGTCGAGCCGCTGACCAGTATGGCTGTTCCCGCAAGTGAAGCCGTGCCGACACCACTGCCGCCGAGCGTGAATTCATCGCCGTTGATCGTTGCTGTCTTCAGACCGCTGCCGCCGGTATCACTGTAAGTGACATCGATGTAGTCTTGGCCGTTGAGTGAACTCACCGCGATGCTGCTATTGTTTGAGGGACTGGCCAAATCAGCTGTGGGCGGTGTTGTGTCCGCAAGAGGAGCAGTCACAACATTGAAGCTGTGCACGCTATTGTTGACCGCGCCGGTGATTGTGTCCGACCAGAGCACGTTGCCGGCGGCATCGAGTGCTTCCACAACCGCATCTTGCAAGCGAGTTCCCTCTGTGTTTCGGTTGTGGACAACGATGCGCGACACATCGAATCCGTCACCCAAGTCCACTTGCCACCAGGCTCCGGATTCTAATTTCGTCAACGCTACCGAGGTCGGGTAGCCGGACGTGGTATCACCGTCGATCGCTTTTCCAGGTCCTGAGATCGATGCGTTGTAAGTGCTCGACTGCGTCGCCGTTCCCGCCAACGCCAAGTTTGTTCCCGTACCTTGCTGGATGACTCGCACTTCGTTTAGTTGCAGGTAATCCTTGTCGGTCAGACGTACGCGCACGGTCCGCACCAAGCTGCTAACCGGATTGGCTTGAACGACAAACGATTCGGTCTTGGCAAGGTTGGCGTTGCCAGCGTTGTCTTGCCAGCGACCGGAAATGAAATTCACATCGACAGCGCCAACCGCGAAGTCACCGGTGAAGGCATAACGGTAGGTGGTTCCGCTGACCAGTGTGGCTGTGCCCGCAAGTGAAGCCGTGCCAACACCACTGCCGCTGAGCGTGAACTCATCGCCGTTGATCGTTGCTGTATTCAGACCGCTGCCGCCGGTATCACTGAAAGCGACATCGATGTAACGTTGGCCGTTGACTAAACCCACCACCACACTGCTGCCGCTGGCGGGACTGGCCAAGTTAGCGGTTGGCGGATTGTTGACTTCGTTATCGCGGTTAATGAGTGTCAGGTCGTCGATCGCCAGGCCATTGTAAAAAGCATCACGGCTGGAGGAATCGCTTGTCACCACCTTGTAGGTAATATCGCCATCGCGAATCAAGTCGTCGACGCCATGGATGGTGACCGTTTGGGCGATGTTCCAATTATGGGGAGTGAATTTCACCCAATACTCCGACAGCGATGCTTCTGTGGGATCCGTGACAGCCATCAGGAAACTGACATCAGCGGTTGGTTGACTGTTCAGCACAACATTGAAGCTGGCAGTCGAGCCGGTTTCGCTCGTTTCAAGTAACGTAGGCGGTGTCAGCGTGATGCCGGCAACGTCATCATCATGTATTACGAGCGGCAATTTCTGTGAGCCGAGGAACTGATAAATGACATCCGAGCTCAGAATCTCGTGCTCGATTGCAATGTTCAGCAGCACTTCGTCAACCATGTCATCGATTGCCGTGACCGTGACCGACTGTTCCTGATCCCAGTTCACCGGCGTGAAGGTCCACTCGTCAGTTGAAAGCGAGACTTGTGTTATGTCCGTGTCCAGTCGCACGGTCACGTTCGCAGACGGCTGGGAGGCGAGTCTCCCTGTATACGTCACTGCCGATCCGCCTTCAGTTACCGTGACACCCTGAACAGGCGTCAGGACCAAACCAGCCTCTGCGAGCGCAGCGACGAACCCGGGGCCGCTGCCGGCGAACAACCGGCGGACCCCGCCGTCATCTTCTGCAGTAAAAATCACATTGCCGCTGGACGCACCAACCACTTGTGGCAACGAACTGGACGTAACATTCAAATCAACGACCAGTTCTGCCGGGCTCGTACTGCGGTACAGTTCATAACCCGTGACTGAATCGTACGAAGCAAAGTACAGCGAGTTGCCGATGGCACTCAGGCCTGCCGGGTTTGAACTCGCCGGCCCCGGCTGAACTTCTCGCAAGATCGTTCCCGCGGTCGTACCGTCGCTTTCCCACAACTCGCGTCCATTGGAGCCGTCGTTGGCAGCAAAGTAGAGCCGGTTTCCCCCAACAACCGTAAACTGATCAGGGTCGCTGTTGCCGCTGACGTTCACATCGGCAAGCAGCGTTGTTCCTCCGACCGTACCGTCGCTCGACCAAGGTTCATTTCCGTAGCCTGGTGTCGATGCGGCAAAGACAACGCCGGCTGCGAACGGAGTAATCCACTGCGGGCTTGAACCAAGCGTACCCGGGATCAGGTCGGCAACCATGTTTGGCACACCGGCGGCCGAGTCGAGCGTCCAAAGTTCCAGCCCGTGCGAGCCGTCGTTGGCAGCAAAGAACAATCTTCCGCCGCCCACCGTTAAGTCGACAATGTCCGAACCTGCGTGCGCCGATGCGAAGATCAGCAAACAAGGCGGTGCCGGTACCTGTGCCGTCGCTTGCCCATAGCTCCCGGCCTTCCGGCCCTGCTGCCACGAAGAATAACTTGCCGTCAAATGCGGTCAGTTCGGTCGGCGCCGAATTCCCAAAACTCCGCAGCAAAGTCGGCGTGCCGTCGGAGCCCAGCTTCCATAAATCTCTGCCCGCCAGTCCATCACTGGCCGTGAAGAACAATGTGTTGCCGACAACGGTCAGTTGTTCCGGCGAACCGTGGGCGGTGCCTGCCAACGCATCAAATGCAAGAGACACCGCTGCAGTTGCTGGATCAAAGACGCGAAGCTCCCGGCCTGCTGTTGGTGTGTCAGCAACGAAAAAGAGTTTCCCACTCAGTTCGACCAGTTCAGCAACGTTTGACGAGTCACCACCGGGCATCAGGTCGGCAACCAGAGCCGTACCCGACGACGTACCAACCGTTCGCCACAATTCAGTGCCCGTTGCCTTCGTTGAACCTGCATAGTAGGTGACTCCGCCAAAGGTCAGCGACTCAGTCACCACCGTGCTGGCTGCCGGCAAATAATCATCGTCCAGGTTCTTCACCAGCAGACTGGTCAGCGCGATCGAGTCGTACATCGGATCGGCGCTGATCGACGGCGCAAACGTCACGCTGACCACTTGGTCGCCATCGTTGATCAGATCGTCGACACCGGTGATGGTGATCGTTTGCGGTACACTCCAGTTGCTCGGCGTGAAGACCACTTCGCTGACGTTCGCAGACGATTCTGCCGAATCACTGGTTCCGATTGGAACACGCACGACCGCGGTCGGTTGGCTGTTCAGCACGACCGTGAACGTAACACTGGTTCCGCCTTCGCTGATCACCGGGCCACTTAGGGGACCGACCACTATCCCGGCGGTATCGTTATCGGCGTTGGTCATCTGGAATGACGCAGTCGTCAGCCCCGCATACTCGAGGCTGGTCGACACCGACGGTCCAAAGAACAAATCAAAGCCAACGTCGCCGTCGTCGACAAAGTCATCGACGCCGGTAACCGTAATCGTCTGCGGGATGTTCCAGTTATCAGGGCGGAAGATAACTTTGCGCGTCAATGATGCACCTTCGGCGGGATTCGAAGTGAACACGGGAACTTCGACTTCGTGCCCCGGTTTCGATTGCAAGTGCATGACAAAGGTCGCGGTGACAGTACCGTCTTCGCTGACATCCAGCCCGGACAGCGGCTGCACAACCAGTGCGGCGGTATCATCGTCGTCTTCCCGCAGCGTCAACAAGCTGGTGATCCACCCGTTGGCAGACAGCTGAATGACGTTTTCGCTGTCAACGGCATCGTCATCGTGGGCCGCGGCGACCGTAACACTTTGGGGAACGTTCCAGTTAAGCGGAGTGAACGTCAACTCGGTGGGCGACAGCAAAGAGAAGCTTGAATCCTCGCCAAGCAGCGAAACAGAAACGATCACGACTTCGCTTGGTGCGGTTCCCAGCGTCACGTCAAAGCCCCGCGAAGTGCCTTCGTCGATCACGAATCGATCGTCGATCAGCACGGCCGTCGGTACGACACGGCGCGCGTCATCCAGTTCTCGCAGCGTAACTTCCAATGACGGCAGACCGGCGGAAGTCAGTGTTACCAGTGCCGTCCCGTCTTCGGCATCGGCATCGGCAGCAGCGGCGAAGACGAACTTCTGATATTGATTCCAGTTACTACGGCTGAACGTCAACGACGTGGGCGAGGAAGCGTCCAACGCCAAATCCCCGTCGCCGATGATCGTTCCAGCACTGATCACCAGATCAGCAACCGGTTGCTCTTTCAATCTTACTGCCAGCGTCGCCGTCCTGCCCTCCTGGACGATCAGTTCCGCAACGTCCGTCTCAAAGGCAACACGATTGTCCATTTCCTGGACGGTCAACAAGACGTCGGTTTGCCCGGCGGCACTGAACCGGTAGTTGGCCAGACCGTCCACCGTGTCGTTGTCGGATGCTGCGCTGAACGTAATGGTTTGCCAAACATTCCAGTTGCTGCTGTTGAACTCGAACGTGCCGTCACTGTCATGCGTCAAGTCGGGGTCATTACCGAGCAATTCGCTGAGTGTCACATTGACGATGGTTTCGTCGGCCGAATAGAGCAGACGCAAACGAAGTTCTCGTTCGCCGTTTTCCGGAACGGACAATGTCACGGGTGACAGTTCCAGCCAACGACCATCTTCGATTTCTGCGATCGTAATAGAGGCCGGATTCCAATCATCGGCCGCGGCCAGAAAGCTGGCCGTACCGGAGACCATGTCCGCATCTGGCGCCGCCGCGACGGTCACCTGCTGGGGGACATTCCAATTGGAAGCGTTGAACAACAGGATCGTGCCGCTTTCGATCGACAGGTCATCATCGCCACCGTCCCAGTTGACGGTCACCGTCACGTCACCGGCCGGCTGCGCCGAAAGTGAAACATCCACCGTCGCCGACGTTCCCTCCAGAATCCCGAGAGGTCCGACGACCACGATCTGACGATCGTCGTCTTGTTCACGCAAGTTCACCACCGCGCCGGTCCATCCGGACGCGCTCCAGCTTAGCTGACCGATGCCATCGATTCCGTCGGCATCATCCAGCGCCGTGATCGGAATGAACTTGGGTACATTCCACGTGTTGACAGAGAAACTGATCGATGACGGGCCGCCGAAAGTGAAATCGGGATCGCCGCTCAAGTTGGCGCTGACCTGGACCGTGCTGTCCGGCTGTCCGCCCAGCCAGACACCGATCAGCGCCACGCCGCCTTCGCCGATCACCGTATCAACAGTCGTGATCAAGACGCGATCATCGTCGGCCTCGGTCGCCGTGACGCTCGCCGTCGTCCAGCCGTCAGCGGTGATCGACCAGAGTGCCAAGCCATCAACAGCATCGGCATCGTTCAGTGACGTGACCGCGACGTCTTGGGGAACATTCCAGTTGGCGGGAGTAAACGTCAATGTCGCAGTGGCAAACAAGTCGGGGTCGCTTCCCGCTGAAGCGTTCAAGTTCACGATCACGTTGGCACTGGGACGCGCCGACAAACTGACCGAGAACGATCCACTGGCGGATTCGGGAACCACCAGCGACGTTGTTGAAACCAGGATATCCATCGGATCATTGTCGACTTCCCGAACATCAAACGTCTTGGAGTAAACCAAGCCATCGGGCAACAGCGTCCCGCTGATCAAGAAGGTGGCAGATCCCGCGGTTGCGTCGTCGTCGTCACCCGCGGTGAACGTGATCGTTTGCGGGACGTTCCAATCGCTCGTGGTGAACGTCAAAGAAGTTGACGTCGTGGCGATGTCAGCGTCACCCGACAGGCGAGATATGTCCAAGGTCAGATCCGCGGTTGGTTGCGCTGACAGCTGAACCTGAATATCAATCGAGCCGCCCTCCGCGACATCCACGACGGCCGGATCACCGACGTTCAGCAGCAGAATCTGGCGGTCTTGATCAATCACGACTACATTCGCCAGTCCGGCAACGAAACCCGTTCCATCACCTTGCGGTCGTCTGTCCAGCGAGAACGTCAGTTTTCCAAAACTATCGGCGATATCCGAGTCAATGACCGGGACGGAGACGGTGATCGACTGAGGAATATTCCAGTTGCTCTCGTCGAACATCAGGTCCGGTGTCGAGTCGAATTGCAAGCCGGGGACATATTCATTGAAACCGTTGAAGAGGTTGCCGTTGTAGGCGTGCACATAGACGGTTTCAATGGGCGGACGATCGAGATAAACCGAAAAGCTTGCCGTGCCGCCCTCGTTGATCTGTAATTGGCTGACGCCAGGATCTCCATAGTCCAGTTGCATGGCGGGCTTGTCGAAGACGTCCAACCGAATGCTGGTCGAATACTGGCGCGGCAGGCCGCCCACCAAGTCATCGTTGTCCAGCGCGATCAGTTCGATCGTCAGACGCCCGGACGAAAGAGGCAGGTAGCTGATCCCTGGCTGATTTCCCGTGGCGACAACCTGGTTGGCAGCGTTCCTGATTGTCCAGGAAAAATCAAAGGCCGAACCGTTACCAGGATTCGGATCGCGGCGAATCACCTGGAAGACCAGTGGCGATTGCGCGTACACGCCCGGCAACAGCGGGTCTTCGGCCAGCACTTCGATCGCGGCGACCGATGTGTCGGACAGTGTAAAGATTTGTCTTCCCCGCCGCAGGATTTCAGGCAGCGTGACGGCGTAGGCCTGGTTGGACAGCGGGTTGGTGTAGGCGTAAACCAGGTGCAAATTCGCTAGCGGCAACAACTCCGTTAGATCGGTCAGCGAGTTCTGAACGACAATCAGTGTTTCGATCGAGGGGTTGCTGAGCCCGTTCAGCTGCGTTCGGCCCATGCCCGTCAAATCGAGCCGGCTCAGATTTGGCAGCGTATCAAGTGTCGCTAAGTCAAATTCGCTCATCGGCACATACGCCAGCGAAAGATCCTCCAGCGCGGTCAACTGCGGGAGTTGAGCTTCGAGATTGGCCTGATTCAGCATCGTGGCGCCAAACAGATCCAGTTTCCTGAGAGCTGTCGGTAGTGGAGTCCCCGTGTAGTTGGATTGGACAAGCCGCAGCGACGCCAGTTGTGGCAGGCTAGTCAGAAAGTCGTAGTTGGTCAGCGTTGCATTGGTCAGCGACAGCGTGCGCAGTTGCTTGAGGCTGCCAAGCACGGTTGCATCACCGCTGGTGGCTGAATCGATCCAAAGACTGACCAGATTCTTCGCCAGCGAGAGATTGCTCCAAATCGTCGTCGGATTCACGCCAGACAAATGCAACGACGTCAAACCTGCCAAATCCGATTGGGTCAGCGGCCGCGGGTCGTTCTGGTCGCGACCGAGCCGTGATCGAATCGCGTTCAGCAGGACGGGATCACTGATCGAGACCACTTCGTTGGACGGAGTGTACGGATTGTTGCCAGCCCGTTCGCTGAGGGGCGGGAGCGATACAAGATTGGTTCCGCTGGTATCATCCATCAGCTCGAACGATTCGGCCGTGACGCGATTGGTTCCGCTGCCGGCGTAAATCCGGTCGAGACCTTCGTTACCAATCAGAGTGTCGTTGCCATTGCCACCGTCCAACCGGTCGCGGTCGGCGTAGGTCGCGGTATTACTCGCCGGGCGGTTTTGCGGAGCAGCCGCAAGGTGCACCTCGAAAGTGATGGGACCGCTCCGCCAGCCTTCGCCCGGTTCTGCATCGTGGACGCGCAGGTAGTACTGACCGGCCGGAAGCCGTCGCAGGTCTGCCGTCGATCGAGCCAGCGAAATCGGACGTCCGCTGGAGTCGAACAAGTCGAACACCAGGCGGTCTTCCGCCCCGGCCAGTGGATCGGCGCTTAAGACTTGAACGAAGTCATTCGCTGTTGCCGCGTTGAGCGTGCGGAAACTGAACCAAAGCTCCGCGGCAGCCCCAGTACCAAGCTCGCCGGCCGAAAACAAAACCGGCTGGCCTTCGGCGGACGACGCGACGAACGAATTGCCGCCGATCATCAGATTCCCGAGCGTTTGTGGATTGGCCGGAAACGAAGATCGGTACGAGTGGCTTCGTCCGGTCAGTGCATAAACCTTTCCGTTATCGACAAAGCCGCCATCGGCCCTGCCGGCACCGACCAGCAGATCGGAGATGCCATCGAAGTTGAAGTCCAGGTTCGGCGTGATCGACAGGGAGCCGAATTGATCTTGCGATCCGCCGCCCGAAATCGACTTGTCGCCATCATCCAGATGCAGTTGCCGGCCGGCGTCGACCAGGTCGGTAAAGATTTCGACTCGCCCGCGATTACTGGTGGTTAACGTCTGCTGGCTGGTTCCACTGCGCAGCACGACCGACGTTGTCGGCTCGCCAATCGCCAAGTCGATCTTGCCGTTGTCATCAAAGTCACCAGTCGTGACCGACAGCGGTCCCGTCTGATACAGCGCGCCGGTGGGCGCTCCGCGGCGGATTTCGATATCGGCGGAACGCGTCGCGATCACGACATCGTCCACGTGAAATCCCTTATGCGTGTTGAAGCCGCCAGTGACAGTATCGAACTTGAAACGAACCTGAATGGTTTGTCCGGCAAACCGGGCGACGTCGATCTCCATCCGCCGCCAGGGATTGGCGGTGTTGGTGGTCGTCGGGTCGCCTAATTGTACCGGTGGGGTCGAACCAATTCGCGAATCCAGGCTGTCCGACGTGAACCGGGCGCGGTTGCGTGCCACCAATTCAACCACCGTGCCACCTGAGGTCAGAATTTCCACTTCCGCCAGATCGCGCAACGCGATTCCATCGGTCTCCAGCAGATAGTTGAACGACAGCGTCAACGGCTCATTCGGTGCGACACCGGACAAATTTCTCGATGGGCTGGTCAGGCTGCCGTTGTTCGGATTGGTGGTCCCGTTGTAATTGCCTTGCGCCGCGATGCCATACCAGTAATGGTTTCCACCGTGACATGAGCATTCGTGCTATTACGAATCCAGTCCGGGTTGGTGGAATCGGTGGTTGATCGGGCGGTCGTCCAGCCCGCATTGTTCCCCGGTGGTCGTGTCGCTGAAGTCGGCGCGGAAACAGCTCTCCCGCATTTGTTTGGCTCACTGCCGGTGTGCCGTAGTGAACGAACACGCTGCCGGTGGCCAGTGACGCGCCTTCCTGGCTGCGCGTCAATGCAAAGTCCGCGTAACCGTCCCGGTTCACATCGCCCAGCGCGTGCGCGGCATCGAGGAAGTAGTCGGTGTAAATGCGTGTGGCAGCCGCCGGCCGTGGAGAGTTCCGGAGTTGGCCGTTCGACATCGCAGCAAGTACGCACGTCCCACAGTCCAGTCCCGGATACGCGGGCGATCCGCTGCCGGAAGTGACAAACCGGCGGTTGACCAGCATCACATCGTCCAAGCCGTCGCCGTTGGTGTCGCCGACGACGCGCACTGTCAGGTCGTCCGATTTCGGATTGGCAAACGTTCCGGTCCAAGGGCCGAAAATCTGGCTCAATGCCGCTTGCGGATTTTCGTTGTCGGCACTGTCGATCGTCAGCATCGCGTTACTGGCGGTCAGCGAGCCGGTTGGGCCGCGTGACCGTCTGGCCGCTGAAGAAATAGCTTTTGCCCGATGCGGGCACGGTCAAAATATCGGCGTTGGCATCGCCGTTCCAGTTCAAGCACGTGAACCTGCGAGGCATCCGGTGTAGCCGGTCGTGATCGTCTTGTTGACGTTGGCAAGCCCCGGTTGGCGAACCGGCGACGAACCACCAAAGATCACGTAGACGCTTCCGCCATTGACCGCGACGATGTCGTTGATGCCGTCGGCATTGACATCGCCGAACCGATCGGCGGGCTTGCCAAGCGCAGTGTGATCGAGGATCACATTGGCCACGCCTGCAATCGACGTTGTCGCGTCGATCGTCATCGGTCCGAACACGATGTAACTTTTCGTCAGCCCAACGAACAGAAAATCGTCCAACCGGTCGCCGTTGACGTCGCCGATCGATCGTGCGGCCGTTAATTGTTCGTTGGTCGCGTTGCCAGTCAGTCCGGGAAGCGTGCCTAGCGAAACTGATTGGATCGGTGAAGTTAACCACGTCGGTCTGTTGCGTCAGCGTGGGCCGCTGCGTCGCCATCGCCAGTCGGTACAAATCCTGCTCGCTAGTGGGATCGATCGTGCTGCCGGGATTGATCGGTGCCACCGGAGTCGGATTCAGAAGACTTGTGAAGACCAGCGTCGATCCGCCTTGCGGTTCGGCGATCGCAAAGTCGGTCGCCGCGTCGCCCGAAGGCCCGCGCAGATTGCCGATCGCCGCGACGGGGTACGCCGATTCCAGCCCCGTGGTTTGCCGCGTCCGATCGGTGTGCGCCAGCGCCACGGCGGGTCGAGAAAGATTGATGTTGCCGCGAACGGGATTGCCGAACAGGACACCGGCGCTGGCGCTGAAGGCAGCATTGCTGCCGCGGTAGGCCACCAGCAGGTCGGCGATTCCGTCACCGTTGACGTCGCCCGCGGGTGTCAACAAATCATCGACGTACAGGGCACGACCGGCTTGCTGCAGTTGGTCAAGAGTGAAATTCCGAACGTCAAACGCTGCGTCATTGAACAACAGAAAACTGTCGACGTCGCCCTCGGCAAAGTGGTACTGCACGATGGTGTCGGTGAATCCGTTGACATCGATATCGCCTGCGACCAGCACGTTGACGTTGGACAGGTCTGCCGTCAGAGTCCTTGTCGGGTGGGCCAGATTCCAACTGCCGGATATCGGCACAATCTGGACTCCGTCGGTCGACCAGATTTCCGTTCCCAAGCTGCCGTCATCGGCCTGGAAGAAAATCTTGCCGAATGCCTTGCCAAAGTTCTTTGGATTACCACCCGACGAGAAAACATCGAGTGCGAGAACATTCGGATCCCAGGCGTACCTGGCATTGATTTGCGCAGCAGGGCATTGCCGCCCGCCGGATCGAATTGATAAAGCTCCTGTCCGACGACTCCCGCGTTGATGCCGGAGTAAACAACCGACCCGTTGGTGTGATCAATGACATGCGGTTCCAGCCCCAGATTTCCACTGACCGGCACACTTTGGCTTCCGTTCCAGTACCACAACGAGTATTCGTTCAAGAAGGTTGACTGGTTGAGTCGTCGCGCGATGAAGTACAACGAACTGCCCGATCCAATCAAACGCTCGATCGAGTCGTAGCCTAATGTCGAGGCACCCGAGAGCGCTACGAAAGTTTGCGTGGACTGATTGAACCTCAATAACTGCGCGCCACTGGAGACGTACAGCTGACCATCGATATGAGTGACCGAAACCACGCCACCGAAGTTAAAGCTGTCGTCGCTGAACGTCCCGAGTGTCGTCCAACTACCGTTGGACTGGCGAAGATCGAAGCTCCATTGGGGCGGCGTGAATCCCAGATAGGCGTTCCGGTAGAGATTGCCTGCCGAGGAGTACAGCGTGGTATTATTTGACGTCGTTCCTCGATCAATTAGCGTTGCACCGTCATGTGAAAAAACACGCCGGTTGTTTTGCGCATTCGTCGCGGCGAAAAATGCCGCGCCGCCTACATCGACAATATTGCCTGGAAAACTTGATCCCGCTGTGTTGGCGTCGATTTTGGTGACGACGCTGCCATTAACGACGTACCATTCCCTGTCGCCGGATGTCGACACGAAATAGACACGATTTCCAACCCGCGTCAGGGCGGTTGGAAACAGAGCCGTGGAGATCGCTTGAGCCGTCTCTCCGACCGCGGTCCAAAGTTTCCCATCGTTGGGAACGAAATAGACAACGCCGTTGTTGGCCACCAGTTGGCGTGTGCCAAATGAGTCGAAAACAACGTTGGAGACGCGTCGCGAATTCGAACCGTCGGGGCCGGACACCCACAACTGGTTGTTGGCAACGAAGTACAGGTTGCCGCCGGATTCGACGAAGTTCGACGGCGAACTTCCCTCATTTGACGCCGGAAACCCAATGATCGTGTTGGTGGACTGCGTTGCCGGTTCGTAAACGAATACAGAATTGGAACCGGCGGTGTACGCGATCAGGTTTGCCGCTGGAATCGCCTGCAATTGGTACACAATGGGAGCAATTTCTTGCTGTCCCCCGGCAATACTTGTTGACCAAAGCTTGTTGACGTTGCGGAAATAGAGCTTGTCATTCAGCACCACTGGCAACTCGGGGAATGACGGAACACCACTGAGGGTCGTAAACGATGTAACCTGCTGCGTTTCCGCAGTGGTTGCAGTTTCCACGCCGGTGAAACGATACCAGTTCGAGATCGATCCGGTTTGGGATGCGGTATAGAAAAAAACTCCGCCAACGCTATTGAGATACCAAGGACTTGTAGACGAATGGAGCGTCCTGAATTTTGAGTCAAGAGGGTTGTATGACCAAACCAATTGTTTTGTTCCATCGTGGCCATTCAGAAAGACACGGCCGGCGGTGGCAACCAGTTGAGTTGCGCTATTCGGTTGCGCACCGGTGAACGGAACAGCTGCGGCGGTGTTTCCGGTGACGCGCCAAAGCGGAGTAGTGCTGCTGTCGTTCGCGAAGTAGAGCACTCCACCAAGATTGACGAGATTTCTTGCAGAAAGCGTCGGTGTCATCTGCGTGATCGTCGCACCACTGGTGATTCGCCAGATGGATGTTGTTGCCCCCTGCGCGGCAACGAAAAAGGCGGTGCCATTGACGTCAATCAGTTCGCGAATGTTCGTCAAACCGCCAGAGCCCGCAACCGCCTCGATGATCGTGGCCACGCCGCCACTCAGCTTCCAGATCTCTTTCCCCTTCGCCGCATTCGTTCCGGGCAGATAGATGTCCGACCCCGATTTGACGATTGGGATTTCCTGGCTGAGCGTTTGCTCGGTAACAAACGCAACTTGCTGAGTTGCCAACTGCGGATACGCTTCGCGCACTCGAACCGTGCTTTCAGGCGTTCCACCGGATTGCCAGAGGTCAAACAGACCGTTTTCGTCGTGCGCCGTGAAGAACAACGCGTCACCGACCGTGTATCGCTTGAAAATCGCGGTGAACAATTTCAAGGGACGTAACTCAGCGGTCGCGGCATCGACGGCGTTCAAAGTGGTCAGCCCGCCACTGAGGGATTCTACAAACAGACGTCCCTCCGAAGACGATATCGTCGTCGACCCAGAAGGGTTGGGGGTCTGATTGATATCGGCAAACAGCCGCGTTGGATCGACATACTCCTGAGCCTTTCCGAACACCACGTTGGCTGTCGGAACATGGGTCGTGTTGTTGATCGATACGGTCAAGAAGTCATCAACAGAATCGTTGTTCACGTCACCCAGCGCGGTGACGCTGACCGATGGCCGCGAACCGGATCCGGCCGGTTTCAGATAGACGGGGATCTCTCTCGCCTGGATTGATCCTTGCCCGCCCCCTTGCAAGACGAACGTGTTGACGACTGCGCTGGATGCATCCGGCGAACCGATCGCCAGGTCACGCAATCCATCGTTGTTTGTGTCGCCGATCGACGCGGCACTGATGCGACCTGCCGCGAGCCCGGTGACTCGATTCGTCCAGGCCGTCCGCACGTCAATCTGCATCGGCAAGCCAGCACTGCCGCGAATCACATAGACGCCTTGAGCTGTAAAGTTCGGCGTCGCACCGAATATCTGGGCCGAGGTCGGTATTGCGGGCCGGTCGACCACCACGACCAGATCATCGATCCCGTCACCGTTGTAGTCGTCCGGTTTGGCGAAAGATGTCCGCGTGCCAAACGCCGAGGAGCGATTGACCGGCGCCGGCAACAGGATCTCTTTCGTCAACGATGTGCCGGGATCGGCACTGCCCAAGGTAATCGTGGCAACCGAAGACGGAACAAAGTTGGCCGGATCATCGATCCCCAAGCGAAAACCGGGTTGCGTGATAATGGTACCGAAATCACCTAGTTCATCCCGGACCGACGAAATGAAATCGTCGTATCCGTCGCCGTTGATGTCGCCGATCGGAATCACGACCGGCTGCGAAAGCAGCCTGGTAAGCGGATCGGCCGGCGCCAGCGCGTCATCGGCAATCGACGGATCGGCATGCAACGAATCGCGCAGCGGATCAGCAATTGCAATCTGATAATTCGTTGCGACGTTCAGATTGTTACGGACCTGCAGCGCGTAGTAGTCGGGGACACCCGCAAGCTCGTCGCGGATCGTAACCGTAGCGCCGTCAAACGCGACTGCATGGAGTGAAAACTCCAGGGCTTGCGGCGTGCCGTCCGTTGTCAGCACTGAAATGTCCTGGCTCGTCAGCCAGGCTTCGCGCGATCCATCCAACTCGAAGTCGGCAAGCGGCGTGGGAAAGACGTACCAGTCCGATTGATCTGCACCGCTGGAGTGGAAGGAGAGATTGCTGATCGTTTGACCGGGGAAAACAAATCCCAGATCCGCCGCGAACTCAGCTGTGTCATTCGATTGCGTCAGACCGCCACGTGAGACGCGTTCGTAGTAATCAGGCACGAACGAGACGTTGCCCTCCAGGAAATCGTCGCCATCACCACCGATCAGATCGTCGTTGCCGTCGCCGCCGATCAACTGGTCGTTGCCCGCGCCGCCGTCGATGCGGTCATTACCCACGCCCCCAACCAGCAGATCGTCACCGTCGCCGCCACGAATGTCCAGGTCGATCAAGGTCGCTCCGCGCCTGACGGCATTGACGCCGATGCCCCACTGCGATCCGTTCAGAATGTAAGTGGTGTCGGCGCGCACCATGTCATTGCCGGCGCGCGTCTCGATGATCCCGTTTTCGATGGAAACCAGCTCAAAGAACTGATAGTGCTGCAGCAGCAGACCCGTCTGGGGATCGCGGCCACTGACCTGGTTTTCCACGTCCCAAGGTATGGCGGTGAATTCGTAACGCCCGTTAGTCTCGTCGTAGCGAATCGCCACCTGATCAGGAACCGGTCGCCTCTGGCCATCCAGATCGCCACCAAGGAAGTAAAAGGAATCGCGGTCAGTACCGCCAAAGAACAGGTCGGTCGTCGTGGGCAAGGTCGTTTGGCTGGTTCCCGCGATCCGCGGCAGCGCATCGGGAATGATCTGAAAGACATCGTCGCCGGCCTCGCCAAACAGCAGGTCGCCGGCTTGCCGGTCCAGTCCGCCGTTGAGAATGTCGTTGCCGGGGCCGCCAAAGATCCAATCTTCTCCAGGGCCACCCTGCAAGATGTCGTTGCCCGGGCCGCCAAGAATCACATCGCGACGCGACGAGTAATCCGTGCCATGGCCGGCCGAAATCGTCTCCGCTGTCCCATACGGCAGGGTGATGTCGAAGGAGTAAATCGTGGGCACGATATTCTGTGAGCGGACTTGCACGTAATAATCCGTGCCTGCCGTCAGCCCCGACAGATCCAGTGCGCTGGTTGCGGTGCCAGTGACATTCAGCGTTCTTGTGCCCAAAACGCCGACGTTGGCAGCCATGGAATACGCACCGGGATGTCCACCTTGCGCGGCGGTTTGCTGAACGATCCGCAGCTTGTAGTTGCCTGCCGGGAGATTGGCAAAGTCAATCACCGTGCTGCCGGCGGTCGTGGTGATGGCAGCTTCCCCGGTGCGATCGACGTTGGCAGCGTCCGATAGCTCAATCAAGCCAAACCATTCGCTGGTTGACTCCGATTGCGGCCGCAGCGTCAAACGGCGTGGGGTAGTCGGACTCGGCGCAGGAAGGGAAAACCGGTACCAATCCTCGACATCGGTGGGCAAGTGGAAACTCAAGCCATCGACCGAAATCAAGGTCTGCAGGTCTCCCAGGTCGTAGCTGCTCGCCGAGGTGTTGTTGGGCTCAGCCAAATCGCTGGACAGGACCGATCGCTCCAGTTGCAGGTTGCCAGGCGTGCCCGAGTACGCCAGCAGACTCATCCCGTCCTGGGACGACGCGCTACGGACTTGAAGTTGACCACCGCTTGGCGATTGGGCAAATCGAACCTTGTACCAATCGACATCCTCGGGACTGTCAATCGAGAGATCCGTGATCGACAGTGAACCTGGCAACGTGCCCAGGTCGGAGGCGGTTGCCGCGCGATCGTTGCGCCCGGACTCGTCGTAGGTATCGACCAGGATGGCATTGCCCGCGGTGATCTTGACGATGTCATCGCCTTTACCGGCATCGACCCAAACGGTCTTTTGCACCGTTGGTCCGACGGTGATGGTATCGTTGCCGTCCAGGGCATCGATCAGGATCGCCAGGTAATCGCTTTCGGGTGGCAGCAGATTGCCGGCGAGTGCCTGCTGCTCCAAAACCAGCCGGCGGTCTTCGGCGGTTGCATTCTCAAATCCTTCCAGGTCCGCCAGGATCTCGTTGGGGTCCCAAATCAGGTTGCCGCCCGCATCGGTAGCATTGAAATCGAGTTGCAGTTGCGCGGCAAATGTGAAGTTACCGTTGTTTTCGGTGAGCCGCGTCACCAGGTGGCGATTGAACAACGGGCCCGGTTCAGTAACGAAGTCGACCGAGATAACGTCGTTCGCATTGGAGCCGCCGACGTACCAGACACGATCGGATTGTTTGGCATAGTCCTTCCACTCATCGCCGGCGATGCCCCCGTCCATCGACTCGAAGGTAGTACCATCGCGGCGGTAAAGCGTGTCGTTGCCGCCGCGTCCGTACATGAAGTCGATTCCGGTTCCACCGAACAACTCATCGTCGCCCGGATTGCCGAGCATCCGGTTGATGCCGGTGTCTTCGACCGTCCGCGCCGGTTGTGTCGGATCGCTGTCCAGTTTGCCGTCGGGGATCGGATTGCCCTGCGAATCCAACGCTCCGACAAAGTCGCCGCTGTCATCAAACAGTTTGCCGTCGCTGTCGGTGAAGATACCGAACTGCAAACCGAGCGAAGGATCTCGCGACCACGCCGACAGCGTGTTGGTTCCCTGGCCGCCGAACAGATCGTCGTTGCCACTGCCGGCGTAGAGAATATCGTGGTCGCTGAGTAAACCGTCACCGCCGGAGAGCCGGTCGTCGCCGCCGTAACCGTAGATTGTGTCGTTGCCCGCGCCGCCGTCGATGCGATCGCGACCGCTGCCGCCGATCAACGTATCGTTACCGACGCCGCCATCAAGCACGCTAAACCAATCACGGCCGGTCACCATGGACGTGTCGACCGCACTGGGACCGGTGAGAAACTCGATGCGGTCATTTCCTGCACCGCCGCGGACGTGAATCTGTTCCAAGTTCGGCACACCCGCTGATTTCCAATCAACCACAATCGGTGCGGCCAGACCGGTGTAACCGACCAGCAGTTGGCTCGCCGCGTTTTCTGACAGAGTGATGGTGTCATCAACGATGGAACCCAGGTCACCTTCGATCAGCAGAATGTCGGTGGCGAAATCGTCGAGACTGTCCGACAGCGTTTTGTTGCCCCCATGGCCATTGAGCACATCAACGGCACCAGCATTGATATCCAGCACCAGAACATCGATGCCAGAACCGCCATAGGAGACATCGTTCCCTAACTCGCCGGCCAGACGGTCGGCATCTTCACCGCCCCACAAGACGTCGTTACCGCCGTTGCCGAACAGGAAGTCCGATCCGAGACCGCCAAACAGTTCATCATCAGCGCCTGCCCACGTCGAGCTGTCACCAGTGCGAATCACGTAGCTGGGTCCGGCCAAGGCATCACCCAGCAGATCATCGTTGCCCTGCTCACCAACCAGGCGGTCACGACGCAGGTTACCCAGCAAGCGGTCGTCGCCCGGCCCGCCTCGCAACTCATCACCCAACCGAGCCGCTTCGCTGCCTGGATCGGCCGTGGCGGCATAGGCGAACAGCGAGTCATTGCCAGGCCCGCCGTAAAGACGCTGCCGAACAAGCCCGGCCTCATCTCCTTCATCGCCGTACAACTGATCGTCTCCGTCGTCACCGAGCACCTGGTCGATGCCCGTACCACCGTGAACGGTATCGTTGCCAGCGCCACCGCGCACGACGTCGTCATCTTGTTGACCATCGATGTCGTCTTCGCCGGCGCCGCCATCGGCGTAGTCCTGTCCGCGGCCGCCCTCGATTCGGTCGGCTCCAGAGCCACCGAACAACAAGTCGTCTCCGTCGCCGCCGCGAAGCCAATCCTTACCGTCGTTGATATCGCCGGCCAACGAGAACCCAGCGACCGATTTAGGCTGGATCATGGGTGGCGTGTAGCCGGATGGGAACTCAGCTTCGGCCTGGAGAAAGTCGGCTGGAAACTCGAAATCATCGGGAGCATTAAAGAATGACCACGCTTGCAGGATGTTGCCGCCCCACAGTACGTCTCGATCCGTTCCGCCATCCAGTTCATCGTTACCACTCCCACCGGCCAACACATCCAGCCCCGCTTCACCAAACAGCCGGTCGTCCCCGTCATTACCCAGCAGCGTGTCGTTGCCCGCATCACCGCTGATGATGTCGTTGCCGAGCCCGCCATCGATGTGGTCATCGTCATCACCGCCAAACAGCGTGTCGTCGTCGTCCCCACCGAAGATCTGATCGTTGCCCGATTCGCCATCAACAAAGTCTTTGCCGGCGCCACCTTCAATCGTGTCGTGATCAAGCCCACCGAAGATCCGATCGTCGCCCGCTTGGCCGCGCAAGGTATCGTCGCCGGCACCGCCCAGCAAATCATCGTTATCGTCGCCGCCTTCGAGCAAATCGTTGCCGGCGCCGCCATCGAGATAGTCTCGTCCCGTGCCGCCGCGCAGGGTGTCGCGGCCACCAAAGCCAAACAGGCGGTCATCGCCCTGACTGCCGATCAGTTCGTCCGCGTCATCCCCACCGCGCAGGGTGTCGTTGCCGGCACCTCCATCGAGCAGATTGCGTCCGGACGGATCGATTAATTCGTCATCGCCCGCGTTGCCAAACAGTTGGTCATCGCCCGCGCCGCCATCAAGCGAGTCGTTGTGATCGCCGCCGTGCAGGATATCGTTGCCGGCATCACCGAGCAGCCGGTCGAGGCCCGCATCACCAAACAGGGAGTCGTTGCCGGTGCCACCGGAAAGCGAGTCGTTGCCGTCTTCACCGTGCAGTGAGTCGTTGCCGTCTTCGCCGAACAGCTGATCATCCTGAGAACCGCCAAACAACGAATCGTTACCGCGGCCGCCGTACAGCACGTCTTTGTCCAGGCCGCCGCGCAGGGTGTCGTCACCGTCACCCCCTTCCAAAATATCTTGGCCGGCGTCACCTTCGAGAATATCGTTGTCCGTACCGCCGCGGAGACGGTCGTTGCCGGTTCCGCCGCGAAGCGTATCGTCGCCGGCGTCGCCATCGAGCGTGTCGTTATCGTCGTCGCCTTCAAGCGTGTCCCTGCCCGCCCCACCGGAAAGGGTGTCATTGCCCGCATTGCCGTTGATGGTGTCGTCGCCGACTTCGCCGTACAGCAGGTCGTTACCGAAGCCTCCAAGAATTGTGTCGTTGCCATCGCCGCCGTAGGCACGGTCGTCACCGCCACCGCCTTCGATGTGGTCTTGTCCGGCCTCGCCGCGCAATTCATCATTGCCATCGTAGCCCAGCAGCGTGTCGTTACCGGCTCCTCCGTACATGGTGTCGGCGCCGGGCGAACCGAACAGTTCATCATTGCCATCGTTTCCATATAAAGTCGCCGTGCGGCCACCAGGACCGAGACTGCCGTACAAACGGTCGTTGCCGCTGCCGCCGCGAACAAGATCGGCGCCGTCTCCACTGAGCAGAATATCGTCGCCTGCACCGCCATCGATCGTGTCGTCGCCGTAGCCGCCGTCGATCTGATCAGGACCGGATTGACCATCGATCGTGTCGTTGCCGGAATCACCAAACAACATGTCGCGTGCTGGTTGACTCGCCGAGTAGACTGCCCGGCCCGCGCCGCTGGCACCACCGTAGATCACGTCGTTATCGGGACCGCCGAGAATGACGTCGTTGCCGTCCAGCGGATCACTATCGCTGCCACCGATCAACGTGTCCTGGCCGAAACCGCCCAGCAGGTAGTCGGCGCCGGAGTTGCCTTCGATGTGATCATTGCCGCGACCACCATCGATGAAGTCATTACCGCTGCCGCCTTGCAGAATGTCATTACCGCTGCCGCTGCCAGACTTGCTGTCGCCATAGATAGCGTCGTTCCCGGACCCGCCGCGGGCGATATCGTTTCCTTCGCCGCCTTCGATCACATCGTTGTCGTCGTCGCCGTCGATGGTGTCATCACCGTCTTCACCAAACAGGGCGTCGCGACCAGAGCCACCGCTGATCGTATCGTTTCCACCCGCGCCCTGAATGACGTCATCACCCGTACCGCCGAACATTCGGTCAGCGCCGGCGGCTCCTCGCAAGGTATCGTTGTCAGCGTCGCCGAACAGCGCGTTTGCTTCGCCACTCCGGTCGATCGCGTATTGGCTGGCGTCGCTCAACGTCGCTTCGTCCAGAGTATCGTTGCCTGATCCGCCGTTGAGCGTGTCATTGCCCAACTCGCCCATCAATAAGTCCGCCCCGCTGCCACCGAACATCAGGTCGTTGCCGCGACCGCCAATCAGTTTGTCGTTACCATCTTCGCCCCACAGCACGTCGTTGCCGCTGCCGCCCACCAGGTAGTCATCGCCCTGGCGTCCTTCCAAGCGAACGGGAATCGACACATCAGCAACGGTGACGATCGAGTCATTCAGGGGTGTGCCGGTTACGATCAGGTTGGTGACCGACGTCAGCGGCACCTTGTAGATATTGGGATGCACGATATCTTCGCGAACCCAATCCTTGTTGCACCCGTTCCAGCAGCTCGACTTGTAATAGCCGACTTCTTCGTTGCGGACGAAATCGGGTCCGTCGATGATCAGGAATCCATCGGCTTGACCGATCACAACATCCAGCGGAGCGGAATTGTCGATGGCGTCAACGACAAGCGTTCCATTGACGACCGACGCGTTAAAATTCTGACGCTGAGGAATGCTGACCGCTTCGTAGCTGCCGCGACCGAACACCGACCCCAGCTCGTCGATGCCCAGCGCCTGGTTCAGCGGGCCGAGCACGTTTTCCTGGAAGCGGTTGGCTGCGTTTTTCACGCCGGCGGCAGCGGCGTTGGCGGCATTACCTACCTGATTGGCAATTTGTTTTCCCTGTTCGATCTGTTGCCCCACAAACGCTTTTGATTCGCGCGCGACGTCGCCCGCTATCTTTTTCCCCTCTCGAGCGATGTCGCCGGCCAGGTTGTTCAATAGATTGGCTTTTTGTTTCAGGTCATCGATCGGTTTTTGAAGCGACTCTTTGAATTCCTCCATGAGTTGTTTTTCAACGTCTTCCAGGTTACCGCTGGCCGCGCTGTACAGCGGTCGCTCGTAATACTGATCGACTGTTTCGGTCAGCCCCAAGCTAATGATGCCGAACTCCGCGCTAATCGGCAGCACGAAATCGAGCGTCAATCCAAGCCGATGATTGCGTTTGTCCGACAACTCATTCAGCCGCAGCTTGTTGTCTTGGTCATGCGAATCGAGCAACAGTCCACCGGTCAACTTGAAACCGGGACGTCCGATGATTTCGACGAAAGGAAAAACGGTCAGGTAACCCGTACCTTTTAGCTCGGCACCAAATGTCCCGCCGACCTCGAAGACAAAATCGGTGTCGTCGCTGCTTTCATCGATGTAAAAACCATCGGTGTCGATACCGACTGATACATCAGCGCCGAAGAAGGCATTGCCGAACAAGCCGACTTCTACCGTGACGTTCAGGATCCCGGAAACAAACACCGGCGAAGCGAACAAGGGGATCACGAGATTGTCGGTTTGGAACCGTTGAGCGATGTCGACTTCCACCAGTTCGGCTGTGTCGCCGCTGAGCAGCTTGACGATGTTTTCCGGTTTGGCAAGTTCCAGTTTCGGCGTGATCTGGTTGTTCGGGTCGGCTTGGCCAAGTTCCGCAGCTGACTTGTTCTTGAATCCCTTCGGGTTGATCAGATACTGCGCCGATTCGGGAACATCCAACAAGTCAAGCAGCGAGAATCCGATGAACGGAAGGTCGTTTGTCAACAGATCACGTGTCGATTGCGGCAACGGGTTGTATTGATCCAACTTCTCGGCCAGCAGGTTCAAAATCGCCTTCTCGGCATCGCTACTGGCCAGCGCCGTCACGATCTGGTTGAACGGCGCATTTTGCGTGATGTTGTAAGTGCCCGCACCCGTCGTCAGGTTGTAACCAACCGTTGATGTCCACGAAATCGCGGGCGGCAAGACCGACGACAGCAACGGAAACGACGCAGCGGGATTATTCGCCGTCAGCGTCGTGTTCAGATTGATGCCGCCTTGCAGGACGACGGATTTTTTCAGGTTCCCCGTCAGTACATCGAAATCGAAACCGTCACCCAGTTGCGAGTCGATCAGGTAAAGGCGTTCGGACAGCACGCCGTCAAAGTCACTGATTTGCAGTCCGACCGACGGGTTTGTATTCACCAAACTTGCGGTGGTGCCAAGCTTGGTTAGTTTTCCGATCGTCGCCGTTCCCGTGACAGTTCCTGTGGTCGGCAGACTCGCGGTGATGCCTCCACCTTCGACAACATACGGGCCTTTGACGGCATCGACACCAAAGGTGGCGTCCAGCGTCAAAGTTGGAGTCGTCACCAGGCTGCCTGCCACATCCAATGTCGCGGGCCCTGCTTTCAGCACGCCTGCAGCGGAAAACGAAGTCGGCAGCGACGCAGCCGTTCTGTTGTAACGCAGTTCCAGCAACGACCCGTTGCCCGGTCCGGCAATCAATGTCTGCAGTGGCATGACGTTGACGACCGTAAAATGGTTCGCTTCCAGGTAGGAGCGGACGTTGGTGGTTGGGAACCGCACATCCAACGCCTTTTTGATCGCCCCGTCCAACACGCCTGCAACATCGTTGCCGATCAACGGTATGCCGCGTGTCATCTGGCTCAGTGCCAGCGAATCATCGCGTACCTTCAAGATCCCCGCGGCGACGATCTGTGCGTAAGCATCCAACATGGCGTCGGGCGGCACGTCAAAGCTGCCGACAGCTGTTCCCAAGTCGTAGTGCCCCGAGCCGTAGATCTTTAGCGAAGGCAATCCTGTTAGTTGCGGGACCTTGGCATCCAGCACCGTGTTGGTCAGCGTGATCGTTCCGCTGACCATGTAGGAATCTGCATCGGCAAGAATGCTGCTCCACTGGCTACCGCCGATATAAACGCGTTCGCCGGCAACGTTGTCGCCGTCGTCAATGGTCAGTTTGCCGCCCGCATTAAAAGCGGCGTCGGTTTTGAATCGTCCGTCGACCAAACCCGGCAGCGTGGCGATGCCATTCAAGACGCCGGTCACTGTCAAGCCGGTTTGAATCTTGCCACCTTCGACGATGTACAGCCCGCCAAGCGTATCGAGGCCGATAACAAAGTCCGGCGAGACCGTGGCGACCGCGGTGCCGGTGCCGCTGAGCCTCGAGTTGAAACTTGCTCCCGACGCGCCAAGCGTCAACGAGCCGCTGCCCGTCAGTGGTTGCGGCACGCTACTTGCGGATCGATTCACTCGCACTCGCAACAGGTCACTTGGCGGCGCAACTCCCTTCAGCAGATGGTTGATCAACTCCTGTGGCGAAGCGCTGACGGTGATTTCGTAGTTCTGTTCTTTCAGGTAAACGTCCGACAGGCCATCCACATCGTCGTAGTCAAGTTCGTCATTGAGAACGGTTTCAGTGATCGATTTGACCGCGGGACCAAAAATCGGTACCTCGTCCAGAGACGAGATCAGTTTCGGCGCCTGCAACTTGAGCTGATTCAATCCGTTGCCAACGATCCGCGTCAGCGAATCGAGCAAAGTGTCTTCGTCATAACCCGACAATTCCGGACGATGGACGAGACCTGTTGGGGTAAGATCCCATTGCCAACCGCCATCGAACTGAACGGTTCCGGCGGCACCGATCGCGGCTTGAAAGTGCATGTCGACGCCGGCGGCGCCATTGATCGACTGCGTCAGCAGCCCGGCTGGTGCAGAATGGATATCGGCCAGGCGAATTCTTCCGTCGCTGTTGGTCGTGTTCAGGGCAACCTGACTTGCGTAGGACAATGTCGCAACGCCGACCGAGTCTCCCACGCTGCCAAGTGATCCAACGATTTCGCCGCGGCCAGTGACTTCATTTTCCAGGGTTTTGCCGGTCAGCACGTAGAAGCCCGCGGTATCGAAACCCATCGTCAGGTACATCGACACATCGGCGTCCAAACGAAGTTGACCGCTTGCCGTGATTGCAGAGGTTTCCACCAACGCTGCGAAAATCAACGGGTTCAATGCGGCCAGTCCTACCAGGTCATCAAGTCGGTAGGTTCGACTGAAACGCAACAGATCAGCGGCCGCACTCGTTGGCAACTGAGAGAACCCTGAGTCCGTGATTGCCACGTCGACGGTAAAGCCAGCCGTTTGCAGCCGAGATTTCAGAGCGGCGAAGGTGGTGATCCCCGACAAGTCAAGCCGGCCCGCGGCGTCATAGCCTGCCGCTCCCGGTTGCAACACCAACGTTGCCAGGTCGGAGCCGTCGAATCCCAATGTTACGTTGCTGCTGCCAACGATGATTGGCGCGGTTGCTGCGACGACATCCGATCTGGTCGCGATGTTGTTGAAGAAACTGCTTTGTCGAAACTGCTCGAACTGCGATTGCAAAGCAGCGGCTACCGATGCGGCCGTCTGTGTTCCCTTGCTGCCCAAAGTTGCAGGCGGCGCGGTTTTACTGGGAGCGACAAATACCCAAGATGCCGGCACGGAATCGCGGGCGACCGGACCGCTGGCAGAGTACTGATGATTTGCCGGGTAGAATGAATTCTGAACCGTCGAATTATCCAGGGATGAAACGATTTCGGCGTGCGGGTTTTGACTGGCGGAGAAAGTCTGGCCCTGTGCGTTTCTAAGCTCGGCCGAGTAGTTGCGATCGGCAAACCCGGCTAACCATGTATTGCGTTGTGGGCTTAGCAGACTGTCTTTGGCATTGTTGGTTTGTCCCAGACCCAGAAGCTGTGCTGCTTCTCTCGCAATCACGTTGGCAACGCGTTGGGAAAAATCACTCTTGTCGAGCAAACCGTAGTGTGAATTCCGACCGGCGACGGCAAACTGGCTCGCCTCGGACCACATCGAGTCGGCAACTTCGGCGGCAAACGTGTAGGCGTAGTATTCATGGTTCGCCGCCACTGGGGCCTGCAGCGAGTGGCCGTAGTCGTGCGTTCCGCTACGAAAGTCTTTGCCGCCCACATAGACAACGAATATGTCCAGCGTATCGTCGGCACGTGCCGCTTGCAGGGTGGTTGATCCCGACGACACCACCTGGACTTGCAGGGGCAAGCCAGCATCATCCGAAAACGAATCGAACAGACGGCGCACATCAACGGCAACGCTCTGCTTGGCCAAAACCGCGTCGACTTGGCTCAGTTGCCCATCGAGGTCGAAGTCGAGAAACCGTTTCAACAGGTCCAAATCGGTCGCGGTTGTCCCCGGGTTGGGAGTGCCAAAGGCATGGTTGTCCGAGCCGCGGGTTTGCGTCGACCAGAACGATTCCACAAAAAGCTGATCAAACGCGACGGGCGCCGGGACACCGGGGTGCACGTCGGGTGAAAAGTCGAGCGCGATTCTGGCATCGCTGGCCAACATCCGGCGGGCTTCAAAGCATTCGATAACAAGCCGGCGAAATCTCTGACGTTTTTGCTTGGCGGTTGGCGTACGTACGTTCATAGGATTGGTGCTTTGCCTCTGGGCAGCGATGATTGCTCAAGGTTGGGAGGTGCGGTATCTGACCCGGCGCAGAACTTCGTATATGCGTGCCTAATTGCGATTGGGGGCCCAACCGGACACTGCAAAAGTCTTTTTTGCAGCTTTTCTCCGGGCGCGTGCTCACATGGATGTCACATCGATGCACGCTGTGTGCCGGGCGTTGACTTGATCTTCAGCGACCAAAGAGAGTCGCTCGTTGGAAAAGAACTTTTCGGCGAAAGCAGGCGAGCCGAGCGGCTTGCCTGTCGGCGTGGCGAACTGAGCCTATTCACAAGAGAAAGTTTGTTTCCAATCGGCGCACGATCGGAAGATTTGTTTCCAAGTTGGTGCGTACTTGTGAATCGGGTTGCGTTGGCGGAGGCAACGCAAGTCCGCAAAACCGGCTAAAACCAAAGCCGAGATTTTTTGCAAAGATCTGGCGCGGATGTTGCTTTCAAACTGATCCGTGGCTGAGGTCCGTTTGCCTCAGCATTGCATAGCACCATGTGCTAACCGATTCTCGCCTCCTGCGCGATGCTCTGCGGCCTAGAACAGCACCACGGCCCGCGCACGGTCGACGCCTTTCAGCTGATCCACTGACAGGCCCTCTCGCGGGTCCGGATCCTCGCGCCAATCACTGACCGCCGTTGCCGCTGCACTAAATCGGTCGAGGTCGATGCTTCGGCATGCTTAGCGGGCTTCTTGTTCTTCGTCCCCGCTGCCTTGCAAATAAGGTGCGGCCGAGCAACTGTTAGAACTACCCTGTTGGGCATTAGTCCCGCGATTTCATTAACTCGCAGCCCGGTCTGAATGGCGAGCATGTAAAGGGTCAGTCGATCGGGGCCTGAAAACCCTCCTCGATCAGGCCCTTCCTCGGTGGCCTTACGCAGGTGTCGCCATTCGCTTGGCGACTCCGCTGAGGTAACGTGATCCCTTTCGCCGACTCTGTGGAACTCGTGGCCAACAGCGGACTGCCAACCGAGACGCTCGTTGAGATCAACAATGACCACCAGTTGGACAATCCTGAACCGCTTGAGAAGATGCTGGTGGTGTGTGAACGTGCGGCACGAATGAAGACCTCGCCATGAAACCCAGAGTAGTTTTGCTACTGTTTCTGATCCTTGCCTTACTTTCCGGTGCCATCGCCTACTGGATGCTGACGACGACGCATCCTTCGCATAACGATGGCATTACCAACGTCACGCCCCCAACGAACTCAATAGAAGACGTAAAGCCAGAGTCCGAGGAAGAAAAGACCCGCCGTACGCTGCTGGGTGTTTGGCAGGACGACTACCAAGGCAAGCGAACGATGACCTTGAACGAGGATGGCAGCGGCACAATGCTCGTGGAACTCAGTGGCGTTCAAGCGTTTCTCTTCGCCTCCAAACTGCGATTCGACATGACGTGGTTGCTGGACGGCAAGAAGTTGACGAAGAAGACAGTGGGCGGGGAACCTGCCGACAAAGTGAATCTGATCCTGAACACGATGGGGGATACCGCCGATGACACGCTGCTGGAAGTCACGGATGACCGGCTCCTGCTGTTGGACAAGGACGGCACTACGAAGTACGACTGGAGGCGAGTCACGCAGCATGAGCCAAGCAAGGAGTGAATGCCATGTAAGTCGAAACCACCGAGATCGAAAAACCCGACGATCCAAGATTGACAGAGCAATTGTGCCCGTCAGGGGGAAGTGCGTTCAGCTTGAAAGCGTTTGATGTAAACCAGATGGACCATTCGCAGATCCTTGCCAACCTTTACGGCGGCTCCTATCCCGCTGTTGATCAACAGTCTGGGGAACTTCGCTATTACGCTAGATCACTCGCCAATTGAATAGCATTTCTCCCTTAAAATGGGCAACTGTGTTTTTGCTACCCCGTACGGGAGACAACAATGAAACGAACATTGGCTCTTCTCCTTTTTACCCTCAGCTTGGTTTGCGCTGATGCCCATGCCGAAGTGCCGCTGATGTCTCCAGATGAACTTCGTGTATTACGAGGAGAATGGCGAGGAGAGGGAACCTGGAACCAGACAATTTGTCATCGCAGGCAATGATCTCGACTTCCGACAAGACGGTGAGACGAGGATCGAGACCACGATCAGGGTCCAGGACAATACACTCGTCCAGAAATTCAAAGATGATCAGGTCTACCGGAGCATTTTTGAGCGAGTTGGCGATCTGCTTATCGTCTGCGGTAATCGCAATAAAGATCGACCGACTGAGTTCGCCGGCGGAACTGAGAGCGGCGGCGAGTTCTTGATCGTGCTGAGGAAAAAGTGAACAGCCACGCACAAAAGGGAACAACGTGATGACCATGAAGCATCCAGCCACGATACGAGAGCCCGGTGAAGGAAAAAGGATCGGGATTGTCGGCGACGTGTACCGCTTCCTCGCCACCGGCGAAGAGACAGACGGCAAGTACGCCACGTTCGAGGCCATCGTACCTCCTGGCAGCGGGCCTCCGCCGCACATCCACAGCCGCGAAGAGGAATCATTCTTGGTTCTGGAAGGTGAAATGACGTTTCAACTTGGCGAGGATCGCTTTGTCGCCGGCGAGGGGACGTTTCTCAACATGCCGGTGGGAAGTTTGCACTGCTTCAAGAACGAAAGCGACAAAACCGCTCGACTGCTGATCTCCCTTGCTCCAGCCGGGTTAGAAGAGATGTTCTTCGAGGTCGGGACACCGCTTGCTGAGCATGAGGACATTGCACCACCGCCAAGCGAGGCTGAGATCAAGAAACTGCTGGAAGCTGCACCTCGCTACGGCGTTGAGATCAAAGTGCCGCAGCATTGAAGGTAGCGCAAGGTTGCGCTATCTTTTCCAAGCTTCCAGGGAACACTCATAATCTGAGCCAACTTGTGCTCACATCATCAAAACCAAAGAGTGATCAATGGACCAAACAACCGTTCACAAACTGGAAGTCGAGATTGAAGAGGCGATTGAGGAAATGATGGCCAAGTTAGGGCCAAAGCACATACCATTCCGGCCTTCGCAATAAACGATTCACCTCGTGGCCAAAGCAGCGGTCACCGTCTACGAAACGGCGGCTGAAAATCGTCGTGATCGTCGAGATTAAAAAGCGCCTTATTGTCGAATGAATCTTCTCCGCTGGTTTAAGTCGAAATTTGAGATAGCCCCGCTGAACCGAGTTGCGGCAGTCACCTGCGATGATGAGACCATCAACTTTCGGTGGTCAAGAGTCTCAACCGCTTCATCAGCGTGGGACCTGGACTCCTGCCGCACGCCCAGAAGTTGTGGATCGACGAATTGGCGGTTGGCACGAAGCGGATTGGCCCGCTGGAATCGGAGAAGTTTTGTCACGCACGGGCACGATCACGCTGGGCGAAGATTGCCAAATGAGGCCGACCAACAGCAAGTCGGATTTGCGGGAAGCCCCTAGTTGGACAGCGCCACTTTTGTCAGCCGCCACGCGTTAGCGGCGTGCCGATTTAATCAGCCGCACGGCGTTAGCCGCGGTTTTCCCCGCCACAAAACCGGGGCTAACGCCCATCGGCTAATGATGGGGCGAAACACGGTGTTTCGGGTCAAAAATGGCGCTGTCCAACTAGCCATTTCACGAAAACAATCGCGATCACCAAGATGATGATAGAACCGGTGAATACGCCGATCTGACCGGAGCGGAACTCACCGACCAGGGGCACGAGCATGATCGCTTCGTAAGAAGTCAACGAAGCTCTCGGGGAATCTTCGGTCGGGAATCATCCAACGAGAGGGATCCAACGGCTCGTACTTGTCGTGGTTCGGGTCCGTTGGCGGAAACGGATTCCGCTGGCTGGCGTTGACCTCGGCTATCTCGGCTTCTGTCAGAGGGGCCAATGCTGACTGTTGCAGATAGGAAATATCATCGTCAGTAGCCGGTGCTTCCCGAGTGATGTCCTGAAAAACCACTCCCCAGTTGATTCCGCTCATCCCGTTCCCCAATTCATCCATGTCATCGACAGTTGCAGCACGGTCGCAATCGACACCCACACGAAATATGGCACCTGCGCTGCGGCGACCCAGCGATAGTGCGGCCAGATTGCGGCCATCATCCAAATGATTGTTGCCCACACAATCACGATGTCCACCGCCGCCAAGGGCACGCTTCGCAGCCCAGAGAAAAACGGCATAAACAGCAGGTTAGCGACGAGGTTGATGACGAACGGCAGCGCAACCATCCATGCGTCTCGGATTTGTTGACTGGCATTAGTTGATTGAACTGTTCATTTGGAGAAGCGTGGTCCAAAACCGACATCGGAATGTCGTTGAGTCGGAACCCAACATCGTGAGGCGAGATTTCCTCTTCGGTCAGCATGAGTTTTGCTTCTTGGATGAATTCGTTCATCGAACCGATGATTGAGCGATGGAGCGCCTTGGTAAATGTTACCATCTCGCTCGCTGGGACAATGAACTTCTGGTAACAGAACGATTGCCCATCGTCTTCCATGAATTCCCGGATGGTGTTCAGAGCACACTCGATGAACTGACCGTCGTGGGTAACGCCCCGCCCATACATCACGCAGGAGTACAGCGATTTCGTATTCGTCAGGATGATGTACTGGGTGCGATCTGCCGTGAAAAGATGGCACGACCAGTCCGCATACGGATGTCATCCAGTGGCAACTCGGTGAGTTTGCCAGCGTCAATTTTCTGGGCGAGTTTCTGAGACAGACGAAGGATCATTGTCGTTTTTTTGTCTCATCCCCGTCCGCCTTCGCAGCAAGTCTCGCAGATTGTGTAGCAGAACGTACACTGGAGCTTCGCCCGAACTTCGATCAGCTGGCCACCGCAAGCAGGGCACGATGGGCGTTCTGATTGCCGGTCTGTCTTGGTGTCATTCTTGTGTGTCGATTGATTCATTGGCGTTTCCCTTTCGCTATTGTTTTCGTCCGAGCGGTCATCGTAACCGGTATAAACGTGTGCTTTTCCTGATTGCCGATGGGTTCTATCATCGGCATTCTGCAAAATACCGCCTAAGAAGAGAAGGACGGACATCAATGCCAAGCCTCTTCCAGCCATTCGATCTGCACGATCTCAAACTTTCCAACCGTGTTGCGTTGGCTCCCATGACCCGATCTCGGGCCGGGAAAGAACGAATTCCGAACCAGTTGATGGCTGATTATTATGCCCAACGTAGCGATGCGGGCCTGCTGATCACCGAGGCTACCACCATTTCCGAGGAGGCCAACGGCTGGAACGAGTCGCCCGGAATCTACACGGACGAGATGACCGAAGGTTGGAAACACACCGTCAATGCTGTGCATGACAAGGGTGGTGTGATCTTCCTGCAACTCTGGCACTGTGGGCGGGCGTCCCACAGTAGTTTTCACAATGGAGAGCCTGCCGTTGCACCATCAGCCATCAAGATCGACGAGCCATACATTCACACGCCTGAAGGAAAACAGCCGCACGAAGTGCCAAGGGCGTTGGAAACATCCGAAATTCCAAGGCTGGTGGACGACTACCGACTTGCAGCCGAACGAGCTAAGGCAGCGGGATTTGACGGCATCGAAGTCCACAGTGCTAACGGTTATCTGCTCGACAGTTTCCTTCAGTCGAAGACAAATCATCGCACGGACCAGTACGGCGGCAGTGTGGAAAATCGCTGCCGTTTGCTGAAGGAAGTGATCGAAGCAGTCAGCACTGTGTGGCCCGCCAATCGAGTCGGCGTGCGGTTGTCGCCCAATGGTTCATTCAACGACATGGGGTCGCCGGATTATCGAGAGCAATTTACGTTCGTCGCCAGTCAACTGGATAACTTTGGTCTGGGCTACTTACACGTCATGGATGGATTGGCGTTTGGCTTTCACGAACTCGGCGATCCAATGACGTTGGCCGATTTCCGCATGGTGTTCGGTGGCCCACTGATTGGCAACTGCGGTTACACACAAGAGACGGCAGAGCAGGCGATAGCGAAAGGCCATGCTGACCTGATTGCTTTCGGACGGCCCTTCATCAGCAACCCTGATCTTGTTCAACGCTTCAAGAATGGCTGGCCTCTGGCCGAGCCAGCGGAAATGTCTGACTGGTACATGCCGACCGGTGCAGAGGGATACACAGACTTTCCCACCTACGCCAGTTGATCACTGCTAACGTCGTACTCGCTCAATGCCGCACTATGGCGAGGTCGCCGTCGGGAAGGGGCTGGATTCCACGGGGGCGATGTTCCTCTGGGTGCGGCGAATCGGCAAGGATTGGAACCACGACCTCTACCGCACCACGGATGGTGTGACGTTCACGCTCGTGGCGACGCCGAAGCTCGCCGTGACCCCCATGCAGATTACCGACATCTTCGCCGTCCCCAAGGTCTGCTGCTGCCTTCGGGCAAACGCGAAAGTATCGCTCGATTACTTGGGAGAAATCCCAGGCTTCTGGACCTGAGTTGAAACCGATCGGCTGGCTCGCCGTCCGCTACTCACTGTGGCTTGCCAGGTCTGGGGCAACCAAACTCGATCTTCAGTCCGTCTTTGCCGTTCCGCAATTCATTGATCCAGAAAACGGCGACTATCGACTAGCCCCCAACAGCCCGGCCCGCAAATTGCGTCCCCATGGAGGACCGATTGGTGTCGAGTCACTTTGAAAAGGTCGTTTGAAACCGTCAAACAAAACGGACACGTCACCATGAACAGAGCGTCAATTCTTGCGTCGCTCTTGGCGTCAATTTTACTATTGCCATCAGTTGGAACGACGGCCGACATCACAAGAACGATCGATGCTTCCCATGGCCTTGAGCCCAGCCATGCTCCACCCTCCCGCAGGTGCTGGAAAGGTGATGCCCGGCCGGGCGTCGGTGTTGTCAACGGTGACATGAAAACGGACTCGAAGCAAAGGTCAAAAACGCGGGACAACGTACTCTTCACGTCCACCTGGCTCTTGACGGGCCCGGTGCCGATCGCGCGCATCGCAAAAACTGCAAGATCACTTCCGAGACGATCCCGCCCGGAATCGAGAAGACTCTGGCCGTGCCAATCGTCCGCGTGCCGCCAACGCCGGTCGAGTGGCTGCTGGATAGCAAGAACAAGACCTATCCTTATCTGAAAGGGTCAGAAAAGGACGGCTATTGCCTTTCCAAGGCGGAAGCGATCTCCATCTACGTTTACCACCCCGGACAAGAGTATTCCTACGAAGTCTCAGGCTTTTGCGCGATACCGGATCAACCAAACTGAAACGAAGGCACCAACGGACACTGCGGTGGTGCGGCAAAACGAAGCACAGCGAACCGATGCCTCTGCAGGTGAAGCGACTTCGCCCGGCTGGGCAGATCAGATCTGGACCGTTTCTTAGGGAATTTGGGCGCGCAGCAGATGAGAACTTACCAAAGTATCCGGCACACTTTCTGCGCCGCCGCCCAGGACAGATGACTGCCGAGAGTGATCGGTACCATAGCGGAAGGTAAGTTCTTACGTGCCGCTCGCCTATTGTTCGTCTGTACCTTCACTGATTCTGGGAGCCCCTGACATGACATCAAGATTTTCGCGGTGCCAATGGATGCAGGTCTCTGGGGGTGCAAGCATTGGTGGCTTGGTGGCTGGAACGCTGCCGGGCCGGGTGGCGTGCTGACTTGGCCTCTCGCAAGGATGCTCCTGATGGCGTGTCGGCCGACGTTTCGGGAGTTCAACCATGTAGTTTGGTCAACGGACAGGTGATTGAGCCGCAGAAGGTCATTCCATCGATCCACGAAACCGAGGTGTTGGTCGTGGGAGCGGGACCGGCCGGTACGTGCGCCGCAATCGCCGCCGCGCGGGGTGGTGCGAAAGTGACCATTGTCGAACGCTACAACCACTTCGGGGGTTTATCGACCGGCGGGTTGGTGTTGGTCATCTTGGGTCACTGGGTCACGGGGAACAAACAGGTCACCCAGGGCATCGGCGAAGAGATCATGCAACGGCTGGAGAAGCTGGATCGTGGCATCGTCAATCGACACGCCGGCGTTAACCCGACGGTGGATGCCGAAGCACTCAAGCAGGTCACTGTTGAAATGGTCATGGAAGCTGGAATTGACGTTTTTCTACATTCCTGGGCCGCCGATGCAATCATGGACGAAAATGTGATCCGCGGTATTGTGTTCCAAAGCAAGTCCGGTCGGCAGGCGATTCTGGCCGATCAGATCATCGACACCACGGGTGACGGCGACATCTTTGCGGCGGCAGGAGCCGATCATGAAACGCGCAAGTATCACATCGGTCTGCCTTACCGCATCGGCAATTTGGATCGCGTGGACCGGTCACAGTCGAATGGCAAACGACCGCCTCGCCACACCGGCAGTGTCACGCCAATTCGCGGCGTGAATTGGGTCAACATGCACGGCCCGGACGCAGACGGGTTGGATGTCCGCGAGCTGTCTCGATTAGAACTCGATCACCGGCGTCAGATTTGGAAACAGGTGGCACAGTTGCGATCGACTCCCGGTTATGAGGATGTCTATTTGATGGAAACTGCTCCTCAGATGGGCGTAAGGATCTCCCGCGCGCTGGTGGGCACGGCAACTCTGACGATCGACGGCGTCAAGAAAAGCCGGAAGTTCGAGGACTGCGTCGGCGTGGGTGGTGCTTGGCATGGAGACCACCAAGGATGGGATATCCCGTACGGAGCGTTGCTGCCGACGAAAATCGATAATCTGCTGACAGCCGGGAGAAGTCTCTCGCACGAGCCAAAGATGAGCGATCTGATTCGTGTGATTCCCAATTGCTGGGTTAGCGGTCACGCCGCTGGAGCTGCTGCAGCTGTCGCAGTCCGAGACAACGTGCTGGCCCGCGAGGTATCGATCCCGAAAGTTCGTGAGCTGTTGCTGGAACAGAGAGCTTATCTGGGATGAATGCGTCCGACCAACAACGGAAACGAAGCGAACAGGGGTCGCGAAGCGAACAGGGGTCGGACCCCAAAAATGCGAAGCACCCTTCGGGCCATTTGGTTTTTGGGGTCCGACCCCTGTTCGCAAATCGTAGGCAGCTCGTTCGCTGGAGCATGTTGGCCATTTCGTTGGTGTTCTGCTTGTCGGTGTTCCCCTGGCTGCAGGCGACGGCGGTGTTGCCCGGGTTGAGTCCGTTTACCGCCATCGGCTCGCTGTTGGCCGGCGCTCAGGGGTCGGCCGCCTTGTTCGCAGCCGCATCCGTCGTCGCTGTGATCTGCACGTTGCGGCGACGTTTCCTCTGCCGCTACGTCTGTCCGTTGGGCCTGTTACAAGACTGCGCTGCTTCCGTATCGTTTCGCAGCGTGAGTGTTCAGCGAGTTCCTCGCGTCGGGCGTCTGTTGGTCGTGATGACATGGTGCGGCGCGGCTTGTGGCTTTCCGATCTTTTTGTGGCTCGATCCGTTTTGTCTCTTCTCGGCGTTGTTCGGAGGTGCCTATCACGATTGGCTTTGGGTGGCTCCAACGGCCGTGATCGCGATGTCTGTTGTACTACCCCGGTTGTGGTGCACCAGGCTTTGTCCGTTGGGAGCCACCCAGGAACTGTTGCATTGGCCCATGACGTGGTGGCGAAGAAAGAAGAAGCGGCCCAAGCACCAACCGCATCCTCAACCAACACCGATGCATGCTCCTGTCAGAGTGCTCCGCCGGTCCGTGTTGACCTCCGCAGGACTGGTGCTCGCCGGTGCAGTGGGTGGACTGTTGGGAAGCCGGCTTCGTCGGCTGTGCGGGCACGAGTCACCGCCGCGACTGCGTCCACCCGGAGCCGTCGATGAGGATCATTTTGCGGCGTTGTGCATTCGCTGTGGCAACTGCCTGCAAGCGTGTCCGTCCGAGATTTTGCAGGCAGATTTCGCCGCTGACCGGTTGGTTTCACTGGCGGCGCCGTTGGTCCAGTTCAACAACGACTACTGTCGTGAAGATTGCCACGCCTGTACCCAAGTCTGTCCCAGCGGCGCCATCCGTCGACTGAGTTTGGACGAGAAGCTCGAGCACCAGATCGGTTTGGCGCAGAATTGAGTTCGAACTGTGTCTGTTGGCGTATGACAAGGAGTGCGAAATCTGTGAACGTGTTTGCCCACGTGATGCAATCTCATTTGCCTGGTCTGAAAAAGAATACACCGTGATCCCGCAACTCGACGCCGACCGCTGCAACGGATGCGGTGCCTGTGTGGTGGCCTGTCCGGGAGAAAACAGTTGGGAACGAGAGGACAACCCGCAGACTCCCCTAAGAAAGGCAATCACGGTTGCCCGCAGTCACGATCTAATTGACCCAGGCCCACCAAATTTTGCGCATGAGCGCGCAGATAGAATGCGAGGCATTACGAATAAGAACATGGGCCTGATCCACTCGCCCACCGGTCTTTGTTCCGTCGTGATCATCGTGGCGGCATCGATGGCGTCGCAAGCCGAGTCACAGACGACGTTATAGCGCGGTGCTTTGGCTGGCGACCGGCCCCGCGTGATCGTTTCCACAGATATTGGTCGTGCCAGAAGAGGAACGGCGTAAAGACGGTCGCGAGCCGACCAGAAATCGGGATAGCATGGCGCCAAACATGTTTAGAGGCAGATTTCCACTGTTCGCGGTTTTAGCCGGCGTAACCACGGTCTGGGTACAGCAGGAAGTCCTGGCCAACGATTTCGTTGGTGGTAGAATCCCTCGCACGGTTGCCGTCGAGATGGTCAAGCCCAGGGTGATGATTGAGACGGATATTGGTCGGGATCCAGACGACAGAGCTTCTCTGGTCAGGCTGCTGCATCATTTAAGTGGCTGCGCGGATGGAGCGGGCGATTCCAACGATGTGGAGGCGAGAACGCAAACGTGCGTTGTCCCAGCACTTATCCGAAAAGGATCTGGTGGTGGAATGATGCCCTCGATTCGTGGAAGGGGGCGACAAGCCGAGACAATACCTTGGCTCGCTGGGCCTCGCACTTGCAGAACGACTTTGCGGCGAGGGCTGATTGGGCCTCCACTTCTGATTTCCACTCCGCCAATCATCATCCGATTGTAACTTTGAACGGGAATCGAGGATTTGATCGATTGAGGTTGAGAGGCCGTAGCGCGGAACGTCTCCGTTTGGACGCCTCGGAGACAGCGGACCCTGATGGAGACAGTCTGAATTTTGAGTGGGTGATTTATGAGGAGATTTCTGCGCAGGGTGGAGCGATATCTGGTGCTTCATCACCAGTAGCGATTTTCAATATTCCGGCAAATGCCATTGCGGGTGATGTCTATCAAGTCATTCTGATGGTCACGGATGACGGGACGGGTCTGAATGGAGATAAGAACTCTCTTACGAGCTACAAGAGAGCGATGATTGATTGAGGTCACCATAGGGAGCACGCAATGAGACAACGGCTCACGATGTTTCTGTTGATTTTTGCCGTCGCGATTCCGGCCGCAGCACAGCCGACAGACGACTATCGGGTGGCGCCCGACAAACGGTATCTGCTCGGCCCGGACGGGAAGCCTTTCTTCTGGCTGGGAGATACGGCCTGGGCTCTCTGGGCTATGGGCAATTCATCGGACGGCGATTCGGCGGCAAATCGAATGTGATTTGGATTCTCGGGGGAGACGATCGAGCGGACACGGACAAAAAACGCGCCGTCTGGGATGCAATTGCCAAAGGTATCGCGGAAGCGGCGGTCGGATCGGAAGACTACTCAAAACTCCTGATGACCTACCATTCGCCGGGCGGGACATCGTCGTCGCACTGGCTGCATGATAAACCATGGCTCGATTTCAACATGATCCAGACATGGTCGCAGTACACACAAATCTATGATCGCGTGTCCCACGACTACAAGCTCTCCCCGGTCAAGCCTACGGGACTTGGCGAAGGGGCCTACGAGAACGGTCCGGAGTATCCGACGAAGCCCATCACGGCGTCGGTCATCCGCCGACAAGCATATTGGTCTTACCTGGCGGGAGGCTATCACACCTACGGAAACACGAGCATCTGGAATTTCGGCATTGAACCCCGCTACGTGAAGAACCCTGGAAAGAAGCCTTGACCGATCCCGGCGCGTTGCACATGTCGGTGGTGGTTCGTTTCTTCCAGTCGATTGCCTGGTGGCGGCTTGTTCCGGACCAGACGGTTTTGGCCGACGACGCGAGCGAGGCCAGGCGGAACGCCGCCATGCGCTCTCGGGATGGCGATTGCGTCGTGGTTTACCTCGCGGACGCTACCACCGCAAAGATTCGCATGGACAAGCTCTCGGGCAAGTCGGTTCGGGCGACGTGGGTGGATCCGAAGACGGGCCGGCGCACGTCGCTGGGCCGGTTCACGAACACCGGTGCGCGGGCCTTCGAGGTGCCTCCAGCCTGGGAGGACGCGCTGCTCCTCTTGGAATCCGCCGACTGAACTCCGTGCGTCTTCCGCAGAAGAAAGGTTCCAGGAAGAAAAGGCCTAATAAGTGAGGACGACTACATGTCGAGAAAACGACCGCTATTCAGCGTGATTGCATTTGTGCTCTGCATCGGGTCGTTGGCTGCCGGCGAGATGAGGCTTGCCCAAATTTTTCAGGACAACATGGTCTTGCAGCGAGACGCGCCGGTCCCGGTCTGGGGGTGGGCTGATCCCGGCACGACTGTTGAGGTGGCATTCGCTGGACAGAAGGTAGGAACGGAAGCCGACACGGCTGGCTACTGGAAGGTCGTGTTCGAACCGCTGGCCGTGAGCAATGAAGGCAGGCCGCTGGAAGTTCGCATTGGCGATGCGACGATTAGGCGTAAGAACGTCGTGGTTAGCGAAGTGTGGCTGGCGGCCGGACAATCCAACATGAACCACTCGGGACCGGATCAGCCAACCGGTCTTTATCCGCATCACGTTTCCTCGACCGAAGCGGGTGGACCGGAGGTTCGAATCACGCGGTTTGGAAACAGTGCCTCGCTCGAGCCGCACCGATTGCAACGCTTCTGGTAATTGGCATCCGCCGGAAAGGACTACTGGAACGCGGATGAATTCTGCGCGGAACGCAACGTTCGTAACCTCAAATACCTTCGCTGCGGGGCGTTCAACAACATCGACGGTGGCTGGGACGACAAGTTCGCCAAACCTGTTCTAATCAACTGCGTCCCGGATGTCTGTGCCATCTGCGGGCTTGATGTTCAACTTGCGCAGCAAGAAGGCATAAATCTTATGGATAATCGGTGTGCCTTCGTGCTTCGCACCCCAAGCTGAGTGCCCGAAGCCGTCCAGAGTGCAAAGCTCGAGGTTTGCCTTGTATCTTTGTTGGAGCTCGATCGCATTGCTGTAAGGCACCCTCGTGTCGTCCGTTCCATGAATCATCATCAGAGGTGCATCGTTGGCGTCGAATCGACTGCGACCATCGAACCGCCTGAGTAGGTCGAGAAGCAATCCTGAGCCCCAATGGCTGACGACAGCCTGAACGCGGGAAGACTGGTCTCGATGGGTGTTTTCCAGAAGTCCTTTTTCATCCGGATTGTCCAGTAGTTCATCTCGAAAGTCCTCTTCGTCAGAGGCTCCCAGGGCAACGGAAATGTACGCGCCCGCGGACCCGCCATACGCGACGACATAATCGGGATGGACTCGGTATTGATGGGCGTTGGCCCGAATCCAACGGATTGCAGCTTTCGCATCCCGTGTTGCCGAGTAAGTTGGTCGATTGTCGGGCCAACCGTTGGGTGCAATCGCAAAATCTCCATACAGGCGATAATTGATGGAGAAGCACACCCAACCTCGTTGGGCAAAGTACTGCGCCCCATTTACCATGGAACCCATCAACGAATCGCCAGTCCAGAAGCCGCCTCCGTGAATCAACACAACCACGGGCCGCATCTGCTGATGGTTGTCTGCAGGCTGGTAGACATCAAGGGTCAGGTTGCGAGGAAAGCATCGCGTCTGATCGGACGGATGGTACGTCATCCCTTGCGCATAGGGCACACCTCTCGTCACGGTCACCTTGTAAGTCGCTTTGTTGTAGACGGGGGCGAGGCAGTCGTTCGATCCATCCCAGTCTGAAGTGGTCCGTTCTGGCTTGGGCGAAACTTCAGCGGTGCGTACTCTCGTGAGGGGAGTTTCCGACACTCGATGTGGTTCATCCGCCACTGCCATCTTGCAGAGCACCACACCAACCGGCAGTAACACGCTCATGACAATCCAATGAGCCGCCCACCAAGAAGTCCGTGATGACATGGAATAGCTCGTGTTAGGTAGAGAGTGTGTTGGTCGTCGACGAAGCCGATTGCATGAGTCTACATTTCCCAGTTGACCTCCGCCCGGCACCCTGTGGCGCGTCTGATTGACCAATTGTACTTGGTTGATACGAATCGAGGGCTATCGGTCTGCGTGCCTTGCGAGACCCCCTTGTGAAACGAGCATTTTGGTACATGGAAAGTGTCCAAGAGCACAATCTTCAACCAACTTAGCGACAGTGGAATCCACTAAAATCAGCGCCGACCCGTTTCCGCACAGACACAATGCTGGGATACCTGGCCATCTAACGTCGCGTCCCTGATGCCCCCAAATTCCATTCCGGTGGTTTTCCAACCATGATCAACAATGCCCGCTTTTACCCTGCGAAATCGCTGGCACCTCGCGTCGGCATCGTGTTCCTGTGTTTATTCGCAGCGCAGTTTGTTGTTACATGCCCGCTTCTTGCGGATGCTCCGGGGGACACCGAGCCGTGTTTCCTATGGATTGATGCGGAAGCTTTCGATCACTACGGAGGCTGGACGCTCGACACGCAATATGTCCACCTGATGGGATCGGCCTATCTGATCGCCAATGGCATTGGTACTCCCGTCGAAGATGCGAAGACTCAGGTGCAAGTCGATTCGGCCGGCCAGTACTACGTTTGGGTCCGAGCTCGAAACTGGCTTGGCAAGCACGCTCCAGGGCGTTTCCAACTTCGAATCAATGGCCGACAACTCAAGAAGACTTTTGGAGCGGCAACGAGCGATGCTTGGATCTGGGAGACGGCTGGCGAGGTCCAACTTCCCGAGGGCGCTACGACGATATCACTGGTTGATTCGACGGGATACTACGGCCGCTGTGACGCGATCTTGCTGACCACCGATGCGAACTATCGTCCGCTCAGTGAAGGTTGGGACTCTGCTCCCGTGGCCTCGTCACCAGGTCGGCTGCATCCGGTTCAAAAGGAACGAGCCAGACTGACGGGCCAGTCGCTCGAACCGCAAGACATCGGTAACTTCGACATCGTTGTGGTCGGTGGCGGTGCTGCCGGCGGCCCCGCAGCGATTACTGCGGCAAGAATGGGAATGAAAACCGCCTTGATCCAAGATCGACCGGTGCTCGGTGGAAACGGAAGTGATGAACTGGGCGTCCGCTTCAATGGAGCCTCCTCGCACCACGCCGACGCTCGCGAAACCGGAATCATTGAAGAGCTGGGACGCATCAAGGCGTTTCACGATCATCCACGGTACAGCGAAGCCTATCGGATTCTCTGCGAGCAAGAGGAAAACTTGACCGTGTTCCTGAACACCCGCGTGATCGATGTTGAGATGGCGACGCCGCACAGAATCGAAAACGTGATCGCAATCAATACCGAGCGAGGCTATCTCACGCGTTACGGCGCGAAGATGTTTCTCGATTGCACGGGCGATGGTTGGGTCGGCGTTTTCGCCGGCGCCGATCTGCGTTTCGGACGAGAAGCCGCCAGCGAATTCAACGAGAGCCTCGCTCCGGAAACTGCGGACCAGATTACCATGAGCGGATGCTTGATGAGCCAGTGTTGTGGCTATTTGGCAAGCGATACCGGCCACGCCGCTCCCTACACTCCTCCTGCTTGGGCTCCGAAATTCACAGATCCGAACACATTTGGACGAGCGATCAAGAGCGTTCAAAATGGAAATTGGTGGCTGGAGCACCCCGGTACGATCGATGACATGGGCAATGGCGAGCGTGCGCGGGACGAACTGTTGCGAATCACGTTTGGTTACTGGGACTACGTCAAGAACTATTCGCCACAAAAAGAACAAGCCAAGAATTATGCACTGTCCGTCGTGCCGATTCACGTAGGACGCCGCGAAGGATGCCGTCTGGTGGGCGATTACATTTTGAACCAGAACGACGCGCAATCGGGGACCTTGTTTGCGGATCGAATCGCCTACGCTGGCTGGTCGCTTGATGTCCATCATCCCAGGGGCATCTACAGCGGCCCCGAAGGCCCGTTTGACTACAACGCTCATGTGCCGATTCACACGATCCCTTACCGATGCCTGTATTCACGGAATATCGAAAACCTCATGTTCGCCGGTCGCGACATGAGCGTCACGCATGTTGCGCTTGGTTCGGTACGTGTGCAAAGTACGCTCGCGACCTGTGGCCAGGCAGCCGGCACGGCAGCCGCAATGTGCTTGACTCGCCACCAGACACCGCGTGAGCTGGGACGAACGGGAATCCACGATCTGCAGCAACAATTGCTGAAGATGGACCAAACCATTCCCGGCGTTTTCAACGAAGATCCAGCCGATCTGGCTCGCGCGGCAACCGCGACTGCTTCCAGCGAGATGGCGAGTCAACGATTTACCAAGGAAAATGTCCTCGTCAACGATGTGTTTGAGATGACCACCTCGCGAGCCATGTCCTTCCGCACACCGATTGAGCAGAACATCGAGTCGGTCTTTGTGTACATGGCTTCGCATCGACGTGAACCGGTGTCGATGACGATGGGCCTCCGTACGGCAGCCAGTGGGGATGATTTTTCAGCGGCAGAGGATCTCGCCACAGCAACGGCGATGGTGCCACCGGGCAAACGTAATTGGGTCCGATTCGATTTCAATCAGCCAGTCGAGACTCCGTTCGCCTGGGTTTGGATGCCCCGAAAACGGGATCTGTTCTGGACTTTGATGTCGAGTGCACCTCGCGGCAGCCATCGTGCCTACGGTCTGAAGCCCGAGGGTGGTGTCCAAGTTGCCAACGGAGCACAGTACATGACCCTTTACACCGTGCCGGCCACCGGAGACCAAGACAAATATTTAGCGGAATTCGTCAACAATGGTCGAACCCGTCGAACAACGGACGGAACGAACATGTGGGCTTCGGATCCCGAAAAGTCTCTGCCGCAATGGATCGAACTCTCTTGGCCGTCTCCGGTCACATTGAACACGATCCACTTGACCTTCGATACCGACCTCAACCAACGTTGGCATACTGTGGCCAAAGTTCCCCAGACGGCGAGAGACTATGAAGTCATCGCCAAGGTCGATGGCCGCTGGCAAGTCTTGACTTCGGAGGAAGGAAATTTCCAACGTTATCGCCGACATCGCTTTGCCGACGTCACTACGCGGCGGCTACGAGTGAACATCGATGCGACCCATGGCGACAAGTCTGCAAGAATCTATGAGATCCGAGCTTACCGTGAGTAAATTCTCGTTCATTCATCTATTGCTCGGTCCGATCTGGATAGGAGTGCTTGCTAATTTCGCTGCTGCGGATTCCTATAAGCCTCAGTATTGTGAGCTATCAGACCATGTTCTTGTCGTGCAACACGCGAACGAAGCCTTCCGATGGGACGATGCTGGACAGGGCGGCTCGTACAAGATTCAGCTACTGGTGGATGCCGACCAGGCTCCGATGATGTTCTTCACCTCGGCGACCATGCCTGTCTGTGATGACAACGTCTGCCAGTCAATCCAGATCGATCTGTACTGGGATCTCGTCGGGAATTACGTCGGGTATGGCACGCCCAAAGGTCAACCTCTGCTGAAGCACGATGACATTCCGTTTGATCGTCAAGATGGTTGGAAACTGCATCAGATTCTGCTGGACCAGAATTCGATTCTGGGGCAACGACCGATTAAGGAACTAATCGATTCGGGGATCCAGCGAACGCCACAGGCAAACCAGACGAATTCTGCCGTCGTGGATGGTTGGTCGGGAGCGACCTCGAAAGAAATCGCAGATGCGGTCGTGGGTGGCGCCTTGTACTCGTGCCACACGATTTGGCGTTTCGCCCACCGCTGTGAGCTAAGCGGTCGGATGCAACACCATCTCGAATCGGTTTATGGACCTGAAATCAAGAAGCGACTACTGGAGTCGGATCGGTCGGCCTATCAAGTGTATTCGCTCAAGCGAATGGAAGAGTTGGATTATCAAAGGCAATTGCCGCGTGTCTTGCAACTGTTCCGAAGCGGACCACCCAGCGTTTGTCAAAGCATCATCTCGAGGACGCCCGAGAAAATTTGGCAATCCCCCGAGTTGACTCAGACGATTTACAGCGAATTCGTACGTCTGAACGTTGACCAAAGAACTGTCCTGATTGAAAGACTCAGCCAAGCAGATCGGTCAGCCACCGAATGTCTCGGAGACCACATCGAATCGATGAGCAAATCTCAGTTGACTGAGTTCTTATCGCATTTGACCCGACATCCTGAGGTCCTTGGTGATTCACTCAAACACCGGCTCGAACAAATCGTCAGCTCTGAGCAGTACGCGTACTGCTACGTCATTGATGATTTTTTGAGATCTGCTCGATAGCCGAGCGCAGTTGCCAGGCTGGCATCGATGAAATCGACTCGGCGCTTCAAGCTGCTACCGCTCATTTCATTCAGAATCGACGCCATTGACGGATTCGCCTGCAGCGGCTATCGTCAATCGACGATAAACGGTAATGGCGACGGCTGACGTTCAGGAATCTCGCATGGCGAAGAGCAAAACGACTTCAAGACGCTGCGACTCGAAACCCGTTAAGTTGAAAGCCGATCCGACGGCAGACGACTTTGCCAAGCTTGGCTGGGCGATCGCTCATCCGGCTCGCGTTCAGATCGTGCGGTTGCTGATCGGTCGTGAAGCCTGCGTGTGCGGTGAGATCGTCGACTGCTTGCCACTGGCTCAATCGACCGTGTCTCAGCATCTGAAGATCTTGAAAGACTCAGGCTTAATCCAAGGCGAGGTGGATGGGCCGAAGGTTTGTTACTGCATCAACCCCCAACGGCTCGAGCAGCTCAAGGCGTTTGTGGCCGAACTCTGACGCCGCATTTTTTTTGCTAACTCTGATCGGCTAGCCGCGATAAACGATTGATCTTCACTGTAACGAGAAGGAAGTATGAGCACGCCCGACACTTGTTCTACAGACAGCAAAGGCATTGGCTTTTTTGAACGCTACCTGACCATCTGGGTGGGCTTGTGCATCGTCGCCGGGATCTTGCTCGGCAAAATCGCGCCTGGAACCGCCAAGTCACTCGATGCCATGGCGATCTACGTCAACGATGCTCCTGTGATTTCGATTCCCATCGCCATTTGCTTGTTCTTCATGATGTACCCGATCATGGTCAAGATCGACTTTGGCGAGGTCGTGAGGGCCGGGAAAGCGATTCGCCCTGTTGGCTTAACGTTATTTCTTAACTGGGCCATCAAACCGTTCACGATGTACGCGATCGCCAGCTTCTTTCTCGGCACGCTGTTTCTTGGATTCATCGGCCCCGATGCGGTCGATCACGTCAAAGCCCCACTGGGCAGCAATCTGGAGGTCGGCGCGTCGTATGGTGCCGGCGAAGTCGTGTTGGTCGACGGTGTGAAGATGCTGCAAGTTCCGCTGTGGCGAAGCTACTTGGCTGGCTGCATCTTGCTAGGCATCGCCCCCTGTACGGCAATGGTTTTGGTTTGGGGATTTTTGGCGAAAGGGAACGACGGTCACACGCTGGTGATGGTTGCAATCAATTCGCTGACCATGTTGGTTCTTTACGGAATCCTAGGTGGGTTCCTGCTCGGCGTCGGTCAGCTTCCGGTTCCTTGGCAAGCGTTGCTGTTGTCGATTGGAGTCTATGTCGCCTTACCATTGGTAGCCGGTTATGTCGTCACGCAAATGGCTGATCGCGACCAAGGGAGAAGCTTGGTTTCGCGACAAGTTCTTGCATTTCCTGACGCCGATCACGATCACGGCGCTGCTTGCTACGTTGGTGTTGTTGTTTTCCTTCAGAGGTGAAACCATTGTCGAAAACCCTCTCACGATTCTTTGGATCGCGATTCCGTTGACGATTCAGACGCTTGTGATCTTTGCACTTGGCTACGGCATGAGCAAAGCGATGGGGTTCACGTACGAGTCCGCGGCACCAACAGCCTTGATTGGTGCGTCGAATCATTTTGAAGTGGCAATCGCAACAGCAACGATGCTGTACGGATTGTCGTCTGGGGCAGCACTGGCAACTGTTGTGGGAGTGCTGATCGAAGTGCCCTTGATGCTGGGTTTGGTCAAGTTTTGCTTAAAGACGAAAGTTTGGTTCCCAGACGAATCTTCCGATGAACGTGAACTGAGGGACGAGGCTACGAGTCCTTTCGGTTGCTCAGGATTGGAAGGACTCGTTGCCTCGTCCACTACCGGCCCAAGCAATTCGATCGCCCGCTGAAACACAGTTTCAGCTTCGTTTGTGTTTTCGGACTCGGTCAGCATCCGCCCGAGGTTGTTGAGCGTCGTTGCGAGTGCCATTTGAGTTCCCAGGCGGTCGATCGCTTCGCGCGCGATGCCCTCGTTGCGCTTTGCGAGTGTGGCATTATCACCGGAGACGTGTTTCTGGGCCGCCAATCGAGTGTTGCTGATTGCGAAGCCGGCGAGTGCAAGGACACAAAAAGCTGCAATCGTGGCGACTGCGCCACGATACTTTGTCGCCAAGCGAACGCCATGATCGAGCAATGTTGGCGGTCGTGCGATGGTCGGCTCACCGTCCAGGACGCGACGTAGATCGTCCGCAAAGTCCTTGGCGGTCTCTCGTCATTGCGGCTAGCGGCCATCCTAGCGTCCCGCCGCAAGTTTTCGCGGATCGTCGGAATCAAAAACACTGGCAATTTACTAAAAAGCAAGCGAACGGCCGTGCATGAGACGGTGATCATCGCTGCGGAAATGACGGTAAAAATCAGCACGTTGGCCGCGTTGTAGAGATCGCTCATCGAATCGCCGGCGATCTTGTGCAGATACGTGTAGAGACTCAGCCGAGTCTGCACGGCAATGGGAGTGGTAATCAGCGTCCAGCTAAGAATGGCGAGAATGTTCCCGATCAACAAGCCGATCAGAATGTCAACGGTCGCTGCTCCCAACGCGACGAAGGTGGCTCCGATAACGAATTCCGTCGCAGCTACGTGCTCACCCGCATACAACCCGGCAAAATGCGTCCACCCATGCAACTTGTGATCCGGAATCGGCAACTGCTCCGGGTTTGTGCCGACGACGATCGATTCGACGTTCTCAGTACTCACGCATATCCCGTTCATGTGGTGGCGTCATGAAGACTGCCTTGCTTGTGCCAACGACTCCGGGGTTCACAGGATACAACGGATTCGCTGCAAGGGTTGTCAAACTCTCTCTCGTCGAACCCGCCCAGATTGCAATTGCCGAAACTGAAGTAGGAGAGACTTCTCTATCGAGGGTCAATGCGTCATTCGGTTGAGTGCAGGGCCAACAAAAATTGTGCCGGGAACTCTATTGAACCGACGAACGCCGGTTAAAGAACCCATGCTTCGATTCAGGAATCTCAACGTCGCGATACAATAACGGCCAGACTCGACGTGGCAAATCGGTTTCGATCAGATCGATGCCTCGATCCAGCAATTCGCGGTACTTTGACTCCAGTTCTCCATCCTGCTCCGGCCCTATCGCCAATTCCCGGTCAAGGTTTCGAGATGTGCCGGCAATGGTCGATACACCTCGCTCGTGTAGCAACCGAAGTAATTCCCGATCTTTCGTTGGTTGGTGTCCGACGAAGGCGATGACATTGCTCCACCGAACTCCCGATGCCTCCAGCGCATCAAATCGCTGTCGATCGGGAACGAACACTTCCATCATGATGTCCGGATTCAGCACGTAGCACTCCTTTGCTGCTTTTACGCCGCCCACGATCACCATCGCGTAGGATTCAGCGTTGTGCTTCTCAATCTGTCGAACGCGATCGGCAATCGTAAGGTCTTTCCCATCGATGACGAGAATTGCTTTGCCACGTGCCCATCGGAACACTTCGCTGAGTGTTGGGATCTGATAGTTGGTAGCGTCGCCGTTGCTGTCCTTCAGTCGCAGCTGTTTCAGTTCGGCCAGCGTTCGTTCTTTGATCGGGCCTTGCCCGGTCGTCGTCCGGTCGAGCGTCGCGTCGTGAATGACGACGATTTGACCATCACGCGTCACTCGTGGATCAATTTCCAGCATGGCATATCCGTTTCGCAGCGTGGCGGCGAAGGTGGCGATGCTGTTTTCGGGAAGTTCCGGACCCGCGCCGCCACGATGTGCGCTGACAATCGGCAAGCGTTCCCCCGTAACGCGAAATAGTTCGCGAAGTCCTTCGGGACTTTCAGCGTTGATGGTGCGAGGCGGTTGCTTTGGTACCGAATTACTATCTCGTTTGGGTGCAAAGAGCTGCATTGAGAGCGAGACTGCTGTTGTGGGACGAAGCGGCCGGAGATTTCTCGGAAGCGATGCAATTGGAGGCTCCGATCGACAGCCGTCAATGGGAGGGCGCGGCGGCGATCTTCTATTTGACGGATAGGGAAGATGACTACCGCGCGATGTATTCACGTTTCATGACGCCACTCGTTGACGATTCGCCAGCATTGAGCATCAATTCGATCCGCTCCTGCTTGATCGCGCCAACAGGCTCGGCAGATGCGCAACGATTGCTTTTGGATGCTGAAAAGTTACTGGACCGTCCGGCTGGGCCTCCAGGGCCGCCCGGAGATTTTTGGGGGTGGCGTATTTGGATTCGGCGTGGCGCGTCGTCGTATGGACATGTTTCGCGCGGCAGCAAACGATCCTTCAACATTTCGCTGGACATGGCAGACGAGGATCAGCGGATCGATGGCTACAAGACGCTTAACCTGCTCAACTGCCACGGCGATCCGTCGATGATGAGTTCGGTCGTCTATTCGCACATCGCTCGTCAACACATCGCCGCTCCCAGAGCCAATTTTGTACATAAGGTTGTGAATGGTGAGAGTTGGGGGCTCTACGATAGCGTACAGCAGTTTGACAAACAGTTTCTTGCCGAGAACTTCGGTGGTTCAAAAGGAACGCGTTGGAAGGTCAGTAGCAGTCCCCATGGCGATGGCGGGCTTCGTTATCTGGGTGACGATCTTGAGGAATACAAATCTCGCTTTGAAATGAAGTCCAACGACGGCAAGAAAGCTTGGAATGCCCTGATCCAGCTTTGCAAGACGCTCAACGAAACGCCGCTCGATCAGCTCGAATTGGCGCTCGATCCGATTTTGGACATTGATGGCGCGCTTAGGTTTCTGGCGTTGGACGTCGTACTTGTGAACAGCGACGGCTATTGGACGCGCGCAAGTGACTACAACTTATTCCGAGACAAAGATGGCAAATTCCACCTGATCCCTCACGACATGAACGAAGCATTCGCGTTAGCGAATCGCGGAGGCGGCCCAGGTCGTGGAGGGCCTGGCGGTGACCGAAGAGGTGGATTTGGCGGATTCGGATTTGGTCCGCCTCCGCGTGAGGGCGGACAATTCAACCAACGCGACGAAGGCGGACCACGTGACAGTGGACCTCGCGGGCGCCGCGGACCAGGACCCGGCGGACCAGGACGGGGCGGACCGGGACGGGGCGGAGTTGATTTGGATCCACTGGTCGGTCTGGATAACGATCGAATGCCGCTACGAAGTCGATTGCTGGCAATTCCAAAGTTGCGCGAGCGTTACTTGCAGTACGTGGACCGAATTGTCGAGGACTCGTTGGCCTGGGAAAAATTAGGCCCCGTTGTCGACAACTACCGCGACTTGGTCGACTCGCTGGTTAAAGCCGATACACGAAAGCTGAGCACCTACGAAGCGTTTGTCGCGGTAACTCGCTCGGACACTGATAAGGCCGACGAGCAGATGTCGCTTCGAAAGTTCGCTATCGAGAGAAGCAAACACCTTCGGTCACAGCGGTAACACATTTCAGGCTGCGTGAAACCGTTCACCGTTTTCCGAGGCACTCAAACGTTCGGACGCTGCAATACAGGAATTACTCGCAGTATCGGGGCATCGATCGCTTCAGAGCCCGGAGCCTCCCTGGTTTGACCTGGTCGAAGGAGCGCAGATTAACCGCGAAGCTTCGAAGGTCATTCGCGTTACACGATGTCTTTGACGTCACAGCTCGATCGACGTCGCGTTGCAGCACTAAATCTGATCAAAGCTCACCAGCCGTAGCCTGTTTTGTAGTGGACGAGGCAACGAGTCCCCGGCGACGACTGTTTCGGGACTCGTCGCCTCGTCCACTACCGAACCGCTGATCTTTCTGATTTGTTCGCAGATTTTTTTGGCCCCCCAGTTCGAAATGAAGGCCCATTGACCAACGGACGCAGGAACCTGATTCGTCGAGCACAAAAGACATGTGCGAAATCAGTCCGCACACATTCACCCTCACTCAACCTTGTTCAGGAGCATTTCAATGCGAAAAGCATCAACTGGATTTCTTGCCCTTGGGATGGTCGCGACCTCTGTCATGGCTCAGCAACGTGGCGGACCGGGAGGAGGCGACCGTCCCGGCCGAGGTGGCCCGGGTGGAACGCACCGAATCGTTGGTGCGATCGATGCCGACGGCAACCACGAGATATCTGGTAACGCGCTTTGACGCGGACGCGAAGTCATCCACGCGGCATCGTTTCAAAGGGAACTGATCCTGTAGAGGTGGTGCCCATGATGGTGCCCAAAAGGATTTGGACTCCTTGTCAGCGGGCAGCCAATTTGCCGAAAACACCGTCATTTGCAATGCCCAGGGCGGGACTTGAACCCGCATAGCCGTTACCGGCCGGGGGATTTTAAGTCCCCTGTGTCTGCCAATTCCACCACCTGGGCTGGTGTTGTCAATCATTTTATATCAAGCGTTTGCGTCACACGCGTACTCACCCGAGGCGCGTTTCAGCGGGCGTACTCGCGGGTGTACCGTTTGACGCAACGATCAATGCTAACCCAGGAAACACTGGGCTTAAACCCAACCAACTGGACAGAATACAGTATCCCCTGCGTTCGCGGCGTTTTCGCGATTCCTAGGAGAAGAACGGATCATGAATTTTCACTTGGCCGAGAAAACGGTGGCGCGTCTGCTTGAGCTTCCGTCTCCTTTGGAGCAGACAGATTGCTGGGAAAACGGCGTCGCGTACCTTGACGATTGCGACTTCGGCCAGAACGACCAACCCCCCCCTTCGCATCGGAGGTCGTGCAGTTTTTAAGTTGTTGCTTCACTCTCCCTCTGGGCATGGGTCTCTACACAAAATTCCAGACGTGGCTGACGAGAACCAGCAAGGATCGAATAGCCGCGTAGCGCGCGTAGCGGCGATAGCAGATAGCCTGGGGGTGAACCGACCGAGCGTCAGCGGCGTGTCGATCTAATCAGCCGCACGGCGTTAGCCGCGGTTTTCCCCGCCACAAAACCGGGGCTAACGCGGCTAACGCCCATCGGCTAATCATGACAGGCGCACCTGGGGCTGCGATTGACTCGCTGGAGCTCGCTAATCTGGCCCAGGCTATCTGCTGCCGCTGCTCCGCAGCTGAATCTCCTTCATTCAAGACCAAACACCGTCAAGTTGAAGGCGAAGCCCGAGTCACCACGCGCCTGTTCTGGCCGCTGGGTTTCATGCACAATGACGATCGCGCGTACGCTTTGCCATCCGTCGGGGAACGATGCCCAACAGCCTGCCCATTGACGATTGCTTGCCCGACGTTGTTGCCGCGATTCGGGCCGGGCAGGGTGTCATCTTGCGAGCACCCCCGGGCGCTGGAAAAACGACCGGTGTTCCTCCGGCATTGCTGCACAGCGATGCGTTGCCAGAGGGAAGAATCTTGCTGCTTCAGCCGCGGCGGATCGCCGCCCGAGCAGCTGCCCATCGCATGAGTCAGCTTGCCGGCGAGTCGATCGGTTCGACCTACGGCTATCACGTCCGCTTCGACCGAAAGGTGTCGGCACAAACCAGGCTGATCGCGATGACGACCGGCGTTCTGCTCAGACGACTGACGAGCGATCCGCTGCTGGAAGACGTTAGCTGTGTCATCCTGGACGAATTCCATGAACGTTCGCTCGAAATGGATCTCGCCTTGGGCATGTTGCATCGCGTCCGCACAACACTGCGGCCCGAATTGCGAATCATCGTGATGAGCGCGACGCTCGACACCCAACCGGTCGAAACACTGATTGACGATGCCGTCACGATCGAGAGTCTGGGAAAAGCGTATCACGTTGATGTCCGCTACGACGACTCGTTCTCCCGCGACTCACGGCTCTCGTGCTGCTGCGATCGCAGCTAAGGTTAGCGATCGAATTGACCGCAGCCCTGAGCAGCACCAACGGTGACCTGCTGGTTTTCCTGCCCGGTGTCGGCGAAATCCATCAAACGGGGAACTTGATCGCAGGTCATCGCCGCCAAGCAGAATCTCAAACTCTGCAAACTGTACGGCGACCTTTCGCCTGCTGACCAGGACGCCGTGCTGGCACCGTCGGATCGACGCAAGATCGTGCTGGCGACCAACATCGCGGAAACGTCGATCACCATCCCCGGGATCACCTGCGTGATCGACTCGGGACTTGCCCGCGTGCTACAGCACGACGCATCGGTTGGGATTCCCTGTTTGCGACTTCAATCGATTTCCAAAGCATCGGCCGATCAGCGTGCCGGGCGTGCGGGACGCACCGCGCCGGGCATCTGTTTTCGATTATGGACCGCGGCGCAACACCGAAGCCGCCCCGAACACTCACCGCCAGAAGTCGCCCGTGCCGATCTTTCCACTGCGATCCTTACCCTGGCGGCATGGGGCGAACGCGACATCTTGGCTTTTCCTTGGATCACACCGCCGGCCGATCACGCCATTGAGGCTGCCAAGAAGTTGCTCGTTCAGCTCGGCGCCGTCGACGGGCAGCTTGTGGTGACCGAGTTGGGATTGAAGATGAATCGTCTTCCGATTCATCCGCGATTGTCGCGATTGATGATCGCCGCTGAGCAGAACCATTGCATCGACGAAGCTGCTCTCGGCCGCGGCGTTGCTTTCCGAACGAGATCCGTTTGATCGGTCCTCCGGACAAGACAACGCTTGACGGATCGCCCGCAGTTACGAAAGCGACCTGATCAATCGCGTCGCTCGCCTGCAGCGTCATTTTTCCGCGCAGCCCGATCCGGACGTCCATCCAGCGGCCGCCAAGAACATCGCCCGCGTGGCGAAAGAGTTGCGTCGATCGATTGACCGTGAATCAACGAGCAGACTTGATGTGAATCAGCCGGCATTGGAGGAGCGATTGTCCCGCGCCCTGTTAGCGGCCTATCCCGATCGCTTGGCCAAACGAAGATCGCCCGGATCGGCGTCCGGATTGATGGTCGGCGGCCGCGGCGTGAAGTTAGACCGTGCATCCGCGGTGCGCACCAGTGAATTGTTCGTTTGCGTCAGCGTCGACGGTAAAGGCGAGGAAGCTCGGGTGCGAATGGCCTCGGCGGTACAGGAAGACTGGTTACCAGAGGAGCAACTGGCGACCAGACGCGAGATTTTCTTTCATCCGTCCACTGAAGTCGGTCGTCGCGAGAGCCCGTCGCTACTTTCTTGATCTGCTGATCAGCGAATCGCCGATCGAATGCACACCCGATCAAGAGTCGGCCGAACTGCTGTTCGACCACGCAGTCCATCAACTATTTCAAATCTTGCCAAGCAAGGATAAGTCGCTGGGCAGTTTTCTTGCGCGATGGCGATTCCTGACGGATCAAGTGACATCGCCAGAATTGCCGACCGATGTTGATTCCGCGCTGCAGAGCGTTCTGCGCGAATTCTGTCGTACGAGCACGTCGTTTAAAGACCTTTCTCTTGCGCCTTGGCTGGACCATCTCAAAGCGATGTTCCGTTACGAACAATTGCAATGGTTTGACCAGCAGGCACCCGAATCGATCGTCGTCCCCAGCGGCAATCGGATTCGACTGGACTATCCGCCGGGAAAATCACCGATACTTGCTGTGCGAATCCAGGAAATCTACGGCTGGACGCAGACGCCGCGTGTGGCAGGGGGAAAAGTATCGCTGCAACTTCATTTGCTCGGCCCGAATCACCGTCCCCAACAGGTCACCGATGATTTGGAAAGCTTTTGGGAGACAACGTACGTCGTCATCAAGAAGGAGCTCAAACGGCGCTACGCCAAACACCATTGGCCAGATGATCCCAGGACCGCCGTTGCGACAGCGAGCGGACTTAAACCGAAGGCGGGAAAGCGATGAGCCCAATCAACGATGAGATTGCTGACTTGAGCTTTGCCACGGCCTCGCGGGGCTCGTCAGCTTTTCGAATGGAATTCGTGCCCGCTTCGTCAGCACATCGTCCTTAAAGTGGACGCCGGGAATCTCATTGAACTTGGCAAGAAATTGCCGTCTCACGGACTCGTCGCTGAATGCGGGTTTTTTGTAGAGCCAGTTAAAACCGAATACGAGCACCCGGGTGAACGGTCGTGTCGTCGGATTGAACGGAAAGGTACGTTCGCGATAAGGCGAGCGATTGTGACGGCTTCGCGACGCGTCTCTGCTAGCCCTGACCGCGAATCCCAATCCGGGTGGACGACGGACGGCACGGGGAAACTTGTCCGAGCATCCTTGCGAGAATTCCGTCAGCCGCTTTTCCTGTACCCAAAGTGTCGCGGCTCTAGCCTTTCTGGCCGCTTTTTCTGGCCATTCTCCCCCCGTCCGTCGAACACGACACTAGCAAGTCATCTCAGAAGTACCTTCGGATTCAGGGAGGAGTACCGGTGAAATCGAAACAAAGACGCCCGATCACGCTGAAGGCGGCAAATATGGCCGCCGCTTGGATTACCGCCCTTCACGACAAGTTGTTGGATGTCGCGCAGGAGACAACGACGCACGATGGGCCTATCAACTCCGACGATTTGGTGAAAGCTCTGCCGATTGCACTGGCCGAGTTGGCGAGGAAGCCGGGCGAGCAGGAAACCCAACGCGCAACTAGCTACCGGCGCGCTGCCTAACGCTGACAATCATGATCCGCAACTTGCGGATTCGGCTGATTAGCAATCGAGGCCCGAATCCCCTTGATGAAAGTTGGTTCATCGGGGGTTTGTCCTGCGTGCATGGATCTCCAAAAAGGCAATCGTCGAGGGACCCGCCAAGCCGTGCGTTCGCAGCGATCCGGAACGAGTGCAGCGGTCCACGGCATGGGGCGGATACAATCCCGTCTTTCTCCCTCTGAGGACGGCGCAGAAGTCTGTTACAAGCCAACAAGTACTCCTCGCTGAAGCCACGAATTTCACGAACGGGGAAATGGTATCTTTTTCCTCAAAGGATTCTTGATTGGTTTAGTCTAAACCAATGACAACGCCTGGTTTTGGCGTCTGCATCTCCTGCATCTTGATTCGCTGCTACCGATTGGGATTCACGATTGACGCAATCGGATGAAAAACTCCGCGAGGATTTCTGCGATTCCGGTCGCGAAGAACTGGCTAGCGAGCTGGTGCGCACGGCATTTGCCCAACGTCAGGCGGATTGTGTTTCCAATGGTTCTCGATCACGCCACCGCTGACGACATCACGCAAGAGATCATGATCCGGGCGATTCGTGGACTTAGCAAATTCAAGGGAGAGGCAAGCCTGTCCACTTGGATCACCCGTATCGCGCTCAATACGACCTACACATTCCTGGAGCGACACAAACGCCACTCTGCGGAACCGTTGCCGGCGGTGAACGTTGACAAGTCGTTTGCACATTCGCCCGTGCACGTGGCAATCGGCAACGAGCTTGATCTGCAGATTCAATCATCCCTCCAGGAGCTGACGCCTAAACTGCGTGCGGCCATCGTCTTGACCGCGATTCACGGTGTCTCGCCCGACGAGGCCGCGGAAATCGAGCAATGCCCGGTCGCAACCATGCACTGGAGGATCCACGAAGCGAGGAAGCAGTTACGCAGTCGCTTGAAAGCATACGTGAACGATGATGGTGTCGAGTCATGACAGAAAAACCGTATAGCGATATCGACCAACTCTTATCCCGCTGGTCCGCCGAACATGAATCTTCGCCGGATCAGCTGGAACGGTTGAGTGCCGAAGTTAATGAATCACTTCGCACTGAACGATCCGCGAACCAACCCGTCGTTCTCTCCAATCAGTCGCATTGGGACTCGACTCGCACGGTTGCCTTGACCGCGGCCGCTGTGCTCCTGATGGTCGCTGGCGCGGGCGTATGGATCGCGCTGCAAGATAGAAACGGCGCGAACCGGATCGCTTCGCCACCAGCGGTCGATCCGATCGATGTGATTTCCGACGGGCAAAGAATTGAGAAGCAAAGTTTGTTGGCCGAACTGGATCGCATGTTTGATGGCAAACGAGTTTGGTTTGCCGAAACGGAATCCGAAGTGGTGCTCGGTGGTGAGGCAAGGCCAACGGCAAGCGATATTGCCGCTGAGCGTACGGTCGCCATGCGTCTGGTGCTGGCCAAGCGCTCTGTTTCCACCGCATCTTGGCAACGTGTTTGGTCCGCCGACGTCGTGTCGCGAACCAATCAGGTGGTGCAATTCCTTTCTCAAGAACCAGAGCAGCCCAACGCCACGTTCACAACATGGGCGTATCTGCTGCCGGACGGGCTGGTCGCTTGCGATGTTGACCTGAAATGGAACGACGGTAAACCTGGACAGCTCAGCGACAGCTTATTGCTTTCGCCAGGCGACGTCCAAGTGGGAAAGTCCTTGCACGTCGACGGAGTTGAATATCGATTGTTTCATGCGGTTTCTTTGCTGGAAATGACCACCACATGATGCCGGCGAAAGAACCCTCCCCGACCGCCGACCGTCCCGGCTCTGGGTGTACACGTCTGTGTTGGTTTTGAATGAAGGAGTTTTAGCTGCGGAGCTGCGGCAGCAGATAGCCTGGGGGCTCTGTGGCGAGCTCCAGCGAGTCAATCGCAGCCCCAGGTCGCCGCCGATCAAACCCTCTTCGCGGCTCAATTTGGCGGCTTCGCCGCCAAATCGAGCCGCGAAGAATTGTTGGCGGTCATCCTACCTGGGGTTACACCGACACTCGCTGACGCTCGGTCGGTTCACCCCAGGCTATCTGCTATCGCGGCTCCGCGGCTATTGGATCCTCGCCGGTTCTCGTCAGCCACGTCTGGAGGATGATTTAAAAAATGGTTCGTAACGCGAACTGCAAAAAGCCGGGAAGTCTGATCAGCGGGCGATGCTACTTGCATGGCGCTCAAGACCGCTACGCAAAGCGCAAGCTAGCTCTGATCACAGATTTCGTTCTGATACTTGCCGCGTGGGGCCATCTGGTATCGGCGGACGAAGTCGTCACGTTCGAGCCCCAGACGACTCAATCGACATTCTTTTCGGATGATGAGGTCTCGTTCCGGTTGAATTTGAATAGCGAACAAGCGATCGATGGCAGAGTAACCTGGCAATTGTCCTCACTGCATCGCGGGCTTGCCCGTGGTGAGGTAGCGGTCAAAGCCGCTGCTGCGAAACCGAGGTCCATCACGCTGCGGCTGCCAATGCCTCACATCAAAGACGGCGTGATTCAACCAGCGGTTTTGTCGGCCAGCTTCAACGAAGCGGGAAACCAAGAGCCGTCGGCAACTTATCGGCGGGAACTGTGGGTGTTTTCGGCAGATCCCTTCGTTGATCGGACCCATTGGATCGAACAGCTGCAGCTGCAGTTGTTCGATCCAGTGGGCAAGACGACGAAAATCTTTGAATCGGCGGGAATTCCCTGTGAAGAGATTCGCTCGGTTGCTGGCTTGCAAGCGATCGAAAGCGGCATCGTGATCGTCGCCGAAGGAGTGAACCGCACCGCGATCGCTGAAACGCTGGTGTCACTGGCTGCAGCCGGCCGCAGAGTTTTGTGGTTCGCGCCCGAGCAGTGCGCATTTGATTTACCGGGCAGCGATCAATTTGTCGGAAAAAGACCCAAGCAAATCTTGCTCAGCGGGTCAAATAGAATTGAGCAACTGGATAAACGGCTCGATCCACACGTTTGGGCCGATGCGGAGAGTGCGAAATCCGTCAGTCTGAACATCGTCGCCGAGGGCAATCGAACGCTTGTCAAAATTGGGCCGCCACGCGAGGGTTGGGTTTGGCTGCAGGCCGAGTACAGTGATCCTGACGGACAACTGATCCTCTGTGGTCTGGGACTTGTCGATTGCTGGGATGCAACGCCGACTCCACGGTTCATGCTGGCCAGACTGCTCGAGCAACTTGACAACACAGATCAATCAACCGAAGTCATCGAAGAATAAAGGACAACGATCATGTTTCCCCAATCTTTCCCCGGCATTCTGTCTGCGTGTCGCATGCTGTGCTTGTGGTGCGTCGCGCTCGCCTCGCTACCTGCCTTCGGCCAGGATGCAGATCAAGCCGAAGTCTATCCGCTGGCCGTTTTTCCGTTTCAGGAACGCGGCCGCGAGGTGAGTGAACTTGGCAACAAAGTGACCGATCTATTATTTGCCAACTTGGTCGTCAATCCTGAGCTTTATCTTGTTGAACGCGAGGATCTCGCCAAGCTGCTTGACGAACAGCAGTTGAATATTTCGGGGATCGTCAACCCGCGAGCGGCAACCAAGGTGGGGCAACTGACGGGCGCGAAAATCCTGGTGGCGGGTTCGGTGATGGAAGTCAACGACAAACTCTATTTGGTGGCCAAAGTGATTGGCACAGAAACGAGCCGAGTGTTTGGTGCGTCGGTAAAAGGAAACGTGGGTGATGACTTGGATGTGTTGGCCGAGCAGCTTGGCGAGAAAGTCAGCAAGACCATCGTCGATAAAGCAGCAGATCTTGTTGCGGAAGTAAAATCGCGTGAAGATCAAATCGCAGCGCTGAAGAAGCAAATCGGCGACGGCGAGCGACCATCGGTGTTTGTCAGTGTGGACGAGCGACACGTGGGACAAGCCACGCTTGATCCGGCAGCCGAAACCGAGATTTCGCTGTTCTGCCGTGAACTTGGCTTCCAAGTGATTGATTCAGAAACGGGCAGCAAGGCGGATGCGGACGTCCTGCTTGTCGGTGAAGGCTTCAGTGAATTTGCCGCGCGGCACGGAAACTTGCTCTCCGTGAAAGCACGTCTTGAGCTGAAAGCGATCCAACGCGAGACAGGCGAAATCATCGCCATCGACCGCGGCGTCGCGATCGGTGTTGATTTGACGGAGCAGATCGCCGGCAAGACCGCGCTACAAGAAGCGGCAGCCAATATCTCGACACGTATCTTGCCAAAACTGGTGAAGTCCAAGAGCGAGAAGAAAGACAAGCAAAAGCAGTAGTGCAGCAACTGGCCGTCGTTGTCCCTGCCGCGAACGAAACGCAAAGTTTGCCGAGCGATCAGCAACTGTGAAGTCCTCGTCTGACTTTAAAATGCCATTCTTGAGTCACAGGAACAAACCGATGTCGCAGCGGAGTTGGCAAGCAAGGTTCACTTCTGCTCTGATCATCGCCAGTTTGCTCGTCTGGCGTTGTGAAACGCTCCGCGCACAGCGGGCCGATGATTCAACGCATCGCTGGGCAATCGTTGCTGCCGACGCGAACGCACGCCCGCTGGCGGATCTGCTGACCGCGGAACTCTCCAGCGAGAGCAACGTGCAGTTGGTCGAGCGCGACCAAATCAGTCGCGTGCTCGACGAACTCCAGCTGAATGCAAGCGGACTCGTCCAGCGCGATCGCGCCATCCGGTTCGGAAAATTGAGTCAAGCCGATGCGCTGGTGATCATCAACTGCCCCGAAGCCAAGGGACAAAGGCAGCAGCATCTGCGCGTACGACTGATCGACACCAGAACTTCGGTTCGCTTGTTCGATGCGGTGCTAAAGAGTTCCGATATCGACGCTGAAGTTGCGGCGATTCGGCAAGAATTGCAAGCGGCAAGTGCGACCCTTGCGATTCCGAGCGAACAGCTGCGACTGATCAGTGTCGTACCGATCATTAGCGGCGAGCCCGGACATCTGCTGAAACCGTATTGCCATGCGTTGACCGCGTTGGTAGCAGCCGAATTCTACCGTCGCCCGGAATTCGTGGTGCTCGAGCGGAGCGATCTGCAACGACTGACCGCCGAGAGCGACTTGAGTGGCCTGGAACTTCGACTGCGCGGTGCGACGCGGCTATTGGAAACGAGCGTCCGTCGCACAGCAGACGGGAAAGGCATCCTCGCAACGTGCGAGATCGGTTCACCTGGCGGTGGGAAATCCGCGAGCTTCGAAATCGAGGTACCGTCACGTGAACCGATCGACGCACGATCGTTGATTGTCGAGCGCGTGCTGCAAGCAGTGGGTCAGCACACGGGAAATGCTGAACCGGTCGCACCAGAACTGGAAGCCCAGACGTTGGATCGAAGATCCAGGTGGTTGCGCGATGAAGAGTCCGTGGCGATGGCCGAGGCGGCGCTTGCCTTGGCACGAACACAAGAACGATTGCTGGCAGCGATCGGAGCCAATGCGAGTCTGTTGTACAGAAAAACGATCGCTAAGCAGTCGCTTGAATCGCTGCTGGCAGATCGCCGCCGCAGCGAACTCCGCTTGCGATACGTACGAGCTTACCAACCCGAGTTTCCAAAGCGAACATCGTCTCCGATCTATTATTCTTACGCGAATCCACCTGTCCCCGAGTCAGACGAAGAAAAAGAATTGCTCCTTGAGGTCAGCAACCTGCGCAAACAGATTCTGGAAAAGGAACTTGAATACACGACCCATGCCCCGCTTGATCGACTTGACACATTGTTAGAAGCGATTGACTTGGAAGTAAGTTGGCCCACCAATACGCTCGACCCAGCCGATCGGGTCGCCGAACTTTTGCGTGCGGCATTCAGTTTCAAGAGAGGCGGCCGGCATCCCCCGGGATGTGAGTCATCCCTATTACAACGAAATGGTGCGGTCACTGGTCGTCGCGATCGACCGTGTTGCTTCGGCCGATTCATCGGACCGCTGGATGGTCAATAACTTTGCAGCGTGGACCCAGAGATTGGAAGAATTGGATCAGCCGTTCGCACAGGCGGCGAGCTGCGAGCACGAACAAAATTGCCGGGACGGCGGGGTCGGAAAGCCGCCCAAAACCTGGTCGCCTACCTGCATGAACTGCCGCCGGTCGACGCCAAATACGTCGACTTACCGCTGCGCCGCGCGGCGTTGGGACGATTGTCAAATGGCGAAGTGCACGCGTACTTTCAACAGCTGCTTGAGCGGGCGGAGCAACAGGCAGATCCGTCGCAAGTCTTAGTGTTCGGCAATGAGATCGCGGACCATCTCGGCAAACTGACAGCGGAACAAGCCGCGCAGGTCTCGCGGCGTATGATCGGCCTGTTGAAGATGGACCACGAGGCGAACACGGCGTCGACGACCATCCTGATGCTGGCGAAGCTAGGAAAATTTGTGCCGAAAAGTGAATCCCCATTCCAGGGTGTTCCCGAGTTTTCGCTCGAGCACGCACCGGGACCGTGGCAAGACTATCGAGTGATTCCGATTCGGTTGACGGACATCCCCCGCAACCGGAGACTTCATACGCTTCGCATCGATCACGGTTCCCAGGCGGACAATCGCGGCGGCTCCATCGTGCTCGCCTGGTCGCTTTCCCAACGACATGACATCGGTCGAGCGGATCGGCTTGGCTGGTGGAAGGCCGCGCAAATTTGGGCCCGATTTCGGTGGCTATCGGCGGTATCAGCCCCTGGAAATGGCAGTCGGTTCGAAAGCTGTTTTTATTAGCAGCAGGAACGGCAAGGTACCCGGCTTCACGATGCTAACGCGCAAATCGGTGAAAGTTTTGAAGGAACAACAGGGTGCTGCGTCGAACGTCATCAGCAGGATCGCTTGGTGCAAAGATCGCCTGTACATCGCCTACGAAGATGCGTTTGGAAGCTACGATCCCGTGAACGATCGGTTTCAGCTGTTGGCATCGTCCAACTCCGTTCGCCCAAAGAACCCCCTCGACGCACGGTAGTTTCCTTGTCCGACACCTGCTTTCCGACATGCAACATGGCTGTTTGTGGATGACGATCCAGGACAGAATGCAACCGAAAGAGCGAACGGGGCTGTGGCGATTCGAACCAGAAAACGACAGCTATCAAAAAATTTCTGACTCTCAAGTCGATGTTTCGCTGGCCGACGGAGGCTTGCTGCTGCACAGAAACGCGGAGCACAAGATCGCGTGGGTCGACCGCCAATCGTTGGAGGTGACTGAGTTACCGGAATTCGCTCACGCAGCGGGCCCGACCGGGATTCCCGTGCCCACGTTCATCAGCCCCTACACCGAATCGTTCCAGCTTCCCTATCCCAGACCTCACCTGATCAAGGTCGGCCGGCACTTGATCAGCAGCGACCGAGAGCTGATGACTCCAGACGGTAAGAAATACCCCTTGGGCAAGAGCCTGCCATGGCGATGGCCGCTCCTGCAACGGCTCGGCAAGGGCTTCATCACTCATTACGAGCCGGGACGAAGCACGATTTGGTACGTCGAGCCAAAGTAAGAAACCGGGTGCGTTGGCTGCGGACGATGGGGCTGTTATCCTCTCCACTCTCGGTAGGGTGGCGTCAAGCAAACATCGAAGAAAGGTGGGTCGGCATTCGCGGAAAACTCCTCCCCGAAGAACAGAGTGCGATTTCAAGTTCGACCCGTTTGCGCTGACCCACCAAGGACTTACGCGAATTTGACCCACCCTACATGCAATATGCGGGCTAGGCCGATGACGGTCGACAAGCCCGCCTACGCAAAACAAAATCTCTCAGGAGTGAATGGTGAACGGGCCCGATTTCAGTAAGAGTGACTTGATTCCGGTGATCGCGCAGGACGAAACGTCCGGTGATGTGCTGATGCTGGCGTACATGAACGAAGCAGCGTATGCCGAAACGCTTGATACCGGTCGAGTCTGTTACTACAGCCGCAGTCGTGATCGGTTGTGGCGAAAAGGTGAAGAGAGTGGCAACGTTCAGGAAGTGAAGTCGATTTTTTTTGACTGTGACGCCGATACGCTGTTGATCAAAGTGAACCAAATCGGCGGAGCGGCCTGCCACGAAGGGTACCGCAGTTGCTTCTTTCGCCAAGTCATCCCAGGTGCGGACGAACCAACGATCGTCGGCGAGCGGGTATTCGATCCAAAGCAGGTGTACAAGAAAAACTAAGTGATGAGCGAAACGAAAAAGTTAAAGTTGGGGATACCCGCCGGCAGTTTACAGCAGTCAACCGCAGACCTGTTCGAGCGGGCCGGATACAACATCAAGTTTTCATCTCGATCGTATTATCCAACGATCGACGATGACGAAATTGAATGCCTGTTGATTCGCGCCCAGGAGATGGCGCGTTATGTCGAGCAAGGGGTGCTGGATGCAGGTATCACTGGGCATGATTGGGTGCTGGAAACCGAAGCCGATGTGGTTGAGGTTTGCGAGTTGGTGTTCTCCAAGGTGAGCCGTCGACCGGTGCGTTGGGTGCTGTGTGTGCCAAATGACTCGCCGGTCAAGACCGTCAAGGACTTGGCAGGTCAACGCATCGCCACCGAGGCTGTCGGACTCACCAGGCGATATCTGGAAAGGCACGGCGTCGAGGCGCGCGTCGAGTTTTCGTGGGGAGCTACCGAAGTCAAGCCACCCAAGCTTGCCGATGCGATCGTCGAAGTCACCGAGACGGGAAGCTCGCTGCGTGCCAATGACCTTCGTATCGTTGACGAAGTCTTGCAGAGCACGACGCGATTCATTGCCAACAAAGATGCTTACCAGGATACCTGGAAGAAGAACAAGCTGGACAACATTTCGCTGATGTTGCTGTCGTGTCTGAACGCGGAAGGCAAGGTCGGGTTGATGATGAATGTTGCCCGCGAGCATTTGGATGACATACTCGCACTGTTGCCAGCGCTGCAGAAGCCGACGATATCCGCGCTCTCAGATCCCGAGTGGGTCGACGTGATCACCATCGTGGAAGAATCCGTCGTCCGCAACATCGTGCCCCAGCTGAAAGCGAAGGGCGCGACTGGTATCGTCGAGTCCCCGATCAGCAAACTGATCGATTGAATTTGCCTGCCGTGCGTCCACCGCGGGACCACGATCCGTGTGGATGCCCACATTCTCGATTCCGTGGCACGAATCCCATGTCGGTGCCGCCGTTTCCGCATCGGCAATGGACGGTTGCTCGACAGTTGGCGGTCTTCTGGTCACCCTCGGTACGGGGCTCGGATCTGAAAAATCGGGGTTTCTTCTCAAATTGCCAAGTACGGTGGCGGGATCCCCACTTGAAATCGCCTCTTCCTTATTGGAACTAAACGAGCGTCTTTGGCGTCGTTCAGGTAATTCCGGGCTTTTCTATGTGTCACTGGCGGATCAGCGAGTGGGGATCCGATGAGGCAGAATCAATGGACACAGACCTAAACGATATCGATCACTTTGTGCTCACGTTCGTCGGCGGGGATATGGATGGTTTGATCCTGGATAGCCGATCCGCTCGCAAACAAGAACGCATCGTCGTGGAGATGTTTCTCGGAGCCTCCAATCGCGGGCAGACCGGTCGCGAAACCAAATCGCTGGTCAGCTACTGTGAGATCCTGCAAGATCGAATGAAAGACCCGCTGCGGCTGTCCCAAACCTCTGACTGCCTCGCATCGGAGGCGAGGCTGCACGCCTACAAAGCAATTTCTCGTTCGATCAACCAGGGTGTGTGCCACATCATGGTCAATCACACCATCGTCGACTTCTTGCCCGGTTTTCAATGCCGGATGGTCGAGCGAGCAGAGAGATCAGGGTTCTTTGTCGATACGAATTTGTAAAAATAACCGCCTCGTTTGAGGCGGTTATTCGTTGGCTCTGCCAGGAAAGGTCCGGGTCGGCCGCAATCGTTCCAACCTAGATAGACATTTGGCTGGGCGAAGCTCCTGCTGAGCCAATGGCTTCAAGCCAATTCGCGGCTCGGCGGGAGCCTCGCCCTGGGCTGATGAATTTACCGATTCGCAGCGCAACAGGGTGAGCCGTGGGCCGTAAGGCACCGGGCAATGCGCAATGCCCGGCCTTAATTCATCAGCCCAGCCTCGCCCTCCCTTTTCAAACAAAGCCGACACTGTTAGCGGCTTTCTTTCTTGGCAGCCTTTTTGAAGCCCTTTTCAAACGCTTTGTCACTGAAGACCATCTTCAACTTCGCAGCATCGTCCTTGGCGCCCTCGACTTTGCCTTTGCAATTGTTGCAGCAGAAAGCAACCTCGGTGCCGGCTACCTTGACGGCTGTTTCGGGGTTCAATTTACCACCGCTGAATGGGCAAGATTTCTGCTCGTACTGTTTGGTGGCAACCAGTTGATGGTTGGCCTTGGTGGCGAACTTCTTGCTGTCCTTGGCAAACTTGCCCTGGCAGCCGCCACAACAAAAGTAAACCTTGCCGTCTTTGTAGTCGGCCGATTTTTCCGCCTTGGCATCTTTGTTGGCAAGAACACAACACTTGACGCCATCAAGTTCCACATCGGCCGCCATCACGGTTGCACCGGCAACCAACAGCACGGCGAGTACGCAAGTCATTTTCTTCAACATCAATTGTTCTCCAGTAGATCAAAAAAGCTACGAGTGATAACCGTCTTGCAGAATGCACGACGGGGATTTGGCCAACCATGCCTGCTTGGCAGTGCCCTCCATCGCTGAGAGCTTAGGCAATCGATGAGGGAAAAGTCAATCAATTCCCTGCTCCAGGAGCATCGTTAAATAGCTTTTCGGTTCGGCCTCCCGCAAGCCGAGTTGGCTGGCGAGCTGGACGACCTTGTTCTTGGCCGCTTCAATTGCCTGCTCGCTGTCGGCCAGAATCTCGATTTCTGCGAAGAAACCCAGCTTTTCGACCTCATCCAAGACCACACACGCCGCGGTCAATGACTCGGGCAGCGTGAACGGATGGCGAGTCTTTTTGACGGTGGCCACGGGGCGAAAGCTGAGTAACTGGAGCAGCGACTCGGTCTTGGATCCGTCGTCGTCACCCGGATCCAACGGCCACTCGAGTTCTCGGCGTGCTTTGACCTCGCCGGGAAGTTTGGGGCCTTTGTAAGTGATCATCGGCCGACCATTGAGGCGTCGCACACGAAACGCTTCTTTGGTTTCGGCGAAATCACGGCACGGATGATTGTAGTAGGTGTCGGAGTGGACTTCAGCTGGCTGCTCGGTGGCGCCCAATTCAGCAAGCCGCGTTCGCACCGCCGCACCATCGTTGATATGAAATTTTTGTTCAACCTCGAACATGATTTGATTCCTGATGTTTTGTTGTTCGGACGAGCGTTTGCCGCGCCGCCAGGTTTTGCCGCGCCGCCAGGTTTTGCCGCGCCGCCCTGCGCGCGGACGAAGGTCCACCTTTCGCGACTGAGCAGGTCGCTATGCATCCTAAGACCTCTACTGAGATCGATCAGCGGTATTCCGCGCTGCGGCCAGCGTGTTGGATTGGATATCCAAAGCCAACTTGATGAGTTCGGCGACGGCCACCAACATCGTTGCCGCGGTAGCCGCACTTGCCGTAGGAACGATCGACGCACCAAGCCACAACCCTACCGCCCCGGCTCGAGCTGCGATCACAAGCGTCCAAGCCATGAAAAGCACCCAGCCTAACACGACCAGACAAGCCATCACCAGATAGATCGTGCGGATAATCTGCAGTGCGGGATAGTGACGCTTTGCGGGCAAGCCGGAAACGCTCATCGGCGCGAGATCGGGCACGGGTGATTGGAATGGATTGGGGTCGGCCTGCCTGGGAGGATAAGGCTCCGGTCGCGTCGCCGGCGTCTGCAGTGCCGGCTGCGAGGGTTGCTGAAGGGAAGCCGGATCATCGACCGGTCCCGGCACCGCGGCGGCTGTCGGCCCCAGCGCCGATGTGGCGGGTGTCGGAGTCATCGGTGCTGCCGCCGCAGTCGATTGCGGAGTCGGCGGACCGAGTTGAAATCCTTGCTGCGAACGTGCCGCTGGTTCGACCGCCGCATTGCTGAGAAGCGGCACCTGCACGGCCTGTTCGCAATGCGGACACTTGACCGCTCGGCCAGCCGATTGCTGCCGAACCCGAAATCGCTGTGTGCAACTCGGGCAGCTAACGACCATCAAATCATCTTCACCCATCGCGGGGGCCTTCTCTTGTCAGCGGTTTCCATCAATATCAATCAGCTATCGGCGAGTCTGCTGGCGATGCCGACAATCAGCGATAAAACAAGGACCAGACAATATAACGAGCTCGACTCACAAGCGCCCCCCAGAGATAGTGGAAGGATGCGTCATTGAAGTCGAAGTCATGGGTGCGTGTTGAGCAAGACCGAAAACGCGATCGCAGGCGACTGGATTTTTCCCAAGCTTTGGGCCGGGTTCCTGCTGCTGTTTGTCGGCGTCACTGCTCCGCTTTGGTTCCCCGCTGATCGATCTCTATTGGTGCCGATGCCAGGTGTTGCTGATTCGATACCCGTCTGGTTTGACACCGTGTTCAGTGTGGCGGTTTGCACAGCGGCCTTGGCGGTCATCTTCTTTTCGGGCGGCCGTTCATGGTTTTGGTGGATCATCGCGGCGAGCTTGGTGGTGCTCTTTCTGCTTGACCAGCGACGGTTACAACCATGGGCCTATCAGACTGCGATCTACGCGACTCTGTTTGCGTCGATGAAACCTGCTATTTGGCGACGATGGCTGATGCCAATGGCCGCCAGCATCTACATCTACAGCGCGCTGGGAAAGTTTGACTATCAGTTTGTCCATACAGTCGGCGTCGAATTCTTGGCGGCAATCGCGCGCCCCATCGGGGGACTATCGGACGATCTGCCGATATCGACATGGTCTGCCACCGCGTATCTTTTTCCAGCGACCGAACTTGTGATCGGCCTCTCGCTGCTTCCCAAGCCCAGTCGACGTGTGGCCGGCATGGCAGCAATGCTGATGCATGCGTCGCTGATCGGGATCCTGGGACCTTGGGGTCTGAATCACAGCGCGGGGGTTCTGGTTTGGAATCTGCTGTTGATGATTCAATCGTGGTTTTTGTTTGTCAGCAAGGCGGGCGATGAAGTCTGTGAAGGTTCTCAACTAGATCGCCAGGATCCTCCAACGCGACGCGGCGCGAATCTGGCAAGGCTGATCGTTTTGATCGCTATCTTGATGCCGATTTTGGAAAGGCGGGGCTACTGGGATCACTGGCCTTCCTGGGCACTTTACTCGCCACACAACAGCCGTTTTGAGGTCGAGCTTCATGGCAGCGGCATTCGACTCCTATCGGCCAGCATGTCGCCATTCGTCGAGCACGACGACGACGGGGATGGATGGCATTCGCTCGCTTTGGATCGTTGGTCGCTGGAAACCCAGAGAGTACCCATCTACCCTCAAGCGCGGTATCAGTTGGGGTTGGCGGTCGCGGTCGCCCGTTCGCGAGACATTGATGGTCAAATCCGTGGACGTCTGCGGGGTGTCTCGAACCGTAAATCGGGAAAACGAAAGGAAAAGCTGCTAGTGGGGCGAACGGAATTGGAGCGAGCCACGAAGGAATTCTGGTTGCTTCCGCACGCTGCCGATTAATCGAGGGATGCCGACATGCGATTGTTTGCCGATCTTGAATCCGCCAGATCATTGTACCTGAAGGGTTTACTTTTTCTGCTGCTGGCCGTGCTGGCGGGCGGCATGCTGATTTCGCGGATGCCGCGACTGGACATCGTGGTTCTGCTGGCCATTTGTGTGTGGGCCAGTTGCCGGGCGTACTATTTCGCCTTCTATGTGGTCCAGCATTATGCGGATCCAGGTTATCGGTTCAGCGGCTTGCTCGATTTCGTGCGCTATGCGATGTCGAAGCGTTCGGGTGAACGCTAGGTGTCACACAAACCCACAGCCCCGCTGTGCTAGACCGAAGTCGGAGCGCTCGGTGACGATGCGCAACGTCAAACATCTTTCCAAGCTCTGTCTTTGGCGCTCTTGAGCACGGCGTCGCAGATCTTTTGCGTTTCTTGCGCGTCTCGGAATGTTGGGTTGCATGGCTTGCCATCTTCGATGCTCTTGATGAAGTCGGCAACTTGATGCACGAACGTGTGCTCGTAACCGATCTGCAAGCCGGGCACCCACCATTTGTCCATGTAGGGCTGTGTCCCGTCATGATCCGTCACGTGAATCGACGTCCAACCGCGCAAACGCCCTTCGTCGCTGTGATCGAACCACTGCAGTCGATGCAGGTCATGCAAATCCCAACGGATCGAAGCATGTTCGCCGTTGATCTCGAGCGTGTACAACGCCTTGTGGCCTCGCGCGTACCGCGTTGACTCGAACAGGCCCAGTGAACCATTCTCAAAGTGGCAGAGGAATGCACAGGCGTCATCGATGCCGACCGGTTCGACCTTCCCGGTCTCGGTATGCATCCGTTCTTTGACAAACGTTTCGGTCATTGCGGAACATCGGTGACCGAACCGTTCAGCCAGATCGCGGTGTCGATACAGTGTGCCAGCAAGTCACCGGTCACACCAGATCCCGCTGCCGCGACATCCAGGCGCCAAAGTGCGGCACCACCTTGCGGGACATCTTCGCTGATCGTCCAGTCCTGCAGGAAGTTGGCGCGGTAATGGAAAATCCGGCCCAGCTTTCCTTCGTCAATCAGTTGCTTGGCCATCGTCACCGCAGGCACGCGTCGATAGTTGTACCAAACCGTGTTTCGCACGCCGGCTTTCTCGACTGCCTCACACATCCGCTCGCCTTCGCTCAGGATTCAGTGCGAGCGGTTTTTCGCAAAGGATCATTTTGCCGGCTTCGGCGGCTGCGATGGCGATTTCGGCGTGCGAGTTGTTCGGCGTGCAGATGTCGATCGCGTCGATGTCGTCGCGTTTCACCAACGTCTGCCAATCGGTTTCGATCGATTCGTATTGCCACTGATCAGCAAACGCTTGAGCGTTTTCGGCATTGCGGCCGCAAACGGCTTTTAAAACAGGGCGATGCTGAAGTTCCGGAAAGAAATCGTTGACGCGTTTGTATCCATTGCTGTGCGTGCGGCCCATGAAGCCGTAGCCGACAAGTCCGATGTTGAGTGGTTTCATTTTCTGTTATCCAAGGCCTGTTTCAGGGAAGTCGTCTTGTTGGTGGTGTCGCCGATAGAATTCAGCGAACGCATTTCTACTCTTACTCGTTCCACCCATGGGCGTCTTGGACAGACAACATCGCGCTCAGAATGCTGTTCCAGGTTTCCGGTTTGTGCATTGTTGCATTCGGGAACATGCAACCATCCCAGCAGAGGTGGCGACAGTTGTGCAGAACATCACCATGTTCATCGCGCAGCCAGAAACCGGCATCATGTGCGATATCTAGCTTGCCATTGGGATCATCGGGCAAACAATGCCGACCCGTTTTGTCGTGGCTGCCGGTTCCATGAACGGTTGCATCGTTCTGGGCAACGTGAAAATCGATCGTCCAAGGGCGAAGCACGCGCGTCAGTTCCTTGAGCGCCGCATTCTTGCTCTCGACATCGTCCCAGTCAAAATCTGCGGGCAAAATTGCATCCTCGGGCGCATTGGTTCCGAGCAAGTAAAGCAACGTGTGTGCCATGTCCGCTTGAAAACCGAATCGTTCGGGATGACCAACTCGCTCCAGCAGATCGGCCATTTTTCTCCAGCTGTGCATCCCACCCCAGCAGATTTCACCTTCGGCTGCCAGTCGCTCGCCATACTCTTCGGCGATATCAACGGCCGCCTTCATCGTGTCGGCGATTTTCGATTGGTTCGCTCCCGGGTCAGCGTACCAATCTTCCACCGAAGTCGCGGAATCCAACCGGACCACACCATAAGGTCGAATGCCTAACTCACGCAATTTTTTGGCGATCGTGCAGCCTTTGCGAACCTGCTTCAGGAACGCTTCGATTTCGTCGCTTTCACCGGCAGCTGATCCGCCGCCGGTCGGTTCCCAAACGGGAGCCACCACACTGCCGATCACCAAACCTCGGCTGCGTACGCGATCGGCGAGGTCTTCCAGCTCGGCGTCGCTGGCATCAATGGATACATGCGGATCAAACAAGAAAAGATCAACACCGTCGAACTTACGTCCATCGACCTCGGCTGCCGCGGTCAAGTCCAGCATCGTATCGAGTTCGATGCACGGCTCATTGTCGTCGCCGCCCTTGCCGACCACGCCTGGCCATGCAGCATTGTGAAGTTTAGGGAAGTTGTTGGGATGTTCAGCCATGGCGTTGTCTATTCGTGTGAGTTGGGCAATTAAGTGAGTGAGTTCTGTTGTCCGAAATTCAGCTTCCGCCTGTTGGCAAATTGCTGTGCGTATCAGGTCCGAAGTAACGCAGACCCACCAGTGGTTCCGTTCCGGTGTTTTCGATTTCCACACCGGCGGTTGCTGCCGTGTGCGAGATAAAGACTTCGTCGCTCGTATTTTCACCAAAGCGAATCATGGCCGGTGTTTGCAAGTCAAGTGCCCCGATGCGGCCACGGCCCTGGACAGTAATCCAACTGCTGGCGCCGGATCTTGGATCGTGCATTTCGCACCGGGCTGAAGCGTCAGTTCCTTGGCGCTAAAGAGTTGGTCGTCCGTCAACCGTGCCGTAAACGATCCACAGATCTTCAAAGCCATCACCGCTCTTCTCGTCGTCGCGAATTGGCTCCAGGTAGTTGCTCTTGCTTGAAATGGGTGTCGATGTTCTTGTCCCAGTCAAGTTCTCCGACGATGAAGTCAAGATCCTGGTGCTTGTCCTCCGGCATATCTTTGACCAGCAGCGACCACGGCACATAACGGCCTTCGACAATCGATTGGAACATGCCGAACACGTCGCTGCCCCACTGTGGCTCGTAGGTGCACAGCGAACCGGGTGCGTGCAAGACTCCGGGCGGAATCAACCACCCGGTGCCACGTTTGAGTCGATAGGCACGGCTGAGATCCAGAATCCCGTTGTCGCCTTCGTTCCAATTCTCCAGGCAACGGCGGACGTCTTCTTTCGTCGTGCCCGGCTCCAAGCCCATGAAGGTGTAAGCAGAAATTGTTGTCGACGTTATTGAACTGCGGCGGGAAGTAATAGCTTTCCGGCTTCCCTTCTTGGCCGACCAGCGCCGCATCCTCGAACGACTGGTGCATGTGATGGGGAATCGGTCCCATGTTGTCAAAGAATTTTGAATAGACCGGCCATCGTTGGTACTGGCCAAAGATGGTTTCACCGACGAGATCAGCGCCCTGCTCGGCGACGGCATCGCGAAGCAAGAACGGTTTGCCCCTCAAAGAGACAAAAACTGAGGCCTTCGTGCCAGACCCGACCTTCGTTAGCAGCTTCGGTCGTACTGCCAAACCAGCGTTCATCGATCCCGCCGCGATCGGCGCCGAATCGGTAATAGTCACCCGGATGCAACTTGATCCGGCGACCGGGGTGCAAAAACGACCGAGGCACCCAAGTGGGGGTCAGCCTCAGCAAGCCGCCCCCCGCGTCCATGGCGGAATCCAGAATCCCGGCGACGCTGTCACCTTGCACCAATCCTTCGTCCAACTTCACATTGCTCATTGTCGTCTTCTTATCCCGAAAAGGACCGTTGGGGCCGCCCGATACACTTATTGGAGAACGCCCGGACCAAATGTTTTATTGGCTCAACTCGTGAGGTACAAGAACGCCACGTGTTGCGAGCAGTACTTCGATGGGAAATACTCCGGATTCACAGACATTCACCGCAGCAGAAAGCTTGGTCATGACGGAAGCAGCCGCCCACCGATCGGTTCATCAACGCCACGAAAGTATCACTTGGGAGGAGAATTCACCCTTGACGATCTCGGTCGAGACGCGCCAGGGAACAATCCTCACGCGACACGGTCGCTTCGACGGCGGTGCGGCCGATGGCGTCGAAGTCGTCGAAGTTGACACAGGCGCCGTCCGCGTGATGCTGTTGCCGACGCGGGGAATGTCGATTTGGCGTTTGGAGGCGGGCGGCGTTCGTTTTGGTTGGGACTCGCCTGTGGCGGGGCCCGTACACCCATCGCTTGTGCCGGTGTTTGATCCCGGGGGCCTGGGCTGGCTGGAGGGCTTTGACGAACTGGTCGTGCGGTGCGGGTTGGAAAGCAACGGTGCACCCGAATACGACAACGAAGGCCGGCTGGTGTATCCGCTGCATGGCCGCATCGGAAATCTGCCGGCCGACTCGCTGGCGATCGAGTACGACGAAGCATCGGGACGGTTGGAAGTGATCGGCGAAGTTTGCGAATCGAAGCTCTTTTTCAAGAGTTTGCGACTTCGCAGTCGTCTCCGTGTCCACGCCGGCAGCGGGCAAGTCGATTTGCTGGACGATGTGACCAACGACCTGTCCAAGCCCGCAGACGATGCAATTGTTGTATCACATCAACGTTGGCGTGCCGGTGCTTGGGGAGGGTGCGGTCTTGGAGGCCCCGATCGAGGAACTGGCCCCGAAAGATGCCTTGTCCGCGAGCGAGATTGACGAGTGGAATCTCTACCGTGCCCCGGAGCCGGGTTATAGCGAGCGGGTTTATTTTGCGCGGCTCCGGGCGGACGCACTGAACGATACGTGCGCGATGTTACGCAGCGCTGATGGCAAACGCGGATTCGCGGTGAACTTTAGCGTCACCGGACTACCGCGATTCATTCTCTGGAAGAACACCGCCGCCGAGAGCGACGGTTATGTCACGGGACTGGAGCCGGCCACCAATTTTCCCAATCAACGATCGTTCGAGGCCGGGCATGGCCGCTTGGTGGAGATCGGTCCCGGTAACACGAAATCGTTTCGTGTTTCTTTGAATCCGCTGGTGGACGAAGAAGCGGTCACCGAGACATCCAAGCGGATCAAAACGCTCGGCGAGGAGCCCGCTACGATTCACCGGCAACCAAGACCGGGCTGGTCGCCGGGGGCATAGTACTATTGCACCGATTGGCCTTCGATCATGAAGATCGCCATGTGGCTGGCTCCTCGCGGGCCTTTGCCACCTGGGTACTTGTACTTTTTGGTGTCAATTTTCAGTTTGCCCCGCACGGTCACGGGACGCGTCACGTAATCGGTTGTTTCACCAGGTACCATTTCAATGATCACGCAATCGTACAGTGCGGCGCCCGGTCCGAAACAACACTCCTGGTTGTCTCGCACCAACACGAACTGAGAGATATTGGTTTCCTTGAACAGCGTGGTTGGCAAGATGTATCCGCGCAGTTTGACGACCTTGTTCTCAAGCTCTTTGACGTCTTTGGTGATCATCTCGTCGTCAAAGGCGGCATCCTTCTCGATCTCGAACTTCAGATCATCAAACGTGATCTCCCCTTTGGCGCGAGCCGCTTTGCTGCTCCGCTGGACTTCGACCTTGGCTGGCTCCTGGCCGGTGGCGTTCCTGGCCTTGTCTTCGGCCGGGACCGGCGCCGTCAACAACACGACTGCAACCATCAAGCCGCAAGACCCACGCAAAGCAAACATCTGCAACGCCATCATTGGGAGGGAAGACTTCGAAACGACCGCGGTGACTATAGTGTGGCCGCGGCGTGAGGGGACATATCAATCACGCTGGTCGCGTCAGACAACAGCTTAACGGCTACGGAAAGCAAACACATTATTTCGCGATATCGGCCCGCAGTCGATAAAAGACAGTGTTGTCGAAATCGGTGAGCTTGCGTGGCAGGTCGTTCAGGATGAACTTTCCAGCGAGTTTTTGCCGCGTCATGCCAGCCTTGACCGTTTGCCCGCCCATCAAGGTGACTTCGATCATGTCGCTGCTGCGAGGCTGCCCACCAAAACAGCAAGTCCCCAAGTCAGGGACCAAAATGAACTGACGCAGCATCCCGCCGCCCGAAGATGGATGAATGTAGCCCTTGATGAAAATCGGCTTGCCGTTGATATCAACCGCTAATTGGGTCGGACCGTCGGGCAAGTTCGGATCCCGCTGCAACTGATAGAACGGCACTCGCTCGTATCCCTCTGGGACCTCCGTCATATACACGTAAGTGTGCCGCGCGATGCCGCCGACCAAAATCAACAAGCAGGCGAACAAACCAAATGCCGCCAGTTGGTGGCCGCTGTATTCGTCCGGATAGCGGCGAATCGATCTCAGTCCCACCAAAGCCGCAGCAATCCCAAGCAATGCCAGCGACAACATCGGCGCGAATGTCTCCAGCAGACCCGGCAGTGACAGCACCATGAAAACCAACGAGGCGATTGCAGCGCGGCTCAAGGCTCGGTAAGGAAAGTCGACCGCCTCACTGGCCGATGACATTTGAAGTTCAGCAGACATGGGTCTCTTGATAAAGTCGCAAAATCAGTCCGGATTGAAGACGAGGCTCGATCACGCCGATCAAATCGCACCCGGCGATTCGATGGCCCCCAAATCAATCGATGGCCGGCCGGTCAATTGATGGCCGCGGCAATCACGCCCGGACACCGGCCCGGCGCCGCCTGTCAGCAACAGGACCTGCACGATCACCACCGTTGCGAGCGCAAGCGACAATACGTAGACCAGCCGCCAAGGGTTCATCGGGCCGGCCGCAGCTAACGCCGGTGGCTGTACCGCTCCGATTTTGCCGGCCTCAGCGGTCAACTGGCCTGGCTGCCGCACGATCGGCAAGGCCACCAATCGCTGCTGAGAACTCTCCGGCAGGGCCGACGTGTTGGCACCGGTATCTTTGGCGGGGACAGGAATCGAGAAAAACGTGTTGGCACGCCGCACGCTTTCCGGATCGACCTCTTCCAGTTTCTTCAGCGCTTCCTTGGCTGCCGGCAAAGGACATGCCCGCAGGTAATTGACGACGGGCACGCGGACCCAATTGTTGTCGGGATCGGCTTCGATGAACAGCTTCGTCAGCCGGTCGATCTGACTCCAGTCGCTCCACCTTGCCAAATCAGGAATCACCAGATCAGCCAGATCTGCGCGGTCGAGAACGTGATGGAGTGATTCGACCAGCGCACTGCGGGGGATCACCTCGCCTTCGGTGCCGTGAAAACGAATCGCCATGATCGCTGCATAGGTGTCGGCGTAGGGCGACTTTTGGTTGGCGAGAAACTGTTCGTTGATCAGCGGAAGCCCCTTTTCACCTGCCAGCGTCAGGTAGCAGGCGATCAATGCGTCCAGGCCACCACGTGTACTTTTTTGCGTACTGCGAAGCATTTCTTCCAGCATGGGCAGATCTTTCTCATCGCCGCAGACACCCAACATCGTCAAATACAACCGTTTTCGATCGGTCGACATTTCCGGATCTCGAATCCACTCCTTCAATCGATCGCGATCCATCTCCGGGCCGAGTGAGCGAACCGCAGCGTACGGTGCGACGGCGAATTCGTCGTAGGCGTCGCGTGCCAACATCGATTCGTCATCTTGCAGGAAGTTCTGATAAAAGCGCAAGCGATCCAAGTCACTGTCGGGCAGTTGGGTGACGTCAACCACATACTTCTCTGCTCGCCGGCTGAGCGGCAGACATGACCACTGCATGGCTGGCGGATCGACACCGGAAAGCAAGAATCGTCTGCCCGCGGTAACGTCTCCGTAGTAGACCGCTTTGACCTCTTGTTCGGCCGAAACCAACTTGTCGCCTTTGAGTACTTGCTCGACACGCATCAAGACTTCGCCACTGTCTTTGTTGCGCGTGGCATCACCTTGCATGGCCGTGCCGATCACGACCGCATCCATGGCGGCCATTTCTTGCCGCAACGTCTGTGAAACAGCGTTGCAGAACGGACAAGCATCTGCCGGCGCCGTCAGGCAGAAGACAGCAATCAAAGTCGCGACGACAGAAAATCGATAGGTCATGACAAAGGGCGTCCGGTAATTTGCGGGGACGGGGTCACTTGCAGTCACTTACGCATGTCAATCATAGGTGGATGACACCTCTGGTGAGAAGTCGTTCTGAGGCTTGCAAACGACTTCACGACCCATTTTGCCTGGAATTCCCTCCCCGAACGGCTCAACCGGTACTGCCGAATGTGCCGATACTGACGGTACCTCGGGCCGTCAGAGTGGTCATTTGCTGGCGATCAGTCGATTCACGTCGGGCATTCTTACGACTTGGGGCGGACTTTTCGTGAGTGAGTTTGTCCGTTCGGACGAGTGACTTGCCGCGATTCCCGCATCTGGCAGGGGTGTTTCGGCATCCGAGTCCCGCCAGGAAATCCGAATTATCCATTCACGAAACACACTAGCGTTGGTCGTCACCCGTGCGCTCCATCGCAACCGAACGCCCAGGGGGGAAGCAGCCCATGCTCCGTCATTTGATTGTCGCCGCCACGCTTGTGTGCAGCGCTTTTGTCGTCGCCGATACGGTTTCCGCCGACCAGCGTGCCTTTGGTCAGACCTGGGGCGGCTCAGCTAGCACACGGGATTGGAATCGCTTTTACCACTACCCCTACGTCTATTATCCGCAGAACTTTTACGGACAAGAGTACTACCGCAGCAGCGACAGCATGTACCATCGGTATCCGCCGGAAATGCGAATTCCGGTGTACAACAAGAAGTGGCATAACTTCTATCCCAGCAATCGCCGCTATCACCAAGGTCACCATTTCATGTTGGACGTGTTTTAAAACACAACCAACGAATGTGACTGAGCGACTTTCACCAATCGATGGTCGCGTTTGCGTCTGGTGGCGTAGCGCTGGCGAGACGCGTTTGCGATAATCGATGGCTGCAGGTACCAAATTCCGAACTCTGGCCCGTTTGCTGGACTCGTCTGACACTCCCCTCTGGGTGATCGGACCAGCGGGACAGTTGGTCTATCTGTCAGGGGGCGTCAGCACGTGGCTGGGAATCGACGCTGAAAACCTGGTTGATCGTCGCAGCGTCGCCGGTTCACCGATTTCGGATGACCCGCTTGATTTTGTGGCCGCTTCTCTGTCACCTCCACCTGGTTTCAGCAGTCGTGGCACCGCATCGCTAAAGATTCAACCGCCTCCGCTGGACGGTCGAAAGATCCAGCCGCTGAACGTCAGATTTGTGCGGATTGGTCAGGGTGCTGTCGCGCTGACCATGGCGATCGCTGGTAGCTTTGTTGACGCAGAAATTTCAACAGAGTTACGTGACGCCGTCGCGGTTCGCCAACGCTTGGATTGGTGGCGCAAACGTCACGCCGCGATCGCAACCATCGCCACCGCGGGAGTATCTGCGGCTGCGCGTCGTATGCGTGCCCGGCTGCACGTTGCCGGCTCGACGCGAACCCATATCGGTTTCTTTGGCCCGCCGGGATCCGGCGGAGAATCAATTGCCGCCCGGATTCATCAACTTTCCGCCCCCGGCGAACCGATCGTTACCGTAGACGGACCGCTGATGGACGCCGAATTGCTGGACGCGACCGTCGTTCCCTTAATCAATCAGTTGGTAAATTCGGCCGCCGCGGCGCTACCGCGCTGGTGCGTGGGTTGGACGAGATGCCCGCGGAAGCAGGCCAACGCCTGGCCGAGTTGCTAACCACGTTTGCCGGTCGCTTGCGGTTGCTGGCGATCTGTGGTCCGCGGCCCCGAGTCTTGAGTGAACCGTTGGCAGAAGATGCCGGCGATGATCCGTTGGCGGCTGATGAACCGGAGTCGGGAATCATTCCTGCCTTGCTTGATTTTGTTGCCGGCTTCACCGTCACGATCGAACCGTTGTCGTCGCGGGTCGAAGACATTCCTGTTTTGGCTGCTGCCATGGTTGATGCACGGCGAGCCATCGGCGATGGTTCTGCAGAAAGAATCTCCCGCGCGGTGCTCGATTCCCTGGTCATTTATCCATGGCCGGGGAACTACGCCGAATTGGAGGATGCGATCAGGCATGCGATTCGATCGACACCTGGCGAATCGATTGGCGTCGAGCATTTGCCGCTGGCTATTCGCTCGTTTCACGTTGGCCAATCAACCGTCTTTTCAAAGCTGCCCAGGCTGTCCTTGGATGAATCACTGAAACGGCTCGAATTGCGGATGATCGCAGACGCGCTCAAGCAGGCCGATGGGAACCGAGCGGAAGCCGCCAGACGACTCGGCATCAGCCGTGCTCGACTGCTGCGCCGCATTGACGAAAACGGCGGCGAAGGGGACGAGTCGAAAGATCAGTCATCGTGAGTCCATCGTCGCAACACCCGTTTCCCGGTTTCGACCGATCAACCACCCTGCCTTGGCTTATTTGTGCCGCTGGCGATCGGTGGCCGAGTGCAGTACGCCGGTTTATCCCGGAACTGATTCCCCAAGACTGCTCGCTGCGGATTCACGTTTGCCAGCCCTCGGATGCTGCCCGCGCTCTCGCGGGACAGTCGCCAGGCGTTGTCTTGTGGCAAATCGCTCCGGAAAGCCTGGGCTCATGGTGCGATTGGATCGCCAAGACTTCGCTGACAAGTCCCCGCGTTCTGCAGTTGGCGGCGATTACCGGCCTTTCACCGGCGGAACAGTCGATCCTCTCTGAGCTAGGTGTGGCCGCCATGGTCTCTCACCCGGAACAACTGCCGAAACTGGCGAAGATGTTTCGTGTGTACTTCGCACGGTAGACGTACATCATAGACTGTTACAACTCCCGGCCGTGTGCCAGCTATTGACCGCATTCCTATCGCCTTCGCAAGCCCCTGTCCCATGACCCAAATCACCGCTGAGCAGATTCAAGACGCGATCGGATCACTTCCTGACCCGGAAACGGGGCGTCCGCTGGGGTCCATGGGCCAAGTCAAGCAGGTTGATGTCAACAACAATCATGTGGATGTCACCATCGCTTTGACATCGCACTCGTTGCCAATCGCTGACGATGTCAAGCAGGCGATCGAAGCAAGAATCTCCGCCTTAGCACCCGACAGCCAGATCTCGATCAAGATCGCCGACCACCCACGTCCGCCCGCCCGGCTGGGGCAAATCGGCATGCGGGTTAAAAGCGTCATCGTGATCGGCAGTGGCAAAGGTGGTGTCGGCAAAAGCACGGTTGCGGCCTCGATCGCGCTGACGCTTCGGCGTTTGGGCGCGAAAGCCGGGTTGCTGGACGCCGATGTCTATGGGCCAAGCGTGCCGCACTTGTTGGGTCTGTCGGGACGCCCCTCGATCACCGCCGACAAAAAGATTGAACCGATTCAATTGAGCAGCGCGACATCACAACACGCTCTGCCCGTGATGTCGATGGGCTTTCTTGTCGAACCGGATCAAGCCGTCATCTGGCGCGGTCCGATGTTGCACGGTTCGATCAATCAGTTTCTCAGTGACACCGATTGGGGCGAGCTTGATTACTTGATCATTGACATGCCGCCCGGCACCGGCGACGTTGCCTTGACGCTCTCGCAAGCGCTGCCAATCGCAGGGGCGGTTGTTGTTTGCACGCCGCAAGAAGTTGCTTTGTTGGACGCGGTCAAAGCAATCAGCATGTTTCGCAAGGTAAACATTCCCGTTGCCGGAATGGTCGAGAACATGAGTGGCTTTGTTTGCCCCGACTGCGGTAAGACGTACGACATCTTTGGTCACGGCGGCGCACGCAGCAAAGCGGAAGAGTTGAACGTTCCCTTTCTTGGTGAACTGCCAATCGACATCACCCTGCGAACCGCGGGCGATGAAGGTCGACTGGCGGACACGATCGACAGCGACGAACGGGCGCGAGCGCCGCTGGAAGCGGTCACCCGTCAGTTGGTTCGTACACTCGCTGCCCGCACGGCGGCCGATCCCCCGAAGCCAAGTTTACCAACGCTCTGAGCACCTTACCCCCCATCCGGGTGCCCCTTTTGCTCCTCGCTCCTTTGCTAACGGCGCATAAAAAAAGCCATGTCGCAGCAACGCTTTGACATGGCTTGTCTTGGATTCATCGTGATCGGTGCGCTTGCCGCAGCAAGCCAGTCGATCATCCATCCGATTGGCTAGCGACGCTTCTTAGCGGCCTTCTTGCGAGTCGCCTTTTTCTTCGTTGCGCGCTTCTTAGCAGCACGCTTCTTCTTAGCAGGCTTCTTCTTAGCGGCCTTCTTCTTAGCTGCTTTCTTTACAGCCTTCTTCTTCGTTGCGCGCTTTTTAGTTGCTCGCTTCTTGGTCGCTCTCTTTTTGGTCGCCTTCTTCTTAGCTTTTTTCTTGGCCACGTTTTTCCTCCGCGGAGTGGAAATGCGGGTGAGTCCAATGTGACTTGCAAAGCAAACGCTTCAGAAGCCACCGGCCACGGCTCACCAAACATTAGTTAGTGGTTGAATCTCTGAGCTTCGATGGTCCACATCGAATCGTGTTCATCCTTTCAACCGTTAAAAAACTGGCGGTAACTTTACGCGCTTCTGAGGATTCCGCAACATCTTTTTGGAAAAAAAGTGCTTGCATCGAAAAGTTTTTTTGATACAGGAAGAGCACTTTTGCACGACTTCGACGCCGTTTCGAGAAAAAACGCGACCGTTTTCTCAGCGCACCTCGCCAACAGCATCGACAGAGAGACGTTCTGCAGGCGACAACGCAAATCACGCGCAAACACCGAGTAAAATTAAGTTTTTCGACATCGTGTGCGCAGCGACTACTTTCTTGTCTCTCAGTGCACGATTCAAAGCGCAAAATGCAGTTCGCTGCGCTCGTCGCTTAACGCCAACCACCGGACTGTTGCAGCATCTGGTAATTGCTGACCGCAAACATCAAAAAAAATATTCCCATAATCGACTTGGCCACCGCGAAATGCGTACAGCGCAAGGGCTCCTGCAGCGACGATGCTGATCCACAGCGCTTGACTCGTGGTACCGCCACTTAACAGCACAAGCGAACGCGCTATCCGACCGCCATCCAACGGACACACGGGCATCAAGTTCAAGAGCGCCCACACGATGCTGGGAAACACGTAGAAGAAAACCAGCGCCGCCAACCCGACACTGTCCAACATCAGCGGATCACCTTCCAGCATGCCGGGGAGGCGATGCAATCCCGCCGGCATGAAGGCGAACGCCATCACCTGGTAGCCGCCATATTTCACCAGGGCAATGACGACCCCCGCGGAGAGTAACTGCAGCAGTGGACCAGCGGCTGTTACCCACAAGTCTTGTTTTTCACTCAACCGATTGATCCTCACCCCGCCGAATGAACCGATCGGCACCGCCAGACCACCAAAGTGATACAACACGATCGAGGACTGGATCCCATACTGCCGAAACGCCAGTGCGTGTCCCAATTCGTGGATCAGAATCGAAACCAACAGGCACAACGTCCACAGCAACAAGAGCGGTCCGATACCAGGACTGGATAGCCCGTTGACAACCGCAATGTTGTCCAGCAACTGTGCGAATCCATGACCGAAAACGATCGCGCCCAGCCAAAACGTCCAACTCACGCGAACGGGGAATCCCAGCAGATGAAATCTTAAATCGTAGGGTGTTTCCGGGGGCTCTTGTAAAAGCATCTCGCCTCTGTGCCGGTGGCTATGTGAACGGGCTCTATCGTGAACGCATCGAGTGTGCTGCCGCAGTCTAACGTTTCGTCAACGATTGATCGCTAACCAACTTGGACAGATTGATCAAAATCGGCTCTGAATCTTCATCGGATTCCAGCAACTGCCGGGCTATTTTGGCTACCACTTCGCGTTCGATCGCCCGCTGCAGTGGCCGTGCGCCGAACAGGGGATCAAAACCAACCGCCGCGAGCCGTTTGACGATCGATGCGTCCCATACCAATTGAACGCGACGTGATCGCAATGTTTCTCGACTCGACAACGCTTTCAGTTCTTTTTCAACGATCTGTTCGATGACGGCGGATGGTAACGGGTCAAAGATAACGACTTCATCCAAGCGATTGAGAAACTCGGGCCGAAACTCCTGCTCGATCGCGCGCTCCAGTGCGCGGTTGTCTTCGCTACTGAAACCGACCAATTCCGTGCTGCGGGAACCTACGTTGCTGGTCAATACGACGATTGACCCGCATAAAGTGGTTGTTCGCCCGAAGCGGTCGGTAAGGCGGCCTTCGTCCAACGCCGATAACAAACAATCGTGGACTTCCGGTGACGCCTTCTCGAACTCGTCCAACAAGACAACCGACATCGGTCGATCGCGAAGACGGGCGATCCAAGGCGCGACTTCGCCGTCCGCTCCAATCAAGAACCGATCGACGGCATCCCAACTGGCGTATTCGCTCATGTCCAATCGCACCAGTGCCTGTTCCGAACAAGCCGCCTGGCCGAACAGATAATCCGCCAGCGATCGGGCCAACTGTGTCTTGCCGACGCCCGTGGGTCCGCAGAACAACATCGTGGCCACCGGACGCCGCGGGTCGCACAATCCTGCCTTGAGCCGCAACACCACATTGCCAGCCGCGCGGACAGCTGCTGATTGACCGATCACGTCTTGCTCGAATCGCTGCCGCACTTGTTCGCTTTGCAGCGTCAAGGAATCGCGCAACATCGCTTCGGGCAATCCGGTCAACTTCGTGAAGTGATCGACGACCGTGGCCGTGCGGATTTGCGATCGAGCGCTGTCGCGCTGCGCCGATGTTGGTACCGGCAGTGACCCTGTTTTCTGAGTGCTTTGATCGGTTTGGACGGGCGAGGACTTTGCCTGACGCCTGGTTTCTTCGATCACGTCGCCGATCAGCTGGACAACTCCTTTGGGTGGTGACAAATACGGCATGAACTGTGCAAACAGGCGTGTTGCCGTTTCGGCGGCTGTTTCTTCGACCTTGATACGGTGGTTGCGTCCGGCATCCTTCAACATCGTCTCGGCGATGTCGCGGGTCTGCTGATGGCTCAGCGGCTGCACGGAGATGATCTGAAAGCACTCCGCCCAACCCGGCAGTAAACGGCGAGCCGCATCCAGCTCCTCCGGCGTCGTTTCTGTGATCAGCCGAATCTCGCCGCGTCGAACATATGGCATCAAGAACGCGGCCAGAGAATCGGTCGGCTGTGTGCCACCCAACCGAACGAGGTCGATTTGCGACGACAAGAACAAGACGCCACCGATCGCCTCGAGCTGGGAAATGACTTGTTCCAATCGTTGTTCCCATTCGCCCAGATACTGCATCCCGGCGATCAGGTTTTCCGCGGAGCTTTCCCAGACCAAGGGTGGCGGCGGCGGGTTGCCGACGGTTTTCGCCATCGCGCGGGCGGCGGCTTGGTGATTGGCGGCGGCCAGTTTCGTGATCGTCGTCTTGCCACAGCCGGCATCGCCCACCAACATCACGCAGGCGTCTTTCATCGCCTTGAGCAACTGGGCGACCTCTTCGTCGCGATGTTTGATCGGCGTCGATTTGCGTTTGCGTTGCGTTTTGATCAGCGGATCGGCGACGATTGCCAAGGCATCAGTCGTTTCGTGGTCCAGCTGAAAACGACGTTCCTTCAGCCGCACCCGCACGATCCGCAGTTCGGATTCGCTTGGCGGCGTGGCGGCGATTAATTGACGTGAGGCGATTCGCGCAGCCGCATGTCGCACCGCTTCATCAATCAACTGAGGCAACTCACGCATCGCCGGGCAATGGAAGACAATGTCATAGTCGGTCAAAAAACACTCGACGCTGTCATCGACGTAGCGCCCCAGCACGTAGCGAACCGGTATTTTCATTTCGCGACTGGCTGGAAACTGTCGGTTGCCGTCGCGATAAAACAGCCGTACTCGCACCGTGACGTTGTGTAATTCGTACTTGTCAATTTTTGGCCAGTACTGGAATGGCTCGCGTTCGGCCTGTTGCTTCAGAAACTTTTGCACCGCAGCCAATGCTTCGGTCCCTGTTGACGCTGTCGCGTCCGCCTCGGGCCCGTCGACAACGCGCGCCGTATACACGTCTTCGCCGTATCGCGTCACCAGCACGGGCACTTTGATGCTGCTCATGACGGCACCTCCGTCGCTCGGTGCAAGAATCCAGCACCCTGTCGCGATTGTTTCAGCAGCCGTACCAAGGATCCGACACTGGCGGTTTCGTTGACAGCCGCTCCCGTCTTCAGGTCCACCAGCGGACCCAAACCGTGAACGATGCGACGAACCGGCGAAATCGGCTCATGTGCAGCCACCCGCTTCCACTGCCCGATGACTTCGTCCGGCGTACTTCCCTGCTCGATTTCGTGAAGACGGACATCGGCCATCGTCAATTTACCGTCTTGAACAAACATCCAACCGCCACTGATTTCACTCAACGTCGCCAGCGCCAGTGCACCGGAGCAGCAGATTGCCGAGTGCTGATGTAATCCGGATTCGTCGATCGATAAATCCTCTTCGTCAGTCGCCCAGCGTTTCAATACTTCAGCAAGAAATGCCGAGTACGTCATGAAATCGCGCTCGCGATCATCCAGATTTTCTTTGTACTCGTGTCCAAACCAGCGCAGCCAAACGACCCACTGAGGAGAGCTACCGTGCGCCTGCAATTGGCCTTCAAGCCGGCAAAGTCCATCGATCAACCGATCTCGCAAACCATCGAAATCGCCAGGTTTGATTTCCACCAACGAGTCGCGCAAGTAATCCTGGATGTCATCGATCGCCTGCAAGTCACGAAGCCCGGTTTTGGAATACGGATTGAATCCATAACTGGGCCGCGCGCCGTGTACCGGTGTCGCCTGCGGCTGTTGAAGCCGCGGTGCGTCGATCGCTTCTTGCAATTCACGTAACATCCGTTGGCTCTGGTGCAGCGAATCTCGCAGCGTCATCGTTTCCAAAACAGCCGGATCGACACCCTCGCTGCCGACCTCGAAACTTAGCGGCCCGCCTTCGATGTCGGTGGCAACCGCATCAAGCCAGCGGCGGCTGCGATCGATCAAATCGCCGATCGACATTTCTGGCAAGGCTTCCGCGCGAGCCACATATTTGACGGGCTGCCAGCGCGTTTGCACTTCGCCGGATTCCAGATACAGCCGCAGCAACGTTGGTTGATCGGTCTTGCTGGCGGCCAGCACCTCGGCTGCCGGACCGACGAGATCCCGCTCGATCTGTCGCTTCAGGGCTCGCGCACCCATCGCCGGATCGTAACCTCGCTCGGCGGTCTGACGAATTGCGCTCGGATCGACATCGATCAAGACGCTGCGACGCTGGAGCCCGTCCCGCTTCAGGATTTCTTGGAACTGCATCAATGCGATCGACTGCATGACCTGAGGCGATAGTCGCTCGAAACTGAGCACGTCGTCGATGCGATTAAAGAACTCAGGGCGAAAGAACTCGCGCAGCCCGCAAATGGACCTCGGCGATCGACCCTTGATCGGTCGCTTCGGAAAAACCTCGACCCCGCCCCGATTCGCGGGTACCCAGATTGCTGGTCATCAAAATCAATAATCCACTCAGGTCGACGGTGCGGCCGCGGGCGTCGCTCAGTCTCGCTTCGCCGAGCGCCTGCAACAAAACGTCCAGCACGGTGGGATGCGCTTTTTCGATTTCATCTAACAGGAGCACCGCATTTGGCCGGCGGCGCACGGCGCTGGTCAACAGCCCGTCAGGAGCGTCAAATGTTCCGATCAGCCGTGACGCTGCGGCAGGCGAAGAGAGTTCGTTCATGTCCAAACGAATCAGGCCGTCATCATCAAACAGGCAAGTGGCAATTGCCTTGGCCAGCTGCGTCTTGCCAACGCCCGTTGGTCCGACCAAAAGAAACGTTCCCAAAGGCCGCGACGTGTCATTCATGCGAGCCGCAGCGACCAAGACTCGATCCACCAGTTTTGCCACCGGCTCGTTTTGGCCGACAACCTGGCGGCGAATCCGCGCGGTGACCGACTCGCGATCGATCTGGATACGGCGGTCGATAATGGACGCTTGCAGCCCACTGCGTGATTGAAATTCGCCCACCGCATTGTCACGAGTGACTTTCCTTCGTTCGCTGCGTGCAGCGAGGCGCGCCAAAGCGGCCGCTGCCTTGCCGGGCAAGACCGCTGATCGCTCAAATCGGTCGTACATGGAAACGACTTCCGGCAAGACATCCAGATCAAACCTGCAACGGCGGCCGGCCTCCAAACGACGTTGGACACCAATCAGTATTCCCAGGGACTTGTCCGCGTCCAGTGCCTCGGTCGGCATCACGACAAAGCGATCGGCCAGCGTGCGGTCGCGTTCGCGAAAGATGGCCCAAGCCTCGCCCGTCATCTCGGCCAGAACGCGAATCGGATAGACATCCAACTGGGCGCGCAGTGTGTCGGCCACACACATGCTGCTATCGCGGGTCTTGCCCGCTTCGTACAGACCCAACAGATCGTCGAAGTACAACACATGATCGTATCGGTGCGCGTGGCGAATGATCGCCAGCACACGTTCTTGCCACTGACCCAGATACGACATCCCGCTGATCAAACGGGCTGGAAAAAGCTGCCACACCAACGCATGAGTGGCCGATTGGCTGCGTTTGCGGCGGCGGCGAACGGTGCCTTCGATGCGTGCCGTCTTGCCGCTGCCGGGTGGTCCCACCAAAACAACACCGCGACGATCACCGACATCCAACAGATGCATCAAACGAGTGACGTCGTCTTCCACGCCGATCGGTTCGGCCAACTCGTCGATGTCGATCCAATTCAAACAGCGGCTCGTCTTTCTCAGTTCGGCCGCTCCGTCAGATACGTCTTCGCCGCCCAGAAACGCGCGCAGCGGGTCCGACGGCTTTTTTGTCTGCACTTGCGGCAATACGTCGATGGTGACGTGATCGATCCAGGCTCTGCCTTCGATGCTGTGTCGCGCGACTTCATAGCCGGGATCTTCCTTGCGGCGTTCCCGAAAATGTGCTTGAAAGACTTCTTGGGCTCGAGCTTCCAGCGATTCGCCGCGGCCCACATCGAACCAAAGACCAGGCACACTGGGTGAAAACGCCAGGACTTTTCCATGTCGTCTGAGCGTTGCCAACAAGACTTTCAAGTCGGCGGTACTATCGCGCAGGTCCAATCGCAGTTTGACGAGTTTACTGCCGATCGACTCCAGGTGATGCCAGGAAAGTAGTTCATCGTGCTGAGCTTCCCGAGTCAGATCGGAAAGCAAGACGCGGAGCTTGTCGGTCAGCGCAGCGATCACCCGCCCCAATTCCGCACCACTCTTGTCGGGAGTGGGATGGAACAGCGGACGCGCCGCAATCGGCGGAACCATACCGCGGCCTCGACGTTGCTGTACGTAGATCGGTACTGAGATTCGCATGATGTTGTCAGGCTTCGTCCAACTCAGCCCAAATACGTCGCTCCATTTCTTGTTCGATCAACGTTTCCAACCAGACGCCTTCACGATCCATTTTGATGGTTCGCGAATCGTCTTCGACCATATCCTGGACCATGGACGTTTCCACGTCATACCATCGCCGCGGGTGGCCGGTGACTTGATATTGGCGCCGCGGCAGCCACTCCGGCGCTGCGTATTCAATCGGCGTGCCTTTGTGTTTGCTGATCAGCACCGAGCTGCCGGTTGACTTTGGCTGATTGAGCCGATTGAAGGTATGCACACCCGCCTCACCGCCCATCAACAAGGCCGCAGCCTGGCCGCGAAACGTCAACATCAACCCCAAGGTACCTGCGGGGAACGCCGTCAGCTGTGATAGTCGAAGCAGACCATATGCCGCCAATTTGGGTTGCTTCGTGTCATCGATCAGTAAGCCAAAAATCGCTGTCTCCAGATCCTCGATCATTCTGGCTGTCGATACTCGAAACGAAGGTTCGTCACTCCAACCATCGCAATCGATGATACGATCGGCATGATGGTCTCGCGGCAGAATTGCGTGGACTTGGAAATTCCATTTTCGCGTCGTTGCCAGTTTTCGATAAGCTTCCAAGAGGATGTTTGCTGCCGACAGGTTCGGTCCGGTCATGACCAACGTCATTCTTTGATTGTCCAGCGATGAATCGCTACGCAGCTCGCAGAGTGTCGTCCAAAGTCGTTTGTGCAGCGTCTCCAATTCTTCGCTCGCTGACTCTGCATCAATTCGGTGACCGCGATAATGTTTGAGCAGAAAACCAGCTTCGGCATCGTCCAGGTCAAGACACAGCCGACGCACCGCCCGAATTCGTTCGCGCAATTGGGCGCACGTGCCGCCGAGTGCCCCGTAGCGAATCCTGGTTCTCTTCTGGACGTCTTTGGTACCCCGCAGTCGCGATTTCAATTTGCGGCTGGCCAGTGTGTATTCATTTCGCAGTCGCCTCATCGCTTCACTGCGATCAAGAGATTGTCCGCGCCGCCTCAGCAGGGTTGCTTGTCGAATCAACGCATCGCTTGAATCTTCGCTCGATTTGTCCCGGACCACTTGCGACGTGACATTCACCGTTACTTGGGTCGGATCGGCGGGATTCACATCGACTTGAGTGCTCAGACGTTTCAGTCGACCGGAATTACAGATCGCTTCGGCCAGCGGTACGACAATTTTTCGCTCGACCTCGCGCGCCAGTGGTCGGGCACCGTACTGCGGCTGGTAGCCTTGATCGGCCAGCGCCTGAACTGCTGTAACGTCCACGTCAAAACCGTCTCCCCTGCTCTGCCAACCATCGCGACGCTGCAATTCAATCAGTCGCATGTCGGCGATCCGCCGCACCGTTGCCTCACCGAGTGGGTCATACGTCAGGATTCGATCGATGCGGTTGAACAACTCAGGTCTCAAGAAATCGCGTACCTGACGTTCAAAATGGTTTCGATAGCGCTGTTGCTGCTGCGTGTCTGCCAGACCGAGTGGTGTAGCGCGAAACGTATCGACGCCCAGATTGCTGGTCATCAAGACGATCGAATTGCGAAAGTCAGCCAAACGACCTCGCCCATCGGTCAGCCGGCCTTCGCCCAAGACTTGCAACAGCAGATCAAACACGGACGGATGTGCTTTCTCGAATTCGTCCAACAGCACGAGTGAAAACGGCTGGGCACGTACGGCGCTGGTCAGCACGCCTTCGGGATGAAGCGCGTCGCCGATCAGGCGTCCAACGGCTGTCGGTGCTGACAACTCTGACATGTCGATGCGGACCAATCGCGAAGCGTCACTGTAGATCAGTCTGGCCAGCGCTTTGGCTGTTTCCGTTTTGCCCACACCGGTTGGACCGATCAACATCATCGACGCCAGTGGCCGATCGCCCCGGGAGAGGTCCGCCGCAAGGGTGGCGATCATGTCGACCAAGGTTTCCAACACCGCATCCTGGCCCATGACTTGTGATCGCAGCTGCCGTCGAATGCTTTTCAGATCGGGCCGAATGGCGTCATCGATCAAGAACCGCGGCAAGCCGGTTTGTCGTCCGAAGGCCTCGATCACTTTTTGCACGTCCAGCGTTTCCGCAGGCTTCAGTTCGCTCATCACGGCGTGAAAGAAAGCCAAGGGTCGACCCGGTGCCGCAGCGTCGGTGTGAAAGCGGCGATGCAATCGATCCAGAACCTGCAAGGCCTCGGGTTTCACTTCCGGCGGCGTCTCGGTCATTTCATCGCTAACTTCGCGGCGCTTGCGCTTTTTCTTCAACTTTCGTCGGCGCTTGCGTTTCAGGTCGGCGGTGATGTCAATCGGTCTCCAGGACGCAGCCGCCTCTAACAAGATCGACCGTGTCTGTTCGGGCGTCGGTTCTTCGATGCGTACGGTCGTCAGCGCAGCAACCAGCCGCGGCTCGATTCGAGAGATTCGCGTCAGTTGCTCCGGCGTGCATTCGATCACCGCTTTCATGCTGCCGTCAGCGAGTCGCGGCGCCAACAATGCTCCGCACCCACCGCTGCCTCGCAGACGACCCGATTCGCTCAACTCGACAAGGTTGCCGAGGTGCAGCACCGCAGGATAGCGGGCGGCTTCGTCAGCCATCGCTAAGCATTGTTGCTGCCACATTCCGAACCCCGTCTGGCCTGAAATCAGTCGTGACCCGTCGGTGGCCCAGCATTGGACATGCTTGATGCCGAGCGATTCAGCCATGCGGACCCATTGGTGGAAAATCGCTGTCTTGCCGACACCTGACGGACCCACCAGCAGCACGGATCGCGATTGGTCGGCCGAGAGCAACCGCGCCAACATCTCGACTTCTTGATCACGATGATAAGCAGCTCGCAATGATCGG
>CAVQPV010000014.1:0-378352 GCA_963714715.1 Pirellulaceae bacterium | reverse complement strand
GGCCGCAGCCGTGTGGCGACGGCGCTCAGCGTGGGCGTCTTGCTTCTTGGTTTTTCGTCTTGTTTGCGAGCGTGCTCGACCGGCGTCGGAACGCTCACGGCAAGCGATTCATTTCGCAGCCGCATCTCATCGCTGATGTCCAACTTCGCTATCCCCGGCAACGACCACGCGTCTGCGCGGCGGATCGCCGATCGAACCTGCTCGCCCACGAGTCGATCGACATCCGTTTGCGGACTGGCCACGACGGTCAGATCGATTGCCGGCACATAGGTAATGATCAATGTGTCGTCTTGCTGCCAGACAAACGTATCGAGCCCAACATCTACTTTCTCCCGCCAAGCTGATGATTTCTTTGGCGGCGCGAGTTCAACGGTCACGCTATTTTGCTCGACCGGGCCTCGTATCATCCGTGTGACGAGTTCGACACCCAAGTAATCGCGGCAACTTTTGGCAACGCGACGGCGCACCGCGTGCACCGCCGCGGACTCGCTGCTGGACGCCAACGCGATTTCGGGAAAACCGATCGGGCGAACCAGCGAGAACCCGCCGCATTGAGCGACGATCAACGGCAGTTCGAAAGTTACCGACTGTGGCATGACGCAATTATGAAGACCAGGCAACCAACGATGAACGTATCAACCGACACAAACACCACAAGCAGGTTCATTGTGGTGATCTCGGGCCACGATGTCGGGTGATTACTTCAGGTTTTCGATCAAGAAAGCCCACAAATCCGCATATTCGTCGATTCGCTTGCTGACCGGCGTCCCCGCTCCGTGGCCCGCACGCGTCTCGATGCGGATCAGCGTGGGGTTGTCGCAACCTTGGGCCGCCTGCAGCGCCGCGGCAAACTTGAAGCTGTGACCCGGCACCACACGGTCATCGCGATCGGCGGTGGTGATCAACGTGGCCGGATAACAGGTGCCTTTTTTCAAGTTGTGAAGCGGTGAATACGACAGCAAGTTTTCGATCTGATCCGCTTCGTCACTGCTTCCGTACTCGGTGACCCAAGCCCAACCGATCGTGAACTTGTGGTACCGCAGCATGTCCATCACGCCGACCGCCGGGAGACAGGCACCAAACAGGTCCGGCCGCTGCGTCATCGCTGCACCGACCAGGAGACCACCGTTACTGCCACCACGAATCGCCAGACGATGCGACGTCGTGTAGCCCTTTTCAATCAAGAATTCAGCCGCCGCGATAAAGTCATCAAAGACGTTTTGCTTTTTCAGCCGCATGCCGTCTTCGTGCCACTGGCGGCCGTATTCACCACCGCCGCGCAAGTTGGCTACTGCATAGATCCCACCACTGTCGACCCAGGCTGCGTTGGCGGGCGAAAAGGATGGCGTGATCGAGATGTTGAAGCCACCGTACGCATACAACAACGTGCGGCCCGATCCATCCAGCTTCGTATCCTTGTGACGCGTGACGATGATCGGCACGCGCGTGCCGTCTTTGCTTTCGCAAAACAACTGTTCGGTAACGAATTCGTCGACGTTGAACGCGACCTCGGGCTGCCGCCACAACGAGACTTCGCCTGTTTTCAAGTCGACACGGTAGATCGACGCCGGCGTGATGTAGTTGGTAAAGCTGAAAAAGGTCTCTTCTGCGTCTTGACGGCCTCCGAAGCCATCAACGCTGCCCAAGCCGGGCAGTTCGATTTCATCGACCAATTTGCCATCGAGCGCGTGCCGGGTGACTTTGCTGCGTGCATCCTTCAACCAGCGAGCGTAAAACGTTTCGCCGAACAAACTGACTGATTCCAGCACATCGTCCGTTTCGCCGATCACTTCCTGCCAATTCTCGCGTCCCGAATCGTTCACATCGACGGCGATCAATCGGCGCTTGGGTGCTTCGTTGTCGGTCAAGAAATAGAGCGTGTCTTCGATCGAACCAATCCACTCGTATTCCGCATCAAAACCGATGATCAGCTCTTGGATCTCGGAATCGCCGTGGCGGAGATCTTTCACGAAGATCTGGGCCTTCGGTTCGCTGCCTTTCCAGTTTTGAATCACCAGGTAGCGGCCGTCGTCGCTGACCTCCGGCGAAAAACCCCACTTGGGATGATCGGGCCGCTGAAGAATCAAGTCGTCTTTGCCTTGATCATCGCCCAACGCGTGGAAGTACATCTTTTGGTTTTCGTTCGTCGCGGTCAGCTCCTGGCCTTCCACGGGTGCGGCATACCGCGAGTAGAAAAAGCCGCTGTTGTCAGGCAACCAGGCTATTTCGCTGAACTTGACCCACTGCAGGACATCATCAAGATCTTTGCCGGTGGCTACGTCGCGGACTTTCCAGGTCCGCCAGTCACTTCCCCCGTCGGCCAATCCGTAAGCGATCAGTGTGCCATCGTCGGTTGTCGCCGTCGCGTCCAGGGCAACCGTGCCGTCTTCGCTCAAAGTATTCGGATCGATCAAAACCCGACGCTGTGCACTTAGTGAATCGGCTTTGTACAACACACTCTGGTTTTGCAGCCCATCGTTGTGTGTATAGAAGTACCTGCCACCACGTTTTCTCGGCAGCCCATAGCGTTCATAGTTCCAGAGCCTTTCCAATCGATCGCGCATGGGCACTCGAGACGGCAGTGACCGCAAATAGGCCTGCGTCAGCTCGTTCTGCGCTTCGACCCAAGCCGCCGTCTCATCGCTTTCGGTATCCTCCAACCAGCGATAAGGGTCCGGGACTTTGTTGCCATGATACTGATCAGCGACATCGACTTTCTTGGTCAGCGGGTACTTCGTCGCTCGTTCAGCCTGCGGGAGAGCTTCCTGAGAAAACGAAGGGGCGACGAACGATGCGACCAAAATGAATGCGGCGGAGATACTTCGATTCACAACAAGAACCTTTTTAGCTAGAAATTACCATCACGCTCCCGGTGATGATCACGCCGTTATCGTAGGGATGATCGATCGTCGCCGTCCACTGTGTGGTCGGTTTTGCCCAGTAAATCGCGAGTCCGCAAGACGACCTGCCAGTTTCTTGTTATCTCGCGCTCGGCGGCCAAGGCCGGCTTAATACAATGGGGTTCATGCAAAACCGACCACGGAGTGGACGGCGACTCACAGCGGCCAACGCAGCGGTTCATCAACTTCCATGCTCACGATCTCCAATCGTAATCGGTCAGAGTCAAAGGCGCCGACGGTTCACCAACGGGCACCTTGTACGCGCGAGCCGACATCGAGTCACTGGCGAGCGAAGCGCCAAAACCGCCGCATCGCCTGCGGGTGCTTTCGCCGTTCGATCCGGTGATTCGCAACCGAGATCGACTGAAGCGACTGTTTGACTTTGAGTATCGTATTGAAATCTACGTTCCCGAAGCAAAACGCAAGTACGGTTACTATGTCTTTCCACTGTTGGAAGGCGACCAACTGATCGGGCGGATCGACATGCGAGCGGACCGCTCGGCGGGTGTTTTGGAGATCAAGCGTCTCTGGCTGGAAGACGGCTGCCAGCTCACGCCCACCCGCGAGAAACGTCTCGATCAGGAACTCCGTCGCGTCGCCAGACTAGCCGGTGTTGATGACGTGGTCTGGTTGTCCGGGAGAAAATCGTAGGATGGGTCTCCCGACCCGTCATCTGTATGTTTGGGGACGTCGGGTCAGGAGACCCGACCTACCAAGGACAATGGCTCATTCATGAACACCGACCCGTCCACTCCGCTCAAACTCTGGATCGACGCTGACGCCTGTCCGTTTGCGATCAAGGAGATCGTGTTTCGTGCCGCCGAGCGACTGCGGGTCGAAACGACCCTGGTCGCCAACCAATCGATTGGCATTCCTCAATCGGAGTTCATCCATCGGATGACCGTTCGCGACGGTGCTGATGTTGCGGACGATCGAATCATCGAAATGTTAACGCCGGGCGACGTGGTGATCACGGGCGACATCCCGCTGGCGGCACGGGTCGTCGATAAGCAGGCCATCGCGATCGGCACGCGAGGCGAATTGTACGACGACAAGAGTGTCCATGAGCGATTGGCGGCTCGCAACCTGATGGAGCAATTTCGTGCCGCGGGCGTCGAAACGGCGGGCCCCAAACCGCTCAGTCAAAAAGACGTGCAAACCTTTGCCAATCAACTGGATCGCACCCTGACTCGAATGCTGAAACGCGGACTGTAGGCGCGGCATCCTGCCGTGCCAGAATGACTCAACAGCAGACTCTAGGCGCGGCATCCTGCCGTGCCAGCATACTCAACAGCGGACGGCACGGCAGGATGCCGCGCCTACGAGACCACCAACACATCGGTGGCCGCGTGTCGATCGGCACAGTGAATCGGAAACGCGTTGCCCAGTAGTTGCTGGTGCGTTTCGATCGCTAACTCCGGCGTGTTGCTCTCTTCGGACAGGTGCGCCAGGCAAGCCCATTTCAGTTTTTCCGATGCTGCCCGAGAGAGCAGTTCGGCGGCATCGGTGTTGGAAAGGTGTCCCTGTGGACTGCGGATCCGACGTTTCAGCGATTCGGGATAGAGGCTGCCTGCCAGCATTTCCAGATCGTGATTGCTTTCGATGAACACCGCGTCCAGTTGCGGCAGAATCTCATCCAGTTCATCGAACACATGGCCTAGATCGGTGAGGATCCCCAGGCGATGAATGCCGTCATCGACCACGAACCCGACGCCATCTGCCGCATCGTGCGGCGTGGGAATGGTCTCCACGCGAACGTCGCCGAAACAAAGCGTGTTGCCAGCACTGAAATAGTGCACGTCGTTCAGCGAGCCCAGGCGGATCTTGCGTCGCGCGACTGCCAGCGTGTCAGGGGTAACATGAATCGGCAATCCAAACTTCCGCTGATAGATCCCCATCGCATGAGCGTGATCGCGATGATCGTGTGAGATGACCAGCGCGTCAACGTCGCGAATGTCTCGGCCGCAGGCCTGCAAACGTTGCTCGGCTTGTCGCCCGCTAATGCCGGCATCAAACAGCAGCCGCTGACCCGCGGCCTCCACGTAAATGCAGTTGCCACTGCTTCCCGATTGCAAGGCGATGACTTCCATGGATGCGATTCTATCGCCGACGTGAGTCTTGGGCTACAGCAGTCGATGTGCGCCGAGAACTTCAAGGCTGCTCTTGGGATGCGCGATCGGGTGTGCACCGATCACGGTGAGTGCTGTTACCGAGTTGGGTGAACTTGGCGGCGATGGTTGATTGCCCCTGACGAGTTGCTACCTTCAGTGTTCAGAAACGGCAGCAATCGCGATCGATTTCCAAATCATCGCTTTCTTTTCAGCCAACCATGCGGTTTGGAGGGGCGTTCGTTGTCTGGGGCAGGCTTTTTGGCAAGGGACGACCAGCTGATCGATCGGCGTATCAACACTGCGTTGACTCGCCCGCAGCGGCGGGTGCGCGTCCTGTCCCATCGCCAACCGTTGCTGTTCTTGGCTGTCGCCTGCGTCGTTGGCATCGCGCTGGATGCGTGGCTCGGTCCAAGTTTGCAAGCGGCGATGGGAACCTCACGGGTGCTGGCGGTGTGGATTCCCGGCGTGCTGGTTTGCCTGGCAGTCGCGGTCCTCAGCAGGTCACGGGCGCGGTGGGGTTGGTTGTTCTTGGCGGCGTGCCCTGCCGCAGCAGCCCATCATGCGGTCCGCGATGCTGAATTTGAATCCGCCACCATCATTTCCATCACCGCCGAGCAGCCTGACCCGACGGTCGTGGAAGGCTTGATCGATCGACCCATTGTGTTGCGCCGGCATCCGTTGGCGGACCTGCCCAGTCGCCGTGACCAGTCGCCCTGGCAAACTCAATTTGAAGTGGAAGTCGATCAAGTACGTGTCGGCCAAACGTATCAGCCGTTTGACGGTCGTGTGTTGGTTGTCAGCGACGGACGACTGGATCAACTACTGCCGGGAGACCGCGTCCAGGTTTTTGGACTGATTCGGCGGTTTGCCGGGCCAACGAATCCTGGCGAGCGTGATTTGCGAAGCGTTTACCGGCGCCGCGGTTTAAATGCCCGCATCGATGCGGACGGCCCCAACCAGATCATCCTGGTCAAGCAGACGCGGCGGCATCCGATCTATCGCTGCGTTGCCTTGACGGCTGGACGCAGTCGCGATCTGTTGCTGCGGTACACCAGCAAAGCAAACGGGCCGCTGGCGTTGGCACTGGTACTCGGTCAGCGAGACTTCGTCGACAACGAAATCCGTGACCTGCTATTGGTCACCGGAACGGCGCATTTGCTGTCGGTCAGCGGCCTTCATTTAGCGATCGTCGTGGTCCTGGCCAGATGGATTGGACTGTTGCTGGGGTTGCCGTTGGCCGGTCGGATTGTTTGGATCATCTTCGTCTGCGCCTTGTACACTGCGATCACGGGCGGTCGGCCTCCCGTCATGCGAGCATCGATCTTGGTCGCGACCTTGATGATCTCGATCTGGATTCACCGTCAAGGTCAACCGATCAACACGCTCTCGCTGGCGGCGATCATTTTGTTGATTTTGAATCCCGAAAATGCTTTCAGCGTCGGTGTTCAACTTTCGTTTCTCGCTGTGGCAACGCTACTGCTGTGTGGCCGACAGCCTACCGGCAGTACGCCCGCGGTCCAGCAAGCACTGCAGCGCGAACAGCGATTACAGAACTTGACCGAGGGAGCGTTGCCCAAACCGCTGCGGTACGCTCGCTGGGCCGGCTATTACTTTTGGCAAGCGATCTGGTTCAGTGGTTGTGTGACGGCGATCAGCATTCCGCTGGTTTGGCATCAATTCCATGTGGTTTCGTTTGTCAGCGTGTTGACCAACGTGATGCTGGGACCGCTGCTGTTTGTTTCCTTAGCCGCCGGCGTCGCCACCGTTGTCGCCGGTTGGGTGTGCGAGCCGGTCGCCGTCGCGACGGGTTGGATGTGTGACTGGAGCCTGAGTGGGATGTTGGAAGTGATCGAATTTTCGGCATCGATTCCGGCTGGACATTTCTGGTTGCCCGCGCCGCCGACTTGGTGGGTGGTCGTCTTCTATGCGGTACTCGCCGTTTCCATGTTTTGGATTGCCCGGCCAGCGGGCTTCTGGCTGCGACGATCGTGGATCGCAATTTGGATTTCGTTGGCCTGGTTGATCGCGACGAGCCCCGCGTCGATGGATGATTGTCCGATCGAAGCGACGTTTGTGGACGTTGGTCACGGTACCAGCGTTGTGCTTCGTTTCGCCGCAGACAACGTCTGGCTTTATGACTGCGGCCGGATGGGTAACGACAATGGCAGTAGTCGAGACATCGATGCGACGCTCTGGTCGCTGGGAGTGACACAGCTGCGTGGGATCTTTCTGTCTCACGCTGACGCCGACCACTACAACGCGTTGCCGGGCGTCTTGCGACGTTTTGCTGTGGAGCGAATGATCACGCCGCCAGGAATGTTGGCGGAACCGGAGCACAATCTGGCTGACATTCGTCGTGCGATTCAGGCTAACGCAATCCCGGTGGAAGAAGTCGCGGCGGGTACGTCCATTGAAGTTCGTGGACACTCGATCAAGGTGCTCCATCCGCCGGTCGGTCGCGTCGCAGGAAGCGACAACGCGAACAGCTTGGTCGTCACTGCCGCGTCCGCGGGGGCAACCTTGATTCTGCCGGGTGACTTGGAACCGCCCGGTACCGGCGTCCTGGTCAACCAGAGTCGTCCGCCACCGGGCAGTGTCCTGATGGCACCGCACCATGGTAGCCTGACCATGGATGCTTCGTCGGTGCTACAGTGGGCCCGCCCGCGTGAAACGATCGTCAGTGGCGGCCGGCGGGCGAGGCGGCCGGAAGTGCGCACGATGCTGGCCGCGTTCGGCTCGGGAGTCCATGTCACCGCCGAAGTGGGCGCGATTCGAGTGCGAATCGATCCTGACGGTCAGATCCACGTTCGTTCTTGGACCGAATCACCCTGGTGAAGTCGGCTTTTGCGCTGACAATTTGACGTGAACGTGTACGATTGAGGTTACGAGAGCTGCGTCACGTCCCAACTGCCTACCCCCGACTTGCCAACCATGCTCGCCATTCTTCGCGAGATCACCGTCGCCTGCTTTTTCACAAGCTACCTGGTCGTGCTTGTGCTGGAGTTGCTACGCCTGCTCGGTCGGATTCCCGGCCGCGGCTTGGCGGTGATCGTGATGACCGGCATCGGCATCTTTACGCATCTCACTTATCTGCTGCTGCGAAACGCCGACCTGTCGGATCGAGGCGAAGCCGGGTTGTTGGCGACGTGGTCGGACTGGTCGCTGCTGCTGGCCTTGGGGATGACGATTTGCTTTCTGGTTTTTTATCTGCGCCGACCCGACACGATCGTCAGCTTCTTTTTTCTGCCGGCTGTGCTGGCGTTGATTGGTCTCAGCGTTGCGGTTCGTGACATGACGCCGTTTTCGCGCAGCGAAGCGGCCGGTGTTTGGGGAATCGTACACGGCTTGTCGATGATGATTGGTGCCGGAGCGGTGCTGTTTGGGTTCTTGGTCGGCGTGATGTATTTGGTGCAATCCAATCGCCTCAAGCACAAACGCGCGGGAGCGGGTCTGCGATTGCCGACCTTGGAAACACTGGGCCGAATGAATCGCCGATGTTTGATGATCAGTACGACCGCCGTCGCCATCGGCGTGCTCGCGGGTGTGGTGATGAACTTGAATCGCTGGGGCGAAGTGGGTTGGACCGAAGGCGGCGTATTGCTGAGCGGGTTATTGTTCTTGTGGCTGGTCGTGGCATCAGCGATCGAATTCTTTTACGTACCCGCCAGCCGAGGACGCAAAGCGGTTTATTTGACGCTTGCCAGTCTGGGGTTCTTGATTCTGGCGATGGTCGGTGTGTTGACGTCCAGCCACGGCCAGGGCGATGTCTCCTCGCTGGAAATGCCTGCTGGAACAAGTGACGATCGACTCCCTGAACCGGGAGCGATTCAGATCGATGACGAGACCACCGAGGTGAGATCGTGAAGTTGCAGATGATCGGCTGCAGCCACCACGATGCTGCCGTCGAATTTCGAGAACGGGTCTCCTTCGCTACCGATCAGCAGATCAGTGACGCGTTAGGGGCTTTCCGACGGCAATTTCCCTCGGCGGAACTGGTGCTGCTGAGTACCTGCAACCGAGTCGAACTGTACGCCGCGGACGGCGACAACAACGATCTGGATCGCAACTCCGTTGCCGAGTTCCTGGCGGACCAGCATCAACTCTCGACCGATGAAGTGGTCGACCAAATGATCTATCGCAGCGGCTACGACGCGGTCGAACACCTGTTCACGGTCGCGGCGAGTCTCGATTCGATGGTGGTCGGCGAATCACAGATTCTCTCGCAGGTCAAAACGGCTTACGACCTGGCGTGCGCCTCCGGGTCGGCTGGACCGCTGACGCATTCGGTATTTCAAGCCGCCAATCGCGCCGCCAAGCGAGTTCAAACGGAAACCGCCATTCATCGACGCCGCGTCAGCGTGCCCAGTGTTGCGGTGGGTGAAGTGGTCCCCGAGTTCTTTGACACCTTGGCCAACAAACGCGTCGTCTTGTGCGGGGCGGGCGAAATGGGCGATGAAACGCTCCGCTACCTCAATCAGGCGGGCGCGGTCAACATCTGTATTTTGAATCGCAGTCGCGAACGGGCTGAGCAGTTAGCAGCGGAGTATCAAGTCGAGAGCGCGGCTTGGGAGACGCTGAGCGATCAAGTTGTCGACGCTGACTTGTTGATTGGAACCACCGCCGCGACGGAGCCGATCCTGACGCTGGATCAATTCGCCAAGCTTTATGCCAAACGTCAAAATCGTTTACTGCTTGATTCTAGATCTCGCCGTGCCGCGCGACTTTGAACACGCGATTGGCGACATGCCCAGCGTCTATCTTTACGCGATTGACGATTTGCAGGCGGCTTGTGAGCGCAATCGACGCGAACGTGAAAAAGAATGGCCCAAAGCAAAGCAGATCATCGCGGATGAAACCGAACGGTTTCTGCGCGACTTGAATCACCGCGCGACTGGTCCCGTGATTCGCCGTCTACGTGATCAGGCTCAGGAATTGAAGCAGGAAGAACTGAAACGATTGCTGGCCAAGCTCAGGCAGTCAGATGTTGATGAGGCAACTGCGAAAGCGGAAATTGAAAAATCGTTCGATCGATTGATCAACAAACTTTTGCACCCGCCACTGGCGTCACTGCGAGACGACGCAGCCGAGGGACATCAGCGAGGTCTTCTGGAAGCGCTCCGCCATCTGTTCAAGTTGGGCGACGAGTGACGGCGGCCTGAATGCTGGCAGGGGCGAGCACTGGTCAATCACTCCCAGTCCTCGTCTTCGTCCTCCTCTTCTTCCCATTCTTCGTCTTCGTCGTCTTCCCATTCGTCGTCGTCCTCGTCTCTCCTCTCCTCGTCGTCGATCTCTTCATCGTCGTCGTCGACTTCTTCCCAGTCATCGTCCTCGTCTAGATCGTCTTCGTCGTCATCTTCATCGTCATCGTCCGTCGTCCCAATCTTCGTCGTCGTCATCATCTTCGTCATCCCAGTCGTCGTCGTACTCGTCATCTCGAGTTCGTCGTCGTCCAATCTCATCGTCATCATCATCGAAGACTTCATTCTCTTCGTCTTCGATGACAGCGTTGACGTCTTGCGCATCCGCGTCCAACTCCGGCGCGAGGTTGGCAACGGGGGATGCAACTTCAGGATCGGTGTCAGAAACAACCGACGCGAAAGCGGTGCTCACGACAGACTCCTTCGTAGGTGTCGACAAAACTTCGGGGGTTAAATCTTCGGGTGGGGAATCTTCTTGCAGAGTCTGCCACTGTATCGGCGGCAGCGCATCGGTACTAGCAAGGCCGAAGAGTTGTAAAAAACGTTTGGTGGTGCCGTAAAGATAGGGGCGTCCAAGTTCTTCACTTCGTCCTGCTATGCGAATCAAATCACGTTCCATCAATTGCCGCAAGAGCTCACCGCAGGCGACGCCCCTCACCGCTTCCACGTTGGCCCGAGAAACGGGCTGCCGGTAGGCGACCACCGCAAGCGTTTCCATCATCGGCGACGACAACCGCACCACTGGAGGCAAATGTCCCAAACGCGTCAACCACGGCGCCAGGGACGCCCGTGTCATCAAACGGTACCCGCCGGCGACCTGCTCGATTTTCAGCGAGCGGCCCAATTCGTCGTAAATCTGATTCAATTGGCGGATCAGTGTACGGGCCTCCGTGGCGTCGGCCAAGTGAGCCAGCTGAGCCAATTTTCGCGTCGTCAGCGGTGATTTTGCCAGTAGCAAGACCGCCTCCAGCCGCATCCGCCGCTGGATCGGGTCCTCGTCGTCGAAATCGACCGCTGCTGTCTCGCTCTCGCTGGCCTCGGCGTGGCCCAGCTGCGTCACATCGTACGGTCGCCAAGGAAGTCGAACTGGACCGCTTGGTAGCCGACCCCACCGGGACTTGTCGCCCGCCAAGTTTTGTCCACCTCGGTGGGTCTCTGCAGAGGACCAGCCTCGATTCATGGCTTACAGTAGTTGATGGTTCAGCAAAGTCGCCGAGAGCGATTTCGGGGCACCATTCCCGATTCTCGGCATCGATTTCTCGCACGAAACATCCCGCAAGCTAGCTGTTGTGTCCAGTTCGGTTTCTTCGCCGTCGTCCAAATCCTCTGCCAGCCGCGGACGCGGGCTACGCAACTGGGTGGTCATCGTCGCCGCGATCCTCTCCACCTTATTGCTATTTGCCATCGTTCGAATGCAAGGTCGTGTGACCGGTCGAGAGTTTTCGCCCACGCATTTTCAGGTTCGCAGCTTCAGCTTTTACGAAATTCCGCTGCTGCACATTCAGATCACGCCGATCAAGCGAGCCGACCGGACACCTCGGTCGGCGACGTATATTCGCCAGAAATCGCTGATACCAAAACCTGAAGGGCCTGCGACAACTTGGCACCTCGTGTCGTTGACGCGCGGCATCAGCGGCACGACGCCGGGTGACGCCGAGTTGCTGTTGGACCAGCTGACCCTGAATGTGGATCAGAACGATTTCTGGCGACAATGGAGCATCGATCACCCGCCGGCGTGCAAAACTGCTTTGGCCCATCATTCAGCGGTTGGCCGAGCGAGAGCTTTACATCTTGATGCCCGGTTTGATGGAATTAGCTCTGATCGATCAGCCGCCGGCCGAGTTCTCTCAGCAAGCCGACGCCTGGCTGCGAGCCGAATATGTCAGACTGGTCCAGGACATGCGCGAAGCCAAACGCGACGAATTGGCCGGCCAGCTTTTGGATGAGGCCCTGACGGACTTTCCGGGTGACCCAGAGCTGACGGAGCTGCAGACCTCTCGGCCGGTCGAGACCAGCTGATCCCTACGCAGCGAACTGAATCGGACCCTTCAAAACTCGTGTCAGCAATCTACCTGGACAACAATGCGACCACGGCGATCGATCCTCGTGTGGCGGATGTGATCGATCAAGTCCTCCGCGCCGGGCCCGCCAATGCGTCCAGCCAGCATGCCGCCGGTCGCGCCGCTCGCCGGCAAATCGACCAATCACTGGAAATCATCGCCGCCGCCCTGGGCACCGATATCAGCCGTCCTGGCGGTCCGCGACTGATTCTGACCAGCGGTGGCACCGAATCGAATCATCTGGCGCTGTTTGGGATTGGTGATCCGGATGGTCCACTGGTGGTGAGCGAGATTGAACACCCCAGCGTCCTAGGTACAGCGCAGCATCAGCAGGCGCTCGGCCGCGAAGTCCGCTGGTTGCCGGCCGACCGTAATGGTGTGATCCAGATCGATGCTCTTGCATCGATGATCGAGCCACCTGGGCCAGTCGCCGGCGGCATTGGTGTCGCTGATGTCAGCGAATAACGAAACCGGCGTCATTCAGCCGATCCAGCAGGCTGCGGAGATCTGTCGCACCGCCGGTGTGCCGCTTCACGTCGACGCGACTCAATCGATCGGCAAAGTACCGTTTGACTTGGACGCACTCGACGCCGCCGCTGTTACCTTCACCGCTCACAAGCTGCACGGTCCCGGTGGGCATCGCTGCACTTTGGCTGGCCGCGGGGGTCAAAATCCGACCGGTTTTCCACGGCGGCAGTCAGCAATTGGAAGCTCGTCCCGGCACCGAACCGGTAGCGTTGGTGGCTGGCATGGGCGAGGCGATCAAGTTGGCGGTCGAAGAGTTGCATCAATCCGCCAAACACATGAGTGAGCTTCGCGATCAACTCGAGCAGACCCTTTGCCACCGACACTCGGAACTCGTCGTGATCGGCCGGCATGCCGCTCGGTTGCCGTCCACCACTTCGATCGCCCTCGTCGGTACCGATCGGCAATCGATGCTGATGGCGCTCGATCTGGCGGGCGTCGCTTGCAGCAGCGGAGCGGCTTGCAGCAGCGGCAGCAGCCCGCCCAGCCACGTGCTGTTGGCGATGAATGTTCCCGAATCGTGGGTCGGCTCCGCCTTGCGATTTGGTGTCTCCAAGTTTTCCACCATTGCAAGATATTATTCTCGCTTCTGAACGCATCTCCAATGCATACAAGCGTTTACGACAATCTGTGGATGTGGAAAACTAACGAAGCAAACACTCGTACTCGGCCTAGAAATCCGTACAATGTTCGGCTTCGTCGCCTTTCCCTAGCTGGACCAACTGTGGCTTCCGTGATCGAATCCGCCGTCAATTCTTTCCCGCTTGAGCGACCGCTTTTGCGCGGTCGACGACGTGATGGCTACCCTGGGTCGACACTGCCTTACTTCATCAGCGGACGAGAGAACCAACTAGCTTCGTTTGTCTGCCAATCGGATTCATCGGTTTTCCATTTAGGGAATCCGTTGCTATTGGTTGGACCGGGTGGAGTTGGCAAGACAGTCATCGCCCTCCACTTGGCTGCTCGCGAAGCGATGCTGCGGTCGATCAGTGATGACGCTGCTGCGGTGAAGTATCTGCCGGCAGTGGATTTTGCTCGCGGCTATGCCGAGGCCGTTAACGCCGACGATGTTCCACCGTTCCGCAGCGATATCGATCACGCGGCGATATTGATTGTGGAAGATTTGCATCTGATCCGCGAAAAGGCTGCCGCCCAGGACGAACTGGCTGCTCGCATCGACACGCGAATGCTCAACCGCTGCCCAACCATTCTTACCTGTCGTCGGCTGCCGTCCGAAATCCGTGGCATGAGACCGATGCTGGTCAGTCGCTCCCTTCCCGGGTTGACCGTCCCGATTCGACATCCCAGTGGCGATGCTCGCCGATTGATCCTTCGTGAATTGACGCTTCAACACGATGTCGAGTTGGATGGCGAATTGCTGGAATTACTCGACGAAGGATTGAGTAACGACTTGCCGGTCCGATCACTTGAGTCATCGATCAAGCAAATCAATCTTTGGTGTCGGATGAACGATTGCCCCGTCGATTCCGAAGCCATCGCCTCGGCGATTCAATCGAGTAGTCCGGACGATGAAATCGCCTTGAGCAAGATCACCCAAGCAGTCGCCAAGTTATTCGGTCAAAAAACCACCGATCTTCGCAGCAGTTCACGTAAACAATCCGTGGTCCGCGCCCGGTCCTTGGCGATGCTCCTGGCCCGTAAGCTGACCTCCAAAAGTCTCCATCAGATTGGTGTTTATTTTGGCGGTCGCGATCACTCCACCGTCCTGCACGCCATTCGCAAAACCGAATCCCTGGTGGATCAAGACAACGAATTGCATCAAGCGATGCTGGACGTCACCGAAAAACTTTCTGCCTAATTTTTTCCGTGGACAACTCGTTCGTTTCTTGTTCGACATTCGTCCGCAATCGATCGCTGCCGTCCCTCCGCACTCCGCTGCGTCGTTATTGAGTGTTCGTCTTGCCCATACAATTCGACGTCTTCGCGACAACAAAGACTCCTGTTTTCCACGCTCTTCTCCTCCGCATAACTGACGTTCCAGCTTAGGTTTGCGTTTCTGTACCTGCCGTTGCTGACGGCCAGCCTCACCGCATTACGATTACGACGGTAAATATAAATGACTTACTTCTTTAGCAGCCTCCCGCCTCACTGATTCAAGCTCTTTACCCCGATGCGTCCGAGCCCGCGAATCGGTACAACATGCGGATCAATTTCCTGTTTTCTGCCAACAATTTGACCTTCCGCTATGAAGATCACCTGCCAACGCGATGCTCTGATGACGGCTTTCTCATTAGCGGCCAGCATCGCTCCCACGCGTTCACCGAAAGAAATCCTGCAAAACGTCAAGGCCACTGCGTCCGGTGGCAAGCTGACGTTGACGGCAACCGATATGGAAGTTGGCATTCGTCTGGAGGTTGAAGAAGGTGTGGAGATCGAAACCGAAGGTACGGCGCTGTTGCCGGTGCAGCGAACCATGGCGATCTTGCGGGAGAGCAACGATGAAACGCTGAGCATCGAAACCGATGATTCGGGCGTCCGCATCACGGGCAGTCGCAGCAAGTTTAAACTGCCTGGTAGCAATCCGGATGAGTTCCCGACGGTGACCAGTTTCGAGGAAGACAAATACCATGTCTTGCCGACCCGCTTGTTCCGGGAAATGGTCAAGCGAACCGTCTTTGCCACCGATGCGGAAAGCAGTCGTTACGCGCTAGGTGGCGTGTTGCTGGAAATGGATGAATCGAACGTGATCGCGGTCGGCACCGACGGACGCCGGTTGGCACGGATGGAAGGAACTGGCGAATCCATTGGTGGTCACCAGGCGACCGGCAGCAGCACGATCGTGCCGACGCGAGCGATCCAACTGATGGAACGAGCTCTTGACGACAAGGATGAAACGGTCGACGTCGCAGCTCGCGCGAACGATTTGTTGCTGCGGACGCCGCGAGCGGTGATTTATTCGCGGTTGGTCGAAGGCCGTTATCCGAACTGGCGACAAGTGTTTCCCAAACGGGAGAAAGCCGTGCAGTTGGACATGACCGTTGGACCGTTGTTTGCTGCACTGCGTCAGGCGGCCATCGTCACCGACCACGAGAGTCGCGGCATCGATTTTACGTTCGCCGATGGGACGTTGAAACTGGAGGCCAGCACCGCCGATATCGGTGAGTCGCAAATCGAATTGCCGATCGCCTATGACGGCGAATCGATCACGCTGACGATGGACCATCGCTACCTGGCAGATTTCTGCAAAGTGCTGGACAATGAGGCTGTCTTCATCATGGAGATCGAATCAGGCACGTCGCCGGCACTGCTGTCGACCGAAGATGGCTACGGCTACGTCATCATGCCAATGGCCCGCGATCGTTAACGCGGATGATTCATTGGTGCGGGGTGACAGACCGGAACGGCGTTAAAACGAGATCGACCACGGGAAAAGATCATCCATTGGTCAGGGTCACGCAGAAGCCTACAATCGGGCAATGATACCATCAGCCGATCAACCGCCGCGTGTACCCAAGGCGGGTGCTCCAAAAACTGGACCGCGTAAAATAGGCTCGATTGTCAGCCAGCTGATGTCGCGTCGCGGCTATGCACAAATCACCGCCAACGACGAACTGACCGAAACAGTCATCGTGGCGGTGGGAGCAGAACTAGGATCGGCCGTCAGCGTGGGAAATCTTCGCCAAGGCGTTTTACAGGTGTACGCTTCCGATTCGGTCACGCTGCAAGAATTGAACTTTCAAAAGCGACAAATCCTGAAACAAATACAGAAAGCTCATCCACAAAGCAACGTGACCGATCTCCGCTTCAGGATCCAGTCATAGCCCAAGCGGTCCGCTGTAAGGGGCGGTTGGTACCCAACCTGGAAGTCATGAGCAGCCGCCGAACACAATCAAAGCCGGCGACGGTATTCGACGCTGTTGGTGGTGCGGAGCGGACCCGCTGTACGTCCAGTACCACGACGACGAGTGGGGAGTGCCGGTCGATGATGACAAGCGACTGTTTGAGAAAGTTTGCCTGGAAGGCTTTCAATCGGGGCTCAGTTGGCTGACGATCCTAAAGAAACGCGAGTCGTTCCGGGAGTCGTTCAGCGGTTTCGACTTCCATCAGGTCGCCCGCTATCGCTCCGACAAAGTCGACAACTTGCTGGGCAACGCCGGCATCATCCGTCATCGCGGCAAGATTGAAGCGACGATCAATAACGCGCAGCGGGCGATCGAGTTGGTCGAAGAAAGGGGAACGCTCGCTGCATTCTTTTGGCAGTTCGAGCCGAAAAAATCGCCGGTGTTGCGGCGGCGTGACCAGGTCGCAGCGACAAGCGAGGAATCGGTGGCGATGAGCAAGGAACTAAAACAGCGGGGTTGGTCTTTCGTTGGACCGACCACTTGCTACGCGTTCATGCAATCGATGGGCATGGTCAATGACCATTTGCGATCATGCGATTATTGGCAAACCGACCAACGACCAACGAAAAAAGTTCAAGCGACCGTTGTCATAGCGTATTCCCGTTGGCAGACACCGCCGGTAGACGCTCGAGTGAGCGGCTTCGGGGTCACTTTTTCGTCGCTCGACGTTTTGTCGCCTCGTCGGTATAGGGCGATCTCTCAAAGACGACATCAGCGGAAACCCGCGGATCCCCGGTGCTTTTCAGCTCTTGCATCAGACGTTGGTGAAGGTCGTCGCGGACCACATCCAGAGAACTTTCGGTGGCCAGATTCTTCATGCAATGCGGGTCGGCTTTGATGTCATACAGCTCGTATTTGGGCGGGCGACCGACCGCATAGTGGAATGAATCGGGGTCTTCATCGCGACGCGTGACGATCCACGCTTTGGTCGGACTCGCATCCATATCGCCGAATGCGGCGAACGTATTTTCGCGCAAGCGCCTCGTAGCTGGGCATTGCTCCGTCGGCCGCACCATAACCGGGCCCGGTACCCATCGGCCATCGATCGGGCTCAAAGTTGATGATGTACAGATACTGATCGGTGCGAATCGCCCGTTGTGGATAAGGTTTGAAATCGGTGCGGGCACCGGCAACGTGTCGTTCGCGACCGGTGAAGACGGCATCGCGAGCCGGATCAACTTGTCCGGCGGAGTCGCTGGTCAGCACAGGAAGCAGCGATCGGGCGGTCATCGTCTTGGGGATATCGACGCTGGCTGCTTCCAAGAACGTCGGGGCCAGATCGGGCAAACTGACGAAATCGTCCACTACCCTGCCCCGCGCATTGATTCCAGCGGGCCAACGGATCGCCAGGGGAACTTGGGTGCCAAAGTCGTACAAGTTGCACTTACCGCGAGTGACGCCCGGGATGCCATGGTCACCACTGACCACCAAAATCGTGTTGTCGTAAACGCCCAGTCGCTTCAGTTCGGCGATGATCACCCCCAAGCCTTCGTCGAATGCTTTGGCTTCGCCCAGGTAGTCGGCAAAGTCTTCGCGGACGACGGGCACATCCGGCAAGAAGGGTGGCAATTTGCCTTTCAACGCATCCGGGTCGATACCCCACAATTGCTTGCCGCTACCGGCGATCCATTTGCGATGAACGTTGGTTGGTCCGAACCAGTAACAAAACGGCCCGTCGCCATCCAGTTTCGAGTTGCCGTCAGCATCCAAAAACGATCGGGCGTTTTGGCGGACTTCGTCCAGAAGCTGTGCCTTGGCCGACTCGTGGTCGTTGCTCTTCATGACAAACTGCGAGAAACCATTGAAGCGGCTTCCGTGTGTGTTGAAAGCCCGCCCCGCACCGCCATGAGGAGCGTTGGCGGGCGTGCCGGGACTCCATACTTTGTAGGTGTGACCAATTCGATAGCCATCGGCTTCCAACAGCAGCGGATAACTTGGAATCGACAGGTCCCAGATGGCGCCCTGCAGGATTGCACCACGGCCACATCGCCAGAAGTGCTGACCGGAAAGCAGCGAACTCCGGCAAGGCGTGCATGACGGGGCGCTGACAAAGGCCCGTGTGAACAGAACACCTTCTTCGGCGACGGCATCAAAGTTGGGTGTGGGAATATGATCATTGATCCCACCGGGAGCGAGTTTTCCGTAAGCACTGGCGTACTGGCCCCAGTCATCGGCAAACGCCATCACGATGTTGGGCCGGTCGGCCGCCAGGGCGTGCAGGGCCGTAATCGAAATAGCAAACAGGAGAGCTGAGGTATCGTAGACGTGTCATCATGGGAAAACTTTCCTGAGCGAAAATCGAGAGGCCCTATGGTATGGTCACAGCTGAATCATCAGCTAGCGAAACTCGAAGAGTTGCGGTTTTCAAGCGTTCATAGAGAATCTTGGCGACTTCTGCGAGGGGAGCCAACCCTAGCCTGATGAACTAACCGATTCGCAGCGCAAGAGGGTGAGCCGTGGGCCGTAAGGCACCGGGCAATGCGCAATGCCCGGCCGCTCACGCGTCACGGCGCACTTAATTCATCAGCCCAAGCTGACACTGTCGTCATGCAGTCACACGAGCCACAGCGATAGCAGGTATAAAGACACCGTTTCCAGGCCACTGTTTCACTCAAGAGGATCGCTGAAGATGTCACCTTACACGGCGGAATTCATCGGGACGATGTTGCTGGTGCTGCTGGGTGACGGTGTGGTCGCCAATGTTTTGTTGAAGGACACCAAGGGCGAGAATGCTGGTTGGATCGTGATCACGCTGGGATGGGGAATGGCGGTCTTTGTGGGGGTCTTTTGCGTTGCCGACATCAGCGGTGCTCACATCAATCCGGCGGTCACGGTGGGTCTGACATTGGCTGGCAAATTTGAAGCCGGCAAGGTCCTGGGCTATCTCGTCGCCCAGTTTGCCGGAGCGGCGGTGGGAGCAGGCCTGGTCTGGCTGAACTATCGAGATCATTTTGCGGCGACGGAAAATGCTGACGCCAAGTTGGCGGTCTTTTGCACGGGTCCGGCGATTCGCCAGCGAGTGACGAATCTGATTTCTGAAATCATCGGCACCTTCGTGCTGGTCTACGCGGTGCTGCACATCTCGTCGCCGGAGGGAGGCTTAGGAGCGTTGGACGCCTTGCCGGTGGGACTGTTGGTGCTGGCGATCGGCTTGTCGCTGGGTGGTACGACAGGCTATGCGATCAACCCCGCGCAGTGATCTGAGCCCCAGGATCATGCACGCGTTGTTACCGATCCCAAACAAACGAGACAGCGATTGGAGCTACGCCTGGATCCCGGTCGTCGGCCCCATCATCGGCGGCAGCTTGGCAGCGCTTTGCTTCGTGGGGGTCGGATAGTGTGGGCAATCGGCGCAATTGCTCGGCGGCAGATTAGGGCTTTCGTTCAGCTTGTCCGCTGCCGTCACCGGGGTCTCTGCCATAGAATCGCTCGGCACCGGCCGGGATTCGGCGGAAGGTCATCGAGACGTCTTGGTCGTCGATTCGACCGACCGAGTTGGATGCGGACTTGCTGGGTAGAAGATGTGGCCATTTGCCCCGCGATGTTTCGTCGTGCTCCATGAAAGCGGCTAGCGAAGTGCAAATATCGTAACGATATCCCCTGGCGGACGTTGGGTAGTTGAGCCGTCGCCCGCTAATCGAGAAGATGGCGAATTGTCGCCGAGCTCTCCGAGCTCGGTAATAGCACTGTCGATGGCTCCCCCTCGACGTCTGGCGACCGCAGTCGCGCAAGTGCCCGCTGGGTGGAGGCTGGGAAGCCCGAGACGGTGGGGATACAACTTCCGAGTTCGGAGAACTCGGCGACTATGGAAAACTCTTGGGATCATTATGACTGACGAAGTAAACGAAGAAGAACAAGCAGAAAAAGCAAAACCATCGCCGCTTTCCCGCAATGCGCGGCGTGCGCTGGGCGTGCTGGTCGAAAAGGCCAAAACGACTCCCGATAACTACCCGCTGTCGCTGGCGGCGCTGGTGACGGGGTGCAACCAGAAATCGAATCGTGCGCCGAAGATGGAATTGGACGATGATGATGCGCTGTTGGCGCTCGATGAGCTTCGCGAACTGGGTGCGGCCCGCGAGATTCAAGGGAGCGGTCGCGTCACGAAGTATCGTCACGCCGCTTACGATTGGCTGGAATTGGATAACTGCGCAAGCAGCCGTGATCACCGAGTTGCTGTTGCGTGGTCCGCAGACCGCCGGCGAGATTCGTACGCGGGCCTCGCGGATGTGTCCGCTGGCGGACGTGAAGGCGGCCGGTGAGGTGCTGGATCAATTGATCGCAAAGGGTTTGGTCGAACCGCTGACACCGCCCGGTCGCGGGCAAACGTTCGCACACACGCTGTATCCGCCCGATGAGCGCCAACATCTGGAGGCGAAAGTCGCCAAGCAGGCGGCCGTCGCATCGCCGCAAGTGAAAGAATCGAAGGAAGTGATCGACAAACTGGTGGAAAGACTCGATTCGGTGAATGAGCGGATCGATGCGCTGGAGCAGAGATTGAAGGATCTGGAGTCATAGTCGCCGTGCTCTCCGAGCTCGGTCGTTGCATTGTCTGCAGCTGCGTCGACCTGTGAACAGGGATACTGCTACCGAGCTCGGAGAGCACGGCGACTATTAGAAGTGATGTGGCGATCTGCGGTATAAGTATTTTCCTTCCGGTAGGTTTGCCTTGCTTGGATTGTCGGCAATGTATTTTCGCAAGTACTGAAGTTGAGTCTCGCTGCGCACCAAATGGTCGAATGGTTCATCCTGCCATAAGACGCCTGCGCGCCCGAGCAACTCGTTGATCTTTCGCGCCGTGAAACGCATCCACGATCCGCATTGTTTGAGTAGTATTGTGGCTTCCCTGAAAACGACGAGCATGTGGATGTGATTTGGCATCACAACGAAGTCGCCCATCGCGTAACGATCTCCGTCAAAATGCATTAGCGATTTCGCAACTTGCTGCGCGGCGTTGGGGTCTTGTAGTTCGCAGTTGCCGATACAAGTATCCAGGTACGATTCTCGAACGCGATTGAATTGACGCTCAAAGTCGAATCGATCGGTAGCGCTTAGTTGCTCGCGGCCCGCTCGCCAGTCACCTCGGCATTCGATTCCTCGCCGGGCTAGAAACTCGGTGCGTTCTCTGTCCCAACGCTTCAGTACCTTCCGCTGGGATCGAATCGGCTAACCGCATGGTGATGCCAGCCTGAGATCGCAAGCGACAGCTATTGGTTGGTTTGTGGCAGGGAGGCAATGCCGAGTTCGGAGAACTCGGCGACAATGTTCGACACTACCACTTGCATCGCGCATCGATGTAGTCGGCGCTGCCGTCTCGTTTCCAGGGATCCAGCTGGGCTTGTGTCTTCAACTGCTGGCCGCGACGCATCGAGGTGACGAAAAAGTTACAGTCGACCTCCGGAAGCGCCGTCATGTCGCCCCACAGTTTCTCGAACTGTGCGACTGGAAAGATGTCTTCCTGAGCGTGGCCCCAGCGTTTCTTGACGTCTTTCAACGTGATGTAGGTAGGCATCCGGGCCGCCATGCCGCGAACCGCCTGGTCGACTTTGTCGCGTGTCCGCCAGGTCGGCTCGGGTCAAACCGAATGACTTCAAAAGCCCATCGATCTCGATCCACGTCGTCATCGAGTTGTAAAACGTCAGGGCGAATTCGGCCTCTTCATCGGGCATCGCCAGGCCTTCGACCAATCGCGGACGGCCGTTGACCAGCGCGAGTCCGCCACCCCGGTCCTCCAGTCGACGGCCGATCACTTCAAAACTGAGCGTCCAGCCACCGTCGATGTGTCTGCCCAGTAGTCCCGGATCGACGTCGGCACCCAGCGTGTCGATGTTGTGCAACATCAAGTAATCGAGTTCACCCTGCTGGTCCAACATCTGTTTGAGCAAGCCGTTGCGGAGCATGTTGGGGATCTCGTACCAGTGGCCCACCGGATGGACGCATTGATTGGGGACATTGTCGGTGTAGTCGGAGCCCTCGCCGGTCGCTTGCGCCCAATTGATCAACGCGGCGCGGAGACTTTCGCGGACCTTCTGCTGTTGTTCGTCCAAAATCTGCTGTGCGGTTTCTTCCCACAGGAACCGCAAGTCACGCACGGTGGGGACCATCCGCAGTCCGATGCTGCGGCCGCTGGAGACGAGCAGCGGTCCGTCGAAACCGTAATTCTCACAGGCAGCTAAGTGATCGCGAATCGGCGCCTCGGTCAGGTAACTGGTTGTGAAAACATGCGGGATCGATCCGCCGTTTGCCTGGCTGACGGCTCGATTCTTGGCCAGGTGCACTTCCAGAAAACTGCGATGTTTGCCGGCGAACCGATTGAAGGGATGGAGCGCCTTGCAGACCCCCGCGCCCTCGGTCCAACGGCTGCCGACGCCGGCGGCCAGCGTGATCACCGCCACTTTTCCATCGCGGATCGCTGTCTTGCCCAGGGAGACATATTTCTTGTCGATGCCACCACGAACGTCGATCACATCAGCTGGACGCACGTCACGAATCGTGGTGTTGATAGAAAGTCGATTTTGAGAAAGTCCGATTCTGCCACCGAGCAGATCGGCGCGAATCTGTTCGTGCTGGATACGGTCGAACCCGTTGCCAGCCAAAATCTGTTGCAGCGAAGACTGCTGCGTTTCGTCGGCATGCGGACTGGGCAACACGCTGCCCAGCAATAGCCGGGCGGTGTCCGCACCCGATTCCGACAGTCGACTACGCACGCTGATCCGCTGCAATTCGTTGCGGGTTCCCCGCGACAATTCGCGCAGCGGCGTCCGCAACAAGCCGGGCAGCACCAGCGCGTAGTAGCGGTCGGGCATCGACGCGGCTTCTCCGGTCAGCAGCAGAGCGGAGGATCCGTGGTCGTTGATCTTGAAATCATAAACGACCGGGTCCATGGCAAACGGGAAGCGCGGTTTGCATCTCGCGTTTGGTAGCCACCATCGTTTCGGACAACCACTGCTGGGCTTCCGGTTTGATCTGGGGATCAAAGATGAAACCCATGCCGCCGCCGGCCATGCCGCCCAGCATCCAAAAGCCCCAGAACCTGTCCGCATACCGCTCGCGGCACTTTTCGATCAACAAGTCGGTGAAGCGATTGGTGGCCCAGGGGATGATCGTTTGCAGGGGGCCCTCGAAGTTACGCGTGGTGACTTCGCCGATCCGCTTGATGTCGCCATCCTTGATCGCTGCGACGACTTGATCCAGTATCTGCATCGCTTCGCCGCGAGCTTCCCATTCGCGCTGACTCCGTAAGCAAGTAATGTTCGGTGACCATTTCCAGGATGGGGCCGACATTTTGTGCCATCCCGCCGTGGACGAGCACCAAGCTGTCTTGGATTTTTTGTCGCGTTGCAGCGGACGCTTCTTCTTCGCCAAAGACATGATGCACGGGCATCAGTCGGCCGCGGCTGATCCCGAACTCGGGGTCGCCAGCTTCGGCGGTTGTTCCGCAAATCAGCTTGATCCCGGGCCAAACGCCACCGGAATCTTGCCATCCGCCGCCGCTACCGCCGAGCCATTCGCCCAGGATCGCGCGGGCCGCGACAAGACGCCGGTCGTTTTCGGTCAACGGGCCGGTCAACGATTGCACTTGGCCGGTTGCCCGCATCAGGATCGAAATCAAGGAGCCGAGCAGATTGGTCGAGACGGCCAATCGCGATCCTTTGGGGATGTCGTTGATCTTGCTGACCAACTCGATCCCTTTGCCGGGGCCGACGAGTCGTACTAACAGTTCGCCCATCGTTTGCCGACAACCTTCCAGACCCGGCGGCACGATACCGGCGGCGATCACTGCGGCTTTGAGTAGTCCCAAGTAGTCGCGGGCAAAGTCAAAAGTGTCTGAAATCGTCTCGAGTTCGGTGGTCGCTCCGAGGTCGACGCTGGCAAGCCGAATGACGGGTCGGTCGATGACCCGCAAGTAGGTCTCGATCGGCGGCTTGGTTTCGTTGTCGCGGCCGCGCACGCCCAGGTCGACCGAGACATTCAGCACACGGGCACCTTCAGGAAAATCCATTCCCAAAAAGAAAATGTCACTCCATGCGCTGTGAGAAAAATCCATCCGTACGGCTGTTGTTTCGCGCAGCAGCGGCATCATGCTCGTGTTGGGATCGGTTGCCAACAGTTCCCCCGCACCCGCAGCGGATGATCGGCCGGATGACCAAGCCGAAACATCCATTGGTTGCCACGGACCGTGCGAACGCTGCGGCGGACTTGGTCGGCAAGCGTTTGGAAGCCAAGCTGGTGATAGGCTTGCGCCAGGGCACTGGCGATCCCTTCGCTGGGACCAGCGGATGCTTGCGCACCCAGAAACCGATCGATCGCTTCGATAAAGCGCCGCGAGAGCAGATGCTCGTAACCGTCAAACGGTATCAAGCCGGTTTGCGAAGCCGACAGTCGATTTGGTACGTGATAGCGATAGATCGCCGCCAGAAAGAACAACGCGCGGACGCGGCGATAAAGATTGTCTTCGGTTCGCCGGAACTGGTCCACGGCCTCGACATGATCGAGCAATTCGGTCAACGTCGCATCGCGGCAGACCGAGTCGAGCGACTGGTCGCGCACCTTGTCGTCTTCGGAAGTGATGATTTCAATCAGCCGATTCATCGATTCGTTTGCCCTTCTGATCGATTGGCCAACAGATCGACCATTTCCGTCAAAATGTAGTCGCGATCACGTCCGGAAAGACCGATAGCAAGCTGGGCGATCAACAAGCCGTATTTGACGCCCAAGTTGTAGCGTGTGCCTTGCACTTGGTAAGCCAGGTAGCGTTGTCGAGAGCGGAGGATCGCGGCAGCGTCCGAGAGAGTCGGTTTTTCCTTACGGCCTTCGTCCAGCAATTGGTCGATCGCCGACATGATCTCGGCGGTCAGCACGTGCATTCCAAAAAACCCCAGGTAGTGACCCGAACGCAAGCCGGGAGTGAGCAATTCTTGTTCGGCAAAGGTGGGAGTCGGCTTTTCGACGACGCGTTCGACTTCAAAGAGCCCGTCGCGGCGCGGCACGTGCGAGCCACTGACAATGCCAAAGTAGGGAAGTTTGTTTTCACGTGTTGCTTGGACGGCGGACACCGCGCACTCGAATTCATTGGCAACACGAATCAGTTGTTTGGCACATGGTTGGTCGGTGCTGCTGAGATAAAGGTGGTCGCCAACCAGGTGCAAGAAAGGATCGTCGCCGGTAAACGATTTGGCTTGACTGATGGCGTGGGCGTAACCGAGCGGCTGAGGCTGCTGGACGAACACCAAGCTGCCAAGGTGGTTCCCGGCGGCTTGCTGGTAAGCGGCTTGATCGCCGGGTTTGATGACGACGCAGATTTCTTCCACGCCGGCAGCAAGCGTTTCCTCGACGATCAGCTGAAGTGCCGTTTTGTCTTCGCCGTCACGATCGACCAATTGTTGTAGCGGAAGGCGATTTTGGTTGGGGGCGGCGGCCGTAATGACGGCCTTGCGAACCTGCATGGCAGTGAGAACTCGATGGGGGAACGATGAACGAGAGCAAGGAGTGAAATCCGCGCGCGAAGATCACGAACCAACAGAATAATCGCGATCTGGGAGATGGCGGATACTGAGTCAAAAAACTAACAGCCTGCCTGCTACTTCAGCTTTTTCAGTTCTTGCAGAATTTCGGCAGCGGTGCTGCGACCGGCGTGTGATTTACTGACTTTCGACCAGGCGACACGACCGTTTTTGTTGATCACGAATGTAGCCGGGTATGCCGATTCGCGCGGCGCAGTCCCAGCGCAGCCCCCAGCTCTCGACCATCTGCATGGCTGGATCACGCACCAGCACCAGCGGCTCGCGAACAGCCCGCGAACCGATGAACTGTTCGGCGTGACGTTCCAGCTTCGTTGGCTGCCCAGGATAAACCATAATCACTCGGTGTGTTTCCTTGGCCAATGCTTGTGCCCGATTGATGAGAGAACCGAATTGCTGACTGCACAGGGGGCATTGGTATCCAGGGTAGCCACGCAAGACGACCACGACGACGGGACCTTTGGCGTATTCATTTTTCAGTTCGATGTAACCGTCTTGGCCGACAATCGGCAAATCAAAGTCGACCGCTTTTTCACCAACCGCCGGCGGTTTCGTGTCGGCTTCGGCAGCCGAAAGGACGCCCCCAGGCATCCACGTCAGCCAGACCATGAGGATCATCCACGCGTAGAATCTTCTCGCTTGTTTCACTAGCGGCTCCCGATCCAACTTAATGCTCATTGCGTTTTTGTCGTTGGCGGCGACTGTATCGTTCCAGCGTCCGTCGTTCGGCAGCGGTCAGGCTTGATTCGCCCTGTTCGTGGATTTTAGCCAAGATGCGATCGGCATCCTCCGCTTCCTTTTGAAGTTTCTTTTCCGGGTCATGCAATTTCAACCGCGCTCGGCGGGTGCGTTGCTGCAGGCGTTGAGAAGCGCTGGAGAGGAATCCGGAATTCAACCATCGCAGATTCCAGTGCCGGAAATAATACAACAAGGCAAAGAAGGCACCTGACAAGTGCACGGAAAACGCAGTGCCGCCCGATCCCGGTACCATCCCGCTCATCAATCCCAGCGCGCCGGCCAAGTCACTGACGACAAACAGGACCGCGATCACCCAAGCTTTCACGGGAAGAACGAACATCAGCAAAATTTCAGCGTGCGGATAATAGCACGCGAACAGAATCGTTGTTGCGATCACCGCGCCACTGGCGCCGATGATGCTGCCGTTGTCGATCCCTTCTAGTCGAAAGGCCAGCGAACCTAGGATGCCACCGATCACGATGGCGACCAAGTAGAAACGCAAAAACTCGGATGTCCCCAGTCGCTGTTCGACGGCTCGTCCGAAAAAGAACAAGCCGATCATGTTGAACACGATATGGTTCATCCCGTTGGGATCGTGAACGAATCCGTAGGTCAAAAACTGATACCAGGTCCAAGGCTGCACCACCGTGTCGGTGCGGACCGCAAACCAGCTGGCCATCGTGCCTCGTTGAGGCATGAACAGATCGAGAATGAAAACAGCGGCCGTGATCACAATCAAAATGATCGCGACGCTTTTCGGTTTCTGGGATTGCTGATGCCGATCCCACGGAGTTGCCTCCCCGTAATCACGGCCGTAGTCGCGGTCGTACAGACCCATCAGTATCCTGCCATTGAAAGAAGAAAGTGATTCAGCAAAGCATCGTAGCAATCAGGCATCGTAGGCGTCGATATGGACATGCGGGCCGAATTCCCGCAAAACAGGCGATCGATTGTCGCTTTCGGACAAGTTCGTCAGCAAATCCAACCGCCACCCAATACCCGTGAATCGTCGTAAACCACCACTGCCTGGCCCGGCGCGACGGCCAATTCGGGACTGTCAAAGCCGACTTTGAAGCGACTCGCGTCATCTTGCTGGATCGTCACCGTGGCCGGTTTTGGCGATCCGTTGTAACGAATCTGCACGGAGACATCGCTCGGGCAGATCCGCCGGATCGATCAGCCAATTGGCGTCGTCGGCGGTCAAACCGTGCGAGCGAGCGAATCTTGGGGTCCGATCACGACTTGGTTCGTTTCCGGCTCGATGCGAATCGACAAAGTGGGGCGTCGCCCATCGCGACGCCCAGCTTCTTTCGTTGTCCGATCGTGAATCGCTCGTACCCATCGTGCTTGCCGACGACTTGTCCGGCGGTCGTGACGATCTCGCCCGCCGTGGCGCCGACCATCTCGGGCCGGCGGCCTTTGACAAAATCGCTGTGATGACCCTGGGTGACAAAACAGATTTCTTGGCTGTCGCGTTTGCCGGCAACCCCCAAGCCCAGATCCTCGGCGATTTCGCGGATTTGCGGTTTCTCGAAGTCGCCGACCGGCAACATCATCCGCCTCAATCGATCGCGGCGGATTCCAAACAACGCGTACGATTGGTCCTTGTTGGAATCGAGTCCCGCGATGCAAGTTGGCCGTCGATCATCCGCGCGTAATGTCCGGTCGCGACAAACTCCGCGTCGACGCCGTCGGCATAATCGAACAGCCGACCGAACTTGATCCAGTGGTTGCATTTCACACAGGGATTGGGCGTCCGGCCGTTCAAGTAATCGTCGACGAAGTAATCGACGATGCGGCGAAAATCTTGCTGCAAATCAATCGCGTAAAACGGAATGCCCAGCTTCGACGGCGACACGCCGGGCGTCGGCGGCATCCGTTGCGGTGCAGCAACCCTGTTTGTGCCCTGCCCTTTCCTTGCTGCCAAGCACGGGCAGCCGAGCCGGCAGGTCCTCGGCCTGCGTCTCGGACCCGGCATACTTCGGCTCGATTCTTCGCCGTGACGCATGAAAACGCCGATCACCTCGTGGCCGGCATCGAGCAGCAGGTGCGCAGCGACGCTGGAATCAACGCCACCACTCATCGCTAGAACCACACGTGCCATGTATATTTCTCTTGGTGCCGAACTCTTCGTGATCGGCAAATGTCTGAATCAAGTGAGCGTCCACCGCTCGATTCACCAACATCATACCCCGGGAGTCCACGACGTCATGGATGCCGAACTGATTCAACGCAGCAACAAGATTCGCCAGCGTCTCAAACAACTCGGAGACTCTCTTTGACCACGCTGGAAAGCGTGATCAAATCAAAGCGATCGAAGCCAAGATGGCGGAGTCGGGGTTTTGGGACGACAACGAAGCCGCCCAAAAAGTGATCGCGCAGCTCAAGGCGCTCAAGGTCATTGTCGGCCCATTGGACGATTTGTCCAGTTCGGTGGAGGATTTGGGTGCGCTGTTCGAGATGGCCGACGAGGACGAATCGATCGCCGAGGAGGTGACGACGGAAGTCGAGCGGCTCGAAGACGTCCTGGACGATCTGGAACTGAAGGCACTGCTAAACGGTCCCAACGACGCAGCCGGTGCGATCCTCACCATCAATGCTCGCGATGGCGGCACCGATGCCAACGATTGGGCCGACATGATGCTGCGGATGTACTCCGCCTGGGCGGTCGGCCGGACTACAAAATCCAACTGCTGGATCGGCAAGAAAACGAAGAAGCCGGCATCAATAATGCTTCGATCGCGGTCCGCGGCCCGATGGCGTACGGCTATCTGAAAGGCGAAGAGGGCATCCATCGTTTGGTGCGCATCAGTCCGTTCAACAGTGAAGGCAAACGACAAACCAGCTTTGCTGCCGTCAGTGTTGCTCCCGAGATTGACGATTCGATCGAGATCGATATCGAAGAAAAGGATGTTCGGATCGACACTTTCCGAGCCAGTGGTGCGGGCGGTCAGCACGTCAACAAAACCGATAGCGCGATTCGATTGACCCATATTCCCACCAACACCGTCGTGCAATGTCAAAGCGAACGTAGCCAGCACCAAAACAAAGCGACCGCCTGGAAGATGCTGCGCGCGAAGATGGCGCGGATGGAAGAAGAAAAACGCGAAGCCGAGACAGCCGTCAAATACGGAACGCAAGCACGAACCGGATTCGGCAGCCAGATTCGCAACTACTTCTTGCATCCCGACCAACGAGTCAAGGATGCGCGAACCGGACACTACGTGGGCAGTTTCAACAGCGTCCTGGACGGCAGCGAAGTGCAGGGTTTTCTGGATGCGTTCCTGCGCTGGCGAGCGGCGGGGCGCCAGCAGCAAGCGACGAGTAGAGCACGATCTAAATCACCGTCGCTCGCGCAGGTCTCCGACCTCGCCGCTATGTGACCGCAGGTCTCCTCCGGCCAGCCGCTGAGTCGCGTTTCGGAGACCTTCGGTCGGCAAGAGTGCGGTGTCGGGAAACCCGCGCATCATCCGATTTCAATCAAGATTCCTGCACCTGCTCGGCGCAGGTCTCCGACCTCGCCGCTATGTGACCGCAGGTCTCCTCCGGCCAGCCGCTGAGTCGCGTTTCGGAGACCTTCGGTCGGCAATGAGTGCGGGGTCGGGAGTCCCGCCGCTAGCGGCGACGTAGCCCGAATCACAGGCTCCTGCACGTAGACATGTTCTTCGCGATGGCGGCAGGTCTCCGACCTCGCCGCTATGTGACCGCAGGTCTCCTCCGGCCAGCCGCTGAGTCGCGTTTCGGAGACCTTCGGTCGGCAATGAGTACAGGCGAGAGCCCGGCACAGCGGCGTTTCAATCATGACTCCTGCTTGGCGTCGCGTGCAGAGGTCTCCGACCTCGCCGCTATGTGACCGCAGGTCTCCTCCGGCCAGCCGCTGAGTCGCGTTTCGGAGACCTTCGGTCGGCAATGAGTGCGGGGTCGGGAGTCCCGCGACAGCGCGGCGAGTAGCTTCAATCAAGACTCCTGCATGGGTCACTTGGCAATCGATCACCCGCTGCTGGGCATTTTCATCACGAACCGGACCACTGACGAAGCCAAATGATGCTCCAAAACGTGATCGAGAGGACGTTGATGATCCAGGTCAACGCCAGGCGACCACGATACTGGCGAACACCGTGGGCAGTGCGAGCGCGAGTAAGACGCAACAGCGCAATGGAGTAGAGAGTCACCAAGGGCGGAAACAACAGCGTGCCAATGATGGAAGCTGTGTAGGCTCGGCGGACCGCATCGTTGAGTACCGAATCGGAGGAATCAATGACCGATGGGTCGGCTGCACCCGGCTCCAGCAACACCGGTCGATAGGGGTTGCGGTCATCTAAGTTCGCTTCGATCGCAGCGGCTGCCGGCTCGGCGGTGGGTGGCCCAACCGGTGGATCGGCGTCTCTTCCAGGCGACCTCGCCGATCCTCTTCATCGCGCGGCTTTTGGCATTTCCAACAGAGTTCAAACGTCGCTTCGTTCTGTTCGTTGCAGCGCTCGCAAATCCAGGGACCCAAAATCGCCGCCTGCGATTCGTCGTCGTCGAGCAACTTGACCGCGCGGTCGTAGTCTTCGGGAGCGACTTCGAGTTTGACGCCGCCCAGAGCGGTGCCCACGTAGCTGAGCATCAACTGGGCTTCCGCTCCATTGATCACCGCCAAGATCCCGGCAGCGTCCAGTCGGGTACGAATCGCTTCGGCTTCGACGAAATCGTAGCAACGGCGGAGGATCTTTGAGTGTTTCAAGACGACGAATCCCTCAAGGAAAACGAATGAACTCCGGCGGTACCGCATCGACCAGCCAGACGTTGTTGGGCGTGACCCAGAAACTGTAGCCAGCTTGGCTGCATTTCTTCGCTCCGAATCGTCAGGATGACCGGCTTACCGCGACGCCGTCCCACCGCGTCGGCAATCTGCGGTCCTCGTGAAGATGTACATGATGTCGGCTCATTTTCTTCAGTCCCGAGGCGCGAATGGCGGCCAAAAACTGCTCGGGCGTGCCGTGATAGAGTTCCGCCGGCGGCTCGGCGGACGCGTGATCCAGTTCGACGTCGACCGAATGACCCTGGTTGGCTCGGATTTGCAGGCCATCGTCGCTGAAGGCAAATCGTTGCTTGTCGTTCTGCTGGACGATCGTTGCCAACTGTTCGCGCGCTGAGCGTAGCGGCCAGATCCGTTGATCGCCGTCAGCAAATCGTCCACGGCCACCCAGCCGGCTGCATCCAATTCGATCCCGATCTTGTCGGGCGATGCCGTAAGACCAGACTGAGAAACTTACTGGTTTTGACAATTTGTTTTGCATCCATGATTCTGATCCTTCGACAGTCGCCGAGATCGCGAGGACTCGGTATCGGTCTCGCACGACTGAGCGATGCAAAACCGAACACGGAGTGTTCGGCGACAATCGTACCTGCTACCTTGGACACGAATTCCGCACGGAGTTCATTCATGCCAACTATCTTTACCAAAATCATCGATCGTGAAATCCCCGCCGACATCGTCTATGAGGATGACGTCTGTTTGGCGTTTCGCGATATCAATCCAAAAGCGCCGACGCATATCTTGGTGATTCCCAAAAAAGAAATCAGCTCATTGGCCGCGTTGAGCGACGAAGATGAACAGATCGTCGGGCGCTGTGTGATGGCAGCCTCCAAGATAGCCGCCGACGAAGGATTGGACGACGGCTATCGGTTGGTCGTTAACAGCGGCGATGATGGTGGGCAGGAGGTACCGCATCTACACTTTCATGTATTGGGTGGACGCAAAATGCAGTGGCCACCAGGCTGATCAGGACTGTGTCGAGCAACAACCGCATGCCCGAAACGTTTGACTTATCTTTCCGAACGGCTCACTGAGCTGCAGCGAGTACAGCGGCTTCGTCAGCTCATCCCGCGAATAACCCATGGCATTCGCATTCAAGTCGCCGGCGGTCGCGAGTTGATCAACTTTGGCGGAAATGACTACCTCGGGCTCGCCGCCGAACGTGTTGCCTCTCCCCTGCCCACCGGCAGCACCGCCAGCGCACTGGTCTGCGGCTGGTCCGATCTTCACGAGCAATTAGCGAAGCGAATCGCGGCACTGGAATCGACTGAATCGGCAGTGTTGTTTCCCAGTGGCTTTGCCGCCTGCAGCGGAACGATCGCCACCCTTGCCGAAGCAGGCGATTTGATTCTGAGTGATGAACTGAATCACGCGTCGTTGATCGATGGCTGCCGCTTATCGAACGCGGAGAAAGTCATCTACCCCCATCGCGATAGCGATGCGGTCGAGCGAGTCCTGGCCCAGCGGCGAGCCGAGTTTGCTCGCGTTTGGATCGTGACCGATGGTGTGTTCAGCATGGATGGCCATGTCGCGCCGCTGCTGGAACTGTGCGATCTGGCAGAGCGATTTGACGTCGTCGTTGTGGTCGACGAAGCCCACGGAACCGGCGTGTTGGGCGATCACGGATCTGGCGTTTGCGAAGCATTGAATGTCAAGCAGCGCGTGCCGATTCGCATCGGGACACTTAGTAAGGCAATCGGAAGCCAAGGCGGGTTTGTCGCTGGGCCCAGCCCGGTGATTGAGTACCTGGTCAACCGATGCCGCTCGCTGATTTTCAGTACGGCGCTGGCCCCGGCTGCCGTGATGGCGGCCCTGGACGCCTTGGATGCGATCGCGAACCAGGCCGAGCGAAGAGCGCATGTTCACCAACTGTCGGCATTGGTCCGAGAGCGATTGTCGATCAAGACGAGTCCCCTGGAATCGATCGTGCCAATCGTTCCCGTACAGATTGGTGAAGATGCGGCGGCGGTCGAGCAATCAAAGCGACTGGCCGAGCGGGGGTTTTTTGTCCCCGCGATTCGTCCGCCAACTGTCCCCGAAGGCACGGCTCGGCTGCGAATCTCGCTTTCGGCCGCTCATGACCGCACGATGGTCGAAGCGTTATTGGACGCAATTTGCTGACCTCTGGACGCCGGGCAGGAAAAATTTCCCCGGCCTTGGCGTTTGCGAGCGATAATTGAGCTGTGTCGGAATCAGGCGGGCTAGCAGGCTGTTGATTTAAACGAAATGTGAATTGCAAGGGTGAGCCGGCCGTGGCCGTAAGGCACCGGGCAATGACGTATGCCCGGCCGCTTACGCGTCGCGGCTCACTAAATCAACAGGCCGCTAGGGGTGATTCCCTGGGAACGTGTTTTACAAACACGTGCTAAGAAAACCGCGTTTGGTTCGTTCAACCGTTACGGGCCTCCACTTAGTGGTCCCACTGGTCAATACTTCTTCTCTCAGGAAACGGCTGTCATGTTCACTGTGGTTCGACTTCGGCTGATCCTCGCCAAATTGCTCACGATCTGCTCACTCACTTTCATTCTTGGTGCTCACACTCTGATGGCCGAACCGATCGGAATCATGGAACGATACGCACTCGCGACCGACCGCGAGGCAATGCTGGAGGAACTGATTCCCGGCAGCGAAGATTACTACTTCTATCACTGCCTGCACTTTCAAACGACGGGCCAATTGGAGAAAGCCGAATCGATCATCAAGGACTGGTTGGCCGAACACAAAGGCCGCGAGACCGGCGCGATCACCGCGATGCTCGATCGGCAACGATTATTGACTTACAACGATTCGCCCGAGCGGACGATCGATTATCTCGTTCGCAGGTTGGGTGTGAAATTGAATCACGCGCCGCCGGCGGTCAAGGGCGAGCGGCGTTATCCCAGTCAGCTGGATCTTGAGCCGCTGGACATCGATCGTTTGGTCAAAGACGCGCTGCAGCGAAATGATCAGATCAAGGTCGCCGGCCTGCAGCACTTGGCGGAACTCTTTCGCTCCGGCAAGACCGCGGGGCTGAAAATAAGTTTGCATGAGTTTCTCAAGCGCGTTGACGGCGCGTACATCAGCGGTCTGGATGAACTCGTGATCGCAGAGCTGAACAGCCGACGTGATCAAGACCGTCGCTTTGGTGATCTGAAAGCTCATCAACAACTAACGCTGAAAGAACTTCAAAACGTCGGTAACCGCGTCAAGGCTGTTGCCGACGACAATGCTTACGTCCAAGCTGTCTTACGTCGACTTCGCCCCAATGGCGACAGCGACCCCAGCCAACAAGCGGATGTGCAGCTGGACTATCTCCGCCGCGTGGAGGCCTATGCTCGTACGCTTCCACCCAGCTACAACTCGCTGAAAGCTTCGTCGACCTACCGGCTTTTAGAAGCCAATCTGGCGGCCGGCGTTTTCGATCGCGAGCTGTTCATGCAGTATCTGCAACTGCCGCGCTCCAGTCCGATTGTGCATCCCGTTTGGGCGCGCCGTCCGATCGAAAAAGCCAACCTCTCGGACAACTTCATGGACATGGCGCTGTTGCCGCCGGTCGGCAACGAACAGCCATTGGTGCGAACGTATTTGGAGCATTTTCTGAAAGCTGCCGCTAATCCCGATGCGTTCAGTGAGTACCTTCAGCCAGAGTATCTACGTCAAGTGTTCGCTGAGACCAAACTGTTGTACGGCGTCGGCTCAGAAGATCAGTGGTACAAAATGCTGACGGCGTCGCAGCGGCAGGCGATTCGTGACGCGGTTGAATTGCGACTGGCTCCGCAGAATAAACGTCGGTATCGAAGCGACGACCCGACGGAGCTGATCGTGGATGTCAAGAACATCGACGAACTGGTGGTGCGGATCTACGAGATCAACACACCGTCGTACTATCGGTCACATAGCAAGCCGCTGGATACGGATATCGATTTGGACGGTTTGCGGGCCACCCAGGAACGAAACCTGAAGTTCAATCGCCCCGCCGTGCAGAGACATCAGCGAGGTTCTGAAGCTGGATGAAATTGCCGGCCGCGGCGTCTGGATCGTCGATTTGGTCGGCAAAGGTCTGCGGGCCCGCGCCATGATTCGCCGTGGCGAAATCCATCACGTTGATTCAACCGTTGCTGACGGCATGCTGTTCACGATCATCGACGAGAACCGCCAGCCGATCGCCGGGGCCACCATGCTGGTTGGTTCTCGGGAGTTTGTCGCGGACGACAAAGGCCGGTTGAGTTTGCCGCCTGTCGTGGATCGAGTCGAACGCCGCGCGGTCATCAGCGACGGCACGATCGCCGAACAAGTTCGCTTTCGTCACCTTCGCGAGAGCTATCGGTTGACCGCTGGAATGCACTTGGACCGAACGCAACTGCAAAGTGGCGGCGTGGCCCGCTTGCTGATCCGACCGCGACTAACCATGGCAGGCGAACCGATCGATCCGGCAACCTTGAACGAGGTCGCTGTTCGCATTCAGGCAACCGACCTGGAAAACCTGTCCACCACCCACGAGATTGACGACGTCAAGCTTGACCAAAAAGGCGAGTTGTCGGTTCCTTTTCGAGTGCCGGCACGACTGTCCCAGTTGAACGTCACGCTGTCCGGACGCGTGACCACGCTGGCGACGTCACAAGAGCAGTCGTTGCAGACGAGTCGAAGCTGGGACATCGCGGGCATTCGACGGACCAATCACACCCACGATACGTTTCTGACACGCGATGGCGACAACTATGTCATCGATGTTCGCGGCCGCACCGGCGAGCTGGTTCCTCATGCGACCGTTACCGTTTCGCTGCAAACAGAAGCCCGCCATGCACCGGTCGAGCAAACTCTGCAATCGGATGAAAATGGTCGTGTTCATCTTCAGACGCTGCCGGGCGTGATTGCCATTCGTTATGGCGTTCCATCGGGGTCGCAGCACGAACGTCAACTTCAGCTCGATATGGCCGTTTGGCCCAACGAGGTCCACACGACCACCACGCGGCCCATTCGCTTGGCACTGTCGGAGGATCTGGACGATGCAGCGACGCGTTATCGTTTGCTGGAGGTGCGCGGCGGAAACTACCACGTTGATCACACCGATCATCTTTCCGTCGATCAAGGGTTGCTGGTGATCAATCGATTGCCGGCCGGCGATTACCAATTGATCGACCGCACGACGGCGCGGCGGATTCAGATCGTTGTCGTCGATGGGCCGGTGCTCGGTTTGGTCGCAGCGGGCGAGGTGCGTCATCGATCGATGTCAGCAAGTCTGCCGATCGGAATTGCCTCGGTTCGTCGTGAGGGAGGCGACGTCAAGGTTCAGCTTTCGGGCGAAACAAAACTCGCGCGCGTCCACGTTTACGCTTCGCGGTACTTTGATGCGATGGCTCCGCTTGGGCAATTGCTGCTGCCAATTCCTCGACTGTATGGACGTAGTGTCGCGTTGCCACGTTGCGGTTATGTCGGTGATCTTCGACTGGGAGACGAGTATCAGTACGTGCTGCGTCGTCGCTACGCAGCAAAGTATCCGGGCGTGATGCTGCCGCAACCCAGCGTGATTCTGAACCCGTGGGAAACCGAAGAAACGGTCAACACCAGTCAATCGGCACGTGACGGAGCGGCGCCGCCGCCATCGGCCGCCGCGCACCCGAGTCGGCTGCGATGGAGTCTGCGGCGAGACAAGATGGGAGGCCAAGTCCAACAGGTATCAAGCGATTTTGATTTCCTTGCGGATCCCGGCGCACTGGTTGTCAATCTTCGCGCGGACGAAAGCGGTTTGGTCACGATCCCAGCCGATATCGTCGAAGGCTTGCCGATCCTACAGATCGTTGTCAGTGATCCCGTCAATTTGTTGCAGCGGGTGATCACGGCACCGGCGGAAGCACGTCGAGACGGTCGACTTGCGATTGGCCAAGGCGCTTCAAGCGGACAAGCCGCTTTCCTTTGAGCGCGCCGTATCGATCGTCAGCAAAGACCAACCACTCGATCTGGAGAGCCTCGGGTCGGCTCAGCTGCAAGTGTACGGCAGCTTCGGTTCGTTGATGACGCTTTACAAGACGCTGATCGGTGATGAGCGGATGGCTGACTTTGACACGCTGGCGCAGTGGCACACGCTCGAGCCAGACACGAAGCTGGACGCTTATTCACGGCTGGCTGGTCACGAGTTGCATTTGTTCCTGTGGTCCTACGACCGGCCATTCTTTGATGATGTGGTCCGCCCCTATTTGCAAAACAAAAAGGAAAAACAGTTCATCGATCACTGGTTGCTGGAAAGTGATCTGTCGGACTACACGACGCTATGGCGGTACAACCAATTGAATGCGGCCGAACGCAGCTTTGTTGGCGCTGCGTCTAGCCTGATGCTCGCGAAACGGTTCAACGTGAGTTGCGTGAACATGTGGCCAAGCAAGATGAAAACCATCAAGCGATTCGAGACCAAATCGAAAGCGCTTTGATGCTGCAAGGACTGATGGACGAGGAGAAGGCACTCAACAAGGGGCTACCGCAACTTCATCGCCGGCAAATTGTCGATGGATGCATTTGCCATGGACGCTGGCCAGCCGATCGATTGATGCCGATCACCGGAGACGGACAGGCAATCTGCGAGAAACGCGCCAAGAAGGATGAGCGGCTTTAGGCGAAAGGGAGAGTCTCAGTCTGGAAGAGATTGTCGAGCTCCCGCCGGCGGCGAGTTCCGTGGCCGTGGTGGTGGTTTCGGCGGTGGTGGATTCGCGGGCAAAGCCTTTTACCGTGAACTCGATAGCACCAAACAGTGGGCCGAAAGTCATTGGGATCGGGTTCGAACGGTTGGCGGCCCGGCACCGGCAAGCCTGATCGCCGTTGATCCGTTTTGGCTGGACATAGCCAATAGCGATCCGGCGAACATGGGCGTTTCATCCAATCTGTTGCGTCCCGTCGGCAATCGTCATTCGGCTCTGGCTGCCTTGGCGATGTGTGGGCTGCCGCTGAAAGCGGGCGAGATCGGATTACCGACCGAGCCGAATCAGCAATACGCTCCCCAACATGCGGTGGCTGTCGTCACGAAGCGTCTCAAGCTGCTGGAAGCGGCCGAAGAAGAGAGCAGCATTTTGGTTGGACAACGTTTCGCACGTCTCGACCAGCTGACCAGCGGAAATAAAAAGAAACCGATCGAAGAACCGACCGAGTTCCTGGTCGGCGTTGCCTATCAAGGACAAACCGTGATCTCGAACCCCACGGCCGAGCGTCGCATTGTCGATGTCTTTTGGCAGCTCCCGGCCGGCAGTATCCCGTTGGGCGGCAGTCAAGCGACTGACAGCCAAACCATCACGCTGGAGCCATTCGCCGTCCAAGCGATTCAATACCAGTTCTACTTCCCGATGTCAGGCAAGTTCGTTCACTACCCGGCAACCGTTGCCGTGGAAGGAAAACTGATCGCGCGGGGCACTGAAAAGCAGTTCGATGTCGTTGATGAACTCTCCGAGGATGACCGCGTTACGTGGGAAAAGATTGCCCGCACCGGTACGCCCCAGCAAATCACCGAGTTTCTGGCCGACGCGAACCTTCGCGAGTTGGACTGGATGCTGGTGGCTCACCGCATGCAGGACCAGGAGGTCTACAAGGTCATCATCAAGACGCTTGATGACGCCAACATGGCGATCAACGACTTGTGGGCTTACTCACTGAAGCATCGTGACGAACGGGCGATGAGAGCTTACTTGTCGCTGCGGGACGATTTGGTTGGACGTGTTGGCCCGGTGCTGCAGAGTTCGCTGCTGGAGGTCGAGCCGATCGAACGACGGATGCAAGAGCATCTCGAATACGCGCCGCTGGTTCGCGCACGGATCCATCGATTGGGCGACGAGAACGAGATTTTGAATCCGACGTTCCTGCAGCAATACCGCGGCTTTGTTCGCGTCGTTGGCTTTACACCCGACATCGCTCCCGAGGAACAACTGGTGCTGACCTACTATCTGCTGCTTCAGAACCGCATCGAGGAGGCGATCAAGACCTTCGCTGATGTCGAGCGCAATTCACTCGTGACCAAGCTGCAATACGACTACGTCGCCGCCTACTTGGCGATGCACCGAGAAGACTTTGGCGTGGCCGAGAAGATCGCTCGGCAATACGCCGAGCATCCGATTCCCCGTTGGAAAAACCGCTTTGGTGAGCTGGCGATGCAGCTGAATCAGCGTCGCGACTTGATGCAAGTTGAACAGTTAGTGTCGGTTGATAAGAAAGACGACCAGCAAGTAATCTCCGAAGGTTCCGGTGACTTGTCCGTACTCGATCGCGAGCGTCGCCAGGAAAACGCGTCCGAGTCAGAACCGGAAGTCGTCGTTCGGGTCGAAGGTGACTCGTTGCGCATCGATCACCGCCGAGCTAAAAACGTTACCTTGAATCTGTACGGCGTCGACCTCGAGTTGCTCTTTAGCAAAGCACCGTTTGTGCGTGAAGACTTGCAGCGGATGGCGATGGTTCGTCCGATGCGCCGCGAGCAAGTTGATTTTGAGGATGCAACCGGCACGGGACGATTCGAGCTGGATGAAAACCTGCGGCGTCAAACGTTGCTGGTGGAAGTGGTTGCCGGAGCATCGCGTTCCACCGCGCTCTACTATGGCGGTGAAATCACGACGTACGTTTCGGAGAGCTACGGACAGCTGCAAACGACCGATACGAAATCGCACCGCCCGATCAGCACGGCCTACGTCAAGGTTTATGCAAAGTATCCCGACGGCAACGTGCGTTTTTACAAGGACGGGTACACCGACAGTCGAGGCCGTTTCGACTACACCAGCATCAGCGCCAGCGATGCCAAGGGAGCAAGCCGCTTCGCAATCCTCGTGCTGAGCGAGGAAAAGGGAGCAACGCTGCACGACGTCGCGCCGCCAACGCAGTGAGCGGCAACGCCGCGATGCTCGCGGGGATCGGGATTTTCATCCGACGTTGCTAACCCAGGGCGACCGTGTTGCTCGCAAGACTCGCAAAACGTTGCCCTGGGCTATGCAAACGAATGCACCGTTGGTGCAAAGAAATTTGCTTACTGGCATTCAGTGAGGGGGTATTTGCGGGTATGTGCAATCAGCAGGCGAGTGTCTCGGTTACGTCCAGCGCCGCAGCCACTTTTCCAGGATCAATAAGTTCCACAAACGGTAGCCGTGATTGTGCTGGTTGTTTTCGTGCGACAGGACCAGTTCCTCAACGGCTTCACGCCGGAAGTAGGGCGCGATCCTGGCGTCATCGGCTAACAACGTGTCGTGCACCATCGGTTTCAGTTCATTGCGAAACCAACCGCCGATCGGAATTCCGAAACCCATCTTCTGCCTGGTGAAGATCGATTTGGGAATCATCGACCCGAACGCGTCTTGCAGAATCAACTTGCCACGGCGACCGCGGAACTTCAACTTGACGGGGAGCGATGCAGCGAATTCGACCACGCGATGGTCCAACAGTGGTTGGCGGACTTCCAAGCTATGAGCCATCGAGGCGATATCGACTTTGTTGCAGAGGTCGCATGGCAGATACGACAAGATGTCGCTGATCGATGCCCGGGTGACCACATCACGACCAGGACTGCGTCGCCAGAGCGAATCGAGAAACTCAAATGGGTCCTCGCCCGGAAGCTGTTCGACAAATTCGTCGCTGTACAGATTGGCCCGCAGATGCTCGGGAAAAATCTGCAGCCAGTTCAAGTACCGCCGCGCCGCAGGCTGCCCGAGTGCCTCCAGAAAACGTTTTCCGCGGCGAACCAGCGAGCGTTGTCGATCCGAATCGGGAAGTCTCTGTGCCAATCCAATGCCGGGTGTTTTGTGGATTGGGAAGATTCGCTGCAACCAACGGCTCAGCCACAACGCCCGGTAACGCTCGTATCCGGCGAACAATTCATCGCCTCCGTCGCCCGAAAGAGCCACGGTGACTTCTTTTCGCGTCAGTTCTGATAGGTACCACGTTGGCACCGCTGACGAATCACCAAACGGTTCGTCGTAGTGCCAAACGAGTTTGTCGATCACATCCACGCCGCTTGGTGAGACCTCGAATCGTTGATGCTGTGTGCCCAAATGTTCAGCCACCTGCGCGGCGTAAGCGGTTTCGTCAAAATCGGATACGGGAAACCCGATGCTGAAAGTGCGGACCGGTTGATCCGACAGCGACTGGGCGATCGCCGTGATCAGCGACGAATCGATCCCACCGGAAAGAAACGAACCCAGCGGCACGTCGCTTTGCATTCGTAGCCGCACCGAATCGGTCAACAGTTCGCGAAGCCGCTCGCAAGCGTCGACCTTGCTGATCGGTTCTTCGAACGTGGGGTCGAAATCCCAGTAGCGATGCACCGAAATCTCGCCGTTTTCAAAGATCGCAAAATGACCCGGGGCGAGTTTGCGGACGCCCTTCCAAATCGTGCCTGGATGTGGGACGTATTGGTAAGTCAAGAATTCGTCGATGGCTGCCGGGTCAATCTCGTTGCAAATGCCGTCGACCGCCGCAATCGTTTTCAACTCGCTGCCGAACACCAGCCGACTGTCTTTCACCGCGTAGTACAACGGTTTTTGGCCGATTCGGTCGCGAGCCAGGACCAACCGATGACGGCCAGAGTCCCAGATCGCCACAGCGAACATCCCGTTCAGCTGGGAAAAGCAATCGGTGCCGGCGTCTTCGTAAAGATGAATGATCGACTCACCGTCACCGTGCGTGGCGAACTTGTGTCCGCTCCCTTCCAAGCGGCGACGAAGCGTTTGGTAGTTGTAGATCTCGCCGTTGAAGACCATTTGGATGGTGCCGTCTTCATTGGGCATCGGCTGCCGAGCACCTTCGAGGTCAATGATGCTCAGCCGGCGAAAGCCAAGTGCCACGCCGAGGGGATGTCCATAGGCGTCACGGTGATCTCTCGAGAACCAACTTTGTGAATCATCCGGTCCTCGATGCGCGATCGAATCGGTCATTTTGGCAAGCGTCGCCGCATCGATCGCATGCCGCTCCTCTCGCCAAACTGCTCCGGTGATCCCGCACATCGTGGTTCTGCTTCCTGATCGGTTGTGAATCTATTTCCCAGCGCTGTGCGCGGGTCTCCGACCCCGCACTCCTTACCCGCGTGTGCGGGTCTCCGACCCCGCACTCCTTACCCGCGGTGCGGGTCTCCGACCCCGCACTCCTTACCCGCGCAGTGCGCGGGTCTCCGACCCCGCACTCCTTACCCGCGCGTGCGCGGGTCTCCGACCCCGCACTCCTTACCCGCGCTGTGCGCGGGTCTCCGACCCCGCACGCTTTTTGACCGCAGGTCTCACGGCAAACCGGGAGACCTGACGTTCACGGGTGACGGCGAGGTCAGAGACCAGCGCCGAGCACGAGGTCACGGGTGACGGCGAGGTCAGAGACCTGCGCCGAGCACGAGTTCACAGGTGACGGCGAGGTCAGAGACCTGCGCCGAGCGCCTCGGCAGGACAGGTGCTGGCCTACGTGACCACGAGTATGACCGGGCGGAAGCAGTGATTAAAGAGACCCAGGAGACAACAAACCAGGATCTTCAAGCCAGCTGCGCCTCGAATCGACGGTTTTCGTGCCCAACACGCTACATTGTTAGCTCACACACACGAGGAGTCGAGAATGCGAATACTGTTTCTATTTCTGCTAATCCCGATCACTGTGGCCGCGGCCGATGAACCGTTCACTCACGAGGCAAAGATCCGCAACTACGTTCAGCCCTATTTGGATGCCAATCTTCTGAATGCCGCCTCGATTGGCGTTGTCCAAGGAGATCAGACCTGGATTGGTCACTTTGGTCAGCTTTCAGACGAGCAAGCGAAGCCACCCAGCGATCAAACGATCTATGAAATCGGTTCGGTCAGTAAAGTTTTTACCGGTCTGTTGCTCGCAGACGCGGTCGAGACCGGGCAAGTCAAGCTGAATCAACCGATTGCTTCCTTGATGACATCGCTTGACGAGACAAACAAGGAAGTCGGTCAGTCCATCACGCTGCTTCATTTGTCCACGCATAATTCCGGCTTGCCGCGGATGCCCGATAATTTTCAGCCCGCCGATCCAAAGAATCCTTACGCTGACTATGGCCGCGATCGTCTGACGGCTTTCATGAGCAGCGTGAAACCGACGGCGAAACCAAATGAATCCACCGCCTACTCCAACTTGGGAGCCGGATTGTTGGGCGATCTGTTGGCGGCCAAATCAGAACTGAGCTATGACCAGTTGCTCAAGCGAACGATCGCCAAGCCACTGATGATGAGTGATACGACTGTCACGTTGAGTGATTCGCAGCTGGCCCGCCTCGCGCCCCCGCATACCGAAGGGCTCGAGTTAGAGAGTCTCTGGGACTTTGATGCTTTGGCAGGCGCCGGCGGGATTCGCAGCACGGTGCCCGATATGCTGCGATTCATCCAAGCCAACCTTGCTCCCCCAGAAACGGATCTGGGAAAGGCAATCGAATTAGCGTGGCAGCAGCATGTGCCGCCACGCGGTGACCAATTTGCAATGAGTTTGGGCTGGCACATTGCCCGGGACGGCAGCACCCGCTGGCACAATGGTCAAACTGGCGGCTACCACAGCATGTTGATGGTCAATCGAAAGCTCGGATCGGGGGTGGTCGTCCTCAGCAACACTGCCACGAGCGAGGTGGATGTGATCGGCGAGTCGATCATTCAAATGTTGGCCGGCATCGACGTCAAACCGCGCGAGTTCAGCAAAGCCAAAGAAATCGATATCAAGGTAATGAAGCGTCTGGTCGGCAAGTACACGGTGTTTCCTAGTTTTGTTCTCGATGTGCGGTTAAAGCATGACCGTTTGATGGTCCAAGCAACCAATCAGCCTGCCTTTCGCGTCTATCCTGAAAGCGAGACGCGATGGAAGTATCGCGTGGTCGAGGCGGCGATCTCTTTTGAATTGCCCGAGGAGGGTCCGGCGTCAGCGCTCACGTTGCATCAAAATGGCCGCGACATGCGCGGCCCCCGAATGAAAGAATAAGGGGATGAAAGAGCCCCAAGAAAGAAGTCCCCGGCGGACGTTCTTAATAGGCGCTTGTCTGCTGTTCGGCGTGCCCATCGTTTTGTGCGCCGGCGTGATGACCTGGTACTTCGGCCGTCAAAGCGTTGCAGCCGGCAAGGTTCAGCAGCGGATCGAAGACCTCAGCCAACGCGGTGAACCGGTCGACGACGAAAGTATGCAGCTGTGTTACGAGGTCGCCACGTCGAACAAGAACACCGAGCGGTGGGTGGCGCTGCGCGAGCTGCTCGAGACGAGCCTATTCAACGAATCAGCGCGCGACATGCCGTTTCATGGTGCCGTTGACGAGGACAACCAGGAGATCATTGTGCCGTTGCCAGGGGAAGATTGGCCGAATCGAAAAGCGGTTGATGATTTTCTGCAAACCTGGCAAGCGGAACTGAAAACGATTCACGAGCTGGCCGAAGCGGAGTACGTCAACATCGGCAAGCCGCTCCGCCGCCCCATCGAATTCAGGTCGGTGGCCACCCTGCTGCCTGACACGCAGCACATTCGCACGATGGCACGATTGCTGCAACTTGAGCACGCGGTCGCCACGTTTGACGGCGACCAACAGCGCGCCTACGAGTGCATTCGGGCGTGCCGAGGATTGGAACGCAGCACCTACGGCGAGCCATTGATCATCAGCCAATTGATTGGGCGAGCGGTGGCAGGCCTCGCTGGCGAAATGATTCAAACGTCAGTTCAGCTTGATCAACTATCGGACGAGCAAATGGATGACGTAGCCGAGAACTTTCCCACGTTTGGCAAGCTGTATGAACTGTACGAACTGAGCATACGGGGCGAGCGAGCGATGATGTTGCCGCTGTTTTCCAATCCCCAGCAGGCGAACGACATCATGGAACTTGACAGTATCAGTGGCGCAAATCTGCTAACCAAGACACGCGCCAGTGACGCACTGTACTACTTGGAGCGGATCGATTCGTTTCTCTCGCTGCCCAATGATGACATGCAAGCATTTCGTAATGCGGCCAAGCGAGCGACCGATCGGCTGGAAAACGACGCCCGCAACGCGGGCATGCTTGAAACGATGGACCGCGCGATGTCGTACATGTTGATCCCCGCGGTCGGCTTCTATACCGAAGCCATCGTCCGCCAAGCGGAGCATGACAATTTGGCGAAACTGGCGATGGCGGTGCGGAAGTTTCGTCACCAGTTTGATCGTTGGCCTCAATCCCTAAACGAACTGAGTCGGATCGGCGTGGACGCGAGTCAGCTGAGAGCAGCAAACTGGCCTTTCGGGTATCGCGTGGAACCGAGCGGAGCAGCCGTGTTGTGGGGGATCAATCCGACGACGCAGCTAACACTTCCCAGCCAACCGCCTGAAACCGACGGCGAGAACGAACGCAACGCGGCTTGGGTTTGGCGACTCAAGCCGTAACCGTTTGATCGACTCGATTTACAGTGGGATCGCCCGAATCGCTTCGATCAATGCACGCATCGTCTGGTAGCGAGCGGAAGGGCTCTTGCTGATCGTGCGCATCACGACATCGTCAGCCGCTTTGGGAATCTGACGGTCAGGAGATCGCTCGCTGGGTGTTGGCGGGGTCATGGAGCGAATGTTCTGAAACGTCTCATCGATGTTGCGGCCGCGAAACGGTTCGCGAATTGCCAAGAGTTCGTACAGGCAAACGCCGGCGCTGAAAATGTCGCTGCGCTCGTCAATCCCTCGATTGCCCGACACCTGTTCGGGCGACATGTAAAGTGGGGTCCCCGGTCGCTGGCCGCCACCAGTGAGAGTCTGCAATTGTGCGTGTGATTCGTCCTCTGGTTTCAATACGGTTTGGCGAATCGAAGCTTCGTCATCGGTGTGTCCCCAGACTTTGGCCACACCCCAATCCAGCAGAATGACTTCGCCAAAGTTACCGACCCAGATATTCTCAGGTTTCAGATCCCGATGGATCACGCCGCGGGCGTGGGCGTAAGCGAGCGCTTGACAAGCGTCACCCAAGATTTCCAGACGGCGCGAGAGCGGAAAGGCATCAATAGCGGCTTGATCACCGCGGGCAATCCGCTTGAGAATTTCAAAAAGATTCTCGCCGGAGATTCGCTTCATCGTGAAGTAAATCCCCTCTTCAGCGTCGTTGCCGATATCGTAGACGGGAACGGTGTTGGGATGCTGAAGCTGGGCCGTGACGCGGGCCTCACGCAACAGCCGTCGACGTTCGCGGCGATCGAGTCGAGTTTGCGGCAGCAAGCTCTTGACGGCAATGGTACGACCGGTGACGGTGTCAAAACAAGATCGCAGCATCGCGCTGGCACCTTGCGACATCGGGCGAAAACCGGTGTACCGACCAAGACCTGCGGGGACTTCTTGCGGCAGGTCGGGATCCGTTCCGGTCAGGATAATGGTTGGCTCAGGCATGCCACTATTGTAAAGGCAGGTTCGGCTCCCGGCTTGGCGAGCCGGATGAAAAAACCCGGCAGCTGGGAGCTACCGGGTCATGAATTTCAAGAGTCGTCCGACGATCAGACGTTCGCAGGCACTTTGGCTTCTTTGACGGTCGCGATGATCGCGCTGGCGACCATGTAGGGATCCGCGTTGGACGCCGGCCGGCGATCTTCCAACCAGCCCTTCCAGCCGTTATCGACCGTGGCAATCGGAATACGAATCGAAGCACCGCGGTCCGAAACGCCGTAGCTGAACTTGTCGATCGCTTGCGTTTCGTGCAAACCGGTCAGACGCTGATCGTTGTCAGCACCGTAGACGTCGATGTGCTCGGCGATTCGCGGCTCAAACGCCTGGCAAACCGCCTCGTACACTTCCCTGCTGCCACACGTCCGCAACACAGTGTTGCTGAAGTTCGCATGCATGCCGCTGCCGTTCCAGTCACCTTGAACCGGCTTGCAGTGCCAGTTGATCGACATTTCGTGCTTTTCAGCAACTCGTTCCAGCAGATAGCGCGCGACCCAGACTTCGTCGCCGGCTCGCTTGGCACCCTTGGCAAAGACCTGAAACTCCCACTGGCCCATCATCACTTCGGCGTTGATGCCTTCGACGTTCAGGCCGGCTTCCAAGCACAACTCCAAGTGCTCTTCGACGATGTGGCGACCGACCGCCTTGCCGTGACCGACACTGCAGTAGTACGGGCCTTGAGGACCAGGGAAACCGTCGATGGGGAAGCCAATCGGTTTGTCCGAATCGGGATCCCAGATCGTGTATTCCTGCTCGAAGCCGAACCAGAAATCATTGTCGTCGTCGTGGATCGTGGCACGACCGTTGGTGCGGTGCGGATTGCCCTCGTGATCGAGTACTTCGCACATCACCAGAAAGCCCTTGCCCGTACGACCCGGATCGGGACAGCAGAACACAGGCTTCAGCAAGCAATCCGATGCACCGCCGGGTGCCTGCTCAGTAGACGATCCGTCAAACGACCACATCTTCGCGTCTTCAACTTTACCGCTGAAGTCCTCGACGATCAGTGTCTTACTTCGCAAACTCTGGGTTGGCTGATAGCCGTCGAGCCAGATGTACTCCAACTTACATTTCGTCATAGAATCGATTCCCCTTTGAATCTGAAGAACGAGTTGTTGTGTTGATGCTGGTGTCACGTGACCCAATGCATCGGTGAAATTCCTAAAAAGTTCTACCTACCACTCCCAGAATTCCGGGCAACGCGCATCTTACGACGGCCGGAATACACGCCGAAGAATTCTCCTTCGATACGTGTTCGGACACCTGTTAAAATACCCGAATTATTTTTACGGGGAAGTGTTAACGCCATTTCGGGCGTGATCAGCCCCGTAGATTGGGGTTTACTGCTTGCGCGGTCCCGCCAATTCGACGATCTCGCTGTCGCGGAATCCTAACCGGCACGCTTGAGCGCGAAGCGGACTTCCCGGATTTGCCAGCGACTTCCGGTACAGCAGCCAATCGCCCCAGCCACCCCCCTCCTTGGTCTGGTAGACAATCGATGCGCCTTCGGTCGGACACTTGATCGAGACCGTCTTTCCATCCACGGAGATCTCGGGTGGCTCGGTCGTGGGCAATTTCCCGCCGGGTTTCATCTCCTCCATCAACACCGCTTCGGGAACCAATCCGGTGTCGCCGATCGTCTCTTGCCACGTTTCGGTCGCCATCCGCATTCGTTTCAGCCGGGCCGCGTACTGGGGCAAATCGGCCAGGTTTTCTAGCTCCCACGGGTCCTTTTCGGTGTCGTACAGCTCCTCAATCGGTTTGGGCACCGGTAAACCAATTCTTCTGCCCGCCGGTCAGTTTGCCTTCCGCGGCGAGTCGCCGCCAATCTTGCATTGCTGGCATTTGGTCCATGTAATCCAGCCGCTGAGCGTAGGTTTTTTCAGGCTCGTAGTTGCGAATGTACTTCCAGCGGCGATCGCGGGCTGCACGCTGCAGCTCGTAGACTTCATCCATGCGATCACGATGAAAAAACAAATAGGAGGGCTCCGGGGTGGCGTTGTCGCCGATCAACACACGCCCGTGCATGTAATTGGGAACTTCGACGCCAGCCACGGCCAGCATCGTGGGCGGCAGATCCAAGACGCTGGTTAAGTCTTCGCGAACCGTGCCGGCTTTTAGTTCACCCGGCCAACGCATGATCATCGGGATCAACGTGCCGGTGTCGTAGACCCAGCGTTTGCCGCGCGGCATTCCCATGCCATGGTCGCTCCAAAAGACCACCAGCGTCTTGTCGGCCAGAGCGTCCTGCTCCAGTTTCCGCAGCACATCGCCGGCCATCTTGTCCATCAACGTGATGTTGTCGTGATACCACGCCCAGTTCTTTCGCACTGCCGGTGTGTCGGGCAAGTACCCCGGGATCGTGTCGGCAACCTTGTCGGGATCATGTTCGTTCTCGGACGCCGATTTCTTTAATGACTTGTGCGTGGCGTTCTTCGCTATGTCGGATTTGGCTCTCGTGACAGACCGTGAAGTTGATCACGGAAAAGAACGGTTGATTCGGGTCGCGTCGTTCCCGCCAGTCCTGGTGCTTGGTGCCTTGGCGATCCCAAATGCTGGGCGTCGGCTCGAACTGATAATCGGTCTTGCTGCGGTTGGTGGTGAAGTAGCCGGCGGCGCGGAGCAATTCGGCGAACGCTTTCACATCGGGCGGAGGGATGATGCGGCTGCGCATGTGCTGCGAGCCGATCGACGGCGGATACATTCCCGTGATCACGCTGCTGCGGACAACAGCACAGACGCCGGCAGGTGTAAACGCGCGGTCGAATCGCACGCCTTCGGACGCCAAATGGTCCAGGTTCGGCGTGATCGCGTGGGGGTCTCCGTAGCAACCCAGATTGGGTGAGATGTCTTCGCAACTGATCCACAGGATGTTGGGTCGATCGGCTGCTGTTGCAGCGGAGGTCCAGATCACGGTGAGCACGATCATCGGGTGCAAGTATTTCATCGTTCGCTTCATCAATTCGAGTTATTCGCCTTTGATCTTGCGCAGCGCGTTCATGCGCTGCGCCGCCGATGTGGTAGTCGCCGCCTTTCGCGCCGGGCCGATGCTTTTGGTAAGCTTGTTCCAATGGTTCGATCGCCGCCTGGGCAGTCGGTCCCAGCGTGCCGATCAACTCGGCGGTGCAGCAAACCATCCCACGTTCGGGATACTGCAAAGCCTCGATCATCAGCGGCAGGTATTTCTCAGTCTCGCCGGCGCGGCACAGTGCAAAGGACGCCGCGACCGCTGCGGCGAGCGACTCTTTGTCGGTCGTGATTGACTCGAGTTGTTTCTTGGCAGCTTGGAGCGGCTTGCCACCGATGCGACCGAGGTGAACCGCCGCCGTGTATTGGACAGCTTTGTCGTCACTATCGAGTGCTGTGCGGAGTGCCTCGCCGGCAGATTCGCCGAACGCTCCGAGCGATTTGACGGCGCGCAGACGCACGACACGATTCGGGTCCGATAACTCCAGGGCGTAGTCATCGATGCTTCGACCGGCGATGACCGCAGGTTCGCCCGCAAGCGACCAGTCAGTGTGAACACACCAACCGACGCCGACAGCCACCAGGATAAGATGCGAAAATCGCATGAATTGACCGTTTGTTGTTGAGCCCAGGTTTCCCCAAATTGCCGATGGGCGTCGACTATGCCTCACCGGTGGGTGACGGTCTAATGTAGCCGATCTGCCGACCAGAAAGGCTGCCTGGTATCTCAATCGCCCGCAAATCCGTGATTCACGGCTTGCCTTGCCGCGCGAGAACCGCAAAACGAATTATCCGTCTGTCACTCTAAACTCCAAAAGTGAGAACCATGAAAGTCGCTACCTTTGAAACTGACAAAGGCACCATTAAGGTTGAACTGTACGCCGAACAAACACCAAAGACGGTCGGCAACTTCGAATCACTGTGCGAAAAGAATTTCTACGACGGCCTGAAATTCCACCGCGTCATTCCGGACTTCATGATTCAAGGCGGTTGCCCCGAAGGCACCGGCACCGGCGGGCCCGGCTACAAATTCGAGGATGAATTCGATCCCGCGTTAAAGCATGATGGTCCCGGTGTACTTTCCATGGCCAATGCCGGACCCAATACCAACGGCTCGCAGTTCTTCATCACGCACGTGGCCTGCCCTCACCTGGATGGCAAACACAGCGTGTTCGGAAAAGTGATCGACGGCCAAGATGTTGTCGATGCCATCAAGGGGGGCGACAAGATGATCACCGTAACGGTGACGGAAGAGTGAGGTTCGGTTGGTCTGTTTCACTGTGACAAGCACCAAGTGATTTTCAGGATTTCATCATGCGCCATTGGATCGTGATCCTGCTATGCGGCGTTGCATCGCTCGCCCCTGCCGATACGTTGCCGCTGTACATCGGCACGGGCGGCAACGCGATTTATTTGACTCAGTTCGATACGGCCAGCGGATCACTTAGCCAGGGGGTTCAGGTCGCCGAAACATCGCGACCGACCTTCCTTTGGATTCACCCATCGACGCGTTCGCTGTACAGCATCTGCGAAGTGAACCGTGGTGGTGGGGCCGATGGTGCGGCCGTGGTTGCTTGGGCAATCGACCGGAATTCCGGCAAGCTGACGCAGCGCAGCCGCCAAGACGCGATGGGCAACGGGCCCTGCTTCGTGTCCGCCTCGTCGGATGGCAAGTACGCTGTGATCGCCAATTACGGCGGCGGCAGTGTGGCCTTGTTCCCGATTGCCAAGGATGGGTCGGTCTCCGCTGCCAGCGGTTTTGTCCAACACGTTGGCTCGAGCGTGAATCCGCGCCGTCAGCAAGCGCCCCATGCGCACAGTAGTCGCTTCGATCCGACGAACAAGCGGATCGCCGTGGCGGACTTGGGAACGGACAAGGTCTACTTGTACGACATCGCTGACGATGGTTCGTTGAGTCCGTCCGAACCGGCCGCGATTGATGCACCGCCTGGCAGTGGACCACGGCATTTTGTGTTTAGCCCCGATCAGCGATTCATGCTGATTCTTGGCGAACTTTCCGGGACGATCACCAGTGTTCGTTACGCACCGCCAAAGATCGAGACCGTCGAAACGATCAGCACGATGGCGGTCGGGACTCCCGACGACGCGCCGCGTGGCTCAGCGGAAATACTGTTTCATCCCAACGGACGGTTTGTCTATTGCAGCAACCGTGGACCCAGCGAGATTGCCTGTTTCCGTTACAACGCCGACAAAGGAACACTCAAACGCACCTCGGCCATTTCCAGCGGCGGCGTGCATCCGCGCAACTTCCGCATCTCACCCGATGGAAAGTTCTTGTTGGTAGCCAACCAAAGTACGAACAACATCGTTGTCTATTCAATCGATTCCGACGATGGCCAGCTGACAGCAACAGGGACCGAACTTGACGTCGACAAGCCGATGTGTTTGAAGTTCTTCGTAGCGGAGGATTGATGGGGTGTGCAACTGGTCGGTCGCTTGCGCCCGGTGGTGAGATGAGTTTCCAACGACTGATCGTCAGATGGTTTGCCGGTCTGCTGCTGGGTACGCTGATCGTTGCGGTGACCTCGCCACTGTTTGTCCGCAGCTATCTTCCGCAGCTACTCGATTCGGTGCGTGGGGCTTACGTGCCATTGCCCGGTCAAGATTTCCGTTGGCGAAGCGAAGGCTACGCCACGACGTTGATCGGGGCTCACGGGATGCCGGGACGAAGCAAAGTCCCTTCCCGGAACTCTAGCTCGATTCGTGTCGCCCTTTGGGGGGATTCACAGGCCGAAGGCGTCTGCGTTAACGATGATCAGAAACTGTTCACGCAAATTGAGCGTGTCGCGCATTCCAGAGGCAAGTCGTACGCGTTGTTGCCGTTTGCGCGGAGCGGTGAAAATGCGTCCCACTGGCTGACCCAGATACCAGCGGTTGAAAAGCAGTTGGAGATCGATGCCCATCTGCTTGTCGTCGTTGATCTTCCCGACTTGCTCGCGGCTACCGACGCTCCCCTGCCCGCTCCGATGCATCGAGCGATGATTGGGTCGCAGTCGGAGATCGCGCAAAGAATACCGGCATTCTTGATTCAATCGGTGCGGCATCTGGTGACCGATGACAAGGGAAATCGGCGGCAGCTTCGTTTCTCGGTTGGTCCTCTGAAAGTGGTCAAGCCAGAGCCGCTCATCATGCAGCAAGAAGTCGATTGGGATGCCGTGTGGCAACGCACAATGCAAGCCGTTCGCGCCGTCAGCGAGCGACCGATCGTCATTCTCTACGCGCCGATATCACCCCATATTTCTGCGGGCAAGATTGTCTTGCACGATCCGCAGGTCGAGCAATTTCAGGAAATGGAGCGGGCCGCGGACGCCGCAGGCTTATTGGTCGTCGATGCGAGTGATGCGCTCGGAGACGCCGCGCGTGACGGTCGTTGGCCGTTTGGATTCCACAACGGACAGATCGGAAGCGGACACCTGAATGCGGTTGGCTACGAGCTGATCGCGGAGCAAGTGGCGGACAGACTCCCGTAGCGAAAAGGAGTTTTTTGTAGGTCAGGACCTGTCCTGGCCTACGATTGAAATGTTATTCACTCAACTCGAATTTCCGATCTTCTTCTTGCTGGTCTTGGTGCTGGCCTGGCTGTCACCAACGCGAGTGACGCGAAATTCGATTTTGCTAGTCGCCAGTTACTATTTTTACGCCTACTGGGACTATCGCTTCTGCGGCCTGTTGTTGTTGTCGACCGTTGTCGATTTCTTCGTGGCCCGCGCGATGGCAGCCACCGATCATGCGTCCCAGCGGCGATGGTTGTTGCTGATCAGTCTGGCGGTGAATCTCGGTGTGCTTGGTTTTTTCAAGTACTTCGGCTTCTTTGTTGACTCGGCGCGGCCCATTCTCGAGGCACTCGGTCTGTCGGCGGGAACACTGGAGATCATTCTGCCCGTCGGTATCTCGTTCTATACCTTTCAAACGCTCAGTTACACGATCGATGTTTACCGCCGCGTGATTCGGCCGACGCGGAGTTTTTTGGATTTCGCCTTGTACGTTGCTTTTTTTCCACAACTGGTGGCCGGCCCGATCGTACGTGCCCGCGAGTTGCTGCCGCAGTTATCGGTGCTTCCAAGATTTTCCCGGCGACGGTGGTACGGAGGATTCCAACAGTTGCTGCGCGGTGCGATCAAAAAAGTACTCTTAGCGGACCGCTTGGGGGAAATGGTCGACGTCGTATTTGCTGGGCCCGAACTGTACAGCGGCTTAACGGTGTGGATCGCGGTGATCGCCTATACGGGTCAGATCTACTACGACTTCTCCGGATACAGCGACATGGCGATTGGTGCGGCAAAGATGCTTGGCTATCGCTTTCCTGGAAATTTTCGGCATCCCTATCTCGCCACATCGATCGCCGATTTCTGGCGCCGGTGGCACATGACATTGTCACGTTGGCTGCGCGACTATTTGTATGTTTCGCTGGGAGGCAATCGAGTCAGCAAGCTGATGACGTATCGGAACCTGATGATCACGATGACGCTGGGAGGCCTCTGGCACGGTGCCGCTTGGACGTTTGTGCTATGGGGAATGTGGCATGGTGCGTGGCTGGCCGTGGAACGGTATGGGACGTCGTGGACCGGCAAGCGATTGCCAAGTGTGGTTGGTTGGGTGGCCACGATGTTGATTGTGATCGTCGGCTGGGTGCTGTTTCGCAGTAGTCCAGATCTGTCCAAGGCGATCACGATTCTGTCGCAAATGACGATCGTTTTTCCAATGACACCGCCGGGCAACGGGATCGCCTGGTATCCACCGCTCGTGATTGGGGCACTGGGATGCATGGTCGCCGAGCATCTGGCGTGGCGAACCAGGCTTCGCCGGGCGATGAGATTGCCATTTGACGCGTGGTATTCTCCGCTGGGCACAGCGCTCATGATCTGGGCTTTGTTACTGTATGCACCCAGAGGATTCCGCCCCTTCGTCTATTTTCAGTTCTGATCGCTGTTGAAGTCCGTCTTGACGCCTACCGATTCCAAGTCATCGCTGCTTGCCTGGCTGCTGTTTGTCAGTGGTGCCCTGGTGTTCGCGTTTTTGTCTGGTCGTCTGACGCCGCACGAGGTAGCCGATTCACCCAGCTACCTTGAATATTCGTTTGCATCTCTCGATCAGATCTGCCGATCCATTCGCACGCCCGGCTACCCGCTGTGGCTGTTACTGTTCAAAAAAACAATCGGCATCCAGGCTGTTCCCGCGGCGCAGGTGATCGTTCATGCCACGGCGGCATGGTGGCTTTTTTGCGAGTTGGCCCAGTGGGGAATGCCGACGCGCGGGCGGCTCGCGACAGCCGTTGCCGTGGGCATTGGTTGTACGGCGATGGACAATATTCACGTCATTTCCAGCGATGCTTTGGCGGCTTCGCTTGGCGTGATGACGGCGACATCGCTGCTGCGCTGGGCAAGGCTCGATGGTGCTTCGTCTGGTTGGTTCGCGATCGTCGTTGCCTCGACCTTGGCGATTTTCCTTCGGCCTGCTTACTTGTTTTTGATTCCATGGATGCTGGTCGCAGGAACGATGTTGCGGCGGCTACGAGGGACCGCGTGGGGGCCGGCATGTTGGGCCAGTCTGCGTGTTTCTCTCGGCACACTGCTGCTGGTTGTTGGCTGGATGTCGATGCGACTGGCCGTGGTTGGGGACTTCGCCATCCTTCCATTTGGTCATCAAAACCTTGCCGGAATCCTGGTCCAACTGGTCAGCGATGAAGAGTTGAAGGAAGTCGGTGGCGATCTTGGCGCTGCCATCGTCGACGCCAAGCATCGTTTTGACGCCGACGTCGGCCTGGCCGAAGGCGAAGGGGGCGCGACGATGACGATTGATGCCAGATGGGATGACATGACCTGGGCGATCGTTTTTCCGGCGTCGAAAACCGTGGCTGACGACCTGGTTGCCTCGCATCGTGCGACCGCTGCGCTGAACAAATCGATTGTCAGACGTTATCCGTTCCGTTACGCCAGCTGGCTCGTCAAAGCGGCGCGGCGCGCGCCTGGGCGATCGCCGCGGACATCGTGATGCATCCCGTGTTCTTGCTCGCAATCGGCCTGATGATTCTCGCCCTCTCGAAGCGAGCGGTCGTCGGCGGATCTCAGCCATTCGCCATCGACGATACGGTGGCAATGCGAGCACTGACCATCGTGACGTTTACCTACGTGATTACCAAAGTCGGCTTCGTGATTCTGACCACTCCGCCGATTGGTCGCTTCAGCGATGCCGCCGCGATCTTTCTGCCGGCCTGGGTCGCGGTGGTTTTTTTGCAATGGTGGTGGCCTACAGATGCCGATCGGCAAAGTCCAGATACTGCTGCCAGTCGTACGCCGTGAGATCATGTCCACCGGTCCTCAGGTGATACCCGATCGTACCTGATTTTATCGGCACGTCGGGTGCCACCATTTCGGGTTTTGGCGGCGCGTCGCCACCCATGCCGTCGGTGCCTAACAATCGATAAACCGGATCCGCGTAAACAGCCGACAAGAATTCGCCTTTGGGATCGGCCCATTGGTCACCTGTCGCACTGGCCACGTAGACGGCACGCGGCGCGATCAGTGCGATCAGTTGGTGTTGGTCAACCGGGCAGGCGTCCTCGTTCTCGTTGTACTTCATATAGTTGTCGCAGAACCAATGAGGAAACGAGGTGTTGATGCGGCCAATCGTTTCACCGATGGCGCGTCGGCTGAGCGCGGCGCCGCCGCAACCGGAATCGTTACTGATCACCATTTTGAATCGAGGGTCCGAAGCGCCGGCCCAGAGCGAGGTCTTGCCGAGTCGCGAGTGCCCAATCACGGCGACGCGCTGACCGTCAATCAAAGGGTCTGTCTGCAAGTAATCGAGCGCACGACTGAGACCGTATGCCCACGCTGCGATGCTGCCCCACTTTTCGCCCTGGCGTATCGACTCCGTCTGTTTAGCAAAGTAACCATGAATGCCGTTTTCAAACCCGTCATCAAAGTCGGGGTCGATGTCGCCGTAGTAAATCGTCACGACTGCGTATCCGCGGTCAATGATCATCTCGATCGGCCAGCGACTGGCGGCGGTGCCGCGCGTGGCTTCGGTGGCTCGGTTGTCCTGGACCGAATCGTCGCGCGACGGTCGCATCCAGCGGTCACTCAGCGAGATCGTGGGATCCGGGTCGACGCTATGGTTGCCCTTGAAGTTCAAGCCCAGAAATGCGGGCGCCGGTGTCTTTTCTTTGGGTGTGTAAATCAGCAATCGCATCGAAGGCCCCGGCGTCTTCGATGTGGTCAAGTAAACATCGATTTCGCGGCGGATTGCTTTGCCGCCGACCGCATCGTCTTTGCTGCTGACGACGCGATGAGTGATCTGGCACGGCTTGGGACCGCGGCCATAAACCTGAGCCTCAAAAAGCTCGATCAGTTCCTTGCGACGCGTCGAATTCCAGGTCTCCGCATCGGTAACCGGCTCACCCGCCTCGGTCACCAGCGGGTCAGGCAACGTGAACGCGGGAATTTTGGTTTCGTCGTAGTTGGCAACAAACTTCTCTTGTGCTGATGCGGTGACCGCAAACAGACAAGCGGCAATGCTGACTGCAAAGAATCGCTGATACATGACTGACTCATCAAAGGTGAACGCGAATCGAACACCACGCTCGAATCGCAGTGACATTATGAGGCCCCGTGGGAGGGCATGCAAAGAATCAAGCAGGCCCCATTCCCTCGGCGCGTCGCCAGGCACTCATCTGGCCCATGTGCAACATGAAGTGCCCCCCCATGTAAAAGCCCAACATCGCGCCCAGTGTGGGAAACTTGTCGCGCATCGCCGCGTTGGGGTTTTCCTGGTGGAAGATGTCATCGGCTGCCGCCGAGAGTGCGTCGGCTGCAGACCGAGTGCTTTCCAATACCGCCGTCGTGATCTGATCCATCGCTGGATAGACCGATCCATCAGGATCATCAACGCACGTTGCGTCTTTGGAAAAGAGTTCTTGAAACGTGGCGGACGGCTGAAACGCAGAGGCGTCCCCGCCGAGCGCATCGATCACTCGTGGGGAGTACAGGCTCAGGTGACCATAGATGAACGCGGGATGATTCGATTGGATCACGGTATCACCGATCTGCGCCAATCGGGCAAATCGATCCGGCGTGACATCTGTCAGTAAACGTTCCGCGTAGCCGAGTCCAAGTCGTGCGGAGGCGGCAATCATCGGTCCAATGTTTGGCATGTTGGTGTTCTCAATGAAGGCAACTTGCGAATAGAAGCATGTTAGTATCTTTACCCTGACGAACGATTATGTTTGTCCGAGCGCTGCGTTCACGACCGCGCGACATTTTGTTAGTCCTTCGCTGGCGACCTCCAAAGCGTCTCGCTGCCAATACTCTGGGTTGAACAACTCCAAAGACAAGGTTCCCTTGAATCCGTTGTCGACTAATTGACGAATCAGCTTTGGCAACGGGCAGACACCATCGCCGGGAAAGACACGATCCTTGTCGCCAATCTTATCGATCGAAGGTTCCCCCGGGTAATCATTGATGTGGAAACAGAGCATTCGTGATGCTTCGATCATGCCCAGTGATGCAAAGTCGTTTCCGCCTTTGTAGATGTGATAAAAGTCGGGTAGCACACAGGCATCTGGATGCGCCGCACCGGTGGCCACGTAAGCGAGTTCGCTCAGTTTGCTGAGTGTTGGCGAGAAACCCCATAGCTCCAGCTGTGGTACGACTCCCGTCTCGTCGCCGACCTCCAAAAGGGCTCGATACCGCTGGGCGATGACTGGCAGCGGCGGCGGCACAACATCCCCTTTGTGGGCTCCCACGGGTGGAGCCGCGATGAGTGATCCACCGATGGCTTTGACCAGTGCCATGTCTTTGCGTGCCTGGTCCAAACCGGCGGCGCGAGTCTCGTCATCGTCGGCGATCCAATTCGCAAACCCAATGGCGCTGACGACCGTCAAGCCAGAATCAGCAATCTGTTTTCGCAAGTCTTCCAGGCTGCCACCGGTTTCAACATACTTCTCAATATCGCGAATCCACGGCTCGATGCCGTCGTAGCCCGCTTTCGCTGCGACCTCGACTTGTTGGTCGATCGGCAGCTTTTGGCCTCGGATGGTGCTGGTGTTCAGGGCGAGTCGAACAGGCATGGTCGTTTGCTCAGAGGGAGCGGCTTGAGTGCCAGGATGGGTCAGCGAACCAGCGGCCGTCACGGCGCCGGCCGCCAGTAAGAATTCTCGGCGGTTGGTCATGAAAGGTGGTTCTCGGCGATGCAGTGCGATGCAATGATGCCCCAGATTAGCACGAATGAAGTGCACCGGTTGCCGCTGTCCAAAAAAGTTGGCTTGCCAAAGAGAGAGGGTTTGAGAATGGGCGAAGACTTTGATGCCGAACAAAAGGCCCGCGACATTTTTGACAAGATGCAGGCCGCCAGCCTGGGAACCTTGGATCTCGCGGGGGCCCCGTTTGTATCGCTGGTCACCGCGGCACCCAGCGGCGGGGCCGTTGTTTTACTTTTGTCGGGTCTGGCGATCCACACCAGGAATTTGCAGCACGACGCGCGATGTTCACTGTTGCTGGTCGAGCCCGGTGGCGAAAGTGGCGACCCGCTGGCGGGAGCCAGACTGACGCTCAGCGGTCAAGCTGTTCGTCTGGAACGCGGTGAAGACGAAGCCGAGCGGTCAGCTTTTTTGGGGCGACATTCAGCGGCGACGATGTGCGTTGACTTCGCCGATTTTGCATTTTATCGCGTCGCTCTGGAAGCTGCTCATTTGGTCGCCGGATTCGGCCGCATCGTCACGCTGTCACCCGAAGTATTCTATTGACGCCGTAGCGTTTGCATTCTCGTGGCCTGTACCGCGGCATCACCGAAGACGCGCCTGAACTCAGCGGCCGCCAAGTCTCGAAGCTGCGGTGACAATACATCCATTGCCACCAGGTAACCATCGAATGCCTTGGAGTGGTTTCCTTCCCGGTACATCCGCCGCGCGTATCGGACCAACGCTTTTCCCTCCGCGTCGGGATCGGAGGCGACTTGAGATTTGCCCCCCTGCCGCGCCTCTTTCTGACGCTCGCGCCGCAGGAACTCCTCCGGCGTTCCGCCCAGAATCTGCCGATCGATCTCATCAAGATCGATAATCGTGGCGTGAACACTCATGCCAGAATTGCCGAGGCCAGCCCCGATTCCGTGGCCAAGGCCTCGGCCTCGACGCGCCGTTCCGCTGGCATAACGTTTGACACCACCCAAATATGCTCCACCGCTGTCGGGAACGACAACCGTGCCGTTGAAGCGAAAGGTCGAGAAAGAAGGCAACTGTACGACCGATGGCAAGGCTGACTGAGCCTGCAGGTCAACGCAGCCAAACAAAGCAATCAGACTTGGCAACGAGATCGCGAGCGTTCGTGAATACATGATCACTTTCCCTATTTGATGTCCGCTTCCTCCTTCAATTGATCACCAAGCACGTTCTTCGCCTTGCGGACTTTTTTGGCAACGACAGCGCGACAATAGCCTTGGTTCGGATTCAAGCGAAAATAGTCTTGATGGTACTCTTCGGCCGGGTAGAACTTGGACGCCTTTTCTAACAACGTGACGATGGGGCGGCGGAATTCGTGCGAATCTTCCAGTTTCTTGATGTACTTCTCGGCAATCTTTTTCTGATCTTCGTCGTGATAAAAGATACTGCTGCGATATTGCGGCCCTTCATCGAGACCTTGCTTGTTCAGCGTGGTGGGATCATGTGTCTTGAAAAACAGCTCCAGCAACTCTTCGTACGAGACGACCTCGGGGTCGTAGTAGATCTCGCACGCCTCCGCGTGTCCGGTCAGCTTCCCGCAGACTTGTTCGTACGTCGGATTCTCGACGTGACCGCCGATGTAGCCTGAGACCACATCGTTGACACCTTTCATCCGTTCAAAAACGGCTTCGGTGCACCAGAAACATCCGCCGGCCAACGTGGCCAAGGTTTCTTTGTCGTTATTCGGCACTTTTCGATCTCCGGTCTTTGGATCAGCGGCGTCAGAAGAACACCCGGTCAGCAGCATCGCCCCAATCGCGACGGCGGACCAAACGCGTCGATTCAGCGTCCGATCCATGCTGCGAAGTAGTCCAGTAGAAGTCATCGGCTGTGACCTTTTGCTTCGATTGTCGGCTTGTGAAACTGGGGTGTCTCGGTTCAATACCTGTTCGGCAAGCTCACCCGCCTTCTATGATAGGCTGTTGTCCACCACAGCGTGCAATGCCGAGCTGACGAAGAGGACCGAATTATCGGCCAATGCTGCCATTTCTTGACTATCACCACACCGTTTCCGACGCAGAAATCGACGCTCAGCAGCACGTCCACAATTTGCGGTACCTGCAGTGGACGTTGTGGGCTGCCGGTGCCCATGCGCGAGCTGCAGGCTGGGATCGGGAGGCGGCACGCGGTCAGGAATTGGGCTGGGTCGTTCGTAGTCATGAGGTCAAGTATCGGGCGGCAGCCCGAGCGGGCGACGAGATCATCGTGCGAACCTGGGTCAGCGACATCGAGCGGTTTTCGTCGCGGCGAAAGTACCTGTTGTGCCGACCAGCCGATCGCACGCTGCTGGCGCGGGTGGAAACGCGCTGGGTTTATGTCGATTTGAGTCAGCACAAAGTCGTCCCGATTCCCGAAGATGTTCGATCGGCGATGACGGTCGCTGAAACCGTACCGCCGTTTCCATGGGAGTGAGTTGATGTCTGAAAGTGAAGCCGAGCCGACAAGCGGCGTTGGCGACCGCTGGCTGTTGTTGTATTTGCGGTTCGTGGGTGCCGTCACGCTGCTCGCGTTTGCCGCGGCAGTGATGCCGGAATCATGGATGATCAAAATCGCTGGTTGGTTGGGAACCGATCCATTTCCCAACGACCCGCTGACGTTCTACCTGGCCAGAAACTTGTCGGTGCTGTACGGATTCGTCGGCGTGGGACTGCTTGTGATCGCAGCGGATCTTGATCGCTATCGAGAGTTGATCGCCTATCTCGCGATCGGAACGATGTTTTTCGGAGTCTGCCAATTGATCGTCAATGTGCAATCAGGAATTCCCTGGTGGTGGTCGCTGGGCGAAGGCGGCTCGACGATCTTCGGTGGGGCCCTGATGTGGTGGTTGTACAAGCAATCCAGTTTTGGGCGCCGGATCTAGCGAAAGACGATCGATTGAATCTGGTCGATCGAAATCTGAGTTTGGTCCACCGTGCGCAGTGGCGGAATCTGCTCCAGAAAATCGGTCGGCAATCCGTGTTGCGTCAAAAACAATTGTGTCCGCGCGATGTCGACGTCGCGAAACATTTCTGCTTTCAGATAGAGACGCACTCCCAAAATCGCATCCGCCAACTGAGTGATCACGATATGCCAAGCCTTCAAATCGGTATCCGTGCTGGCAATCTTCGGTTCGCGGTGTTGTTGTGACCGAAACGCGTCGAAGACACACTGCCGCCAAGATTTCTCGGGTCGAATCAAATCTGGGTGTCGGACTTCCATTTCCACCTGCTCACAGACCTCGTAAAACACGGCATCGATCGACGCTTCCCAGATGGCAGCCGGCGATGGTGGTTCAAGATCGGTCAGTAAGGCCAACGAAACTCGTTCCACCAACCAAATTCGCTGTTGCCAATCCCACTGGTCGTACCACGGCAAACCGTACACTTCCTGCGGATCGCCTTCGCGACCCTCGGCAACCAGATGGTCGACCATCATGCCAACCGCCGCACGAACCAATTCGAATTCGTGATCAACAAGACAGCGAAGACCGGTTGTTGTTGGCCACACCTGCTTTACCCACATTCTGACTCTTGTCGCGGAGCGATGACGACGGCAGCAATCACTGCCAGCGCCGGCATGATCGGCGCTCGCATTCGCAGGTTGCTCCAGTAGATAGCGTGTACCACCGACAACGTGATGGCAAGTGTCCAGATGGGCCACCAGGGCGCCGTGAGGACAGCCCGGCCGGCCCGCCGAAGACCGAGAATGACTGCCGTGTAAAGGAGCACGTAGTAGACGCCGACCGCGATCACTTTGAACCACGATCGACCAGGCGTGTGATGGGGAAGCGGGCTCCAAAGACGTCCCAGCCTGACCAAACACGACCACGCGAATGTGCGCGGCTCGCGGTCGATGGTGGCTCGGGCGGCGTCGTAACAGACGCGATCGTCTTCCGCTTCGCTGATCGCTGTTGCTCTGACGGATCCCCGTCTTGCGGCCGACCAATCGGTCAACCAGAACTGCTCGGTGTTGGGATCACCATCGTAGCGGTGCTCGTACGCGGTCAGGAACCGCTGGGCATCCCAAACGTCACCAAAACTGCCTTCTCGCAAGTAGTCGTAGAACGACGGATTGTTGGCCAACAGCAACGTATATCCGCCATGCGAGGTGGCCCAAATGGGATGCCCCATCACGCGCCGGTTTCGCTCAGTCCAAATAAAAACGGCGATCGCGACTTGCAGCAAAACCAACGCCGGCACGCCGACTCGCCGTCGCCACGTTGCCTGCGGCAAAATAACCGCTACACCGCCCAGCAAAGCTGACCACACTAAGAACGTTGGGCGGCAAAGATAAGCCAGCGCCAGCAAAACGCCCAGCAAGATGACGGCTGACAGGCTGGTGCGGAATCGACGGAAATCATGCTCACAGCATTGCGTCCACCACCAAATCACCAACGTGGCCAAGGCCGTCGCCAAAGTTTCCGTCATCACCAGTGTTGATTGCTGGATGAGAATCGGGTCGATAGCGACCAAGAATGCCGCAAGCAGACTTGGCCGTTCCCCCAGCCGTTCGCCGATCAGTTGCTTGCAGATCAAAAAGGCCAGTAGCACCGTGACCGCACCCAATACCGTGTGCAGCACAGCGACAGCCGTTCGTGAAAGCCCGTCGCTACTTACCAGCCATGACAATAGAAACGGGTACAGTGGTGGGCGAAATGCGGTCGGCGTTGGCCGGCCGTCGGCAGGGGTCAGCCCAAAGACTCCCGTTTTTGCTAAGGTTTCACTGATCCTTGCGTAAGCATCGGGGTCAGCGGATAACGGATCGAAATTCAGATAGCAAACAAAGCCACGACTCGCCAGAGCGAGCAGAAAGACCGCGAGTGGCTGCTTTAATTTTTCAAACACGCTCTGGTACCAGTCTCATTGTTTCTGCAGCGGAGGGCCTTGGGTGCCCCCAACTTCCAGTGAAATGATAGATGATCCCCCGCCACGTGGGATGGCTGGGCTGGTGGCTGCGCTGTTGGAGATTCGTTGGATCACCACGTTGCTGGGGTTCACGGTGCTGCTGATCTGTTATCCGTTGGCCATGCAGTTGCGATTGGATCGTAGCATCACGTCGATGTTTGACCCGCTTGATCCGACGCGGGTTGACTACGAGGAACTTCAGCAAGCTTTTGGCGGTAACGCGTTTGCGATTCTGGTTTATACGGACGAGTTGCTGTTTTCGGTCGAGGGTCTTACGCGGAGCAAGGAGATCACCGATCGGGTAGGCCAGGTACCAGGCATCAAAGGAGTGATATCGCCGGCCAGGTTGAGTGCGATGGTGGAAAAGCTACGACCGGCGGGATTTCTGACCGGGTTTTCGCGCAAGACACCTGGCTTGTTGCGCAAGCGAGACCTCGTTGCCCGCCTATTGGATCGCGACTACACCGGTTATACGCATTCGGCAGATCATCGTCGCGGTGCCGTTGCCATCATGCTGGAGCCTGACTACACCGACGACACGATCGGGCAACTGAGGTCGATCGCTGCTGAATTGCCGCGGGATTATCCCGACGTGATTGACGAAACCGCGCTGGTCGGTGAACCAGTGCTTGTCCATGACGCATTCGCGCTGATCGAAAGAGACGGTGCCAAGCTGGCTACGTACACGATTGGGCTTTTGTCACTTGTCCTGTTGGCGTCACTGTTCGATTTTCGCCTCGTCATCCTGACGGCGTTGATCATTGTTTGGTCCGTCACGGTCACCAAGGCAATCATGGTCTCCCTGGGGATCATGCTTTCGCTTGTCTCTACGATCTTGACGTCGATTGTGACGGTGATCGCAGTGGCGACCGTGCTCCATCTTGGGGTCCGCTTCCGGATCGCCCGCGCGCAAGGGCATGACCAGTACCACTCAGCTTCGCAGACCTTGCACATATTGTTGCTGCCGATTCTTTGGACGTGCGCCACCGACGCCGCCGGCTTCGCCGCCTTGACTTGGTCGCGGATTCTGCCGGTTCGCGATTTCGGATTGATGATCGCGATTGCGGCAACAGCCGTGCTGGTTGCCACGATCTTGTTCGCGCCCGCAGCCTTGATGCTGCCGGGAATTCGTTTTGCAGTCGCGCTGCAAAGAATTCAGCAATCGTTCGCGCGATGGTTGCAAAGAGCTTGCCTGCGACTGGCCGCCTGTATGGTTCATCGCCGCGTATTGGCGGTGACCGTTTCGATGATCATCGCTGTGTTGGCCGTGTTTGGTGTGGCGAGAACAGAAGTCGAGACAAGCTTCTTGAACAACTTTCGCAGCGACAGTCCGATCGTGGTCGACTATGACTATGTCGAAAACCAGTTCGGCGGCGCTGGTGTCTGGGACATCGTGTTGGACGCGCCGGCGGTTCTGACCGACGAGTTCCTGGACCAGGTACGCGAACTGCAAGAAGATTTGCGCGAGTTAGATGTCGACGGAGCCTCGCTGACCAAAGTCTTGAGCATGGCGGATGGCGATACGGCGGTGACGCGCGCACCGTTGTTGAGACTAGCTCAACCAGAACTGCGAATGGCAGGCATCCGGACGACGATACCGGTTTTCGTTGACGCACTGCTGACGCCGCCAGCAGAAGACGCACAGGAACGTCGTTTTCGCATCATGCTGCGCAGTCGCGAGCATTTGGATGCCAGTCAAAAGACCCGACTGATCGCCGCCGTCGAGCGAACGGTCGCAGAACACACCAGTCAGCCCGATTGGCAACAGCACGCTGCGGGAATGTCAGGAAAGGTGACGGGATACTACGTGATGATGGCGCGATTGGTGAGCCAGCTGGTGGCCGATCAATGGCGATGTTTTGCCGCCGCGGGGATCTTAGTATGGTTGTTGCTGTTGATGGCAACCCGATCGTTTCGATTGGCGACCGCGGCCCTCTTGCCCAACTTGTTGCCCGTCTTCTTGATTCTGTCGCTGGTCGGTTTTTTGGGCGGCAAGATCAATATGGGGGCAACGATGATTGCTGCGGTCTCGGTCGGGTTGTCGATCGACGGCTCGGTTCACTTCTTGGCGGGCTATCGACGTCGGCGTCGGCGCGGTCACGCGGCGGCGATTGCTGCCACCCACGCGGCCGGGAATATCGGCGTGCCTGTGTTGTTGGCGACGATCGCCCTGGTCTGCGGCTTCAGCGTCTTGGTGACCAGTGAATTCATACCAACAGCGACGTTCGGCATGCTCGTCGCAGCAACGCTCGCCGCCGGAACAGCCATCAACTTGACGCTGTTGCCGGCCTTTGTGGCCTGGGTCGATCAGAAGACTTAGAATGCAGCCAGAAACAACACTCACAGGAAATACCGATGAAATATCCGCTCTCGCTGCTCCTTGTCGCTCTTGTCACGCCCTCGGTGTTCGCCGCTGAGAAGCCAAACATCGTCTACATCATCTGCGACGATCTTGGCTACGGTGACGTGCACTGCCTTGGCCCCCGAAACGAGCAAAATTCCCACTCCCAATGCAGACCAATTGGCCACGCAAGGCATGATCTTCACCGACGCACACTCCGGTTCGTCGGTCTGTTCGCCGACTCGCTATGGAATCATGACCGGGCGGTACAGTTGGCGAACGCGCTTGCAAAAAGGCGTGGTGACAGGTTTCGCACCGAGCCTGATCGCGGAGGATCGACCCACGGTGGCCAGCTTTCTGAAATCGCAGGGCTATCACACCGCCGCGATCGGCAAATGGCATCTGGACTTTCAATACCTTGATCCCGAAACCGGTGAGCCGTATACGCAAAAGCAACACAAGACGCCACCGGTCGGCGCGAAGATCCCCGACGGGCCGATCCATCGCGGTTTCGACTACTACCACGGTTTTCATCACGCCCGAAACATGGAAGCGGTGATCGAGAACGATCGCGTGATCGAACACGACGACGTGATCAACATGCTGCCGCGATTGACCAAGAAGAGCGTCGAATACATCCGACTCGCGGGCCGGCAAGGACCAACCGTTCTTTCTTTACCTGCCGCTCGGTTCACCCCACACGCCGATCGTTCCGACGCCCGACGTGGGAAGGCAAAAGCGGGCTCGGCAACTACGGCGACTTCGTGATGCAGACCGATAACGTTGTCGGCGAAGTGTCCAGCGGCGCTCGAGCAAGCACGGCATGACCGACAACACGCTGGTCATCTTCACCAGTGACAACGGCTGCTCCAAAGCTGCCGGCATCAAGAACTTGGCCGAGAAGGGCCACTGGTCAGCGCCCAACTGCGCGGTTCGAAGGCCGACATCTGGGACGGCGGCCACCGCATCCCGTTCATCGTCCGCTGGCCAGGCGAGGTGGAACCGGGCTCGACGAGCGACCAGCTGATCTGTTTGACCGATCTGTTCGCCACCGTCGCCGAAATCGCTGGCGATGCCGATACACCCGATCGGGCAGCTGCGAGGACAGCGTCAGTTTTTTGCCGGCGCTGTCGGGTCAACCGATCGAGTCCACGCGAGCCGGCGTGATCCACCATTCCATCAGCGGTCATTTCGCCTATCGCACGGGCAACTGGAAACTGATTCTCGCCCGCGGCTCCGGCGGCTGGACGTCGCCCAAAGAAAACGAAGTTGGTCCCGACGCTCCCAAGGCACAACTGTATGACTTGAAAGCCGACGCGGGAGAACAGACAAACCTCTACATCGACAAGCCGGATCTAGCGGACCGACTGCTGAAGCAACTCACTGCCGGCGTAACGAGTGGACGCAGCACTGCCGGTCCGGCCTCGAAAAACGACGTCAGCGAGATCAAGCTTTGGAAGAGCGAAGGCGTCAAGCCGGCCTCGAAGAAGGCGACCGAGAAAAAGAAAGGCAAGAAGAGGGCAAAAGCCACCGCTTCGTGACTTTTGCTTCGTTGTTTGCGTCCAGCCAGGAACCTCGCAAGCTCAGAAACGACCACGAAGTTGTTGTGAGCACGTGTTTTGAAATCTGAGCTGCTGGCGCTGCGCACCGTCCCGAGCGTCCAATGTCGAGGGAATGCGGGCCCGCGGCTAACGCCGTCGGCTCACAAGATGCATGATCGACGATTTCAAAACACGTTCTCACTTCAATCGTCATGCTCCGCGGGGAAGGATTCCGCGAGTTGCGACGCGAGCTGGGTGATCACGTCTTGAAGACTTGGATCATTGATTAGGTTTCGCGTTTCTTTGGGATCGTTGACGTGGTCGTACAATTCGCCAGCGATCACGTTCCCGTCTTCGATCGATCGCCACTCGGTATACCGCCAGCGGTCGGTTCGCATCGAGTAGCCCCAGGCTTTCCAGTTCGCACGACTGCCGTAGAAAGGTTGCTGGTGTTGAGTGAACGCGGCGTCCTTGACCGAAGTTGCTGGATCCTTCAAGACCGGAGCCAGACTGACGCCCTCCAGATTCTTACTCAGATCGTTCGTGATGCCTGCAAGATCGGCGAGCGTGGGATAGAGATCGATCAGTTCGGCGAGTGCTGTGGACTTCTTCCCGTGACTCGCCCCGTGAGCGGGTGCGGCAATGATCAGTGGGACGCGGGCATCGAGTTCGAAGTTGGAAGTTTTGCCCCACAGCGTCTGTTCGCCGATATGGAACCCGTGGTCGGATGTAAAGACGATGATCGTGTTGTCGGCTTGAGAACTCTCGTCGAGGGCGTCAAGAATCTCGCCGATCTGCGCGTCCATGAAACTGATCGATGCATAGTAGCCGTGCCGGTAGTGACGGATTTCCTGCTCGGTGAAGTCGCGATCCTTGGGAACCAAGCCATAACCCTTGATCTCCCGCGAACTGTGCAATGCGATCGCAGGCACATCGGTTGGAGCCGACGGTGGATCGGGCAGCGGAATCGTCGCACTCTCGTACAGATCCCAATACTTTTTTGGTGCAACAAACGGCAGATGCGGACGCCAGAACCCGACGGCTAAGAAAAACGGCTGCTCACTGCCGACGTGATCTCGCAGCATGGCGGCGGCCAGGTTGGCAATCTGCCCGTCGCGGTAAGCGGTATCGGGAATATCGTGAGCTTCGGTCACCGGTGCCTTGTAGGGCCGTTTTTCTTCCCCCTTGGGACTGTTTGCAAACACGGTGTCGTCGGCGTGAGTGCCTTTGAATAGAACTTCGTCGATCGACCAGGAACGTCGGTCTTGCGTCTCGCCCATGTTATGGAACAGCTTACCGATGTCTTGACAGAAGTAGCCGTGGTTCTTGAAGTGCTGCGGCAGCGTGATCAGAGTGTTGCCACCGGGTGCGGTATCGCGAAAGTACTTGCGAAGATCGTCGACGTTGACCGTGTTGGGTCGCAGTCCGGTCAGAAACGATGAACGCGATGGGTTACAGACCGCCTGTTGACAGTAGGCCCGCAGAAACGTCAGACCGCGGGCCGCGATGCGATCGAGGTTCGGCGTCTTCGCAACCGGATCGCCGTAAGGACTGATGGCGCAGATTGAGATCGTCAGCGACGATAAACAGAACGTTTGGTTTGGCGGTAGCCGTGGTCGTCAGCACCAGACTCAAAAGCACGACCAATCGAACCGCCGTCTTAACAAAGTCGTCGAATTCTCCGAATTCGCTATTGCGAAGTTTACGGTCCGCCATGTCGCGCCTGTCTGCCAACGTGAAATGAATGATGCTGTTACCGAACTTGGAAAGTTCGGCGACTATGGTTCGCCATGCCAATTCTCGAGCGAAAGCAGCTCGCCCGCCTGAATCTCTTTCGGGTCGATGACGACATGTTTGATGCGTTGGCGTTTCCAGGTGTAAGTCATGTGAACCAGTCCGTCAGCGGCTTGAATGATCGCGGGATAACTGAATTCGGATTTCTCTTCCTGTTCCAATACCGCCACCTTTCGCCACTCTTTGCCGTCATCGGAAATCGCCAGGTTCAACAGGCCGCGTCGTCCCCAGCCGGTCTTGCCCGAACCCAGATGGTTGTAGATCAGCAGATGACGGCCGTCGGTCAACGTCACGACCTCGATGCCGGAATTCGGATTGGGCAGGTTTGTGGCTTCCAATTGGGACCAGGTTTCGCCGCCGTCTTCAGAAAAGCTGGTCGCGATCACGCCTTCTTTGGTGCGGCAGAGCACCTGCAGTTTGCCGTCGGCATGTTGCAAGAAGGTCGGCTGGATCGCGTTGAATCTCGTCCGGAATTGATCGGGCCGATCCGCTTCCAGTCTCCATGACGGCACGCCATCGCGAAGCCCAACCTTCTCGAAGTGAACACGCCAGCCGTCGTATTCGGTCGAAGATCCGCACAGCAACGTCTCGTCCATCGTCCAGCAGGATCGGTTTGCAGCGCACCGGACCGTCGATGCCTTCGGGCAACCGGCGGCGCTCGCGGAAGGTGCGGCCGCGATCGTAGCTGACCATCATTTCGCCCCACCACTGGCTCGGGCTCGGGCCCGACTTTGAAGAACAACAGCGTCGGCGCGTCGCCCGGCGGTTGGTACAGCACGGGATTCCAGCAAGGATAACGATGGTCTTCGTGCTGAATGCCATTGGCCCACTCCGTCGGCGACGACCAGCCGCCGCCGTCGTGATAGCTGACCCAGATGCCGACGTCCTTTGCCTTTTCCTGCGTCCCGCCAAACCAGGCGACGACCAGGCCGCGTGTGGTTTCGCAGATCGTCGAGGCGTGGCACTGTGGAAACTTTGCCTTGGTGAAGACAAAGTCTTCGCTCACGAAACCGGGAAATCTTGGCGCGGGTTTCGGCTTGGGCGGTCGCGCTTTCAATTGATCGTCCGAGTAGGCAATGCAGTCGTCGTGGGCGATGTGATAGATGCGGCCGTTCTCCGCGCCGACCAGCAGATCCGGTTTGCCGTCGCCGATCGAAATCACAGACCGCAGGGCTGGAAGTATGGCCGGCAACGTTGCGTCTGGCCAGATTGCCGACTTTCTTGAGCACCCTGTTGCCGTCGCGGTCTTCGCAGTTGCGATACCAGGTGGCGTTTTCCGAATTGACCAGCAGATCCAGTCGGCCGTCGCCGATCCCAGTCGACGACGGCCAGTTTGACGCGGCCGGATCCGCCGCACGATTGCGGGTTCAATTGAATCGGTGAGTTGTCTTCGTCGATGAAGATGCGCTTGGCCGGTCCGCCCTGTGTCCGCAGCGTCAGATAACCTTCCTGATCGAGCGCGACCAGATCCAGTTTGCCGTCGCTGTCGAAGTCGACGGCGACCGGAGTGGTCCGCCATTGGGTCAGAGCCGCCTTCGATTTTGTTCGCCACCAGTACCACTTCGGAGGCGATTCACTGACGCCGCTGTCGCAAACCGATCCTCGACCAGTGAGCCGTCGTCGTTACGCAGCACACCGATTTGTGACCAGATCGAGTTGAAGATGATGTCGGGATCGTCGTCGTCGTCCCAATCGGCGACCGAAAGCGTCGTGTAACCCCACTTGGCTTCGCAGGGACCTTGGATCGAACCGCTCGGCCCGGCCAGGATGCGGAACGGCTTTCGTCTCGCTCGACCTTCAGCAGTTCCGGAGCAGTCCACTTGGGCAGTCCGTCTTCTGCTTTGCCCAGGTTCTCGAACAGACCGATGTAGCCGGCCGTGTTGCCGCACAGGATGTCCTCGTCGCCATCGCCGTCCCAGTCGTAGGCGAACGGCGTTGCCAGCGCACCGAACTTCAGCGTGTCGGCTTGCTGCTGGAAATAGACCGGATGCTTGAAAGACGGGCCGACTGTCGTTCACCTCGCCGGTGTTTTCCACCAAGGCCACGCGACCGTCTTCGTCGCCGACGATCAGATCGAAATCGCCGTCGCCGTCCCAGTCGATCGCGGTGGGCGTGATCATCTGCAGGTCCATCACCAGCGGCTTGCCGCTCGCGCTATTGCAGTCTTCGCCGGCCGCATAGTCTGGCTGCTTCGCGGCTGCCGATGTTTTCGAAGTAGGTGAAGCCGTCCAGAAACTCGCCGCACAGCAGATCCAGATCGCCATCGCCATCGAAGTCGGCGAAGTTCGGCGACGGCCAGCCGTAAACGTCGATGTCGCCGCCGCCAGCTTTCAGTCGTCGCGGGGTCTTCGGAGTAATCCGGCGCCGTCGTCGGTGCCGTCGTTCTCGATCAGATAGACGTAGCCGTGCAGTGGTCCGTTGCGCCAGCGTGCCGTGATTGTCGTAGGCGTGATCCCAGCCGTAATCGGTCCAGTCGCCGATGCCGACGATCAGGTCGTGATCGCCGTCGCCGTCGTAGTCGACGTAACGCCACATCCGCGCCCGCGTGCTTGCCGGGGTGAAAACGAGCGTTGGGATAGATCTTTGTTTTGCTTGTCGAAGTCGACCCGATCGAAAGTCTCGTGCAGCTCCGATGTTCTCTTGCAGGATCCGCGGTTGGCCGTCGACATAGCTGACCTGCATATTGTGGCCGGTCGGGCCGAGACGCACGCCGGCTTTGAACACCGGCAGTTTGATCTTGCGGGTCCTGCGTCGGGTTCTCGAAGAAATAGACGCCGTTGGACGGTTTGTCGGGGCAGGCGACCAGCAGGTCCATGTCGCCGTCGCCGTCGTAGTCCATCGGCATCGGCCAGGCCCAGAGGCCGACGCCGAGGTCGACCGTGCAAGCCGGGGTGGTTGTATTTCAGCGGTTGAAGTTTCCAGTCGTCGTCCGCGGCGAAAGCAGTGCTGCTGATCACGATGGCGGCGATAACCAATGCGAGTGTTTTCATTACGCTGATGCTTTCTCGTGGCTGGCAAACGGCGAGCTTCTGATCTGATTTCGTGCAAAATGGATCGCCGCGGCACCCATTTCGCGTGACGCCCCGATTCATGATCGAGCTGATCCGAATCATGATTGTAAGGTCCGCGACGGCTCACGTTGTGAGTCTCGCCAAGATTGTGGTCAGATGATACTCGACGGCGACTGGCCGCCTGATTCAGAGTCTGGGCCCGTTACAAACGTCACGATCAGTCCAGCTGGTCGAAGCTGGTTCCAAAGTGCTCGTGCCGCAGCCCAGCCGGGGCGAGCACGAAACCGCGAGCTATGGTTTTGGAGCATGCCGAAAAATCACACTGCTACCTGAGGAACTGAAATGGCCGGTTTGAACGAACTTCACGCGCGATTGTTAAGCGATGGGAAGATCACACCCAACGAAGTTGGCGTTATCAAGAACTACATCGCCGAAGACGGGCGACTTGACTACGCCGACATCAAGTTCTTGGTCGGTTTGATGAAGGAAGCTGACTCGGTATGTTCGGAATTTGACGATCTGTTGTTTCCGACCTTGCGGCAAGTCATCCTCGCTGATGGGGAAGTCACGATGGATGAGCAATATTTGCTGCTGCAGATGCTCTATTCCGATGGCGAAGTCCGCGACTGCGAACGTGGCTTCATCGCCGAGCTTTACCGTGACGTCGAAAACGTGACGCCCGAGCTAAAACATCTGTGCGAAACCGCGATGGAAACGTCTGGCAAGCAGTGGGAATTGGGCGGTAACAGCCGTCAAAGATAAGCGGAATCGCGTTCCGCGACACATCACCGATCAACCTTGGTTGCCGTTTGATCGAAAAGACTGCTGCACTCGATTCGGGCGCAGCAGCCGTTGGCACCGAGATCACAAGGTCGATCGACTTGGTGCCACACTCATTCACCCTCGCACACCTCTGCCCAGGCTGCCGTTTGCACGTGATCGCATTTGGTGCATTTCACCCGCAGTCCAAGCGAACTGGGTTGAATCACCACCTTTCGACCGCAACCCTCGCAAACGACTTTCAATTGATGCGGCGCGGCGACCAATTTGTCGAGTTCGCGTGTTGAGATCCCGGGAACGCAAATGTCACCGGGCACCAAGCTTGTCAATAACGATTCGGTGAGATGCGATATCTCAGCCACCCGATCGGCCAATTTTCTGACCGTGTCCTCGAAGGTGTTGCGAACAAGTCGACCGTTCCCGAAGTGGCGATCACGATTCTGATACAGATGGTGAAAGCCCAGCAGCAACCGATGACGCGATTCGCTTGAGAGTTGGTACTGATTCTGCTCGCACAACATCTCGAAAATGTATCCGAGATCTGTCGGCGCGTAATCGTCGAAATGAATCCGCGTATTGATTCGCGAACTGAGTCCCGGATTGCTGCGGATCATGTCATTCATTTCGTCGCTGTAGCCGGCCAGGATGACGACCATCCGGTCGCGGTCATCTTCCATTCGCTTCAGCAGCGCCTGAACGGCTTCGCGACCGTAGGAGTCATCCCCAGATTCATCGACCAGACTGTAGGCTTCATCAATGAAGAGAATACCGCCCAGTGCGGAGTCACATAGCTTGTTGGTCCTGGGTCCGGTTTGCCCTGCGTATTGGGCGACCAGACCGCTGCGGTCGGTTTCCACGACGTGACCGCTGCGCAGTGTGCCCATCGCACCAAGGATCTGGCCGACGATTCGCGCCACCGTGGTCTTGCCGGTTCCGGGATTGCCCGAAAACACCATGTGCAGCGTGATCGGCATCGTGGCCAGACCCGACTTTTTACGCTGTTGCTGGAGACGCAAAAAATTGGCGTAGCTGCGGACGCGATCTTTCACGGGCTGCAAGCCGACCAGCTGATCCAACTCCGCCATCGCTGCTTTCAAGCGACGATTGCGCTCTTGTTCAGTTATTACCGCCGGCGTTGGTGTGGATGTCGATTGCGGAGCCTGCTGTTTTTGTTGAGCCGTGGCGGTGCGGCCCGCCGGAGACGACGACAGCGGCGCGAGAGTTTCTTCGGGATTGGCTGGATGAAGCACCATGTCGATGTCACGTTGCAACGTGTGCAGGGCCACCGCTTCTTCCGGCATCGTTTGCCCGTCACATTTAGCCACCAAGTTCGCAAGCCGCATCACGATCGTCTCGACTTGAGCTTTACTATCGGCTAGCGGTTCGTAGCGGACGAACGGCGCGACCAGTGATTCCCAAGACAACATGTCGGCTTGCGTGAACAGCCCGGTGGCAGCTTCCCGCAGTTGTGAACCTCGCAGTTGCTCGCCCCACAGGTGTTCGATCATCGCGGCAGCGACCTTTTTCTCCGGTCCGGTCCAACGATCATCGGCGCGAACCGTGGTCACGTAGACTTTGATCAACAGGCCACGATGCAAATCGTCCATCAACTCGACGAAGTCCTCGACGCGGCCTTCGATCAGCGTTGGATAACGGCGAACCATCCACGTGCCGCAATGCTTATACAGCTTGCGGCAATCGCGAAGCACTCGGCTCAGCAGGCCGATCAGTCGTGCATCCTCGGGATGGTTCATGTCGTTTCGCGGGCCGACGTCCTGGGGCGGCTGGGGGATCGAAGGCCTACCACTCACACAGATACAGTTTACTGGCTGGAAACTTACTCCGGACAGGCGCCCAATTGAGTGCTGGCACGGATGACAAGATCGCCGCGGGGCAATCGCAGGCCAAACCCTATTTTACGCCGTGCATCATTTTCTTGATCACAGGTGACATCAAGCCAATCACGATGCCGGCAACGATCGGGAAAATGACCAGCATCAGGTAAAAGCCCGGCAGCCCTTCCAGAATAAACGACGCCTCCGGGGGTTCCCCGTTTTCGCCCGGTTTGAACTTGGTCGAAAAGGCCGCCATCAAGCCGCCCAACAAGTTGGCGAGCGAAAACGAAAAGAACCACACGCCCATCATCAGCGATTGCAGCTTCGCCGGTGCCAGTTTCGTTACCACGGACAAGCCGACTGGCGACAGGCAAAGTTCACCCCATGTATAGACGATGTAAGTGATCAATAACCATTGGGGACCAGCGAGATTGCCACCCTCTGCCTCCATCGACCCAAACACCATGGCGATGAAGGAGAGCCCCAGCAACCACAATCCAAAGGCAAATTTCATCGGAGTGGACGGGTTGGCATTGCGTTTCTCCAGCCACACCCAGAGTATCGAGAAAAGCGGCGCACAAAGCACGATGGTCAGCGCATTGACCGATTGATACCACGTCGAAGGAAACTCGTAACCAAAGATGGTTCGATTCGTATTTTGATCGGCAAACACGTTCATCGACGAGCCAGCTTGCTCGAACGCCGCCCAGAAAAAGATGTTTCCGACGAAAGCCAGAATCAGAATCACGATGATCCGCTGAACGTCGACATTGTTCAGCGGTCGCTTCAATTCCGCTTCATCTACTTTCGACTCGATGCCAACTCCGCTGGCCTTCTGATCCGCGATTGCTTTTGGTGATAGGCCGACACCGCCCAGGTACTTGGGCCGATAGATTTGATAGAAGATCAGGCCCATGATCATGCCTACGGCGGCTGATCCGAAGCCCCAGTGCCAGCCGACTTTTTGTCCCAGTGTGCCGGCAATGATGGGCGAGAGAAACGCACCCAAATTGATGCCCATGTAAAAAATCGTGAATCCCGAATCACGGCGTTTATCGTCTTGGCCGTACAACTGACCGACCATCACACTCACGCACGGCTTGAAAAAGCCCGTCCCGATCACAATCAGCGCCAGGCCAGTTACGAAAGTGACCAGCGCACCGGGACTCGTCTGCAGCGTGACCACCTCGCCCGCTGTCACGCCAAAAAGCTCTGTTCCGGCGAGCGTGATGTGGCCGGCCGCTATGATCCATCCGCCCAACAGCATCGACCGGTGCGTGCCAAGAAACTTATCCGCAAGGTATCCGCCAAAGATCGGCGTCAGATAAACGGCCCAAGTGTAGACTGCGTACAGGATCGCTGCATTCGCTTCGTCCCAGCCAAAACCGGGATTGGTGTTGGTGACCATTTCGCCGTCGCTGTTTTCCACCAACGCATTGGTTGACGCGATCAGGTACAGCACCAGCAAGGTGCGCATGCCGTAATAGCTGAATCGCTCCCACATTTCAGTGATGAACAAGACCCAAAGCCCAGCCGGTTGCCCCGTCTCGATGTCACCTGGAGGCACCATGTGCTCCGGCTCTTTGTCAAACTCGACATTCGAGACGTGATACGGATTTGACTCGGGATGGGCGTCGTCTGGATTGTTTTGATCACCGCTCATCGTCTGCTTCGCTCCCGGTTGGTTATCGATCGCACACGTCTGGCGGGTGCGTTTTGATCGCAATCACGTCGCGATTCTAGAGATCCCGCCGATATGTGACATCCCTGATTTGCGTGTCTGGCGAGTCGGAAAGAAGATTTTGTGACTCGAACGTCACGAAACCACCTCGGGTGCATCGACCAAGCTCGGTTCACGACCATCGTGAAAATACACTCGGTTACGTCCGATATGTTTGGCGGCGTACAAGGCTTCGTCGGCGCGGCGGAGGATCGAAGCGGCTCCCATGTCGTCCCCGGGCTCGCTGAGGCCAACGCTGATCGTGAGCTGCAATCCTGCCTTACCCGCACGCAGAGTTTGGGTGGCAATTCTCCGACGCAGCCGGTCCATTTGGTCGGCTGATTGACGAAGTGGACCCGCCAGGATGATCGCAAACTCTTCACCGCCGAATCTAGCCACCAGCAGTCCGTCGGCAACTTCACGACGCAGCAAATCAGCAAAATCCTTCAGCACACGATCTCCCTCCGCGTGACCGTGCAAGTCGTTCACTGATTTGAAATGATCAATGTCGACCAAAGCAACCACGAACGAGCGTCCGCCGCGGCGATGCTCTGCAAATAATTCTTCCAGGCTTTGATCGAAGGCGCGACGATTGGCCAGACCAGTCAAGGCATCCGTCCGCGCCTCGTTCAAATACCACTTGATTTGTTGTGACTTCTGATCCAGTTCGCGCTCGGCGGTCGAGAGCTTTTGTTTCAGGTCATTGTTGCTTTGGATGACCTTTTGCAGCAGTGCGACCACGCGATCGCTGGAAAGAGACTGTCGGTTGTCGTCGCTGACCGCGTGGCTGAGTGAATCAAGTAGAGCTTGATGTTGCGAAACGTCGTCGGCGTATTGCTGGGTCCAGCCGTCCAAATCGTCCAGCAACTGCAACACCGTCTCTCGCTGGTCGCCGGCTACCGCAGGCGTCGCTTTGTGGCGTCGACCCAACCACCATCCACCCCCGGCGCCCAGGCCGATCGCCCCGGCGATGACCAACATCATGGTAATCCCTTGGGGCGATAATTCGTACAAGGAACCGAGCATGCCGATGTGCACCGCGCGATTGAAGCGAAGGATCAAACAGGCGCGTGTTCGACGAAAGGATCATCGCCGACCATTTCAGTTGGGCCGTGAATTTCTTCACCTCTGGCGATCACCACGAGCCCGCTATCAGTCACTGTGAATCCTCGGGCGATGTCCGCGTCCCGATCAAACCCGATCTCGACTTCGGGAGGGATCACGATTCCCTTGTCAGCGATCACGCGACGCAGCCGACAGCGCCGCCCAACTTCAACTTCTTCAAACAAAATACTGTCTTCGACATGGGCGTAGCTATTGATGCGGACGTTCGGTCCCAGCACACTGCGGGCGACGCTGCCGCCGCTGACGATGACGCCCTGACAGGCAATCGAATCAAGCGCGACACCGCGCCGCGCGGAATTCCCTTCGCTGCCAAACACAAACTTGGGTGGGGGCAACATTGGTTGATGCGCTCGCACCGGCCAGTGTCGATCATAGAGATTCAATAGCGGATCGACGTGAATCAGGTCCATGGTCGCTTCGTAGTAGGCGTCGATCGTGCCAACGTCGCGCCAGTAAGCATCTTGTTTGCGGTTTTCATCCAAAAACGGAAACGCGTAGACGCGATAGTCGTCGATGGCGCCTGGAATGATGTTCTTGCCAAAGTCATGCGAGCTTTCATGTTGCGTCGCATCGTTGCAAAGCTGTTCGTACAAGAATCGCGCATTGAAAACATAGATCCCCATCGAGGCGAGGCAGACGTTCGGATCCTGGGGTGAGGGCATCGGATCATCCGGCTTCTCTTGAAACCCAATAATCTTCTGATCGGGATCGATTTGCATGACGCCAAACTGTTTGGCATCCTCGCGGCTGACTCGCAATGCACCAACGGTGATGTCAGCATTCATCTGCCGATGAAACTCGACCATCGGCTTGTAGTTCATCTTGTAAATGTGGTCGCCAGCCAAAATCACCACGTCTCTTGGCTGTTCGCGTTCGATCGCGTAGATGTTTTGATAGACGGCGTCGGCGGTCCCGCGATACCAGTTGTCGTCGATGCGTTGTTGCGGCGGAACCACGTCAACGAATTCGCCAAGTTCGCGACAGAAATAGTTTCGCCACGCCAAGTTGATGTGGCGGTCCAGCGACTGGGCCTTGTACTGCGTCAGCAGCAGCAGTCGACGCATGTCACTGTTGAGACAATTGCTGAGTACGAAATCGATGATCCGGTACAAGCCGCCAAAGGGCACGGCTGGTTTGGCCCGGTCGCGGGTGAGCGGCTCCAGCCGCGATCCTCGCCCGCCGGCCAAAATGACGGTTACAGTGTCTCGCATCACGTCGTGCTCCCTGCATTGGTGTTTGCTGTGATGGCAGCGCGCGTTACCATCCGATCCGGCCCCGTCGCCGTTTGGTGCGACCATAAACTAACAAATTCCGTGCCATGCTGGGGGCTCGGGTCGCCGCCGAAAGGGAATATCGAGGGCACGCGACAGGATGCCGCGCCGAGGCTGTTTGAGGCCATCAGTGTCGGCGGTGTCCGGCAAGAGCGACAATTGGTCTGAAGTTTGCAGCGCCAAAAACTCTCGCCGAATCCCTGTCGATTCGGCAGCGAAAAGGCAAGCAAATCTCCGGAAAATTGCTGCCAACGCCGAACCGAGCGCTAAGATGCCGTTGTATTCAAAGGTGGCTCGGTGAAAAGCTTGCCTCGTGCCACGGCGGACTTTTCAACAACAAAGACGATTCAGTCGAGAACCCGCTGGGGGGCTCGAAACGACTCGGGGAGTTCACGAGATGGAAAATACTTGGAAAAACGTTTGCTTTGCTCTGGGAGCCATGCTGCTTGGCGCGCTCGTCACGGGTGTGGTGATCAGCTTGCCGCAGGGTCTTCGGGGCGATCTCCGTGCCCAAGATCAAACACCGCAAGACCGACATGCTGTGGCAGGGCAAAATCTGGCGGCTGCCCAAGATCTGTCGGCCGCTTTCCGCAACGTCGCGGACTTGCTGCGACCAAGCGTCGTCAGCATCAGCACGAAACAAACCGCCGTCGTGCGGCGCCGCGGTTTACCCCCCGGATTTGCTCCTCGCGGTTTCGAAGATTTCTTTGACGACTTTGCTGGGGGTGAGCTGGAACGGCGACAGCTGGAAACGGGAATGGGCAGCGGCGTGATCGTTCGCGCCGACGGGTATATCCTCACCAACAATCATGTAGTCAAAGACGCGGATGAACTCGAGGTCGAATTGAGCGATGGTCGAACGGTGACCGGCAAGATTGTCGGCACCGATCCGGAAACCGACCTGGCCGTGGTGAAGATCGATGCAAATGGACTGCAAGCCGCTGTTTTCGGTGATTCCGAATCCACCCGTGTTGGCGATTGGGTGCTGGCTATCGGCAGCCCCTTCGGGCTTGATCATACCGTTACCGCCGGCATCATCAGCGGCAAGAATCGCGATCAGAACATCATCAAGAATGGCGAAGGCTTCGAGGACTTTTTGCAAACGGACGCTGCGATCAATCCCGGTAACTCAGGCGGTGCGTTGGTGAATCTGCGAGGCGAATTGATCGGCATCAACACCGCCATCCTGTCGCGAAGTGGCGCAAGTGCGGGGATCGGGTTTGCGATTCCTGCGTCACTGGCAAAGCCGGTTTTGAATGCGATCATCGAGACGGGAGTCGTTCGCCGCGGATTCCTGGGCGCACAGGTTGTTGACGTGACGCCCGATCACATTCGCGACTTCAATTTGGATGTGAAGACCGGCGCGTTGGTTGGCGGCGTGTTGGAAGGCGAACCAGCGGAAAAAGCCGGTTTGCAGCCGGGCGATGTTGTCACCAAATTGGATGGCCGTCCCTGCCTGGGAGGAACGCAGCTTCGCAACTATGTGGCGAGTCGTCCGCCGGGCGCGGTGGTCAAGATGGACGTCAACCGTCGAGGAAAGCTGTTGAAGGTGGACGTCAACTTGCAGGAACGAACCGACGCGGCGATGGCTCGCTTCAAAGCGGGTGAGATCATGGGTGCGGAACTGACACCTGCGACCCCGGAAGCGGCGCGGCAATACGGCTACGCGAATCTGCGAGGCGGGCTGATTGTCACCGCCGTCAAAGATGATAGCGAAGCCGAACAGGCGGGGCTGGAGGTTGGCGACGTGATCGAATCGGCCGCCGGAGTTGTCTTGCAATCGGCAGAGCAATTCGCGGCGATCTTGGAGGAAGGCAAGAAACGCCGACAAGCCGTGCGTGTCACGGTGCGACGCGGAAACGCAAGAATGTTGATGGTTGTCCGCTAACGCCACGAACTGGAAAAAACGTCAAGCTGGGTAGGTTTCTTGCCCAGCTTTTTTGTTTGTCGGTTGCCGCATTCTCCCAGACCGCTAAATTCGTCGGAATGACTGCGACTGCCAAATCATTGCCGACCATCCGACAGCTACCACCAAACCTGATCAACCAGATCGCGGCCGGTGAAGTCATCGAACGGCCCGCCTCGGTGGTCAAGGAGTTGGTGGAAAACAGTATCGACGCGGCATCGACGCGGATCGAAGTCACGATCACCGGTGGCGGAAGCGAACTGATTCGGATTAGTGATAACGGCTGCGGGATGACGACCGAGCAACTGCCGCTGGCCATTTCCAGTCACGCGACCAGCAAGTTGCCCGACGACGAAGCCTTGTTTCACGTCAGCACGCTGGGATTTCGCGGGGAAGCACTCGCCTCGATCGGCAGTGTCTCGCAGCTAACGATTCGCAGCCGCACCGAATCCGACGACAGCGGGTCCGAACTGAACGTGCGGGGAGGCGTGATCGAACCGCCGGCTCCTTGCGGGTGTCCAATCGGCACCGTGATCGAAGTTCGCAATTTGTTCTTCAATACGCCGGTGCGGCATCGATTCCTAAAAACGTCGCAAACCGAACGTGGCCATATCGTCGAGGCCTTTACGCGCCTGGCTCTGGCCAATCCAAACATCCATTTTGTGCTGACCAACAATGAAAAGCAGTTGTACGACTTGCCGCCGACAACTCGTTGGGGCGAGCGGATCGCTGCGTTTTTTGGCGGCGAGATCGCGGACGCGCTGATCCCGATCAGCAGTGACGACGCCCAGATCAAGATCAGCGGGTTTGCCTGCGATCCCTCGGTGAGCCGCGGCAACACACGCATGCAATACTTGTTTCTCAATGGCCGACATATTCGTGACCGGTCACTGCAACATGCCTTGGGTGAAGCTTATCGGGGATTGTTGATGGTGGGGCGTCACCCGGTTTGTTTTTTGCGAATGGACATGCCGCCGGAAATGATCGACGTCAATGTGCATCCGACGAAACTGGAAGTCCGCTTCACCGATGGCAGCCGCGTCTACAGTCGTCTGTTGCAGACGCTTCGCCATGAATTCTTGACCACCGACATGACCCAGCGCGTTGGTCCGCCGCCACCGATCACCGACGACGCAGAGCTTCGCGGGAGACCCGAAAGCGAACTCGGTATGCCGGTACGTATTGAACAAGAGCATCGACAGGCGGTTATCGACTGGGCGCGGACCGGCCACAGTCAACCATCCGCGACGACGAGCACGATGCCCTCGGTGGCCGTTCCCGGTTTTAGACCTTTCCCTGGTGCGTCAAGTTCACCATCGGCCGACCACGCCGCCAGGGCAACAACATCGCCCGCTGAAGTCGCGCCGTGGGATGAACCTCAAGCTCCAGCGACTAGCGACGGACCAACCGTTTGTTATCTGGGGTTTCAAGTTCACAATCGCTATCTTGTCACGCAAGACGAATCGGGAATGGTTGTGATCGATCAACATGCGCTGCACGAGCGAGTGTTGTATGAGCGCGTGAAGGAAAAGGTCTTGGGCGAAGAAGGCAACCTGGAATCGCAAAAGTTGCTGGTGCCCGAACCTGTCTCGCTGACGCCGGCGGAGCGTACCGCGGCGCTGGATGCGCAAGAAACACTTGGCCGGATTGGCTTGGAAGTCGAGGAATTCGGTGGCGATTCGATCGTCATTCAGGCGTATCCGGCGATGCTGAAAAACAGCTCGCCAAGCGACATGTTACGCACGTTGCTCGAGTCGATACTCGGTGCGGGAAAACAACCGGATCCGCTGGAACTATTGAATCGCATGCTGTCCACGATTGCCTGCAAAGCCGCGGTCAAAGCGGGTGATCGACTCACTCCCGAAGAGATCACAAGTCTGCTTGAGCAGCGTGAGCTCTACAACGACACACACCACTGCCCCCATGGCCGGCCGACTGCACTGTTCTTCAGCCGAGACGAATTGGATCGCATGTTTGGACGGTTGGGACCGCGGGGACGCGTGTGACCATGCAACCAATCAAAGCCGCAGCGATTCAGTTCAATCACCGATCCGGCGATCAGGCTTACAACTTCCATCGCGTTGCCAGCCTGACTGCCGAAGCAGCCTTGCATGGCGTCAACCTTGCTGTCTTTCCCGAAATGTGCATCACGGGGTATTGGCACGTTCGCAATCTATCGCGCGAACAAATTGAAAAACTGGCTGAGCCGATCGCCGATGGCCCGACCACGCGCGCGTTAGTGCAACTCGCCGACCAACATCAAATGACCATCGGTGCTGGTCTGATCGAACTTGGCGATGATGGCAAGCTTTACAATTCCTATGTTGTCGCCATGCCTGATGGCGAGATTGCAGTTCATCGCAAGCTCCATTGCTTTATCAGTCAGCACATGTCCTCGGGCGACCAGTACACCGTGTTTGACATTCCTCAAGGGGCCCGCGTTGGCGTGCTGATTTGTTACGACAACAACATCGGTGAAAATGTGCGGATGAATGCCTTGCTGGGTGCTGAGATCCTGCTGGCGCCTCACCAAACGGGCGGCTGCAATTCACCGAGCCCAAGATGCATGGGGACAATCGATCCCAAGTTGTGGCACAACCGAAGCGAAGATCCCGAGACAATTGAAGCGGAGTTTCGCGGCAGCAAAGGACGCGCGTGGCTGATGCGTTGGCTTCCGGCGCGGGCTCACGACAACGGCTTGTTCTTGATCTTCAGTAACGGAGTCGGCGTCGATGATGACGAAGTCCGCACGGGCAACGCGATGATCTTGGATGTCTACGGCGAAGTGTTGGCAGAAACCTGGAAGGCCGATGACGACATGGTGATCGCTGACCTCGACCCGAGCATGCAAGCGTCCAGCACGGGCCGTCGCTGGCTCAAATCGAGGCGACCAGAACTCTATGGCCTCCTGGCAAAACCCACCGGCATCGAACAAGACACACGAACGGTCCGGTTTGCAAGAACGAACAAATGACCAGCGTCACCGTTAAACAGCAAATCAACGCGTCGCCCACAGTCGTGTTTGAAACGTTGACGAATTACTCCAAACGGGCCGAGATCGTGTCCGGGGTCCAAACGTGCGAGGTGCTGTCCGACGGCCCTGTCGGCAAAGGAACCAGGTTTCGCGAAACACGAGTGATGTTTGGCCGTGAAGCTTCCGAAGAGATGGAAATCAGTGAATTTGATCCGCCTCGGTCGTTGGTGCTGGAGGCAGACAATCATGGTGCCCACTATCGCACGGCTCACCAGCTTGATTCCGCAGGCGATGGTGTCCTGGTGACGTTGACCTTCGGTGCCACGGCAACAAACTTCATTGCCAAGATCATGGTTGTTCTGATGATGCCGCTGATGAAAAAGTCGATCGCCCGCTGTCTCCAGCAGGACCTGGTCGATCTGAAGCAATACCTTGAGTCGTCGTCGTGAACTCTCGCGGTAGCCACTTTTCGTCAAAGAAACCGGCCGCCTCGACCACACCCGGAAGCCGCGATGTCGCGCCGTCGGAGACATCGATCAGCGCCCAATCCGGCAGCTTGGGGGTTTGCCGGGCGTTGTTCAAATAGTCGTATTCGCGGAACGTGAATCCGCTATTGAGTACGACGTAGCGATCCGGATTGAGCGGATTCGGATAGATCATCACAGCCGCGCGGCCAGCGGCGTCGACTTGCTGTTCGCCGATCTTGATCATGGAATCATCCCACGTGATGGGCAGGTCGCGGGCGATCCGGCCTGCTAGTCCGCCCGCTCGTGGGTCGCCGAAAACGATCAAATTCGCTTCGCTGATGGTCTGCTCCGTCAGTTCGTCCTCGCTGATCTTACGGATCTCACCGCGGAAGTGCTTTCGCCAGTGCAGCATCGCATGCTTGGATTCGGCTTCGATCCAAGTCTGAACTGCCGGATCAGAACTCTTGTTTTTTGGCAGCACGAACACAAACGAGTCCAGCAAGGCGTCATCGATCGGCCCTTGCAGCCCCGGACGTTTGCAAAGCTCATCGCCTTGGTCGTCGTCAGCGGCTCGCCAACCGTTTGGTGCTTGCACCAGATCGAATTGCCAACTGCGATCGGACTTTGCCAGTGGACCAACGAGGATATCGCCGTCAATCGTTACGAACACCGGCCCCTGTAGCGATCCGGGCCAGTGTCCAGGGAGAAAAGACAATCGCAGCGCGGTGACATTGTTCGTCTTGATGCGGATCTTTTCGTCTTCTGTGAACTTCGCATCGACGGTCGCCGGAATCCAGTGCTTATGCAATCCGCGAACGTCGACCCAATGCATGCGGTGGTATCGCAAACTGACCGTCGCAAATTGAACGTGCCGGGGAACGGCAGCAGTTGCCGAGCGGGCGAGCGACGCCATCCGTCTTTCGATTTCAATCTTTGATTCCGGATGGATTTTGTGCTCCGTTGCCGGACCGATCACATGGACCATGTCGACACCCAGATCTGCCAAAGCTGCCTCCATCACATCGGCCGCTTGTTTTTGTCGGTCTAGTTCGCCGCTGTAGGCGATCGTTGGGCAGTGAATCAGGTTGATCGCCCAGGGCGGACAGTCGTAAAGCTGCCAAAGCGTTTGCTGATACGGAGGATCTTGCCCCCGGGCATCTTCGCCTTGAAAGGATGAAAGAAACTCCGGGGTCTCTGAGAAACCAGCCCCGGGATTAGCGGCAAAGAATCGATCGGCATGGTGCGTTGCGAATTGCCAACACGCGGCGCCGCCCATCGAGAAACCGCGGGCACTGATCCGATTCGGATCAACGGGGAGTCTTGTTTGGATATAGTCAAGTACCTCCAGCACATCGATTTCGCCTGCGAACCTGAAGGCATTGCTGTAACGCCCGTAAGGATGCAGTACCAACGTGTCGGCAGGCGTGTACTGGCCGGCAGCAACTTGCTGTTTGTGTAAGAAAGCAACTTCGCTTAGCGTTTCGCCGCGCCCGTGAAACCAAAGATCAAGCCGACGCGGCCGAGCATCGCCGGGCATCAGCCCCGCTGGGACCACTAATCCGTAAGGCTGATAGGAACCGTCGATTTTGGACCGGTAGCCGCCCACGATCAGCTGCTGCGATGTACCCTCATCAAGCCCGACGACTTCCTTCCAGCCACCGCCCGTTCGGATCACGTCGATGCGGCGGATCGCCTCATCGATTAGCCTTGCTGCCTGCTCGATCTCGGCAGGTTTGTAGAACTGTTGAAACTCGATCGCCAGCTCGACCGCGCGAGGAAAAACGAGGACTTCGGGCGCCAGATCGGCTACGGAAAGCTCCTTGTCCTCCGCCAGTTGCTGCCACAGCTCCACATGCTGCCACAGCTTTCGCACTCGAGCGCACCGCTGGACCAGTTCTTGCTTTTTTTCCTCCGGGATTTCGATCCCCAGCGGAGGAATCGGCCGCACGTTGTTGGGGCGGTTGTCGTCCGGTCCATCGGCATCAACAAATTCGCACAGCAGTAGCAAGCCGCAGGCAAGGGTGCAGCGGATCAAGAATCGGCCCTTCATATCGTTGGTCTCCGGCGATTTGCGATTCACTTCGAAACTAGCTTAGTCACGCGCGGCCGCGATGTTGTGAAAAGCTCCCATTTGCGAATCAATCCGAAACTTTCGCCTTCCAGTTCAGGTATCATCCAAGCAGAGGGTTGTCGACCGGAAAGCCGGTCTTTTCAGCAAAGCGGCGAACCGCTGGGAGCAAGTAAAGATGACGCGAATGTTGATGGCTGTATTGCTGGTCACGATGTCGATCGTTTCGGCACGGGCAGAGGAGTTGTTGGCCAAGACGCCGGCGGCGGATACCGAGCATACGGATGCAAGTCTGTATCCGGCCACCGCGCTGGTCTACTTTGAGCTATCGGCACCGGTCGATCTTGTTTCCACGATCTTTGATCATCCGCTGCGCAACAAGATTGAGTCGTTGCCGCCGTATCAAACAGCGATTCAGTCGCCACAGTACAAACAGTTTCTAATCGGCCGGGCGATGGTTGAAACGCAATTGCAAATGACTTGGCGCGAAGCGCTCGAGACATTCGCAGCCCATCGAGTCTCAATCGCGATCGACGCCGCTACCGAAGGTGCCGCGGCGATTGTTCACGGCGAAGACGCCAATTCCATGAAACTGTTTCACGACAAGCTGCTTGAGTTCGCAAAGGTTGGTCCCAATCGCGACTCGATCAAGGAAGGTGAGTACCGCGGCGTCAAGGCTTACCAGATCGATGGCACTCGCTTCGCGGCTTACGAAGACCGCATGTTGATCACCAATAAATCTGAGCTTGGAATGAAGATTTTGGATCGAATGATTGATGGCGGTGAGTCGCTGGCCGATAACGCCAGATTTCAAACGGCGCTCGCAGCCCGCGATCAGAACCTCGCCGGTTGGGGCTTCGTTGATGTGCAAGTCATCCGTGACCGCGGCATCGCCAATGCTGTGTACCAAGACCAAATCGACAATCCCGTTTTGGAATTGCTTGTCGGCGGCATCCAAAGCAGTTTGCAGAAGACTCCCTACGCCACAGTAGCCTTGACGGCAGATACCGAGAACGTGGCTTTGAAACTGCAAATGCCCCATCAAGCCGGTTGGATTCCCGAGCAGCGCGATTATTACTTCGGGCCCGCAGGCAAGGGACGCGGACGTGCCTTGCCAACGCTGCCGGCGACGTTGTTCACGTTAAGTACGTATCGAAATTTCTCCGACATGTGGTTGCGAGCTGGTGACCTGTTTGGCGCCAAGATCAATGATGGATTCGCGAAAGCCGACGCGAACTTGACGACGTTGTTCGCCGGTCGTGATTTTGGCGAGGACATTCTGGGCTCGCTGGAGCCGGAAGTCGGTTTCATTGCCGCCCGCCAAGACTTCACCGATACGTTGCCGCGTCCCACGATCAAGCTACCGGCATTTGCCTTGGTCTTTGACTTGAAAGAGCCCGAGACCATGACTCGGGAGCTACGGCGGATTTTTCAAAGTCTGGTTGGATTCCTAAACATCGTGGGCGCGATGAACGGGCAAAACCAATTGGAAATGGACATGGAACAGATTGGCGACCACGCCGAATTGGTGACGTCCAGCTATGTACCCGAAGAGGATGACCGGGAATCGACCGACGCCAATATCGTCTACAACTTTTCACCCAGCGTGGGCTTTGCCGGCAAGCGATTTGTGGTCTCCAGTTCACAAAAACTCGCCCGTCGGTTGACGCTGGCAAAAGTGCCTAGCCCGCCAATCATCGACGACAATACCAAAGCCAACATCAATGCCGGTGTGTTGCGAGACGTTTTGTCGGACAACCGCGAACAGTTGATCGCTCAAAATATGCTTCAGGATGGCAATTCGCGGGAGGAAGCCGAAGCGATCATTGACTTGTTGCTGCAGGTCGTTGCCTATTTCCAAGATGCATCGTTGCGACTTGCAGCCACGGATGATCGACTGGAAGCGGAGTTCAAGATTCAGGTGCAGCCATGAGTCAGATGACGATCGACTCCGATTGGGCTTGGTCTGCCTACGAACCGTCAGAGAAGACGCCATGGGACCTGCGAACTGCCGCGCACTTACATCGTCGCGCAGGCTTTGGAGCGACCCGGGAAGAACTCGTGCGCGCAGTCGACCGCAAACCGGCTGATGTGGTAGCCGACCTGGTGTTGGCTACCGAGCCCGATACCTACAAGTCTCAAATCGATAGCCTGATCAAAGCCTCGTTGGCGACAGGTAACGTCAAGCGTTTATCGGCGCAGTGGGTTTATCGCATGCTGACCACGCCGGCCCAACTGCGAGAAAAGATGACGTTGTTTTGGCACGGGCACTTTGCCACCAGCGCGGCCAAAGTCGATGATGCCGAACTGATGCAGCAGCAGAACGACTTGCTGCGGGAACACGCATTGGGTGATTTCTCAAAGTTACTGCTGGAGATCTCACGCGACCCGGCGATGTTGATTTACCTGGACTCGGTCAGCAATCGCAAATCGCATCCCAACGAGAATTATGCCCGCGAAATCATGGAGTTGTTCGCACTGGGGGAAGGTAACTACAGCGAGCAGGACATCCGCGAGCTGGCGCGTTGTTTTACGGGCTGGGAAATCAAACGCAAGAAGTTCCGCTTCAATCGTTATCAACACGACAGCGGGACCAAAACCGTATTGGGAACAACCGGCACGCTCTCGGGCGAAAACGGCGTGGCAATCATTGCCAATCAGGACACCGCGCCTCGTTTCATTGTCCGCAAACTGATTCGCTTTTTTGTGATGGACGAACCGGTCGCGCCGGACGATTTGGTCGAGCCCCTGGCCGGCGAGCTGCGTGAGAACAACATGCAGATCGCGCCGACGCTGCGTCGCATGCTAAGCAGTCAGCCTGTTCTTTTCCTCACACGCGCGTGCCCGCAAGGTCCGTTCACCGGTTGAATTTGGGGTTGGCTTTTTACGCGTCCTGGCCGGTTCGACCGATTCGTATCAAATGGCTGATGCGCTGGAGCAGCTTGGCCAAGGCTTGTACTATCCGCCCAGCGTGAAGGGTTGGGATGGCGGTCGCACCTGGATCAATTCGTCAACCTTGTTGGGGCGAGCGAATCTGATACGACGTTTGTTGGACGGTGGAAAGACTCGCTATGGCAAGCAGAGCATCGCCGAGTATTTGAAAGAACATGGCGTCGACTCGTCAGAGGAATTGATCGACTACCTGGAGACATCGTTGTTTGCGGTGGCGATACCAGCGTCCGCGAAACAACGCATTGTCGATAGGGACGCGAGTTCCAGTCGTGATGCCCAGCAGCGAGTTCGAGATGCTGTTCACATTTTGTGTACTCTTCCGGAGTTTCAATTGGCATGAGCGGGAATCCAACTCTCCGTAGCACTTCCAGGCGGCAGTTCCTTGGCAACGCGACCACCGGGACGGCTTTGCTCACTTTTGGTGCGACCGCGCCCAGTGTGTTATGTCAGGCAGCCGCAGCATCGCCGCAGGACGAGCGGATTTTGGTTGTCGTCGAGATGGCTGGCGGTAACGATGGCTTGAACTCGATCGTTCCACATTCGGATGCCGCCTATCAACAGGCGCGCGAGAAGATCGGCATCAAGAAGGCGGATGCCTTGGCAATCAACGACCGTTTGGGGATGCATCCGTCGATGCGCGGTTTCGCGGATCTGTTGGAACAAGGCAGCTTCGCCGTAATTCAAGGCGTCGGCTACGATAATCCAAACCGATCACATTTTGAGTCGATGGATATTTGGCATTCGTGCCAGCGAAAGGACGGACCGCGTCACGATGGTTGGGTCGGCCGCTACTTGGAGTCAGCCGGTTTGCAAGATTTGCTGGACCCGTCGGCACTTCACTTGGGCGCCGAAAAGCAACCCTTCGCACTGATGTCGCGCGACGTGCGGGTGCCGTCCATCAAGTCGTTGGAGCAGTTTCGTTTGCGCGGTGGGGATACGCCCAACTTTCGCGAAGCCGTCCAAGAGTTGGCCGGCGAAAGTCGCCCCGCAGACAACGATTTACTGGGATTTGTCCAATCCAGCACCAGCAGCGCGATCGCCGCCAGCCAGCGGATGGAATCGGCGGGCGTGAAATACAAACCTTCCGAAGCGTACCCCACATCGGGACTGGGCAAGAAGCTGGAAACGGTCGCCAAGCTGATCGCATCGGGACTCAAGACGAAGGTTTACTACGTTCGTATCGACGGCTTCGATACGCACGCCAACCAGCCCGACGCACACGCCGCGCTGCTGCGCGAAGTCAGCGAAGGTGTCAGCGCACTCGTACGCGACGTGAATGCCCACCGTGAGGGAGATCGCGTGTTGGTGATGTGCTTCAGCGAGTTTGGTCGTCGCGTCGCCGAAAACGCGAGCAGTGGTACCGACCACGGCACAGCCGGCCCGGTGTTCGTCGCCGGAAACAAAGTCAAAGCCGGTTTGATCGGCGATCAGCCGTCACTGACCGATTTAGATCAGGGTGATTTGAAGTATCACACCGACTTTCGACAAGTCTATGCGGCGGTGCTGGAAGACTGGCTGGCGTGCTCCAGCGAATCAGTCCTGGGCGGCAAGTACCAGCCGGTGCAGATGCTCACGTAGGGTGGGGTCAAGTGGCTCTCAGGCCTGCGCCGACCCACCATTTCGCCTACTCCGCGCTCGGCGTCGGTCTCCGACCTCGCCGCCAAATGACCGCAGGTCTCCTCGCGGCGCGATTGCCCAGAAGGGAATCCTCCGGTCGGACCCTTGCGGGGTCGGGAGACCCTCGCACAGCGCGGGCTGACGACGACGCGCTCGGCGTCGGTCTCCGACCTCGCCGCCAAATGACCGCAGGTCTCCTCGCGGCGCGATTGCCCGGAAGGGAATCCTCCGGTCGGACCCGTGCGGGGTCGGGAGACCCTCGCACAGCGCGGGCTACGACGACGCGCTCGGCGTCGGTCTCCGACCTCGCCGCCAAATGACCGCAGGTCTCCTCGCGGCGCGATTGCCCGGAAGGGAATCCTCCGGTCGGACCCGTGCGGGGTCGGGAGACCCTCGCACAGCGCGGGCTACGACGACGCGCTCGGCGTCGGTCTCCGACCTCGCCGCCAAATGACCGCAGGTCTCCTCGCGGCGCGATTGCCCGGAAGGAATCCTCCGGTCGGACCCGTGCGGGGTCGGGAGACCCTCGCACAGCGCGGGCACACGCCGCGCATCCTCCGGTCGGACCCTGTGCGGGGTCGGGAGACCCTCGCACAGCGCGCGGTCGGGAGACCCTCGCACAGGGCGGGCTACGACGACGTGACGTTTTTGACCATCACGATTTCGTTTTTGGCTTGGTTGAACATCACTTGATCCATGAAGCTCGTGATCAGCAGCAAGCCGCGGCAGTCTTCCAGTTCAAAGGAGCCGGGGGTTCCTGGCGCGGGAGTCGATCGACAACTTGCCCCGGGTCCCTCGTGCGCGACCGAGATGCGAGTGTCCTCAATACCTACGGAAACCACCAGGCGAACCTTGTGGGCAACTGTTTCGGATGACGACCCACTGCGGATCAATTCGTAGATCTTTTCCTCGTCATCGCGCATTTCCAAATTGCCGTAGCAGATCGCGTTGACCAGCGCGCTGGAGATGGCGCTGGTGATGCGAAATCGGGAAACGACATCGATCGCATCGGCGAACGCCAGCGTCTTCTGCACGTAACGCGTGATCGGACGGATAGCCCGTACATCGCTTTCGAGTTCAAAAATAAGTTCAGGAACGACTAAATTGGCGCCGCTGTCGCGGCATTCCTTGTCAACGCAGACCCGCTCGGCCAGTTCGCCCAGGACTTGAGGGAGTCGCGCTTCCAACAACAACTTGGGCACAAAGTTCACGGCGCCGTCAGCGAGCGCGTCGACCGCCAGGCCTTCGGATCCCCGTGCCGTGATCACCAGAACCGGTGTCTCGGGATAGCGTCGGACAACTTCGCGCGTCAGCTCGCACCCATTCATGTTCGGCATCATCAAATCCGTCACCAGCAGGTCGGGCTGCCATTGCTCGAACGCCGCCATGGCTTCGTTGCCGTCGCTTGCCAAGCGGACCTCGAAGCCAGCGGAAGCGAGCAATTCGCGAATCATCTCCGCTTGTGTCGGACTATCTTCTGCCAACAAAATGCTTGTCATCGACGCGCACCTTTCGTTCCGCGACCACGACGGCCTAGGTTTGAGGACATACAACAACTTTCATTTGGTCGGGGTCACCAGCGTACAATCGCTCGAACCACTTGGGCCCATCACTCAGGGCGATCTTGGCGGTGATCAGAGGTGCCACGTTGATAATTCCGCGATTCATCAAATCGATGCATTGTGGGTACTCGCCATTGCAGCCACACGTGCCCCGCAGGGCGATTTCTCGAGTCACGACACTTTGCAGTGGCAACTCGACCGTGGGCGAAACATTGCCGACCAAGGTGACGTTGCCGCCTTTGCGAACCGACTCGATGGCGGTTTGGACCGTGGAAGTCGCACCGACCACTTCCAAGGCGACATCGGCTCCGCGACCGCCGGTCAGCTGACGGACCTTTTCGGGAACATCGCACTGGTCGCCCCGCAACACTTCGTCGGCACCGAGTTCTCGTGCCACGGCAAGCCGCTTGTCGTTCAGGTCGACCGCGATGACCTGCGACGCTCCGGCAGCGCGGATCGCTTGAATGGTCAGCAAACCAATCATGCCGGCGCCGACCACGACCGCCGTATCGCCCAAAGTCACCGGCGTGACGTTGGCCGCGTGCACGGCAACGGAAACCGCTTCGACCAAGGCCGCATGTTCAAACGGCAGCGTGTCGGGCAAGCGATAGACGATGCGGCGGGGCACACTGATTCTCTCGGCGAAAGCTCCGTGTCGACGGTATTCGCCGCAGGAGACGCCCAGAACCATGCGATTGTCGCACAAGTTGGCATCGCCGGAGCGACAGAAATCACACTTGCCGCAGGAAACCATCGAGTCAAAGGTGACGCGCGAGCCTGCGGGCAAATCGGTGACGTTGGCTCCGCTGGCCACCACGATTCCTGCGGCTTCGTGTCCCATCACCAAGGGAGGAATCCGCCGACCGGTGCTGCCGTCGTAACCGTGAATATCGCTGCCGCAAATCCCGCACGCTTCGACTTGCACCAGCACGTCGTCGTCACCCACGACTGGCTCGTCGACATCGGTGACTTGCATTTGCTGGTATTCGGTCAACAAAAGGGCTTTCATCGCGTGATTGGCCTGTTCGCGGGAGGTTCACTCTGAAATGACTAGCGTTTTAACTCAAGCACCAGTCTAGCACAGTGGGGTTTTCTTTGGACGACGACGAAACGTTGACGGCCTATCACGAAGCCGGTCATGCGGTGATCGGTTACGTGCTGGGGGGCCGGATCGAATCGATCTGTTTGGGTGGTGACAGCGGCGGCGGCGATTTACCGCCTCGCTTCGGGGACTGTCGCGTCAACTGGGGCCCCGTTGACGTGCAGGCGGATTGGCAACTGCAAAGAGAGATCTTGACGCTGTTAGCTGGCCCGGTGGCGGAAATGATTTACCGCGGCGAAAAGCTGCATCCAGCAGTTTTCGAGCCCTGGACGGAAGATTGGCAGTTGGCCTTCCAGCGTGGTCAAGTCATCAGCGACGATCCCCAATCTCGCACCCGTGCGTTGGAGCAGCTGACCATCCAGTTGCACGATTGGATGAAGTCTGACGATTGCTGGGCAGCGGTTGCCGCGGTGGCCGACGAGTTGCTGGCCCACGAGTACTTGGAAGAGGAACAACTGGCAGAGACGCTCGCGTTTTGGATCGGTTGACCGCAGCAAGACGAATCGTGCTGACTGGTCTGCCGGCGATTGCACTGCTGAACCGGCGATCTCAAGGCTTGCCGAAGATGCCGGTGAAGCAGATCGGTTTAGTGGCAATTCACTTCGCGGCCACCAAAGCTTCGGCGATGTTCGCGAGATGATCAGCTACCGGCGGCCGAACACTCATTTGTGAAGGAGTGCTTGAGAACCGGTTAATATAGAGAGAATCGCGTATTGGAGAAGTGTCCACGTGTTGCTCGCCGAAGTCACCACCGAGTCCTTGCAGATCGGTTCCATATTGATGGGGCTGATCGGCGGTTTGGCTTTGTTTCTATACGGACTCGATCAGATGTCCGACGCCCTGAAATTGATCGCTGGCGACGGGATGAAGCGGATGCTTGCCAAAGTAACCACCAATCGCTTCACGGGCGCCATCGCGGGGGCGTTCGTGACGGCGGTCGTCCAATCCTCGTCCGTCACGACCGTGTTAGTTGTGGGTTTCGTCTCCGCAGGTCTGATGTCATTGGCCCAGTCGATCGGCGTCATCATCGGGCGCGAACATCGGCACGACGATCACGGCGCAACTGATCGCGTTCAAGCTCACCCATTACTCACTGGTGCTGGTAGCAACTGGATTCTTCTTGTTTTTTTGTTCAAAGACATGAAAAGGCACGACATTACGGTCACATGATCATGGGCTTGGGGCTGGTTTTCTTCGGCATGCAATTGATGAGTGACGGCACGAAGCCGCTACGGACATATCAACCGTTCATGGAAATGATGCAACAGATGGACGACCCGTTGCGGGCGATCCTGTTAGCGGCGGGCTTGACAGCATTGGTTCAAAGTTCGTCGGCGACCACGGGCTTGGTCATCACGTTGGCCGGACAAGGTTTTATTTCTCTTGAGGCCGGCATCGCACTTATCTTTGGCGCGAACATCGGTACTTGCATTACCGCGGGCCTTGCCGCGATCGGAAAGCCGCGAGAGGCCGTGCGTGCCGCCGTGGTTCATGTGTTGTTCAATGTGGCAGGCGTCGCGATCTGGTTTGCCTTCATACCGCAACTTGCCAATTTCGTCAGTTGGCTTTCACCATCCGCTTCGGACTTGGTCGGCAGCCGCAGGCTGGCCGCCGAAACACCGCGTCAGATCGCCAACGCGCACACGGTCTTTAACGTCGCCAATACGCTTCTGTTCATTTGGTTCACGACGCCTCTTGCCTGGCTTGTCCGGCGAATCGTGCCGGAGCGAGCGGCCGTTGAAAGTCGAGCTTGCTCGGCCGAAGTATTTGGATCCGATCCTACTTCAGACGCCGGCTCTTGCCATGGACGTGGTCCGGATGGAACTCGGGCGGCTCGGATCCGCGGCTCTACACATGATGCGTGGAGCGCTCAACACCGTGGTCCACGGCACCAGCAAGGAGATCGATGCCCTTGAGGATCTGGACGACAACGTGGACGCGCTGCACGGAGCAGTGATTACTTATCTCGGTCGGCTTTCGAAGGAGAACCTTTCCGACCGTCAGTCCGAACAACTTCATGATTTCCTGGCAGCCGCGAATTACATTGAGAGCATCGGCGACATGATCGAAACCAACCTGGTCGAGGCCGGACGGAGTCGCTTGCGGGCGGATCTGCAGATCAGCGAGACGACCCAGGAAGTCTTGAGTGCGCTGAACAAGAAAGTGATTTGGGCCACCGAACGCGCGATACACGCGATCGTGTCCGACGACAATGAAAGCGCTCGTGAGGTCGCGGAGGCAAAAGGAGAGATCAATCGGTTGGCAGCCCGAGCCGAGGTTCATCTTTCCCGCCGTTTATCGGCAGACGAGCCCAATCGACTGGCAATGTTTCGGTTGGAGTCCGAAATCATGGAATATCTCAAACGCATGTACTACTTCGCCAAGCGAATCGCCAAGCTGGTTGGTGAAGACGACATGAATTACCTTCGCGAACGGCCCGAGTCCAGCCCGGAATCGGAAGAGGTCGCCGTGTAGCACAACCGTCTGTTAATAAAGCACGCCGTTGACTGGCTCCAGCGCTACCGCCATTAGAAGTTCGCTGGAACCGCCAGCAGCGGACAGGGAGCACGCCGCAGAACCTGTTCGGTGGTTGTGCCTCGCAGCGCGTCGTAAAAACCGTGCTGGCCGTCGGTCGCCATGATCAGCAAATCGGCCTGGCGCCGTTTTGCTTCGTCAAGGATTTCGGTCACCGGATTGCCTTGTCGCGTGACTCCGCGCGACATCCCAGCCGCCAAAGGCAGTGTCGATGTTCGGAAAACTCGACTCTTCACCAACGTGCAGCAGTGTTAGCTGAGCCGAGTCCTCGCCCAGTGTGCTCAGAGCACGTAGGCCGCGTTCGACAGCCACTTCGCTGTGTGGTTCATGGTCAACCGGCACCAGAATCTGATTCAACGAGACCTCGCCGTCCAAGCAAACACAGCCGCGGCAGTCTGACGGCACAAACAGCGTTGGCACCTTAGTTTTCCGAGCAGTCTGCTCAGCCATCGACGGATGAAACCATGAGGCAAGTCCATCACGTCCTTCGGTTGCCATGACCAGCATGTCCACGGGACGGAAGTGCATGAAATTCGAGATTGCGTCAACAACATTCGGTCCGTGCGCTTCGATCTTTTCGATACCGATTCCTAAATCGGCCACGGCGGATCGTGAAGCACTTGGCTCGATCAGACCCCAACGCTGTAGCACTTCACGCACCGACGGAAAATGCTCGTCATCATCTTCAAGAGCGACATGCAGAAGGATCAAATCAGCTTGATTGAGTAGGGCGAGCCGGAGTGCATGTGCCAACGCGAGATCGGAACTCGGTGAAAAGTCTGTGGGATGGAGAATGCACTGCGCCGGGTCACTGAAATCGTGGGGTACGTCTGCTTGCGTCATCGAATTCGCGTGGCTCATGGTCTCAGAGGCTACCGGTCTTTCCGAAATCATAGTCTGTCTGCCCGCCCCGGGTTCGACGACACGCTTGAAGACAATCGCGCAGCTTGCGCCCTGGTTTGCCACGACACCGAAAACGCCGAACCAAAGATGGCCATCTGATCACTAGCGTCGTCTGTCTGACTTCCAACTGATCGGACGCGCCAAAAAGTCTCACTTCGTCTGGAAGTCGACCGTTTCGGAACGATAAAATCGCCGCAAAACGCCCGGTGTCCCGGATTGCAACTCCACTGCCCACACGGGAGTGACGCTCAATCATCCTGGTTTGATTGACGGATCCTTCGATGCCCGGGTATAACGATGCGTTAATCTTCTGAATCTTCAGCAGTGATTCTGGGTGGGTCATGCCAGTGCCAATCAAGCGAAACGCCTTCACGCTGGTTGAGCTGCTGGTGGTGATTGCGATCATCGGCATCATGATCAGTTTGTTGCTGCCGGCGGTACAGGCCGTGCGAGAATCCGCGCGAATTGTTCAGTGCCAAAACAACATGCGGCAGATCTCGCTCGCCTGTCACAACTACGAATCGGCGTACAAAGAGTTGCCTGGGTACTCGGGCGAGAAAGCTCCGGGTCTGGTGGAGTATCGACTCGGTCGTAGCCGCAACAGCTCGATGTCAGGTGGTACCTGGCCCGCGCAGGCGATGTTCTTTATGGAGCAAGCGAACATTGCCGGAAGAGATTCGTCGGTTTGCGGGCGATGCGGATATCACGCCCACCGCTCAAGTGAAACAGGCGGTTCGCGTGCCCGTCCAGCAATTCAACTGCCCCAGCCGTCGGGACGCGCAAGCGTATCCGCTGCTCGAACCGTACAAGAGCCGTTATGGCGGCGGCGCAGCGCGCAGCGATTATGCAATGAACGGAGGCCCCGCAACGGTCTCGAAAACTGATCATCGCCTAATTAGTGTTCAGCACGACGGTGTCTGGGTGTTGGGCAAGCGAACCAAATTCAATCGCATCCACGACGGTCTGAGCCACACCTACTTGCTCGGAGAAAAGGCGATGGATGTCAATCGGTACGAGACCGGTGATTGCTTTGGTGACCGCGCACCGCTGGCCGGCTGGAATGAGTCCTGGATATCCAGCCATTCTTATGTTCGCTATGCAGCTCGCCAACCACAGATCGACTCGATCGACAATTGCTTGATCTGTCATGATTTTGGCAGTGCCCATCCGGCGGGTTGGAGTGTTGCGATGTCGGACGGTTCGGTGCGGATGATCAATTTCAGCATCGATATCGAGCTTCATCGGGCTCAGGCATCGGTGGACGGTCGCGAAGTTGCGTCCGAGGATCACTAATTGCTTTGTCGGATATCCCTTTTCGTCGTGCCCGCGGCGTTTCGCTTTGATTACAATCTGAACGCGAACAACTTGCCGGCTGAATAATGCGATTCAGCCAATCCCGCCGCCCTTCCTCGCTTCTCCAGTTCCATGATTCTTAGTCGATTCAATAGCACTGCGCTGACAGTGTTTCTACTGATCGTGTCATGTTCGATCGCTCATACGGCTGAGCCACGATCGGCCGATCCAAACGAGGTCGCCAAAGATCCCGATTTTGCTTTGCAAGGAGAATACGCCGACACCACGCGCGGCCTGCAGGCGATTGCCATGGGTGAAGGTGAATTCCAAGTTGTTATCTACACCGACGGTCTTCCCGGTGCCGGTTGGAACGGTAAAGACAAACAGACGCTGGAAGTCGACCGGACGAACTGACGGCGATGTCCAACAATTCACACGGGTCGAGCGGAAGAGCCCAACGCTCGGCGCAAGGCCGCCCCGTGGCGCGGTCGTTCTTGTTTGACGGATCCAAGGAATCGCTTGAGAAGCATTGGAAGAAAGGTGCGCGAATCACCGATGACGGATTGTTGATGGAAGGTTGCACGAGTCACGACACCTTTGGTGACTACTCGATGCATTTGGAGTTTCGTTTGCCGTTCATGCCGAAGGCTCGTGGCCAAGGCCGCGGCAACAGTGGTCTTTACCATCAAGGCCGCTACGAAACCCAAGTCTTGGATTCGTTTGGACTCGAGGGAAAGAACAACGAAACGGGCGGCATCTATTCCATTCGTGATCCTGACATCAACATGTGTCTGCCGCCGCTGACGTGGCAGACGTATGATGTCGACTTTACAGCGGCACGATACGACGAGGCTGGAAAGAAGACCGCCAACGCCAAGATCACCGTCACAACTGAACGGTGTGGTGGTTCACCGTGATGTCGAGCTGCCACGAACAACAACCGCGGCGCCAGTCAAGGAAGGTCCTGAGGACGGGCCGATCTATCTGCAGAATCACGGCAATCCCGTTCGCTACCGCAATATTTGGGTGCGGCCGCGAAACGTCGACGCCGAGGCCCGGCGACCGATCGTGCCGGGATTTGAGCGTTTTCACTCCGCCGCCGGCAATTTCGGTCGATGGTGGCCGACTGTTGATCGGCGAGTTGAATTGTGTTGCCTGTCACGCGGCCAACAGGCAACTGGTCAATCTGATCCGACCCAAGCAAGCGCCGATCCTGGATCAAGTCGGCGAGCGATTGAAGCCGGAATGGATGATCAAGTTCATCGCCAGCCCCCACGAGGTCAAACCGGGCACGACGATGCCTGATTTGATGGTTGGCATGAACGCGCCAGCTCGGCAAGCGGCTGCAGTTGCCCTGACGAACTTCTTAGTGGGCACGGACGCGATCAAATCGGGTGGCCAGGGCGGCGATTCGGCAAGCGGCGAGCAACTGTTTCACGAAACTGGCTGCGTCGCCTGCCACCAACCCAGAAACGACAAGAAAGCCTCGACCGACACATCCGTCCCGCTCGTTGCCCTGGATGAAAAATACACTCGCGCTAGCCTGGAACAGTTCTTGAAGAATCCGCACGCCGTGCGTCCTTCGGGTCGCATGCCGCAGTTGGATCTTGGCGGCGACAATTGGCGTCACGTCGCTCAATATCTGACAGGCGATCTGGGCGTCACTTTCGGCAACCAGAAGGATTTGCCGGCCGAACCCAACATGAAGTTTGCCGCCTATTACGTCGGCGTCGACCGCCTACCCGACCTGAGCAACTTGAGCCGGACTTAACCGGCGTTTCCCGAGGCCTGGACATTAGCGCGGGACGGCGTGACACCAGCGTCGTGATCAGCTTTCACGGGCTATCTGCCGATCAAGACGGCCGGAAAGTACAGCTTTCGATTAGCCTCCGACGATGGCAGCTTGCTTTACCTGGATGGCAAAAAGGTCATCGATAACGACGGCGTTCACGGCAACGAGTCAAAGGAGACGAGTATCCAGCTGAGTCCTGGTTCGCATCAAATCCGTGTTGATTGGTTCGAGAAAGATGGCGGCGAAGAACTCTCGCTTGACTGGGCCGGCCCCGGCGTGACATCGGGCCGAATCGACAAGGCACTGGTGATGTCTCGCGAGCAGTCGGATGCGCCGTTGGAAGTGGAACCCGAACCGGTGGATCCAAACGTCTTTGTCTATGACGAATCGAAAGCCGAACGAGGTCGCCAGCTGTTTGGCAAGCTCGGTTGCGCGGCCTGTCACGTGCGAACCGACGGCGGTAAAGCAATCGAATCGTCGCTGGCAGCACCGCAACTCGCCGAGCTTGATGAGACCAAAGGCTGCCTGGCATCCGCCACCAAGTCGGTTCCCAACTACGATTTGACCAGCGTGCAAAGCGATGCCATCGCCGCGGCGATAGCGGCGGGACAACCAGACGGCGAACCAACGGCCGACAGGCAACTGGCGCAGACGATGAAATCGTTGAACTGCTACGCCTGTCACAGCCGTGACGGCGTCGGCGGCGCGGAATCGGATCGCAACGCGTTATTCGTCAGCGCGATTCCCGAAATGGGCGACGAAGGCCGATTACCACCGCCGCTGGATGGAGTGGGTGACAAACTTCGCGAAGACTGGATCAAGAAAGTCGTCAGCAGTGGCGACAAGAGCCGGCCTTACATGAAAACCTACATGCCAAAATTCGGCGAGCAGAATGCCGGTCACCTGGCCGCTATCTTTGCCGGCATCGATTCGCGTACCGAGGCCAAGATCGCCAAGACCGACGAACCGGGGCACCGTCGCGTTGCCTTGGGTCGTCAGATGGTCGGTGCCAAAGGGTTTGCCTGTGTCAGCTGCCACACTTTTGGCAAGTTCCGTTCGACGGGGATTCAAGCGATCGCGCTGGACACGATGGCCAGCCGGATCCGCGAAGACTGGTTCCATCGCTATCTGCCGAATCCGCAGCAGTATCGTCCCGGAACACGGATGCCAACCAGCTACCCGGAAGGCAAGAGCACGGTGACGAACATCTACGGCGGCGACCAAGCGAAACAGCTGGCCGCCATCTGGGCCTTTCTTGAAAAGGGCAAAGACGGTGGCGTTCCCGAGGGAATCGTCGGTGGCATGATCGAACTGAAACCGGAAACAAAACCCGTCATCTACCGGAACTTTATCGACGGAGTCTCGCCTCGCGGTATCGCGGTCGGTTACCCCGAGAAAGTGAATTTATGTTGGGACGCCAACAACCTCTCGCTGACATTGATTTGGCAAGATCGCTTTATCGACGCGGCCAAACACTGGGTCGGTCGTGGTCCTGGAAACCAAACCCCGCTGGGTGGCAGCGTGATGAAGCTCGAGCAAGTGTCACCGATCGCCGTGCTTGTCGATGAACAAGCGGCGTGGCCAACGGAATCACCAAGACAACGTGGTTACAAGTTCCTTGGCTATCGACTGGACAGCAGGGCCGACCCACGTTCCGCTATCAGGCCGTCGCTGCCGAGGTCGAGGACACACCGATTCCCGTGCCCGGCGAATTCGTGGGAACGTTCAGGCGGAAGATCAACATCAGGCCCAGCGATGGTGCCGAGGTAGCCGGAACGATCTACTTCCGTGCTGCCTCTGGCGATGTCAAGCCGGCCGACGACGGATGGTACTCGATCGACGACGCCATCCAAATTCGCATCACCGCAGATTCGTCACCGATCCTCCGCGACGCGGACGGAACTTCCGAGTTAATCGTGCCAGTCTCCGGCCCAACCACCATCACTCAAGAAATCGTTTGGTAAAGCACAATGGCTTCAGAGCTTAGCTTCGACACTCGTGTGAAGTAGCCGAAACAAGTCCACTTCCGGAAACACGGGTCTTCATTCGCTTCTGCCGAACTCAGCAACACGTTCCAGCCTACACCAGGACCCCTTGATTTGCCACACGAAATCTTAGCCACTCTAAAAGATTGATAAAATGAAACTCTTCATCCAATCGCACTGCTTGTCTGTCTCGTCGTCACGCCCCTGGCCGGGCAAGAGCATCCCAGCGAAGCTGATTACTACCCGATCACGACGTTCGAGATACCAGAGAGTGTCGTGTTGGAAGCGGGCGGTTTTCAGTTAATGCCGGACGGCAAACTGGCGGTCTGCTCACGCCGCGGCGAAATCTGGATGATTAGTGACCCATTTTCCAAAGAAGTCAAAGCTTCGCAATTCAAACGCTTTGCCCATGGCCTCCACGAAACGTTGACACTGGCCGAACGCGACGGCTGGCTGTACACAACTCAGCGATGTGACGTGTCCCGCATGCGAGACACCGACGGCGACGGCGAAGCAGACGAGTTCGAGGTCGTTAACGATGGCTGGGAGATCTCGGGCGACTACCACGAGTACGCTTTCGGTTCCAAGTTCGACGAGAACGGCGACATCTGGGTCGTGCTTTGTTTAACCGGTTCCTTCAGCAGTAATGTTCCCTTTCGTGGTTGGTGTGTTCGCATCACACCCCACGGCGAACTGATTCCAACCTGCAGCGGTATTCGATCCCCTGGCGGTATCGGCGCCAATCACCTCGGTGACATGTTCTATACCGACAACCAAGGACCTTGGAACGGAACGTGTGCCTTGAAGCATTTGTCGGCAGGTAAGTTCGTCGGTCACCCCGGCGGCTTTGCGTGGTACGAGCTAGCGGAACCCGTCATCGGTCCCAAACCGGAGGAACCGAGAAGTGGTAGCCGGTTCATGACCGAAGCCAAGCGGTTGCCAGAGTACGAACCGCCTGCGGTGCTGTTCCCCTACAACAAAATGGGCAAATCAGCAGCCGGCGTTGCCTGCGATACCACCCATGGCCAATTTGGTCCCTTCAAGAATCAAATGTTCGTCACCGACCAGTCGCACAGCACTGTGATGCGTTGTTACTTAGAAAAGATCGATGGCCATTACCAAGGCGTCTGTTTTCCGTTCCTGGAAGGATTCGAGAGCGGCTCGCTGGGCCTGGAAATCACGGGTAATGGAAAGATGTTTGTCGGTGGCACAAACCGTGGTTGGGGATCACGGGGCCGTCAGCCGTTTGCGGTCGAACGTGTCGACTGGACCGGCAAAGTGCCTTTCGAGGTGCACGAAATGCGAGCCAAAGCGGATGGTTTTGAATTGACGTTCACCCACGATGTCGACAAAGCAACCGTGGAAAATATCGACTCGTACAAGTTGACGACTTACACGTACATTTTCCAATCGTCCTACGGCAGTCCCGAAGTCGACCACACTGAACCGACGATTACCAAGGCGATCGCCGGAGCGGACGGAAAAAGCGTGCGTTTGTATATCGACGGATTACAAGAAGGCCACATCCACGAGTTGCACTCCGCTGGTGTGCGCTCGAAAGCGGGACTCTCGCTGCTGCATACCGCAGCCTACTACACGCTGAATTACATTCCCTAATGCAGCAATCTGATTTCGTATTATGATATTCTTGTAACGCGTGATGATCCGCGGACGTCAGCGGCGAAGCAAACTCTTCCAGCAACGTCGTTCGCGACGGCTTTTCTAACGCAGTGCTGTTCTGTGCAACGTCACACTTGATCACGCGTGTGTGTGCCAGCACGAAGGAAAGTCGCTAATCACAGGCTGCGTGCGTGAGACCGGCATCACAACATCTGCTGTCGCGATCTGTCGACGCCGTCCTTAAGTCGATGAATTGAGGCATTTACTACACGGTCATCAGCACCGATGACGAGATCAAGCTGGAGCAGAATGCCACCGTCGACGGCGATGCCATTGCCTTCGATAAGCTTGACATCAAAGGCACTGTCAATGGCGCGACATATCCCTATACGGCCGCCACAGCTCCGTTGCCCGTTGACTTCACGGTCACAGCCGGCGGCAGCGACATTAAAGTCAAGAAGAACAATTCCCTGGTTCTAGCCCCTGGCAGCTACGGCAAGCTCGAGGTTGAGAGTTCTGCCGAGCTAACGCTCAGTTCCGGTACTTACCTTTTTAAAAAGTTCAAGGTGGACACGGACAGTGTCGTCAACCTGGATGCCAGTGGCGGCGCCATCGTGGTCAAAGTCGAAAAGAAAGTCGAATTGAAGGATCGCGTCCAGATGCTGCTGCTCGGCAGTCCGACAGACGTACTGTTTTTGGTCGCCGGGGAGGTCAAACTCGGCAAACAAGGCACCTACGTCGGCACCTACCTCGCGCCCTACGGGGATGTTGAATTGAACGACGAAGCGGTGCTGACGGGCGCCTTGTACGGCAAAAAGGTCGTGATTAAGAAGCTCGCGCAGCTCAACTCGGCGCCGGCGATCGATCTGGTCATCAGTTCTCTAGCCCATTCGGGCTAAGGCGTATCTCGTTGAGTCTTCGCTACCCATTCCAGCAGCCGGGTTTCTGATGAAGCCCGACTGCTGAACGGCGGCAGTGAACGAGATAGGGGGATGAAGAGGCTTCCCGTCTTTCATCCACAACCCCAGCCGATCATTGATTCGATGGTTGCTTTTCCTTCGTTTCATACAGTGATTTGGCTTCGACGAAGTGCGGATTGACCTGTGGAATCGATGCCCTAGTTGACTTGATCCATGCGTGCAACGACGAAGTATGAGCTGATTGTTACTTCCGCTTCACTGCCAGCAAAGCTGATTGTGCGGTGGTGAGTAGGATTTCACCGCAGCCGGGATCGAGTGGGCAGGTTGTCACTTCGTAACTTCCCTCGGCGAAGGCGCGTTCGGTAGGAAGGTAGTAGTCAATGTCGTTTGCCAAAGAAATCACAATCGTGTTGCGGAACGGTGACCTCGCTTTGATTGCTAGTCCGATCTCAACGAATACTTCATGCGGCAACGTGACAATGGCGGTGTCAGCATCCAAGCGAATCGCTTGGATTTCCAGCGGCTTCTTTCCATCACTGTATTGTTGGCTGTATCGGTAACGATGACAGTCACGCCAGGCCGCAACCAGGGTCAGAAACGGCAACCGCAGGTTCTTTGGTCGCGCAGTTGACTCATCGACTGCAGATGTCTTGCCTCGTTCGTCGGCTGAAATGGCGCCAAGGCTGTCTTGCTGACTGCAGCTAGGCATGGAGATTCCAACGGCTTCGTATTATCAAGTTCGCTCGTGACCGTTGCGGACAGCAGCTGACCGATACGCTCCACCTCGGGGCGACCTCGAAGCTGGTTTTCATTGCTCACATCGATGTGATTGATATCGCCGGCGGTCCCTTCGGCAAACAAAGAAACGAAATCAGGCCCCAGTTGCTGACTCAACTGCAACTGCAGGACCGCCGGAAAGTCACCGCTGAATGTCGTTCCTCCGTGGACGGCGGTGTGCATCGCGAACGTTGTCAGCGAGGCCATTGCTTTGCGATTTTGATCCGCCTGACGAAACAGCACGATGGGAAGATCGGTGTCAACGGGGCCGGCTGGCCGGACGATGTTCGGATTGCCGGCGCCAGGATTGAACCGCACGCTACCATCCGTCATGTGAAACCTTCGATTGAAGGCCAGCCCCGGTTGCTGAGCGACAACCATCTCGATCGTGGCTGGTTTCCGGGCGTCAAACGCTGTTGCGATCGCCTCGCTCCATGCCTGCACGAGTTTTGCCTGATAGTCGACGGTTTCGTGAGGATCGTGGCCATGATTCTTGACGGCCGCTGCATGAGCGATATCTCTCAGCGATCCCCAGTATTCGGGTGAGCCATGATTATGGGTCGCCGCGACCACGATGTTTTTGACCGGTATGCCAGTTCGTATACTGGCCTCTTCTCGCGCCGCTCGACTCAAGTCCGGAGGGACCGATAGCAGATCGCTGATCACGATCGCCACGGCAGTCTCGCCTTGTTGCACGACCAGCGCTTTCGCGAACAGCGGATCATCCACTCCCGTGCTGATCACTTCGCCATACCCGCCGCCGGTGCGGAATCCAACTGGCGGCGTGATGTCGACTTGAGCAACGCCGGCGGACAATTCCTCGCAGTGCGCCGGTGCACAGACGAGCATGAAAAGAATTGCAGGAAGCGGCAATTGGATTTCTAAGATCCGCACTGGTCGCTCGACTTTTGTGTAAAAGACAGTTAATAGCCGGCATTACCGGATGCCACCACATCGATTGGCGAGAGGCCGAGTCGCTTACGGGCTTCGCCCAAAATCTCGCTGGTGCGGCTGGCTCCGCAGCGGGTGACACCCAGCTGGCGAACCGCCAGCAGTGCGTCCAGATCGCGGACTCCGCCGGCCGCTTTGACCTGCACGTGTGCACCGGATTTCTCCCGCATCAGCTTGAGGTCTTCGTGGGTTGCTCCGCCGGTGCCGTAGCCCGTGGATGTCTTGACCCAGTCGGCGTTCAGATCGGTGCAGATCTCGCAGAGCCGCGTCTTCTGCTCATCATTCAAGTAGCAGTTCTCAAAGATGACCTTCACCTTCTGGCCGGCCTCATGAGCGACTTCGATCACCGCAGCAATATCCTGGCGAACGTAGTCCCAGTCGCCGCTGAGAACCTTGGAGATGTTGACGACCATGTCGAGTTCTTCGCAGCCATCGGCGACGGCCTGCAGCGCTTCCGCTCTTTTGATTGCCGTGGTGTGTCCGCCGTGGGGAAAGCCGATGGTTGTGGATGCTCTTCACCGTGCTACCGGACAGCAGTTCCGCACACTTCTTCATGTAGTACGGCATGATGCAAACGCTGGCGACGTCATAAGCCAGTGCTAACTGAATCCCCGCTTCAAGCTCCTCGACACGGAGCGACGGGTTCAACAACGAGTGGTCAATCATCTTGGCGACGTCTTGGTAGGTGAAGTTGGCCATGAACGTGTTTTTCTTTCACTGGAGTTGACTGCTTGGATTGTCAGTTGAGTTTGCCGCGCGGCATCCAGCCGGCAGCGGAATTCATTTTCCCACTCGGGTCATTGCCTTGCCACTTGGGTCTCGCTTGGGGCGAAGCGTTTGGCCATCAAGGATAGCGAACCGAGTATTGTCCGCAACGTATGCAATGTTGCCCTACCAAGCAACGCAGTGAAGCACTTTTTTGCCCGGCGAACCTCCGTAAGTGAACGGAAGGTAGGGCATGTTGCATCATTCTCAGTGCCTGTAACCGAAGGTCGCTCTATGCGTGTAGAATAGGCTCCTTACTCGCCTGCTATTCAGTTCTGTGGGTCAATATCACAGATGCGACGATCTAGAACTACGGAGCGCGTCGGTGTCGTAGCCATGATGACGGCGCTCTTCATGACCGTTGGTTTTGGTGACGACGGGAAGCCCGCGTTCAAGATCCAAAAACAAGTGTTGATACAGCCATTCTTGACTGGCGAATACCACGTGGTTGTGGATCTCGGTGAGCTTCCAGTTGGCTCCAAAGGAATTGTGGAGCTAGAGTTGGTGAATCAGCTGGAAATTTCTTTTCCGGTCAAGAACTTGGAAATCAGATGCAACTGCGCCGCCGCACGGCTATCCGTGAGCGAAATTAAGTCTCAATCATCCGCGAAGCTCGAATTAATGATCGAGACTCCGAAGTCAGCTCGGCGAGCCGACGATTCAATTGTTGTCGCGATCAAGTCTAGCGAGGGCAATGACCGCGATATTTCGTTGGCTGCAAAGTACAAATTGGCCGGACTGATGTGCTTTGTCGATCGAATGTTCGTTCAGGAAGTGAATCCTCGGTTGGAACGGCAGTCGATTTTGGTTCCGTTCTTGCTGACGCGCCCTGTGGTTGCTGATGATATCGAGCTGGTTTTCACACCGCGCAACGATGGTATCGTGGCCAAGATTGTTGAGGTGGATGAAAAGACATATGTAGAGATCGTCGTGGACCCTGTTTTCATTCCCGAAGAGGGCTTAACGTTATCATTGAGTGTGCGGTCCCAACGCGTACCGTTTTCGGATGAATTGACTTTGACGTTGCTCTATCCGAAAGAATTCACGATTTCCCCGCGAACCATTCGGTTTCGGGCCGTTGACGACAGGCTGGTAGCGAATTGCATGGCACGTGATCGTCAGTACAAAGGCAAGCCGGCCGCGGAGGCTGTGCCCAACATCGAAGCGTCGATTGGTGAGTGCAAGCTGAAAGTGGAGTGTACGCGATTAGGGAGTGGGATTTACCGCGTCCAGTTGTCCGGGGACGAGAAGCGCTTGTCGGACGAGTTTGGCGACGACAATGCCGATTCTCCCAAGGTATCTTGGCACATTCTAACGAGAATCAGAGCGTTCCATCTTGAGTCACCCGCATCGTTGATTTCACCTTCAGTTCCATCCACATCTGACTGATCCATGCATTGGCGGATGACTCATGTTGGTTTTTTCGGGGAAGATATGACCGTGGCCTCTTTGTTTTTGAAGCGTCCCTGTAGTGAATGGGTAGTGGGTACGGGATCGCGCAGTGTTCGCCGCAGGATCCGATATTGCTTTCTCGTGCTCTTGCTTTTCCAGTCATCACAAGCCTGCAGCAGCGCCGGTGCCGAGGAAGACGACAGGCAGTCTGAGGCTGTTTCGCTACTGGATGCCTTTATCACAAACATGGAGGCGATTCGTCAGTTTGATGTGTTCATTCAAACGGAGTCCACGTGGTTTAGTGACGAGGCGCCGGTCGACGAAAGCGTTGCTTTTGTGCGATTCATAATCGATCCCGACAAGGATCGCTGCTGTGCAGTTCAGCGTGTCGTTCGAAGCAGCGTCGTCGAATCGCCGCAGGGAGCGGTTGATCAGCGCAGGGAGGCTGTACATGCCGTGGTTTGCACAAAGAAAGAAGCTTGGTTTCGGCAGTTTCCTGATCAACCTAGATCAGTAGCCCCGTTAATTGACAAAGCTCTCTATTTCACGAACAAAGTTCCGTATGTGCCATTGATTGGCACCTCGCGATTCCCAGCTTCATACTTCCCCCATGTCGAACAAACAATGGCGGAACATTTCAACGCGATTCGATCCGGAACACGGAATACAACGAAGTTTGACGGGCGCAATGTGATCACCATTGACTATGCAGCCGAGTCCTCGTTTGAAGTGATCAAGTTTGACATGGAAAAGTTGGTGCCTCAGTCAGTCGCTCGGACGTACGTCCATCGAGAATCGAAAGAACGGATTCCACGGTGGCGTGAGTCGTATCGGTTTGAACCAAGAAACGGGTTTAAGCTTCCGGTAAGAATCACTGGGGAAATGCGGGAATCAAAGACCGTGAAGGGAATTCGTGTGTGGGGAACCAAGACGTATGATGTGGAGCTGACGTGGATCTCCTTGAACGAACCATTGGCTGACAAACGCTTTGATGTGAAACTGCTCAGGAATGCGAATGAAGTCACAAGAATGGTTACGCCCGAGGTTGTGAAGCAGGATCAATGATCGACCCGCGTCGCTCCCTTTTCATTTGCCTGATCTGGTGGTGGTGCGATACATGAAGTGAATACTTCAATGCTTGGAAATCGCCCGAACGGCAAACGCAACAAGTCACGCGATCGAATCATTTCGCGGGCGTGGTCCGTGTCGGTTGCCTTGCACGCAATCGTGCTGATATTTCTTTCCTTCGTCACTCTGCGTGACGATTTGCCCGAAACGACTCTGTGGTTACAAGGCAGTCAGGGTGAGTCGGCCGAGGTGCAAAGTCTTGAGGTACTTCAGCCCCTTGAGCCAATCAATGATTCTTCGGTGACGGCTAACCCGTGGGAAAACGTTGCCAGGGACGTTTCGACGGCTGGGAATTCTTTAAGTGCTACACAACCGGGCAAGCCAAGCAAACCAGTTCGTCCGATTTCGTTGATATTCTTTAATCCCTACCACGATCTTTCAGTCCAACGTCCAACGTCTGTGGAGCTGATATCCAGGCCCACACAGAGAGTGAACCGCTAGCGGGGGTTGGTGATGCATCCATCTCAGGGGCGGAAACAGAGCGTGCGAACAAAGAAAGCCAAATCATTCATCTGGCAGAAGCGATTCGCGATGATACCGGACGTGGTGATACGCTCTTGATTTGGCTCATGGATGCAGCTCTCAGTTCTAGATTTGGCGGAGAACTAACGCGCAAGAGACATAGTCAATTTCATCAGGCAATTGCCCTCGAACGGGGAGATGACGGAATCGAGCAAAGCCGACTGGTTAGCTGTTGGGTTGATTTTGACAAGTACATAATCGACACGCAACGTCTAGGATTGAACGATTTGGCGAGATGGGTAGAGCGGACGCCCTTGCTCCCAGACGATCCTGGCGATTGGCAGACAACCATGCAGTTAGTTCATCGTGGCGTTCGTCGATTTGATGCTACCATCAAACGCCATCTTGGACCCAGAATGGACTTTACGCGGACAATCGTGGTTTTCGTGACAGATCAACCCGTAGGGCGGGATGACCAGAGGATCATTCAAAAATGGGAGTCAACAGGGTTGCCAGTTCATGTGATTGATGCGGAATTGATGATGGAATAGGTAGAGGCAGGAGCGCACTCGATTGATGTTTCGCTCGAACGACCTCACTCCGGGAATTGACCCGGCCGGAGGAACGGATGAGAATCCGACGTTGCGTTGTGCCGACGATCAGCAGCCTGCCCACAGGATCGATCATGTTTCAGTTGCTTGCTAGAAAGCTCGCATTACTCCCCTCCGTGGGAGTCTTGTCTCTTGCGTTTTGCGTTACCACGGTTGATGCCCAAGTGACTGGGCGGCCCAATATCCTCTTGATTATGGCGGATGATCTGGGCTTCTCTGATCTTGGTTGTTACGGCTCCGAGATTGAAACACCGCATTTGGATTCGCTTGCCGCTGGCGGACTGCGGTACACGCAGTTTTACAACACGGGACGATGTTGGCCGACTCGTGGTGCGTTGCTGACCGGCCATTACGCGCAAAGCATTCGTCGCGACAAGGTGCCGGGGGTGAAAAGTGGTGGTTCCGGAGTTCGCCCCGACTGGGCGCCGCTGCTCTGCCGGCCGCTCAAGACGGCGGGTTATCGTACTTATCACACTGGCAAGTGGCATCTGGACGGCATGCCGGTCGCGTCAGGATTCGATCATTCCTATTACCTGAAAGACCAGCATCGTTTCTTCAATCCGACGCTGCATTGGAAGGACGACAAGAAGCTGCCGCACGTCCCGAAAGGAACGGACTTTTACGCCACCGTCGCGTTGGGTGATCACGTGATCGAAATGCTGCAAGACCACGCGGCCAATCACGCGGGCAAACCTTTCTTTCACTATCTGGCGTTCGCCGCGCCCCACTTCCCGTTGCAGGCGCTGCCCGAGGACATTGATCGGTATCGCGAGCGATACCGAGTCGGCTGGGAAAAGATTCGCAGGGATCGCTGGCAGCGGATCCAAGCGTTGGGAATCGTGCAGACCAAGCTTTCTGACGTGATGCCGGAGGTCGGTCCGCCCTATGACTTCCCCGATGCGCTCAAAAAACTGGGTCCGGGTGAAGTCAATCGTGCACTGCCTTGGGGCCAACTGACCGACGAGCAAAAAGAGTTTCAATCGACCAAGATGGCGATCCATGCGGCGATGATCGACTGCATGGACCAGCAGATCGGTCGGGTGCTCGATCAACTGCGAGAGCTGAAACAAATTGACAACACCATTGTCTTCTTTCTCTCCGACAATGGCGCGAGTGCGGAGATCATGGTGCGGGGCGACGGTCATGATCCAAACGCACCGATGGGTTCTTGGGCGAGCCACCTGTGTCTCGGTCCTGGCTGGTCAACGACCTGTAACACACCATTTCGATATCACAAGACTTGGGTTCACGAAGGCGGCACGGCGACTCCTCTGATTGTGCACTGGCCAGCCGGGGTCCACGCCCGGGGCGAACTGCGTCACAGTACGGGTCACGTCATCGACATCTGGCCGACCGTGATGGAGCTTGCCGGGATCAACGACAAAGCAGATCAGCCGTTGCGGCCGGGAGAAAGTTTACTGAAGACCTTTGAACGCGATCATCGTGTCAATCGCACGTTGTGGTGGTCCCACGAAGAGAACCATGCGTTGCGAGCCGGCAGCTGGAAAATCAGCAAGACCAAGGCAGGATCTTGGGAGCTGTATCAACTCAATCGCGACCGCTGCGAAACGGACAATCTGGCCGCAGCAGAACCGCGTCGGCTCAAGGACCTGGTGACGCGTTGGACGTTGCTGAACGAGCAACTCGCGGAGCTGGCGCGTGGGGAAGCGGAGTGAGCCTCGTAGCGGAAATCGGAAGAGTTCCGAATCGGCGGCTGATTGCCTGAATCTCAGATCATCGGAAGTCTCCCGACGTCCGCTACGGTAGGAGCGCATAAAACATGCCCGCTTGGGTTACAAGCGGGCATGACGCTGGCAAGGTGCGCTTTTGAATTGAATTGAGAATCTCAATCGCGGTTTCCGAATCCACGTTCCTATTGGATCGTGAACGGTTCCCCAGACTTTGCAGACTAACGACCGAAGAAGGTGCGTTTGAGCCAGGCATTCTTCCGCTTCTCGATCTCCATCAAACGTTGGAAGACGTTTTGCTGCTTCGCGGGGCGACGATAGTGATGACGATGATGATGAGCCTTCGCCGGCTCAACGATTTCGGTTGCGTCTTCAATCGTAGCAACTTCGTCGTTTGCGGACATCGGCTCAGGTTGAGCGACTGGAGCAACGACTTCGGCGGTTTGTTGCAAGACGGAGGGTGCAGTCCCGTCGTCGGCGATGACAGCGGTAGAGAGAGTAACGACACCGAGAGCAGCAAGTGCTAAGAGCATATTTCGCATGGTATGGGTCCCATTTGTTATTGACATTTTATTCCTTGTGACCAACACACTTTTACAAGTGGGAGGTGCGTGGGCCACATCGTCACGTAAACATTCCCCCCGATTAAGCTTCGCGAGCAAAACTCGTTCATTTTGGCGACAATAATTCTCGAGCGGGCCATTTTTGGATACTTCTGTACTGGTCCAGGGTGACTGTCATGGCTGTTATGGTTTTACGGAATTGCGAAGAATCAGCAAACCGAATCGATCATGCGGCGTAGAAACGGTGTCAAATTGCCGGAAGCATCGGCGGTCTATTCGAGGGTGGGACTTGTGGCCAGCGACTTTTCAAATTCTGGTGTGACGCCGGTTGAGGAAACGGCTGTACAGCAACAACAGAAATCGCAGCCGATGCGGTGGCGAGAGTTCACTGCCCTGGGCTTATGGACGCTGTTTGCTGACTTGCTGATTTTTCGCACACTTGGATACAGCGGGCCGGCGCTGTTTGTTGCTCTGGCCCCATTGTTCTTTCTAGCCCGCGAATTCGAGGGCAAGGAGAAATGGATTGCCCGGATCGTTGTTGTCCTGCTGTGGCTGTGCGCGGCGCGGTTGGCATGGGCCGGTTCCAGCTTGACCGTCACTTCGGCCGTCATGTTGATCCTGGCGCTCGCAATGGTGACCTCGGGATGTCTGCCGATGGTCTTGGAAGGAATCGCTTATGCCACACGCGTGTTGATCGATGGGCTGATTTGGATCTTCGGACATCGGCTCCCCGGAATCGCACGCGGCGACGATCGTGCGCACGCTCCAACGACCGCAACGTGGTTGCTACCGATCGCTGCCACAGCGGTCTTTGGCGGCATCTTTGTGCTCGCCAATCCAGATTTGCTGAACTGGGTTTCCAAGCGGTTTACTCGGTTCGCCGATCGCCTCTGGAGCTGGTTCGACGGATTGTCAGTCTGGGAGATACCGTTTTGTCTGATCGCGTTCGTGTTGGGCGCGGGTTTGTTGAGGCCGCTGGTGCCGATGTTGCGATTCGGTCCGGCCGACACCAAGCATGAGATCGATTCTTCGGAGCTGAAGCCTGCGCCGCTCTTCGCCGCGTATCGGAACACGTTGATCACCTTGATCGTGTTGTTTGCCGCCTATTTGGCATTTGAATTCAAGACGTTGTGGCATCGCGATTTTCCGCCCGGGTTCTACTATGCAGGCTACGCCCACCAGGGGCGGCGTGGTTGACGTTCGCGTTGGCCCTTGCCACCGGATTATTGTCGTTGGTGTTCAGTGGTGCGATGCTGCGAGACGCGCGGCTGATTTGGATTCGCCGTTTGACCTGGGTCTGGGCTGCCCAAAACTTTTTGCTCGCCGCAGCCGTGTACAACCGCTTGACGATCTATGTCGGCTACAACGGGATGACTCGTTTGCGGACGGTCGGATTCTTCGGGATCACGGTCGTCGTGATCGGATTCATTCTGGTGCTCTGCAAGATTGCCGCCAATCGCGGGTTTTGGTGGCTGATCCGCGCGCAGCTGGTGGCTCTTGCACTCACCGTGATCGGTTACAGTTTGTTTCCGGTCGACTACATGGCCCATCGATACAACGCTGCCCAAGTCGCCGGCGGCTATCTGCATCCTTCGGTGATGATCGCCGTCAAACCGATCGACGACGAGGGCGTGATTCCGGTCATCGCACTAACGAACGTGGACGATCCCATCATTCGCGAAGGGATTCTAGCGATGCTTGCTCAAAAGCAACTTCAAATCGAAGCGGAATCCGAAGGTGAGTGGCATTGGACAGAATTCCAAGCATCAACGGACTTGCTTTACAAGCGGCTTTGGCAGCACAAAGAGCGGTGGAGTAAGTATCTTGATGGCTCCGCCGATGGCAGAGCAGCGATTGAGAGTTTTCAGAATTACGCGATGCAGTGGTATTGAATCCAACAAAGGTGATAATGGTGAGCCGGTCGAGTCGCCAGACCGACCTATTCTGGGAAGAAGTATCGAGATCGAGATGCCGGAATCGCCCATCAACCCTTACCAATCCCCCGCTGAGGCGGTCGCTCCGCAAGAACGGGTCACGGCAGCGAAGCGAATGTTCCTGTTGTGGCGAAGTGCGGCGGCTTCGATTTGCTTTCTGCTCGGCGCCGCGAGTCTTGGGCTTGCGATCGTCTGGTTGATCGGAGCCTACGACGTGGCGACGCGCCGGACCGGCAGCGTTTCGCACTGGTTTATCTTGGCGATCAGCAGCATTAGCGGGGCGATTGGGGCAGTGTTACTGAAAGCTGGGTTCAGCACCATCAATCGGCAGGACAAGACAGCGATTCGATGCTTGTCGGCGGCGTTCATCATTTTAGCTCTCGGCCTGCTGTTCGTTGCGTTGCAGTGACAGCAATGCCTTAGTGCCGCGATTCGCCAATCGACGGTCGCAGTGCCATCGCGTGACAGCTCGAACCGATGTCGATTTGTAGCGCCGCCGCCGTGGCTCGATCGATCTTCACCGTGCCCGACTCTGGATCAATGTCGGCCAAAGCACTGGTGAAACCACCTGCCCTGCTGCAAAGAATGCCGGTTGGTTCTTCGGTCGGCGGGTCGTCGCTGATCTCGCTGATGGTGACTTCATGCGTGCGGCGGACGCCGTCGATCTCACGTGTTGGGCAACTGACCACCGGACCGGCGTCAAAGATGTCGACCAAATCTGTCTCCTCGAAGCCTTCTGATTTCAGCAGCTTGAGCGCGGGCACGGTTTCGTTGTGCACGGTGCCGATCCCCTCACAGATCTCTTGAGGCAGCAAGTCCAAATAGATCGGATGCATCGGCATCATCTCTTCAATGAACTGTTTTGATACGGTCGACATCGAATCGACGACGGAAAACTTGGTCGGGATGAAACGCCCCGATACGGCTTGCCAAAAGGGAACTTCGCCAGTTTCCGGATCCGCTTTGCCACGCATCTCCGCGATCACGCGGTCGGCAAAGCGATGCGGCAACATCGCAATCAGGGCAAAACGTGACAACGACAACCAACGGCCGATTCCTTTACGACGAAACACGCCCCGCAAGAACAGACTGCCAATCTCGGTGGGACCGTCATGAATGCGTTGCAGCTGTAACGAATGCCGCGTATGGCTGACGCCCAGCAACGCGCTGTGATGAAACGATTCGGTCAACTGGTAGGCGTAAAACGGTTGGTAGCCACCCGTCTTGGTGTAGACCGTCGATGTGCCGACTAGTTCGCCCGTTTCATCGTTCACGAGCACCAACACGTAAGGTTCGCCCCGAGGTGACATGCCGGTGCGCGAAAAAGCGAACACCGAATGCTCGACGCGATCAAGCAGTTGCTCGCGATCCAGCTGCAGCGACGTCAATCCGCGTGTGGCCGATTGGACCAACGCATCCAGTGCATCCAGGTCGCCAATTTGTACCGCCCGTACGACCCACATGTTGGTCTCCTAGCTGTGCTGTTTGGCAAACGCGACGAGCGATTTTTCCAGCAGCGACAAAGCTGCGTCGATGTGATTGTTGGTCGTCGTCGCCGGCGGTGGTAGGAATCGAATCCGCGTCGGATCTGATCCGCAGACAAAACCGAGTAAGCCGATTTCGTACATCGTTGTCATCAATGAATTCGCCTGAGCGGAACTTCCATCGCCGGGCGTGAACGCGACCATCATCCCTTCACCGTAAGGTCCGCGAATCAGCTGCGGATATTTCTCGGACAATCGCTGCAGTCCGGCGGCAAAGTACTCGTGACGTTTCGCGTTTTGTCCGTCGACTGCCAAAGCAGCCGTTGTTTTCCAGCGCATCGAGCATCGCCAGTCCGGTCGCGATCGACGACGAGGAACCCGTAAACGTCTGACTGAGAATCGGTGCGTTGGGCGTGAACGACTGACGATACAAGGTCGCACAGACTTGCGTGACTTTGCCGACGGTGACGATGTCGGCGTATTGGTCCAAGCCATAATGCTGAAAGGCGAACGGTCGCGTGGTCCGCGAGAACGATTGCACTTCATCAAAGATGATGGGGACACCTGCTTCGCGAAGCGGTTCGCACAAGGCGGCAAAAAAATCATGGCTGCCGGGATAGTAGCCGCCTTCGCCCGCAATCGGCTCGGCCCAGAACGCGGCGTAGCGACCTGGGTGTCGATCCAGTAAACGACGCAGTTCGTTGACGGCCCAGCGTTGACTGCGCGATGGGTGCTCGGCATCTCGGTACGGCAGATAGTCGACGTCGATCGTCAGCGGCAAACCAGCGCGGTAATTCGGTCGATCGGTGAGAGCGGCGGTCGCCAAGGTTCTTCCTGCGAAGGCGTTGTCGAAGGCGATGATGCGATTAGCCGGTGATTGGTGGTGCATCGCTATCTTCAGGGCGTTTTCGTTTGCCATCGCACCGCTGGTCGAAAGCAAGCAATGATCCAGCGACGCGCCGCTGCTGTTGGCCATCCTCAGCAATTGCTCGCACATCTTCAGACTTGGCGGATGCTGTTGCAGATTTCCCTGCATCACCGTGTCTTCGATCGCCCCGTCAATCGCTGCGTCAATCATCTGTGGGTCGCTATGTCCGCAACCATGCACTCCGATGCCGCAGATGAAGTCAAGTTTGACGCTGCCGTCGGCCAATTCGACGTACGGCCCATTTCCCAGTCCGGCGGCCAGATAAGGCCAAAACGGTTTCCCTCCGCGTGCGACTCCCAGCCGATCCAGCATCGCCTGGTACGATTCGGTCAGGCTTGGCTCGGCGGGCCGCACTTCCGTCATCGGGCTCGCATGCGCAGCGATCGCTTGGGCGATCAATTTTTTTGCTTCCAGCACACGGGGATCTGCACGCAGGGCAGCGGCGTGAGTCGAAGGGGTGTCCGAATCGGGTGCGGTCACTGGGTAACCTCTCAGCGTAGCAAGGAAAAATCGGCACAATCAATATGGACATAGTAGCGTTTCGACGCGTTCAGGTTCAGTCATCGAGTAGATTAACAACGCTCAGGAAATCTCGAGGTTTGACCATGAAACGACACGCCCCACCGGTTCGGGAGTACATGACACATCTGCCTGTCGAAGCGGAACGCTGCGAGACCGCGGGCGATGCTGAGCAGACGATGCAGCAGCACTCGATACACCACATTCCCGTGATGAGTGGTTCGCATTTGAAAGGAATCGTCTCGCAACGAGATCTACTGGAAGCAAGACTTCGTCTGGGCGACGGTTTCGCCGCGACGCCCCTGGAGCAAGTCTGCACAAGGGAAGTGTTGACGGTTAGCCCCATTGAGCCGATCGATGAAGTCGTCCGAAAACTGCTCACTGGCAACGCCGGCAGCGCTATTGTGATGGATAGCGGTTTTGTAGTTGGGATTTTTACCACGACCGATGCGCTGCGTTTCATCAGCGAGTTTTTTGGCAAAGCAAAACCAACTTGACGAATGTCGTAGCCCGATACAAGTTTCTTGCCAATCTGAAGCAATCATTCAAACCGGCGACGCAGGAGGATTTCGAGCGGACGTTCAAACCATACGATGGCTCCGGCCGCTATGACTTTCGCGATAGATACTTTCCAGCGGCAAAACCGTTGAAGTAGCAGGATGCTTGCGTAGGTGCGGCATCCTGCCGTACCGTTTGCTACTTCCTTTTGGAACACGCGTACGATTCTAGCCTGCCAAGTTGCTCGCGGAGTCCACGTAACAACTCCGACTCGGATCAAACACTAACGGATGTCGCTCCTGGTCAAGCAGCCAGCAGAAACGTCCCATGCCCTCTGTCGCCAGGAAGTTCCGTTCGGCGTGCGTTGTTGGCACGACCCAAAGCAATTGCAGCGAGTCATCACCAATGCGTCTTGATTCATGAATCTTGAAATCGGTCTCGACGCTGGGAATCATCAGCACATAACCGTCCAACATGGAGCCAGGAAAGATCGGTCGAGGCGGATTGCCATGATCCAGCGCCGTTCCATACCGCAAAACTTCATTTTGCTGAAGCGGCAGCTGGGCAAGAAAGTACAGCAAGTTGACGTACTCGGCCTTCAACTGGCTGACATACAACACAAGCTCGGCCCGGCGGGAGCATCGACCCTGTGGGACCGGCATGCGGTGATTGCTCATACCGCTGGTAACCAATGTGGTGACTGGACGGTGCCCGTTCGGTGGAAAAACGTAGACGTCGACTGGCACTCCCGTTGCATCTTGCGGACGGGCAATGTGAGAGAACGCACCAAAACGGCGATTGTACTCGGACTGACGAACTTGAGCCCATTGCCCGTGAAGCCGATGTTGCGCTTCGACCGCGGACGGTTCGGCAAGATGCGACTCGTCAGACGCTCGCTGCGGAGGTCGCGGCATATGATTCGCGAGAGATTTATCGACATGCAGTTTAGAATCGGCGGTCACCCGATCAAACAGCAGTCTAATTGGCAAAGTCGGAAAGCGTTTTGTTGGTCGCAGATTCGCGCCAACCCGGAAAATCGGACTCGCGCAGGCCAGCACCTGTCCCGGCACACAACAAGCACGGTTGGCTCCATGCCGTCGGTCAACGACTGATCGCGACCGTTCAGTTGAAGGACACGATGACGTGACTATTGATTGAAGTCCGACGGAGCGCGGACGTCGATCGTCGGCTTTTTGCCGTACAGCACGCCCGTGTGACTGTTGGCGTCGAGATCCGCGATCAGCTCGGCGTATGAGGGACGGTACTTCGCGATGCGTTCTTTCGCGGCATCACGCTTGGCTTTGGATTGTTCCAGGCCTTTGCGATCGCTGCTGTCGGCGGTCCCGGTCAGCTGCCGGCCGACAAAAATCATCGAGGCCACCGTGTGCATCGTGTAGTTGTGATGGTCGATCAGGCGGACAAGTCGCTCATGCTCTTCGGCAGACAGGCGCTTTCGTTTGCTGTACGCACGGTCAATCGTTGCTTTCATTTCAGGCAGAATCGGCCAGTAGGCAGCCAAGTACATGCCCGGATTGTTGGCACCCGGATAACGTTGGAAGAATGACGCGATCATCGCTTCCTGACTCGCGTCGCCGGGTCCGTCTTTGAACACTTTCACCAAAGCATTCTCAAGCAGATCGTAATACGCCTTCACATCATCGGCAGCATCGCCATATAGCGCGGCGTAGTACTCTTTTTCAGCGGCCTCGGCGTCCAAGTCATCATCCCATAGCAGGCGGCTGAGTAGATAATGGCCGGCGCCCATGAGCTCGTACGAACGCGCGATGTAGTGATATCCGCCGTCGACGCCACAGTTCTGCTGCGCCGACACTTCTCGACGAGATGTTTGGTGACGGGCGCGATCATGTACAACGGCGTCTGGTCATAGTGCCAAATATCGTACTTGTAGAACGTGCCGGCAGCCTCTCCCCAGCCTTGCTCCATCGCCGCTTCGGACCATTCGTCGCCCTGATAATAGGCACCTTGTGAAAAGCCGCTGTTGGTGGGGTGTACCAGGAATAGCATCGGATGCGGTTTGACGTTTTGCGGCGGATACTTGTAATCCAGATAGACAATCACGCCAAGACGCTTGTCCGGATGGACCCTGGCAACTCGCTCGGCGACTTGATTGCTAAACGTCATGATGCGGTCGGTGATGACACGGCGGCCGTCCGGTCGCACGCGTCCGCTATCGAGCGCAAGACATTGCCGGCATGTGCAAAATTTGCGGCCGTCGTTGGCAGCAATCGAGAACATGTTCGCAGTAGGGTGCTTGTTGAAATGCTCGATCGCTGTCTTTGCGAAATGGTCGACAACCTGTGGATGACTGGTACAGACTTGGCCGCCACGTTTCTCGGCATAGTGCTTTGGATAACGTTTGCCGTCGATCTCGGCAAACCATTCCGGGTGCTCGGCTCCATACACATCCGGCGACATGATCCGGTGCCAATTGTGTTCGTGCCGTACGTCGATTGGATGCCCAAGACGAAGTCGGCGGCCGAACACCTCATTGGCTTGGCCGTCCGGAGACTTGGTGAACTGACGATAGGAACAGTCCGGGCCGTCAACGAGATGCATTGATTGGATCGTGAGATCCGTTTGTGGTGGTGTCACCGTTCCCAAGTCGTCGTGCCATGCAAACAGCATTCCGTAATATCGCTCGAGAAACTCATAGGTCCCAAACAACGTGCCAGGTTCCATTCCCACGCGGGCAGCGACCTGATGAGCGCCAACTTTTGGCGTGTCGCGGCCGACGATGTGTATGTCCTGGCCGACCGATCGAATGCGAAATCCTTCGGAGGCAAGCCCCTCGGTGGTCACTCCCGCCTTGCTGGACCATGGATTTCTGCCGAAGAAGATCGTGGGCTGATCAGGCTCTGGTTTCTCCACACGGAGCGGTTCCACGCCGGTGGCCTTCTTGACAAGCGCCCGATATTCCTTCAGTGCCAAGACAGCGGCGGGATCCGCTTGATCGTTTGGCAAACAAACCATGTTATGAATCGGTTTACCACCGCGAACGAGAACAATCGCGACATCTTCCGTCGCAACCTCGGGATCTAGCTGCGGCGACTGGATCGACTCAAGGTGACGCTGGTCGCTGTCGCTCAACAACCCGATTGAAACCGAGATTACGGTTCCGTCGCGGCGGCGAAGTCGAATGTTGTCGCCATCGATGTCAACAAATTCAGCCTCAATGCGGAATTTTCCAGTCTTGTCCCTCCACTCGCGAGCCACAACATCGCTGGAAAGTGCCGCCGTCAAGCACGCTACGAACAGACAAGTTGTGACACTCTTGAACCGTATCGTCATTTCGTTGACCCTTCACATTGGACTACTCATCGTCGAAGTAGCGTGACTTGGCGAAATCGGATTCCGTTAAGCCAACGTTTAACTGCAAGTTGACGTAATTATACTCCTCCATCAGTGGTGGTGTCTCATCCTGCCCCCGCGGCCAACCGTAGACGACGAGCCGAATTGGCACGTGCAAGTCGTCGTCAATGAAGAGACTCGCTTGGTGGAATGTCAATCCCTCCGCCCTTTCCGGATGAACCACTCGAACATGTGTGCAAATCCGGTCCTTGACCTTCGCATTGCGGAAGTAGGATACCGTCGTATTGGTCCCGAGAGGATCGTGTTTCATGTCATCCTTGATGCGTTCGCTGAGTCGATCCATGATTCTGTCGAAACCAACCTCCGTGATCGGATAATTACTTTCTCGCCGAGCCGCTGCGCCGAGAGGGTCGATTTCCAGTTCGACGTCTTTGAATAATCCCGTGCCGCCTTTTCGTACCAGCGCCAGCCCTTCATTCTTGCCGTCGACATACAAGACGATTCGTCCACTTAGACTCGTCGGGGCCTTGAACTGCAAGAGAACCGCCATCGGTTGCCTCACGCGATCTTGGGTCAGTTGTTCACAACGGACTTTGACGTTGGCCGATTGATATGATTGTAGCTCGCCGTCGATTCTTTCACGCTTGACGAGTTGGCAGGTGTAGTCACGCACGTGTTCACGAATGTACTTGGAATGCGATGTTGCGTATTGAATTGTTCGCATCAGGGGATGCGGCGACGTCACGCTCGTCAAGCTGGACTCATCGGCGCTCGCCAAGGCAATCGGAACCGTCGCCAAAAATGCCAGGACCAATACGCCTCGCAAGCACAATGTCATTCTTTCACCTTTTCAATGATACTTGCGAAAAACTCGCACGTCGCGCGGACATGATGATGCACCCATTGCGTCGCAGCGTCCTCCGCGGTAGGTCGAACCGAGAGTGCGGACGAGTGTCTCACGTGCCTTGGCAACCGCCCGCAGTTTGCAAATGCTAGTTGGTGGGGAGACCCTGACAAGCCAGAAGTGAACTTTCGCGAGCCGCGATCTCCGGTTCTTAGCCGATTGAATGGATCAGATAAGCTGACGTGACTGACAGAAAAAATCGCGGGCTTGCACTTCTCCTGAGCCGGACGTTCTCAAAGGGCCGTACCTTGGGTGCTCAAACGTCGATGCGAGAGCAGCGAAAAAGAACAAATGAGATGTTTGCAGACCAGTGCCCCTGCACTGGATCAGCAAAGTATCATTCCGATCACGTTATTCTGTCAACTGAAGTGACACGTTCCGGATTGCTGTTAGTGAGTTTCACATGTCTGTTTCGCCTCCCATCTTCATCAACTACCGCCGGACGAAGACGCGGGACAAGGCCCTGATTCTCCGTTGGATTCTGGAAAAGCAATTCGGCGCGGGCGTTTCGTTTTTGGATGAGGCGTCGATTGCGGTCGGACAAACTTGGCGAGATGAGCTAAAGCAGGCGGTGCAACAATGTGAAGTGCTGCTGGCGCTGATCCACCCCGATTGGCACAAAGATCAAGATCATGAATCGGGCGAAAAATCTCTCAACCAACCGCACGATTGGATTCGCCAAGAAATCGCGACGGCTTTGAAAACAGGTAAAACGGTCATTCCTGTGCTGATCGATCAGGCGTACCTGAGCCCGCGCGGATGGATCTACAGCGAAACGATCTCCCGAGGGAAGCATGGCTCCCAGAGGACATTCATGCCCTCTTTGCCGGACAGGCCTTTCGACTTCGGTTTGACGACCTGACACCGGATCGGTTGGAAGAATTCTTGGCCCATCTCAAGGCTCGATTGCCTGAATCATGGCAGCAAGCCGAGCGTCCTGATCGGGAGGAGGAAGTCGGCTATTACCCGGGCGTGTTGCAGGAGAACTTTCCCCTGCCCAATGATTTGCAGCAAGCGCCCGTCTCGCCCACGCCCTACGTCGGGTTGCGGCCGTTTCGTCGCGGCGATGCCCGCCTCTTTTACGGGCGTAGCCGCGAGATCTATCAGCTTTGTTGCAAGCTGATTCATGAGTCCAGCCGTTTGCTGCTGCTCGATGGCTACTCCGGGACGGGCAAGTCCTCGCTGCTGCAAGCAGGATTGATCCCACGACTGGAGGCGCAAGGCTGGGCGATCGCCTACGCCCGTCGAGAAGATGACAAAATCGGAGGGCTTCCGGCATTGTTGGCTGCCAAACGCGGTGAGTTAGCAGCGGCGCACGGACCCAGGCTGTTCATCCTCGATCAGGTGGAAGAAGTGCTGACCAATCCGATCCTGAGTTTGCCTCAGGAAGTGGAAAGTCTGATCGACGACCTGGTCATTGCACTCGAAGAGGATCCGAACCTCAAGGTCATCCTGGGTTTTCGCTCTGAATTTGCCGCTCACCTTCAGCGTCAACTGGACCGGCACGCCGAGCAGCCTGCTTACGACAGCGACAACACCGTCTACCCCCTGGAGCGGCCGGGACTAGTGGAGGCCATTCGTAGCGTGTCTGCCGATCCCAGTCTGAACGGTCCGGGAAAGCCTTACTATTTACGCTTTCGCCCCTCGCGAGATCTACCGGAGACGATCGCCGACCGCCTGATTGAAAGTAAGGCGGGGTCTCACATCGCCCCGCTTCTGCAAGTCAACCTGGAATTGCTCTGGCAACGCTGCCAGCGCGATGATGGCGTGGTCGAGATCACGGGCACAGCGATTCGGGACTTCATCGACACCCACGAGGTGCTGCTGGACCATTACCTGGGCAAAATCCGACAGCAGATCACCGCGGCGCAGGTGGACGACCAGCGCCTGCTGGAGTTGCTGAATTTCTACGTGGAGGAAAAGCCTGCCTCGGCACTGCGGCCCGATCAGGAGTTCGAGGATAAGTTTGGCAGCGACAGCTACGCCCCCGTCCTGCGCGATGCTTGCAAGCAGCTGTACCTGCTGTACAGCAAGGGCAGTGGCGAAAAAGCGATCACGCGGCTCTCCCACGACTCCCTGGCGGAGGTGATCTACGGGCGGTACAGCCGACTGACCGAAGAAAAAGTCGCCACCCGTGGGGCGCTGGCGCTGGAGAGTCTGAAGCGTGAAATCGACGGGCAAATCGAAACGCTGCGATACCGGCAAGCGTTGGACACCTTGGATCAGATGATGACCGTGCAGGAGCAACGTCAGGAACTTTATCCCTACTTCTTTGAGCTGGGTTTCTTTTGGAACGAGGCGGGTGGGCAGCAGGAAACCGAACGCGTGCTCCAACAGTGGATCGACAGTGGCCTGCTGACCGGCGAGCAGCGAGAACAGACGTTTGATACGCTCACCACCGAGCCGAATCGTGCGCAGGTACGTCGCTGGCTGGGCTTCCTCGACCCCGTCCGCTACCGCGACATGCAGACCCGCTACCTGGCGCCGGAACAGAGCGTGATGGTACGAATCGAGCGTGGGCAGTTCATGATGGGAGATTCCGTCGAGCGACCTGTCCATCCGGTGCGGCTCGACTCCTTCTGGTTGGCCAATGCGCCGGTCACCTGGTGGCAATATGCCTTGTACCTCTTTGCGATTCAACAGGCGCCCGAGCTAGAGGGGAAAGCTGCTAGCTGGGGCTTGAAAGGAGATCATCCTGCCTATCAGATCGACTGGTACGAAGCGGTGGCTTACTGCAACTGGTTGAGCGAGCAGATGGGGCTGACACCTGCCCATGAGATCGACCGCGATCATCCCGACCCTGGCAATCTGAGTGAGCATGACCAGAAGAGATGGACGGTCCGCCTGCTTGATGACGCAACGGGATTTCGACTGCCCACAGAAGCGGAGTGGGAATACGCCTGCCGGGCTGGAACGACCACGCAATACAGCTTCGGCGATAATGAAAAGGAACTAGTTGACTATGGTTGGTTTGGCGACAACAGCGGTGGCCAAACGCAGCCGGTGCGCGTGAAGCTACCCAACCAATGGGGTCTGTACGATATGCACGGCAACGTCTGGGAATGGTGCCAGGATTGGTACGACGAGCAATACTACCAGAACAGTCCCATGTCAAATCCCACGGGGCCGCCTCAAGGCGCGTGCCGGGTGAGCCGGGGTGGGAGTTGGGACCGCAGCACCGGCGGCTGCCGGTCGGCGTACCGTGATGGGGGCGATCCGGAAGCCCGGAATATTTACCGAGGCTTCCGCCTTGCCCGCAGCTATAGTCGCCGACCTCTCCGAGGTCGGTAGTAGCATTGTCGTTAGCCAGCAGTTGGTGGTTCGGTCATCCGACGTCTGCGCCCCTTGCAAGTCATCTGCGCCTTTGGTTGAAGCTCGATGATGGCGCGTGGGGATGCTGTTACCGAGTTCGGAGAACTCGGCGAGGATCAAGCGGCGGTCTTGCGCTCGGCCACGTGCCCTTCGCCCTGGTTTGGCACCAGGCCTCGAATCGCATCGAGGTTTCGAATGCTGATCTCTCTCTGCGGGAAAGCGATTTCAATTCCAGCGGCCTTGAATTCCCGAGCGATCGCCACGTTAATATCATTGACGACATCCGGGTAAACTTCTCGCTTGGGAAGGAACACGCGCAGTTCGACATCCAGCGTACTATCGCCGAAACTCTTGAAGAGTGTGGTCGGCTGTGGCTCGGACAGTACCAAGGGAGTCTCACGGGCGATTCGCAGCAGTATTTTCTGGACTTGCCGAACATCGCTTCCATAGGCAACGCCCACCGGCAGTACCGCTCGTGTGATTGGATCGCTGAGAGTCCAGTTAACAACATTGCCGGTGATGAAACGCTTGTTTGGCACAATCAGTTCCCGGCGGTCGTAGTCGGTGATCGTCGTCGCCCGCATCCGCATGTGAGTCACGTGACCGGTCAAATCATCGACCGTGACCAAGTCACCCGCACGAATCGGTCGCTCGAATAAGATGATGATCCCGCTAACCAAGTTGGCGAAGATCTCCTGAAGTCCAAAACCCAAGCCGACCGTCATTGCCGCAGCAAGCCACTGAACACTGCTCCACGACAGGCGAATCAGATGGCAAGCAAAAAGCAGACCTGCCACCGTCGCGGTATAGCGTACGAGAATCGCGATCGCTTGATGCCCACCGGGATCGAGAGGAAGCCGATCAAGGACCGTCAATTCGAGAAGTCCTGGTAAACGACGACCAACCATGACCGTGCCAAAGCAAATCACGATCGCAGTCAACACATCCGTCAGCGTGGTCGGAACTGTGTGATCATAAGTTTTAATCGATTCCGTTCCGTCTTTACCAACCACCGTTTCGGCCACCGTTTCGACGTTCTGCCATAGTTCGACGCGATCGAGGATTCGCAGCGCCGGTAAAACATCCGACCAAATGAACCAACCACCGCAGATGAAAGCGATGATGGCTGCGTAACGCAACAATTCTTGGAATTCCCGGCTGGCCTCGTGAATCGTCGTGATCGTGCGTGCGTTCGGTGACTCTTCTGCGTTCTCGTGCCCGCTTGCTGATTCCGGCGGCTCGGACGCCGTTTGCTGGGCGATCACTAGCGCGCGGTTAGCAGCGTTCACGTGTAACCAACAGCGAGCAAGCGAATAGAGCACGATCATGGCGTAGATCGCTGCACCCGTTTCCGCAAGCCGGCCAGAGAGTTGATAGGCGGAAAAGTGGTAGCCGATGATCGATAAAGTCGCAAATGCCAAAGGTGCTGCGGTCGCAAAAAACCAGATGGGACCGCGAATACGACAAACCAGCGCATCCGGTGACAGTGTCAAGAGCGTCGTCATTAGTTTGCCATGCGGGCGGACCAGCCATCCGATCTGCGCACCACATAGCAGCAAGATCGTAATGAACAACAGTCTTTGCAGGCTGGCTAGCTCGACTGTATCGCCAAACTGAGTTAACTGCAAAACGGCGAACAACGGTGCGCCAACCAACAGCGTTAAATCTAATGTTCCGCGAATCGATGCGTTAACTTTTGGGGACCATCCAAACAGTTTCTCGCCGACACCGTTGCGGCGGCTGATTTCACGAATCAGTTCGCAGCCCCAGACAAACGTAACCGTCGTGATGCAGGCTGCTCCGACCGACTTGGTCCAGGCCGTTGTTCCGCCGGCGTGCATGAGGCGATAGCCGATCGCCAATAACAAGATTGGCCACCGCGCCGAAATCACGAACGTGATGACAAAGGCAATCGCATATCGCAAGAAACTCGCCGCCTGCCCATCCGGCGGCGGTTCACAAAGTCGCTCTTGCTTGGCAATCACCTTGGCGCGAAACATGATCACCAGCAACACGAGTGCCAACACACCAAACACCGTTGCCCGTCGCTTCATCAAGTCGCCAACGCCGATCCGCACCGTTTCGCTCCACCTGGATGGCTGCAACAGCATCGTCAAACCTTGGCTCGCCTGCCGAATGTCCGACATGTGAAGTATTTCCGTGCTGCGCATCCACAGAATGCGTTGATCCAAGTATTCACGAATCTCGTTGACTTGCTGTTCATAGGTCTGGTTGGCAAGATCCAATTCGTTCAGGTCGCGTAAATACGTGTCTTGATCGGGAATCGCCTTGTCCAACAGATCGCGTCGATCCGACAGCAGTCGATTGATAACGGCCAGGACCTGCTTGCTGTCGTACTTGGCCAACGAATCTTGGACCGTTTGCATCAGTTGGGAGGCAGCTTCTTCGGGCACAGCAACCTCGCGACGCCACTGCTTTAATTCCATCAGCCGCAAGTGCGCCGTCGGCATCTGGTCATGCACAATGTCTGACCGCCTGACGAATTCCTTTGCGGCGGGAAGTTCATCACGTTGCTTGCGGAGTAGAATCCCGGTTGATGAGGTCGTGCCGGCATGTTCGACCTTGCTGCGCAGGTCCGAAAAATGTTCGTCTAATTCCTTGGATGATTCGTCTATGTGCTTGAGAGTCTTGACGATGCGTTCGATGCCTGCTGCGGTCGTGATTCGCAACTCGGCAATCTCAGCATTGCGTTCGGCTAAGGAACGAAGTGCAGGATGCGACTGCTCCGCGACCCGGCGTGCTTGATCGGCTTGCCGTTGCGATTCTTGTTTTCGCCAAGCACTGATGGCTTCTTGCCAGCGTTGGAGCAACTTCTTGCTCGCAGACGCCTTTCGCACGGCGAAATCACGTTCCATCGGCATCAATTCGCTCGTGGCCTCCAGGACCCTTCGCATTGCCTTCAATGCCGCTAGTTTTTCTTCCAGTGCGCGGAGACGGGCCCGTTGTTCGGTCTTCTTGACGATCGACAAGACGTCGGAGGTGACCAATCCTGAGATTTGTTCCTTTGCCTGGTTGATTTGCTTTTCGACTTCCAAAGTTTCCTTGGCCAAGTCGCCGAGGCGAGTCGCGCGAGTCTCGGTGGCTTTTTGTTTTTCTAAGGCCTCCGCGTCCGCCGCCTCGGCTTGCTGGCGCATCTCAGCGAGGCGGGATTCGAGTTGAGCGATGGTGCCGTCGGCGGGAAGCTCGACAGCAGACGGGTCGAGAGGTTTTGCTAGTGCTTCACGGAGTTCGGCCGTCCTAGTCGGCAGAGCTGCGATTTCAGATTCAGCGGCTTCATGTTTGGATGACCACTCCCGTTGACTATCCAGCCATTCCTTGGCCTTCGCAAGCCGCTCGGCGCAGTCTTTTTTGACGGCATCTTCCAGATCGGTCGACGATTCGACTTTCGCCAATTCGGCAGCGATCGACTCGGCGGATATTTCCTGATCTTGCGCGACAGCGCCAGCGGGCTCTTCATAACCAGCAGGGACTACCCCAGTAGCGGCCAAGGCAACGCTGTTTTCGATCGACCCTGATTCGATCGATGGAGACTGAGCGGTCACAATCGTGCCGAGGGACATGATTGCAATGAGTAAGATCAACGACAGGCGCATATGGAAGGCAAGACCCGGACGCGAGGATTGAATGCTGGACTTCGGCATCACTACCGAAACCACGATTGAAGCGTCAATGCTCATGCTCGCCGGAGACATCTCAATCCATCCCACCGCGGCGTTGGCTCACGAAAATGGCGACTATATTGCAGAAAAGTGGTTGAAGAAGCAGTTTCACGCGGGTCGAGTACGGTTCTTAAGTGACTTGTACGCGTCTATCTTGTGACCACTTCGGCGTGACCGCAGTCGTTGGTTGCCAATCCGCCTCTAGCAAAGCAAGTAGCCGGATGCGGCCACGTCTCCAGCCCTTTCGTGGAGACGCTCCGAGATTCATCCTCACTCCCTCCTGAATTTTTGTAGGAACCTTATGAAAGCCCTCACAGCAGAATTTGTTGGAACGTTCATCCTTGTCTTCGGCGGCTGCGGCGCCGCCGTATTCGCGGCCACGTTTCCGGATACAGGGATCGGTTTTCTGGGCGTCTCACTCGCTTTTGGGCTGACCGTTTTGGGATGCGTCTATGCTTTTGGTGGTGTCAGTGGGTGCCACCTCAATCCGGCCGTGACTGCGGGATTGACGGCGGGTGGCCGCTTCGAGGTTTCGAAGGTACCGGGATACTTCATCGCACAGGTGCTCGGCGCCATTGTGGCGTCAGCGTGCCTGCTCTTCATCTTGCAGGGTGATACGGATGCAGCAGCGGCATCGCTGGAGGGTGTGGCCAACGGCTACGGCGAGCATTCACCAGGAAAGTATTCGATGATCGCTGGTCTGGTGGCCGAGGTTGTGCTGACCTTCATCTTCCTGACAGTGATTCTGGGTGCCACCTCCTCACTTGCACCTGTTGGCTTCGCGGGTATCGCAATTGGTCTCACACTGACGCTCGTGAATTTGGTCGGAATTCCGATCACCAACTTGTCCGTCAATCCCGCGGAAGTACAGGGCCTGCCCTGTTTACCGGTGGCTGGGCACTTAGCCAGCTGTGGCTCTTTTGGGTCGCGCCCATTGCGGGCGGTGTTCTGGCCGGGCTGTTGGCACAGTTTCTGTACAGTGAAGACGCGGAATCCGAGGCTTAGATCGTCGACTCTGCTACGTGGTGGCTGCTGAGCATGTTGACCGTTCACCTTGATTGGTGGTGATCGGCTCACCGAGCAACAGGCATGCCAGCAGCGCCGCACGTTCCGGCATCTTTTCGACGATCACGTGCTCCGTGAGTGCGTGGGCTCCGTCACCGACGCATCCGAGACCGTCCAATGTGGGCGTAAACAGGCTCGTCCAGTTTCCATCGGAACCACCACCCGCGGCGCCTTCGTCGATCTCGACTCCAATCGCCGCTGCGGCGTCGACGGTGCGCAGCCAAAGTTTTTGATTCCCAGGTGTGCGTTCCAGCGGCGGCCGGCCCACGCGACCGCTGATTTGCAACTCAGTCCCCGGTACGGTTGGTTGGATCGAGTAAATCGCCTTCTCGATCCGGTCCGCATCCTTTTGCGTGGGAACGCGAACGTCGACTTGAGCACTACTCTCGGGAGCAATCACATTCGGTCGCATGCCTCCGTCGATCGTGCCAACATTGACCGTGATGCCGCGTTGAGGATCGTTCAGGGCAAACAGTGCTTGCACGACATGGGATAATTCCAAAATAGCGCTGATACCTTTGTCCGGGTCCAGCCCAGCATGAGCGGCTTGTCCAAATACCTTGATCGTGAATTGTCCAACCCCCTTGCGAGCCGTCTTCAGTTGTCCGCTCGGCCCCAACGATGGCTCCATCACAAACGCACGATCGACGATACGGGCCAGATGGCGAATCCGCTGAGCCGATTCGGGGCTGCCGATCTCCTCGTCCGAGTTAATGAAAAAGATCGGCGCGACAGTCGGTTGCAGCCCCAGTTCGCGCAGTGTCCCGAGCGCGAACAACGCTTGCACAAGCCCGCCCTTCATGTCATAGATACCGGGCCCGTGCAAACGGCCGTCCTGGTTCTCGACGGGCATCTTCTCCAATGTCCCTAGCGGCCAAACCGTATCACAGTGGCCCAGCAAAAGTTGTCGTGGCGAATGCTTTTGGTAGTCGCGTGGTACGGCGAACAATTGTCCACCCGTCGTCCGTCCCGCCAGATGTTTGCAGCGAAACTTCAAATCACGAAACTGAGCCGCCAGCACGTCGAAGACAGCGGCTTGCGAAGCAGCCACCGCCGACGGCGACTCCAGGTGGACGCATTGCGAAAGGAGGCGAACCATGTCGTCTTGCTTGCTTCGCAAGTGCGTGAAGATCTTTTTAGCGGTATCACCATTCACGATGCTGAATCCTTGGTTCGCTGAAACCCTTGCGGGAAAGGAAACGAGTGACTTTGATCGATCGTCGCGTAGCGTCCCGGAGACACGTAAGCCAACAGCGGTGCCGCGGCGATGGTGTCCTGATCGTCAACGTCCATGCTACGCAGTGCGCCCGGAACCAAATGAGCTGCGACGATGCGACCGGAAATCAGGCTGTTCGCACCAAAGTCATCGATGATGCGATCGAGTTCGCACTCGAAAAACAACGAAGATTGTTTCAGGAAGCGTCCATCAATTCGCTTGGCCGGAAAGGTCGGCAAAGCTTCCAACGCGGGCTTGGTGTCGTCGCCACACCGCGGCGAGGCTGCCAAGCTGGTCAGGACCACCGAATCGATTGTTGGAAAACTGACCGTGAATACTTTCTCCCGTCGTATGTTCTGATAGGTGCTATGCTCCGGTGTGCAAACGAACCCGAAGTAGTTGTCCCAACTCAGCGGCGTGACCATGTGCTTGGGTGCCAAGTCGTACGACCCATCTTGTTCGCGCGATCCAATCACCACTAACGGGGCGATCGTGAAGAAACGATCCCAGATCGGACGATCCGTTTCCAGGCTCACCAATTCGGGTGGCTGGGCGTCATTGGCATCGGTCATGTCATTCCTCTCAGGTGAAGCATCAAGTCCTAGGATCGAGCGTTCTCAGAGGCGATTTCTCGTGCACGTCTTGTGCCTTGTCGGCGCCTCCAACGTGCAATTATTGCGATTATGTTGATTCACTGGGTCAGTTCCTTCCGTTGCCGACGCAGATCGGCTTTCTCAACTTTGCTGAGGTCGGTCCAGTGGCGGTCTTGAAGTCCGGCCGCGATCGCCCCCAAAGCAGATTCATTGACGGTCGCTCACCGGCCTGTTTTACCGCCAGAAAAGCGACCAAAGGGCCTAAATCCCGCAGTTGGCCAATGGAGGTGATCTGGGCGGCCGCCAGCATCTGAGCGGACCGCGCCTCCAGATTACGAAGCTCGGCGATCGTCTTTTCGTCGTCGGGCGCGGTTTTCGTCGCTGATTGTCGGCTTTTGCGGGTCCCTGCAAGCCCTCGTTATCCTATTCAACACGCCGAATTCATCGTATCTTGTTGAGTCCAGAAAAAACCATCCAGTGGCAACTACTGGTTGGGTCGGCCAGTCACGCTGATGACCGGCAGTCGTGTTCCTTTGAGGTTGCGGCAAGATGCCGCTGCTACAGTTCGATGGGCGAATGGCTGTACTACTACAAACGGCCCGACCCGACGACATGGGTTTACATGTCGTCGTTCTTAACCATTGGCTTGTTCTTTGTTTTTCACCGTTTCTGGAGTGTCCGAAATCTTGATATCGTGCTGCTGATCATGCTTGCTCCCGGCCTGCTGATGGTACACGAAGGCAGGCGGCAAGAACTTCGGCAACTGGAGTCTGAGGCGATCGCAGCACGCCAGTTGCGGGCCACGCAACCGACCGTGAATCAGCAAAGTGCCCAGCGGCATTCGTCCGCAACGACGCTGATCCATTTCACGCCGCACGTGCTGGCGCAAGTGGACGTTCAGGAAGTCGAAGCCGCCTTGGGGCACCAACTGGATCAAGCCGTTTCTGATGCCGACGACAGCGACGAAAAAACGGAGCAAGAAGAAGCCTCCCGTGCAGAAACGGCGGATGCATCGCAGCCCGTCTCGGCCGTGCTTGGCTACACGCCCCAAGACATCCAGTACTACGGATTCTTGACGCTGTTTGTCGTCCAGTCCTTGATCTTGGTTCGCTTGTTGCTGGATCCGTTGATGGTGCGACGTCCGCTACTGAATCCCAATTTGACCACCGGCGGCTTGTATTTTATCAGCATTTCGTTGTTCGTTTTCATGATGGGCAACGTCGTCACCAGCACGCCGCGGATGCGCGTCTGGCAGGGACCGGAGCTTGGTCCCGGATACGCGCTGATGCACCGGTTGCCGACAATCACGACGCGGCCGGTCAGTAGCGCCCTGGCGGGTGAGGAGCCGCCGACGCCAACCGACCTCGATCCGTCGCAACGCCGTTGGACGATGATCGCCAAGATCCTGGCGATCCTGGCTCATTTGGCAATCGTCAGCGGCGTCGTCCTGATCGGAGGCCGTCATTTCGGAAACGTGCGGGCCGGAGTTGGTTGCGCGGCGTTGTACCTGATGCTTCCCTACACCGCACAGATGACGGGCCGTGTCGATCACGCCTTGCCGGCGGCGCTGATGTTGTGGGCGGTCTTGATGTATCGCAAGCCATCCATCGCTGGAGTGTTTTTCGGGCTCGCTGCGGGGTTGGTTTACTATCCACTGTTCCTCCTGCCACTGTGGCTCAGTTTCTATTGGCAGCGCGGTGTACGTCGCTTTGTCATCGGAACCGTGGTCACGCTCGGTATTTTGGTGATGTTGTTGTCGCTGGGAGGCACCGATTCGTTGTTGGACCATTTCCGACTGATGTTTGGTTTGTTCACGCCGACGATGGAGCCCCGCGGGATTTGGGGTCTGGGTTGGAGTCCGATCTGGCGACTCCCGGTGATTGTTGGTTTCGGCATCTTGAGCGTCTTGTTTGCCATCTGGCCATCACCCAAAAATCTCGGCACGCTGATTAGTTGTTCGGCTGCCGTGATGGTGGCGGCGCAGTTTTGGCACGGCTATGGTGGCGGACTTTACATCGCTTGGTTTCTACCGCTGCTGTTGTTGACGATCTTTCGTCCCAACCTACAGGATCGCGTGGCGTTAAAGGTTGTGGAGGGAGGTACCGGGGGATCGGTGCGCCATCCACATCTGGAGGTAAAGTCGGCTTGACCGTTGCAGACACAGAGCCGCTGGCAGGATTGGGTGATGCCAGCGAAGCGCTGCGGCGATACGAGCAGCAGCTTGAATCGATCGGCAGCGAGCGGGCGCGTTTGAAGAACATCGACGGCTGGTTCAGTACCGTTCGCGTCGCCTTGTTCTTTTTTGCGATTTGCGCCTGGCTGTTCGCTTATTTTGCCGATGTCGGTTCCTGGGTCAGCACGGTTGCCTGGCTCGCCATCGTTGTTTTCGTCGTCGTCGTGGTGGCCAACGAACCGGTCCGCGACAAGCTCACCGAACTTCATCGCAATCGTGCTGTCTTTGCGCGGTTGATTGCCCGGCTAAATCGTGATTGGGACAAACTTGCCAATAAGAAACTGACGGACCAACTGGCAAGCGTCTCGCTCAGCGAGCATCAGCGTGACGTTGCCGATGACCTCGATCTGCTCGGGAAGACATCATTGTTTCATCTGGTGTCGATGGCGGGCACAACCGCAGGCGTTCGCACGCTTGGCGCAATGGTTGGCCGGATCGGCTGATGCGACTGTCGCCAAGGAACGGGCCAGCGCCGTGAGGGCGCTGGCACCACTTCACGAAGAACGAGTGCGGTTCTACGCACTGTCGCGGCAAGTCGGCGAAAGTAGTGGTGACCCGGATCGTTTCGTTGCCTGGGCGACGGGTGAGCCTTGGCTCGCTTCACGTCGTTGGCTGATTGGTTGGGCCAACCTATCGGCCCTGATCGCGGTTGCGCTCTTGATCGTGGTGGTCGTCAGCTTGACAGGCATGCTGCCGCGATCAGCACTCAAGTACGGCGGCTTTGGGCTGATCACGTTAACCGTTGTCAACTTTGGATTGACCGGTGCGATGCTCGGGCCAGCGCATCAAATCTTTTCGATCGCGATGTCGACTCGCCAAGCGGTCGGCAACTATCAAGAGCTTTTTCACACAGCACAGTCATTGCCGATGGTCGAATCTCGATGGTTGTCTGGCTCGAATTCGGCACGCGATCCTGAGTGGCGAACGTTCGGCCGAAGTCGGAATGGGCGAACTGCAGAAGATCGCCTCGGCTGGGTCGATGCGACAGTCGGCGGCAACGTTCTTGCTGTACCTGCCGCTGCAATCGTTTGCACTGTGGGATGTGCGGGTGCTGAAACGACTTGAGGCATGGCAAGCAAAATTCGCCGCCGACGTTGGCCTCTGGTTTCAGGCCTTGGGCGAGCTTGAATCGTTGATGTCGATTGCGGCGATGCGAGATGAGTATCCTGGTTGGGCAATGCCCCACTGGACGATCCCAACGTTCAACAGATTGTCCAAGTGACTTCGATCGGTCATCCGCTGCTGCCAGATCAGGGCCGTGTTTGCAACGATGTGTCGGTGGGGCCGCCGGGCACGGTGTTGTTGGTGACCGGCAGCAATATGTCGGGCAAGAGTACGTTGCTGCGAAGCATCGGCTTGAACGTTTCGTTGGCCGCTGTTGGTGCGCCCGTCTGTGCGAAAGAAATGACACTTGCCGTCGGTAAACCTGGCGACCAGCATCCGCGTGCGGGACGACGTCGGCGAAGGCGTTTCCTTTTACATGGCCGAACTCAAACGGTTGAAGAAAGTCGTTGATCAAGCGGAGCAATTGACCAGCGATCCCAATCAAGTTCTGTTGTTCTTGCTGGACGAGATTCTTCAGGGCACCAACAGTCGGGAACGGCAAATCGCAGTGGTGCAGGTGTTGCGGCACCTAATTCAGTCCCACACGATCGGCGCGATCAGCACACACGACTTGGAGCTTGCCGACGATCCCCAGCTTCAGTCGTTGGCCACACCGGTCCATTTTCGGGAAACGATTGAGCCCGACGCCGAAGGCAACGAGCAAATGACGTTTGACTACAAGATGCGACAAGGTGTTTCGCCGACCACCAATGCACTGAGGCTACTGGAGATGGTGGGCCTGGGTCACGACAAATGATCACCCTGGCGGTTTCAGTGAAATAAGTGAGAAACGCAAGCAGCGGACGTTGAATCAACCATGGACGATCATCCGTACGGCTGGTTCAGCCTGCTGCCACCGCTGATTGCCATCGTGTTGGCAATCGTCACCCGCAAAGCGGTTGTTTCGTTGGTGGTTGGTGTTTTTTGCGGCGCACTGATCACAGCTGGCGGCAATCCGCTGGTCGCGATCTGGGATACCTGCGAAGTCCATCTTTGGCCCACGCTGATTGATCCGGGAAAGATGCGCGTCTTTGCATTCACGCTGCTGATGGGTGCGATGGTCGGAGTGATTTCAAGCAGCGGCGGTATGCAAGGACTCGTGAACCTGCTTTCGCGTTTCGCCCGCGGTCGCCGAAGTGGACAGTTGACGACGTGGCTGCTGGGACTCGTCGTCTTTTTCGATGATTACACCAACACGATCTTACTGGGCAGCACGCTCCGCGGTGTTTGCGACCGGCTGAAAATTTCGCGTGAAAAACTCGCCTATCTGGTCGATTCCACGGCCGCGCCGGTTGCCAGTCTGGCGCTGTTGTCGACATGGATCGCGGTTGAACTGGACTACATCCATGACGGCCTGGGCGGCATCGAGTCTGATGCGGGGCTCAGCGCCATCGAGTTGTTTATCGCCAGCATTCCCTATCGATTCTACGCCGTGATGGCGTTGCTTTTTGTTCCCATGATCGCGCTGACCGGTCGTGACTTTGGACCGATGTTGAAGGTGGAACGAGCACAGCGAGCGAAAACAATCGCGACGGACGAGTCGAAGGCCCTGGAATCGGCAGCCGATCAGCAGCCGGCCCGCTGGTACAACGCCGTCATTCCCATTGCCGTGACGCTGATCGTGGTCATTCGGCTGATCTTCACGACGGGCAAGCAGTCAGGGGGCGAAGAGGCAACATTAAGAGACATTGTGGGAGCGGCTGATTCGAGCATGGCGCTGATGTACGGTTCGCTGACAGGATTGGTGACTGTCGCGCTATTGTGCCGAATTCAACGACTACTGAGCAATTCACAGATTGCGTCTGCTGCCTCCGCTGGCATGCGAATCGTCTTGCCCGCGATTGCGATTTTGTGGTGTGCCTCGGCACTTTCGCGAATGACGGGAAGCAAAAGTGTCGACGGTGCCGCGCCGCAAACTGCTTTCCAGTTCAAGGACCAGCGGCTCTACACCGCCGAGTATCTGGCGGATCAAGTCTTGCCAAGGGACGACTCAACCACAGCAGTCGCAAACGTATCAACCACAACGCGTCTGATGCCGACCGTCGTCTTTGTGCTGGCGGCCGTGTTGTCGTTTGCCACGGGAACAAGTTTTGGCACGATGGGAATTCTGATGCCGATGACGGTCACGTTGACTTACAGCTTGCTGCAGTCGCAGCACGGCCGCGTCGATCCCGGAGATCCGGTCTTACTGGCTTCCGTTGCCAGCGTCCTGTCGGGGGCGGTGTTCGGTGACCATTGCTCACCCATTTCAGATACGACGATTCTTTCGTCACAGTCGTCGGGATGCGATCACATATCGCACGTGATGACTCAATTGCCATACGCCTTGTTGGTTGGTGGCGTATCGATCGTTTTGGGAACACTACCGATTGGCTGGGGCGTGCCCCTATGGATCTTACTGCCCAGCCAATTAGCGGCGTTGGCTGGCGTGTTGATCTGTTTTGGCAAGCGATAAAGAATGGGTGGGTTGGCGCGGCCTGAGAGCCGCTTGACCTACCGCTGCGTGAACAACGCTTCAGTTGGCCGGCACCAACTCTTTGTCTGGCTTCGCCGCAGCACGAACCGCACGAGCTACTTTTCCCGGTACTCGGGGATCGTGAACGCCGATCAATTCGCCGGACTCGGAACGACGAATCGCTTGGCTGATGCCGCTATGCTCGACCGAGGTGACCCGATGGCCGTACTTCTTGAGCTGCTCCACCACCGATCGATCCATGGCGTTTTCCACCAGCACTGCATCGGGACGCCATTGGTGGTGGAATCTGGGGCCGCCAACCGCCTGGCTAAGCGATTGCCCAAAGTCCAACGATCGAGTGATTGCGAGTAGTACTTGGGTGATAATTTTTGGGCCGCCCGCGGCACCCACGGTCATCACGGGATTGCCGCGCTGGTCCAGCACAATCGTCGGGCTCATGCTGGACAGCGGTCGCTTACCAGGTGCGATCGCGTTGTTTTCCGCTCCCACCAAACCGAAGGCGTTGGGCACGCCGGGCTGGCTGGAAAAGTCATCCATTTCATTGTTCAGCACCACGCCGGTGCCCGGCACGATGACTTTGGATCCAAACGTCGTGTTCACCGTCGCGGTGATCGCAACCCAATAGCCCGCTGTGTCGGCAGCGGCGATATGAGTTGTGTGGCGTCCAAAGTGTCGCTGGTCAAATTTTTGCGGTTCACCGTGACTGGGTACGTTGGTTGGTCGAGTCAAGTTGATGCGAACGGCGAGCGATCGCGCGTAGTCTTTGTCGATCAGTCCCAAGGGCACGCGAGCGAAATCAGCATCACCAAGCCAATGGGCGCGGTCGGCAAAGGCGAGTTTCATCGCCTCGATCGTGATGTGCGTCGCCCGTGCGCGATCCTGTTCATACTCGCGGCGCAGATCAAACGTTTCCAACATGTTCAAGATTTGCGCGACGTGCACGCCGCCACTGCTGGGAGGTGGAAAGCCGATGATCTTCCATGTTCTATAGTCGGTGACGATGGCGTTTCGCAGGGCTGGCAGGTAACGGTCAAAGTCGTCCGCCGTCACGATTCCGCCGTTTTCTCGCATCCATTTGTCGACTGCTTTGGCAAACGGTCCGCGATAAAACCATTCGATGCCATGCTGGGCGATCGCGCGATAGGTGTCAGCAAGATCGACCTGCTGCAGTATTTCTCCTTCCTCGTAGGGTGAACCGTCCGCTTTCAGCAAGACCTGGCGACTTCCTGGAAACCGCGCGATTTGTTTAACCTTCGCTGCAAGTTTTCCCGCATAAACCCGGTCGATCGGAAAACCGTTGGCCGCAATCTCCTCTCCGGAACGCAGCGCGTCGGCCAGTTCGGTTTTTCCAAACGAGCGCAAAGCCAGATCGTATGCCGCCAGTGCACCGGGCACCGCGACGGCGAGCGGACCGATGGTACTGAGTTGACTTTGAGCCTTGCCGTCGCGCAGGTACATGTCGGCGGTCGCCGCCATTGGCGCCGTTTCCCGACCATCGATCGCCGTGATGTTGCCATCAGGATCGTGGATCAGAATGAAGCATCCGCCGCCGATGCCGGAGTTGTGGTTGTCGACAACGCCCAACGTCAGCGCGGTTGCGATCGCAGCATCGACGGCGTTTCCACCATGCTGGTAAGCGGCAATCCCGGCATCGGTTGCCAGCGGATGAACGCTGGCCACAACGCAGTGATCTTCGATGGCGTCGCACGTCGATCCCAGGGCGACCGCAAGCCCCAGGATCGACCAGCAAGTCAGATATCGCATCAATTCACCCTTGGAACAAGAAGGTATCGCGGGTCCATCCTAACGTGGGCGCGAATCATCAAAAAGAAAACTCAGTCGGGCCGACCGTTGATGAAGTCGATCAGCATCCTTAATCGTCCCAAAGACCGCCGATCGAAGTGAAAGACAAGACGGGGCAGATGCGCCAAATCGGGCTCGCCGCTTTCCTCGGGAAGCGCTTTGCGACTGGCTGAATTGTCCATCAACCAGAATGTCGGCAAAGTCAGTTTGGATTCGATCCAAACTGTCTTCGCTCAGTTCTTGCTTGATGCGGAAGACAAGCTGGTTCCGCACGTAACGCATGCTGTGATAGACGTTGTAAAAACCCAACATCTCGTCGATCGCTTCGTCAACCGAGTTCGTGATCTTGTACATCCTGACGTCCTCAGGACTGATCATGCCGCCATCACGCAAATTCTTTTCAATGAACCTACCAAGGTCGCTCCAATAACAGCCACCGGGGTGGTCCAGCAGAACCAACGGAATCATCGTTTGCTTGCCGGTTTGCATTAACGTCAACGTTTCCAGTGCTTCGTCCAGCGTACCGAAACCTCCCGGGCAACAGAGGACGCCGCTGCATTCTTTGACGAACATCAACTTACGAGTGAAGAAATACTTCATCGTGACCAGCTTGGCATCACCTTCGATGTAACGATTTGCGCTCTGCTCGAACGGCAACATGATGTTCAGTCCCATCGATGCCTCACGACCCGCACCTTTGTGAGCGGCTTCCATGATGCCTCCGCCTGCGCCGGTGATCACCATCCAGCCGTGTTCGGCCATTTTCTGTCCAAGTTCTGCCGCCGCTTCGTACTCCGGATGGTCGGGCGGCGTGCGGGCGGATCCAAAAACCGTGACCTTGCGGCGACGGCGATAGGGCCGAAAGACGGTAAAGGCGTAACGAAGTTCGCGCAGCGTTCGCGACAGGATCTTCAGATCGCCGCGCGCGGTTTGATCCTTTTCTAACCGATCGATGGTGTGCCGCATGACCCTGATCAAGTCACCGGAGTCGACAGTTGTTATCGGCTCATCGGCCGGTTGCGGCCGTTGAAATTCATCTTCGCCTATCGCTTCGACAGGTAAGTCTTCTTGGTGCATCGAGAGCTTGTCCTCAAGTCAATCAGTTATTGAGAAGTCTATTAACTAAGCATGGTGGGGAATCACACTTCGTAGCGCTGGAGAATGCTGTTGGGGGAAAACTGACCGTCATGAACCGCACGATGCTAGCACACCTTATCTTCAACGTCCGACGACTGGCCTTCCGCGTCGAGCGGGTGTCCCGGTCGGATCCCAAGCAGCTTGCCGAGAATGAAAGCCAGCGGCGCGGCGGCAAAGCTTAACAGCGCACCCATTTTTACAGAGTCCTGGATGGTTCCAGGCTGCGTGAATGCGGCAACAGATACAAACAAGGCAACCGTGAAGCCCATGCCTGCGACCACGCCTAGCGTGAACACGTGGCGATAGTCCATGCCGGACGGCTTTTCCAGGTTGAGCCCTTTCTCGGCAAACAGAGTCAGCAACGTGATCCCCACCGGTTTTCCAATCAACAGCCCACCCAGAACCAGCCATGTTCCGGTTCCCAGGCTGCTGAAGACGACGCCGGCGTTGGCCAGCCCAAACATGCCAAGAACGTATTCGACCGGCATCTTCCAAAATTGCTCGAACTCATTCAATGTGTCGTGGCGTTTCAGTTCCTCGGCGCAAACAATCCCAAGTCGGTATGAGCGTGCGGGATCAGCGGGATGATCGGAACCAAACCAAGTGCGGGGTGGATGTTGGCTTGGTAAAACGAATACCAACTGATCATACCGGGACCCAATAAGTAGGCCCAGTGAGTGTGCACACGCAGCTTTCCCAAACAAACCGCCAGCACCATCGCCCCGACGGTCAACAGCAACCAAGCGGGAACGACCGGTGCCGAGGGATAGAACACGGCCAGAATCAACAGCCCTGCAGCATCGTCAGCAATCGCCAACAACAGCAGAAACGCGATTGCCGGATGCCCGACGCCGAAGATGATTCGCGCCATCAGGTAGCTAAAAGCGATGTCCGTGGCACAGGGGACGGCCCAACCTCTGCCAAACTGCTGGAGCGCCTCGGGGCCGACGAAGTAGGCGCCTCCAACGTAGACAAGTGCCGGTCCGACGATTCCGCCCAGCGTGGCCATTAGCGGCGTGGCCGCCTTTCGAGGGTTGGCGAGCGCTGCCACCGGGCAACATCGATTCCCAGACTTCTTTGGCGGCCATCGCAAAAAACAGCGCCATCAACACATCATTGATGATGAATCCAAGATGGTAACAGTGGTGCTGGGATTCGTAGTCGTTGCGGTCGACCATCACTTTCGGTGTCCGCGGTGCGACCAGAGAGGGCTTGGCCCTTCTCCGCTGCGCTACTTGGGTCCTCATGATCGCTCGGTTGGTGCCCCGTGTCGTGCGGGCCCTCGGACGGGTTGCCCCCCCAGAGTGTGCGGACGTCAAAATGGATGAAGTCCTGATAGCTACTGCTACCTCGTTGATGGGCGATATTGGCCCACACGAGGGCTACGACCGTCCCGGCAATCAACAGAATGGAGTTATCAATCAGGGTGCGGAGGATGCCGCGGTTCGCTGGATGCCCGGACATGTACCGTGCAAAACTCCCTCTAAATGCTTTCGACGCCATTCTTGGCACTCGAAACGTCCGACCGCCAGGCCACAGAAATATAGTGGCTGGTAGTCAAACTGGAGAGGTCACTTTGGGCAAGGCAGGCAGACTTGTTGTCGGCTCCGTCGTGTTTTCGTAGCGGAACTGGACGGAGTTCCGCTTCAACGGGCAAGAGCCCGACCTTGCGGAAGTCCCAGACTCTCGCCCCTAATTCGCCCGCACAGGAGCGCTGGGTGGGGCGACCAACGTATTCAGGAATGCTAACACGGCTTGGCGGTCTGCCAACGATAACTGCAAAAACCGATCACGACTTCCCGCGGATTCGCCATCGTGCATCGCGATCGACTCCAACACCGTTTCGGCTCGACCATCGTGCATGTAGGGAGCGGAGTCACGCAGTCCCCACAGCGGCGGTGTCTGCCATTCCTGGTTGAAGTTGGTCGGCGCGATATGCAAACGAACGTAGTCTTCTCGGGTGATGGTCACCTTGCGCTTTTCGGTGACGCGCTGCGTGCCCGTCTGAGTTCGTCCCGTTCGGAAGCGACGATTGATATCGGTCTCCTGCACCGAAACTTCTTCGTCCTCCCAGCTTTCGGAATCCAGCGAGACAAACTTGATCTGTTCCCTTGGCTGAGTGGGAGACTCGAATCGATAGTAAGGCGTCGGACGAATCGAACCACGTCGGTCGCCAGGACCACCACTTCCACCAGCACGCAACGCCGCCCGAGGGCATGATCTCTTGCGTCATGGACTCGCTGCCGCCGTAATAGCCGGTCGTATTGCGATCGACTTGTCGAGTGATACTGTTCACGTCTTTCGTCGTACGGCTGGCCGGCGTTGCTCGATCAATGTACGGTTCGGCGTGATTCAGATCGATCAATTCATACCCCATATCATGAAGCAATAAATCGCTATACAGACCTTTGGCCGGCCCCATGTCGGCAACGTGACAGACGGCACAGCCCACCGACGCAAACAGTTGTTCACCGCGAATGGCCATTGCACGTTCGTCGCTGTCCGATGGCAGCTCTCGCACAGGCGCCGGAAGCGCGGCTAAGAAATCACGCATCGCGACGATCTGACCGTCTTTGATGTCGACTGTCGGATTCCGGTATCCGGGCGTCATTGGATCACGCGGCTGTCGTTTGCGACTGGTTTCCAAGCCCACTTCCGCGGCGCAGGCTTGGTCACAAAACTCCAGCAGCGTCGCGATATTCCCGCGCCAGCCGAACCTGCCGTAGCGCCCGTCGCCAAGCGTTGATGGCCGACCGCTAACTTCCGGGTGCTGTTTCTGCAGCTTGAATTGCTCTTCAAGATCACGTCCTCGGACCTTGTCGACGAGCCCGAGTCCAAACAGCGGGGTAGTGTTTCGTTGATACAGGCGTGCTCGAATCGTTACCTTGTAGTTGCCAACTTGGTTGGTGAACAGAATTGGCGTTGCTAAGCCTTGCCGGACTTCGGCTGGCCCAGTCGAGCCACCTTCGGCACTGAATTCGGTATCGATCTGAGCCATCATGTTGGCGCGTGCACTCTGAAACATCGGCGATCCGCCATGATGCGAAAGTGCGAGCGTATTGTTGACGGTGCCGCGGGGTCCAATGAATCCTGGATGAAAGGTACTGACCATCCGTGCGACGACATCCCTATCGACCATACCACCAGTGATTTCCATCTTTTCGATACCGATGGCTTTGGCGTTGAATCGGCGTCCCCGCCGCCACCGACACCTCCCTGGTGATGACATGCGACACATGACTGACCATTGAACAGCGGGCCAAGTCCATCACTGCCCAGTGTCGGATTACCCGGAGTCCAATTCCGCTCAAAGAGCTGACGTCCAAGCTCAATGCTCTGCGGTGAGACGGCGAAAGCCGGCCCCGACATCATGACGGCGACGACGAAAGACAGCATGTTCATTGGACGATGGTGTCTAAGCATGTCAGATCTCACATTCAATAGTGGTGGGTTTCATTTCTTCATCATTCGCTTGACGCGGCCAATGTGTTTGCCGGGGATGTCGCCTTCGCGGATTGCCCAAGCAGCTCTTTTGTTGGGTTCGTACAGCAAGTAACGTGCGCGAGTGGGTGACACGATATCGACGGGTGCCAGATCACGCTCGCGAATCAACGCCGCGAGTTGCTTTGCGTCGATGTTTTGATAGGGGAGTTCCAGCAGCAGCTTTTGCAAATCCTGCCAGCCGAGTCCGCGTTTGTCAGCCACGCCACCAACTTCCACCGGCGGCCACGATCGTTGCCGGGCAAGCAGTGGCGGTTGGATTGCCAAGACAACGGGATCGCTCTTGATCTGCAAATCCCACCAACTCAATAGTTCTTCGCTGTCGACATCACTGACAACGACGTCGGCATGCCAAACGGCTTCGGTCAGCGGTATCCATGTCTCAGCAAAGTCGGTCCCGGCAACGAAGGGTATCATCGACTCGCACCAGGGGCGACGCGTCTCTTGGTGCTGCTCCAGCAGGACCAGTCGTGTGTGATCGGATGATTTGGTCATCCCGAAACGTAATCTGACATCGACCAAGTAAACTTCCTCGAACGTGACCCCGATGCGGCCAAGCAGCGAATTCGACGGATCGGATGATTCAGCCGTTTCATTGGCTTCGTCATCGTTACCGACATCGATGGTGGCCAGCATTTCTTTTAACGCGTCGCGCCAAATTCTGGCGAGTCGAGTCATACTGCGATCAGCGATCGCTAGCTTGGCTTGGTCCGGCTCGTGCAAGTTGATCATTGACTGCACTTGCTGGGCGTCTTCGATGATTGTCAATACTTCATCTGCCTCGGGAACGCCGACCGAAAGCGACAGCAACCGATAATTGACATCACAAACTGCGACGATAGCCCGCGCCGGCTGGTTGCGGGAACTTCCGCCCGTCAAGGTCTTTGCTGTTCCCGCCGGCAGGAATTGAAGATGGCAATGCTCGGCCAAGTCAGCTCGCGTGCGAATCGCTTTGCGGAATGACCATTCAAAGTTCAGCTTGCACCAAAGGTCGGCGACCTCTTGAACGTCGTCGTCTTTGGCCGGCTTGATTGTCTCAGCAGCGTCGTCATTGGTGATCAGGATCACTGCCAGTGAATGGTTCGCATCCTTCGCCGATAGCGGCGCGAACGCTGATTGCCAGACCAAACGTTCATCGGCGGCAGGCTCATCGCCTGTCGAGACGAGTGCAAGTGCACACAGATAAGTCACAGCGAGGCTGGCTCGCATCATACACCCCCAACCGAGCAAAACAGACGAGGACTCGGTTTTCCCACACGCTTGAAATTAACAAGCTCGCAGTGGCGGGTCAACAAAATGGACCGATTCAGGTGTTTTTGGTCCTACAGTTCCCTTGGCTGGGGACCGACGATGACGGATCCGGAATTGCTGACCAAATCGAGACCATCGCTGCGTTCTTCGTTTTCCCAAGCACTCTGTGGTCGCAGCATCGGGAACAACCCGATATCTGATTCCGGTGGTTTGAAATCCATACCAACTGCGCCCGCCGCCGCCGCAGGACCGATCGTCGCATGCCTCTCGGGGAAAGCCGACTTGTGCGGTTCCCGTTTGCGTGAAAGCGAAAATCGGAATGCCTGCCGAATCCGCTTTGGGCGTGATGGCCCGGATCACGCCGCTATGAGAAAGCACGCGCTGGGCGGCCGCTGAAAGTGGTTTCTCAATCGTCAACTCGGTGTTGCCAAGAAAATGAGGCAAGTGAACCGTCGGTACATATCTGATTCCCCGTGTGTTGCTCGCACATCTAATGCTTCTTGCTCGTTCGGTCGGGCTATTTTACACGTAGTGTGGCGGCTAGTTTGGCGATCGTCATCAACATTGAATTTGGATTGCCCGTGGTGATCGTGTTCAAGACAGACGCGTCGACAATCGAAAGGTTGCTGAACCCGCGGACTTGCAGATTCTCATCAACGACGTCTCCGATCGCGCATGACCCAACGGGATGGTACAAGGTCTGGGCGTATCGCGTGATCGCACGCGCGATCGATTCATCGCTTTGACGTTTGGATCCTGGCAATAGCTCGCCCGTTGTCCACGCCGATAGCGGCTCACCATTGGCAATCTCGCGGGCAAGATGAACACCGTCAATGGTTGTTTGTAAATCGGGTCCGCTGTCCAAATAGTCTGGCTCAATGATGGGGCAGGCGTCTGGATCTGCTGAACTGATTCTCAGTCGCCCACGTGATTTTGGCTTGGTCGCGTTGACCGCGATTGTCATGGCGGCCGCGGCGTCTGGACCAGGATACGTCAAGTAATGCGTCGGCGTGACGTGAATTTGAATGCGGCCGTTTTCGTACAAGCCTCCACACTCGGCGATGTTCGACGCCAGCGGCCCGCTGCCAACGGTTTGCCATCGCGCGATATCCGCTGTCGATGATTGCGTCGGGAATCGATGCTGCGATTGGATGCGGAAGATCACGGGCATGATCAGGTGGTCTTGCAAGTTCGCGCCGACGTTTGCTGATTCATGTCGAACATCGATGTTGCATCGATCGAGCACGTCACGAGGTCCGATGCCACTGCGCATCAAAACGGCCGGTGTTCCAATCGTGCCAGCGCACAGGATGACTTCCCCGCTGCAGGTGATCGATTCCCCGCCGACCAGTTGGACTCCGCATGTCCGGTTACCGTCGAAGATGACTCGGTCGACGGCCGCGCGAACCACGTTCACGCCGGAGCCCTCCAGTAACTCGGCCGGATTCCAACGCCGGCCTTGACGGTTGACGCGTTGGTAGATCATTGGCCGACTGTTGGGGATCGAACTGGCTGCTTCAAGAAATCGTTGCGATGACTCGCTCAACCAGCGTGGTGGTTGGGGTTTGACGATCGATTCAACGTCAGCGAAAGAGTCCCGCAACTGCTGGGGACTCCAACGGCTGAAGCTGGCAAATTCGTCCAAGTCCTGATCCGTCGGTGGGAACCAGATCATCGCGTTGATCCGGTTGCTGCCGCCGAGACCTCGGCCACGCGGCCAACGCAGCGATCTTCCGGCAAGTCCTTCGACCGCTGCCGTGGAAAAATCCCAGTCTTCACTGCTGCCCAACAGGTGCAGCCATCGAGCGGGCCGTTGTCGATCGATGCTCGGCAGCCGCCGTCGACGGGGGCTCGAGGAGCGTGACCGGTGTGCCATCCTTGGCCAGCAGATGGGCTAATAAGCAGCCTGCCGAGCCGGCACCGACGATGATGATCTCAGGATTCGACATTCTAGCTCTGGTGGGGCGACTGACCCCAAATCGATTGGGAGTTGGGCGACTTGGGACAACTCGATCGACATGTTAGCCTGTTCGGCTTCGATACCTACCTACACTCACGCCTAAACCGTTGTCATGACCGCCACTCATTCGCAGACCGTCCATCGGCTGTCTTCCATTCCAACCGCACCGCCCGACGCCATTTTGGGACTGACCGAGGCGTACTTGTCCGACCCCAACCCCCACAAGATGAACCTCAGCGTTGGTGTGTACAAGGATGCCTCGGGTCAAACACCGGTGCTGCGCTGCGTCAAGGAAGCGGAGCGAAAACTGGTCGACAACGAAGCCACGAAAGGATACTTGGCGATCGATGGCTTGCCGGATTATCGAGTTCACGTGCGATCGTTGGTTTTTGACGGTTCTGTCGACGCGCAACGGATCGCGGTCGTACAGACTCCTGGCGGGACTGGAGCGTTGCGAGTGGCAGCAGATTTTCTGGTCGCCCAACTGTCGCCGATTCGCATTTGGATCTCGTCACCGACGTGGGCAAATCATCCGGCCGTGTTCGCCGCCGCCGGTTTGCCGGCGGAAACCTATCGCTACTTGGGAGGCGACCGGACTTCGCTGGACTTCGATAGCATGATCGAAGACTTGCGAGCGAAGACGTCTGCCGGTGACGCCGTCTTGCTGCACGCGTGTTGTCACAATCCGACCGGAATCGATCCGACTGCCGAGCAATGGAAAGAGATTGCCGCCGTCGTTGCCGAAAAGCAGCTTCTGCCGCTGATCGATTTTGCTTATCAGGGTTTTGGCGATGGACTGGATCAAGACACTGTCGGTTTGCGAACGGTCCTCGGTGCGGTGGACGAGGCGATTATATGCACTTCGTTCTCTAAAAACTTTGGTCTGTACAGCGAACGAGTTGGCGCGATCTCCGTTGTGACGGCGGATGCTGATGCGGCCAAGGCATCACTCAGTCAGTTAAAGACGGTTGTGCGAACCAACTACAGCAATCCGCCGCGGCACGGCGCGGCGATCGTTGCAACCGTGTTGGACGACGCGGGTCTGACCGCAATCTGGAAAGAAGAACTGACCGAGATGCGCGAACGGATCACGCGACTGCGGACTCAATTCGTTGAAACGATGAAGAAAGAGGGCCACGACTTTGGATTCTTGTTACCCCAGCGCGGCATGTTTTCCTTTAGCGGGTTGACCCCGATGCAGGTCGACGAGCTAAAAGCCAAGCACGGCATTTACATCGTCGGTAGCGGACGCATCAATGTGGCAGGGATGAGCGAGGATACGATGGATCAGCTCTGTCAGGCGGTTGCATCCGTGTTGTAGCGAACAGGTCGCCAGCGCGGAGTGGCAGGCGATGCGCGGGTCTCCCGAAGCCCGACGCAGTAGCATCTAGTCTGACCGTAGGTCTCACCGAATCCGCGATCGGTTTGCCGAGCGGCAAGGTAGAAGGTCGGCGCTGAGCGACGTCGGTAGAGCGGCGAGGTTGGCCTGCGGCGAGCACTGGACTACTTGAGCAATTCCGTTAAATGACATTCAACGCTTTCAGCGAGTGCTGTCGGGTTGTAACCGCCCTCCAACAGACTGACGACTTTACCACCGGCATGCGTCTTGGCCACGTCCAACACGATTCGACTGAGCGCCGAAAAATCTTCGCTTTCCAGTTTCAGTGATCCGATCGGATCATTCACGTGGCTGTCAAAACCGGCGCTGATCAAAACCAGTTGCGGTTTCATTTTGTCGGCCAGTTTCTCAACTTCGGCTCGAAAACCTTTTAGCTGATCCTGCCTCAGCGTGCCGAAACGAATCGGCAAATTCACGATCGTCCCCTGCCCTGCACCGCCACCCGTTTCGTCAGCCGATCCAGTCCCGGGATAAAACGGAAACCGGTGCATCGATAGAAAGCCAACTTGCGGGTCTTGCCAGAAGATATCCTGTGTGCCGTTACCGTGATGCACGTCCCAGTCAACGATCAGCACGCGATCGAGTCCCAGTTCCTCGGTGGCAACCCGAGCTGCCACGGCGATGTTGTTCATCAGGCAGAACCCCATCGGACGATAGTCGTTCGCATGATGTCCCGGCGGCCGCACCAGGCACAACGCATTGGTATCTTCGTCGGCAACAACCCGTCGGACGGCATCGCAGGCCGCACCCGCCGCCATCTTGGCGGCCTCAAACGAACGTGGACTGACGATCGTGTCGGGGTCGAGCATTCCGCCGCCACCTTCGGCCACGCTTTCGACGCCCCTGATCGTGTCTGCGTCGTGGACACGTAAAATCTGTTCCTCGGTCACCGGTCGCCACGTCGGTCGCGTACAACGCTCGTCCAGCTTGCTGTTCTTTCAGCCGGGCCATGACGGCCCGCAAACGACCCGCGTTCTCGGGGTGACTACCGGTGTCGTGTTCAAGAAAAATATCGTCGTAATACAGTAGCGTCATCGTCAACGAGCCTTCGTCATTTCAGGAATCCACATCGTGGGCATCTTGATTTGGCAATTGTAGGCCAGACTGCGCCAGGTACAGGGCCTGGACTGCATCTTATTGGTGACGCAGTGCTTCGATCGGATTCATCATGGCGGCACGCCGTGCGGGGTAAAGGCCAAACAGCAATCCGACGCCCAGCGATATAAACAGCGACAGCGCGACCGACCAGGGCGCGATGCGAGGTTCCAGCGTCAGAGCGATGGGCGGCAGCAAATCCGGCGACAGCGTTGTCAACGCTGTCCGCACTGATCGGAAGATTGGGCCGCACATCAATCCGCAAGCGACACCCAAAAGTCCGCCGCTCCCGGTCAGCACGAGTGTCTCGGTCAAAAACTGTTGAATGATGTCGGAGCGTTTGGCGCCGAGTGCGCGACGGATGCCGATCTCACGTGTCCGTTCGGTCACCGTGGCCAGCATGATGTTCATGATGCCAATACCGCCCACCAACAGAGAGATCCCGGCAATGACGACCAACAGCACGTTGAACATCGCGCGTGTTCGTTCGGCTTGTCGCAATAGTTCTTTGGGGACGACAACCGCATAGTCTTCTTTGTCGTGATAACTGTCCAACAGATATTCGACCACTGCGGCCGTTTCATCGACTTCGTCAATATCGTCGACGGTCAGTGTGATCTGAGTCAGTTCGACGATCTCGCCTTTGAAGTTAAACCCTTCACCGATCCGGTTCATGATCTGATCGCCAACGCGGTGCTGGAAAGTGGCCAGCGGAATGTAGGCGTCGAAGCTGTAATCGCGAGCCTCCAGGCTGCCACCGATCGCAGCGGAAGCAGTCCGAGGTTTGGTCTGCCCGATGACGGTGTAAACATCGCTTTTGACGTCGATTGCTTTCCCGATCGGATTATCGTAGGGGAACAAACGTTTTGCCGTTTGATCGGCCAAGATGATGACGTTCTTGCGATCGTCACGCTCGTTCATCCAGCGACCGCGGGCGATCTCCAGTCGATTGAGTGCCAGGTGATCCGCCGTACAGCCAACCAAATTCACGTCGACCGTTCTGCCAGCGACCATGAATTCCCGCTTCAATTCTCGAATCGGGACCGCTCGGGTGATCGAAGGCACGTTGGACAGGATGCGGCGATAATCGGACCGCAGCAGTCCGTATGTTTTGACTCGGTCATCGCCCGTTTGCGTCGCCTGCGGTTCGATGCTCCGGATGATGATGTTGGTCGCACCAAGTTCCATGATCTGCTGCTGGGCGTCATGGCTGACGCCTTCGCCCATCGCGACCAGCCAAATCACCGTTGTGGTGCCAATAAAGATTCCCAACGCCGCAAGCGCCGAACGCATCTTCTGCAACAGCAGGCTCTTTAGCCCCAGGCGTAGCGTTTGAAAAAACGTTCCTTTCATTCGCCGCTGGCTGCCTTGATTTGCGCGTCCAGTTCACCAGCGTCAACCTTGCCATCGCCGTTGGTGTCCGCCTTGCCAAAGTTGGCACGTTCCTTGTTCGGAGAACTCATCCTCGGTAAGCACACCATCGCCGTTCTTGTCGGCCAACTTGATCAGGTTCGTCGCCGCTGATTTTGGGCGTCTTCTCTTGCTTCTTCGCCTTGTTCTCGGCCGATTTATCTTTGTCCTTCTCTGCGGCTGATTTCGCTTCGTCGTTCCCGGCAGCCAGAGTGGGATCGGCGTCGGGTTCCGCCTTCGCTGCTGCCGGTCGCAAGGCAGCTTTCTGAGCTTCGTCAATGTAAGCCAGCGGGTTCAGCACCACTTCGTCGCCTTCGGCCAGTCCCGCTTTGACGACGGTGAATTCGTCGTTGCTGCCACCCAACTGGATCGACCGTCGTTGGATCTTGTCGCCTGTCTGTACCCAGCACACATACCCGTCATCGCTTTCCAGAATCGCGGCTACCGGAATCAGTAACTCGTCCATGTACTGCTCGAGGACGACATCGACGACGGCGCTCATCCCCGGCTTGAGTCCCGGTCGCGGCTCTAGTTTGATGATCGTGTCATACTTGACCATATTCCCGGTCCACCAACCGGCAGGACGAGTCACTTCGGCGATCTCGGAGACTTCACCCTCAAGTGTCAGATCTTGCAGCTGAACTTTGGCTGGCATCCCGACGGTAAGTTGATCGACCTTGGACTCGTGAATGCCGACCTTGACTTGCATCTTGCTAACGTCCGGAATCATCAGCAGCGTTTGTTGCTCACGAACGCGGGCACCTTCCTCGATGTCGGGTGTCTCTTTCCATTCGGCTGCCGACGGAAAAATCACCATGCCATCGGCTTCCGACTCGATGATGCAGTTATCGAGTTGCTCTTGGTCGCGTGCCAGACGATCCTTTTCCAACTTCAGGGATGCCTCTTCGGCGGCGTAGCGGGCTTCCGCAGCACTCAGACGCATTTCCAATTGCTGCATCATTTTTTTCTTTTTGTAGATGTCCAGCGTATCAAGCTGTTTCATCTTCAGGTCGCGGTCCTTGCGGGCTGAATCAACCGCGAACTTTTCGCCTTCCAGTTGCAGCGAGCGAATAATTCCTTTGGACGCCATCCGGACCGCGGATTCGTAAGCCAATTGTGTCTTCTTGACTTGTTCTTCGGCATCAAAAATGTCTTTCTCGATCGTCGCACGTTCTTCCAGGTAAGTCCCGTTCAAGTACTCTTCGATGTTGGTTCTCGCCACGTCAACTTCGGATTTGGCGATGATTTGGTTCGCGATAGCCCGTTCGACGGCGATCGTCTGCTGGGTGATGTTTTCTTCGATCGTGGACGTATCCAATTTGACCAATTCGTCGCCCGGCTTGACCATCGTACCGGTCTCGATCACCCACAAGACCGTGCTGCCGCCTTTAACGAAGCACTTGATCTCTTTGTTGTTGGAGCTTTCGACCGTGCCATTCTCGGTCACCGTGACCGTCAGGTCCCCACGGCGAATCGTGTGCGTCAATTGGGGGCCCGTCTCGACCGTTTTCAGGGAACCGGACAAATAGGGAGACACGATTGCAATGACCGCTCCAATCACACCGACGATGGCGACCGGTTTAACCCATGTCGGTAATTGAGCTTTTTGAGGAGTGGGATTGTCCATGACGGTTTGGCTATCGAGCGCCAATCAACGGGCGTCGCGAATGTTGGCTTCATTTCCATCATACTTGCGATTGGCTAAGAGTTTGCCCAGAAATCGCTTCGCCTGACAGCATTCACTATTGCAGATGGCTTGCGCGGACGTGACCCCGGAACGGCGACAAAAGGCAACCGATTCTTGCCGAGTGTATCCATCTGTAACGAATTGCAACCGAGGGCGGATGTATTCCTTGGAACGTGCTTTGAAATGTGAGCCGCACGCGCTAGCCTCGGGCCTGGACGCGCCAAACATCGAAAGCAAGAGGCCCCGCGGCTAGCGCCGTCGGCTCACAAGATGAATGACCGACAATTTGAAAACACGTACCTATTGATCCCATAATCGATACGGATCATCGAACCGTTTCATCTCCGACAACAAGAGAGCTTCCATTTCGCTCAGTTTCTCGGCGTGTTTCGCGTCGCCGGCGAGGTTGACTTGCTGCGACGTGGGCTTGTTACCCGACAGTGCGACGACCGCCGGATCGTCATGCTGGATCAGAAATTCGTCGGGATTCTCTTTGAGATTGAAGAGCTGTGTCTCACGCACCTGACCATCCATCACGTCATATTTGATTAGCTTCCAATCGCCCTTGCGAACTGACCGCATGCCGGGTTTGGTTCCGCCGCAATAGACCCCAAACAGCACATCGCGAACGGTTTGCTGCTTGCTTTCCAGAACGCCGCGAAAACTAATGCTTTCGATGTTCTTCGGTTGCTCGACGCCGGCCAAGTCACAAAGTGTCCCGAGCACATCCATCAAATAGATATTGCCCTTCGCACGACTGCCCGGTTGGATGCCAGGACCTTTGGCGATGAACGGTACGCGCCAAGTATGTTCGTACAAATTTTGTTTTCCCTGCAGCCCGTGACGGCCAATCGCCATGCCGTGATCGGCTGTGTAAAAGACGTAGGTGTTGGACAATTCGCCCATTGCTTCGAGTTTCTTTAGCACGCGGCCGATTTGCCGGTCGATGTTCTCACTGCAAGCGTACTCACGACCGATTTCGTTGCGGATCGTTCGCTCGTCCCGTTTTTCCCAAACACCCGAGACTTTGACCTCATCACGCAATCCTGGATGGCCATGATGAAACGGATGCGCCGGCAAATAGTTGATCGGCAACTTAGGCGTTTTCTGATTGATCACTGGCAGGCTATTGCGGTCCTTGTGATTCACCGCACCGTATTTATCTAGCAGTTCCGGCGTGCCATCGCGAGTGTCGTGAGGATGCGAAAACCCGAAGTAGATCAAGAACGGATCGCTGTCTTTGGCTTGCTCACGCTGGTCCAAATAGTCCAGCACTCGTTGTCCGTGCCAAGCGCTCCCTGTCTCTTCGGTGCCGCCGCGCTTGCTTGCGTCGTGACGGACCGTGAACAGTTGGTTGGCACCTTCAAAACTATTGCCTTTCTTACACGTACGCATGGTGTCGTAGCCGGCGCGGTTGAACACGGCAGGCATCGAGTTTTCCGCTAACTCGGCCAGGTCTGCTGTTGGCCCACTGTCATCGGCAGGTTTCTTTTTTCGGTTCGCCGGTCGACCGCGCACATGCCATACCGAGCGGCCGGTCATGATCATGTGCCGCGACGGTGTGCACACGGCGCCTGACCAAGAGCCCATGTGATAGGCTTGATCGAACACCATCCCGTCAGCGGCGAGTCGTTCCAGCACGGGCGTGTCGATCGTCGATGCCGGGTTATACATCTTCAGATCCAGCGGTGATTGATCATCGGCGATGATAAACAAGATATTGGGACGATCGGCGTTCGCGGTTGCCGCAAAGGCAATGATCGCCAAAAGAAAGGAGAATTGACGTGTTAGTTTCATAAGTCGCGTGTGGAGCAAGTGGTTCGTGTCTTCAGGAAGATTCTACTTGGAATAGGATCGCAAAGGTATTCAAACGCAATGATCAGCTTTCTGCCATCCCATTCTTCTGGCAGCGAGTCGCCAGTATGATCGAAATGTGTAACAAAGTGACAGGCAAGGTGAGACCAATGGCAGAACCATCCAAATGGATCATAAACACGACCGACGACACGTTTGAGGCAGATGTTCTTGCGCGGTCAGAACTCGGTTTAGTCGTGGTCGATTTCTGGGCCGATTGGTGCGCACCGTGTCGTATGTTGGGACCGATCTTGGAGCGTTTCGCCGTCCAGGAAGACGGAAGTTTTACGCTCGTGAAAGCCGATACTGAAGACAACCAGACGGCTGCCTCCCAATTTGGCGTCGCGGGGATACCCGCCGTGTTCGCGGTTTTGGATCGGCAAGTCGTCGATAGTTTTCAAGGCGCGCTGCCCGAGCCGGCCATCAAACAATGGCTTGAAAGACTGGAGTCGGTCGCGACGCTCCTTGAGGCGACTCGGCTAGCCAACGATGATCCCGATGTGGCCGAGCAAAAGATCCGCGGTATCCTGGAACAGGCGCCTGACAACGCGGCGGCGTCGATCGCGCTGGCCGAGTTGCTGCTCGGTCAAGATCGCGACGACGAATCTCGTGACATCGTCCAACAGCTGGAGTCGCGCGGATTCCTTGAGCCGGAAGCTGAGAAGATCAAGGCGACGCTCGCGCTTAAAAGTAAAGCTTCGATCGATATTGATGCGGCACGGTCGGCCGCACAAGCGAATCCGGATGACTTTGACGCCCAGTTGGTTTTAGCGGAAGCATTGGTCGGACACGGGCAACATGCCGAAGGATTCGATATCTGTTTATCGCTGGTGGAACGCGATCGAAACGCAACCGGTGAAAAGGCAAGAGCGCTGATGGTGGAAGTGTTCCAATCGTTGCCGGCAGATTCGGAGCTGGTGAACGATTATCGCCGCAGGCTATCGATGCTGCTGTATTAACTTAGCCAAGCGAACACTACTTGCCCGCATATTGTTCCCACAGTTGATTCAGTTCGGCAGTGTCGGGTTTTCCATCGAACGCGACAAAACGAAATCGCGACACGTACGGTCTGCCAGGTTCGATCTGAAAGTCGCCAAGCACCATCGGTGCGAAACAGAAGTACGGCTTGTTGGGATGCAGGCGCACCGGTTGCGGAGCACGAAAATTATCGGGATGACCCATCGCTGCAATGCCGCAGGTCGCTCCGTCGATCTCGCCGGAAAGGGTGACCCAGTTCGGCCGCGAATGATTGCCTTTGACGCGCTGTTTGCCTTCGTTGGTGACCATCGTCGCTTCCGTAAGCCATACCGAGGGGCCGCGGATGCACATCGCACCGTAATGAAATTCTTTGATCGTCAGCGGCCGGTCGGTCGCACAGGTCTGTGTCGAAATGAGATCAAATACGTTCATCGTTTCATGTGACACGCGTTCGATCTCCCAAGTTTCCTTCAAAACGATCGTCGGGATCGCCGCGGTTTCGTCGATGTGTCGCAACCGCACCGTGATTGCGTCGGAGTTGGCTCGCACCGTTTCAGTGTGCTCGATAAAGCCCGAGTCTTGCTTGCTGTTCCAAAAGTCGACATCACGCCCGTCGAACATGGCGCTGGTCCAGGCGAACATCAAACCATGTTGGTGCATGTGGTCCGCGGGAAAGCCTTCGGTGACGACGCGGCCGCTGGGCGTATAGACCGGATGGATGAATCCGCTACGCCCATACCAAGGTTGATCCGCATCGGGCGAATCGATGTATCCCGCGTTGTAGGTCATCAGCACGCGGTCCCCGGACGATAGCGACAACTGGTCCGGTTCCGCCGCCGGTAAGAAGAGGCTGTGCACAAGGCAGGTTGCGATGGCGCAAGCGATCAGCCAACTTTGACGCATCATGGATGTTTTCATTTTTACTCGCCAATCACCGTCACAACGATCTCGCGCCGACGCGGTTTGATGTCACATTCCAAATGAAAGATTTGCTGCCAGGTTCCCAGCACGAGCGCGCCGCTGGCAATCGGTACTGTAATTGATGGACCCACGGTCGTGGCCTGTAGATGCGAGTGTCCGTTGCCATCGTGCCATGTTTGTTCGTGCCCGTAGTCACGGCTGGGTGGCATCAAGCGGTCCAGCATTTCCGGGAAATCACGCTGCAGCCCCGGTTCAAACTCGATCGTGCCGATCACGCCGGTGCTGCCAACATTGAACACATGGACCGTACCGACATCGATGCTGGTCTCCCGTACGATCACGGCTACATCGTCCGTGATATCGTGCATCTGTCCGTGGCGATCGGTGGAAACGGAAATGCGTTTTTGAATGACCATACTTGTAGCCCCGGCTCACACCGGGCAGATAGGTGGTAGACGGCAGAATTCGTGAAACGAGCAAGGCGGCTCGATTTGACTCATCTTTGTTTAGTTTCTTCGCTGGATTGTGACCACCAGCGTCGTTTTCAGTCCGCATCCAGCGCCCACTTGTCGAAGGCAGCCTGGGACAATGGGATGCCATGTCTAGAAAAAGTGTGCTTTTCTGGCGGGCGGTCACCGCCGATTCCACTCTAGAATGTAGTACCCGGCGATTCCCATGACGACCAACGATTCTCAGCCACAGCGATTCAGTGATGCTTCATCACTCGTCCGCTTTCAAGCGGGCGAGGACGACGCAGGGACTGCGCTCTACACTCGATATGCTGAGCGGTTGATGGAGCTAGCCAGCCGCAGCACCGGTGACGAACTGGCGATTCGGGTCGATGCTGAGGACATCGTTCAATCGGTTTTTCGTACTTTCTTTCGGCGTGTTTCGGACGGACATTATCTGATTCCCGAGGGTGTAGCGAAGCGTCGAACCAATCAGCTTGAATGACATCGTCCTGAGTGACTGGCGTTCATTGGCGAGCCCAGAACGCGATGCAATGAACTCACGATTAAGGCCCTCCAAGGCGAGAATTGAAAAGGCGCTGCGGTATTGCCTACAGAGAGGTATTGCGGGAGCGAGTTTAAAACCCATCTCCATGCCTTTGGTACATCTGTACACTAAAGCGTTTGTTGTCGATGGAATTTCCCATTCTGGCCCATGACGGTGGGAGCATCATCCAGACCTTTGGATTTCAGCGGCAAACCAGCGAGCATCGAATGCGGCTACCGCCCAAACCTGAATTGATTTGTGGTAGCGCTAAGAAAGGGCTTTGCAGCGATATCTTCTTGGACATAATGTTTTGTTCTTGGCAGTCGACTTGCCCGCCGACTATTTGCTAGCGTGGCTGGGCTGCTGACCACTTATTCTGGTCTTTCATGGTAGCGTTCGTTGGAGCAGCCGAGATGAATCGATTGTTGTTGAACGCTTTGACACTTGTGTTGGTTGTAACCGCAATCAGCGAATCGGTTGCTGCTGCCGATAGCCGAAGAGCAAGTGACGCAGTTGCCGTTGCGAAGTGCCAAAACGAAGGTGACCCGGCTGGCGCATTTTACGTCACCAAAATCGCCGGCGCGAAGGATGACAATGTTCAACCGGGGCAGGAATTGTGTTACCGCTGCCGATACGGATCGCGACCGATGGTCATTGTATTTGCCCGGGAAACCGACTTGAAACTGGTCCAGCTCGTCAAAGAAATTGACTCGATGATTGGTGCCAATCAAGAGTCGCAACTCAGAGGATTGGTGGCGTTCATGGGCGAGGATGTCGCTGAAGTCAAGGACAATGCCAGTTCGTTTGCGGAACAGTCAGGCGCAAAGTATGTCCCGGTGTCGATCGCCAAAGAAACCGCAACGGGTCCCCCTAATTACAGGCTCGACGATTCCGCGGTCACCATCTTCTTGGTCAAGGACAGTAAGCTGGTTTCGCGCCATCGCTGTGATGCGAAACGAATCAACGTGCTGGCATTGATGCGAAACGTCAAGCAAATGCTTCAGTCGCATCGGTCCAGCAAGCGCTCCTCGGCCCTGTGAATTGGGCGTGCTGCGCTCAGGATTCGAGTGCTGAAAATGGATCCATTCTTTGGCGATTGATTTCGCGTGGCCAATTGCATTCGTGACCTAGAGTTGGATGAAGAGCCGCGCGCGAGACGCTCGGTTGCGATCAGTCCAATGATGCCGAATGTGAGGCCCTGGAAGTTAGATGTCTGAGACCTCTCTCGATCCCCACTATTTGCTGCGCTGGGATTTTTCCCGTGACCTGGCAATTGATCGCGATGTGGTACCAGCCACTCATCGACTGGGAGAACTGTCCCTGGCATCGGATCAGGGTCTGCAGGAGTTGCTGGGGCGGATCCCTTCCAGTGCATTATCGATCCACGCGACAGGCGAAAACCCTGCTCACCCAACCGAATGGCAAACGGGTTTACTTGGCGAGGTGACGGAGTCGGAAATCATCGATCTAATCAAGCGAGGTCGGCTGTGGTTGACGGTGCCACAAGTCGACCAGCACGACAACGAGTTGGCGGCACTCGTTGCCAGGCTTGCTCGGGAGCTAAGTGAGTGCCACGTCGGTCTTCGCATCATCGATCCCCACGCGGACCTGATTCTTTCCTCGCCCTCAGCCCAGTATTACTATGGCTGCGATGCGATGCCTTCGGTGCTTTGGCATTTGCGTGGGCGGATGCGGCTGCGGATTTATCCAAACGATGTACGATACGTAGATCAATGCGACCTCCAGCAAATCGTCTATCAGCAAAGAAACCAACGGCTCTATTTTGAGCCTGCCTTCGACCGTCAAGCTCGGGTATTCAGCGTCGCGTCCGGCCAAATGATTTCCTGGCCACAGCCGACACCTTATCGAATCGAGAACATTGACGGACTAAACGTTTCGTTGCGTCTGACGTTTCGAACGCCACGTTCGCTTCGACAAGACAACATTCATTTGGTCAATCGATTCCTTCGCAGACTGATGCTCGGTCGGTTCTGTCATCACCGCATCGACGGCTTCGCCGCTTCGTTAAAGCATGCAGTTGCACCATTGGTTCGCTGCTGCGATCAGGATTCAACGCCGCCCCAACAATCGCCAACTTTCGTCTTGGACGTCGATTCGCCCAGCGGAGTGCGATCATTGACACAGCAAGCTGATGCCAATGAACCAGCACCAGCGCTCGGGATCACTGCCATCAGCAATGGTGTCTTTCCTACACCAACATCAGCCATGATTCTGGAGAATTGAATGATGTTTTGTTGGAGCGGATTCGAGTGGTGTTTGTGGCCGGGATGATTGCGGAACTGGAGGCAAGTTTGCGGGCGACAGCGATTGCGACCAAAAAAGCGACTTACGGGGTCACGCAGCGAAACGGGCCGCTCGCGCTGCGCACGAATCAAAAGCGTGCTGTCAAAGACGAACGATCCAATCTTGAGTAAGATCGTCGACGTCTTCGAGTCGGTGACTCTAAAACTCAACAATCAGGCCCAGTTGACGTTGGCAGCCGACCGGATTGCCCAACTTGGCTATCAATTTGCCGAGCGAAACGATGGCTCGGCGCTAGAATCGTTGGATGCCTTTGTCCCCAAGAGCGATCGCTGGAAATGATCGCTGAGCGAAAATGAGTCCAGTAGCATGGTTTTGGCCGTTTCCGGGAGCAACTTTCGGTTTGTGTCGGCCCGCCGGACCACCCATACTGATGTCTGGTTCGACCACTCCATATTGCTACCAGGACTAGGTGTCGCCTGTGTTGCGGATACTCTTGTTGATGTCGATTGCGCTGGTTTATTGCCCGCCATGGTACCGCGGGTCAGCCTTGTTGAGCTGGGGTCGCTTAACGCACACACTTTTGTTCGCACATCGTTGGATGTTGGTTGGCTATCGGCTGAGAAACTAGCCGAAGAACTGAAATCGATGATCGGGCCGACCGGTAAGTTGACGGCGCTGACCACAACGAATCGTTTGGAAGCAGTCGGACCCGCCATCAATCTGCGACAAATTGCCGAGCTATTGGATCAAGAGGGCGACAGCGTCAGCAGGGAATCTTTAGCACCCGAATTCAAACTCCGCTATTTGCCTGCTGAAGAAGCCAAACGGATGTTGGAAGAATTCCTCGGTGTGGAGAAGAAGAAGGCAGCACCGCTGACGCCGCAACAGATTCAAATGATGCAACAAATGCAGCGCCAAAATAAAGCGGCGCCGCCGGAGAAGAAAGCCGAAGTCTCAATTGTGGCCAACGTTCGGCAAAACTCAGTCATCATCCGCGCCCCGGTCGACCGGGTTGCTGTGGCCACTGAATTCTTGAAGCGAGTCGATGTGCCCAGCCAATCGCTGATGTCGCTGTCGGACGTCGAGTCGCGGGTGCAGGTTTTTCGGCTTCAGACATTAGATCCAGAGAAGTTGATCGAGATCATCGGCGAGATGAACGTGATGGAGCCGACGACGCGAGTAAGAGCCGATAAAGACAACAACGCCTTGATCGTTTCCGGCAGCCCGGCCGATCGCTTCATCATCGGACGACTGATCGAGCGATTGGATGGCAGCGGACGCGAATTCGAGGTCTTGCAGTTGCGACGGCTCGATGCCAACGAGGTTGCTGAGTCGATCGCCTTTCTGATGGGTCAGGACAAGGACGACGACGACAAGCGGTCATCGCGACGTTACTACTACTACGGCTCCTACGGCAACGACGAGGAAGAGAAGGAGCAAGACGAGTTTCGGGTCGCAGCGAATGCCCGCTATCGACAAGTGTTGCTGTGGGCAAACGAACACGAAATGGAACAAGTCGAAACTCTGTTGATCAAGCTTGGTGAGTTGCCGCCGCCGGGAGGCAGTGACCAGACGGTACGCATAATCGATGCGTCGGCCACGCCGGAAACTTACGAGTATCTGCAACGCTTGCAACAGCAATGGAATCGAATATCGCCGAACCCCTTAGAGATTCCCGATTCGACACGGTTTAAGGATCCGATCAAGGACGATGAACCTGAATCGGAAGTCAACGATGCCGATCGCGAAGATCCGCATAGCGAGGACGAAGGCGACGACGAACCAGCGAAGCTGAAACCGAATCAAAAGCACAGCGTCGAAGCTACGGTGGCATCCCACGACGCAACCCAGCGTTATCGCCTGACCATGATGCAGGGGCCAACGACCGAGATGGACGCGACTCCACCGCCAGGTCAGATTCGCTCGGCGGATGACTTTGATCGGATGTTTCGTCGTGGCCCTACCGTGTCCAGCGAAACCGAGTCACCAAGATCAAACGCAGCTGTGCGAATCGAGTTGGATGACGCCGGGAATCTGATTCTGGTCAGTCCCGATACCAAGGCGCTTGATCAACTTGAAAACCTGATGCTGCAGGTCAGGCCGCCGCGTCGACCCTATCACGTCTTCAAGATCAAGCATGCATCGTCCTATTGGGTGAAGTTGAATCTGGAGGACTATTTCGAGGAACAGGATGAGAGTGATGACTCGACCGGCGACTCCTTCTATCGCTGGTACTTTGACATCGATGATGAATCGGACGATTCCCCGTCAGGATTGGGAAAAGGGAACATGCTACGATTCGTCGAGGATATGGACACCAATACGATCGTGGTCAGCGGTGCGACCAGCGAACAGCTTCGCACGATCGCGGAGCTGATTGAATTGTGGGACGTTGAAGAGCCGGTCAACAAGCGCAGGATGCGATACACTCGGCTGGTGTCGCTGAAGTTCGGTCAGGCCGACAAAATCGCTGAAACGATCAAGGATGCGTATCGGGACTTGTTGAGCAGCAATGACCGAGCGTTTAGCGGCGGACGCGGCGGGCAAAACCAGAATCAGGGCGGCGACAAAAATAACGTGGCTCGTAATCGTGAAGGTAACGGCAGCGGATTGGTCGACAGCGAAAACGGCAAAGAGGGAGGCAGCGCCGACTTTTCATTCAAGGGAAAACTATCAGTCGGCGTCGACAAAGTCGGCAATACCTTGTTGGTCAGCGCGGAGGGCGAATCGCTGTTGGATTTGGTGTCCGACATGATCACGAAACTGGATGAAGCATCTCGACCTGCCGGCGAGGTCCAAGTACTACAACTTTCCGGTGACGTCAGTGGCGCGTCCATCCGCAGAGCGCTCGAAGCGTTCGGCACAGGATCGAGCCCACTCGCACCACCGGCCGGAAACAGCCAACGTCGACCGAATCCGGGTGACGACGAGTAACTCCGGCAAATCTCAGGTGATTCCCGACACTGACAAGCGTGGTATCCGCCTGGAAACGTGCCGCGATGATGCTTCGACCTGCCTGTGGAGTCTTGCGACTTAGCGTTCGGGCGGTTTGCTTGCCCGCAGAATTCGTTACGCTAAGTCTTTTGTTTTGCCAGCCCTGTCCGTCTGGCAAGTTCTCTCGATTCCTTTACTGCGCGGCGATTCTTTACGGATGCAACAAGCGTTCTCGCATCGCTGGGCCAATACGGTGACTCGCAGGTGGCCATGGATCTTGGTTGCCTGGCTGGTGGTGACAGTTACCATTCGTATGGTCGCGCCGGCCTGGAAGGACGTCGCCTATGACGGTGACTTCGAGTATTTGCCCAAAAATATGTCCAGCGTGGCCGCCGGCCAACTCCTGGATGAAGCATTCCCGGGCGTACGCAGTCGCAGCCAAGTCGTCCTGATTGTTGGCCGCGAAGGGGATGAGCTTAAGAAAGATGATGAGATCGTTGGCTTGGATCTTTTGCGGCGCCTTTATCATCGGCTGTCCGAAGTTAGCTGGCAGCGAGCGATTGAGTACGGATACGAAAGCGGCCCGATCGCTGAAGCTGGCGAGGCGGCGCCTTGGTTACAGCTAACCAAAGACTCGCTGGACCGCGCCATCGCGTTTGACGAGCGTTTCTACGAGCGGATCGTCAACGAAGTTCCGGAGATTGAACCCAATCTCCGAGAGCCGAGAATGGTGATTGCTCACTGGGATCGCGGAAAACTGATGGAGCTCATCGGTGAATCAGACGAAGCGGTCGAATTCGACTTTCTCGCGGCGTTGACTTTGCTGCCGGACATTCCGTTAGTCGCCGTGCCAATCGGTGAACGCGATCTGGAACCATGGCTTTCGCTGATCGACATCATGTCATGGGAAGACAGCATGATTGGTGCTCGACTCACCAGTGACAAGGCACGATTAGCAGTGCTGCAACTATCCAGCGAATTGGCCGCGACCAGCAACATCGCAACCATCGAATCGATACAGCAACTGATCGATGATGTGAAAGCCTACAGCGCGCATTACATGGACCCAAACTTGAAGTTGGCAATGACCGGGTCTGCTGCGATTGGCGGGGAAACATTGATCGCCGCCCGCGACGCCATTCGCTATACGGAATGGATCAGTCTGGCCATGATCCTGATGATCTTGGCCGTTGTGTACCGAGCACCTTTATTGATTGCTGTGCCCGTCGTTTCCATCGGCGTTGCCGTGGTGGTCTCGATTTCACTGGTTGCACTGCTGACACGTTGGTCGATCAACGGCACCGTGCCCGGTTTGGATTTGCGAGTCTTTACCACCAGTCGCATCTTCGTGGTGGTGATTCTGTTTGGCGCCGGAACCGACTATTGCTTGTTTTTGATCTCGCGGCTTCGCGAAGAGGCAATCAAGGCGCCGTGGCCCGTGGCCTGTCGAAATGCACTTGCCAGTGTCTCGGGCGCTTGATGGGCAGCGCCCTGACGACCGTGGTCGGATTGGGAATGCTGTGGATCGCCAGTTTCGGAAAGTTCCACTACACCGGCCCGATCATCGCGATCTGTCTACTGGTTGGATTGCTCACTTGCATGACGCTAACGCCCGCGATGTTGACAGCGCTAGGTCCACGAGTGTTCTGGCCGGCTCGGATTCAACAAGCAGGCCCAACACTATCATTGCTTGGCGACAGTGCTGTCAACCGCGGCGGTACGATGGGCGGAGGAACGTGGGGTTGGATAGCGTTGATGTTGACGCGACGACCGGGTGTGACCTTGATGCTCGGGTTGTCACTTTTGGCGTTGCCCGGAATCTACGGTCTGATGAATGAGAATCAGGTGACCTATGACTTGAGTAGCCAGCTAAGCCACAATGCCGCGAGTCGTCGAGGATTGCGGTTGTTATCTAAGAATTTCGAAATCGGCCAGTTCAATGCGGTGACGGTCTTGCTGGTGCGACCCGAGAAGACGCCCCAAGATGAATTCGAGAAAGAAATCAAAACGCTGTCCGACGAAATTTATACGCTGCAGGGCGTTACGGCCGTTCGCAATTCCGATGACCCTTTAGGCGACTTCCCTCCGGGGCGAAAACCGGGGCTATTCCAGGGTGATGCATGGCGCCGTCGAGCGCTGCAGAATCTGAGTGTCGCGCAAGATTATTTCTTTTCGTCGAATCCGAAGTTCCAAAATCGATTGGCTCGGATGGACGTCATCATCGAAGGTGACCCGTTTGCGATCCAGACGGGCGAACTGGTAAACCGGCTCAATGAATTCTTGCAGGGCAAAGCCAACCAAGCTGACTCGAAATGGAATGAATCAGGTGTCTTTTTGGCCGGAACGACTCCGTCAATTAGCGATTTGCGACGTGTCACGTTGTCGGACGGACGCCGCATCAAACTGGCGGTGGTTTTGTCTGTGTTTGCCGTCTTGGTGATGATCATTCGTCGCGTTGGCCTGTGCCTCTACCTGATCGCAACCGTCTTGCTTAGCTACTACGCAACATTGGGCCTGACAATCTTGTTCTTCCGCGAATTGTACGGCGCCGACTTCGTAGGCCTCGACTGGAAGCTACCTCTGTTCTTGTTTGTTATTTTGGTTGCGGTCGGTCAGGACTACAACGTCTATCTGGTGACCAGAATTTTGGAGGAACAGCGGACATTGGGTTGGCTTGCTGCGCTACGTCGCGCAGTGTCGCGCACCGGCGGAATTATTACGGCGTGCGGGCTCGTGATGGCGGCAACTTTCTTCAGCATGACTTCTTCGGCTTGGTTCCCAATGCTTGCCCAGTGGTTCGGCGGTGAGCAGTCCGCAAGCAAAGCTGGACTGCGTGGCATCGTCGAGCTGGGATTTGCGCTCGGATTGGGTGTGCTGATCGATACGTTTTATGTCCGTACGATCCTTGTTCCCAGCTTCGTCGCCCTGGTTGGAAAGCGAGCCGCGAAACGAAATTCGCAGGAAGAGTAGCTAAGACGGGTCTCGCGACCCGTCTGATTCAAACTGCGATAGATCGGGAGACCCGTCCTACCGGTCAATCACCGACTCCCAGGTCATCATCTAGCGACTCGAGTATCAATTTCAACTCGGCTTCTTCGTGATTCTCAAACGCGTGCTTGAAACGGGTCAATTTCTTAATGAAGGCAGCCGATCGTTCCTCACTTTCGATCGAAACCTCGGCGATCTGATCAGCCAATTCGCAGACCTGCTGAAATAGTTGTCGATGATCGCCACGAAGCGTCTCTGCTTGCCTGCTTAACTGGGGTGCAATGTCGACAGCATCATCAAAGTATCCGTATGCCTCTTCTAACGCGAAGTGAAGGGCAAGTTGGTCGCGTACCTCAGCTAATAGCGTGATCAATTCCGGCCAGTGGTTGATTGCTGTTTCGACGTGGACTGCGAGTGGACTGATTTGATCCCACAGCGATTTGAGCTGATGGTTGTCTTCTTTGATTTCCTTTAGAAACGCAGCATTGACGGTCAGCTGCCGCGTTGATGTTTTGGTGTTGGACATAAACGCTACTCCAGTACGCTTTTGAAGAGAATATCCATTGTACCTTCGCCGCGAAGCGGGCCGCGCGATTTTGTCGGTTGCCCCGAGAAAGTCTTGATTTTTGTCGCTGTGTTGTTTACCAGGACTGGCCATTTACACGCGATCAATGGTGATCGGGATGACCTGGTCGATCGATTGGGCACCGACACGGATCATCAGTAATCGATCGATCCCCAGGGCAACCCCAGCGCAGGGCGGCAGGTTTTTATCACGCATGCTGTGGTAGAGCTTTGATTCAGCCAGCAATTCCTGTCGATCCGATGACTTCCGTTTCAGATTGTGTTCCCGGGCTCGGTCGAGCAGTGTTGCTGGATCCGTCAACTCGTCATAGCCATTGGCCAGCTCGATGCCGCTAGCAAACAGTTCGAATCGCCGCAAGCAATCAACGTCGTCATCCGCTTCGCGCGAGTGCGGCCTGGCTCAAGGGATAGTTCCTGATGATGACGGGGCGATCGAAGCCAAGGGTTGGTTGAACACGGGTGGCCAGCAAAACATCTAACATCGCGTCACGATCGGAACCAATCGAAACGGCGAGCCCGGGGTCTTCCCGTGAGCATAACTCGCGCAACCGATCGATATGCGAGTCGATGGGGTCGATTTGAAGCGTTTTGTGAAAGACCTGACGGTAGGTTCGCACTTCAAAGGACGGATGCCCCAACGTCCGCATCGCCAACTCGCCCAGCAATTGAATCGCGGTCGCTTGATTGCCGCCAACCTCATACCACTCCAGCATGGTGAATTCGACGTTATGGAGATGTCCACGTTCGCCCGCCCGAAAGACGGGGCCGATGCTGTAGATCGATGGAGCACCGGCGGCCAGCATTCGTTTCATCGATGATTCGGGCGACGTTTGCAGCCACATTCGCGGAGGCAGATCGACCGTGGCAACACGCAATTGCTTGGAATCGATCGCGATTGGATCCAGGTAGGCGTCAACAACGCAATCGCTGGCCAGACAAGGTGGCTGGACCTCCAGGAATCCGCGCGAATCAAAAAACTCGGCAGCTGCTTGAGGAGTTCCGCACGCTGCCGGATAAACTCCAAATTCGGTTGCAATTCAATCTCCTGAGCTGTTTACCCGCTTGCTGATTATCGCTCCGGCATTCAAGATCGAGCGAGGGGAAACTATGTCCAACGAGTCCGACTCCAATCGCTATGCCCGGCAAGTGCAGTTTGCACCGATCGGGCCTGAAGGCCAACGACTGATTGAATCAGCCGATGTGGCCGTGCTGGGATGCGGGGCGCTGGGAACGGTCGCCGCCGAGATTCTAGTCCGTGCCGGCGTTGGCCGGGTGCGACTGATCGATCGGGACGTGGTGGAATGGACGAACCTACAGCGACAGTCGCTTTTTTGTGAAGACGACGCCGCGACCGGACGTGCCAAGGCTGATGCAGCTGCGGCAAGCCTGGTGCGAATCAATAGCACGGTCAAAACGGAACCTTTCGTGGTGGACGTCACGGTGGACAACATTCGGCGGTTGCTTGCGGATGTTGATCTGGTGATTGACGCGGCAGACAATTTTGCGATTCGCTTTCTGTTAAATGATTGGTCGCTGGCAACAAATACGCCCTGGGTCCACGGCGGGTGCGTCGGCGCGACTGGCCAGGTGCGACTTTTCAGCGGTGCCGGATCGCCCTGTTTTCGCTGCATCGTGCCGGAGGTACCGCCGGCAAGTGCCGTGCAGACGTGTGATACCGCGGGCGTCCTTGGGGCCGCCACGCATCTGGTCGCCAGCCTACAAGCTGCTGAAGCGTTCAAGTGGCTGTCGGGAAATCGTGCCGCGATCCGAGATTCGATCCTTTCGGTGGATCTCTGGCAGAACAGGATGCGCGAAATCGGAATCGATCCAAGCTCCAGTGCCGAGTGCCCAGCCTGTGGCGGCGACTACACCTTTCTGAACGGTACGGGCATGCGGCAAGCCGAAGAGGTATTGTGCGGTCGCCACGCGGTTCAGATTCGTCGCATTTCCAGTCAGCCAATCGACCTGGAACTGATTGCAGCAGGTGGGGCGAGATTGGTGACGTGCAAGCAACCCGATTCTTCGTGCGTTTGTTTGCCGATGATCAGCGCAGCTTGACCCTGTTTCGTGATGGTCGCGTGGTGGTAACGGGAACGACCGAGATCAGCGAAGCAAGGTCATTGTACGACCGATACATTGGCGGTTAGTCACGCAGTTCTCAATTCACGTCGCCCCTCCCGAATACCACGGTGCGATCGCGACAAATAAAAAAGGACAGACCCTTGGGCCTGTCCTTTTTTCCTGTTGTCAGTCGCGACTGAATTAGCCGTTTCCGCCTGCGGACGATTCGCCAGTCTCGCCGACTCCGGCGCTGACGGGTTCGGAAGGTTCCGGCAAGCCGCGTGTTTCGCCCTTGAAATCAAGCCGGGTGATCCTGACACGCTTGCCGTCAGCATCGATCATCTTGCCGTCTTCCTGAGTCGTTACATCTTTCGGATTGACAATGTTCGAGTCCGAGTCTTCCATGATGGCGGTGACGACGATGGTGTCGTTGCCCTGGAAAGTGCCGCGGAGCAACTCTTCGCTCAGTGGATCTTCGATCCGCTGTTCGATGGCACGACGCAGGGGCCGAGCACCGTAATCCAGATTGCTGCCTCTGCTGATCAAGAACTCCTTGGATTCGTCGGTCAATTCCAACGCCAATCCGCGATCGAGCAGCCGTTCGCGGACCTTTGACAATTCGAAGTCGATCACGCCTTTGAGATCTTCCCGGGTGAGGTGACGGAAGATGATCGTGTCGTCCAAACGGTTCAGGAACTCGGGACGGAAAACGCGTTCGATCTGATCCATCACACGTTGTTTCATCGAATCATAGCTGGCGTCTTCGTCCGGCTTTTGGAATCCGAACGCCGATTCGTTCTTGATCGCTTCGGCACCCGCATTGGTGGTCATGATCAAGATCGTATTTCGGAAGTCGACGTTACGTCCGAACGAATCGGTCAAACGACCTTCTTCCATGACTTGCAACAACATGTTGAAGACATCGGGATGGGCCTTTTCGATTTCGTCAAACAGCACGACGGCGTAGGGACGTCGGCGAATCTTTTCGGTCAACTGACCGCCTTCTTCGTAGCCAACGAATCCGGGAGGGGCACCAATCAAGCGACTGACATTGTGCTTTTCCATGTACTCGCTCATGTCGATATGAACGAGTGCATCGGCGTCGCCAAACATGAACTCGGCCAATGCTTTGGCCAGCAACGTTTTACCGACGCCGGTCGGCCCGGCGAAGATAAACGAGCCAGTCGGCCGTTTGGGATCCTTCAGTCCGCTGCGGCTGCGACGGACCGCCTTGGAAATCGCCGTCACGGCGGCGTCTTGGCTGACCACTACGCTTGTGAAGCTCTTCTTCCATCTTCATCAACCGCATGCTGTCCTCGGTCGACAGGCGCGTCAGCGGAATACCGGTCATCTTGCTGACGACTTCGGCGATCACTTCTTCGTCGACGACGCCGTCAGTCTGTTGGCTCTTCTCCCGCCATTCCTGCGTGATCTGATCTTTCTTTTTGCGAAGCTTTTCGGCTTGATCGCGCAAGTTCGCGGCCTTCTCGAAATCTTGATTGGCGACCGCGTCTTCCTTTTCCTTGTTCAGCTTTTCGACTTCCTCGTCGATTTCCTTCAAGTCCGGCGGACGTGTCATCGTTCGCAGTCGAACGCGAGCACCCGCTTCATCGATCACGTCGATCGCTTTGTCAGGCAGGCAGCGAGCCGTGATGTAGCGTTCGCTCATCTCCACCGCGGCGATCACCGCATCATCGGTGAACTGCACGCGGTGATGTTCTTCGTAACGTTCACGCAGACCCTTGAGGATCTCGATCGTTTCGTCCTTGCTGGTCGGTTCGACGATGATCTCCTGGAATCGTCGCGCCAGCGCGTTGTCCTTTTCGATGTACTTGCGGTACTCGTCCAGCGTTGTCGCACCGATGCATTGGATTTCGCCGCGGGCAAGTGCCGGCTTCAACACGTTGGCCGCATCAATCGCGCCCTCGGCACCGCCGGCACCAACCAAGGTGTGAAGTTCGTCGATGAACAGAATCGTGTTCTTGACACGACGGACCTCCGTCATCACCGCTTTGATTCGTTCCTCGAACTGACCGCGATACTTGGTGCCCGCGACCATCATCGCCAAGTCCAAAACGACGATGCGTTTGTCGGCCAGAATCTCGGGAACTTCGCCTTCGATCACTTTCTGCGCAAAGCCTTCGACGATGGCAGTCTTTCCGACGCCTGCTTCACCCAGCAGCACCGGATTGTTTTTTGTGCGTCGACACAGAATCTGAATCGCACGTTCGATTTCTCGACTGCGTCCGATGACGGGATCAAGTTCGTTCTTCTTGGCCAGTTCGGTCAAGTCGCGACCAAAGCTGTCCAAGGCAGGCGTTTTGCTTTTGCCACTCTTGCCCGACGGGCTTCCGCCGCCTTCGCTGTCGCCGCCGCGGCCGCCACGTTCGCCGACTTCGGCACCTTCCAAGCCATGGCCCAGCAGGTTCAGCACCTCTTCGCGGACATCTTCCAGTTTCAGACCCAAGTTCATCAACACTTGAGCTGCTACGCCCTCTTGCTCACGCAGTAGCCCCAGCAAGATGTGTTCGGTGCCAACGTAGCTGTGATTCAGATTACGAGCCTCCTCCATCGAGTACTCGATGACTTTCTTTGCTCGCGGCGTCTGAGGCAGCTTTCCGACGGTCACCATCTCGGGGCCGCTCTGGACAAGCTTTTCGACTTCGAGCCGAATCTTGCGGAGATCAACTTCCAGATTCTTCAACACGTTCGCGGCAACACCGCTACCTTCTTTCACCAAGCCCAGCAGGATGTGCTCAGTGCCAATGTATTCATGGTTGAACCGCTGTGCCTCTTGGTTAGCCAACTGCATGACTTTGCGAGCGCGGTCAGTAAATCGTTCGTACATGTTTTCTTCTCATTACCCAGGTCGTTTCCAATTCTGGAGCGGGTGAACTCCAAATCGGTTCGTCCGTCGGTCCCGTTCGGCGATAAGTCCCAAGCGCGACGCTTGGGTAGTGGAGCGTTCCGAATCCTGCCGCCACGATCGGCGGGTCCTGTCAAACTGGCGAAATCAGTGGACACCAATCCCTGGTAGCAAACCGTACGCCACCGCACAGTGTGTTGGCTATTGGTGGCGCCGGACCGATACATCTCCTACGCGTCGTCGTTGATCGGTGACCGCGGAATTTGATTCTATCGATTACGCGAAAACGCGGGGATAGGAGCTTTCGAGAGGCAGGCGTGAAAAACTAGGGCGAATACCGCTTTTCTGAAAAAATCCGCATGAAATTATCGCTGAAAACCATTGTCCAGCGTTGTTAATTCCAATTTCTCGCGATCCACCGCTGTTCTGAAAAATTCATCAGGCTGCTGTCAAATCGGCAGCAGGATTATCTTCGCTCTCGGTGGACTCTTGTGCCCCACTTGTCTCGAGATCGCGGGCAATTCGGCGTTGCTCTGCTTCGATTTCCAGCCACCAACTGTCCGCGATCTCCAAGCGGCTTAGTTCGTGAATCAAAACTTTCGCCTGCGATAAGCGATCGGTATGCCGATAGACCCCCGACAACAACAGCAAAGCCGGTGGGTCTCGTGGCTCGATTGCTAGCACGCCCAGCAGCAGTTTTTCGGCTGCGGCCCAATTCGATTGCAAGTATTCGTACTGAGCTTCGTCAAAACGATCGGGTTCTTCACTGACGGTGCGGGGCGCGATGATCAGCGGCAATTCGCGAAAGCTGCGGACGACGTAAAAAATCCAAGAGGCGACGGCGACCCAAAATGCGACGCGAACCAGAGTCCCCGAAAGCCACTGGGGGTAGATGAATCGCATAATCAGCAGCAAATTCAGTCCCATCGCGAAGGCGATCGCGGGCAGCAAAGCCGATAGACGCCCCCGCCACCAGAGTTCAGGCAGTCCAGGCCAAAGGCATGTCAGGTAATGACGCGATTCCATGAAACTCTCTGTACGGTCATTGAGGCGACCGAATCAAGGTGACAATCGGGATAAGTGGTCGGCATCAGTGGCCCAAATGCTGACTCGGATGACGGAGCGGGACGTTCAAAGAAACAAGCCGTCCGTTGCGACGATTGTGCACCAACAGGAGAATGTGTCCATCACGGCCTCCCTGACGCTCCAGCGTATCGCTGAGCCGCACCGATCGGCGACCAAGCAGGCCAATTTGGATGCCGTCGATCGCTACCAGCCGGTCGCCCGCCTCCAATCCAACCTGGCTCGCAGCGCTGTGCGATTCGACGTGCCGAATCAAGTAGCCCGCTTCGGTAGCGTCAGCCCGGACCCCCAAGACCCATCGTCGGCGCACGTGATCATGATCGTGACCGGGCAGCAATCGTTGATTTGACTGTGAATCCCTTAAGCGCGCCAAAGTGGTGCGGAGATTGCCCAAAAGCATTCGCTGCCACGGTGCCAACGATGAACGAAACGGCGATCACAATGTAACCAAGCAGTGGGGCTTTCAGTCGGTCTCGTTCAGTCTTCATCGTCCCATTCTCCCAGTAAGTTCCAGTAACCTACTAAGCTCAGCGGACGATCGAAACGAGTGTTACCAAGTAATTTTCGGTCTTGCTAGCCCACCAGATGGCTGTACTCCCAGACACTGCGATAGGCCCCGGCGTCGTCAAAGTACTGCAGTAGTTGGGCGTAGAACTCGTGGCTGCCCAGCGTCGCGCTATCGCCCACCACGATCAGTTTTCGTTGCGCCCGGGTCAGCGCGACATTGGACCGGCGAGTGTCTGATAAGAAACCAATTTCACCGCGATCGTTGCTGCGGACCATGGTCAGCAAAACGGCTTCTTTTTCGCGGCCTTGAAAACCGTCCACCGTGTCGATTTCAAGGTCCGGCAGCTCCACCCTTGAGCGCAGGCAACGTACCTGTGCCGCATAGGGCGCAATGATCGCAATCTGATCGCCCCGCAAACCCGATTCCAGGAGTTCACGGACCAAGTGCACGATCAAATTCGCTTCTTTCGGATTCAGCTTGCTCTCGCCGTCCGCTTCAAGCTGTTCCTCGAACTCGGCACCCGCAGTATCAATCAACTCGATGGGATCACTGGTCAGCGGCGATTCGGTGACGTTTGGCAAATCACAGAGCCGATGGGCGCGAACCGAAGCGTCGGCAATCAACGAGTCGTCGTAAAAAGTCCGCGAGGAGAAATTCATGATCGACTCATGCATTCGATATTGCACCGTCAACCGACGAAAAATCGTTTCGCCTTCGCGATCGATCAGACGCTGCATCAACGATTCTCGTAATCCTTCGCGAGCGGCTTGATCGCTGAGCACGGTTGGCGGCAACTGGCAGTGATCCCCCGCCAAGATCACGCTCGGCTCGCAAGACAGCTTGCCAAACACTGGGCTCGGTGCATTGACATGCCTCGTCAATCACGACAGTGTCGAAGTCTCGATCGCCAAGCAACTCGTTGTCGATGGTGGTGGTGGTGCAAACGACGTCGGCCGAATCCAAGATGCCGCGAATCACCGATTTTTCCATCGCGCGAATCTGGCCACGCAACTGGCCCGCCTCGGCGAACAGTTGTTTCCGCCGGCGATGAGCATCAGGCCCCCGACTTGATCGCGATGCCGCGCGAACGAGTTGCTCGACTTCACGCCGCATCTCACGAACCACCTCGGTCGATGGATCGTTATCCACCAGCTCATCCAGCGTATGGCCGCGTAGCGATTCAAACACGCGTGCTGGGTGTCCCACCCGCAAGACGTTGGGCATGATGGCGACCAATCGCTCCAAAACGTTATCCACGGCCGTGTTGCTGGGCGCACAGGCAAGAACTTTCTGACGGTGCGCAACCGCTTGATAAATCACCTCAGCCAGCGTCGTTGTCTTGCCTGTTCCTGGTGGGCCGTGCAAGATCGCCACGTCTTTTGCGGCCAGCGCAAACCGCACCGCATCTTGTTGTGGCGGATTCAGCGAGGTCAAAAACTGGATTTCCGGCAGGTCGCCAAAACGCAGAGCCCGCTTGCCCAACAACACGTCTCGCAACTGCCCTGCTCTGCCGGTCGCCAACCGCGCTCGTCCCATCGCAGAGGACTGTCGGCGACGTGTGGTTTCGTCCGGCGACAGATCGAGCCGCAACCACTTTCCGTCGGGCCACTGTTCGGTGGCGACTTGAATCACGTTGTGTTTGCGGCGACTGATCACTCCGGAGACACCTTCGTCCGACGCGTCGTCGTTGTCCGACAGCACGACCGGCGAACCGACCTTCAAGCGATTCAGTGGGAGTGTCTCGCTACCCGGTTTGGCCAAATCAATCAGCAGCCGACCGGCCAGCCCCGTTTTGTGATCGGCGATCTGTAACCGAACAAGCGTCTCGCCAGTCTTTTCGACGTCCGTTTGGGATCGGATCTGGCGTCGCCGGGCCATACGAGCCCGTTCGGCTTCGCTCTCCAATTCCAACCACCGCTCAAGCACGTCAAAGTACTGATCGGGCGATACGATGTTGTGCAGTGGATTCTTCGTTGGGCGAATGGGCATGCAGGACCGCGAAATGGCACAGGATTCAAACAGGAGGCCGTCATGTTAGCGGCAGTTTTGGCCGTTTGGATATTGCTGGCGAGCGTTGTCGCAGCAATTTTATACGTTTGGGACAAGCGAGCGGCGATCAAGGATCGGCCCCGGATTTCCGAAAACACTCTTCTGATCTGGTCGCTCCTTGGCGGCTGGCCGGGATCGCTCGTCGCCGGCAAGTTGATTCGACACAAGACGATCAAGACGTCCTATCGCATTCAATTCGGGGTTTGTGTCCTTGTCAACGTCGTTGTGGTCTCGGCGTTGATCTACCTGACGAGAGCCTCGTGATGGAGTATTTGGAAATCGAGTGGCGATCCGAGTGGTACGACAAAGCGATTCAGCTACGACACGAGCTGCTTCGCAAGCCACTTGGATTGGTTTTCAGCGAAGCTGAGCTCGCCGAAGAAGCCAACCAATGGCATTTCGGATTCGCCGAAGGCGACCAGTTGATTGCGGTTGTCGTCATCGTGCCACTTTCGCCGCAAAGCGTAAAGCTCCGGCAAATGGCGGTCGTCCAGTCACGACAGCGGGAAGGGCATGGTGCAGCGCTGGTCCGGTCGGTCGAAGCAGTACTCGGCAAACGAGGTGTTCAGCGAATCGAGCTGCATGCGAGAGACGTGGCAAAGCGGTTTTACGAAAAGCTGGGGTACAAGATAGAGGGCCAGCCATTCATCGAAGTCAACATCCCGCACTACAAGATGGTGAAAACGATCGCGACGTAACGGGCGCCGGAGGAATCGGAGAGAGCCTTGTACTGCACGGATTATCTTCAGCAAATAGATCCAGACGAGCTCCATCAAAGCACGACGCTCGACGCGCCTGTGGCTTTGTTGTGTGATTCCCGCACCAGCATGAGCCCTTACCCCAACAACTTCTCGCAGCGCTTTGGTGATACTTTCACGCTCGTGCCCAAAGGCTGCGCAAACAGGCTCACTCGCAACTCTTCTGTCATCCAGCGAAACTCGCTGGATGCTTGCTCGCTGGGTGTCCGCTGTGATTCGTCCATCCGGTCAAGCCAACGAGTCCACAATCGCCGAACCGTGTCCATGTTTTCATGATCCGCGCAGCACCGCCGCGCAGTTTGTCCAGCCGGTAAGCGATCGCGGCGAAGTAGCGGGGATAGTGCTTGAGCCACTCCCAGGGCGTGATTGACAAAAACCGATCCGGCATCAGCCAGGCAAGTTGACCATGGATATCAGCCAGCGCATCGGCAAATCGATCGCCGCGGGGCGATTCCAACTCGCGGCGCAGAGAAAAATAGCTTTCCGTCAGTCCCGACAACCACGTCGCCACCTCTTGGGTGGCTACGGCGATTCGGCGAGTTCGCTCTGTGCGTCTTGATTCGAAGTCCATTTTCGTCCGCAGCGCTGGTTGGCCTTCGACAAACGCAATCCTTGCCAACAGATCGATCAAAGAAGTCTCCATCGATGAGGCTGAAATCGCACCGGCCAATTTGATCTTCGCTTCCTCCAACGCGGGCAGCCAGCGAACTTGATTGCGAAGTTCCTTCCGTTCAGCGATCGCATAGAGTCGCATCAAACCGGTCCGTGAATGCGCCTCCGCGGTCGCTTGATCGGCAAACAACCGCGTCGCAACCGCGTCACCGAGGTCGATCAGGCCGGGGTATTGTGCCACGCGGACTCCACCGCGGTGGCGGATGACTTCGCGGGGAAGTTCCTCAAGCTCAAATCCCTTCATCGACTCGCGTGACCACGATTGGTCCGCAACATCCGGCGCAGCTTCGGCCGCCGCGGTTGACTTCGCTCCCAATTGCTTGCGAATTGGCTCAACTTCTCGGCCACTGGCAATGGTGTCGCCGGCATCATCAACGACATTCACGAAAAATTGCAGGCAATCAGCCATCTTGTCGCGTTGAAAGTCGTCGGCCGTGATTGTCATTTCGGCACGCCGCGACATCGCCTCGCAGACCGCCGGCATGAACGGCACGGTCCCGCAAAGCGGTTGCAACTCGGCGGCGATTTGCTTTGCCACATCAGCCGCGGGTATCAGGTTGCGACGAATGCGTTTGGGAAGCGCTTTGATCATCGCAGTCAGCTTCGTTTCCAAAAGACCGGGCACCAACCAGCCGAGTCGTTCGTCGCTAATCTGCGAAAGTGCCGATTCGTGGATCCGCAAGCTGATCCCGTCTTGAGCGGACCCCGGCTCGAATCGATACTCCAGGGGCAAAAGTGAACTTCCAACCGAAAGCTCGTCGGGAAACGACTCGTCCGTAATCGCCTGTGCCGCTGCATCGATCAAATCTTCTGGCCGCATGTAACATGCGGCATCCGTATCAAGCTCGGGCGGTGATTGCAGCCAAGCCGATACGCCAGCCGCTGTGTGCAATTGTTTCGCCCATGCGGGTGACTTCAGCGAGCGAGCAAACTTTTCCAGGCGACCGCGATCCGAGATATCTTCCGGCAAGTTGGCTTGATAGAAATTGGCGATCTGGTAAGGATCGATCACCAAGTCGCGTCTGCGAGTCTTGGCCGCCAGCGATTCGATCGAAGCTCGCAGCGTGCGATTGTGACGAACAAATTGAGCGGTTGTCGGCAAGCCTTGTTCGACTAAGCCATGCTGGATCAACAAGTTGCGCGCTGTTGCCCCATCAAGCGGTGGTAAAGGAACACGACGCCGCGCGACGATTGGTAGTCCAAACAGCGAAAGACGCTCGTAGCAAAATGCGCCTGCGGCCTTTTGGCTCCAATGGGGATCGCTGTGAGAACGCTTGAGCAGGTGTGCCGCGATTCCTTCGATCCATCGCGGCTCGATGCGAGCGACAGTACGAGCGTACTGTTTGCTGGTTTCCACCTTCTCGGCTGCCACAATCCACTTGGGCTGGGTGGTAAATACTCCGCTACCAGGCCAGAGAAACAATTTCAGTCCGCCGGCAGCGGTGTATTCGTTCTTATCACCTGCCATCGCCACGCCCGATAGCAACCCGGTCAGCAACGACTGATGAATCGCCTCGTAACGATCGTCGTCAACAAACTGATCCGGATCGTCGCTGTAGCGGATCGAGCCAATCGATCGTCGCGAACCTGTATTGCCACCCAGCGAGGTGGCGGCGACTTCTTTCAGTTGGCGATAAACGTCCGACCATTCCCGCATGCGTGTCGGTGAGAGGAATTGATTTCGCAGGACTCGCGTTAACTTGCTGCGGCTATGTTGGCTGCGCGCCTGTTCGTAGTATCGCCAGAGCCGCAAGAAACTTAGAAAGTCACTGTGCGGATCGGCAAAGGCCGCGTGCGCTTCGTCCGCGGCCTGGCGTTTCTCTGGGGGTCGATCGCGGGGGTCGGGAATCTCCAGTGCCGCAGCAATCGGCAATACTTCCGGCAACGCGCCGAATTCTTCGGCCGCCAAGATCATGCGTCCCACTCGCGGGTCGACCGGCATGCGGCCGAGTTTCCAGCCGATATCGGTCAATTCATGTCGATCATCCAACGCCCCGAGTTCGACCAGCGTGCGGATGCCTTCACGGATCGCCTCCGGTCGCGGCGGATCCAGCAGCGGAAACTCATCCAGCGGACCAAGCTTGAGTGTCTTTAGTTGCAGCACGACGGACGCCAAATTGGTGCGGCGAATCTCGGGCGTCGTGAAGGCGTCGCGCGACTCGTAGTCTGCCACGGAGTACAGTCGCAGGCAGATCCCCGGACCCACGCGACCGCAACGACCGGCCCGTTGATCGGCACTGGCGCGGCTGATCGACTCAATCGGCAAACGCTGCAGTTTGCTCCGCGCACTGTAGCGACTGATCCGCGCTGTGCCGGAATCGATGACGTAACGAATGCCCGGCACGGTCAACGAGCTTTCGGCAACGTTGGTGGCAAAGACAATCCGCCTTTTGCCACTGGGCTGAAAGATCCGTTGCTGTTCTTTGCTGGGAAGCCGCGCGTAGAGCGGCAACAGGTCGAGGCGACCGGCCAGGCCCAGTCGTTTGTAATGACCGGCGACGTGATGTGAGACTTCGCGAATGTCCCGTTCGGTTGGCAGGAAGACCAAGGTGTCTCCGTCGCCGCTGCGGCTGAGCGATTGGAGTGCTTCGATGACATGTCGCGAAAGGTCATAACTGCGCGAGTCGTCGACGATCACGTCTTCCCAGGGCAGAAAACGCAATTCGACCGGATACCCGCGACCTTCGACGTTGATGATGGGGCCAGGGCCCGTTTCGCTGGAAAAATGTGCCGCGAATCGTGCGGCGTCGATCGTGGCCGAGGTGATGACGATCTTCAGGTCGGGGCGTTTGTCTTGCAGTCGCCGTAGATAGCCAAGCAAGAAGTCGATGTTCAGCGACCGCTCGTGGGCCTCGTCGATGATGATGGCATCGTAGGCATCCAGGAAACGGTCGGATTGCGTTTCGGCCAGCAAGATGCCGTCGGTCATCAACTTGATCAATGTTTCGGCGCTGGTCTGATCACCGAAGCGGACTTGATAGCCGACAAGTTTTCCCAATGGCGTGTCAATCTCTTCGGCAAGTCGCGTCGCGATGCTTCGCGCAGCCAACCGGCGTGGCTGTGTGTGGCCGATCATCGCTTCGCGACCGAGACCCGCTTCGAGGCAGAACTTTGGCAACTGCGTGCTTTTTCCGCTCCCCGTTTCTCCGCAGACAACGATGACTTGATGATCGCGAATCGACGTGACAATCTCTTCGCGGTGCGAGCTGATCGGCAACTCGCCCGGATATTCGATTTTAGGTGAGGCGGCCTTGCGAAGCTCGCACTGCTGAATCGATTGCTCGAGTCGTTCTTGATATTGATCGGCAGACAGCCGTTTTCGCCGCGGCGCAACCGAAAACGATCGATGCGCAAGGCATCATCAAGCGAAGGTTCGACCTTGGAATCGAATTGCGGACTGGAGGGTTTGGTATTCATCGTCGAGTTGCTAGAAGATAGTGCAATTCACTTCTTTTGTCTTTGTTGGCCCTTGCCGGCACGGTGCCCGGCGGTGCGTTTTGAAGGCCCACACGTTATGATCTTGCCAAAAGGAGCTTGCGACCATGTTTCGATCGATTCTTGTTTCGGTAGTTGCGCTGACGGCCTCGGTGGCGATCTGCGGTGAATTTCACGTCTCACCGAGTGGCAACGATCAGAACACGGGGACGCGCGATGCTCCCTTTGCGACGCTCGAACGGGCTCGCGACGCCATCCGCGAACTGAAAGCGCAAGGTCCGCTTTCAGAACCTTTTCGTGTCGTCGTGGCGGACGGGCTTTATCCGCTTCGCAAGCCGTTTGTTCTGCTTCCCCAAGATAGTGGCACTCCTGCGGCGCCTGTCGTCTACGAGGCTGCGCCCGGTGGCAAGCCTGTGTTCAGCGGCGGACGCATCATCGGTGACTGGAAGCGGTCGGACGACGGTGTCTGGATGACGAAGATTGCGCAAGTTGCCGCGGGAGACTGGTATTTCGAGCAACTGTTTGTCAACGGTCGCCGAGCCACTCGCGCGCGGACGCCAAACGAGTCTTACTTCTATATGCAGAATGTTTACGAGGAAGCCTTGGAGGGTGATTCGCCACGGCGCTCCAAACGGGCTCGGCAAACGGTTGAGATGCGGTCTGAAGACTTCCGCCAGCTCGCTGATTTGACACCCGAGGAACTACGCGACGTCAACGTGTTGGTCTACCACAAATGGGATAACACGCGCCGATTCATCGACAAGTTGGACCACGAGCGGCAAGCGCTGGTGACGAGCGGGCAAGGCATGAAGTCCTGGAACCCCTGGCGTCGTAACACGCGGTACCACCTCGAGAATTTCCGCACCGCGCTGGACCAGCCGGGCGAGTGGTTCCTCGCGCGCGACGGCACGCTTTCCTATCACCCGTTGCCGGGAGAAGAGATGGCATCGGCGCAGGTCATTGCCCCGGTCGTCGATCGATTCCTGCTGTTGCAAGGTGACGCGGCAGCAAGCAAACCGGTCGAGCATGTGACGATTCGGGGGCTGACCTTTCAACACGCCCAGTGGAATACTCCGCCCGGCGGATTTGAGGCCGCGCAGGCGGCCGCACCGATCGAAGCGGTCGTGATGATGGACGGAGCGAGGAATGTCGCGATCGAGGACTGCGAGTTCAGTCACTTCGGCATCTACGGAGTTTGGTTTCGAACAGGATGCCGTGACTGCTCGCTCCGGCATAGTTACCTGCACGACTTCGGCGCTGGCGGCGTACGCATCGGCGAGACCGGCATAGCAGCGCAGGCCGATCGTACCAGTCGCATCAGCGTCGACAACAACATCATTCGGCATGGCGGACGCATCTTTCCCTGCGCCGTTGGAGTCTGGATCGGACACAGCGGCGATAACAACGTCACACACAACGAAATCGCCGACCTGTACTACACGGGAATCTCCGTGGGTTGGCGCTGGGGATACGGGGAGAGCCTGGCGAAACGCAATCAAATCGCCTTCAACCATGTGCATCACATCGGTTGGGGCGTGCTCAGCGACATGGGTGGCATCTACACGCTCGGACCATCCGAAGGAACACGCGTCGTGAACAATGTTTTCCATGATATTTATGCTTATTCCTATGGCGGATGGGGACTCTATACCGACGAAGGCAGCTCCAAGATTCTCTTCGAGAATAATCTCGTTTACCGCGTGAAGTCCGGCGGGTTTCATCAACACTACGGCCGCGAGAATATTGTCCGCAACAATATTCTGGCCTTCAGCAAAGAACAGCAACTCCAGGCGACACGCGTCGAAGACCATCTGTCGTTCACCTTTGAGAACAACGTCGTCTACTGGGACACCGGCAAGCTGCTCGCCGGTCGCTGGTCGGACGTCAACTTCAACAGCCGCAACAACTGTTTCTGGAATGCCGCTGGTGAACCGATTGATTTTGCCGGCAAGTCACTCGCCCAGTGGCAAGCCGACGGGCACGAACAAGGCTCGATCATCGCTGATCCCAAGTTCCAGGATCCAAGGCACGACCAATTTCAGCTGGCCGAAGACTCGCCGGTGTTCAAGTTGGAATTCAAACCGTTCGACCATGCCAAGGCGGGTGTCTACGGCGACGCCGAGTGGGTTCGCAAGGCGGCCGATGTGACGTTTCCAGCACTGCGAGTCGCGCCCGATCCGCCACCCCTTTCGATCCGAGAGGATTTCGAGAGGCAAGTGGTTGGGCAACCGCCCTCCGGTGGCGAACTGCATGTGGAAAACAAGGGCGACTCGATTCTGGTCACGGACGAGACAGCGGCAGGGGGCAAACGCAGCCTGAAGATCACCGATGCCGAGGGGTTGTCGCGAAGCTACAACCCGCACTTCGTGTATCGAAACATGAAGTACGGCGAGGGCGCGATCACCAATTCATTCGACATTCGCGTCGAGCAGGGGAGCTACGTCACATTCGAGTGGCGCGATTACGAAACACGTCCACCTTATATCACGGGACCGCGTTTCACGCTTCGCGGCGGCCAGCTCCAGTTGCCCGGCGATGTGACGGAAAGCTTCCCGATCGACCGGTGGGTGCACATGGAGATAGCGGCTGCGCTCTCCAAAACAGGCGGTAGCCGCTGGACGTTACAAGTCACTCCGGCAGGCGGAACGACGCGCGTCTATCGCGACCTTCCTTTTGCCGATCCCGCATACCAAAAGCTCGGCTGGATCGGCTTCACCAGCAACGCCAGCAAACGGACCGCGTTCTATCTCGATAACTTCGTGCTGCACCCGAACCGATGACAGCCGCGTGGTCCCGGTTTGTTCGACCCCAGTCCATTCATCTGCTGGTATGCCGCCAGCGACGGGTGTAAGCCTCTTGATGGCCTCACTGGTTCCACAGCGCACGATCTTCTACCAGCTTGCCACCCCCGGGACCGGTTAGGCGGTCTTCGTGCTGGCGGCCGACCAAGATGACGAAGGGGGCTAGACGTCCAGATTCCGCACGTCCAGCGCGTGTTTTTCGATAAATTCACGCCGTGGTTCGACCTTGTCGCCCATCAACAGGCGGAACATCTCGTCGGCGGCGCCGGCGTCGGTCAAGTTGACTTTGATCAACGTGCGGTTCTCCGGGATCAGCGTTGTTTCACGAAGCTCCTCGGCGTTCATTTCGCCAAGGCCCTTGAATCGCGTCACCGCAAGTCCTTTTTCACCAGCGGCGCGGACCTCCGGCAGCAATTCACGAAGATCGACAAGCGGACGTCGATTCTCTTCGCGGACCAATTCAAAGCGCGCCGTGGTTGCACCCGTTCTTTCCGCGGGAATCAGGTCGTCGACTCCAAATCCCAGCGGCTGAAGGTCTTTTAATCCGCTATTGATCGTACGAACCTCGTGCAACTCGGCCAGATGCGCGATCGGTTTGCCGGCCGAATCGAGATCGTCCTCGGCTGGCTCTGTCTCCGGTTCTCCAACTTCTTGCTCTTCGTTATCGAGCACCCAGCCGTTTTGGTTGAGGAACGTTTCAACTTCATCTTGTGTTTGAAACCAATGCTCCTCGTTGCCATGGGTCAGCAATTGCGTCGGCAATTTCCCACTGACCGGCTCAAGCCTTAAGGCGTGGGCTCGCAGGCTGACGCCACGACGCTCCAGAGCCAGGATGGCATCTTCCATCGATGCCAGCGCCGTACACAACGACTTCATATCGTCGCCCTCGACACGACGTCCATCCTCCGCTTCAAACACAGTGTCGCTGAGCCCGCGTTGGAGCAGCTGGGATTTCATCTCCTCTTCGGACTGGACGTAGTATCGATTCTTGCCTTGCTGGACACGGAACAGCGGCGGTTGAGCAACGTAGACATGCCCGCCGGCAACCAGTTGATACATCTGGCGATAGAAGAAACACAACAGCAGCGTGCGAATGTGGCTTCCATCGACATCCGCGTCCGTCATGATGATGATTTTGTTATAGCGGCGCCGGGAGATGTCCTGATCGGCACCAATCCCGGTGCCAATCGCCTGAATCATCGACTGGACTTCTTCATTGGCCAGTACCTTGTCTTCGCGGCTTTTGTAGGCGTTGATGATTTTACCGCGTAGCGGCAAGATCGCCTGGTACTCGCGCATCCGTCCGCCTTCGGCCGAGCCGCCGGCCGAGTCTCCTTCCACCAGGTACAACTCGCACTCATACATGTTCTTGCTGATGCAGTCCCGCAGCTTGCCCGGCAGCCCGCCGCCGCCGAGCGCGTCTTTTCGTTTGCGGAGCAGATCTTTTGCCTTGCGGGCTGCTTCGCGTGCTTCGGCCGCCAACAATCCTTTGCGGACGATTGTCTTGGCCACGCGCGGATTTTCTTCCATGTATTTCGATAGTTGCTCACCAACACCACCGCTGATAATGCCTTCGATTTCACTGTTGCCGAGCTTGGTCTTCGTCTGGCCTTCGAATTGCGGATGGGGCACACGAACGCTGATGACCGCGGTGATTCCTTCGCGAAAGTCATCACCGCTAAGAACGGTATTGCTTTTGTACAGATTTTCTTTCTTGCCGTAATTATTCAGGGTTCGCGTCAACGCCGCGCGGAAGCCGGAGACATGGGTTCCGCCTTCGATGGTGTGAATATTGTTGACGTACGACTGAACATTTTCGGTGAACTCGGTGCTGTACTGCATCGCGATTTCGTACTGCGTGCCGTCTTTCTCGCCATTGATCAGAATGACGTCAGGGTGCAGGGTGTCGCTGGCTCGGTTGAGGTGCTCGACAAACTCGATAATCCCCCGCTCGTACTTAAAGTCACCGCCCTCACCGTTGCGTTCGTCAAGGAATTTGATGTGCACACCGCTGTTTAGAAATGCCAGCTCCTGGAGCCGCTTATGCAACGTGTCAAAGCTGTACTTGGTAACGCTGAAGATTTTTCCGTCGGGTTTGAAGGTCGTCTTGGTGCCGGTGCGTTTCGTGGCACGACCCTTTTGAACCGGTCCTGTCGGGACTCCTCGCTCGTATTCTTGAGTCCACGTGAACCCATCGCGACTGACTTCGACTTCGGCCCATTGGCTCAGAAAGTTGACCACGGTCACGCCGACACCGTGAAGACCACCGGAGGTCTGGTAGGCGCCTTTCTCAAACTTGCCACCAAATTTCAGGACCGTCATCACGCCCTCAAGCGTGCTGACTTCGCGATCCAACTCCTCGGACAATTGTTCGTGCCGAGTGACCGGGACACCGCGACCGTCGTCTTCGACGGTCACACTGCCGTCGGTGTGAACGATGACCGAGACGGTCTTGGCAAAGTCGGCCATCGCCTCGTCGATCGAGTTGTCGACGACTTCGTAGACCAGATGGTGCAATCCGCGACTTGCCGTGTCACCGATGTACATGCCCGGCCGCTCACGGACGTGCTCTAAGTCCGAGAGGTGCTGAAGGTCTTTGTCGGTGTACTCGGCGTTGGCTACTTTCGCGACTGGTTGCGGGGGGTCGGAAGCGGAAGATTCTGAAGTCGGAGCGTCGCTCATGAAAACCTGCATCAGAGACGTAAAAAAGCGTGCCACGGGAAGTGGCTTTGGAAGAGCGAATTCTACCGTTTTTTCGCGTTATCCGCGATGCCAGCAGGCCTCTGAAAGTGCCCGAAATCGCGAATAAATCAGCCCGTTTTTGGTGCCGCATCCCGGGCCCGACCGGCGGACGGGAATCCGCCCAATCTGGCGCTTCGATCAGGCTTTTTTGCGAAGATATTTTTGGTACGCAGCGACTGCCAATTGATCACAGCGTTCATTCTCAAGGTGGCCCTCATGCCCCTTAACGTGCTCGTAGTTGACGGTGTGCGTCTGAATCAATTCATCAAGCTGTTTCCACAATTCAGCGTTCTTCAGCGGCGCCAAACGCTTGCCCTCTTTGCGTTTCCAACCTCGTTCCTTCCAGGTGGCCATCCAACTGCTCATGCCCTGCAGAACATACGTGCTGTCGGCGTACAGCGTCACTTCGCAAGGCTCCTTGAGCGCTTCCAAGCCACGGATCACGGCCGTCAATTCCATGCGGTTGTTGGTCGTTTCCGGTTCGCCATCACTGCGTTCCAATTCTTTTTCCGTCTTGCTGCAACGCAAGATAAACGCCCATCCGCCTGGACCCGGGTTACCGCTGCAAGCACCATCGGTGTAAAGATCGACTTTCTTCATGCTCATTAGTATCGCGATCAGAGCCTGGGGGACCAGGGATCCAAGGCTGTAGGCTCGGCATCCTGCCGTGCCAGGGGAAGATCGAAACGGTCAGGGGCACGGCAGGCTGCCGCGCCTACGAGGGGACGAGGAGCTAACCTGGGGCGCTAGCGGCAGAATCTTGGCCAGCGGCATCCAATGGCATCAAATCGATCGGCGGCCGGTCACTCAATCGCCAAGGCAGTGTCACCCAAAAGGTACTGCCTCGACCCAGTTCACTCTCGAAATCGACCTCGCCGCCAAGCAATTTGGCCAACTCCTTGACGATCGAGAGCCCCAGGCCAGTGCCGGCGAATTCGCGGGTTAACCCCTCGCCATCCAGCACTTTGCGACTCTGTCTGAACTTCTGAAAAATCACTTCATGATCTTCTTGGGCGATCCCCACACCTGTGTCGCTGACTCGTAGTTGGAAGCGACCGTCGTGAAGATCAGCCACGCGGACCGTGATCATTCCTCCTTCGGGCGTGAACTTGATCGCGTTGCTCAGCAAGTTATTCAGAATCTGACCCAATTTATTGGCGTCTTGGTGAGCCATCGGCAGACTCTTGGGCACCTCGACCGACAGCGAGATGTTCTTGTCTTCCGAGAGCGAATGAATCATATCGCACTGGGCTGTCACCAGTCGGCCCAGGTCGACATCGCTGCGGCGAATCTCGAGTTTCCCCGCCTCGACTTTGGCCAGATCCAAGATGTCGTTGATCATTTCCAGCAACAATCGACCGCTCTTCTGAATGTTCTCGGCGTATCGGCGCTGCTTGCCGTCCAGCGATTTAATTTCCCGCAAGACGTCGGAAAAGCCGATGATGCTGTTGAGCGGCGTTCGCAGTTCGTGACTCATGTTCGCCAAGAAATCGCTCTTCAAACGATTGGCTTCGTAAAGTTGCAGGTTCAATTGGGCAAGCTGATCAACGCGTCCGTCCAACTCCTCGTTGACTTCGCGGATCTGCTGCTGAGTTTCGGTCATGTGACGCAGCATTCGATTGAACGCATCGGCAAGTTCACGAAACTCGTCCTCAGTATCCAGCGTCGCGCGTTGATTGATGTCGCCATGGGTAATCGCATCGCTGACATCACGAAGGTGATAAAGCGGTTGCAAAACCAAGTACCGAACGATCGCGTGTAGTACGAACAGCGTGACTGCCACAATCAACATTGCCAGCGCGATCACGATCGCTCGGATCCACGTCGTTGTCTTTTGCGTGTCTAGATAGGGCATGCTGACGCGAATGACGCGAAACGGATACTGCTGGGCCCAGTCCAACGGGTCTTGATCGGGGGAGAGCGATAATCCGTCTTCCGGCGCATGACAGGTCACACATGTCGTCTTCGGGAAGACAGGTTTGTAAAAGATGTAGCGATCATCGACGGGACCCACTTCATCAAACACCGGTGTGTTCGCCAGACCAATCCGACTCATTGCCTCGTTCTTGCCCAAGTCCCAAGGCTGTGCCACGTCAGGGGGATCTTCTTCGATGCGACGGGCAAGTTGATTTCGGAAGCGAGTTTCTAGATCTTTCAGACGCTGCAGTTCGTACTGATCTTCCGGTTCCTTCACTGGCGGCAGATTGCTGTAACCGACCTGGTCTTTGAGCCCCAGGATTTGGAATTCGATGTCTTCTTTCAGCAGGTCGGCGCGAATGCCTTCCAATAACTCCTGACCGCCGGCGGTCGTGTCGGTGTCCAGGTTTTTTGCCCAAACCGCGTTGGCGTGAATCAGCATCAACTCGAACGCCCCGTAATCTTGAGCCCTCTGACGGGTAGTGTTCTTGACGAGACGCTTGCCCAAGATCTGAACCACGAAGAAAGCACCGCACATCAAGATCGATAGCGCCGAGCCAAAAAAGAGCAGGCACTTCCGCTCCAAGCTCATCGACGCAAATAGACCCTGCAGTAGGCGAAACATTCAAACGGTCTCGAAGAAATTGGAAATGCGGCGGCAGGCCATCCCAGACCGAGAATTGACGGTCTTTTGACGTCCAGCGACCCTGCCGAGTCGCAACGGCACGATTCTGAGAGGCGGAGTGTGACCCATTTGTCGATGGGCGGGGAGCCGAGTTTTTCCCGGGCTAGTCAACAAATTTGGCGTAAGAGCCGTAAACCGCATTTTTTACCCAGTTTATCTTCTTGTAGGGCATTTTTCCCACAACTAGCATAAGTACGTTGTTTTCATCTCGGCGGACGCCTTTCCCACGGTGGGAAATCGCCCCCGACCCGTCAGCCTTGCATTCGACCCGCAGTAAAACGTGGGGGAGCCGAAACAAAATGAAACGTGTGATCCGTCAGATTTGCCAATGGACCTTAGTCCTCTGCTTGGTGGCCGTCTTGGGCATCGGTCCAGCGTCGGCTGGATGGTTGCTCAACCAAACACAGTGTATGCCGCAGTCGTGCGATCCGTGTTGCGTTGTGGTTCAGCCGGTCTGCCAACCCGCTTGCCCCCCGCCCGCTTGCTGCGAGCCTGTGTGTCCCCAGCCAGCTTGTCCCCCGCCTGCTTGCTGCGAGCCTGCTCCGGTTGCCTGTTGCCCGACCGTGACCGTTGCTCCCCCAGTTGACTCATGCTGTGGCACTTCATCCAGTGCCGTTGTCGATCATGCACCGATGATCGAATACGCACCGATGATCGACAGCAGCACCTGGTCTGATGGCGGCGTGATTGTCGGCAGCGAATTCCCGGTGGAGCAACCGTTGAGTGAAGGCGTGATCGTTGAAAAGGCTGCCGCTGAGCCAGCCGCCTCGCCTTCGGACGCTGCGCCGCCGGAACCGGAACCAGAGCCGGAACCGACACCAGCTAAACCAGCCCCAGCTAAACCAGCCCCAGCTAAACCAAAACCAGCCCCAGCTGAACCAGAGCCTGAACCGGCACCAGCTGAACCAGAGCCTGAACCAGCACCAGCCGCGCCGGCACCGAAGACCGATGATCCGTTTAGTGCACCCGCTCCGGAGCCCGCAAAGGACGATCCGTTCAGTGCGCCCGCCGAGCCTGCTCCGGCCGAGCCACCGGCCGAGAATTCACTCGATGATTTGTTCGGCGGTGAAAGTGAGTCAGCTCCACCCGCTGCCGATGCTCCGGCCGACGACATTTTCGGCGCTCCGCGGATGCGCCCGCGACCGATGCGGCAGCCGACGATATCTTCGGCGCGGCGGCAGACACTCCTGCGGCCGACGCGACTCCAACAGAAGCGCCCGCCGGCGGTGGAGCGGATGATTTGTTTGGTGATCCGCCTGCGGAGACTCCGCCAGCAGAAACGCCGGCCACCGAAAGTTCCTTGGACGATCTGTTTGGCCAATCGCCTACAGAAGTTGAGAAGAACGATCTGTTCGGCGAGACCGATGTCGAAGTCGAATCTCCCGTGGAGTCGGCGATTGAGGCCGAAGTGACTCCGGCAGCCGAAACGGTTTCGGAGACCAGCCTTGATGACTTGTTCGGTGCGATCGAAGCTTTGGCGCCAACGACGCCCACGTACGAAGCCGAGTTACCGGCACCCGTCGTTGCCGAACCGGCTGATGCCGAACCGGTCGTGGCTGAGGCTGAAACCGGCGGGAACACCGTGATTTCGACGACGAGCCACTCGCCGGCCGACCCATTCGCGGACACGCAGGTGCGAACTTGGACTGACAACACCGGCACATTTACCGTGGAAGGCCGATTGTTCCAGATCAACGAGGCAAACGTCCGTTTGTTGAAAACGAATGGTCGTACCTGCACGGTGCCCAACGGTCGCCTGAGTGATGCAGATGCGGCGTACGTCGATGCGTTGAAGTCAGAAATCGAATCAGCGCGGATCACGATGTTGACCAGTCGTTGATCATGGGCAGTCAGCCGGCATGATCGTCAACCCTTGACGATCGTGACACAATACAACGAGTCCTGCAGCAATGCCGGGCTCGTTTTTTTATTTGTGTGAACGCGTTTCGCGAGACAAAGCGGATGAGTGAAACAACGGTGCGGCTGATGCATTACGATCCGCGGTGGCGGCAGGAGTTCCTGCAGACGCGCAGCGGTGTGCTGCAATCGTGCAGCGGATGGGTCACGCAAGTCGAGCATATTGGCAGCACAGCCATCTCGGGTCTGGTGGCACGTCCCACCATTGATGTCTTGGCGGGCGTCCACGGCGACGCGGAAGTGGACAACGGCATGGACCAGGCAGCGGACTTAGTCGAGGGCCTGAACTATCGACGCGTCACACCGCACGGGTGGGCAACCGGCTCAGTCGTCCTGGACAAACCAAGACATGGCGAACCAACCCACCGCATTTTTTTGATGGCGATTGGCTGTCCGGCCTGGCGATCATGCCATCGGTATCCGGGATCTGCTCCGCGGGAAACCGGAATATGCGATTCGATTCGAGGAAACCAAGATTGCCCGCTGGCGTGCCGGGCAAGGCGACCCTGATCGCTACGAAGCCGACAAAGTCGGTTTTCTTCACACACTTGATCGATCAGATCGACGCTGGCTGATATTTCCCAAGGCGACGATTTTGCTTCGAACAAGGCAGTGGCGTCGCGATAATAGTAGCTGCTCCGCGACCACGGTGGCATAATGTGTCCTGCCGGAGCATGCCTGCGAGCCGAACAACCATCGTCTTGGTTGCTTCTTCTGGTGGAATCGATGCCTCGCAGCCGACTCGGACCCTTAGCGGTCGAATCCAAGCTTGGTGACCAACCGGCTGAAAGCTGTGTCTGGCGAGCGGTGCACGTTCAGTTTCAGCGGAGCATCGCCGTCAAAATGTTCACGGCCCCTTTTGGCGGCACGCACGAGGCACGGGCAGATTTTGCCGCCGAATGGGAAACCCTCGAAACGCTTCAGCATCCGGCGATCGTTCGATGCTATGGCGGCGGTTTCGAGCAGACAGACGGTTACTTGGCACACGAGTTGGTGCAAGGTGAAACGCTCGCATCGCAGCTCAATCGGTTGGGACGACTCTCCTGGGAAACGGTCTTGGATTTGGCCGAACCGTTGGCCGACGCTTTGGAGTATCTGCACGGCAAAAAGATTGTTCACGGTGCGATTGGTCCGGACAAGGTCCTGATCGCAGGGCTCAGTCCAATCCTGATTGACGTGCGTCTTCATCGATTCACGTCGCCCGTATCGCACCGCGCGGCCACCCACGATCAACCAGCTCGCGATGCAGGCGCCGGAACTTGCCGAGGACCCGCACGGTCACGCCGCAGACCGATTTGTATGCCCTTGGTTCGATGCTCTATTTGGCGCTGACCGGGCAAGCACCGATTGACGGTTCCAGCGTCGAAGAGGTGAAAGGAAACCTTCAATTTCAGATCCCGATGTCGCCGGCCACGATCGTGCTTGATTGTCCGGTGTGGCTCGACAAATTGATCCTGCAAATGTTGGACAAGAATCCGGCGAGCACGCCCACCTTCGGCCAGCGCCGTGAAAATGGCATTGGCCGAAGTCCGTCGGCGATCTATGTCGCGTGTCGGCGTTGCCGAACATGCCTCGTCGGGTTTCAGTCCATTGAAAGTAACCGATCAAAAAGAACGAGACGAAGCGCGGTCGCTGCTTGGCCGTGAATTGGTGGAACTGAACGAACGGGAAACAGCGGTGGATGCCACGGTTTGGCATGATCAGGCGTGGGTGCTGCTGGGGGTGATGGTGCTCTTGATAGCGATGCTAGCCTATGTGGCTTGGCCAGAAAACGAAGAAGGGCTGCGCCGCAAAGCCGAGGCCTTGATCGCACAGGAAACACGCTCGGCACTGAGCGACGCGAAAATGCACCCGCTACGCGAGTTGCTCGTTCGGTTCCCGGATGGCCAACACGCCGTGCTGGGCCCGAGAGCAGATCGACCACATCGATGTGGTGCTTTTTCTGCACCAACTGTCGGTCAAGATCAAAAACAATCTGCCGATTAACAATCAAGGTGAATTACTTCACAAACAGGCCCAGGATTATGTGGCGATCGGAGATATCTCCAAGGCGCTCGACAAATACCGCAGTATCATCACGGTTTTGGGGGACGACTCGGAGTACGAAGTCGCGATCAACGCCGCTCGCTATCAGATTGGCTCGCTGGAAAAGTCTGGCGTCGAAGTCAGCGAAGCGTCTAGAATCGTACAGAAGCGTTTGGACGAGGCCGATGCGTTGTTGGCCGAAAATCGCGTCGTCGAAGCACGAAAGATTTGGTATAGCTTGGTCGAGTTGTACGGCGGCAACAGCGACCTTGACCCATTGATTCGACGTGCCCAACAACGACTTCGCGAGAATTCATCCGAACGTCGTGAATAGGATTCACCATGACCGATGAGACCCCGTTGGATTTGCCAATCAATCAACCTTTAGCCGCACCACCCGCCATGCCCGAAGGTCAACCAAGATCCGACACCGCAAACGCGGCGCGAGATCGCCAATCGCACGACGGATTATTGCAGAGTCGAGGTGCCGTCTTGGGGTTCGTTTTTCTGGTCGCGGGAGTGGTCGGCTTACCGCTGCTGTGGGTCAACCCGAATTTCTCACGGCGTGAGCGCGTCTTCTGGACGGTGATCGTCTTGTTTTACACCTGCACGCTGCTGGTTCTATTCGGCGGTATGATGTGGTGGATCTATCAATTGCTGGTCGGCGCGTAGACTCTCCCGTCATGGAGTTCGGAACTCCGGCCGACGGTCAGCACCGCCGAAATTTTCATCCCGCGGTTTACCAACGCAAGCTTGCCTTCGATCGATTCGGTCACTTACCAACCGCTCGAACCGTTGGGTCAGGAAACAAATTACCGGTTCCTGAACACGTTCTAAGAGGCTAGCGCACGCACCGGTAGACGAACGCCGGCGGCAGATTGCGCCACACGGTGCGGCTTCGCTGAACCGTCGTGAATGTCTCCTTCAGTCGACGGGAAAAGCGGATTCCGGCTGGTAGAATCACTCCTTGCCAATAGGCGAAACGTTGCAAATTGTCCACCGGGTCGTAGCACGCCTAATATCTCTTCCATGATTTCGCTTTGCAGTGAATTGGAGAACGATGCCCAGGGCAGTCCGCAAATAATTGCGTCGACTTGTTCGATCGACTCGCTGGCGACAGAGATCGGCGACGTTGGTCACGCTGTCTTCGTAAATCGTCGTGTTAGGGCAACGCTGGCGAGCCACCGCCGCCATCTCGGCGATCGCTCGATTGCGAAAAAGGTCGAATCCGGATGACGCTTCGCCTCGATCGCCTCGGTGAACACTCCTGTGCCCGGTCCGAATTCGACAATCCCCCGGGCACGTTCCCCAATCGAACCACTCGACCATCGCCCGCACTAGTCCTGGTCCGCTGGGTGCGATCGCACCGACCTGAGTTGGATGACGCAAAAAAGTCTTCAAAAACGTTGCTGTTTCTCGCATGGCCTGTAGGGTATCGGATTCGGCGGCCGTCTGTGAGGTACGATAGATCACATGCGAGTCCCCTCTGTCAGTCAACGTCGTGGCGCCAGTGCTAACATGACACCGATGATCGACGTTGTTTTCCTGCTGATTATTTTCTTTCTTGTGCTCCAGCCATTTGGCTCGTCAAGAAAACCGGTTGCCCCTCGATCTCCCCATCGCATCCAGCTACGGACCGACCGACCCCGAACGTGCCGCGTTGACGATCAGCGTTGATGCCAAGGCCGACTGTCGCATCGCGGGCAAAGTGGTCGACGCCGCGAGTCTCGCCGAGATCCTTCGCGATCATCGCGAAAGACAGGGACGTACCGCATCGATTCGAATCCGCACGGACCGTGGTGTCCAGTATCGCTACGTGGAACCGATTCTGCGTGAAGCCGCTCGCGCCGGGGTGACTGATGCGACGATCGCCGTTCGGGAGCAAGATCGATGAGAAAACCTGAACTTCACGACAGCGACTCACTGGAGGTCAAAATGACTCCGATGATCGATGTCGTCTTTTTGTTGCTCGTCTTCTTTGTTTGGACCAGCAGTTTTGAGCTTCCCGAATTCGATTTGCCTAGCTCGATTGCCGAGACGCCCTCGCGAGGATCCGAGGCGAATGCATCGGAAACTCCACCCGTGGAGGTGTTTGATGAAATTGTTGTCAGGCTGCTAGTTCAAGACGCCAGCATCTGGATTGAATTCAATGGCGAGCGTGTCGCTGACGTGCAGCAGTTACGCAGGAGAGTGGCGGAAGTGATTGCCTTGGGCGTGCAGCCACCGGTGATCGTCGATCCAGATGACCGAGTGACGATGGATCGAGCGATTGAAGTCTACGACGCTGTTCGCCTGGCCGGCGCCGATCGTGTTCTGTTCGCCGCGCATCCGTGAGCTACCGATGCTGCACTGGGAACTTCATTTAACGTCGCCACTTGCGTCAATGATTTTGGCAGCTGCCCTGTTTGCCCAACCCATTTCGGCGGACTCGCCTTGGACGCAGCCGGTTGGCCGAACCAGTGCTTCGCGCCATGCGGACTTGGTCGCGGCGTTGATCGATCGACTGATGTTGGACGAGGCGAAAGAAATCTGCGAGTACCACTACAGGAAATCGGATTCACGCTCCGACCAATCGGCGCTGTGGGCGATTCGGCTATCGCAGATCGAAACCAAGCGACAGATGCTCGGCGACGGATTTGATGATCAGGCGATCGCGGTCGCACAAAAACCGGTGGTCGATTTGCTTGAATCCTATCCTGATCATCCGCGATGCTCTGTTTTTGGAAGCCCAAAAACTGGCGGTTGCTCGCGACGCCGCGAGGCATGTTGTGGTCGTTGCTTCGGTCAACCCAAAGACGGACGATCAACTTGACGAGATCTTTGTCAGACTCGCTCGTGTGACGTCCAACATCAAAGAGATAGCCGAATCCGTTGACCAGGCCCGAGCGGCTTTGGATAGCGCCACCGATACCCTTCGCCAGCGGAGCTTGTCGTCGGATCTGCTACGCTTGCATCAGGAATTGTTGATCGACGTCGTCAGCATGTCGCTATTGCAGACCGAACTATTTCCCGCTGGCGGGCGCGACGCGATCGCGGCCGCGAACAAGGCCGAACAAGCGGCTGACCAGGCGCTGGGTCAATTGCCTCCCGCTACGCCCGCTCGCTTTGAAATCGAGCGACTGCGCGTTCAGGCGATTTTGCGGACGGGCCAATACGACCGAGCAGCGTCGCAACTGGATACGCTGATGCGATTGATGGGTAAACCATTTCCGCCCGAAATCCACGCGTTGCAGCTCCGCTTGGATGTTGCGCGCGATCGCATGCGTGATGCCGGCCAAACGATCACCGCCTTCTACGGCGGCAATGAATCGTTCGCTCCCAAGTCGGTTGAAATGGATATGGCGCGATTAGAGTTCTTGTTGGTCAGCCAGGACCCCAGCGTGGGAAAGTGGATCGATCAAATCGAACGTCGCAATGGTGTCTTTGCCCGCCGTCGCGCGGAGGCGATTTCGTTGTCTCGGCTGAGATCCCCTGGCACGGCGCAAGTTGTCGACGCCTCGATCATCGCTGCCCAAGGCCGGGACTGGCTGCGCCGCGGAAATCCGAAACGAGCGGGAGACTTGCTGTCTGCCGCCGCGCGTGCGGAGCAATCCGCCGATCGGGCCATTGCCCGCGCTACCGAAGCCGCTGCCGCACTGATCGCAGCCAAGCAAAAACCAGCCGCCGCCAAGATCCTGGCTGAGGTATCGAGAGCGAAACCAGGCGGCAAGAAGGCCTCCCAAGCGCACCTGCAGGCTGCGCACTTGTACGCCTTAGAGAAACAACCGGATGCTGCGGCTGTGGTCGAGTCCGTCTTGCGGGCAACGATCGAGCAGTGGCCGGAATCCAATGAAGCTGATCAGGCGCGAACTTGGCTGTTACATCTGCTGCAATCGCAAGACCGAATCATCGAGGCAGCCAAAGCTGCCACCGATTTACCGCCAGCGAAAGTATCGCAACAACGATTGGACGTCGCAGTCGAGCTTTGGATGCAGGCAGTCCGCGCCAGTGATGCCAGCGAGGTCAACGAATTGGGTCGTGATTATCTCGAAGCCTTCGAACTGCTGGTCGAGAAATCAGCTCTCAGTCGCGACGCCTTTCGATCGACAGCGGCGTTTGTTTTGGATCAAGAGTTCTTGGATCGTGTTGACGACAGCGAAACAACGGCGGACGATTACGCCGATAAACTCTTGGCGTTTCGTCGGACGCCCGGCAACGCGCCGTTGCCAGCTCCGCCGGCGAAGCTGCGCGACGAGACGATCTGGCGATTGATGCGCGATGGGCGGCAGAATCGACTGACTCGAAAACGAAACGCGTTGACGATTCAGAATTGGGAAGCCGAGCCAGTCGCTTGCCTGGATCAAGTTGAACGTTTGATCTGGCTGGAGGATGTCGATCAGGCCGTGGCAATGGTGCGATCGCTATCGCAGGAGTCGACGTCGCCCGGGAAAACACTCACCGAGGCCGCTCGATTGCTTGGATCAAGCGACAACGGCACAGCGATGTCCGAGGCGGTCGCACTTTGGGATCAACTGGCCGCCGGCATCCCCCAAGGAACGCCAGCGTGGCACGATGCAAAGATCCAGGCCATCCAGTTGCTGGCGGCAACGGGGCGTTGGGAGGAAGCTGCCAAACGAGCAAAATTTGTACTGCTGACGACAGCTCCCAAGGATACTGCGACCCGCAGTCGGTATGAGACGCTGGCCAAAGAGTCAGCCTGGCAGCCTTAATCCGAAGTTTCCCTCGACCGGCAAACCACTGTGCCACGATTCGTTGTCCTCCATCACCAGCCCGGCAAAGAGCCACTGCTTGGCCGTGCCGATCCGCATTTCGATTGGATGTTCGAGTTGGATGGAGTGCTGCGAACTTGGGCGACCGAGCCAATCGCCAATCTGGGTGGGCCACTTGAAGTGCCTGCGAAGCAGCTCGCCGATCATCGCTTGCACTACTTGACCTTTGAAGGCGAAATCTCGGGTGACCGAGGAACGGTACAGCGCGTCTTGGCGGGAACATTCGTTGCATGCGACGTTACCCTGGATCGTTGGCATGCGACGATCACATGGTCCGACGAAAACGGGCTGCCGCAGTCACGGCACGTCGAGTTTTATCGTAACTTAAGTCCAATTTGCTTAAGCGACGACGAGACACGCGGCGTTTGGTGTTTGCGATTAGATTCGTGTTGGTAGGAAACGAAGCGATGGATGGGGCCGCGCGGCTGGTACGATTCTTGCGCAACCGCCCCACTGTGTCCCGCCAACTGCAGTTGACCATCGACCAGATTGACGGACTCCACCACGACGGGGCTGACAACGTACTTGGGGTGCTCGCTAGGAACGGTAACCAATGCGACGGGGCCCCTATCTGTCATGTCCCAGCGAACGTCCACGTCACCCTTGGCGGCCTCTCGCGTGATCCCTTTCAAGAAGCGGTCCAAGGGGATTGGTAGCGCACCGGCGCGAAGATGGTTAACCGTGATCGCCAACATGTTCGGCTCTTCAGTTAACTCGGCATGGATTTCCATCGACACGATTGTATCGATCCGTTTGTCACGATAACGGGCCGCGATCAGCAAGCGATCGTCTTCAATCACAATCCGCGGGTCGCTCACACCCTTGGCAAGCAACTGCGGAAACTTCTTCGGCAATTCCTGAATCAACCAAGCATTGATCTGGCTATCGCTGAATGCCGCGTGCCAAGATCCCGCGTGCGCGGCGTCTTCTTGCAACTGTTTGACGTCTTGTTGCAGACGCAAGTTTTCTGCAACCGTGTCCTCCGGCAAATTCCTTGTGGCTTTCGCGTAGAACTCAGGTACTTTCTTTGTTTGCTGCAACGCCCACCACGCGCCGGTTACGCAAATGGTCATTACGACCAGCATGATCATTCCGATTCGTTTCAGCCAACGCCACATCAGCATCGTCTCGCATCATCGTTTTTCTTAGAACCGCAAAGGACGCGGTAACCAACTCTTTATACGCTCGGCCATCCCTGCTGGTTCCTCTTCCTGCTGCGTCGTCTGCAACACGGGAGCCAACTGTTTGGAATGCTTTTCATGGATCAGGTATTGGGCCCAATAGTTATGCAGCAGACGCGCCGCCGGAGTCACATCGCCGCGTTGCAGCCCTTGGACCGCTAGAAACGCCTCTCCCTGAAGTTCGCCACGTTCGCTGATTGTTGGGAACCAATCATGTAAATGGACCTCGTCGATCCACACACGCCCGGACGACAGGCTGTCAATCGTCAAGCGAATCGAATCGACGTCGGACGGATTCACGCCTACCGCTTCCAAAACGACCTTGCGAGGCTGCCACTGACCGTCTCGCGGTATTTCAAACTCATTGGTTTGCCGAAACGGTTGGCCGCTGCGAATTCCCTCGATCGACACGCGCAACCGATGCGTCGCGTCACCGCTGGTCAACTCGCCTCGACAGGCAAGCGAGACAGCAAGCCGTCCTGATGCCGGAGGTGTGATGGTTTCGCTAACCAACCAAGCGCGGCTGCTGTTTCTCTGGTCGTTTGTTAGCACGACCGATTGGGAGCCAACGATTGCTTCGCGATCATCAATACGCACTGCACCCTGTGGATGTTGCGTATGCATCCAGCCTGGAATGCCGACGCCACCAGTTTTCTCAAATCCACCGTTGGAGAGGTGTTCATACGCTTGGGGATCAGAAAGTGCTCCAATTCGTTCCACGACGGCGGTCACCTTGTCTTTGATGTCCGTCATCGCTTGCGAGCCGCCACTGACTCGCGAGGACCAGGCGCGGATCGGCGGCCGAGCAGCGCTGCCCGGCGGCGCCGTCGCTTTCAAAACAATCATCCCTCCTGGCGTCAACGATGCATTCAGACGTCTCTGATCGATGTTCCAACTGTTTCGCTCAGACGTTGGATCGTTGATACCGCCGTCGACCTTGATCGCATCGGTCCAGTTCAAATCTGATGCGAGATCCAACTGCACATCGGATGACCAGGGTGCGAGATTGTTGAGGACCAGAACCAGGTCTTGATCCTGTTTCGCGAATCTCACGCGCACCGTTCTTGCCGCCGCATCGACTCCCGGGACCTCCCTGAGAGGTGACTTTGGCAGGGCGGAAAAGCCGCTTAACATCTCGCGAACCGACGGGGACAAACCGAGCGTCAACGCCGAATCATCGACGATCAACATTTCAGGGTCCAAACCAACAACCACGTCGGTCAAATCTTTTGTCGATTCAATCCGCATGAAAGACTTTGCGTAGGCATTTTCGTTTACCCATTCGCCCAGCATCACGGCCGTAATACGCTTGTTTGCTTTGCGATTTGCGGCTCTTTTTGAACTGCTCGTCTCGTTGTCCAGCGACTCGCTTGCATACCGTCTCAGGTCGACCACCGTCGCCAGGTTTGCTTCGGAGCCGGACTCGACCAACCCAGTTTGGCCACCCATGAACAGATAGACATTTGTGTCGATATCTTTTGTCAAGGATCGGTACAGTTGCTGTGACCTGTTCTGCATCCAACTCAGTAGCGGCTGACTACCCTCGCCTTGAAGCCACGCGTGCAACTGAGACTGCGTCATATTGGCCTTGCCCGCACCCTTGGCGAACGACTGCACGGTCGGCAAATCCAAGTGCCGTTGTGAAATTGGCGCAAGGTGGGTGCCGTCACTGCAATTCAGTGCCAAACCGGCGTAACTTCCATGCTGCCTCAATTGCTCGTGCACTTCAGCTAACAGGCCGCGAACATGCGTTTCAACAAGCGGATGCTGTGTGTTGTAGCGAATCGCCGAGTCGCCGGATCTTCGCAGGACTCCTTTGAGTTCCTCGTTAGCTCGTATCTCTGATTCGATACGGCTAAGATTCATCGACAAATCAAGACGAACGATAACCTGAAGCGAGCTGCCGTCAGCAACTCGCATCAACGACTCCAGATAACGCCCGGTGAACGGGCTTGCTGTGCTATTGGGGAGCAAGCTCTCGGTCTCGAACCAAGTACGATCGCCTTCAGAAGCCTGCACTACGACCGAATTCATTCCGGCAGCCTCGGCGTAATCAATCAATCTTTCCGCGGCCACTACCAGGCGATGCAACGCCTGGGTGTTGGGGTGCAACTGACGCTGCGAAGCCGAATCAGCGATATCGGTGGTTAGCTGATCGACCCATTGGAAACCACTGACATGCAATGCGGCGATCCGCGATGCCGGTTCTTGATTCTCGGCAGCCACCGCCAGCGACGCTCCGCCTGATTCGACGGTGATCGATGCGAACTCGCTGTCGGCGTCCGCCGCCTGGTTCGTCAAACGAATGAACTCGTCACGCGGTCTTGGATAGTGCACAAACGTGTGCGTTCGCCAAGTCTCCCGTGCAGCGACATGTTGATCGTCAGCAACCAGGAACACTCGTGACGGCTGTTTGAATTCTTCCGAAGTATCGATTTCAACAAGCAGACGCGTTTGCTTTCCAGCTGGATATCGAATCGTGATTTTGTGAGGCGAACTCGCTTGCCGCGAGGGGAGTGATGCGACAAAACTCTCAGCTGGCTGAAGCACAGAAACGGGCTGACCCGCGTGTTTTGATCGTCGCAGACTTGAGGATTCACGCGGATCGATCCGACGGATCAATCGTTTGCTGCTATTGGGAAGCCACTGATTCAGTTCCCATTCTGAATCCGTTGCAGGTTGAATCCGCCCAACCTTTTGCCATTGTTGAGTACCGCTGCCGGAGGCATGGAAACCCGCTGTCGCTGGAACGGTTACCAAAATCGGAACGGACGTCGAAGCGATCAGTGAAGGCCGGCGCCGCAGACGCATCAAGAGATGGTCGTCGTCTTTCTCCAGGCGGCAACTGATTTCATACACGCCCGCCACGGCAGGAGACGGCTCGTCGATGTCGACGGACACGCTGTTGCCATTGGCATCGACATTCAAGGGCCAACGTTTTTCGGTGACGACTTTACCCGTCGACGCCTGCCGTAGGTTGTAAACGAGCGACAAATCCTGGGACGTCCATGCGGTCAACGCATTGGCACGCACCGAAAACGAGAATGTGTCGCTGACCTCGCTGAACCCGGACTTGGAGAGGCCTTCGATTCGAAGCTGGTCATCGCTGGTGCGAGCAATCGACCAAGTGACCGCTGTCGGGTCGGCTTGTTCCGTCTCAGTTGGTTCACTGGCCGTCTGGCCTCGAACCAATTCATTCACGGGCAGCAACTTGGAGGAATGACCGCTCCAGGCCCCGTCGGACGGAAACGCGGGCGACCGCGTGTAGTGAGCGTTCCCTAAGACTTGAACGTTCAATTGCGTGTCAGATGAACCTTGAAAGCGAAACTCAAACTCGCCACCGGCGAGCGGCTCTCGAGGCGTGAAGGTGACGGCGCTGCCGTCGTCGGCGATCTGAAACGATCCAGTGGCTGCAAGCGAATCACAGCGGTTAACGAGTTGGGAAATCTTTGAGGCTTCTGTCCCATCAGCTTTCGCCGCCACCGCCACACGGACCTGCCAGAATTGACTCTGGCCGGCCGACCATGTTAGCCGCAAGTTCACATCGACGTGCGAGTCGCCTGCTGCTGACACCTGTGCGACGCATGGTTGCAGCGACGCGCTCGACCAAACAAAGTTGAGGGCGCAGAGGAAGACGGATGCTCGGATGATCGAGCCGCATCGATGCGCCGGTTGGCAAAGACTTCCTTGTCTAGCCATAAGGTATTCGTGTTTTGGTTACGGTGAACGCGTTGAAAAAGAACGCATGGGTTCGGATGCAGGGGACAGTAAACACCGCGTCAGGGTAACGTAAAGGTGAATCCCGGTTTCACACCGCGTTTCACGAAACTAATTCCTCCGCCTCCCAGGGATCATGCCAATCGTCCCAGTGCTCCAAATAGTCGCGATATGCGGCACACTCGTCAACGCGTTCCTCGATCCACTGCTTGGTTTTGGCCACGAGTTTCAATTCGTTTTCAAGGGTCAGCCGTCCGATCAGCACCATCGCCCGCAGAAAGACAAAGTAGGTGTCCAGAACATCGCAGCGACAATAATCGCTAATTGACTGCAAATCACCGTTGTCAAATTGCTCCTGAACCTGATCACCGGTCATGTCCATCTTTCCGGGTTTGCCCAATAATTGTGCTGCCAGATTCAGCCCGCCGTTGAACCGCACGGCTCCAAAATTTGTCAGCAATTCCTGCAGGTCGAGATGCGAATCCATCGAAAAGCGATGGCGAGGTGACTTGTAGCCGTCGGAAAGAAACCACTTTTGCAGTGAGATTCCGTGCCGAAATGCGGCCATTTCCATCAGCGGTATATCGAACGTTCGGCCGTTGAACGTCACCCAGGTCGGTCGCCGATAGACTTCCCAGCCTTTCCAAAAGTGTGCGGTCATCACGTGGCTGCGAAATTCGGGCTCGTCCAGCGAGACGAGATCCAAAAGCTGGAATTTGGGGTCGACTTTTGCAATCACGACGGCAGTGGGAACCTGATACGTGAATGGTATGAATGTCGTGCCTTTGTCGTGCAGGAGTTCTGCCTGATACTTCTCGAAAGCCTCCTGTGGGGAGATGTCTTCGTCGCTACAGCGTACTTTTGCGATTAACTCCTTGTCAGCGACGCTTTCCGCATCAAAGATCAAGTATGAAACTTGTTCCGCCATCGATTTTCTGCCTGGCTATCTGACGAGTTAAACGAACACGAGTTTTCTTCAGTTTACCATAACATCCTCGCAGGCACTTCCCGTTAGCTCAACCATGAGATCAGCGCACCAAGCGGTCGTCATCAACCACCAGCGTCTCTTGCAGCGTTTTCTTCGCTATGTTCGCGTCGGCACCGCGTCCGACCCCGAGAGCGACAGCTATCCAAGCACCTCTTCACAGCGTCAGCTTGGGACACAACTATGCGATGAATTGGCGGCCATGAGCGTCATGGATGCACACCAAGACGAAAACGCACTGGTCTGGGGGACGGTGCCGGCGACCGACGGCGGAGCCGGTCCCGCGGTGGCATTTGTCGCTCACCTCGACACCTCTCCAGAAGCCCCCGGCGACAACGTTGATCCTCAGGTGATCGAGTGTTACCAAGGCGGCGACATTTTGTTGCCATCGGGAGCACAAATCGACGTTGCCTCGTCACCTGATCTGGAATCCCTGGTTGGTAAGACGTTGATCACCACCGACGGGACCACGTTGCTGGGTGGTGACGACAAAGCAGGGGTCGCCATCATCATGGAATTGGCGGAAACACTGATCGAGAATCCTCATCTGATGCACGGGCCGGTCCGTATTCTGTTCACATGCGACGAGGAAATTGGTCGCGGCACGGAGAAGATTGACCTGGCCAAACTGGATGCCACCGTCGCCTACACACTGGACGGTGGCGGCGCGGGCACGATTGATGTTGAGACGTTTTCTGCTGACGCGGCGACGGTGCGATTCGAAGGCCACAACATTCATCCGGCGATCGCGAAAGACCGCATGGTCAATGCGTTGCGTGGTGCTTGTGATTTTGTCGCGGCACTGCCCAGAGACACGTGCAGACCGGAAACGACGAGTGGCCGGGCAGGATTTATCCATCCGCACACGATCTCCGGCGGCGTTGGAGAAGCGACGGTGGAATTGATTTTGCGGTCATTTGAAACGGAAGATCTGCAGTCGTATGCCGACGTCGTGCAACAAACGGCTGATTCCATAGCGGCAAAAACACCTGGTTTGAAAGCGGAGGTCTCGGTGCGGCGGCAATACCGCAACCTTCGCGATGGGATGGCGGATCTGCCGGAAGCGGTCGCGCTGGCCGAACAAGCCTTCGAGAACTTGGATCGGTCCTGCACCAAGACGATTGTTCGCGGCGGCACCGATGGAAGTCAGTTGACTGAAAAAGGATTGCCGACGCCCAACCTCTCCAGTGGTCAGCACAACATCCACAGCGTCGGCGAATACGCATGTCTTGAGGAGATGGTCCAGGCGGTAGAGCATCTGATCGAGATGCTATCGCTGTGGGCCCAGATGCGAACGTAGCTTGCGAAGCCATTCCTTCCCGAGCCCGACGCTCTCCAGCTTCTAACCTGTGTCACTTGGGATCGACGAGAACCTGATCGCGGTTAATCTCGATCATCCCCGTGAGCTTCGGCAACCCATACTGCGCCGCGCCGGTATAGACGATCAAATTGTCTCGCATCAGAGCGACACCTTCGTTATGCGTGTGCCCGCAGAGAACGGTGAAGATGCACCGCGGGCGATCCTGACTGGCTTGATCCAAAACACAGCCAATGCTGCCGCAAACAAAGAAAGGTGCCCAGTGATCGTCCGTGGTCTTACCTTCGTACCAACATGATTCACGAAACGGGGGAACGTGCGTAGCAACCAGCACCTGCTTCGTATCGTCGGGCAATTGGTCGATTCTCGCCGCCAGCCGTGCTGCCGAGGCTCTGCCTTCTTCGACCAGCATCCGTTTCCATTGTGACGGATCGCTGCGGGCGAAGTCCTCGATCAAGACGAAATCATTCAGCCGCACCAACGAATTCTCGTAGTCGCCGACCGTGGCATCACCACAACCGTCGTCACCGATCAAATACACGCCGTCATCCAACTTGACAGAGCCGCAATCGGTCAAATAGTTCAAGCGTGGGTCGTCGCGTGACACTTCGATCACGCGTTGCCGAGTTTTGGCAATCGAGCTTTGATAGAAATCGTGATTGCCAAGCACGAAATGGATTGGAACCGCAAACTCACCGGCCAGACGCTCCAACTGAAAGACGACGTCGTCGCCTTCGGAAACATCGCCCGTGAGCACAATCCCATCGGGATCCACCGCCGACACCGCATCGATCCATCGTTCCCAAGCGTGCAAGGGAACATGATTCAAATGCGGGTCGGTTAACCAGGCAAGACGCGGTGGCATCCGTAACGCTCAGAGATTACGCCGTGGCAACGGCTCCGACTGCTGCGGCCAACTCCTCTGCCTTGTCAGTCTTTTCCCATGTGAAGGTGTCACCTTCGCGTCCAAAGTGACCACCTGCGGTGGTGACCTTGAAGACCGGCCGACGAAGTTTCAGGTGATCGATGATGCCCTTCGGAGTCAGCGGGAAATGCTGACGAACAAGCTGGCACAGTTTTTCGTCGTCAATCTTCCCGGTGCCTTCGGTATCGACATGAACACTGACGGGCTCCGTCACGCCGATCGCGTACGCCAGTTGGACCTCGCAGCGGTCAGCCAAACCGGATGCAACAATGTTCTTGGCAACATAGCGCGCCATGTAAGCCGCACTGCGGTCGACCTTGGTTGGATCCTTGCCGCTGAAAGCACCACCACCGTGACGTCCCCAACCACCGTAGGTATCGACGATGATCTTGCGGCCCGTCAGGCCACAATCACCGTGCGGTCCGCCGACGACAAACTTGCCGGTCGGATTGATGTGATATTTGATGTCACCTTTGTCCAGCTCGGCTGGAATCGACGGTTTGATGACTTTTTCGATAATGAACTTTTCAATTTCGTCATGGGTGACATCCGGACTGTGCTGCGCACTGACAACCACCGTGTCGATTCGCACCGGTGTTGTGCCCTCGTACTCGACCGTGACTTGACTTTTGTTGTCCGGTCGCAGCCAGTCGACTTCCTTGTTGAATCGAGCTTCCGTGATTCGATTGATGATGCGATGCGAAAGTGCAATCGGCATCGGCATCAGCTCGGGTGTATCTTTGCAGGCGTATCCGAACATCAATCCTTGGTCGCCGGCTCCGACCTCTTTGCCGCTCGCGGCATCCGAGTCGACACCTTGAGCGATATCGGGACTTTGCGTGTCCAGCGATACCAACACGGCACAGGTATCGCCGCAGATTCCCATCCGGTCGTCTGTGTAACCGACTTCGTTGATGACTTGACGGACAACGTCGGCATATTTGACGTTTGCTTCCGTCGAGATCTCGCCGGCGATGACTGCCATCCCCGTGGTGACCATCGTTTCGCAAGCAACGCGACTATTGGGATCTTGCTCGAAAAGTGCGTCCAGAATCCCATCCGAGATTCGATCGGCCAGCTTGTCCGGGTGGCCCATGCTTACCGATTCACTGGTAAAAAGGTATCGAGCGTCGCTCACGTCTGTCATCTCCGCAAAAAGTGATGGGGGCGTTTAGATTCGATGGCCACTGGATTTGTGGCCGAGCGTCTAAAATCAAGAATCCACTACAGTAATTGGCGAATACTGATCTGAGAAGCACAACTGACGTAGACAGCTCAGATTGGGCCAATACGCTGAGGTCCACCTCCCGGCTGTATCTCCTCGAATCCCCAATCAGCGATGGCTGGAAACGCGTCCAAAAAACAGGAGAATTCGGCCTCGACGGGGCAAATCGAGGCCCCGCAGTCAGCTGATATCAGCTCGCCGGAGTTGCTTGTTCCGCACCGGACAGCACCCGCTTTGATGATGTCATTTCTCTTCCACGTTGTGCTGTTGACCCTGATCGGCCTGATTTGGTCGCGAGACCCCCGGGGTACGGGAGAGGCATTGGACCGTCCCATCGGCATTGCCCTGGTCCATCGGATGCCGGATCGGGACCAGTATGTCGACGCCATGCAGCTGGCCCAGCCCGAGTCGGAAACTCAGTCGCAAGAGGCCCAGGCGAGCACCCAAGCCGCGGCCTCCGCCGCGCCGCCAGCCGAATTGACGCCGCCCATCGACCTGACTGGAATCCTGAACGCGATGGAGGCAACGCCCGCGCCGGTCTCAGGCAGCGGGCTGGCGGGAGAAACCAACTTGTCGGGTGACGCCTTCGGCGGCGATCGGGGAAAGAACTCACCGTCCACCGGTAGCGACGCGACCACGATGGTCTTTGGGGTTTCCGGTAGTGGCTCGCGAGTTCGTTTATGTCTTTGATCGCTCCGACAGTATGAATGGCTACGGCGGCAAGCCGCTTCGCGCCGCCAAGAGCGAGTTGATTCGCAGCCTTCGATCACTCTCAGAGCGACAGCGTTTTCAAATCATCTTTTACAACGACAAACCGACGCCTTTCAAATTCGCGAGTGCGCCGCTTCAATTGATGTCGGGAGAAAGCTCCACCGTGGCAGGTGCCGAACGGTACATTCAGTCGATTCGAGCTTTCGGCGGCACGGAACACAATGGAGCGATCAAGCTCGCATTGCGGATGTCGCCTGACGTGATCTTCTTTTTGACCGATGCGAGGATTCCACGTTTGTCGCAAACGCAGTTGGCCGAAATCAAACGCCGCGCCGACCAAGCCGGCACGACGATTCACGCGATTGAATTCGGCAGCGAACCGATTGCCCCACGCAATAGTTTCTTGCGTGAACTCGCGGGACAAAACAATGGTCAGTACCAATACGTTGACGTGCGCCAATTGACGGCGCGGACGAGTCACCGGACACGGGAAGGCAAACTCCGTGACTCAGACCCCGTCGATCTGTCTTGCTTTCCTTTGCATCGCTGCCTGTGATGTTGTTGCGCAATCGACACCGGCCGATCGAGTTTGGCTGGCACCTGGCAAACTGACGGACGCGCAAAGCCGCTGGTATCCACAACCCGTTACCATGATCTCAGGCAAAGTGCTCAGCTTGGACAACAAACAGCTTTCGATCCTGGTCAGCGGTGACGAAGTCCCCAGCCGCATGGCGGCCTATCGAGTGATCTGGATCAAACCGGGCAGTGTCTCCGACAAAGAATCTGCGGCCTTAAAACTGTTTGCTGACGAAAAGTATGCCGATGCGCTGCGACCGCTGATCGATTCGCTCGGTGAACGTCCGCCGGTGTGGCGACAGCAATGGATTTCGATGTTGGCTGCGTTTGCGGCCCGGCGAAGCGACCGTGGAGAGATCGCTTTGGAACTGGTTTCGCAGCTCGACGCTCGGCCACTGGCGCCTGCTGTGCTCGCTTGGCTTCCCGTGGCCTGGGCCAGCGGTCGGCAGCCGGCCGCATCGCTTCAATCCGCTCGCAAACGGTTGCACGATGATTCGCCTGCGGTGCGTTTGGTCGCGGCCAGTTGGTTGCTCTCGTCGCCCGATCGCAACGAAGCGTCCGCGGTTCTGAAACGACTGTCCGCCGATACCACGCGGCCTAGTCTGGCAAGGCTTGCTGAAGCGGTCCTCTGGCGAACCGCAACGCCGCCGCAGGTCACCGACCATGCCGACGACTGGCAGTTAAAACTTGACGACTTGCCGATCGTGCTGCAAACCGGACCGATGATCACACTGGCAGAAAAATTCGAGTCCGCTGGGCTCGATCGCGAAGCCAAACATCTGCGACTGGCGTTGCAGACAACACCTGCGATTCCCTATCCGCTGAAATAGCAGGGCAACCGAGCGGTCGATATGCAAACTTCGATTGACGGCGATGTTCTTGCGGCCTTGAAAAACCGCGTCGATGTCTTCCATCAGCGCCATCCACGGCACCTCGGCCAAGATCTGATTCCAGGCCTTCAATAGCTCGTCATTCTTCAACGTTGCCAAGTCATACTAAAAAGTGGGGTAAGCATCCTGCTTGCCATTCGTTTTCGTACGGAATTCGCAAGCTGGAAGCTTACGCCACCAGAACGGCAACCCGAAAATTCAGCTGTGACAAAGCACTAGGCAGCCTTGCGCTGCTCGCCACCAAGCTCATCGATCGATCCTCGCTGCCTGCGCAGTTCACGGATCGTATTGGCGTCGTCGTGAGCCTGGTTTTCCAGATCGCGGACGCGACCTTGGATCTTGGCGTTCGCCTGCAAGCTGTCCTCAAGCTCGCCACTGAGCCGCTTGAGCGCCGCCATCAAGTCCTTGACTTGTGCCTGCAGCGACTGATTCTCCGGCTGCAGTTTCTCGGACGCTGACACTTGACTCTGCAGCTTTTGCACCAGTGCGGATTGGGACTGAAGCTTCTGCGTTACCTCACGGCTTTCATTGACTACTTTGTCGAACGCCTTCGTCTTCGTGGCCAGTTGTCGCTGCAAATCATCCACATTGTTGGCATGAAGGGCCGCTTGCGTGCCCAGCTTTTTGACTTCTTTTTGAAGCGCACCATACTGTTGACTCAGTTCCTGGCGCTCGGCCGAGACCGTGGTGAGTTGTTTCGACGCATCCGTCAGTTGTTGCTTGGTCGACTCAAATTCCGCAAGCTGCGATTTTAGCTGCTGAACCTCGGTGCGTTGTTCAGCAAAGGCCTTCGTTTGCTGTGCACTTTGCTGCTTTAGCTCGTTCATCGCCCGCTCGCTGCCGGCCAGCTTCTGCTGCAACTCAGCAAGTTTTTGCAGTTCCGACGTCAGGCGCTTTATCTCGATTTGTTGCGTTTCCGAGTGCGATCGCATTTTCTGGTTCTCGCCCTTCAGTTGCGCAACTGCCTGGCTCGATTGAGTGCGTTCCGTCTTGCTCTGTTCCTTCAACTCAATCATCGCCTGCTCGCTGGCGACCAGTTTCTGCTGCAACTCGGCAAATTTCTTAAGTTCTGACGTCAGACGTTCGACCTCCGTCTTTTGTGTTTCCGCGAGCGATCGCATCTTCTGGTTCTCGCCCTTCAGTTGTGCAACCGCTTCAGTCGATTGAGCGCGTTCCGCTTTGTGCTTTTCCTGTAACTCAGTCATCGCCTGCTCGCTCGCGTCCAGCTTCTGCCGCAACTCGGCGAGCTTTTTCAGTTCCGACGTCAGACGTTCGAACTCAGTCTTTTGCGTCTCCGCGAGCGATCGTATCTTTTGGTTCTCGCTCTTCAGTTGTTCAATCGTTTCGGTCGACTTCGTGAATTCGGTTTTGAGCTTTGTAAATTCACCCAGTTGTTGCTGAAACTGTTGAAGCTCAGCCTGTTTTTGGCCCAACAGCGCCTGGATTTGACAATTTTCTGCAGTCGTTTCGCTCAGCGTGCCAGCAGCCTTGTCGAGTTGCACTTCAAGCGACTTGATTTGCCTCTCCGCCTCACTTCGCAATTTGACCACTTCGACTTGGCTCTTTTGCAAGGAGTCCACTTCCTGTGCTTTTTCTAGCAGCGATTGACGCAGACCATCGTTGGCCTGCGTCTTTTCCTTCAGCCGTTCGCTCAATTCTTCGTTGTCAGACTGCAGCGCCGAGAGTTCACCCTGTAGCAAGCGAAGCTGCGCAATCTCCCTCTTTTTGCTTGGTCGCGATTCGCGACTGCTGCTCCGCCCGCGTTTTTTGCTCATCAAGTAACGTGTGGGCCTGTTGCAAATCGGCTCGCAGGGGAGCAAGATCGCGGACCTGTTGTTCCAGTTGGACGCTGTGCTCGGTCTTTTGTTCGATTTCCGCTCGCAGCGATTGATTCTCTAACTCCGCAGCTTCGACCTTGGTCGAGACTTCCGTCAGTTGCTGCTGCAATTGGATGACGGAACTGGAGACCGATTCGTATTTCTGGTGCGCGTTCGTCCCGTTCGGCTCGCAATTTAGCTGCTGCCTGCAGTTCTTCCTTGAGTTGCGTGGTACGCGTCGCAAGCGATTTGCCATGGTCAACACTCGCCGCCAGTTCTTTTTGCAAATTGTCGTTTCGCTCCGCGTGAGACTGGAGTTCTCGATGGGCAGCGTCCAAGGCAACCTGCATCTGCTGCCTGCTTCGCAGATGCGTTTCGACGTTTTCCTGGAGTTCTGCGATCAGCTTTTCTTGACGAGCCGCATCGTCGCCGACCGAGCTTTTCTGCTTGAGTGTTGCTTGCAGCGAAGTAACTTCGTTCGCGTAATGCTTGTTGGCTACTTGCAATTCATCAATCAGTTTTCGTTGGCGTGAGAGTTCGTCTCCCGCTTCACGTGCGACTTCCGTATTTCGCGAATTCAGTTTTTCCGCGTCCTGTTTGGCTCGGAGGACTGCTTCGTGCTCGCGCCGCAATCTTTCTAATTCGGCCCCAGCCTGTTCGGCGGCCCCCTGCGCCTTTTTGTATTTCTGTTCCAGCTCTTCATTGCTGAGCCGGATTTGCACCAAGTCACTGCCCTGTCGATCCAAGTCTTGCTTTAACTGCAAGAACTCGTGCTTGTTTGTCTTGGCGGATCCGCTGGCCTTGGCATACTTTTCTTCCAACTCAAGGATCTTTCCGTCGTCAGTGCCCAGGTCGTGGTACCAGATCAGGTGGCCAATCAGCACACCAGCGAAAATGAATAGCAGAATCGAAACGACAGGTAATCCAAACAGAACAGGCATCAGTCTTTCCCGATACAAGTTGCACGAGCACACGAAGTGAATAGCGGTCCTTCCGCGGTGAACGAAAGGCAACCACCGGTATCGGAGCGGCTATAACAAGATTCTTAAACGCACGTCGACGGGAATTGACCAGAAATATACCGTCAGGTGGAACCTGTCGCGCTGGGCGTGGAACTAAGGAACCTGAACGCGTGAAACCGGCGGCTTGCGGCTTGTCGATTTAGTCGTTTCGCGAACTGTCATGATTAGCCGCGTTAGCCCCGGTTTGGGGCGGGGAAAACCGCGGCTAACGCCGTGCGGCTGATTAAATCGACACGCCGTTAGTTAGCGCCTGCCGCTCACTTTCTCTCCACACGTTCGGCGAATATCTAGCGGGAGGGTGAAGCAACACGTTCCCAAACAACCACTTAAAAGCCGCACGTTCTTGCCTACGGTTCGCTTTCGTTTTTCGGCCAGCCAACATATTCGGGGGGCACGGACGCCAAATATCTAGTCATAATAGTCGCCCCACCTTCATCGTGACTTTGGCTGCCAGCGGGCACATGGCAACTCAACTTGGCTCGCTCGAACTCCTGACAGAGAATGCCTTTCATGACCCGCCGGATCCTTTGCCGTCATCACCGCGATTTAGAAACGAGGGACGATTCCGCGCCCCAGCGACCTGTTCTGCCCGTTGTGCGGTTCGGTCGCCAGGGTCGCACCCCAAGTCAAGCCGAAAAAGTCTGGGTCGCTTGATCCGACCCTTGATTCGGTCGATTCGCGCGAGGTGGCTGAGGAAGACGTTTCCATTGCTACCAAAGTGGGGTCGCTGCCCAATCAGCTAACGATTGGCGACGTGGCCCACGACGAAACGCATTTTCAGCCTCCCTCGTTGGTGGGCTTCCAGGTGATCACCGAGCTGGGCCGCGGCGGAATGGGCGTGGTCTATCGTGCCCGTGATCTGGCGCGAGGCCGCGATGTCGCCTTGAAAACATTGCAGCGGTTGAGTCCAGACGGATTGCATCGCTTCAAGCAGGAATTCCGATCGCTCGCCGACATTGCGCATCCGAATTTGGCGCCGCTTTATGAGTTGCTCTCCGATGGGCAAACATGGTGCTTCACAATGGAATTGCTGGAAGGCGTGGACTTTCTGGAGTATGTCTGGTCCGAATACGAGGGGCTCGATCCCAATCGCCGCCATAACCCACTGGCGCAATTCGCAGACAATCCACGGCTGTGCCCAGAGAGGATCAAGCGGCTGGAAGAGGCGATCCAGCAATTGGCACTGGGCCTGAATGCATTGCATGAAGCAGGCATGCTCCATAGCGACATCAAGCCATCCAATGTGTTTGTCACCAAAGAAGGGAGGCTGCTGCTATTGGACTTCGGATTGGTCTCCGAAATGCATCGCTTTGGTAGCACACAGCGACAGGTCATCCAGGGGACGCCGATCTACATGTCTCCCGAGCAAGCGGCCGGCGGTTACCTGACGCCCGCCAGCGATTGGTATTCAGTCGGCGTCATGCTGTACGAAGCGCTGACGGGACAATTGCCTTTTAGCGGAAGCACGACCAGGATTCTGAGTAGAAAACAGCTCGAAGTTCCCCTGCAGCCGACGCATTTGGCGTCGGACACGCCGCAACATTTGAACGATCTATGCACCGCTCTGTTGGATCGCGACCCGGCAAATCGTCCTTCGGTGAATGACGTGCTGCGGTGCGTCGGGGGTGCGGAACTGATCGAGACGAAAATTGCCGCGCCGCAATCGGAGGCCGCCGGTTCTTTCCAACTGGTCGGTCGCCAACGTCATCTGGAACAACTGCGAGAATCCTTTGACCAGGTTTCTGCCGGGAACACTCGCAGCATCTTTGTCCACGGCAAGTCCGGCATGGGCAAAAGTGTACTTGTGCGCAGTTTTCTTAACGAGATCAAACAGTCACAGCAGGCCGTTGTCCTGGAAGGCCGCTGCTATGAACAAGAGTCCGTGCCTTTCAAGGCGTTAGACAGCCTGATCGATTCACTTGCCTTGTATCTGAAAACACTGCCGACCGATGTCGTCCGCACCGTGATGCCAAGAGACAGGAGGGCCTTGACGCGTGTTTTTCCCGTGCTTGGCGCGATACCCGAAATCGAAGGCGCGACTTATCCCTCGATCGAAAATGCCGATCAACAGGAATTGCGACAGCGAGCGATGAATGCGCTGCGAGAATTGTTACAACGACTTGCCATCGGTGAGCCGCTGGTGCTGTACGTGGATGATTTGCAATGGGGCGATGTGGACAGCGCTGGCCTGCTTGCCGACTTGGTGCGTCCTCCCGATGCGCCGCGGATACTGTTACTGGCCTCCTATCGAAGCGAAGACGTCGGCAGCAGCGCGTGTCTGCGGGCCGTGAACGAAGCTTATACGACAAGCCAGAATCCGCCCCACCGAGCCGAGTTGTCCGTCGCCGAGTTAAGCGATGACGAGTCGACCGAATTGGCACTGATGCTGTTGGGACGCGACGACGAGGCCAATCACCCATTCGCCAAAAAAATCGCGCAAGAATCCGGTGGCTGGCCGTTCTTTGTCTGGGAACTCGCGCAGCATGTCCAGGAAGATCCCGCAATCGCAGATCAACGACTGGATCTGGACGAGGTGATTTGGGCGCGCGTGAATCGGCTGGGAGACGAAATAAGTCGAATGCTGCAACTGATCGCGGTGACCGGCCGTCCCATACCGGCGGCAGAGGTTTATCAGGCGATGCAGGCACATTCCAAAGGACCCAGCCTGATGGCGCGGTTACGAACCGGCCATCTGGTGCGGATGACGGAGTCCGAGTCGGGCGACATGCTTGTTGAGACCTATCACGATCGTATCCGCGAGTCCGTGATTGCCCACTTGGATCACCCGATGATCAAGGATCACAACCTGCGTTTGGCCGAGACGATCGAGCAGGTGAGTGGAATCAGGAGCGACGACGTTCAGGCCCACATCAGCAGCACGCCGGCATACGAGGAATCGATCGCGACGTACAGCTTGCAGCACCGTCAGTGGCAGCGGGTGTTCGACATGGCGTTCTTCTTTGACGCCGCAGGCGAGCACGCACGAGCGTTCCCTTATTCGCTGTTGGCCGCCGAGCAATCGCGCCAGCAGAATGCCTTCGAGGTGGCGGAGCAACAATTCCGGATCGCGCAGCGAGGAACCGCTCACGTATCATCGGCGCTGCGTTTCCGTGTTCACGAAGGACTTGGCGATGTACTGGTGCTTCGCGGGCGCTACGATGACGCGATTGAGCAGTACGAGGCCGCACGCTTGCTGGTCGATGGGAACCGCCTGCTAGCGCGGATCGACTTCAAACTTGGCGTTGCCTCGTTCAAAAAAGGCGACATGGGTGATTCGCGCGACTATTTCGAGAAGGCCGTGAAAGCACTTGATGAACGGCCACCTTCCGCCCTGAGTGTCGTTCCTCGAGCGATCAAAGAGGCATTGGTCCAAGTCCTGCACACGAGATTTCCATCGCGATTCCTCGGCAATCAAGATCCGAATTCCGCTGCCGGTCAATTGGATTTGTTCCGTGCCCGCGTGTTCGATCAAATGACAATAAGTTATTGGTTCTCTCGCGGCATGAACTTTGTTCTGTGGTCGCATCTGCGGCAAATGAATCTCGCTGAACGCTATCCACCGTCGCAGGAATTAGGCAAGACCTACGCCTTTCACGCGGTCACGATGACCGGAATTCCGATGGCAAACCGCGGGATCACTTACGCGAAAAAAGCGTATGAAATCTCGGTCAAGAACGGTGATTTGTGGGGCCAGGGAAAGGCGCGCAGCTATCACACCTTCGCCTGTATCGTGCTGGCGCGATTCAAGGAAGGCGTTGCCATGGGCACCGAAGCGGTCGATCTGCTCGAGCAAGCCGGCGATGTTTGGGAATCGAACATGGCACGCATGATCGCAACCGTCCCGATGTATCACCTGGGCGATTTGAAGTCGGCATACCGAGGATCGAGAAAAACGTACGAAATCGGCATGGATACTGGTGACTATTCAGCCGTCTGCATTTCTCTGTTGTTTTGGATTCCCAACGCGCCCAAGACCATTCCTGCCGGTGCGATTCAAAGGGAGCTTCAGCGGCCTCGCGAGGATCCCCTGACAATCACCGCGGCCGTCTATGCTCGTGGGCTGGAGTTACTGTTTTGCGAAGACCAGCCCAGAGAAGCCGCCAGTGTGCTGCAAGAAAGTCTGAGTCGAGCCAAGCAGCTCGGACTTCGCAACGTTTGTCTCTTTAGCGCTGCGACCTGGAAGGCAACGGCATTGCGGATCGCTGCTGAGCGAGAACCAGACGGTTCGGCGCGTCGCCGTGCGATTCGCGATGCACTCAAGGCAGCGCGGTCGGCGCTCAGAATCACCAAACGTTATCTCGCCTGTCGACCTCATGCACTGCGCGAACGAGGTTTGATCGCAGCGTTGGCAGCAAAACACGATCAAGCACGCCGGTACTTTGACGAAAGCCTGCAAGTCGCTGAGGCATACGAGGCGCGGTATGACCGTGCCAAAACCCTGCTCGCACGCGGCGAATTGGGTCTCAAAATGGGCTGGCCCGACGCGGAAGCAGAAGCCCAAAGAGCACGTGCGGTGATCGAGGAATTGGAGAACGTTTATCAGGAGTGACGAGCCCTGTCTTGGCTACAAGCACATCTGGCCGCACGATCGTTGTTTCCGAGATGATCCAGTCGAGTTCCGTCAACACTGTCGCATCGCACTCAGATTCCTCAATCGCTAGCAGACCCACACCAACGTCAGGCGGGCGAGCCGACGCCAAAGAACAGCCAGTCGGTTTGTTCATGGCCGACCAGAGCGTTGACCGTTTGCACTGGCTCCACGTTCACCTGGTCGAACACCTGGCGAAGTGCCTGGGAAAACGCACTGTTTTCCGCGTACGACCAAATCGCCAAAACGCCGCCGTCTCGCAAATGCGATTTCGCTTTGCTGAGCCCGTCGACGGTGTAAAACTGGTGGTCTTCTTCGCCTAATTGGTCGCTGGGCGAATGGTCCACATCGATCACAATCAGATCGAACAACTCGCCGGGCGGATCCATCAACCGCTGGTAAATGTCGCCGCGAACGATTCGCAGTTGCTCCGCCGCGTTCAACTCTTGCGACAACGGGATAAGCCCATCGCGCATCCATTGAACGACTTGAGGCAAGTACTCGACCACTTCCACGCTGGCAACATTGCGATGACGAATCAATTCGCGAGCGGTATAGCCAAGGCCCAAGCCACCGACCAACGCCTTCAAGACGTCCCCGCCATGGATTTGGATCGACCGATTCGAGATTGCACGTTCCGAATCGGTGTTGTAACTGCTCATCAAGAATTCATGATTGAGCGTTACCTCGGTCACGACCACACCCGGCTGAGAAAGCAATTCCCGTCGCCGTAGACAGAGGACACCGAGTGGGGTGTCTTCGTAGGCAAGGATGTCGAGCTTTGACCGATTCACGCAATGGCGATCCTAGACGCGGCAGCAGAAGCCGAATGCGGCGCTACTGGTTCTGATCACGGTTGTCAGTTCCTGGCGCCACCGTGTCGGCAACGGCCTCCGCTGTGTCAGCGACTACCATTGGAGTGTCAGCAACTGCTGCGGGTGCAGGTGTCGAAGAAATGACCGTGACGTCATGGTGCTTTGCCGCACAAGCCGGACAGGCGGGCACTTCCTTGGAAATCTCGATCCCTTTGCCACCGCGATCTTGTGGTGGTTCATCGCGCCCTCGAAAGCCTCTCCGTGGCCCACCCTTCGATTCGCGGCGCCGCGTCGAGTATTGCTTCTCTCGAGTTTCAATGATGACAGTATGCCGAGTCGTCTTCGGTGGCGTCACTTGTTTACAAAAGTAGCATCGAAACATTAATCAGCTTTGGTTGAAGGTATGATTTGCCATTGCGCTCGACTCTCCTATCGAGCGCTAAGTGAACACGGGAGGGCTTATGGTTGGGGCGCCTCCCTGACGCGAGTTGGGGCGCTTTCAACGGCGCGAACCACTTCAGCAGCCGGTCCCTTCGGTCCACGTCCAACCGTGAACTCAACAGTTTGGCCTTCACGCAAACTCTCGAATTCGACGCCTTCGACAGACGAATGATGGAAGAAAAGGTCATCGCCATCGTCACGCGCGATGAATCCAAAACCCTTGTCAGAAATCAGTTTTTTGATGACGCCCTGCGGCATAACGCACTCCTGCAAACACAAACGGAAAGATCAAACATCACAACCGGGTCAAGTGCTCAACCGCAATCAAGGTGGCCGCGGCTTTTCGCTGGGAGGCGAAACAAAGAGGCGTCTCGAAGAGCTGGAGGGGGCAATCGCCCCGATTTCGAATTGCAAAGATAACGGTCGGGTCTCGAACTGCCTAGTGCGTCGGTCACGCTTCGTGCCTGGATGAGTGCCCCCCGTGGATTGCAAAGTAGCCATCTCGCTCCGTCGAAATTCAGCCCGACCGAACCGTTTTTTCAATGAAATCCTCGTTGATCGTCGCTGGATCTTGGCCAAACGATCTCTTCGATCAAAAAAAAACTGACGGTTTGCCACCCGATCGGGCAACGCTGTGAGGCATTTCTTCGGGGCATAGCCCCAGCCGTTGACCTAGCCCAGGCCAACGCGGCCTGTTGATTTAGTGAGCCGCGACGCGTAAGCGGCCGGGCATACGTCATTGCCCGGTGCCTTACGGCGCCTTACGGCCCGCGGCTCACCCTTGCAATTCACATTTCGTCTAAATCAACAGCCTGAACGGCCTTGGTCGGAACGCCAAGATTTGTTCTGACCTTTTTCCGGATTGGGTTAGCGAAAAAACTCCCCGCGGAGTAATCTGCCGGCTCAAAGCTGTGGTTTTTCTCAGGGAAGCCTCACAATCGTGTTGGAAATAAACGAGAAGCGCTGTTCGTATGGTTGGACCGTGTTTTCCAGCCAAACGGCTTTGATGGCAAAGTCAATTTCTTTCGCCACCCGTTCGCCTGAGTAGGCATTTTGCCTCATTGTTTTGCTGCAAACTATCGGTCGCGTTGACCGCTCTGGAAAGCCGCACGCGTGCACAACACGCACTGAATTCTGCGGTTTCTTGTTTGTCCAGAGTTCCGCACCAAGAGCACCTTTGTTTTTGAGTGTTGGCAGCTTGCTGTCATTGCCGCGCGACGAACATCGCTGATCGTCCGGGCTAACGGTCCACACGAGCGCGGCTTGACTGCGCGCGAAACCATTGTGAATAAAGGAATTAGGTTGAAGACTTTCGATGAGATTGAATTGATCGCACCGCTGCAACGAGCGTTAGCGCGGGAAAACTACGCCATTCCCACGCCGATTCAGGCCCAAACCATCCCCGCCGCGCTGCTGGGCAGCGATGTGTTGGGATCTGCTCAGACCGGCACCGGCAAGACAGCGGCGTTCGCGCTGCCGATCTTGAACCACCTGGGAAAACGAAACCGAAAGGCCTTGCCCCATCAGCCCTTCGTGCTTGTGCTGGCACCGACTCGGGAATTAGCGATTCAGATCAGTGCCAGCTTTGCCACCTACGGTAAGCACCTGAAACTTCGCCAAGCTCTCGTGTACGGCGGAGTCGGCCAAGGGAAACAGGTGCGCGAGATGAGACGAGGTGCACATATCCTCGTGGCCACGCCCGGTCGCTTGCTGGATCTGATGGATCAGGGTTACATCGAACTGGATCGACTGGAAGTGTTCGTGCTCGATGAAGCAGACCGAATGCTGGACATGGGATTCCTGCCCGATCTAAAACGGATCATCAGCACGCTGCCCGTTCAGCGCCAATCAATGTTCTTTTCGGCCACGCTACCAGCGAACATCATTGCACTTTCGCAGCAATTGTTGACCAACCCGGTCACCGTGAATGTCACCCCCAAGTCCAGCAGCCTGAAATCGATCGATCAGAAAGTCGTGCTGGTTCCGCGGCGGAAAAGCTGACGCTGTTGCGAGAGATTCTCGGAGCCGAGGGTGTTGACCAAGCCATCGTGTTCACCAGAACGAAACGCTCAGCCGATATGGTTGCGCAGAAACTCGCGCATGGCGACATCAAAGTGGCCGCGATTCACGGCAACAAGTCACAGAACGCCAGGCAGCGAGTTCTGGGAGATTTCCGACGCAACAAGGTACAAGTGTTGGTTGCCACCGATGTTGCCGCCCGCGGAATCGACATTGATGGGATCACACACGTTGTCAATTTCGATCTGCCGACGGAGCCCGAATGCTACGTCCATCGAATCGGCCGGACTGGACGAGCCGGCGCGACGGGAGTCGCGGTGACGTTTTGCACGCCCGATCAACGTCGTGACTTGCAGGCGATCGAAAAACAGATTGGCCAGAAGCTAACGATCACCAACGAACACGAACATCCACCTCAAAAGCCAGACCGCAAGAAACGCCCGTTTAAGTCAGGCCGCCGCGGACCGGGCGCTCGCAACGCAACCAGCAGTGCGGCAAAGAACTCAAAAGGCAAGCGATCGTGGCGCAAAGGACAGGGAAAGAAACGAGCGAAGCAAACGAGTTGACCGGAGCCGGCGGCGTCTTGGTCGGAGTCCAGGATCGAGTGCTGCGACCTTGAGGATCATCAACTTGCAATCCTGACCCGAACCTAAGTCTTCAAGATTGCGCATTTCTGTTGTATACAGGCAACACCGAAGTCGCTGGTTACTTTTCCGCGGCGTCGTAACTCATCACAAAGACGGTGACCCACTTTCCGCTCTTGGCATCTTTTTTGTACATCGTCATCGTCTCAGCTTTGCCCGGGGCATTGGATGTGACTGACTTCATGTCCGTCAGTTTGCCGGTCATGGCGTCATAGTCTTTGAAGACCATGGTCACTTCATGTGCTGTCTCGTCGTACGTTCCCTCCATCACGCTCATATGGGGCGTCATGTTGTTGGTCCATGTTCCGATATACTTCTGTTTGATCGGATCATAGCCGCTCATGCCTCGGCCCTTGTATGGTCCGGATTCGAACTTCGTCTCAACCCAAAACCCGTTCATAATCGATGTGTTGGTTTCTTTGAACGGCATTTCCATAGGTGCCGCATCCGGCCCTTGGACCCACATCTTCATTGTTCCCGTCCGCGTACCGACGTTCTTCGCCAGCAGCTCGTGCTCTTTTGTCGGCTTGGGTGCAGCATCCTGCGCCGAAGCAATTGGACTCGTCAGCAAAATCACCGTGGCAACGCAGATCGCTTTCATCACAGTTTCTCCGATCTTCTTTTTCGCTGGAAAACATCCTCCGAATGGTCAGGCTCCCTAGCATGAAGGTAGCCGGAAAAAGCAAGCAGCGAAAGCTCCGCAGGCATTTCATGGGAACTGCGATTGCTTGTTGCCGGCCTACACGAAGTCAACCCCCCTGCTAGGCAATGATCTCGTCCGCCACTCGGCCATACACATCCGTCAAGCGGAAGTCTCGGCCTGCGTAGCGGTAGGTAAGCTTGGTGTGGTCGAGGCCTAGTAGATGCAAGGTGGTGGCGTGGAGATCGTGGACGTGCATCTTGTCTTCGACCGCTGCGATGCCGAAGTCGTCGGTGCTGCCATAACGCATGCCTCCTTTGATGCCGCCGCCACACATCCACGTGCTGAAGCCGGTGGCGTTGTGGTCGCGGCCATCGTCGCGGCGAACCGCCGGTGTCCTGCCGAATTCGCCGCTCCAGATGATCAATGTGTCCTTCAACATGTCACGTTGTTTTAAATCGCTGATCAGGGCAGCGATCGGTTGGTCGGTTGCTGCGCAGTTGCTGGTCAGTTTTGCTTTCAGGTTGTTGTGTTGGTCCCAACCTTCATGCGTCAGTTCGATGAACCGCACGCCCGCTTCGGCGAAGCGGCGTGCCATCAAACACTGTCGACCGAAGTCTTCCGTCTTACCCTGGCCGATGCCATACTGTTCCAGCGTCGCTGGTGACTCGCTGGACAGATCCATCACGGCCGGGACTGCACTCTGCATGCGGTAACCGAGTTCGTAAGACTCGATCACACCTTCCAGTTGGCTGTTGGCCGGGTTTTTTTCGACGGCCGTGCGATTCATCGATTGCAACAAGTCCAGTTGCTTGCGCTGCAACTCGCTGCTGAACTGCTGATTCTTGATGTTGCCGATCGCCGTCGTCGATCGAACATCGTTGATCGCTGTGCCTTGATAAACGGCTGGCAGAAACGCGCTGCCGTAGTTCTGGGCGCCGCCCAAACGCGCGGGCGGCTTGATCGTGATGAAGCCCGGCAAGTCTTGGCTCTCGGTCCCCAGTCCGTACAGCACCCAAGCCCCCATCGAGGGGCGAACAAATTGAAAGTTGCCGGTGTGCAACTGCACCAACGCTTGCGGATGGTTGGGGATGTCGGTGTAGGAACCGTTCAGCAAACAGAGATCGTCGGCGTGTTTGGACAGCTGCGGATAGAGCGTCGAGATCGGCAAGCCGGACTCACCGTGCTGGGGGAATTTCCACGGCGATTGTTTCAGCTTGCGGCCCTTTTGTGCGTTGAGTCCTTTGGCGGCGTCACCTTTGGCAGCCTCACCGGGTGTTTTGCCGTCGAATTTGGCCAACTGTGGTTTGTAATCGAAAGTGTCGACGTGTGACGGACCGCCCCGCATGCACAGAAAGATGACTCGTTTCGCCTTGGGTGCAAAGTGAGTTGCCTTGGGCTGGAGAGGATTGTCGTGATCACGATGGGCCGCTTCGGTCGCGAGCGCCGAAAAAGCCAAATAGCCAAAGCCGCAGCCAGTCGTTTGCAGAGCGTTACGTCGTGAGATCATGGTTGTTGTGGAGGGCTGGGGAACGCGGCCGATACATGGATCACGGCCTCGGAGCGGACGGTGTCTATCAATTCACGTACCTGAATTCAGACGTCGCAAACAAGGACTGGCAGAAGCCGGCCCAGGCGATCGTCTCGGATTCGATTGGTTTCTTTTCTTCGATGGTGGTTAACGTCGTTTGCGTTTCGTCGACGTACTTCAAGGCTCGATCGATTTCGGCTTCGCTTGGATTTCGTGACAGCGTGAGCCGGTAGGCCTGGCGGACGCGATCGCGCCGATCCATTTCTGATGAAAGCCGATCGGCCAACTTCTTGGCACTTCGTAAAACCTGCGGGCTGTTCATCATGAACAGTGCTTGTGTCGGCACCGTCGTCACGTTGCGGACGCCGCCGATGATGCTCGGTTCGGGAAAGTCAAACAAGCTGAGCATCTCTGGTACCGCGCCGCGTGCGATCGGCAGATAAACGCTACGGGCAAAGTGGTCATCGGCAAGCTCGCTTGTTTTGATGTTCTGGCCGATGATGCCTTCACCCAGTCTTTGCACGCGCGAACCGGTTTGTGGTTTCAAATCCAACTGGCCGCTGGCCAGCAGCATGGCATCGCGAATGACTTCTCCTTCAAGCCGTCGCTGGTTCATCCGCCAAAAGAGGTTGTTGCCGGGATCGGCGGCAAGTCCGCCGGGATCGTCATCGCTGGAAAGTCGATAAACGTGACTGGTCATGATGCGGCGAATCAATTGCTTGGTCGACGACCCGTCAGCAGCAAACGTCTTGGCCAAGTGATCCAGCAGCAATGGATGCGTGGGGCGATCACCGTTGGCACCGAAGTTGTTGACGGTCGTGACGATGCCGCGACCAAACAGGTGTTGCCAAACGCGGTTGACGGCGACGCGCGCGGTCAGCGGGTTGCTGTCTCGCGTGATCCAGTCAGCCAGTTCGAGCCGCCCGCTGTTCTCCGCCGTCAATTTTGGAGTTTCTTCCAACGACCCGATCGTTAAGAACCCGCGTGGAACCTGGCGACCATATTCCTCCGGCTCCCCACGAATTCGCAGTGTGGTGTCGGCAATCTTGTTGGCGTCGCTGACAGCCATCACCAATGTTGTGGCGTCGGTGGTCACAACTTTGGGTTGTGTTGCTTGCTTCAAACGATTGGTAATACGGCGGATATCGTCCTTCGTTTCCTGAATCCGTTTTGCGATGACGTTTTTGCCGCCGAGGTTCTTCGCCTTACTGAGTTGCCTCTCGTAGCCGGCGAGCTTTCGTTTCAGGCCCTTGATCTGGTTGCGATACTTGTTCTCTTCTTTCGATCCCTTCGCACCGCCACTGACTGCTATCGGCGCCACTTTGTCGCCGGTGATGGCCAACAAGCGGCCGGGGTTTCGGTTGCCGTTTGTTTTGGCGGTACCGTACAGCGTGTCCGTGCTGGTGAAGATCCCGGCTAGCGAATAATACTCACTTTGGGGAATCGGATCGAACTTATGGTCATGACAGCGGGCGCAACTGGCCGTCAGAGCGATGAAGGCTCGCGAGACGACATCGATCTGTTCATCAACGACGTCCATCTTGAACTTTTCCTTCTTCGGTTCGTTCAATGATTTTGGGCCCAGCGCGAGCATTCCTGTCGCGATCAACTGCCGATCACGTTCTTCGTTCGAGCGGTACGGCAAAAGGTCGCCGGCAATCTGCTCAGAGATAAACTGGTCGTACGGTATGTCTCGATTAAACGCATCGATCACGTAGTCGCGATACCGCCAGGCGCTAGTGAAGGTCCCGTTGCGTTCCATCCCGGTCGATTCTGCGTAACGCACGACGTCCAGCCAATGACGTCCCCAACGTTCACCGAAGTGACGACTCTCTAGCAAGTTGTCGACGAGTCCCTCGATCGCGACGTCGGGATTTTGTTTCATTGCCACAGCGAACTCGTCCTGTTGCTGTGGCGATGGCGGCAAACCGATCAGGTCGAAATAGATGCGACGAGCCAGGGTGTGACTTTCGGCGTCATCGACTGGTTGGACACCTTCGGCTTCGAGCCGCGACAAGATGAAGGCGTCGATATCACTTTTCAGCCATGCTCTATTCTTGACAGCGGGAATCGCCGGTGCGCTGATCGGTTGGAAGGACCAGAAGTCTCGGGCGCGGTCGAAGTCAATCTCGTTGCGAATCATTGCGCTTTTGCCCTCACGCGGATCGACGGCGCCCATGCGGATCCATTTTTCAAAATCGGCAATCACACTGGCGGGCAACTTCTCTTCCGGCGGCATCTCGAACGATTCATGTCGCAGGGCGCTGAGAAGCAAGCTGTCATCCAGTTCACCGGGCACCACGGCATGTCCGTTGTCGCCACCGCGGCGAATGCCTTCACGGGTGTCCAGCAACAAACCGCCCTTGGGTTCCTTCGATTCGGACGAATGGCATTCGTAGCATTTGGCAACCAGCAGCGGGCGAATCTTCTTTTCAAGTAATGATTCGCGTGAACACGAGATAATCTTGCGATCGTTCAAGCCTCGATCCGAATCACCACGCCTTTGAAGGCCGGTGTTTTGCTTTCGGGATCCACGTGACGGGCGACCAACACGTTCGACTCGGGGTAGTACATCAACGCGTTGCCGGTGCGGATCGCATCAAAGGCTCTTGCTCGAATGCCAGGCAGCGCTCCCGTCTCACTGCGGACGGTGACCAGTTGATCGTGCTTCAGCTGAAAACGTTTCAAATCATCGGGGTGCATCAAAATGATGTCTCGACGATCTTGATTACGGTACAAGTCTTCTTCTTCGTAAACGACTGTGTTGAATTGACCTTCACTGCGGACCGTCATCAGTCGCAACTCGCGATCATCGGTGCCTTTCAGTGCGGGCAGTTCGTGCACGTGCAGCACGGCTCGACCGTCGGGGGTTGGAAACTTGGGCTCGTGAAAGGTGCGTCCTTTGATTTGGAATTCCTCTTTGGTTTCGTCGATTTCAGTGATCTTGTCGTAGCCGGGAACGACCTTGCCGATCCAATGCCGAATGGTTGCTGTTTCAAGCATCGCTTGCCAATCAATCCCGGCTGCATCGGGTAATAGCCGCTCGCCAATGGTCGCGATCACTTCGACTTCGCTCCGCGGGCCTGGCAAACGGCGTGGGCCGCCGTCACTGAGCCGCACATAGTTGAACATCGATTCCTGCGTGGTTGGTTGTGGCTCTTCGTCGCGCGCCAGCACCGGCAGAATGATGGACTCTTGCGACAGGCCGTGAACGTGACCGGTGTTCATTGTCGTGCTGAGTGTGACAGACAATTCCAATTGCGACAGCGCTGCGGCTGCGAAACTGGAATCGGGGTTGGAACCGTACAGATTGCCGCCCAAACAAAAACCAACTTTGACTTCGCCTCTATCTGCCGCCTCGATACACGCCAAGGTGTCTTTGCCGTCGGTGGTTGGCAGTTCGACACCAAATTGGTTGGTCAGCGAGTCAAAGATTTTGTCTTTTAATTTGGGCGTCACACCGACCGATCCAATCCCCTGGATGTTGCTGTGACCGCGAATCGGCATCAGCCCGCAGCCGGGCCTGCCGATCATGCCGCGACACATGGCCAGCGCAGCAATTGCCTGGACATTGTTGACGCCGTGGGCGTGGTGTGTGATCCCCATCGTCCAAGCAAACACGCAACGTTGCGACTCCCGGTACACGTCCGCGATCGATTCGATTTCGCTGCAGGCAACGCCAGACTTCTTCTCGATTTCCTCCCAAGTCAATTGATCGACAGCTTGTAGCCAACGTTCCGTGCCGTTGCAGTGAGTTTCCAAAAAAGCAAGATCGATGGCATTTTTTTGACGCAGGGCTTTTGCCAATCCCCACAGCAGTGCCAGATCACCGCCGATGTGCGGTTGGATATAATGACTCGCGATCTTGCTGCCCAGCAGCAACGAACGGGTGTCGCTGGGAATCCGGAATTTCAGCAAACCGGTTTCGCGGACCGGATTGATCACGATCACTTTTCCACCGCGACGTCGGACGTTCATCAGAGTGGTCATCAGCCGCGGATGATTGCTGGCAGGATTACCGCCGATCAAAAAAACGGTATCGGTCTGCTCCAAGTCCTCCAGGACAATCGTCGCCGTACCGCTGCCGATGCTTGATTGCATTCCGACACCGCTGGCTTGATGACAATAGTAGCTGCAATTGTTGACGTTGTTGGTGCCGTAGACGCGAGCGAGTAACTGCAGCAAAAATCCGGCTTCGTTACTACTGCGACCACTGAAGTACCAAAACGTTTCGTCGGCGTGCGTGGACTTGAGTTTCTGGACGATCACGTCGAACGCTTTGTCCCAACTGATCTCGTGAAAATGGGTGTCGCCGGCTCGATACCGCAGTGGGCGAATCAGGCGTCCCATTGACTCCAACTCGCGGGGCGAAAATTTCTTCAGATCCTGAATCGAATACTGCTGCCAAAGATCGGACGTGATCGCGCCCTGCATGTCGGCAACCATCGCCTGCAGGCTCTTTTTGCAGACTTCGGGAAAGCCTCCCGCTTCGTTGACCATGCCTCCTTTTTGGCCACCCATGCCCAGCGCACACGTCTTGCAGGCATTGCGCGTTCGCATCGCCTTGTACAGCTTCCAAACGCCGCCCGCCTCGCGGCCTTTCTTGATCGTGTACAGAATTGCTCGAAATCCGCCCCCGCTGCCAACCTTCACGGATCAATCCTTTCTGGAGTTGCGATAGCCGTCTGCCGGAAAGGATAGCAAAATTGTCGGCTGTGCTGGCGAACCACGATTCGGCCAGCCCGTGCGGACCGGCCCTGGGACGAATTCGCTAGACTGGTCGTTGTTCTTTCATAACTGACGAGTCACACCATGAAAACGCCCATCGTGATCGCTCACCGCGGCGCGAGCGCCTATGTCCCCGAACATACGCTGATGGCCAAGGCGATCGCGCATGCGTTGGGTGCCGACTACCTGGAGCAGGATGTCGTGTTCAGCAAAGACGGTGTTCCGCTGGTGTTGCACGACGTCCAAATTGATACGGTTACCAATGTCGCTAAAAAGTTTCCCAGGCGGCAGCGTGCTGATGGCCGCTTTTATGCGATTGACTTCACGGTCGACGAACTGAAGAAACTGAATGTCTCCGAGCGGTTTGATCATCGCAGCGGCAAAGCACACTTCGCCAACCGATACCCCGTCGGCGAAGGTGACTTTCGCATCACAACACTGGATGAAGAAATTCAGTTCATCAGGAACATCAATCACACCACCGGTCGCCAGGCCGGTATCTACCCCGAGATCAAAAGGCCCGCCTGGCATCGTGAGCAAGGTTATGACCTGTCTCGGTCGGTGATCGACGTGCTGGGAAAACATGGTTACAGCAGCAAAGACGATTCCTGTTATCTGCAATGCTTTGATGAAGCGGAGGTCAAACGTGTGCGTGAGGAATTGGGATACGGGGGCTTGCTGATTCAGCTGATCGGGCACGGGCACGATGAAGAGTCGGGCACCGATTACAAACGACTGATGACGCGGGAAGGTCTGGCCGATGCCGCCAAGGTTGCCGACGGGGTCGGTCCGTCAACCGATGCCATTGTTTCTTGGACGGCAGACGGGAACCTTTCCGTCAGCGATTTCGTGAATCACGCGCACGATCGAGGCTTGGATGTCCATCCCTGGACGTTCCGCGCTGACTCGCTACCGAAACATTGTCCATCCGCCGATGCGATGCTTGGTGCCTGTTTCAACCAAGCCAAAATCGACGGACTGTTTGCCGATCAACCCGATCTTGCCGTCCGGTTCTTGCATTCCACGACTCGTAGCGAGTGAATTCAATGGCGTTTGTATTGGCCTTGGACCAAGGAACCACCAGTTCCCGAGCGATCTTGTTTGATCAGGCGGGCACGATCAAAGCGGTCGCGCAGCAAGAGTTCCAGCAGATCTATCCGCGATCCGGCTGGGTCGAACACGATGCCAACGAAATCTGGCAGTCACAGCTTGCCGTTGCGCAACAGGTCTTGCGGGAGCACAACATCGGGGCAGCCGACATCGCGGCGATCGGAATCGCCAATCAACGAGAAACAACGATGCTGTGGGATCGCAAGACCGGGCAACCGCTTCACAACGCGATTGTCTGGCAAGATCGTCGCACGGCAGAGTTCTGTGATGACCTGCGTGCCGATGGGCATGCGGAAACGATCGCACAGAAAACAGGTCTCGTTATCGATCCGTATTTTTCAGGCACCAAGCTGCGTTGGTTGCTGGATCATGTGCCCGCCGCGCGTGGCCAGGCCGACCGTGGCGAACTGGCTTTTGGGACGATTGACAGTTGGCTGCTGTGGAAACTAAGCGGTGGTAAACTTCATCTCACCGACGTCAGCAATGCGTCGCGAACGATGTTGCTGAATTTGCGGACGCTGAATTGGGACCAGCAGCTACTTGATCTGCTGGACATCCCGGCAAGCGTGCTGCCGGAAGTGTGCCCATCCAGCCAGGTTTACGGCCAGTGCGAAGCGGATCTCTTCGGTCATCCGATCCCCCTGGCAGGCAGCGCCGGTGACCAGCATGCGGCGTTGTTCGGCCAGAACTGTACCAAGCACTCGATGGCCAAAAACACTTACGGCACCGGCTGTTTCATGTTGATGAACATAGGCAGCGAGCCGGTTGCGTCAAAGAAGAAGCTGCTGACGACGATCGCTTGTACGGCGAGCGAGCGACCCGATTTTGCCCTCGAAGGCAGCGTGTTCGTTGGCGGTGCCGCCGTTCAGTGGCTTCGCGATGGACTGGGGATCATCAACTCGTCGGTCGACGTCGAAGCCCTGGCGGCCAGCGTCAGTGACAGCGGCGGCGTCTACATGGTGCCGGCTTTTGCGGGCCTGGGAGCACCTCACTGGGATGCCTATGCCAGAGGCATCATCGCGGGCATCTCGCGGGGCACGACAGCCGCACACTTGGCTCGTGCGACGCTGGAAAGTATTGCTTTTCAAGTTGCCGATGTGTTGGATGCGATGAAGGACGATGCCGGGATACCGATTGAGCAGTTGCGCGTCGATGGTGGTGCTTGCGTCAATGATCTGTTGATGCAGTTTCAAGCGGACATTCTTCAAGTGCCGGTGGTGCGACCGAAAGTGATCGAGACCACGGCGCTGGCGCAGCATTCTTGGCAGGACTAGCGGTTGGGTTTTGGAAGGATTCCCAGGAGATTGAAAAGCTTTGGCAAGCGGACCGCATGTTCGAGCCGGAGATGAAAGCCGACGAAGTAGCGAATCGTCGCGGACGTTGGAATGACGCCTTGGAAAGATCAAGAAGTTGGGAGCCGGTATCAACATAGTCGCCGACCTCTCCGAGGTCGGTAGTTGCACGGAAGACTGCGCGATCCGCCGGTCTCGCGACCGCGCCATAGTCGCCAAGTCTTTGTAGGCTGGAACAAGCTCCGCGCAGTTCCGGCATCGAATCACGTGAAAACGACACTGTCAAATGGCACAATCGGCGACAATGCCGACCTCGGAGAGGACGGCGACGATTTCGAGAGACAAAAACGATGAACCGCGACCAATTCCTGCAGCGTGTCCGCCAGCGCACCGAACCGTTCGATATCGTCGTGGTCGGTGGCGGGGCGACCGGCGTCGGCATCGCCATGGACGCCGCGGTCCGCGGTTTGTCGGTGTTGCTGTTGGAACAAAGCGACTTTGGCAAAGGCACCTCCAGTCGCAGTACCAAACTGATTCACGGTGGTGTTCGCTACCTCAAGCAAGGCAATATCGCGCTGGTGCGTGATTCGCTCCGTGAACGGGCTCGCTTGATGGCCAACGCGCCGCACTTGGTTCACGATCTGCCGTTTTTGGTTCCCTGCGAAAATCTCTGGCAGCGTTTCATGTACCGTGTCGGATTGTTGCTTTATGACACGCTGGCCGGCAAGAGCGGGTTTGGTCGGGTCCGCGGTGTGACGCAAAGCGAATCGATCGAGCTTGTTCCCACGGTCAAACCAGAGCGGCTGCATCGCGGCGGAGTGGTCTATCACGACGGCCAGTTTGACGACACGCGATTGATTTTGCACATGGCCATGACGGCAGCCGAGCATGACGCCTGTCTGTTGAACTACGCAGCAGTCACGGGGCTGGAGACCGACGACCAACAACGTGTCATTGGCGTCCAGTTCGTCGACCAGGAAACGAGTGAAAACCACACGGTGCGTGCCCGGTGCGTGATCAATGCGACGGGTCCTTTTTGCGATTCGCTACGCAAGCTGGATGATGGGGCCGCCAAGCCGATCATCGCACCCAGCCAAGGCGTCCACTTGGTACTTCCTCGCAAATTCATGCCGGGCGAAACGGCATTGATGGTGCCCAAGACATCGGATGGACGGGTGTTGTTTTTGATTCCCTGGCACGGGCATGTCGTGGTGGGCACGACCGATACACCCATTGGCGATACGCCGCTGGAACCAACGGCTCGCGACGACGAAATCGAATTCTTGCTCGAAACCGCGGCCGCTTACCTGACCGGGCCGCCAACGCGCGACGACGTACTCAGCATCTTTGTTGGCATTCGGCCGCTGGTCCGTGGTGGAAGATCGATCAGCACCAAATCGCTGTCGCGCGATCACACGATCGAGGTCTCCCGGTCCGGATTGATCACGATCACGGGCGGCAAATGGACCACGGTGCGCAAGATGGCCGAAGACTGTGTCGATCGCGCGATCCAGGAAACAGGTTTGGCGGCCAAAAAAGCCTCGACGATCAGCGTGGCGATTCACGGATCGACGTCGGGCGGTGCATCCGTTTACGGCACTGATGCCGAATCGATTCAAGCGATCGCCGGGGAATCACCGGAGTTAGCGCGGCAACTTGATGGAGCGCTGCCGATTCAGGCGGCCGAGGTGATCTGGTCGGTGAGGCAGGAAATGGCGCGAACGGTGGAAGATGTCCTCGCGCGTCGCACGCGAGCGTTGTTCTTAAACGCGGCTGCCGCTGAGGCGATGGCGCCGGAAGTGGCCCGACTGATGGCCGGTGAACTCGGCGAAGACGAAGCCTGGCAACAGCAACAGCTCGCGGCGTTTCGCGAAACCGCAAAGCATTTTCAAGTGCACGCGATTGCTTCGTAGGCCAGGACCAGCGTCGTTCAACTTAAGAACAGCCGCGAAGCGGCGGCAGCAGGTAGCCCACGGCGTCACAGCTTGTCGATTTAAACGAAATGTGAATTGCCAGGGTGAGCCGCGGGCCGTAAGGCACCGGGCAATGACGTATGCCCGGTCGCTTACGCGTCGCGGCTCACTAAATCAACAGCCTGGTCAGCCGTGGGTCCCCACGGCGTCACAGGCTGTTGATTTAAACGAAATGTGAATTGCCAGGGTGAGCCGCGGGCCGTAAGGCACCGGGCAATGATGTATGCCCGGCCGCTTACGCGTCGCGGCTCACTAGATCAACAGGCCGGTCAGCCGTGGGTCCCCACGGCGTCACAGGCTGTTGATTTAAACGAAATGTGAATTGCCAGGGTGAGCCGCGGGCCGTAAGGCACCGGGCAATGACGTATGCCCGGCCGCTTACGCGTCGCGGCTCACTAAATCAACAGGCCGGTCAGCCGCGGGTCCCGTTACAGTTACCACGAGCAAGCCGCGAACGCGGCGACAGCAGGATGTGCGACGTTTGCTGCCACCGCTTCGCGGCTCACTGAGATTCGTCGGGAAAGAACTGCCCCCCTCACGCCGGCAGTTACCTGCTTTCGTCGCTTCGCGACTACAGAAGATGTGGGTAAAGACACGTCGGTCACCCTGGGCTATCACCTGCCACCGCGACGCGGTTGACCAACAGCCGCACGGGGATTCCACGCCGGACGCTCTCCAGGGTTCTGACTGCGACCTCTCATCTTGTATCCTGTTATCCTGCAAACACAATTTATTTTGGACACAGCCAACCACTCAGATCGGACATGCTGAAATCGCGATCGAACTCGAAGTTGCCGACATTGGTGCTGGAACTGACCGATAGCGTCAGCATCTCATTTCAATTGATTCCCGAGGGAAACTTTTGCATGGGCGGGCGTGGCGAGTGGCACGACGAGGAGCCGATGCGGAGCTGCACCGTGAAGCATTTTCGTTTGACCCGAAGCCGGGTTGCAGGCCAACGTCGATAAGGATTTTGGGAAGGACAAACCACTGCTTTTTCGTTTGAGAGAAATGTTATCGGGCCGAAGGCCCAGCAGTTTGCATAGCCCAGGGCAAGGCAACGTGAGTTTTACGAACGTTGCCGACGCCCTGGGTCGGACCGTCTCGCGGGGATCGGGATTCTTATTCGACCTTGCTAACCCAGGGCGACCGTGTTGCTCGTCAAGACTCGCAAAACGTTGCCCTCGGCTATCCAAACGAATGCACCTTGGGTGCGAAAAAAGATTTGCTGAACGGCGTTCGGCGCAGGCCTTGTCATGAACCACATTTTCCAACGCCGATGATGCACCAACCTCGAGAAATCCGCTCTTAATCTTAATCCTACTCCTAATCTTACTCATGCTCTTAATCGCTCGCAAAGATGATTAAGATTAGGAGTAGGATTAAGATTAAGAGTAAGGGTAAGACGACTATTCTTCACCAATCGCGTCAAAGATGGCTCGTGTTGCTTCTGCTTCGCTAACCTCTCGCTCGTCGTCCGCCGCCCAGGTGATCTTGCGATCGACCGCGTGCAGTGCCAAATCGATCGGTTCGTATTGCTCGAAAGCATCGACGCGCCGGAACCCTCGGGCGACTCGTGTGGCTGCGTCCTGGCCAGTCCACTGGACCATGTCGGAAGTCACATGCCAGTTTGCTGCCAATTCGTCGGCGTACAGCCGCGCGATGTCGTCTCCGCCGGCGGTCGAGTGGCCTACCACCGACGAAAAACCTCTCGCACTGACGTGGTAATTCTCGCCGCTGATCATCGATCGATTGGCAGAAACGCTCATCGTGTCGTCGCCTTCCGAGTCGTAGATCTCTGCCGAGTCGTGTCCGCCGGCGCCCGCGTAGGCGTAAACACGCTCGAACCCGTAAGCCAACTGAAATGATTCTTCGCTACGCAGACTGGTGAATTGCGGACGTACTGCCAGCTGATCGTCGCCCGCCGAGTCATGCAGGAAAGCGGTATCCGAACCGCCTCCGGTGGCATGCACGTAAACACGTGGGACGCCGGTCGCCTGAAATTGAAAACCGACGCCCGACAAAGTTGTCTTTCCAGGACTCGATTTCAGCGTGTCGTCGTCCGGCGAATCGTAGAACGTCGCCCGATCAGGCCCACCGCCGCCCGTGAAGGCAACGTGCTCGAAGCCGCGAAGTTGGATCTCGAAATCGTTCGTCGTCAGCTGGCTTTCAGACGCTTCGCCGGTTCGCACCAGCAGACGTTCCGCTTTCTGCGAACCAATGATTTCCAGCGAGTCGGCACCGCTGCCGACGTCAATCACCAGTGGATCGCCCAGTGGATTCTGTCTCAGTTCGTAACTCTGCTCGCCGGCTCGCAGCGTGATTCCGCTGCGGAGATCCAGCTGCAGCTGATCAGCGTCGTTGGTACCGATGAATTGATCGAGAGTCACTTGCGATGGCGGCGTTTCGTTTTCGATGTCAACGTCGCTGCGATCCGCGGTGACGGCCTGCGCTCAGATCGATCGTGTCGTACGTCTCGCCGGTCACGGCATCGACGTCGTTGTCGTGCTGACTCATGCAGTCGATCCAAGATTGCTTCGGCGGTCGGCTCGATTCCCTGTTCGATCAGCGACTGACGGATCAGCATCGAGGCACCAGCGGCTTGCGGTGCGGCCATGCTGGTGCCATCCAAGCTGGTCAGGTCATCGTAGTCCCCGTCCCAACCAAACACGTGTTCGGGAACCGCGCTGGAGATCGATTCACCGCGCGTCGCCAGGATGCCTGGCTCGCGTTGGGCAAAGTCGCTGCAGTTCGCCATCTTGATCGACCGAACTGACGGCGACGACCGCCGGATCGGATGCAGGAAAAAGCACGCCCTGTCCGTCGGACGTTCCAAACAGATTCCCCGAGGCCGCGAAAACGAGAATCTGGTCGTCACGAAGTTGTTGCAGTTCGTCCGCCAACATCGATTCGGCGGCACTCTGATTCTCGCCGGTCAGCACGGTGCCGACCGACAAGTTCACGGTCGTGATGGGTGACGCGAAGGAGTCGCGATTGTCGTGGACCCACTGCAAGCGCCGACTCGATCCATTCCAGTTTTCCGGCACCGTTGTCATCGAAGACTCGTAGCCCCACCAGGTCGGCGCCGGGAGCGACACCGGCAAAGTCGCTCGTGTTGGCCAGCCAACAAGCCGGCAACGTGCGAGCCGTGATAACCGGCCGGCCCGTCGTCGTAGGGATCGGCATCGTCTTCGGCAAAGTCCCAGCCGCCCACGACGCGATAGCCGGGCCCGAATCCGCCGCCAAGTGCGAGGTGATCCCAGGCGATGCCGCTATCGATCACGGCGACCGTTTGTCCGCTGCCGTCCAACCCCTGCGTCTGTCGCAACTCGGCTGCTTGATCGATCAGATCGGGACTGATGTGATCCGAGCTTTCTTGATCGGGCAAATCGTCAAGCGGCAGTAGCGGTGTTTGGTCTGCCGATGGTTCTGGAACATCAAGGGCGTCCAGCAACAAGTCGCCCACGAGGCTGACCGACAGCGCGAGTCTCTGCTCACACTGCTGAATCCGCTCACCGGGAGCGTGTTGGTCGATCGATTTGGAACGCGACATTCATCCACCCGTGAGTGTGATCGGATCCAGTCACCTCACTGAAGGCGATCTGTCAGAACACAAAGATTTGCCAAAGCAAGCGTAGAGCGCACAGTCGACTCCCGCCCGTACAACCACACCGAACAGAGAAGCGTTCGACTTCGATGGCTGACAACGCCGAAAAATTACGACAAGTCGTTACATCCCCCACCCGTGCGCACCACCGCAGGCGATTGTCCGATGCCGCTTCTGAAACTCTGGAATCGCCTATTTGGCAATTCCCAATCGACAAAATCAGCAAAACCGAACCGGGGCACCGGCAACGGAACTGGAACCAGTGATGGCGCGACGCGGAAACTGGCCAAACCGACAACGCCCAAGCAGGCGGCGAGCACGTCGAACGAAAACCCAGCCCGTCTCATACCCGCGGCGGCCCCGGCCAAACGCAGCGTCCTGGATCTTGTCAGTGGCGGACCGCACGCGTCGCTCTGCCGGATGATCAAGAAATCGGGTGCGGCTTCGGTCCTGGAGGTAGGCGTTGGCGATGGCACCCGTGCCATCGCGGTGCTCAGTACGCTGGCAAAATCGCAGCCCGACAGGGAGATCAAGTACTTCGCCATCGATCTGTTCGAGATGGGGGACGGCGTGCTGACGCTGAAAACATTCCATCAGCAGATTCGCTCGATCGACGTCAAACCGAATCTTGATTCCGATGCCCAGCCAACAAGGCCTGACGCGAGTGGCCCACACCTATGGCTCCGTTGACTTGGTACTGCTGGCAGGGGAAGACGTGGACACTTGTGATCCACTGCTGGGCCGGGTGACGCATCCAGCCAGCCTGATTTTTCAGTGGGATGGGCAGGCCTGGCAACAAATCCAAAGAAAAAATTTGGGCCAGCGAGGGGGTCGCGAGGCAGCCTAAAGGGTCGCAGTATCCCGCAAAACCACACGAATCCTACCCAGCTTAACAACAAACCGCTGATCCGGACTCGGGCGAAAAGCATTGCTCCAGACTCTTTCATCGTCCAGCAATTAGTCTATTTTCTCTAATCGGCAAATTTTGTTATCTAAGGTTGGCGGCGATTGAAGCATCCCAGCGTCATCGACTTGAGACGTGGGGCGGAGATGGGTTCGCCACCCGAGGCATCGTGACTTATGTGTGGGATTGTTGGCTACGTCGGCGGCGACAACGCAGGTTCGTTCTTGATCAACGGCCTGAGGCGGCTGGAGTACCGCGGATACGATAGTGCTGGAATCGCGATCCACGGGGGATCTTCGTTTGACGTGACCCGTTCGGTGGGACGAATTGACTCGCTGGCAGGTCGCATTGGCGCGACGCCGCCTGAGGGCGTGTTGGGGATTGGGCACACGCGCTGGGCAACTCACGGGCCGGCGACGGAAGAAAACGCCCATCCGCATCTGGGCGGCAACGGCGAAGTCGTCTTGGTTCACAACGGTGTGATCGAGAACTTTCAGTCGCTGAAAGATGAACTGACGGAAAAGGGCTACGAATTCAAATCGGCCACCGACACCGAAGTGATCGCGCACCTGATCGCCGAGGGCCTGAAGGTGACGCCGCAAGATCCCGAGTCAGCCCAACATGCACTACGTCAACGCGGTGCAGTGGGCGGTCTCGCAGCTCCACGGCACGTATGGATTGGCGATCGCGTTTCGTGATCAGCCAAATTTGATCATCGCGGCGCGGTTCGGCAGTCCTTTGGTCATCGGTGTCGGCCGCGGCGAGTATTTTGTCGCCAGCGACGCTTCAGCACTTGCCGGGTGCACGGACAAAATCGTGTACATGGCCGATCATCAATTGGCAGTGTTGACACCCGAAGGATTCTCGGTGCTGCATCGCGATCAGGGCAAAGTTCGCGTTGACATCCAGCCGCTGGAAGTCGACTCCGGCGAAGTCAGCTTGGAAGGATTCGACCACTACATGCTCAAAGAGATCTATGAGCAACCCGAGTCGCTTCGCAACGCCATGCGAGGCCGGCTGGACGCCCAAGATGCCACGGCTGTCTTTGGTGGTTTGAACTTGACGCCCCAACAGCTTCGCAGTGTCGAACGGATTATTTTGACCGGCTGCGGCACGAGTTGGCATTCAGCCTTGGTGGGTGAATACTTGATCGAGGAACTGGCGCGGATTCCGGTCAGCGTCGAGTACGCCAGCGAGCTGCGTTATCGAAACCCGCCGATCGAAAACAACACGCTGGTGTTCGGGATCACGCAAAGCGGCGAAACCGCCGACACGCTCGCTGCGCTGCGAGAAACCAAACGCAAAGGCCATCGAACGCTGGCGATCAATAACGTCGTGGGCAGCTCGATCGCTCAAGCCGCTGATGGCGGTGTTTATCTGCACGCCGGTCCCGAAATTGGTGTCGCCAGCACCAAAGCGTACACGTCGCAGTGCTGCGTCCTGGCGATGTTGGCTTTGTACTTTGGCCGCATGAGACATCTGAGTTTCGAGCGCGGACAAGAGATCATTGAAGCCCTGAAACGGCTACCGGCAGCGGTGCAACAGGCGCTGACCTGTGACACCGTCGTGCGTGAAGTTGCCAAGAAGTATCAAAGTGCCACCAACGTGCTGTACCTCGGGCGGCAATACAACTTTCCGACGGCACTGGAGGGCGCGCTGAAGCTGAAGGAAATCAGTTACATCCATGCCGAGGGCTATCCGGCGGCCGAAATGAAACATGGACCGATCGCGCTGGTGGACGAAGCGACGCCCAGTGTCTTTATCGTCCCGCACGGCACGACTTACGACAAAGTCATGGCGAATATGGAGGAGGTCAAGGCGCGCGGCGGACCGATCATCGCGATTGCCGGCCAACAGGATCCTCGCATCGACTCCATTGCCGACGACGTCATCCGCGTCCCGCATGTGCCGGAGTTCATCCAGCCGATCGTGACGGTCATCCCGCTGCAATTGTTGTCCTACCATATCGCCTTGCTGCGTCGCTGCGACGTCGATAAACCAAGGAATTTGGCAAAAAGCGTGACGGTTGAATAGGAATTCCTTGCACCGAGTTTTTTCGCAATTAGCTTTCGAGTAACACTTACTTTTCTTGCCTGGGGAAAAAGCAACGATGAAAACATCTGGACTGACCTACAACGCCCGTAAAGCGCTGATGGTCAATATCGGGGAGTCGGCAGGCTCTGAAATTGCCAACTTGCTTTCACAGATGGCTGCCGAAATCGAAGAGTTGCGACGCACCAAAGTTAGCGTCACCAGGATTGTTCCCGGCGGTGCTGCCGAACCGAGCGAGTTCAACACGGAGCCTGTGTAGTTGAAATTGGGCGGGAAATAAGTGTCCGGTACCCTTTGCGAGGCACTCGCCGTTGGGGTGCTTAGCACAAAAGATACCGGACACTTATTAACGTTGCTGCAATTGGTGCAACCGGCGTCGCGCCACGGTCGTTGCACGATTGTCGGGCGTGGCTTTGATCGCTGTCTGATAGGTGTCCTTGGCAAGCTCACCGAGCCCCAAGTTTTCTGCGACCATACCGTAAAACAGGACGGACTCTTGTTCGTAGGGTTGGTCCGCCGCTTGCTCGGCAAACATTTCAATCGCCTCGTCGGTTTCCCCTAAAGCCAATTTGGCACAGGCGAGCGTGTGCCGTCCGCTGATCGTTTGGCTTTGCAAGAGTTGCTGTTGATACCGATCGACAAGCATTTTCAAGTGTCGAGTGTCTGTTTGGTGCCGCAGCGACAACCAAATCAGGTTTGTCGGTTCGGTGATCCAAGCAGACAGGAACGGATACTTTTTCTTGCCACTCTCGGCCAATTCGATCGCTTGGGCGTATCGCTTGGCGATCAGAAGTTGATAAAGGTTGATCAAGTGATGAACTTCGGCGCGATTGTTTGCACGCACGAATTGCCGCAAGGTTGTTCGCCAATTCGTATGCAGCGGCTGCTGCGGCTGCATGGAAACGGCAAGATAGACGCGGCGCAGCAAATCCGTTGTGTCGGCTAGGTTGGTGCTTGCTTTGGCTCGGTGGTTGGCAACGGCGACAACCTGGTCATAGCGACCTTGTTCTTCGTAAGCCTTCAAGAGGATTTCCTCGACTTCGTGAATGATCGAAACCGGGAATTGGTCGAGCACCGAGGGATCCCGGTCCAAATCGATCTCATTGCCGTTGCCCACCAGCAGGGCGGTGGCCATCGTCGGTGATTCATGCTCGGCGGCGAGCAAGCGAGTTGTCCACTCGATTCGTGATCGTATCGGATCTCTCTTCGCGAACGACAGAGGAGATCGCAGATCCCGTGTGGTCCAAGCACGCGTTGCCAGCGGTACTCGAAACCCTTGACCCCATGATGCTCGCACGATCAGCGCTTGCATGAGGATTTCTAACGCTTCGCGAGTCGTTTCCAGATCGCCGGTTTCTGCTCGCCTGCGTAGGATGTTTCCAGCACCCTCAAGAAATGTGCTGGGCGTGATCAACCACCGTGAATCAGTGTTTAGGAATCCGGTATAGGAAACCGTGTCACCCACGTTGATCATTTCGGTCGCCGTCAGGCTTGGCAACCATGCGGAATCTGAGCCTCCACGTTCCTGGTGGACCGGGCTGGTTGCGGTTGGCCAAATGCGTTGGGGCATATAGGTGTCACTCCATGGCCACGAAACGCGTACGCTGACGATGGTCGGACAGGCTCGATCGACTTCGATGTGCGCCTTGGAGGCAATGAAGTTGGCCAACGTCCGATTTCTGAAAAAATAGAACTCTCCCGCCCATTCCACTGGCGAAAACAAACGAGCGTGATCCTTCAGAATCAGGTCCGCCGCTTTCGCTGAGACAAACAGCGACCGAATCACCTCTTGATTGCCGAGGATATCGGCTGCAACAAAATGCCGAATCGTGGAGTCAATGTCCGCTTGTTGGAGCGGTGGTAATGAGGGCACATCGACAGCCCCATCGAGCCGCATCGAGACAGGAATTGCAGCGCGATATCGTTGTTCGATTCTGTCAGCCAAATCGAAACGGTTGGCGGCGATGCAGATGAAGAACGCTTCGCGAATTCGCCGTAGTTGTTCGCCATAGCTGGTTGAATTCGCTGGCGAGGAATGGTCGAGTTCTGTTGATTGGTTTTGCGACGGACTCCGTGTCGCCAGTGGCTGAGCGGAACGGGTATCGCTCGGCAACAACGGTGTCAGCCCGTTTGCTCGCTGTGGCGGTGAGACCGTTAACAGGTCTTCGCCACGCAGGAACTGAATCATGGTTTCCTCGGCAAATACCCGTTTGCCTCGAACAAGTCGCAGCAGTGCATTGTCTTGGTGACCTGCTAACGCCGTCACGATGATCAATTGCCTGGTTAAGGAATCCGATAGCATCGATCTTTCAATGGCATGATCCCATCGCGAAAAACGCTGAAAAGCTTTTCTGGCTTGGTCACGGTCGTTTGAAAACGAGCCGTCGGAGGCACGGGTCTGCTTGCAGAGCCAAAGCGTCTGATGGAGAGAGTCGTGATCGATGGTTGCGTCATCAATCATTTCCAGTGCGGATCGTATGCCAAAGCAATCTCGCTCGGTTAGCGGGCCGCCTCCCTGACGGCGTAATCGCTGGGCGAGAAGCAAATCGCGAAGCGTGTCATCACGGCTTGAGAGTCGATCGAAAATATTTGTCTGATCCATCATCCAATTGGCAAGTTCGGGCATGTTGTACTGGCCAAGCATCGAGATCGCCAGCGCGAGCGCGTTCTTGTCGTCCTTCGATTGAGATAACTGAATCAATTCCTTGATGCGCCAACCGTGGGATGAGTCAAGGCACCATCGGCCGCTGACCAATTCGCGTCGATACGAAAGGCAAATCGCTCTTCATCAATCCACGTTTGAAACGTTTCTCGAGCGTTTCGCAATTCATCCGGCGTCATGGAACCCGGATGGATCGTGAACGTGCACTCATACAGAAAACGCTGATCGTTCGCATGCCCGAGCCCGTCGAATGCACCGGTTTTCGCTTGCTGCCAGGTGACCCCTGCGAGCTGCTCGTCATGACTGGGCTGATTTGCAAAGGGTTGGTTTGCAAACATGATGTATTGCCCGAAGTCGCTCGTCTGGGTCGGCCCACGTGTTGCCGGAGCTTCGATTCGTTTTCGCGTCCACCGAACATGAAGCATGCCAATCCGCTGCTCCGATTCGCCTTCGTCAAAATGGACGTCCAAGTGTTCGGGCAGTTGAACACCAAGCCGATAAGTGATCGTTTTTCCTTGTTGGCAAACAATGGCTGTTCGACGTTGTTGGGCCGGCAAAACCGTTCCATCATCGTTTGCTGCCGCATCGTCTTCGGTGGCCGACTGAAACGGCTTGCGAGCACCGGGGTTTTCTTCATCGAGCATCGCATCGGGCAGGAACCATCCGATCAATTCGTTGCTGGCAAACAACTGCTCCAGCGGCAAGTCGAGCGAAACGCAGGACGATTGCCGGTCCATCATCTGTGCCTGTTCACTAAACAGGACAATCAATGCTTCGGGATGAGTCTGCGAGTGCTGCGGGATCGAGCTATGGCCATAGGCAAGGGGCCGCCCGGCTCTGCTCTCCATCCAACTGGACCAGACTCTGCGAAGCTGGTGATGGTTGGCTGGATCTTGGGGGGAAGGAATGCCAAAGGCATCGCCTCCGATATGGCGATAACAGGCGCCCATCGTCCCCACACCCATCGAATTGCATACGTAAACACGGCTGCTGGCAATGAATTCGTTTTCAACGGAAACGACTGGTGTGCGGACGAGTTCTGATTTTTCGCTGCAAACCAGTGCCCAGCGACCTCGAGTTGATTCGGAAAGAAAATGAACAGGAGCCTGAAGATCGCTGCTGCCACAATGAATCGTTGGGTCGATAAACCGGTATCCTGACGGTTGTGAGCGATCGACCACCGCCACGATTGCATGGTCGAATCCAGACAACGTCGGGAGGTTGGGGCTGATATCCAATCCGCGCCCGGTGCGAACGAGGGCGACTTTGGCATCAATGCCCATCTGATTCAGCAAGGCGACGAGCAACGTGGATTGATCTTTGCAATCACCATATCGGCGAATCAGAACTTCGTCCGGCTTGGCGGGCTGGATCGCCAACACGCCAAGTGACCAACCCGTGTAACGCACTCGATTGGCAATGGCATCGATCGCACGTCGTAAATCGGGTGCGGATGAGTGCGATGCGCACGAACTGGATTGGCGGCCAGCTTTGCTGTGCCCACTCAGCTTTTGGTCATCGGATGGTCGGCCACGTGGTCTGATCGTTTGCACCAGGTTGCTGCCCGAATCGATCGCTTCGCGAACGACTTGATGGTAGGCCGCCCCCAACTGTTCCCAGGAACGGCGATGTGCAATACGAATGGTGGGAATCGACGATCGATCCGGCCCGCAGTGCGGTTCATACCAATCCATCAACGTCGCGGTATTGGTCCCGACATACTCGATGCTCCCGCTATGCGTCTGATTGGCTCGCGTGACATCGAGTTTCACCTCGGGGCCGATGGGGCGAGCGCCCATCGCGTGTTGGCATCGGATGTGATTTTGACGTGAAAAACGCGCCAGGGATCGAAATCGGCGAGCGAGCAGGTTTTGCCCGTTCCAATCCCACTGAGCATCGCGCGGGTCGACCGATTCCATACCACTTCAACGAGTGATCCGGGCTCGACACCCGACAACATCGCGATCGTTTGCCGCTGGTCGGAAATCACATCGTCCGCTTCGCCGGGAGCCAATTGATCGACAATTTGCGAATCCTCCAGTGGAAGCACTTCACCGCTCGGCGAGATCACGCGCGCACGAATGGTTGGCTGCTGCTCGAGCCAGGGTGTCCAATCCACCGTGACTTGGGATTGTCTCGCGACATCATCACGGTCAACCACACGAACGATCGACCAGAATTGCTGGTCAACACCACCGTCATGACGAAAATGATATTGCGATTGACAATAGATGCGGTTTTTCAGCAGATCCGCTTCGAGGTCGAGGCGTGCGACCGGTTTGTCCACGCGTGGATCATGAAAGGTCGTGGGGACCGGAAAGGACTGCGTTTGGTTGACCAGTTGGATCAACTCATCCGGTGACAATGAAAGTGGTTTCGCGGTCAGCAGAGTCTGAGCGGCATCACTTTCGCGCAAGCTGGACCTTGACTCGCGATCTGCCGTGGGTCGATGACTGTTTTGGCGATGCTTGTCGGCAAAAGCATCGACGGTGGGCCACCCGGTTGCTGCGATCAGCAGGGCGCAAAGAATCGTAAGACGACAACGGTGTTCTTGTGTGGACGCTTGCATAGCGTTCCATTCGGTACACACCGCTGCAAACCTCTCAAAAAGTCTGGCAATCGTTTTCTCCGAACCGTGTGGATTTTCTCAAAAGACATTCGCTGGCCGGATCGTCTTTCAAGTCGTCGGAGCGCCGCTCGGAAACTCGCTGCGGGCGTTACAGCTTGCCTGGCATAGGCAATGTGAATAGCCGTTTCACCCCGCAAGTGCGTCACGTTCATCCACGGAACCTGGCCCGGATGATTTGATGCCGGCCAAGCGACTGCGGGCTACAGCGTTCCATCATCCGCTTGTCCACAAGCGGCTTCGTCAACGGAGCGTTCGATCTGAATGGTGGAGTGGCCGATGCCGAATTGGTGATGCAACGCGTGACCGGCATCCCGGAGCAGCTGATCGTCGTTGGTTGCCTCGGGCTTGACCAGGTGCGCCGTCAAGGCGATTTCAGTTGTGCTCATCGCCCACACATGCAAGTCATGAACCTCCGTGACTCCGCCGAGCGACGCCAAAAAGTCTTGAACTTCGTCGATATCGACGCTGGGCGGAACGGCGTGCATGGCCAAATTGAATGATTCCCGCAGCAGGCTCCAGGTGCTCCAAAAGATCACCGCGGCAATGATCAGGCTGGTGATGGGGTCAATCCACAAGCGTCCGGAGACCGCGATCAGAATGCCGGCCACGACAACGCCCAAGGACAGCAACGCATCGGCGGCCATGTGCAAATAGGCACCGCGGATGTTCAGATCGTGCTGGCGGCCTCGCATGAACAACATGGCGGTCGCGGTATTGATGACAACGCCGATCAGGGCGACCACGATGATCGTGGGCGCGGTGACAGGCGATGGGTTGGCGAGTCTTCCGATCGCTTCCCAGGCGATGCCCCCGATGGCGAATAACAGCAACATCGCATTGAACAGGGCCGCCAGGATCGTCGATCCGCGCCAGCCATAGGTGCGATTGGGGCTGGGTGCTAACTTGGCTAGCGCATAACTGCCCCAGGCGAGCAGCAGCCCAAGGACGTCACTCAGGTTGTGCCCCGCATCTGCGAGCAGGGCGAGCGAATTGGACCAGATTCCGAAGGCGGCTTCGACGACGACAAAGATCAGGTTCAATGCGACGCCGATTGCGAACGCCCAACCGTAATTGCCGGTTGCGTGATCATGGTGGGCACACTGGTGCATAACACTCGGCCGAAGTCACTTACGGAATCATGCGATTGATCTTATTGACATCATAATGTCTTTCGGCGCCAACCGTATCCGGTAACTTTGGTTCCCAAGGTCGACAAGCCCGCTGCAGTGGACCTTCCAAGAGCGGCGTCTGGGCGCGGTCATACTCGATCACTTCGCGTTCCGGGTCGCATTGCTCGTGGTTCAGACATTCGTCGATGTTCACGATGTGCGGCACCAAGGCAACAATGATCTCGGTACGTGAGCGAGTGGACTTGCGATTTTGGAAGAATTTGCCCACGTGCCGGATGTCTCCCAACCAAGGCAGTTTTTTGATCACGGTGCGGTCGTTTTCCTGAATCAGCCCGCCGATCACCATGCCTTGGTGATTATTCAACAGCACCGACGTTTCTAATTCGCGGGTTTCCTCTTCGGGAAGCAGGGTCTCCGGATTGATCTGGCCGTTACTGACTTCGGGTTTGACTTCCATCAAGACCTTGTTGTCGCGGCTGATCGTCGGTTTGACGCTCAAAACCACGCCCGTGTCCAGGAACTGGACGTCTTGGATCGTGGACGTCTGAGTCACCGTGGCGACGGTGAATCCAAGTTGTTGGCCGACCTGGATTTTCGCTTGCTGTCCGTTGACGACCATGATCTTTGGCGAAGCTAAGGTTTTCGCGTCGGTGGTTGTTTCGAGCAGTTCGATGATCGCGTTGACATCGCTTCCATCGATGCGGGCAAAGAAGACGGCGTCACCCGACGATAGACTGCCGGCCAGCCCCGAGGTTCCGATCTCGAGGTCGCGTTTTAGCAGCGCCCCAAAGTCAATGCCATGAGCGATCGAATCACTCAACTCGACCTCCAGAACGCGCGCTTCGATCATGACTTGGCGCGGCGCTTGGTCAACTTGATATATGTAACTTTCGATTTGCTGAATCGATTCGGGTGTGTCGACGACCACGATCGCTTCTCTTGTCTTCAAATTATCCGACTCATCCAAGACGCTGGTGTACGCGTTGCCAATTGGCGACAACAATCCTTGGACGGTCGGTTCCAACACTTCCGAACGAGCAAAATCAAGCGGGAATAAACGCAACTGCCGCGCGTCGGCCGGCAGTTTGTCGGCGGGGTAAACAAAAATAACATCGTCCTCGACTTGTGCTCGCAGATTGCACATCTTCAACACGCCATGCAAAGCTTGGTCAGGTGTCAAGCCATTGACGTTGGCCGTCACGACGCCGACGACATCGGGGGACACCAGGATGTTCATGCCGTAGCCGCGGGCCAGCATCTCGAATACGGTACGTACATCGGCGTTGTCGACGTTCAGCGACACCGATGGTGGACCTTGCGTTGGGCCGGCAGGCTGGGTGAAAGGCCAACTCGCAGCGATATGTTCTTCCGGTTGTCGAATTGGCTCGGAGCGACGGGGTTGCTGCGTTCGGGGCTCCGCGAGGGGGACTTCCATCGCGGTCGGTTGTTGCCCGGGCGGACCCGCCGTAGCGGCCATGCCGACGATTGGGTCCGACGCAGGTTCGCCGATGGGGTCCGGCTTGGCTTGGGTCGGCTGCAGAGTTTCGGCTGCAGCGATCGGCCTCGAGGTTACCTTGGGAATCGCATCGACGTTGACTTTTGCCGCGGCTTGTCGGGAATCCTGCGTGATACTTTCCCTGGCTGTGCTCCGAGGTGCTGCCGTGGGTTCCCTCATTGGATCGAGCTTGCCGGCCGTCGCTGGTGGCTCAGCGGCGATCAATTCATCGAAGGACTTCGCTGGCAGCGGTGGTGCCTTGCTGGCTTCTTTTGGTTCCGCATCACGAGAATCAGGGGAAGGTCGAATGAGAGAAATCGGCTTTGCCCGAACGATCTTGGCGTCGGCCATTTGACGCAGTGGTCGGCGCGATGTTTTCGACGCTGGTTTTACCTTGAGTGGTGTTGGTGATGACGGTTGGACGCGGGGCGCGTCGATGTTCGCTTCGTCGGTAGAGAGGACTGATGCGGCCGGCGGCGGATCCTGGACAATTTTCTGCTCCGTCGGCGCGGTCTCGTTGCTGTCTTTGTCGTCGGACTCAGCGAAGGAGAACGTTTCCGCTGCAGCCACGGTATCGCGGTTCCCGGCGTTCTTTTTCGCTCGCGTAGGCAACGTGGGAGCATCAATGTAGATCGGTGCGAACAAATCACCCGCGTGAGTCACTTGTTGGATACCGAGGACGCCGCTGAGAGAATATTTGTTCGGTATCTCGAACCGAGCCTTTGCGATGCTCGCGGGGCTACCGGGCGAATCGATGCTCATCTCCGGATCGCTGCTTGGATCGTCAAACGCGAATTGAATCGATTTGATCGACGCGTGCTGCGCCAACCACTGCGTCTCGGTCTCGATGATGTCGTTGATGGCCGATTTAAGTTGTTCGTTGTTTTCCAGTCGAAACAGGGCCTGGAGGGGTGATGTTGCCAAACAGACGTTGGTTTCATCTTTGTCCAATGCATCGCCCAGCCGGATTTGCGGCGTGGCTCTCGCGGAAAGCTCTTTGGCTTCCGCACCCACGGCTGCGACCTCAAAGACCAGTGTTCCGACAATCCAGGCAATCGCTAACCACAGACATGCCAGCAGCCGTCGAATCTCATGGTTGGTACTCACCGTGTGGGCGCGTACCTCACCAACGGAATCGATCGCTCTCGCATGTTCGCTGTGAAAAGATTTGGTTTGATTCATATCCGACACTCATCGGTTTACGTTCTTCGAGGCCAAGCCTGCATTGCGAGCGGCACTCAAAGAGCCGAACGCTATCCCCATCGGACCTCTGCACAAATCCGTGCGCAGGTCATGGCGTACCGGAAGCATCGGTCCGTTCGGTAGTTTCGGATAAGCTGCAGGAGGCGAACACGCCGGAGGTATCGGTCACACCAGGGTTTTTCTCGGCAATACCATGACGAGCGTTAGCACCTGTATAGGATCGCCAGCCCGCAGGGTTTGCCGCAGTAGCGCCGCAAACTTGACACACTTGCGTCGCGTTCGGTCCCGAGACTGACGAACGTGTTTTAAGAAGGGGGCTGACCCTGGCGTGATGAATGAAGTGAGCCGTGACGCGTGAGCGGCCGGGTATCGCACATTGCCCAGTGCCTTACGGTGCCTTACGGCCCACGGCCCACACTTATACGCCGCTCATTGGTTAGTTCATCACCCCAGGCTGACCCTCTCTTGAACCGATCTCGATCAACGAAAAAAGTGTCGGGTACCGAGTTTAGCTTGCAGTAACCTCTCGCCCGCAAAGGGTCAGACCCCTTGTTAAAACACGTTTTTACATGCTGAGGGCGTCAGAATAGACTCCGCCAATCACCATCAGGATGCGAAAAATCATGAAGATCAAGAAACCAGCCACCGTGAACCAGACGATTCCTGTCGCTAATCCCGAGATCGTCTTCATGGCAATCTTTGCGCGTTCGTCATAGTCTCTCGCGCCAAACGTTCGATCGACTCGGCGTCGGTCCCCGATATCTCGGCGGTCTCAACGTTGGCGATGAATTCGCCGGGAAAAACACTGGTCGCCTCCAAACCGCCCGCCAAGGTGGCGCCGGCCCGAATTGCCGTTTCCGCGTCCTTGGCCCCAGCCCGGTAGTACTCGCTTCCCGTGCTCTCGAGTGACAGCTTGATCGAGCGGATCGGATCGAGTCCTGCGTCCAAGGCTAAAGCCAGCGTCCATGAGAATCGCGATAGCGTGATCGTCTGTATTGCGGGCCCTAGCTTCGGAATCAAATAGAACAGCGGAATCAAGTTCTGAGAGCCACCAATGTTGTTGGCGAATCCCCAGGCCAGAGTGCCGATGATCGCAAAGAAGAGGCCGATGTAGGCCCAAAAGACCAGAACTCCCCCCGTGCCCGTCAGTCCAAAGCCCAGCAAGTCAGGCATGTCGCCACCGGGCGACGACAGAATTCCCATCAACCAGATCAGCAAAGAGATGACACCCAAGCCCATGACCAATTGGATCGATGGCCAGGCAATGGAGGTGACAAAAGCGCGGCGAAGCTTGATTCGCTGATCGTAATGATCGGCAAGGTTTAACAGCGCCCGTTCCAGTCGCCCCGTCGCTTCGCCGACGCGCGTCATGGCAATCAACAGCGGCGGAAAGACGCTTTTTTGCGAGTCCATGACTGCGCTCAGTTGTTCGCCCCGCTGTGCGCCCTCGGACAGCATCCTGATCGCTTCGCGCTGGCGGGCTGGACCATGTTTGGATTCGTTGTGCAGCAACGGAATCAAATCCGCACCGGCACGCAAGCCAATCCCTAATCGCCGGCAAAAGCTGGCAAGCGCCGGCAAACCCATTCGTTGAAAAAACACGCTGCGATGGCCCAATCGACAAGAGTAGTAGCAATCAGGCGTTCATTGTGATCGGTTTGCCGATCCATATGTAGCCCGCGCAGACGTATTGTAGCCAGAGAGCGCCCGTCGTGATCCAAAATGCTCAGGCGGCGCGATTCGCTGGAGTCCCTGGCGTCGCCTGCTGGACCGACCGTTGCTGATGCCAGGCAATCGCCTCGTTGACCTGATCCAATTGTTCCGCAGCGTTCTTGGACAAGTCGAGAAACAGAATGGGAACGCCGCCCAATTCGCACCAAGTCGATTCCAGCCCATCCAGCCATTCATTACGGATCTCGAACCCAAGGCTCTTGGCTTGCTGAATTCGCTTTTGCAAACGTTGGACGATTGTATCGGTGTCGCAGTCGGGTGGTTGATTCATCTGCATCATCGGGCTCGATGTTGGGAATCCTTGCAACTGAAAAAAGCTTGTTAGCCGCTCCAAACTACCCAGCTGAAACCACGAAACCGCGAGGGAAGAGGCAATCTGTAAGGGACCACGCTGGACTGCTGTAGCAAATTGGGCCACCCCGACGATAGGTCTTTTGTGGCGAGGTGACCGATCAATCTCGCCACCACACTGCTCCCGACTGGCTATTCTTGCAGCAAGCAAAAGACCCAATATGGAATCGCATCAAAACGGATCGCAAATCGACTCTGACCAGCAGAGGTACGTACAGCATCTCAAGAGCGAATTGCGGAAGATGCAAGCGATGGCGGCCCTGGGTGAATTGACCAGCACGGCGACGCACGAGTTCAACAATGTTTTGATGACGATCATCAATTACGCGAAACTCGGTATTCGCAACCGCGATGACGCAAGTCGCGACAAAGCGCTCGACAAGATTCTCCAGGCATCCGAGCGAGCAGCAAAAATCACGAACACGATTCTTGCCCAGGCGCGTAACCGAAGCGATTCGCAGGAGCCAACGGATCTCACGCAAATCATCGAAAGCTCGCTCGTTTTGCTGGAACGAGAAATGCGCAAGTATCGCATCGCGGTCGAAACCGAACTGGCAGCCGGCACTCCCCCTGCGATGGCAAGTGGAAACCAGATTCAACGAGTCCTGTTGAATCTATTGATCAATGCCCGGCAAGCCATGCCCGAAGGTGGCACGATTCTGATCCGACTAACGCCCAGTTCCGAAGCAGGATTTGTCGAATTGGTCGTCCGCGATTCGGGGTCAGGGATACCGCAAGAAAAATTGCCGCATATCTTTGACGCGTTCTACACAACCAAATCGGGACCGGACGAATCGGGCAAAGGGGGAACGGGGCTCGGCTTGGCAGCTTGCAAAGAGATCATCGACTCGCATCAAGGACGCATCCGCGTGGAAAGTTCCGTGGGTGTCGGCACGGCATTCATCATTCGCTTGCCAATCGCAACCGGTGCCCAGGTCGCAGCTTAAGCCGTGCCATCGAGACGACTCAGGGACCACGCGCGGAGCTGGTTGTCTTCAGCGTCAGTCCTTCAGTGGGGGCAGCCCTGCGAGAGCCATCGCGATCTCTTCCTCCGGGTATTCGTAGTCTTGCAGTTTGCCGGCGAAATAGTCCATGTAGGCTTGCATATCGAAATGTCCGTGCCCACACAGGTTGAACAGGATCGTGCGGCTGACTCCTTCCCGTTTGCAACGCAGCGCCTCGTTCATCGCTGCGGCCACGGCATGATTGGCTTCCGGGGCGGGCAAGATTCCCTCAGCCTTGGCAAACTGCACACCAGCCTGGAAGACCTCCAACTGGTGCAGAGATGTCGCCTCGAACGCCCCCATGTCGAGCAGTTGACTGACCAGTGGCCCCATCCCGTGGTAACGTAGTCCGCCGGCGTGGAAGCCTGGTGGCACGAACGAACTGCCCAGCGTGTGCATCTTGGCCAGCGGAGTCAGATGTGCGGTATCACCGTAATCGTAGGCATACGCCCCTTTTGTCAGTGTTGGACAGGCGGCAGGCTCAACGGCAACGACCCGCACATCTCCCTCTCCTCGCAGATTCTGACCAAGATAGGGAAAAGCGATCCCGGCAAAATTGGAACCGCCGCCGGTGCACGCGCAGATGACGTCCGGCCGGTCATCGGCCAACTCAAATTGCTTGATTGTTTCCAGGCCGATCACCGTTTGGTGCAACAATACATGGTTGAGAACACTTCCCAACGCGTAGCTGGTATCGTCCGACTGAGCGGCGACTTCCACCGCTTCGGAAATCGCGATCCCGAGTGATCCATGGCAATCCGGATCGCGGGCCAGGATCTGGCGACCGGCAACGGTTTCACCACTTGGGCTGGGAATCACCTGCGCCTCCGAAGGCCTGCATCAACGCCTTGCGATACGGCTTTTGCTGGCTGCTGATCTTGACCATGAAGACCAGACACTCCAGGCCAAAGGATGCGCAAGCGATCGATAGCGCCGATCCCCACTGTCCGGCACCCGTCTCAGTGCTTAACCGTTTGATACCGGCGATCTTGTTGTAATAAGCCTGCGCGACCGCCGTATTCGGTTTATGGGAACCGGCCGGGCTGACACCTTCGTACTTGTAATAGATCCGTGCCGGCGTATCGAGGGCACGCTCCCATTTCCGAGCGCGGTAAAGAGGAGTGGGACGCCATTGCCGATAGTGATTGCGGACCTCGCCTGGGATCTCGATTTCCCGCTCCGTCGCCATCTCCTGAGCAATCAGTGCTGCGGGGAACAACGGTGCCAAGTCATCGGGCCCGATGGGCTCGGCCGTGGCTGGGTGCAACACAGGCGGCGGCGGACTCGGTAGGTCCGCCACGATGTTGTACCAGACCTTGGGAATATCCCGCTCGGCAAGCAGGTACTTGATTTGCTCGCTCATTCATTCGATTCCCGGATCCCAGAACACGATGGTTAGATGATGTCTAGCAATTCGATTTCGAATACCAGCACTTCATTCGGTCCAATGGCTCCGGGGCGACCATCTTCGCCGTAGCCGAGTTCCGGCGGAATGTACAACATCCATTTGTCTCCGACCTTCATTTTCTGCAAGGCGATTTGCCAGCCCTCGATGACACGACCCAGGCTTAATTCAAGCGGTTTGCCCGCTTTGACGCTGCTGTCAAAGACTTTTCCGGTGATCAATGTTCCCGTGTAGTGAACCTTGACGGTATCCGCGGCCGATGGGGACGCGCCTTTTCCAGATTTGATCACTTTGTATTGCAGGCCGCCTTCAAGCGACTTGACCCCTTCCTTCTCGCCATTCTGTTTCAGCCAGAGTTCTCCCTTCTCTTTGTTCAATGCCGCTTCTTTCTCCATTTCGGCCATCAACACCTGCCGACGCTTGCGCAACAGTCCTTCGATTCGTCCGCGGACTTCTTGCAATTGTTCGTCGCTGAGTGCCAGATCCCGCTCGGCCAATGCATCCACCACACCAGCTGCCAAAGCAGCGGGTTTGAAATCTCCCGGCTCGAATCCGTCTTGCATCATCCTTTGGCCGACGGAAACGCCCAAAAAGTATCCCATTGGATCGTCGCTTGCGGCTGCTTTGTTATTTTTCGGGTCGTCTTGCGCCGTGGTTACTGCAGGCGTGAGCGAAATGGTCATCACTGTGAGCGCAACGAGAGACGTCGATCTTAAAGTCATTGATTGGTTTCCTAAGTAGGGGCTCCGTGGTGCGCAATGCTCACGCAACCAAGCCACTGAAGGGTGAGGGCGGCTTGCTGACCGTGCCGACAGCGCCACCAAGGTTTGCTGGCGGGGAATGGTCAGAATAGCAGCGAAGGGGCAAATCATCACTCCCAAACTTACCAGCAGCACGCAATTTGTCGTGGCCGGGACAAAACGCCCCGCTGTCGTGAATGTTTCTGCCCCCAGCAGCGGGATGCTGGACGGGATCACTGTGAGAGCAAGGCAGCGGTAACCCCAATCGCAGCAAAGATTGCAGCCATCGCCGCAAGTTTTCGCCAACTGACTTCGGCCCGCACGACAGGCGTGTTCAGCTTCTCAATTCGCTGCACCAGAACCTCGCGGCCAGTTCCCTGCCGATCTTCCAACATCTGCAGCAACTCCGCTTGGACTTGCCTGGCATTGAACGGTCGATCGTCAGCATGCTTGGCCAACAATCGGACAATCAAGGCATCCAATTCCGCCGGACAATCGACCCCCAGGCCGATAACCGATGGTGGATCTTGCTTGAAGTGCTGGTCGAACAACTGTGCGTAGTTCTCGCCAGTGAATGGCTTTCTGCCGGTGAGCATCTCAAACAGGCAGCAGCCCAACGCATACAGGTCTGCTTTGCCGGAAATCGACGCGTCACCGGTGATCTGCTCGGGTGCCATGTAGGCATGAGTGCCCACAGTGAACCCATTCGCCGACAGATCGCTTCGAGTCAGATCGCGAGCAATTCCAAAGTCACCGAGTTTCAGATCAGCTTGGCGTGACAAAAACAAGTTGCCGGGTTTCAGATCGCGATGGACGACGCCATGGTTATGTGCCCACTGAAGTGCGCTGCATATTTGCACACCCAATTCGGCGACTGCCGTCCAGGGAAGCGGCCCGGTTGACTCGAGGACTTCCTTGACGGTACCGCCATCAACCACCTCCATGATGTAATAAAGCGATTGACCGTCGTTGCCGCCACCGTAATAGGCAACGATGTTGCGGTGGCGAACGCGGCCCAAGATCGACATCTCGCGTTTGAAACGTGCCCGGATCAGCGGATCCTTGCAAACGCTTGCGTGAAGCCTTTTGACGGCGACACGCTGACCGCTTTGACGATGAACGCCCAAATAGATGGTGCCAACGGTGCCAACACCAAGCACATCGCGAAGCTCGTAATCGTCAATCAAAGCCAGCATAAGACGGCAATCGAAGGCAGCTAATGAGCCGCAGACGCTAGCCACCCCTTGAAGGGGATGGGGCGAGCCTGAGGCCCGTGAAACCAATAGCTTTCCAGCCAAGAGCCCACGCTAAGCTTCAGGGCTATTGGTTGGCAGATGCTATCTATGGTAATCCGCCTTGTTGGATTGCGCCGGAGCGTCTAAAGACCCGCGATTTCTTCGATCCGCACCGTCGTGTGCAGTTGTCGATGGCCCGTCCGCGACTTGCTGTGTTTGCGGCGCCGGAACTTCTGAACGTAAATCTTTTTGTCTTGCTTGGGACCGAGCACGGACGCGGTGACCGTCACGCCATCCAGTGTGGGAGCCCCCAGTTTCATTCCTTCGTCGCCACTGACGGCCAGAACTTTTTCAAACTGAATGCTTTCGCCGGCAGGAAGATCTCGATAATCGACATCGACTTCCATGCCTGGTTGGACACGATATTGGCGACCACCGTCGACGATGATGGCATACATCTTTTGACTCTCTTCGTTTTTCACGTTGACTGTTTCGGGCCGCGTATTCTAGCGAGCTGCGGGGGAGGCGCACAGGCCTAGAATTGTCGTTTTTTACGGCAGTTTGGCCGCTTCGGCTGCGGAATCGTTCGCCTCGGCCGCTGCCGTGGGCTCCGCCGCGCCCGTCGACTCTGCCAGCAAATGCCGGATCAGGAAGCGATCGGTCATCCGCATCAAGTGCCAAGCCTGCTGGGGGTCGTGAATCGCGTGTGCGGAGCCGGGATAAATCATCATGTCGAAATCCTTCCCGGAATTCTGCAGGGCTGCGGCCATGCGTAAGGTGCCGGAGGGATGAACATTGTCGTCAACCTCGCCGTGAATCAGCAGGACGTGGCCGTGGATGTTCTCAGCAGCATTGACGGGGGCACTGGTTCGGTAGCCCTCGGGGTTGTCGCTTGGCAGGCCCATGTAACGTTCGGTGTAGAACGAATCATATTCTCGCCAGTCCGTCACCGAGCCACCCGCGATCCCTGCCTTGAACGCGGTGCTGTGCGTCATCGCGTAGAGCGTCAGGAAGCCCCCGAAGCTCCAGCCGCGAACGGCTAGTCGCTGTGCATCGACCCAAGGCTGTTTTTCCAGGTAGTCAACGGAGGTCAGCAGATCCTCCAGTTCGATCTCGCCCACTTTCCCTTGGATCGACCAGGTGTCGGCAATCCCCCGGCCTGCGCTGGAGCGGTTGTCGACGACCAGGGTGGCAATGCCGCGTCTGGCGAGCAGCTCGCGATACAGTGCTCGAGTGCCCGACCAGCGATTCGTGGCGACGGGCGCTTGCGGGCCGCCGTACGTTTCAATGACGACCGGACACCGGTTGTTGTTCGATGCGAGCGGAGGCCGGTACAGGATCGCGGGCAACGAAACGTCGTCTTTGGTGGCGATGCGAAGCAACTCCGGACGGATCACATCCCCGGGAACGGACAACTCCGACCGGTCCAATGGAATCGCCTGGAAACCATCCTTGATCGTCGCATGAACACTTAAGCTTGGTGGTGCTGTTAACGAGCTATGCTGATCGATGATTGCCAGCCCGTCGGGACTGATGTCCACATCGTGCCAACCGTCATCGCTGGTGACCGGCACCAGTTTGGGCACGCGATCTTTCGCCCGCGCCACATCGATCCGGTATGCATGCTTGCCGACCGTCCCGTTGTTTGCATCACCGGTGACGATTGCAAACGAACCATCAGCGCGGACAAAAAAATCGCGCACGTCAAAGTCTTCCGGCGAGATCGGTACCATCTCAACGCCGTCGGCGCGGATCCAGAACAATCGGCTGCGACCGGTCGGCAGCGCACTGCGCCAAACGAGACTGCCATCGGCCAAGAAACCGGGCGCCGCCGGCGGCTCCACCCAAGCAGGGCTCTCCTCACGCAGCAGTCCTGTCGTTTTGTTGGTCCTGCCCTGCAAAAACGGCTCGTCAACGTAACGCAATTCGCGCCAGGTTTGTAGCCGATCACTGATGCAGTACATCAATTTCATGCTGTGCTTGTGCCACCACACACCGGTAATGATTCGCTCCTGCTGTGGCGTGGATCGGTCAATCAGTCTTGGCGGAGGAACGTTGGCCGAATCGATGTTGCGGAGGTCCCAAACGTACAATTCCGCCTGCGGAATCGGGTCTCCTGCTTTGCTGTAGCGTCGAGTCACCCCGCTGCCCCGATCGCTGGATGCCTTGGTGATTGAGTACGGCTGGAGACGGCTAATGTCGATGCGCAACATCGCCAACCAATTGCCGGCGGGGCTAAACCAGAACGCGCGATAGTTTCCGCGTCCAAAGATCTCTTCCTGATAGGTCCAATCCAAGATGCCGTCCAGCAAGGTGTCGGACGCATCTTGTGTCATCCGCAGCGTTCTTCCGGTGGCGATATCTCGAATGAACAAGTCGCCTTCACGCGTGTAAGCGACGTGACGCGAGGTCGGATCCAACGTCGCGTTCTTCCAGCTGGCGGCATCACGGGTCAACCAACGAGCGGGCGAGTTCACCGAGACGATCGCCAGCGAGTTGCCAATCTTGGCCAAAACCGTTTGCTCAGCGCGTTTCAGGCGACCAGCAATTCGGTTCGCCGTCGCCTTCGCTTTCTCTTGATCAATGCCACTCAGTTTGGCAAGTTGCTGTTGGAGTCGTTTTGCGACCGGCCATGGAGATTCATCGCCGCTTGACAGATCGACTTGCATCCATGTCTCCTTGCGGCGAACGATCAAGATGGGGGTGTGATCGGCTTCGACCTCCACGCTACTCATCTCCGGTTCTTGCCAGCCAATCCAATGCGCCGTGGTGATTTTTCCGTCGTAATCGTGTTTCTTATCCGGATGAAAAAGCGCTTCCAGCGATAACGCCGGTACCGCTTTTTCTTTCGTGTCTTCCGCAGGCGTCCGCGATGCCGACGTGGCCATCAGCCAGGCGGCCAAGCCGATGCTCACGCGCGCGAAGCCAAGAATCCCATTTCCGATGCAATCCATTGAAGCTCTCATCTTGATCTTGATGTTCGAAGTTACGGCCAGTCCGGCTCTCGGTCTTCCAGGAACGATTGAATGCCCTCGAGCGCCGAGTCGGTCGTGCAGGCGGTGGCACTGTCAGCGGCGCCAACGGACAACTGGGTCAACAAGCTCTCGCCGATGCCTTCGTTAAGAAGGCGTTTGGTCGCTTGCAGGGCTTCGCGCGGCGCCTGGGTGCACTGATCCGCGATCTGCGTTGCGGTCACCCAAATCTGTTCAGCGGGCACCGGTCGATCGCACATTCCCAGTCGGTACGCTTCCTCAGCATCGACCGTTTCACCAGTCAAAGACATCCGCGCGGCGATCGCCGCACCAAATCGAAATGACAACAGCGCAACCGTGGCCCCACCGACCAAACCGCGACGCACGGCGGTCGCCGAGAGCGTGGCACGGTTGGAGATGACAAGTATGTCAGCCGCCAACGCGAGGGCTAACCCGGCACCAACCGCCGCACCGTCGACCGCAGCGATGATCGGCTTGGGAAAGCGAAGCATGTCTTCAAGCAGTTCGGTCAGTTGCCGCCAGATGGAAAGCCATTCGGTCACCGCATCATGCGCGGGCATTTCCGCAATTTCACCAAACACCTTCAAGTCGACGCCCGAACAGAAATGCTCTCCCGCACCGGTTAACAGCACGGCACCCACACGTTTTTCCTGGTGGATATCCGAGAGTGCCATTCGTAGGTCGGCGAACATTTGCGGACTGAGCGCGTTTCGGGATTGGGGGCGGTTCATCATGATCGTCGCGATCGATCCGTGAACCTTCACTTCGACGTGCTGCACAAGAGAAAACCTCGAATGAAAAGTGACGAGCAACCGAGTCGATATCATCTCGTAAGTTGATCGCTTTCACCACGGGGAGTCTTCCAGGGCGCAAGTGTTCCGATTGCGATCGTCAATACGTTACGGGGCTTTGGTTAGATTCAGGCCGTTTTGGATCGTTGGCAATTGGCGGACCAGGTATCGAGGCAAGAGCAGCAGGGCGCGACCTGTTTGGGGGTCGACGGCCATACTGAACTGGCTGCCCTCCGTGGACGCCACCGCGTTGGCCAGTCGCTGTGTCAGGACAGCTTGGTCGGCGCCGAGCGGCTGTGTCCAAACGATCACGGGAAATCGATCGTAAGTCGCTTCCGTTCCCACCCACCAATGGTTGGCATCGACTTGACGGACCTGAAGTGCGAACGGCCTCAATTCGTCGGCAATGACCTCACCGGCAGGTTCGCCGGTGAATGGCATCGTCAGCTGCGCCGGAGACAGGCGTCGACGATTGGCGTCAAACCAATTGACGAAACAGGTCGCCTGGTTGCCTCTCGCGGTGCGCCGCAAGAATCCCGCCATGGTCAATGGAGCGTCGTATTGGGGCCCGGCGTTGCCACCGACCAGAAGAGGCCAATCCAAGATCGCGTCGGACGCCGGTTGTGCCCAGCGGCGAAAACGAAGCTCGGGAACCTTGGGTGCAACACCTCGGATTCGCCGCATTGCCTCGACAGCAAGCGCGGCAAGCTTCTGCTGATCGCTCGCTTGCTGAAGTGCGGTCGACACGTTACCCCATGGCAGGAACTGATTCAAAACCGCCGTCGCGCTAGCTTGGCCGTCATCAAAATCGCTCAGCTCAAGCAAGTCCCCCAAGCGGTCCTGTTTGGTTTGATCGCTTGGCCCGAGCGTCAACAGATACTCGTCTTGTTCGATCACGGCGCCGATCGACTCGGCCACGGAGTCGAGCAACACCTTGGCCGAATTCCATCCTTTCTTTACTGGCACTTCGTCGCGGATTCCAATTCCCACCAAATCAAAACCGACCCAGTCGATTTGAATGGGCACACCCGTGATTTGGCTGACCGTCAACATCAAGTCGGACAGTGGGTAGCTGCCATTGGCCGGCGAGAGTGCGAATTCGATCGCGAGTGCCCGGCGCATGTTGATCGGCTCTGGCGGCGTGGCCACCAGCATCGGGTCCAAGTCTTCCTCCGCAGCGCCCTGGACCTGGACATCATCCAGAGTTGGAGGCGCGTCAAGCGTTGCTTCTTGTTGCTCGCCGCCCAGGTTAAAAGTGGGAATGAACTTTTGCAGAGGCTCCGGCAAGCGTTCCATCTTGCTTGCGTCTTCGCTCGTTTCTGCCGTGTCGGCTTCGGGAACCACAGGAGCCAGTGGTGACCGCGGCAACAGATCCGAAGGAATCGAGTCCGACTTGGTGGCGGCAACCTGAGCCGGAGATGCGTTTGGTTTTGTTTCATCGCTCGCGGGGTTCACACGATCATCGCCGGCAATGTCCGCTTGCCCGTCAGTCGATTCAGGTTCTCGTGACGCTGGCTCGTGCGACTCTACCGTGGCTCGTTCGCTCGCTGACACGGCAGGTGACTGCTCGGGAGTATCGGGCGTGACGGGGTTGGAATCTTCCGTTACGGCGATCAAGTCCCGTGACGCGGTGCTGTTGGCGGTTTCTTGCTGCCAGGAACGCACAAACCAGCTGAACAGGAGTATTGCCCCGACGAGACTGGAAAGCGACAAGGCGACGATCAAACCGATTTGCCGAGAGCGTTGTGTTCGTTCGCTTTGCCAGTCGGGTGGCACGGATGCTGGTAGCGAATCATGTCGGGCCTCCGACTCCAGCGATTCCGAAGAAGCAAATCCGCTGGGCATGGACGCTGGATCGACATGGCTGTCCGTTTCCACATCGATCGCGTCTTCGGTGATCGCTTGGCTATCGACGTTTTCGGTCCCAACAGCAACTTGCGGTGCAGCGGGATTTGGCTCGGGCACGATCTGCACCATGGAATTGCATTTGGGGCACGACGCGATCGTCCCGATCAACGATGGATCGGATACCTTCAAGCGGCTCCCGCAGGTTTGGCACTGAACGGCAAAAGGATTCGAAGACAAGCGTTGGATCTCGTACAGGACGATTTGCACCATCGGGAGGGCCGATTGCCTCTCTCAGACGTCGCTTAGCGATCTGGGGACCAACTGCCGCAGATCCCTCTTAGCATGATGAGCGTTTTTGCTGTGGAAACCAACCGTTATTTGGCAATCGTGAGCCGCCCGCTGCGCCTGGATTGTGCCGAATCGTCGTGCTGCGGGGAAAAGACGGGCAATTAAAAAACGGCGAGGCTTCCTTGGAAACCGCGCCGCTGGATGATTTTGGATGGAGAACTGGGGGGGTTAAGTCCAGAGGCCCGACACATCATCGGCGAGCAATCCTAAGACGTCGTCCTCGTCATCATCGCTGTCACCGTCCACGTCAACGACGTTGATCACGGCGGGGGTCGCATTGTTCGCTTGGACCACAGCATCACCGACGAGTCGCGAATCATTCAGATCAGCAAAGACGGCATCGGATTCGCTGGTAGCATCATCTCCAGTCGCCTGCGATCGCGACACATTGTTGACGACCAACTCGCTCTCCCGCGACTCGCGATTCAGGCTGTTGATCACTAACAGAGCGTCCAGACTCGTTGCCCTGCCATCACCGCTGACGTCGTAGTACTTCCGTGCAGTGCCGGCGTCCTCACCTTCAGCTCCATATTCTCGTCCAAGATGATTGATCACCAACAACGCATCGATGGCCGATACCGCACCGTCATCGTTGACGTCACCGGGCATCCCGGTGTTGTGTAGAGCTTCTGGTTCTCCGCCGCCGACAGTGATGTTCAACACATCGTAGCGAATCCGGTCAACGGGGACCGGATCATCGACGCGGAACAGCAGCGTGTCTTGGAATGGCGATGCGTCGGCAGGCCCGCCAACGATGCGAGTGCTGCCGGATCCAACGACGTCAAAGAACAACGTCGCCATCAAGTTCGGGTTGTCGACATTCCCGGATTCCGCGATCGACTGAACCAGCAACGTGCCGAATTCATCGATGATTCCCGCTCGGGCAGCAGTGCCTACGGCCGCGTCCTCGTTAAAATCGGGTGAGAAGACAACGTCGAAGTCAAATTCATCGTCCTGAATTTGATTGGCCGGTGACAGGATGCCAGAGTCAAACATGACATCCAGGAATCCTGCGAACACATACGTCTGGTCACGCAGGTCTTCGACAATGACTTGAACACCGATTCGATCACCAATGCTGACCACGCCGGATGTGTTGGCGGAACCGTCGCTGTTGACCAGTCCAAAATCGATCGCCACGCGATCGTTAAGATCAGCATTGCCAAGTGCAATCGTCACTTCGGCTGTGCTGCGGATGCCGTCACCGGAGACGATGACGTAGGTGAATTGCTCAAATCCGTTCCCGCCTTGGTCGGCGATGTATTGAATGTAATCGTCGTTCAGGAAGCCGGGCGTACCGTTATCGTTGATCGTCGCATTGCCAAACGCAGGTGCGGTTACCAAACCAAATTCGGCGACGGTTCCCGTCGCCCCCAGGTTGTCATTGTCCAGCACCGCCAATCGCGCCGGGGTGGATGCGTTGCCGATGATTAGGTTCCCATTGGAGTCACGCCCATCCGGGAACGAATCGTCAATGGCCGACGCAAAGATGGCAGAAGACGGCAAGATGTTCAGTTCGGTGTTACCCAACCGCAGTTGTCTCACCTCCAGAGCCTCGTCATCTCCCAGAATCGTGGTTTCACTTTGAATGCGGTCCGCAGGGTCAGCTTGGAAGACTGCGACGCCGGGGGAAACAGCCTGCATCGTCACGGTCAGCAACTCAACCGGACCGCTGTGCTCCGTTTGGTCCAGGATCGGTTGTACACCACCGATTTCATCCAGCAGGCCTGGAGTTTGCGAATTGCCTTGTTGGAAGGTTCCACCGCCACTGAATAGGGGTCCAAACGAAATGTCGAATGGGAAGTTGGGGTTGTTGTCGGTGTTGCGTGTGGCAACCAACTCATCGGTGTACAACAGATCCAAGAAGGCCGAAGCGACGCCTTGTAGTGTGCCGAAACTCGGGTTACTCAAGTCATCGACAAAGACGCGCACATTAAATACGTCTCCGACTTGAACATTGGTAATTTCACGATCATTCACAACATCAAAAACGCCGATCGAAAAGTCGACGACGTCGTCCTGCCGCGAACCGGGTAACAAGTTGATCGTCACCTCCGCCGTGCTCACCGAACCAGCTGCGTCTTGGATGCTGTAGGTGAACTGTTCGGTACCGTTGAAGCCTGGCAGCGGCGTGTAGCGAATCGACTGGCCGCCACCGACAATATTCACAATGCCGCCATTGTCACCCGGCGTCACACTGGTAATCGAGATACCGCCGGCGACGCTGGGAACATCATTATCAAGAACATTCAATGCTCGATTGACAGAGCCTTCCGGCACGTCAAAGGTATCGTCCAAGGCGATCGGGATGGCCGATTGGAAGGTGACGTTGACCACCACGGTCGCTGTCGAAAACCGACCAAACTCATCTCTCACCGTGTATCCAAACACGTCGCGTCCGATAAAACCGTTTGGCGGCGTGTAGAAAACAGATTTTCCGTCGGCTGCGATTACGACCGTACCGGCGGTGCCGCCAATGTCCCGACCGGTGATGGTCAGTTGATTGTCGATGGTTTGGAAGTCATTGGCCAACACATCCAATTGATTGGCTTGCGTGTTTCGCGAAACCATGAATTGATCGTTGTTGGCGACTCTGGCCGCATCGAGAATTGGGAAGCTGTAGTCTTCAACTTCACCCGTGTCAGCATCGCCGCCGACACCCAGTCCGGGCGTTTGGCTATAACGCAGTCTGACGTAGCTGGTGCCGATCGTCGCGGTTGAGGGAACAAACACGGGCAAGGTGTAGGTGCCGGTGGCGAGTTCCAGATCGGTGGCGATCCGCTCGCCGGGATCGTCAAAGTCACCGTCAATGTTGAAGTCCATCCAGGCCTGCAGAAACGCTGGCGAACTGGTTGTGTTCGTGACCGTGACCTCGAACTCCGCACTATCGCCAGGCCCCAACGGGCTAAGCAGTCGGAGGCCATCTTCATCGTCCAGGATCGATCCGTCAAAGTTCACACGTCCGTTGATATCGTCGCCCGTTGCCGTGCTGTTTGGTTGGCCATCCAAGTCGCGATCGACGACGGCCCCCAGGGTCAGTCCAGTCGCGATGCCATGACTCGGTCCGCCTGTGGCAATCAACGTGCGGTAGCTATCAGGTGCGTCACCAAAATCGCGCGACGGCAAGTTGCCAAAGTCGTAGTTGTCGGTCAGGGCCGTGCCATCAAAGACGACGGTGTGTTCACCATTGGCCGCGGGGCCCGGGAAAGTTTGAATGAAACCCGCTCCGATGACTTCACGGATTGTGTACGTGCCGGGGCCGGGAAAATTGATCGAGTAGGTTCCGTCGGCCTCAGTAATGGCGGATGGTTCGGAGAGGTCAGGACGGTTGTCGCCGTCCAAGTCCAAGTAAATGTAAACGCCGCCGATTCCCGGTTCGTCGGGATCAAACAACCCATTGTTGTTGATGTCGGCGAATTTGGTGCCCGTGATGTCGGGAATGACCTGGTTGAAACCAAACGCAAGTCCGCCGGCAACTGCGTCCAACGCGACCATGGCGCTCAATGTCGTCGGCGTCGTGGCCGTGAACTGGGCGGGCGTCAGGGCAATCACATCGAACGTCCCTGGTGCGACACCCAACGTAAACGTTCCGTCCGCAGCCGTTACCGTGGTGGGGTCGGTTGGATCTTGAACGCCGTTGTCATTGAGATCCGCATAGACGGTGACGCCCGGCAGTCCGCTGTCCGACGATCCAATGCCGTCAGCATTCAAATCATTGAAGACGCGGCCAGTAATCGAGCCGCCCCTGGTGCCGGTCGATAGCGCGAAGGAGAGTGCCGCAGGCACGCGTTCGATGCCAAAGTACACCCCCTCGCTTGCGGCGAATCGGTCATCGTTGAACGCGGGAACCACATCATCCGACGTGCCAAAGATACCATCGATGCCGATACCCTGGGCGTAATCATCCAGGCTTTGGCCGCCCTCATCCGCCAAGTTCCCCACGGTGTTGGTGCCATCGGTGTGCCAATACCCAAAAGAGTGTCCCGCTTCGTGGGTGATCGTCGAGGCCAACTGCTGCGCCACCGCAGCGGCAAATGATGAGCTAGGTGAAATCGGATAGTTTGGTACCGTTGCCACGTGCGCTTGCAAACAGCGCAAGAACTTTTTCGCTGGGGTCGAAGTTGCCGACGTCAATCGTTTGAGAGATTCCGAAATCAGTGAATCCGGTGCCGGCTTCGCTGCCGATGATGACGCGAGTTACCAGTGGGTGGTCGCCCGGATCGAGATGATCACGGCTGTTCAAAACCAGGATGCCATATTGCCCTGGAATGCCGGTCGCATCATAGTCGCCGTTCTCGCCATTGGTCGCGATGGTGTGAAGTTGTTGCTCGACTTCTATCAGGGTCGCATCGATTACCGCGTCGGCATCACCAGGGTTCGGATTAACGAATCCCAAAATGTCCAAACTGTCTTCCAGGCCCAAAATTCGTACTTGGCCGAGCGGAAGTCCGGCACTGGGGAAATCAGACGTGGGGTAGATTCCACCATCGAAATCCAGAAACAGAACTTGCTGCGCACCGATCGGAGTTTGTTCAAGCACCGGACGGTAAACACGCAAGCCGAGCGTGTAATTGAGGGTGGTCGCAGTCGACGGGGCCAAGGTGATGTAATAACGTCCGTCCTCGGGAACCACCTGGCGCGCCGACGGCATTCGCGTCGATCATCAGTGGCGAATTGTCCGGATAGACCGGGGCGAGACCGACGGGGAGAGGACCGAAGTTATCCGCGTCACTACCCCACCAGATCCGCCCGTTTTCATAAGACACCGTCAAGTTCGCACCAGCGCCGATGATCGCGACATCCAGGATGTCGCCGCCACGCAGATCCATCGCGAAGGTGTCGACATCCGTTGTGAAATTCCCTTGCGAACTGTACGTGACTCCCATCGTGCCAGTAATGTCAATCGTGTCCTGTTGATCTGGAAGCGTTCCCAAAGGCACAAAATTGGCGGTCTGTAAGGTGTCGTTGACTCCGCTCTGAATGGCTGTCTCACCCTCGTTGAACGCGAAGGCCTGCACGGTTCCAATGTTGCGTGGCTCGACCGCGGCGAACAGCGCGGGGTCGACCGCGGGCAGCGCCACCGGAACCGCAGCGAGAAGCTGCCGGTTTTCCAAGCCTTCCATCATCAACCGGCGTTTTCTACGACTCAGCTTCTTGGACCTGGCAAGGTTCTTGCTGCGACGGCTTGATTCCAATTCAGTTCGTTTGATCATCGAGGGTCTCTACCAAACGTGCGGCTCTCGTGGGCACCAAGAGTCGTCCGGGTCGCTGACAGTGTATTAGGCCACAGTATTTTTTCGACGCCAAAAGTGCCAAAGCATCGATCATGTCGACTGAACATATTTATTGCTGGATGCTGCAGACGCACTGCAAGCCATGGGCGGAATGAAATGATGCCATGGCCATATCGCTCGCGGCAGCTCATCCAGAAACGCCTGAAAATGGGGAGATTAAAGCGAATGGATAAGGTCTGCGTGCGATTCTAGTTCGCACCCTTGGGGTGTCAACGAATCGCAAATTCTCAGACGCTTTGTAGGTCGGTAAGTTCCCCCGACGATCCTCAAAATCGTACTCACATCATTAATCGGATCGGTTCGACCCAAAAAGCTCCGCCGTCGGGGGGCCGCTATCCTCACCCGCAGAACCGATTACCGTGCCTGCGAAGCGCATGAAAAAACCCGCGTTCGTAAAACGCGGGCGAAGAAGTGGACAAATGTGATCCTTTGCCCTACCACATGTATTCGATACCGAACGAGAATCCCTGGATGACCAGCGAATCAACCTGCAGGGTTGGCTGAGCTATGTTGGAATTCCCTTGGACGACGTTCCTGGCCGTGTTGGCGTCGATGCCGCCAAAGCCAATGTCGTCCATGACGAGCGCGTAATAGGCGGTTCGGAAGGTCCACGAGTGCGACATGCGGTAAACCAGTTTCGCCTCGAAGTCTCCCAGATACGCGCCCTTGTTCGTGTTGTCCGTGAGTTCGACGGTGCGATTGATTGAGTTCGCGGTCAGGATCGTTCGTCGATCGATGTTGTTGTTGACCCAAGCTCCTTTCGCACCAACGCCCATGCTGATCCCGGGCCTGATGTTCCACCAAAAATCATATCCCGTTTGGACGCCAAACAAGTCGTTGGTGGCGCGATCGTTTGAGGAGAAAAACCGAGGGAACCCGCCGGTGGCATCGTCGAATTCACCCGCGGTGGAGTAAACGAGTCGATCGTTGTAGCGAAGATAACGAAGGCCAACGAGCCAAGATCCTTGGAAACGGCAGTACGGCCAAACCGTGCGACGGCGGTAGTTGAGTTCGCCGCTGTGAAGTTCACTGCTGACGTCGATCGATTGGATTAGCGATCGATCGGTGTCGTCGTATCCACCCAGGGGTGTTTGGCCGAAATCGCTAATGAACGAGAACAGCTGAGGGTCTTCGTTGGTCACCGAGGATCGACCGTCCCATTGGTGACCGCCCAAGTACGTGACTTCCAGGTTGCTTCCGGCCCCGAAGATCATGGCAGCCGAGAGTCGACCGCCTGTTGCCAAGTCAACATTGACAGAACCGCTGTTCAAAACTCGCTCGCCATCGATCCCCAGCGACGTGATATTGCCCGATGCTCCACCACGCGAATGATCGAGAAAGACCGCTTCGACCGAGAGATCGTACCAACGCATGGCACAGAGGCCAGCGTCGTTGTATGGCAGGAACGCGCCCAGGAACGCGAGTGGGCTGGCACCGTGGTTGTTGCACAATTGACAGGCACTGCATCCAGCACCGCGACAAAAGATACAGATATAGCGCAGGTTCGACAGACCGCCACCGCCACCGCAGAGTCCACAGCCTTTCAAGCCGCAGCCTCCGCACAAGCAGGACTTACCGAAGAGGCCACCGCCTTCACGAACGCCACCATCGCAGTTGTCTGCCTGTCCAAAGATCCCACCGCCGGCACATGCTCGTCCACCGATGCAGCCAACACAGGAGCCAGTGGAACAGCCTGAATCACATCCGCCGTCACAGGGCACAGCATCGCAGGCGGAGCCCGAGAGCCAACCGACTTGGCTGACATTGCCCACATTTCCTCGGCCATACATCTCCGGTGGTACCATCCCCGCCGGCGTCAAAAAGCCGCTTGCTTGGTAATCGGCTTGAATCACGCCACCCAGCTGTGCTTGGGCATTCGGCAAGCCAGCCGTCACCGCGAAGGCGATTGCCACCGCAGCCAGGACAGACGGGGCGATTTTTCGGTTGGACGATAGTTGGGTCATTCGTTGCATTGCAAACGTCTCCGCGGCGCTCGCCGCCTCACTGTGGGCCTGGGGTTCACAAATGGGCGTCGAACTTTGCTGCGGTTTTGCCGCGTTTTGCAAAGCCTTCCCCCCGGTTGGCTCCTGTTCGGTTCGCCCAAATGATCGCATGATTCGTACGATCAGCGTGTTTGGAAGAACCGCTTCAGGCGGAGTTATCGGCACAATCGGACTTGCGTATTTGGTTATTCCGCTCGATCCGAGTAGGAAAACTTTGAGGGTTCTGGAAAGCCAATGAGCCAATTCGATAAACTTGCGTTCATCGACTCCCCGCTGGCGGGGATGCGGTCGAGTTTTTCTCAAGGCAATGGGGCACATTGCGATGACTGCCGAAAAGATGCTCGCAAATGATGTCGCGCAGCGTTTCGGCTGTGATCGAGCCCTCCTGGAGGACACGCTGCGTCGTGTGCAGGCTGGTGAAATGTCGCCAAGTGATGCGACCACACGCTTGCTATCAGAATCGGTTTCGTCCCCAAGCGTTGAAACGAAACCGACGAACGATGGCGCGGCCGAGACAATCGCGTCCTTGATCGCAAGATTGGGTACGCCGCCAACGGACATCCTCGATGCGTGGTGTCAGCAAATGCAGGTTGCGGCCGCTGGCCATTTCTTGAAAACGGGTCAGCCGTTGGCATCCATCGACTTGCACCGATGGGCGATCAACCCATCTGGACAACTGCTTTGGAACGGACACGTGGTGACAGCGAACGTCGATCCAAGCAGGATGGATGCCGTTTCAGCCCAGCAGATTCAGCAATTTCGTGATTCGCTGATTCCCGCGCGACCCGATTCGCGGGCGGCTGCGGCAACAGCGGACGATCTGACACCAGAGGGTTCCACGGACTTGGCAAGCAGATCGTCGGGTGCAAAGTCGTTCACGAAAGCGAAGTCCAAACGCGAGCGTTGGCCCGTTGCACGACTGGTTATCGGCGGCCTCGTCGTTGTCGGTTTTGCTGCCATTGCCTGGATCCTGATCAACGCATCCAGCACGGCTGTTCAGCGAAACAAAAGTCCCGTTGCTCAGTCTGATTCGCCGAACACTTTGTCGATATTCGATCCCGGTTCAGCCAGCACCGAAACGCCTGAAGCGATGAACGCGGCGCCTATCGGATCGGCCACGTCATCCGCAACTCGGTTGGAGTCATTTGACGACGTAGCCGTTGACGATTCTGTCGTTGATGTGGTTGCGGTCACCGAGTCCGGCAGGCCAATCGCCATCGACATGTTATCGCTGGAGTCCTTGATGCCCGCGGCCACCGGTTTTGTTGAGGGTCGATCGGTGGAATCGCCAAGACAAATCGACGCACCGGAGCCGAAGAATAACCTGGATCCCAAGATCACGAGAGAGACGATCGATCCGCTGGCCGAGACTGACGAGGGCGGTCCCGAGGAATCCCCCCAGGCAACGCGGGCATCCGAGTTTCAATCGATTCAGTTGCCGCCACCGGACAAGGTGGACGTCGTGACGGAGTTGTCTGTCAGCGCACGGCGCTGGTTTCATTTGGAGTTTCCGTTTGAGGTGCCGTTGGGGCTTCGCGACGCCGACTCAGGTCGTGAGATCATTGACGTGCATCAAGAAGTCGCGGTTGCGACGATCAAAATCGGTCCGGACTCAATGCGACATCGGTGGACAGCGGCGGCCAGCAAGACCGCATCTTCAACTTCGCTGATTCATGGCCGGTTGAAAACGGATTCGGGTGAGACGGTTTATTTACGGTCGTCGATCGAAGCAGATCCATGGCCGATTGATCTGGAACGCGCGGACGTTCGACCAACTTGGGATTTGTTGGGACCCATGCCACCGCGAGTGACCCGGCTATCGATCGAGTTTCAATTGCCCGAAGATGTCGAGGAAGGATGGATTGAACGGATCGAGCCGACTTCGCCACGTCGGTCCCGCGGGCTTGCGGTACTGACGCCCGCGAAAGGCGAGTCGGTTTCGCTTGGAATCCGCTTCGATATTCGCGGCGGTCGAACACTCTCTTGCCGAGTGCGTTACGCGGCGAGACTCGATCCTGCGTCGCCTTGGCATGTCGTGTCACGACCGATGCTGGAGGAACTTGCAGATCAGCTGGTGTCGCAATCGGAGATCCTCAGCGGGCAAATCACGCAGATGTCGACAATGTATTCCCAGGCGGACAGCAGTCAGCGTCGTGTCTTGGCCCCGCGGCGAGCTGCGATCGAGCTGCGGGGGAAATCACTACGTGAGTTGTCCGATCGCGTTGCCAAACTCCAATCGTTGGTCAGCAAAGTTGAAGCCGGCGCGAACTTGAATCTTCGCGTCTGGGTCGAGTGGCCTGACGGACCGCAAACGTTGCTGGAAACCAAGGCCGCCGACCAGTGAAGCTCGTGGGCTAGTCAATCCTCAATCAGTTCATCGAAGGACTTGAGATCGAGCGTGACCTCGGCCTGGGAAGCAACTGCCACGGCTCCGATGAAACCTGGTCGCGGCTCGATCGAAAAGAACTTCCAGTCGCGATCGTCCACCAGCTTCTCGTCGAGCATGCTGATGGTTGGCGTTGATGAATCGATATCCGTGAACGCAAAGTCGGCGAGCGGCGTTTGCAGGCCGGTCCCGATTGCCTTGATGAATGACTCTTTCAATGTCCAGACTCTAAGGAAGGCGTCTTGACGAGCTTGCCCGTCCGGCTTGTCGTCGAGATAGGCGATTTCGGGTCGCGAGAAATAGCGTTCCGCCAAGGCCGCATCCGCTCGACGGCCAAGTCGCTCGACATCAATCCCGAGCAATTCGTGTGCCTCGTGGCCAACTCCGCAGATCACCAAGCCTTCGGTGTGCGCGATGTTGAAAGGCTGCTTTGCAGTATCGGGAGCCGTCACGTACGGTTTTCCGTAAGTCTCTTCGGCAAACCTGATTTCGTCGGGGGAGACATGGGAGCGTCCGAGCAGCCGACGAGCCATGCCGCGTCCGATCACATGCTGGTTGCGTGATGTCGGGCGGCGGAATCGATTGGCACGTTCAATCTCTTCCTGCGCAAGCCAACTTTCGCAGCACGATTCTATTTTGCCCGGCTGGTTGATGGACGCGGTCGCGTGCCAGATGCTGATGGTGGTTGAACAACTCGTCAATGCGGTTGGGTCCTTTCAAACATTCAAGTCACAAGCGGACAAGACACGAAACTAATCCGCCAGAGCTTTTGCCGCCAACCATTCTCGCGTTTCCGCGGCTAGGAAGAACGATCCGCAAATGACCAAGATACCGCCAGTTGCCAGCAAATCCAAAGCTGCCGAGCACGCGTCGATCGGTTGCTCGATTACAACCGTCGAGCGGCGAACCGATGGCGGAAGCAGCTGACGCAACTCGTTGGGCGGCGAATACCGAGGATTCCCCATGAATCGCGTCAGCACCAGGTGGTCGGCGAGTGTGGTCAACTGCGTCAGCATCGATCCGGCGTCTTTGTCGCGACTGGTGCCAAAGACGACCGTGATCGGTTTGCCTCGTGCGCGGTGCTGGACGCATTGGCACAATGCATTGATGGAGTCGATGTTGTGAGCCGCGTCGACGATGGCGGTCACCTGATTCGGAAGTTCAAAACGCTCGAGCCGGCCCGGACACTCAACGCCCGCGATGCCTTGGATGGCCGATTCCTGATCGATTGGGACACCCTGGTCGCGAAGGACGTCGACGATCGACAGGGCGATGGCGGCATTGTGGGCCTGATGGCTTCCCTCCAAGGCAAGCGTCCATGAGACTGCTTCCGTCAATGGCGGTCGGATCCCCCGATAATCGACTCTTGATCCCCAAACAGGATCGGGGCAATGCTGGTAAGAATAATCGCGACCAAGCTGAAACAGCTTCGATGACTCCTGCATCGTCCGCGCGACGATCACCTGGCTAGCTTCCCCGCCAACAACACCGCTGACCAAGGGGACACTCCGCTTGCAAATGCCGGCTTTTTCCGTTGCAATTTCAGCGAGCGTCTCGCCCAACACATGTTGATGATCGAGGCCGATGGACGTGATCGCAGTCACGCTGGGCGCACAAACGTTGGTGCTGTCCAGCCGACCGCCGAGACCGACTTCCAAGACGATCGCCTGACACTGACTTGCATCGAAATGCAGCATGGCGATCGCGGTGATCAGCTCGAAGAAAGAAGGTGACCGTTTCGCCTGCCGGGCGATTGATTCGGTGATCGGTTCGATCCGGGCGACCAAAGAAACCAGGTCCGCCGAAGTGCAAGGCTCCCCATCGATCTGAAATCGTTCCTCCAGTCGATGCAAATGGGGTGACGTATAGAGGCCCGTCTTTAATCCCGAACCCGAAAGTGCGGCTGCCACCATCGTGGCCGTCGAGCCTTTACCTTTGGTGCCAGCGATGTGGACAATGGGGACTTTAGGGTGAGACGTCTGGCTGTACAGATACTCGCCCAGTCCAAGTTGCTGGAGCAATTGATCGGTTCGCTGAAGCCGAAATGGATAGCGGGCGGTTCCGCTAGCCATTCGCTCGTAATCAATGCGGTCGTACAGGAAGCCGAGAGCTTCTCGATACGCCTGATCGTCGGCGGGTTGCGATTCGATCACGATTGGCCTGAAAACCCAGTGCGAGCTGGATTACCGGTGGGAGCTGGGTGAAAATGGACGCCTGTGAGCGAAAAGCCGCGGCAATATCGCAAATTGACCCCGCTAACCAATCAGTTGGCAAGCCCTGGGTTCTTGGTTGCTGACCTGGCGAGACCCCGTTGCGGGCAATTCATGGGCCGAATCTGGACAGAATTGCAAAAATACGAACACTTCGCGCCGGTAGGCCGTAGCGTAAAAATCCCCAGGCCTGTGAACCCTATCACAGGCCGCGGTTGCCCTGGGCAACTCGTCCACCAAACGCTTCAATTTCCCTCGTTTGGTCCGGATGACCCGCCGCAGTTCATTGTTTCTTTGTCTCTCTGTACGAAAGTTTGGTCGTGGAAAACGATTCAACCGCAGTCGCCGAGTCAGCCGATCCCGCTGCTCAATCGACTTCTGAAAGCACTGATGCCAATTCGGGCGTCGTGATCGAAACTCGCAACCTGAACAAAATCTATCGTGACTTCTGGGGCCGAAAAAAGGTCCACGCTTTGAAGTCGCTGGACATTGAGGTCCGAAAGGGCGAGATTTTTGGTCTGCTTGGCCCCAACGGGAGTGGCAAATCGACCACGATCAAGCTGATTTTGGGGCTGCTGTTTCCGACCAGTGGTCGTGTTCTTGTTGTTTGACAAAGATGCGAGCGAGACCAAAAAGAACGAGCGAATCGGGTATCTGCCCGAAGAGTCGTATCTGTACAAATTTCTGACAGCCGAAGAGACGTTGGACTTCTACGGGCGTCTGTTTGACATGTCGGGCAGCGACCGGGCCCGACGGGTCGACGAGCTGATCAAATTGGTGGGCTTGCAAAGTGCCAAGCATCGTCAGCTGCGCGAATACAGCAAGGGGATGACTCGACGAGTCGGCTTGGCTCAGGCTTTGATCAACGACCCCGATCTGATTCTGCTGGACGAACCGACGACTGGCTTAGACCCGATCGGTACTCGCGAGATGAAGGATTTGATTCTCGCTCTTCGCGATCAGGGCAAGACTGTCTTGCTGTGCAGCCATCAACTGGCCGATGTCCAAGACGTTTGCGATCGGGTAGCGATCTTGCACCAGGGCGAACTGAAAGAACTAGGCCGCGTCAGCGACTTGTTGAAGGTACAGGACATCACCGAAGTGCACGCCAGCGGTCTGAGCGACGATGCGAAGAACGAAATCGCCGAAGTCATCAGGCGTCACGGCGGTGAGCTGAAATCGATCGATAATCCGACCGCGACCATGGAAGACTTGTTCTTGAACATTGTTCGCGAAAGCGAAGCACGTCCTGGCGCTCGCCGCGTATCCGCATCCGATGCGACACCCAGCGAACCATCGGCCGCCTCGGCGGACGATGGGGACAGCGGGGAGGATTCTGGCCAATGACCCTGCAACCGGAAGATTTCTGGTCCTATTACCAATGGCTCGTACGACCGAACGCGTTTTTGGAAAGTGCGTTATTGCAAGGCATCGTGCTGATCGTTTTGTCGATCGTGCTGGGGCTGTTGGTCGGTTACATCATTTCGGCCGCGCGATATGGACCGGTGGAAGGTTTTTATGCGGTCGCCCGCATGGTCCGTGATCTGGTGCGATTTGATCTGCCCGGCACATCGATTCGCCGGGTCGTCGCTCTTGCCCGATTGGCCTTCAAGGAAGCGATTCGTCGCAAGGTGTTGTTTGTGGTTGGCTTGTTCGTGGTCGGATTGTTGCTGGCCGGTTGGTACTTGAATCCTGAGAGTGACGATCCAGCGCGGCTGTACATCAGCTTCGTATTAACCGCGACCAACTATTTGATTCTTGCCTTGGCTCTGTTCATCAGCGCTTTTTCACTTCCGCAAGATATTAAGAACAAGACGATTTACACGATCGTGACCAAGCCCGTTCGCGCGACGGAGATCGTGCTCGGTCGGATGCTTGGTTTTGTGACCGTGGGAACATTGTTGCTGGTACCGATGGGATTGGCCAGTTACCTGTTCGTTGATCGCGGCCTACGTCACACTCATTTGGAAGTCGCCGACGTTGAAGAGGTTGCCGGCGGACGTTTGCAAGGTGAAACCGACTATGTGCGATATCACCGTCACGAATTCGAAATCCAAGCTGACGAAACACAGGGTTTGACCGATATTGTTCGCGGCCATCGTCATGTGGTGACGCGACGAGACGACGGCTCATTCACGATCGGCAAGCCAACCGGAGTACGAGCTCGGATTCCGTCTTACGGTGAGATACAGTTCTTGGACCGTAGCGGTAACCAAAAGGAGCAAGGCATCGATGTTGGTGCCGAACGCCTGGCTGGCGGCTACGGCAGTGCCGGAATTTCGCGGATGATCGGTCTCGCCAAAGGAAGACGCAAGATCGAACACAGTTATATCGAAGGTGGAACGCTGGCAGCCGCCATCTACACGTTCCAGGATGTCACACCGGCGCGCTATCGCGATGTGATTCCGGTCGATCTGACGATCCGTGCCTATCGTTCGTACAAGGGTGACATCGAATCGGGAATTCGCGGTTCGCTGACCGTCAAACACCCCGATAAGAAAACCGAAAGCAACCCGATTCCATTCGAGGTGGATGAATATCAAGTTGACGAACAGCTAGTGCCGTTGGCGATCGAAGGGACCGACGAGAACGGTGAGGCCAGAATCCTGAACGTCTTTGACGATCTGGTCAACGAAAAAGGCGAAATGCAATTGATCGTCAAGTGCTTGGACCGTTCCCAGTATCTGGGCATGACCAAGAGCGGGGTCTATCTGAGACCTGCCGACAGTACGTTTGGCTGGAATCTTATCAAGGCTTACGCATCGATCTGGTTGCAGATGACGATGGTGATCGCCTTCGGCGTCATGTTCAGTACGTTCCTGAGTGGTCCTGTGGCGATGGTGGCAACGTTCGTCTGTGTTTTGCTGGGCTTTTCCGCCGAACAGATTTACGACACTCGGCACTACATCGACGAAGGTATCTCGATGGGTGGCGGTCCCATCGAATCGCTCGTTCGCCTGCTCAAGCAAGATGCGATGACGACTGAGTTGGACGTCGAAGGCCTGACATCCAAAGTCATCAAAACGGCTGATGCGGGGATCGTGTACACCCTGGACGCAGTTGCCACCGCCCTGCCGAACTTGCCAAAGATGGTTGGCACTGCTGAATATGCTGCGAGTGGATTTGACATTTTTGGCGCACTGCTTGCGCGCACGCGACGGCTACGCTGGGCTATTGCATCCTGGCATTTTTGATTAGTTATTTCTTCCTGAAATCGCGCGAGATCGCGGCATGAATCGTACGTCTGTGTTGGGGCGAAAGCTCATCTACCTGGTCATTTTGGTCGCCATGGTGGTGCCGCTGTATCTATTAGGCCAGCCGTCCGCCGGAAGCGGTGACCCTGGCGGGCGTTTGTCCGAAATGCGCGGCGATTTCAACATCGCCGAGAGCGATCTTGGCGAAATTAGTCCGGCTAGCGAAACAATGAAGCTGGCGTCGTTGGGACTGCGGGGCGTGGCAGCAACTTTGTTGTGGAACAAGGCGCATGAGTATCGCGTTCTGCATGAATGGGACCGATTGAAGGCATCGCTGAACAACATTGCCCTGCTGCAGCCGCACTACGACAAAGTCTGGGAGCACCAGGCTCATAACCTGGCGTACAACGTTTCGACGGAATTCGATGATTATCGTCAGCGTTACGAAATGGTGCGTGAAGGCACCGAGTTTCTTACTCGTGGTGTGCGACAAAACCGAAATGCGCCGCGTCTGATCTGGTACACCGGTTGGTTCTATGGCCAAAAGATGGGGATGTCGGATGAAAAGACTCAGTTCCGCAAGCTGTTTGCCGATGACGAGGTGCTGCACGAATCATTGATGGACGAAGGCATCGCTGTCGACAGTCCCGAGGCCCGAGGACCGCTGGGCAAACCCGATAATTGGTTGGTTGGACGCTTGTGGCTCAATCACGGTTACGACTTGGTCGACGGTGGCGTCAAGATTCGACGCCAAACGCCCTTGAATTTTTACGAGACGGGTCCCAAGTGGCGGATGAAGCACGCTGAGGCAATCGAATCCGAAGGCATTTTGGACGACCGTGCACAGAATGCTTGGATGATGGCAACCGAAGACTGGACGAAGTTTGGCGATCGCAGCATCCCGACCACGTCGCCTTTCACGATCAAACTCGGTCACCTGGACGAACTGAAACGCCAACGCTCCGAGCGTTTGGAGAGCTTTCGAGAGTTGACCGCCACAACCTATCAAGCTGCAGTTGAGAAATTGGTTGAAGACTTACCCGAAGATTTAAAGAAGGTGTACCGGCGGGCTCCGTCCGAGCGTAGCGAGGCAGGGCAAAGAGGCCATGAAATCGATCGAGAGACGCTTGGTTCCGGATTTGGCCTCGGTCGCCAAGGAAGCAGATGACTCCGTGCGATTGCGAGCCATTAGCTTGATTGGCGAAATGGCGGATTTGGACGATCGGATCAACAAAACCGAAGGCTATCGCACTCAGATTAACTACGAGTACTGGCAGACATTGGCGCTCGCCGAACAGGAAGAACGGACCGTGACCGCTCGACGTCTGATCTACGAGGCTGAAGAAGCAAACGCCCAAGCCGAATTGGACAAGGCCATTAAGTTGTACGAACAAGCGTTCGCCATTTGGGCAGAGATCTTTGACGACTACCCGATTCTGACCATCGATGACTCGGCCGAAGATTTGTTCGATTCGATCCGCCGCTATATGGTTGCGATCGACTCCCAGGACTTGCCGGAAAACTTTCCGCTTGCCACCTTTGCCCAAATGATGGGACGTGAAGGAACGGTCGACTCGAAGCGGTACCAGGAGTTGCGGGAGTCACAGAAGCTAAAAGCCGAGCAACGCCAAAAAGAACTTGAAGAAGAAGAACGCCGGCGAGAAGAAGAAGCTGCCAAGGAAGAAGCCAAAGCTGAGGCTGCCAAGAAGCAGCAGCCGAAAGAAAGCAAGGAAAAAGCCGCTAAACAGAACGCGAAGGAAAAGGCGGCCGAACCCAAATGCTGAAAAAGCTGACGCCCCCAAATCTGAAGCTGACGTCGGTGAGCAACAAAAGGGCGAGCCACCGGATACCCCTTCGGATGATTCCTCCGCGGATGAAACCCAAAGTGACAAGGGTGAGACAGCCAGAAACGGAATCTGGCCAGCCAGACCAAGGTGAATCCGGCCAACAAGACGCTGAATCGCCAGCCAAGAACGACGAATAATCGCGAGAGCCGCTTTGGACGTGCGACAATTTCAATTCGGCCGCGTCGAACTGATCGTGGGTGATATCGTCGATCAAGAAACCGACGCGATCGTCAATGCGGCCAACTCGACGCTCTTGGGAGGGGGTGGTGTGGACGGCGCGATCCACCGCGCCGCTGGCCCTGAGTTGTTGGAACTGTGCCGCGCGATTCCCGCGGATGACCAAGGTCGGCGATGTCATACCGGCGACGTAAAAACGACCGCCGCGACCGGAAATCTGAAATGTAAATACGTCATTCACGCGGTCGGACCGGTCTACAACGCCCGCGACGCGGAGCAGGCGCAAGCCCAGTTGAGGACGGTACACGAGCGAGCGATTGCTGCAGCCAGCGAAGCAAACTGCAAATCAGTTGCCTTTCCAGCCATCTCGACCGGCGCCTACCGCTTTCCCATCTTTAGCGCCGCAGAAATTGCCATCGATAGCATCTGCAGCTATCTCGACTCAAATGAAAGGATTGCACTGGTTCGATTCGTGCTCTTCGCTCAAGACCAGCACGAAGTGTTCGCAGCGGCATTGCGAGATTGGAACGCGTAATTAGCACAGGACCTACGGAGATGACCCACACAGTGCGGGTCCGTCAATAAAAAAACGCCGAAAGTCAAGCTTTCGGCGTTTGCCTGATCATGGACCGAGCGGGTTTGGCTACTCTTCAGAATCCTGCTCTCCAAACATCATCATCATCGCGGGAATCGGCGCTTGCACGGAGTTGTAGGTGTAACCGGCTTCCAAAGCACGCTCGATGCGGTCTTTGGTTTCCACTAAATGAGCTTTGCTGTATGCGTCCATCTTGTCACCGCACTTCTTAAGTCGCTTGTCGATCTGATCAACCAAACCGCGAAGCTCCATGCGAGCGAGGTTGCTGATCGGCTTATAGGCGGCGGTGTCGTCGGATGTTTCCAGAATCAGGTCAAGCAATCGTTGCATGTGTTCCCGCTGAAGGTTGCGTCGCAGCGAACTGATCATCGGCTTGCGATCGTTTCGATCGTCCGGGCAATCGGCATCCAACTCGGTCCAGACGGCCGCGTTGATGGTTCGCAACAACTCCGGCAACGTCAGGGCATCTTCATTTTCCGACAGCCGCAGTTCGTTGTCATACACGCGGCGTAGCGTCGTTGGATTCATTAACCAAGTCAGTGCAGATGCTTGCACGCCAAGAATGCGATCGTGAATCGGCCACGTGGCTTCATTGGAAGACCCCAAGCTGAATCCGCCATCCAGCCACTTGTCGACCGTCATCCGCTCCAGCAGTTTGGGCGTCAGTCCGTAGGCCTCGTCGCTGAATGTCGTATCGATCACGAATTTCAGTGCTTCGCGCTGATCTTTGGCAGGCACGACTTCTACCGGCGGACGGTCTCCCGGGTCACCCTTCTTGTCGCGGTTTACAAAAGCACCACCAATCCAGTTGGCCATCATGCTGGCCGCACGTGTTTGGATGGAAAGTGTCAGTTCGTAACCGCGGCGAGCCCGCGCCCAGCTTTCGCCGTCTTTGACAAACTTATCCAGGATCCGACCGCGGTACAGTTTCACCAACTTCATTTGCTCGGTCGCATACACCAGGGGGTCTTTGCCAAAGTCGTATCGACGAGCCAATGGGTCGGGACCACTGGTGTCTTCGTCGGTCGCGTATTGCAATTCAGGTTCGCTGCACCGTTTAAGGATTTCAGGCAGCTTCTTGTCATCAAAGGTGTACCCGTACTCGATCGCCCAGAAATCGTAAGGTCCGATATCGATCATCGCGTAATCGCCTTGGACCTCGCCCGATTCGAATCGGTAGTTGATCGGCAGATAGTCCATCACGCTGGACGCGATTGTCTTGTTGCCTTTGACTTCGTTGCTGTTGACATCATCCATCGTCATCAAGGCGGATGCTTTGAAATTGTGACGCAGTCCCAGCGTGTGCCCGACTTCGTGAGCGACCAAGTCTGCTAACAGCGGACCGACAAACCACTCGGGCATGCCGTCCAGCAGTGCCGCTTCTTCCTCGCTACTTGCTTCGTCCTTCTTTTCCTCATCCGAATTGTCATCGGCCTTCTCCTCCTTGTCTTCTGCATCCTTTGCTTTGTCATTGGCCTTGGTGTCGTCTTTCGCTTCACCCACAGCTTTTTTGTCCTCCTTGACTTCCTTCTTCTTCTCTTTGTCTTTCTTCCTGGCTTCTTCGTCCATCAAGACGAGGGCCCAATTCATTCTGGCCAACGCCAAGTCGATGTTGCGGCTACTGGCGGCCATGCAGAGACCATTCTTTTGGCTGATCTGGCCGTACAGCCCGTCAAATTCGTCGTCGCCGATCAGCGCCGGATCCGCCTGAGCCATCGAGAAGCCGGCCATCGGCTGCTGTGCCTGGCGAGCAAATTTCGCCCGCAAGTGATTCGCGTCGGACGCCGGTGCCATCCGCACACGAGGATCCCAGCGAGGATGCCGTCCCAACCACCCCAGCGTTTCGGGGCTCATTCCTTCCATCGCCAGTTTGGGCATCAAATCCTGGTAATTGTATTTGAAGTGCCGAATCCAACCGTCGGTCAGGATGATGTCCGCATCAAGAATTTGTCCGGTCTCCGGGTGAACTCGACTGGGCCCAATCGCTGTGCCGATATCGTTGTTCAGCCAACGAATGAAGTTGTAGCGGACATCTTCGGGATCCTTTTCCATGTGAGCCAGGGAATCGGGACTTGCATCCTGGTATTCGATCACGATGGCATCGACCAAACCGACTTGCTCAAACGCCTTGTTCCAATAATCGATGCCGGCTTTGATCCAGCGTCGATAGCGGACCGGAGCGGTATGCTCGACGTAAAAGCGAATCGGTTCTTTGGGTGGGCTGAGCTTCAGTTTCGAATCGCGTTTCTGCAATTGCCATCGATTGATGTAGCGAACGCGTGTCTGCTCGTCGTCGTATTTACTCAGATCGGAGAATGATGTGGTGAAAAATCCAATCCGCTCGTCCGCTGTTCTCGCCTTGTACCCGGCTGTTGCTGACGGTACTTCGCTGAACGAATAATGCAGGGTTTGGAAACGGTTGCTGCTACCAACAACCTCAAAAGCGATCTCGACGTTTTTTGGGAATACTTTTGCTGACTTGATCGCTTTGACACGCGTATTGGTGACCCGAACCGTTCGCCCGAAGAAGGTGCTGGCGTTGCTGACCAAGAGTGAATCCATGTCGATCACCGGACCACCCGCTGGGCCAGTGGCGATGATCGGCACGTCCAGCAAGACCTTGTCGGTGAACAGCCGTTTCACGGATGCCTTTGATTCAGGGTCGCCGGTTGCTCGAATCGTCAAATTGGGTGCGACCAACGCCAAACGCTCGTCGTATTTCCTCCACTCCACGACCCATTCGCCCGATTGCAATCCGGCGTATCGGTCGCCGCTGCTCACCGTCAACGCGATAAAGTACCGCTTGCCGGCGAAGTTCTTTGGCAATTCGGCCAATAACTCCGCGTCCTTCTTTCGCTGCCAAAGGCTGAAGAGACCTTTGGGATTCTGTTGGTCGGAAACAGGAACTTTCTCGAATCCTTCGGACACTTTGGTGAACGGAGGCAGTTCGGCGTTCGCAGGCGGTGACATCAACGTTCCAAAAGCAACGGTCACAATCAACAACGGGAGTTTGTATTTCATTCCGAACACTGGGTTTGTGGGAAGACAATCCATCAAAGGTAGGTCACAGCGGCATCAGGCTCAGTCCAGATACCGCAGATTTCGAGGGCGATTGGCAGGAATGCCGGCGGGAATGCATCGTTTGGACGCGGCCAGCGAATTTCCGTGCGTCGTTCCTATTCGTTTTATCCGATATATTCCCTCGAAACCAAACAGTTTCATCATATTCCGCGAATCGCGAGAGTGGAGAAAGGGAGTCGCGCGGCATTCGCAGATTTTTGCCGACATTGACGGGTTTTCACCCGGGGTCAACAATCGGTTACTGCACCACGCAAGGCGGGTTTTGTTTGTCCTGCCCTGATTTCAAAATTCGTAACAACGCCAACATCGAATGAACCCGCTCCAGCAACAAGATCCCGAAGTTTGGGAGGCCATCGAGGCCGAGGCAACGCGGCAGCAAGACGGCCTGGAAATGATTGCCAGCGAAAACTACACCAGTCCAGCCATCATGCAGGCCGCTGGCAGTGTACTGACCAATAAGTACGCGGAGGGGTACCCGGGGCGCCGCTACTATGGCGGCTGCCAGTACGTCGACGTCGTGGAAACGCTGGCAATCGAGCGGGCAAAAAAGCTGTTTGATGCTCAAGCGGCGAACGTCCAGCCACATAGTGGATCGCAGGCGAACATGGCTGTTTACCTGACATGCCTAAAACCGGGCGACACCGTTCTGGGGCTGGATCTCGCTCAAGGTGGACACCTGACGCACGGCATGAAGCTGAATATCAGCGGCATTCTGTACAATTTCATCAGTTACGGCGTGGATCGCGAGACCCATCGATTGGATTTCGACCAGATCGCTTCCTTGGCTCGCGAACACAAACCGAAGCTGATCGTTGCCGGGGCAAGTGCCTACCCACGCGAGATTCCGCACGACCGATTTGCGGAAATCGCTGCGGAGGTCGGTGCGCTGTTGATGGTCGACATGGCTCATTATGCCGGCCTTGTCGCTGCAGGGATTCACAATAGTCCGGTACCCTACGCCGACTATGTCACCACCACGACCCACAAGACCCTGCGCGGCCCGCGTAGTGGCTTGATCCTCTGCAAGAGCGAGCATCTCAAAGCGATCAACCGCAGTGTCTTCCCCGGCACCCAGGGGGGACCATTGATGCATGTGATCGCGGGGAAAGCAGTCTGTTTTGCAGAAGCGATGACCGATGAATATGTTGCTTACGGCAAAGCAGTTGTGGAAAATGCCAAGACTTTGGCGGATACGTTGATTAGCAAAGGTTTGCCACTGGTCAGCGGTGGAACCGACAACCATTTGATGCTTGTCGATGTCACCGTGGCGGGTTTGGGCGGCAAAAAAGCAGAAGCCGTGCTGGATGAGTGCGGCATCACGGTCAACATGAATATGATTCCGTTTGATCAACGCAAGCCGATGGACCCGTCGGGAATTCGGATCGGAACACCTGCTCTGACCACGCGAGGCATGGGAGTCGACGAGATGAGACGAGTTGGCGGCTGGATTCATCAGGCGCTAACCAACGCCGATGACGCATCGGTGCATCAATCGATTCGCGAAGAAGTTGGACAAATGTGTGAGAGTTTTCCAGTACCAGCTGCCGCAGCTCCGGTAAGCTCAATTGTCTAGCCAGAGCATCGCAAACAGCGTTCGCATTTATTTTCACCAGCAGTCGGCAAGATGGCCCCAGAACCCAATCGTATCTTGATCGCCGATGATAACTCTGCCAACCGCGAGTTGTTGGAAGCGTATTTGGCAAGCATTGACTGCGAGATTGAAACGTCGGTCGATGGTCAGGACACGTTGGACAAAGTGGCGAGCTTTCATCCTGACTTGGTGTTGTTGGACGTCATGATGCCGCGGCTGAGTGGGTTCGAGGTATGCAAGAAGCTGAAAGAGGATGACTCGACCAACCGCGTCATGATTCTGATGGTGACGGCGTTGAATGAACTGGGGGACATCGAAAGGGCCGTTGACGCGGGCACGGACGACTTTTTGAGCAAGCCGGTGAATAAAGTGGAATTGCTCAAACGCGTGGAAAACATGCTCAAGCTGAAGGGCGTCGAGGACGAATTGGAACGCCTGCGGCGGTACATCCAAGACATGGAAGACGAACAACGCGACGCTGCCGATGAAGAGCGAGATGATGACGACGAGTGAGCTTACTTGGCCGCTTGTTCGGCGGTTGTTTCAGCACTGGAACTCGGGCTCGCCACTTGTGTTTGGCTAGCATCCAAAATTGTTTCGACGACATCGATCAGCTGATCGAGTCGAAACGGCTTGAAGAGCACGCCTTTGGGATGGAGGCCGTTCTGACGAGCCTTCACGATCGAGTGGCCCGGATCGTACCCGAATCCAGTCATCAGAATCATTGGCACGTGAGCCATGATCTCACCCAGTCGCAGCATCAGCTGATAGCCGCTGTAATTGGATAACTTGATGTCGCTGATGATCACGTCATAAGCCCGTTGGCTGCCGGCCTCGCGAACCATCAACACCGCTTCGTCGCCTTTGTGGGCGGTTTCGACCACACAGCCGTACTTCTCCAGCAGATTATGGGCGTCCTCGCGTACCTGTTCATCGGCGTCCACCACCAAGATTCGTTTGCCGCGTAGTTTCTCGTGTTTCGTCGTGTCCACGCCCGCAGGAACGGCTTCCAGCGGCGTCATCCGTTGGCCGATCTGTTGAATCGTTTGTTTGATGTCTCTCGCATTCTGCAGGATGCGGCGAATTCGATCGGTCACTTCCGGGCTGTGGCCGATGTACTGTTCCATCACGTTAACCGCGTCGTTGAGAATCTCATCAACGGGCATTGCCACGGCGCTGTGAATCGCATCGCAGCTCTGCTGGGCCGTGTTGGCCTTCTGCGCGACCAGCAATTCGAGTGTGTTGAGGGCAAAAGCAATGTCGCGTGCAAAGATCTCCAAGAACTGAAGGTCGCTCTCCGAGAACGCCGCCGGCTTGGGGCTTTCCACGTTGATGGTGCCCAAGACCTGGTCGTGCAAGATCAGAGGCACGGTCAGCGAACTGCGTGAACTGGCAACGCCGGGAATGAAAAGTGGGTCGTTGACCACATCGTGACAGATGTAACTCATCCCACTGGCGGCCGCATATCCGGTGATCCCGTTTCCGTGCGGATGTGCAAACAGCTGTCGGTCAGCCGCTTCCTGGTCGATCCCGACGCTCAGCAACGGAAGCAGGTTGCCCGTGGAATGTTCTAGCAAGCGAATCTCGATGACCTCGAAATTCAACAGATCACTCAAGTAATGACGGATGTTTTCCTTTAGCAACTCGATACGCTCATCAACTTCCATCATGAAAATTTCTGAGGGACGCAAGTCGGCAAGCTCGCGCCCGGCCAAATGCAGGGCGGCGAGTTTTTGCTGCTGCAGGATCTCTTCGGTAATGTCACTGACCGTCACGATCAGTTGCCGTGTCTGATCGCTGTGGACAATGGGTGCCGCGTGAACCTGGTAGTACTTTTCATCAGCACTGTGGAGCGTGCTGCTGCTCTCTTCGCCGGTTGCCAGTGCGGTATGGAAACGGACAGAAGTCGGGACCCATGATTTCCGGGTTGCCCAACAATTCGTAAAGCGACATTCCGACCGGCGCCTCGTCGGTCTTGCCGGCCCACTGACGCAAACGACGATTCGCCCACAAAACACGGATATCCGACATCCAAAAGTGCGACACCTTCCGGCATGTCGCGCAGCATCAGTCCACTTTGGCAAACACCGCGCAACTCACTTAATTGCGGGAGCTGGTCGCGAGCGATCCAGACACCTTCGATCGAAGGTTCTGCCAATTCGTCCAACACCGCCGCAGCGGTGGTGATCTGGACCACTTCCTCAGGATTGATATCAGTGGGCAAAGACCGAGTGTCACCAACGCAAATGAGTTTGTGTGGTTTGTCGTTAGGGCGGTCTTGAAATGATCGATTCATCGATCTTCTTCCACCACATCAGCGCCAAGAGCGCTGTTTGTTCTGCGAAGTCGGATCCGCGAGGATATTGAACGGAAGTATTTTGTCTAGCCCCTAGGAATAATAGGAAACCAGACAAATGCTCCGATAGTGACTAATTCTGTTAATCGGTGACTTTCCGAAGTCAACTACAGCTAGATCTCTCAACCGATTCGGTCAACGGAATCGCTAGCGTCCAAAATGTGCCCTAATTCAATACGCGTCCCCCAACTGCTCAACGCGCAAACATTTCTGCCCCCTCAGCGATAAAGTCACGCTCCAGACAGCCTTTTGGATTCCGCCGTTGCCCCCAAGTTCGGATCCGATGAAGCCCCGTGCGTTCAACGCGTGAAAGTGGCAGTCGGACACTCGCCACTCTCGGTATTTAACTAAAGGGGACCATGAAACCCCTTGGTGGTCTCTAGCGTGGTGTTCTGGACCGCTGTCGCAGCTGAAAGGGTCGCTGGGATTCGCCACCGGCGTTGGTAAGATGCGTCTTATCGGCACACCTTTGGGAGGACTGGTACAAATTTACCCTTTTGCCCAATTTGAAGGATCGTAATCATTGACAGGGCAACTGGAGTGTCTAGATTCTACCCCGCTGGGCAAGTAGCCCAGACTACGCAGCCGTTAAACTTACTCGTTTTTTCTACTGATGCTGACGGGCTGTCAGACGTATTTGGAGGGTTTCCTAGTGAGAGCAAAATTGAAGTATTTGGCCGGGATTTGTGCAGCGTTTGTATTCGCTGTCACTGCTCAGGCGGGCACAGGATGTGGTGATTGCGGGGGCTGCGCTAGCGGCTCCGGCTGTGTCGCGGTTGGCGGTGGAGTCGCCGCAGGTTGTGGCGGCGGTGCCGTCGTCGATGGAGGCGGCGCGTGTGGCGTCACCTACCAAACGCAAACGGTCATGCGAAATCAATGGACGACCGAAACTCGGATGGTTCCGTACACCACGTATCAGCGTCAAGCACAGACGCGGATGCGAAACGTCACGCGTCGTGTTGCTCGCGTGGAGGCACGTCAGCAAACCTACACCGTGAACGTTCCTCAGACGCAAACGCGAACTGAGACCTACAACGTTCAAGTCTGTGTGCCGTACACCGAAGAAGTCCCGTACACCGTTCAGGTGCCTGTGACGACTCAGGTCGAACAGAGCTACCAAGTTTCGGTTCCCTACACCGAGATGATCGAGCAGACCTACACGGTTTGTGTTCCGAAGACGGAAGAACTGACGCAGACAGTACACGGTTCAGGTTCCCTACACGGAGACCCAGACTCAGACGTACACCGTTCATGGTTCCTTACACCGAGCAGGTTGAGCAGACTTACACGGTTCAGGTTCAGGTTCAGAAGAGCTCGTGAAGAGCAGTATCAGGTTTGCGTACCGTACACCGAGCAAATTGAGCAGTCGTACACCGTTTGAGTTCCGGTGACGGAGACGAGAGACCGAAGAGTACCAAGTTTCGGTTCCTTACACCGAGACCATGACTCAAACCTACACCGAGCAAGTTCCGTACACCGAGACGGAAACTTACCACGGTTAGCTGTTCCTTACACCGAAATGGTCGATCAGCCTTACACAGTTTCGGTTCCTTACACCGAGCAAGTGGAGCAGAGCTATACGGTTCAGGTTCCCTACACCGAACAGGTTGCTCAGAACTACACCGTTCAGGTTCCAGTCACTCAGACTCACACCGCAACGCGAACGGAAACCAAGTGCGTTCCCATGACAACGATGCGTACCGTCACCAGAGACATGGGCAGCTACCAATGCCAGGCTGTTGAGGTTGGCTACGGATCAGCCGGCGGTGGCGCCGTTGTTGGCGGTTCGGGCTGTGGCGGATGTGGTTGCTTGCTGCTGCTGTCAGCCCGCTCCTGCTTGCGGTAGTGGTTGTGGCAATGGTTGTGGCGGTGGCAGTGCTGCTGCGGGCTGTGGTCCTCAGGTCGCTTATCGCCGTGTTTGGGTTCCGAACATGGTTAGCGAACAGGTTCCGACGACGACCTACCAGCGTCAGACAACTGAGGTGCCCTACACCTACACGACAACCAGTTGCACGACTGAGACTCGTACCCGTATGGTTCCGGTGACTCGCTGTCGCACGGAAACTCGTACGCGTACGGTCAACGTGACCAAGTACCGGACCGAGCAACGTAGCCGTCAGGTTGCTGTTAGCAAGACACGTGTTGAAGATCGCACTCGTGAAGTCACGAAGTACCGCACGTGAGCAAAAGACTCGAGAAGTACCAGTCACCAAGACTCGGCTCGAGACTCGCACTCGCGAAGTACCCGGTGACCCGGATGACGACTGAGACGCGAACTCGCATGGTCCCGGTTACCAAGACCCGCATGGAGACTCGTTCTCGTACGGTGAACTACTGTGACTATGAGACGCAAACTCGCTCGCGAATGGTGACCGTGCAGAAGTGTCGCGATGAGCAGCGAACTCGTGAGTATCAAGTCACCAAGTACAACACCGAACAACGGACTCGTACCGTTCCGGTGACGAAGATGGTGAATGAGACTCGTTCGCGTCAGGTTCCGGTAACCAAGACTCGTTTGGAGACCCGTACTCGTATGGTTCCGCAAACGACCTACACGACCGAAACTCGTACTCGTACGGTTCAACGACAACGAATGGAAACGCAACAGCGTTCGCGTCAGGTCAACTTTACCGTGATGGTTCCGGAAACACGTACTCGGACTTACAACGTGACTGTCTATGACAACGTCACCGAACAAGTTCCGGAAACGTATTACACTTGCGTTCCTGTTCAGTCAACGCGAGCCGTTCAAGTTCGTGTCTGCAAGCCGGTAGCAACCACCGTTCAGGTTCCTGTCTACAGCACGGGTGTTAGCACCGGTGCTGTCTATAGCGGCGGAGCTGTCTACGGTGGTAGCGCGCCCCGATGGCCACTGGTGCCGGATGTGTTAACTGCCACTAATCGCGACACGGTCGCAAAGATGAACCCTCCACACGTCGTTTGACGTGGGAAAAAGGAAGAGCCCCGAAGAGCATTTGTTCTTCGGGGCTTTTTTGCTGCGCTGATCAAAAGCCGACTGCGCCTATTGGTTCGGGGTGCTATCGCGATTTGCCAGCGACAACAAAAGTAGCCGTCACGCTCCGCCGTGACGATGCCCGACCGAGTGGCGAACCATCAGATTTTCTTGTGTCGAACAGATCGCTTGGTCGCGGTCCAGCTACGATCCACCGTGATTTCCCTGGAGAACGGTTCGGTTCGCGCCTACATCTCGATGGAGCGAGACGGCTACTTTGCGAACCGCGATATGCACCCATTGGTTTGTCGCCAGCTTCTGATTGCTGCGCAACAATCCCGTCATCGACAAGAACCGTCGGCGATGAGCGCAGCGATTCCCGCATCACGGATCACCTGATCAAAACACAGCTTGATTCGGTCGGTCCGATAAGGTGCAGCTGATAGTCCAAGTGTCCAGGTCGGCCGAATCGTGCTGTGCAAATTCGCCCTGCTCGCATCGTGCCGCAGCCTCGTCGACGATCAGCAAATCCGCCTGAGGAGGATGCTTGTCAGGAACAACTTGTATACTAGCGATTTTACAGAGGTGACAGTTTGGACGAGCATGCAACGAAACAAGAAGACTTTGAGCAGCTTGCTTGGGTCGAAGCGTTACGAGACGGATTGGCTGAGAGCGATCAGAAGATCCGAACGGCTGCGCTCAACGACGGATGGGCGGTTGTTCATCATCGCGGCCGTGTGATTCGCGAAGCCATGAGGTGCTTCTATCAGCAGGTGGTCCTGGAAGTGCCGCCGCGTGGGGCGATTGCAATTCATGCTCTCGGAGGTACCGGCAGGCAGGAAATATGCCCTGGTTCAGATGTCGATGTCGGAATTGTTGTCGAAAACATCGAAGAAAACGAACATTTCCTTCGCCATGTATCGCGGCAACTGCGGCTATTCGCACCCCTCGTGCCGGGCCTCCGCAACGTTGTCAAAGCCAACGCGTTTCCTGATCTCAGGGATGACGAGCATTTTGATCTGAAATCGCTTGCATCACTGCTGGATGGTGATTTGCTGGTCGGTGATGTTGCGTTTGACCACCGAATTCGCCGAGTCTGCCAGGAACGGGCCGCCGAGCTTGGACTTGAATTCATCTTTGCAATCAATCAGGACTTGCGGCGATTCGATCAGCTGTACCCGCAACCGCCTGGAGACGTCGGTGGTTTTCACGTTAAGAACGGAAAAGGAGGATTGCGCAATTTTCAAATGACGATGTGGCTCTATTCATTCGAGCGCTGGATCCCGTCCGTTCAGGTTTACGAACAAGCTCGCAGCACGCGAAGGTTCGACAGCGAGGGTGCTCCGACCCCAGAAGTGCTTGACGCAGTCGGCATCATTTTTTCTGCACGTTGCTGGATCGAGCAGCGGCGCGCCGAGCAGCCCAGAGATCTCCAGGAGAAACATCGAGCACGTCTGATGATCGATGTGTCGGATATCGATGCCTTTCTGACCCGCTTCGGCGCTGAGGGATTGACTGGGCTGAATACGGCTCGCGAAATCATTCGTTCCTATCGCCACGAGACGTGGGATCGCTTGTTGGAGCATGGCGTGGTTGTGCCCGACACCGATGGGCTCGTGGTCTGGGGATCGAGTGGTTTGCGCATCGGAGCCGATGCCTTTTTCAAAGATGCGACAGAGATGTTCTACTCCATTTATGGAGCACAGACGCGGTTCAATTTAGCGGATCGACAAGTCAGTCAAACGTGCCGCCCGCAAGAACATTGCTGAATCGCTGCGTCCGGACGCGGCGTTCATCAAACTGCTGGCCAGTTCGGGATCAGTCTTTCCGGCGCTAAAAGATTGGTTCGACTTCGGAGTGCTGGATACGCTCGTGCCAGGGTTTCGTGAACTCGCCAATCGGCTCTATCAGCCGGGTCACCGTACTGCCACACTCACCCGAGCAGCCCGCGCGATGCAGCGCGTTCAAAATCTCGAATATCTTTCAACTTTAACGCTTGCGGATGTAAGTTCGCGCGAGGCGTATTTCCTGCGGCAATATCAAGACCTTGGTGGCTCAGCGCGTTGCGCTCTGCGTCTTGCCCTGCTAACAGAGGAAATTCCTGAGACGATCTATGACGGTGCGGAGAGTTACGCCGTCTCCGTCACGCACTACATCAACGAGTGCCTGAGTGGCGTGCCTGGTTTGTCAGGTCCGACGCTGCGGACGGTCGAATTCTTGCTGTTGATGAAACGCGAATTACTGAAGTCTTCCGAAACGAGTGAACAATTGCAGGTTTTGGACAGCTGGCGTCAAAGGATCGGCCAGTCGAAATCGCGTGATTCCGCGGACACAATTCGTGCCCTTGCCTTGTTTGCTTATGCGGCGTTTGATTTTCACAATCCCAGAGGAGTACGGCGAACTCGGTTGCACCCCGAACAATGGCAAAACGTGCAAAACCTGACTCAGAATCTTCTCTACGATGAGTTGGGTGTTGGCGGGCAGCCGTTCGAGGACCATTACTTTGATGAGACTGGGCGGCGCATCGGCAAACTGCTGCCACGCAGACTGCTGGCCAGTCCCCATGTCGACAATTCCCTGAAGCAAACGTATGAAGGCGCGGAGATTCTCGATCCACAACGTGCGCATCGCATCATCCATGCGCTCAAGGAAGTCGTTCAGACAGGACGCCCGAAGGTGGAATTGAACCGCGACGATGAATATTACCGCCTCACGCTGTTCGCATGGGATTTCCAAGGCCTATTCTGGCGCGTGGCCGGAGCACTCTACGACAAGGGGTGTTCCATCCGCTCCACCGATCTTTACGGTATTCCTGACCCGGGTGGCCGAGCGACCGATGGCGAGACATTGATTCCAAATGAGCGGCGGTTGATTTTCGATGTCCTCACCTTTGACACGCCGAGTGATGCAAATGAATCGTGGGAAGATGACGTGAAAAACCGCATCCTGCAGCGGCTTGAAAATCCCAGCGAGCAGATTGCTGACAATACGGGCGAGATTCTTGGGCCGGTGATGGAAGAGCTTTGCCCGCGGCTGACCGATCTGGGAAGCGGCCAAGTGAAATTTTCCTGCCATTCGCCTTCCACAAACAAAGGTACGCGCTACGCGATCAGCCGACTACTCTCGGAGCGAGCCGGGGCTAACATCGAGTCGATTACCCGAGACGGCACACGTGACTGGCCAATCCCACGCACGAACTTCTACATTCGCATCCCGTCCGACGTCAGCAGTGTGGCAGAGGCCCTGCGCGAGAAACTAGGCGAAGTATCGATCGTGGTTGACGCGTCGTCTTAGCACGCGTTTTAAAAAGGGGTCTGACCCTTTGTGGGCGAGAGGTTGTTGCAAGCTAAACTCGGCACCGGAAACTTTTTTCGTTGATCGAGATCGGTTCAAGAGAGGGTCAGACCCCTTTTTAAAACACGTTCTTAGCGCCTCAGGACTACTTTTCCTTGTCCACGGCCGACGCAATCCGGCCGCCGATTGTCAGCACTTCTAATTCGTCGGCAAGTTGCTGTTTCAGTGCTTCAGGGCCGGCAAATCCGACGTGCACCGATTCAACAATCCCTGTCTTGCCGATCACGATGGTCAGCGGGATCGCCTCCGCGGCAAACGCGGCAGAAACCTTGGCGTCCTGGTCAACGATCACGTTTAGCTCCCAGTCTTGCTCGGTCAAGAAGCCCTTGATTCTCGCTGGGGCTTCCCCAACATTGACTGCCAAAAAGATCACGCCTTTGTTGGCAAACTCGTCGGTGACTTCTTTCAGGACGGGAATCACGGACGAACACGGCACGCACCAAGTAGCCCAGAAGTCGACAACGACGACTTTATCTTTCAGTTGCTCAGGACCCACGCTTTGGCCGGCTAACGTCTCCGCCTCAAACTCAGGAGCTTTCTTGCCAAGTAGCGGATGTTCCGCGATCGCGCCGGCAATCGTTTCGTAATAGTCATCCAGCGACTTGTATTCCTTCGCACCTGCGGGCGGCGAATACTCAAACAGCTTACCGTCCACTTCCCCCGTGACTCGCCACCCCAGGAAATCAAACCGCAAGAGGTAAGAGAAGCCTTCAGTGATTTGCACTTGATTGGTCGCCCGCAACATGGCTGTTAGATCGACCAGCAACCGCAATGGTTTCGGACTTTCGTCTTGCGTGATCCAAAGGTCCCACGACACGTCGTCATCTTGAACTCCCCGAAAATGAACAGCCGGAACCTTTCCGCGAAACTTACCTCGATCGACAACTTCCACCGATTTCATTCCACTTAGAAACGTGGCTACTGGGTCGGCGCCAGCCAGCGATAACGCCAGCACAGCCTCTGGATAAGGTCCGAGCGAGATGGGAAGATCTGTGACTGCTGCCTGCAGATCGATGACATCCGGTAGGCGAAAGAAAGCGTCGGGCGCCAAGGCGACCACGGCTGATTTGCCATTGCAGTAAACCCGCGTCCGCTGATCCGGTTCTTTCAGGTAGATCGTCAAGCGGTTCGGTTTAGCAGATGCGATCTGGTAGGTCGACTTCTGGCTGTCGACGATCGCCCCGTTGATCAGCGATTCCGCGGATAGTTGAACCGTGACGCGTGAAAGGTCGGCTTTGCCAATCGATGAAAACAAAGGCATCAGCACTTTGCGCACTTCGTCGCTCGGCTGAAAGGCGGGCGCCGCGTCCTGGGATGCTTCGCTTTCCTGCTTCGTTTGCTTTGGGTCGTCGGCACGAGCTGTCCCAACCAACGCAATAACGATCAACAAGCTTTGGAGATTAAACAGTCGTATCATGCTAAACGGTCTCGGTCAAAACCAGGCGAAGAGCCTCAAACAACAGCTAACAAACAACGCCCATCATAGAAAATTACCGCTGCAGTGAGAATCCGCGGCCGCAAATCAGTCGTCGCAGCAGGAGCGTGTTCTGGTCTTATCCACAGCGGACATCGTCAGACGGTCCTACGTGATAAGAAACTTGGGAAGCGTCCTGGGGGACGCCATAAAATTAGCGGCAGCCGACCAAGATCTGGCCGATCAGCAGCCAGACGACGGTAAAAGCTAGACCGAGGGTAGCGTGTAGTGTTTCCACAGACATATCGGGCCTCATGTTAGAGGTGGAACGAGTGTGCTTGGCCCGTTCCATGGCCCGATATCGCCAGAGAATCGACGTCATGGTCGATAGTGGCGAGATCGTTGAGTTGGCACGCCTTTCCCAGCGTATTCTTGGCATCGGCATTTTGTGATCCCATCTAGGAAGAAAATTCCTACCAGCGGATACTCTACGTAGCCGTCAAAGTTTGACACTTAGGGCTACCTCTCCCATCGACGTCGTGCAGTATCTAAGTTGCTAGCTGTTTTCAAAGTAGCCGTCACGCTCCGCCGTGACGCAGCCCGACCTTGGATCACTTTTTTGAGTTGAGTTGATCGGAGCGAGAACGAGGTAGCATCGGTCTTTCCAGCGGCAGCGCTGGCGAACGGTTTAGTGCGAGATACGAGCGAACAACAGGAACAAGAAGGAGGAGCAGCATGGCAAAAAAATACTGGTTGATGAAGACAGAACCTGGGACATACTCGATCGACGACCTTGAAAATGAGTCGAATCAGACGACGTGTTGGGAAGGCGTCCGCAACTACCAGGCGAGCAACCTGTTACGTGACGACATCCAGGAAGGCGACCAAGTTCTTTTCTACCACTCTGCTTGCAAAGAGCCGGCCGTGGTTGGCACTGCCATCGTCTCTCGCGGCGGCTACCCGGATCACTTTCAGCACGACAAACGCAGCAAGTACTACGACGCGAAAAGCGACCCGGAGAATCCACGCTGGTACATGGTCGACATCAAATTGGATCAGAAATTTGACGATCCGGTGACGTTAGCTTCACTGCGTGAAAAGGCCAGCCTGAAGGACATGGTGCTGTTACAGAAAGGCAGTCGGCTGAGCGTCCAGCCGGTCAAGAAAAAGGAATTCGACGCAATCCTCAAGATGGCCGGAATCTCCTAGTTCCTAGTGCGTCGTCAAGCTTAAAACTCTGGGTAAGCGGGCAACTGCGGAAACGGGGTCAGGCACCAAAAGTGCAAAGCACCCGGAGGGCCATTCTGGCTTTTGGTGCCTGACCCCTTTCCGCGACCAACCCCAGAATTAAGGTTTGACGACGCACTAGCTTTTTTCTCGCAGGATTGGGCCATTCCAGGCAATCGGGCATTGCCGTGATCCTTCGCGGCTCCATTCTTGGTCGGCAAAACATGGCCCTTTTTGATCGGAGCCTCGCATGATAGGCTGTACAGCAATCGATCTGGATCTGTTCAGCAGCAAGCCGAAGTGGCGGAATTGGCAGACGCGCCGGATTCAAAATCCGGTGAGGGCAACCTCATGTGGGTTCAAGTCCCACCTTCGGTACTTGTTGTCTGATAAGGACTTAGGACCCGTCTTCCTGAGTTCTTTTTCTTTAGCTCGCAGCGGTTTGATTTTCGAATCAGTGGCAGATCGTTGGTTTTGGGTTGGCGTTCCATCGCGGGAAAGCAGTCCAGACGCAACGTAAATGTGATGCAACCTCAACACTTCGCCTTGTTCGATCGAGTTCCTCCGGACGAATAATCCGGCGCGTCTCGCCGGTGACTCGACGCCAATTTGGTCGAGCGCAGAACGCCCAGATCGTCTAAATGCTCGAGGATTTCTGGTCTCTCCGAGATTTTTGTGATCGCGGACAATGCGTACCTACTAAGTGAATCCGATGAAGTGAGATCCTCGACTCTGCATGATTGACGACTTATTAGCCGCTGCAGAATGAACGGTGGTGATGTGACTGCCGAAAATCCTTTTTCTTGCCAGAATTTGTGGCGGGGTGGCCGGACCATTTCGCCTCTACTGTGTGGCGGATGTGGAGAATCGTGAACTGGGGCAACTTCACGCGATTTCTACACCCGCCCTTTCCTTTTTCACCGTCTGATCCTCGCCGGGCGTGGGGCTGGACCTGTTACTTGCGGTGCCTTTGCTTCTGCTCGCGTTTCCTCGTCCGGCTTCCGATGCTGGGCGTTGGTGAGGAAGTGTGTCGAATAGGCCGCTTCCAGCTGCGGCTCACCACTCTTGGAAAACCGCAGCACAATCCGCCGGTTGCGACCCTTTTTCCCCCATTGTCGATACTCGGTCCGCGACGGTGTGAGACCGAGCGACGTGGAATGGAATTCCACTATCCGCAGGATGCGGTCTGCCTTACCAAGACTCCCCAAGAACGCTCTTTCCAAATAGGCGATCCTGCCGAATCGCCAGTCTTCATATTGTTGCCGGCTGATTCGCTGAAGCCGCAACAAGACCTCCACGGGCGTAACCACTTCGCCGTCCTGGACGATCTCCGCGATGGCACGTGACACTGCCGGGTAGAGAGTATCCTTCCGGTAATTGGTCGAGGTGATCTTCTTCATCGACTCAGCCGAAACGCGATTGGTCTGCATGGCGACCGCTTCACATTGAGTGCGGATCGCGAGACAATCAGCATGAAGTCGTCGCGTCACTTTTTCAAGCGGCCATAGTAAGGAGTGGCCATGTTCATCGATGCCAATACGAAAGCATTGAAGCTCCACAGTAAGCTGCTCGAAGTCCTAGGTGAAATTGATCGGCCGGGGAATGCTTGCCCCAGTAGCGATCGGCCGCTGACGATGCCGAGCCTGGAAGTCGCGGGGCTTAATTCGGTGGGCTTGCCGTTGTCGAAGTCAGACGCCTGCAAGCTGATCAGGCTCTGCCGTCAGGCGCCGCATGGAAAAGCGACAGAAACGATCGTCGACACCGATGTGCGTCGCGTGTGGGAACTCGATCCTAAAAAGCTTCGCCTGAACAAGCCGATGTGGGATCCGGGTAGCTGCGAGTCGTTCGAACCGCAGACAGCTTCATCATGCGTATGTAGACGGATGCGGCGAATAGTCGCGCCGGTTGGGATCGTTCGAAACCGCTTCCGTTAGAATTGGTTCGATCGACGGTTGGTGGCAACTTCACGGTCCGCCTGCTACGTTCGAACCGTTGGCGACAGAGTACCTACCGGATCTAGGGCAAGAATCGTTTTTCGAGTCGACGTGATACGATCATGAGCGAGTACCAATATGTCGCCTTTCAAGCCGTTGATCGGCCGCTAACTGACAAGCAGCTTGCGTTCGCCGAGCGACAATCGACGCGAGCCGAGGTGTCTCGTTGGTCGTTCAACGTTGAGTATCATTACAGCACGTTTCGCGGTAGTGTCGACGGGTTGCTCCGTGGTGGCTATGACGTATATCTGACTTACTTCAACTACGGTTTGCGCGAAATCAAGTTGCGTTTGCCGCACGGCTTACCGTTTTCCAAAAAGACCTGGTCGCCGCTGGTTGACGGTGAACGGCTATCATGGCAAAAGGATCGCAAGGGCAAGGGGGGCATCCTATCGATTTGCCCGTATCTTGAAGAAGAGTTCGATCAAATATGGGACTTTGGCCGCTATCTCGATGTCGCCGTACACGTGCGGGAGTTGCTGATTGGTGGTGACCTTCGCGCGCTGTATCTGCTGTGGCTGTGTGTTGCCGCTGATGACAGCGAAGATCATACCGAGGTGATTGAACCGCCCGTGCCACACGGGCTCGGCAAGATGCCAGATCGTGGTAGCGAGTTGCTGGCGTTCTTTGGCATCGATCCGCTTTTACTCAAGGCTGCAGCTACTGGCATTCCCAGCACCAACACCGCGTCGTCGACCGACGGAGCCGTGAGTCGTTGGGTGAAGTCATTATCAGCGACGGAAGCCAAGCGAATCGTCCAACGCGTGCTGACCGGAGATGTCACTGCGGTCAAAAGCGATCTGCTTGCAACTGTTCACGATGCGAAAGCAGACGTGGATTGGCCGTGCGAGGCTGGCTGTCGCACCGTCGCCGAGTTGCTCGAATTATGCGAGTCGGTGCGCCGCGACGAGGACACGCGACAAAAACGAAAATCAGAAGCCAAAGCTCGGCGCGAGGCCGCCAAGGCAGCGAAGCAACGGCAAGCAAGAATGAAGGAAATGGTGGCTGCGCCGCAGGCGTGGCTCGGAAAAGTGGACGAACTGGTCAGCGAGCGAGGCACTGACAACTACCGCGCGGCGGCTGACATCCTGGCCGACCTGCGAGAAGCGATTGGCGCCGGGGAAGGTGACAAGATCACCCGCCGACACGCAGCTCATCTAGCAAAGAAGTACCCCACGTTGAACGTGCTCAAATCATCGCTGCGAAAGCGAGGCCTGCTGGACTGATGTGTGACAACCAACGCGCTTCGGTTTGCGTTGGTCGATGCCGATGATGCAGCTTTGCCGTCGAACGATGCAGGTCGTTCAAAACGTATCGTGATTCTTACCGATGATGTTGACATTAACTTCATGTAGGGCGACTTGTAGTCAACCCCCATCGTCAGTTTCTTCGGCTCAGCCATTCTTGGATTGTCCGGGTTTGCGCTGCGAGCGATTCTTGCGGAGCTATCCGCGTGGCAATTCATCCGCTTGTAGCGGCGGCTGGCCAGCTCCGCGAAGGCGAACAATCAATAACTCGTTGTCGAGCACTGTAAACACAGCCCGATACGGAAGTCCTTGTTGCGTCTTAAAGAGTATCTGACGAAGCGTAAAGCTCGTCATCGTATCTTCTGGAGCGAGTGGAAATTGTTGAGGGTTGTTCCTCGCCCGTTCAACGCCGCTCTCGAACGCAAGACGCCAGCGGCTCGCACCGTCGCACGAGCGTTCTTCAATGTAGCTGAAGATGCTGAGGAAGTCAGTCTTGGCTCTGGGGAGAATCCGTACTCGGAGCGTCACCGGCTCTTGTCCGTAGTTCGCTTTGCGTCAAAGTCTGCAAGAAACTCGTCCAGCGGCTCGCCTCGTTCACCTTGTTCGATATCACGGATTGACGCAGCTACGGCATGAGCGTCTACGCTCGCGAACGCTTGATCTCTCCATTGGCCATACAGCTCGTCGATGGACACGTCCTGGTTGCCTCGAATACGCGTCTTTGCAAACGCTGAGAAGTCTTCGATTTGGTCGATAATGCTCATGTCCTTCATTTTATCATCTGGTTGTCGGGCGTCAAAGTGTTTGTTTCTTTCGACGTGCTTCGCTTGATTCGACTGTTGTGAATCAGTCGCAAATCAGTGGCAGGATTGGACATGCAAACGCGACGTGCCTACAATTCTTTCACAACCTGAGTTAGATGTAGGTCGTTACCGATATTGCGGTTACGTTGATTTGCCAACCTAAGTCCAACGCAAAGTCGGGGATTCAAAATCCGGTGAGGGCAACCTCATGTGGGTTCGAGTCCCACCTTCGGTACTCTTGGAATGACAAGGACTTAGGGAAGCAGACCCTGAGTCCTTTTTTCATGCGCCACAGAATGGAGGGAGGGGCAGGCTTGACTCGCATTGGATTCGTATCCCTCCTTTGAGCACAACCCCAACTGTCCTTCGCTCGCTTGAATGCGGTTTTATTTAAGACACAGCCGTGAGTAGAATGTTGTTACGGAGAACGGAAATGGAAATCACTTTACCTGAAGACGCCGAACAGCAGTCAGTAGCGGCTGGCTTTGCGAGTGTTGAACAATACATCCACAGCTTAGTTTGCCGTGATCGAGAGCGACTGGCGATTGAGGAAGGAATCGCCGCGATGAAAGAAGGCAAGGTCCAGAACTTCGATGATTTTGACCGGGAATTTCGCAAACGTCATGGACTTGCCGAATAAGCACTGGTCATGCACAGAATTCAGATCACCGAGCCAGCGAAGGCTGACATCGAGAAGGCATTCACGTGGTGGTCTGAGCATCATTCTTCCGGTCAAACCTCGCTCTGGTACGAAAAGATCTTTTGATGCAATATCGACGCTGAATCGCATGCCGGAGCGATGTCCGCTTGTTCCCGAGTCAGGCGCTATCAATTGGCGGCGTCCGTCAATTGCATTTTGGCGTTGGCAATCATCCGACGCACCGGATCGTCTTTGTAGTTGAATCCGAGGTCGTCACGATCTTGCGAGTGCGTCATCACGGGCAGGACGATCTTGGACTAGGCGACATAGCACGATAGCTGAGATTTCTCGCAGTGCCATATGCTTGGTCATGGAGAAGTCGGTGACTATCTCCGCCGCAACATGGAGTGAAGACACCTACACCAAGCCTCATTGACCGGACGAGATCACCTGACGCTGAGGAACATCTTTCCACCAACCTTTGCTACACCACGTTGCATGTATCGCGTTAGAACCTCTGGCTCAAGGTTTCAAAAATTCGTTCCCGTTAGCACTGGCGAATCACGCTCGGCTTGCACGTTTCTTTGAGAGGATTGGTTGGCCACCAAGGCCGCGGAGGAGTTCGACGAGGCGGCGTTGACGATGATGGCGTTGATGAAAGGCTTCCAGGATGGCTTCCAACTCGTGTGATCGTTTTTCCGCTTTCAGTATCTTGCGAATATTCTTGAGCAGCGAGACTGCCTGCGGATAAAGCTTGGTGTTGGTCTCCGCCGCTAATCGGTCTGCTTCGGCACAATAAAGTTCGACGGTGCGGTCGGGGTAGACGGAAGAGACAGCATCCGCGACTTCGATTTCAAAGCGATCAAATCGGTAGCGGTCTTTCGAGTTGGACGAACGCAATTCGTCGTACCAACGCAGTATTAACGCTTGGTCGTGTTGCTGAATCGACAAGCGGATGAGGACATCGTAATGAGGACTCGGCTTGCTAGTATGAGCTCGATCGAATCGGGACGGACTGGAGGTTCCTCTTGGTGGCGTGGCAAAGGGCCACTGAGAAGATTCGTTCTTTGCCGGTCCCTTTGATTTATTTGATCGCGATTTCATCGTGGTTGTAGCAGGTGTAAACGTGGGGTGAACCCCGGTTTCCAGAAAACGCATAGCGACTTCGTTGGCAATACGAGTCCAATTCGGGTTCAATGCAAATGCAGTGCGATGACCGGTTAAAGTCGTTGCGGTCAATGCGTTTGCAGTACGAAATTAGTGCTTCCCAATTGCCGTTTGTGGGGATTCAGAATCCGGTGGTGGCAACACCATGTGGGTTCGAGTCCCACCTTCGGTACCTTGAAAAACACGGGCTTCAGCGAATAATTCGCTGAGCCCTTTCTTTTTGGGCTCTCCTAGAACGCGACCAGCGTGGAAGTCGCATGGCAATAGCAGGGGAGTCGCTCATGGCTGGTCTAGAGGTCCGCAACGGTCAGAGTCGACCGTCAATTCTGATGAAAAACTTGTGGCAGAGTTTCTGTCTCTCTGATACGGTGCTTGCCTGTTCGTGGCGTTCTTGATGCTCGGGGCATTGGTACCGCCCAACTCCTCAACCCTTTTACCACCCGCATCGTGAGAGCTTACCGAAAACAACGACGTGGTATCGTTGTCGGTCTCATGAACTTTCGACAGACAGTCGACGCGCGGATAAGGCTTGAACCAAGCAGCAAGAAAAGGGCCAGAACAGACCCTGCCCTGATTTTCCGCACAATGACGGGCGGGGATTCTCTTTGAGTATCGATCGTCCTTCGTGCTATACTTTTGTCATGAATCCCAAACCTCTAACGCCCGATCAAATCGAAGCATTGCACGCTGCCGGCGATGAATCTTTGCCTGTGATCGATGTCACCACGCAGAAGGTCTATGTCGTCGTGGACAGCGAAGTCCATGAGCGTGCCATGAAGGCTCTGCGCCACCAAGAGAATATTGAATCGATTCGTCGCGGTGCCGCCGATATGGAAGCCGGAAAGGGTATGTCGCTTGAAGAGTCGCAACGGCGGACTGAAGAAGCAATCCGTCAGCACTCTGCAAAATGACATTCGACGTTGTCATTTACCAGCAGGCTCACGCCGCTCTTGAGCGCAATGCCTTGTGGTGGGCCGAGAATCATTCGCCGGAACAAGCGATGCAGTGGCAGCAAGCGATTTATCGCCAGATTGGCGAACTTCGGACGATGCCGGAACGTCACGGACTAGCCCGGGAAAATGACGAGTTTCCTTTTGAGCTTCGTCAGCAATTGCTGGGAACCGGCAATCGCCCCACGTATCGAGCTGTATTTGCGATTACAGAGTCGACCGTTCACGTTCTCGATTTTCTTGCAGCCGAGCAGGATGACATCCAGCCAGGCGATCTGTAGGAGGGATCGCTGACTGTTTGCTTTTCGAGGCCTTGCCGATGTGGTAGTGTCGTCGCGTGTTGATTGTGCTGGCATCAACGGCCGACAACGAGAGCGGACCTCGCTATTGTGAGCAGGTTTTTGCGAATCTCTCGCGGTATCCATTCACGCTGCTGGTGATGCCGATCGACGGGGCCGCGACTCTTGCCAATGAGTGCAAGCCGAGGCATCATCATGCCATCGTCCGCGAACTTCAGTCAGCCTATCCCGATCTACGGCTCACGAAGAAAGTGGCTCTTGATCGACGACGAGGAATGAGCCGACATTCTTTGCGTCTCAGTCTCTTTCCGAGCTGTTTCCAGCTGCGAACGTACCCAGACTTCTGGAATGAGGCGGACCGAACATGGACCGATCCGGTCGCGTCACTTTTAACGGCGATTGCCCCGCAAGAGCGCATAAGGTGCACAATCGCCATTCAGTGCAAACCTGTCTCTTTCTTGAGGCGTTGGCTGTTCTCTCGCGTTTGCCAGAGGAAGGGATCCGAGAAAGCCAGACACGAGCTTTTCCGATGCCGTTTGCGACTATCAGTAGCGACACCAAGGAAAGCGGCTCGCTTTGCTCGCGAAAGACTGCGTGAACTGCGTTCCATATTTGGTCAGTTTACTTCTGGCACACCCGCTTCGTTCTATACGTGGCGGTTTGGATGGTTCTCGTTTTGGGCCAATGACATTGAGCTTGCCACGCTATGGCATCCGACTACTTCCTCGGTCAAAGCCCGCACGATGCAGACGAATGATTCTCGGGAATTAGAAGCTCCCTTGGCGATCGGCTCAGGAAAAGAAGAGGGGAGTGCGCTGCTGGGGAAGCTCACGTTCGGTGAACGGAGAACGTTCGGAATCAAAAAAGACGATCGACGCCGGCATCTGGCAATTGTCGGGAAGACCGGAATGGGAAAGAGCAGCTTGCTACGGAATATGATCGCGAGTGACATGCAAGCCGGTCGAGGCGTTGGCTTAGTCGACCCACATGGGGACCTTGCCGAGGATCTACTGACAGTCGTTCCACGTCGCCGAACCGGTGATGTGTGGAATTCTACTATCCGCAGGATGCGGCCTGCCTTACCAAGGCTCACCAAAAACGCTCTTTCAAAATAGGCAATCCTGCCGGAACGCCAGTCTTCATATTGTTGCCGACTGATTCACTGACCATTGTCGACTGGTTGCTTCCATTGTCTAAGACATCCAGGTGGAACTTGGCTTGGCTGGTCAAAAACTGAAAGCGCGACTCTACAAGCTGTTGGTTTATGAAGAGGGCGGGTTCTTTTTTGCCGTATCGGCGCAACGCAAAAGCGATCCAACCTCAATGTTTCGTATCGCTCAAGCGCGTTCAACTGGACGACTATTCCGGCGCGTCTTGGCGTTGAATCCACGCCGAATTGGTCAACAGAGGCACGCTACAACGCGTCGGCTTAGGCGATGAGATCGTGGACGATGCGGCCGTGGACGTCGGTGAGACGGAAATCACGACCGGCGTAGCGATAGGTAAGTCGTTCGTGGTCGAATCCTAGCAAATGCAAAATGGTAGCATGAAGATCGTGTACGTGAACACGGTCTTCGACTGCCTGGAAGCCGAACTCGTCGGTCGCTCCATGCACGTAACCTCCTTTCACGCCGCCGCCTGCCAGCCACATCGAAAACCCGTAGTGATTGTGATCTCGACCGCTGGTGGTTCCCGCGTTGGCGCCCGGTTTGGGCAGTTCCACGGTGGGCGTACGCCCGAACTCGCCACCCCAGATTACCAGGGTCTCATCGAGCAGCGAACGTTGCTTGAGATCTTTGAGCAGTGCTCCGATCGCCTGGGAACACTCGCCCGCCAGTCGCCGATGGTTGTCCTCGATCTTGTCGTGACTATCCCAGGGCTGGCCAGCTCCATGCCAAAGCTGAATGTAGCGCACGCCACGTTCCACCAACCGCCTGGCGATCAAGATCTGCCGGGCTTGGATCGAATCGCCATACATCTCGCGAATGGACTGGGGCTCGCGGCTGATGTCGAATGCATCGGTGGCTTCGATCTGCATTCGATAAGCCAGTTCAAAGCTTTGCACACGAGCTTCAAGTTCGGCGTCCTCTTGGCGGGCTCGTTGGTGGCGTTGGTTAAACATTTGCAGAAGGTCAAGTTGGCGACGTTGCTCGCCGCGTCCGAGGCCCGAGGCATTACGAATATTGGCGATCAATCGCTCGATTTCCTGGTGCTTGCTGTCGATATAGGTCGCTTGGTAGGCACCCGGCAGGAAACCCGCTTGCCAGTTCTCGGCGCCCTTGATGGGATAGCCGCTGGGGCACATCGAAATGAAGCCGGGTAGGTTTTGATTTTCACTCCCCAACCCATACGTCACCCACGACCCGACCGACGGGCGGACGAACTGCGCATGGCCACAGTTCATCAGCATCAGCGATGGTTCGTGATTGGGCACGTCGGCGTGCATGGATCGAACGACGCAAACGTCATCGATCATCTCGCCCACATGCGAAAACAATTCGCTCACTTCGATGCCGCTTTGGCCGTGCTTTTGGAACTTAAACGGCGAGCGGTAGGCAGCCCCGGTCTCGCGTTCGGTGCGCAAGTCCAGGGGGATGGCTTTTCCATGGTGTTTATCGAGTGCTGGCTTCGGATCGAACGTATCGACCTGCGAGGGTCCGCCATTCATGAACAGATGAATCACCGCCTTCGCTTTCGGGGCGAAGTGAGGCATTTTTGGGGACATCGGGTTGTTGCCTGCGGCCTGTAATCGACTCGACGTGTCGTCGGACATGACACCTGCTAAGGCAAGCGAGCCCAGGCCGATCCCACTACGACGCAGGAACTCGCGACGGGTCGCTGGCAACGGACCAAGATGCGGAAGGGAATCTGTCATGGCGAAATTGTTGCTTGACTTGGTTTCAAGATGCGAACGCTAAGCGTCTCTGACATGATCGGCTCGATCGGGTACTCAATCGACAAACGCAAACTCATTAGACAAAAGCAAGACCTGGGCGAGCTGAACCCATGGATCAAGCGATTCGCCGGGAGCGAGTTTTTTGGAGGAGGCGGCAAAATCGGCTGTCGCATTCCACGTGAATCCTGGCTTCCATCTGTCATTTGACTGGTCCGATGGGGCCAATTCGATCAACTCGACACCCGGCGACCAGTGGAAGCTATCGAAGCTTGATGTCTGGACGAAGTCGACGATGAAATCGAGCGTGTCTCCCGCTTGCACTTTGATGGCTTCGACCGTCGTCTCCACCTCGGTGCCGAAGGCTTTCCATTGGGCCTGGACAGCAAGTCGCGAGTGGACCAACTGTGCTCGTACACCGTCTCCCTTTTTCTCGGCATGCTTAAGACGTCCGGTGATTTTGACGACGCCCGAAACGGGTGCAACCCAGCGACGGACAGCACTTTGTTGTCGATTCGAACCCGTGTGACCTCCATCCGCAGTGACCTGAAGGTAGTGCAGGATTGGATCGGGGAATTGCTTCGACGCCTGCCAGGACTGGCCATCGAAGTGCGGAAAAGGAGTGAACTCCATCGTGCCTTTCTCCGCATTCCAATAGCCGTAGCCGTATTGCCAACGAGCAGCTTCCCGTGGGTCGATGTTTCGTTGTTGCGCCTGACGGAATGCTTCGATCGCTGTGGGATCGACAAAAAGCTGGGCCGCCTGCATTTCTTCCGCGTCTGGATCGCGAGCGAGCGCGAAGCGATAGAATCGCTGAATCCTCTCGTTCGTATTGCGTTGCATTTGGGCGGCGTTGACGGCTTGCCCGCCCTCTTTCTGTTCTGCGGTGGCGCGTGCAGCCAATGCCTTGGCCTGCTGAATGACGAAGTCCGAGTTCATCAGGTAGAGGGCCTGTTGTGGGACGGTCGTTTGCGACCTTTTTGCCTGACTTGCGTCGGGGCTGGGAAGATCGAAGCTGGCAAGTAAGCCTGGCAAGTCTTCTCGATCGATGTACGCGTAAAGCGCTCGACGCGTGGCGTCTTGATGGATCATCACCGATCGTCCGCCAATGCGATCATCCAAACGTCCCGCGGCCATCAGCAATCGGTCGCGCAGTGGTTCAAATTCCATTCGACGTCGTGGCATGTGCCACAGCAGGCGGTTCTCTGGATCTGCCCCAGACGCATGCTCACGGACATGGCTCGATTGTTGCCAAGTAGCCGAGAGCATGATGCGTCGTTGCAGTCGTTTGATTGACCAGCCATCAGCCATGAACTCTGCGGCCAAATGATCGAGAAGTTTTGGATGAGTCGGCTGCTCGCCCCGAGTGCCGAAATCGCTCGAGGTTCGCACTAGAGCGTTGCCGAACTGATGTTGCCAGACGCGATTGACAATCACACGTGCTGTCAACGGGTTGTCTGGGTTGGCAATAGCGCGGGCCAATTCCAATCGACCACTTCCCTGTTCAAACGGCTGGCCGCCGTCGACGTGAGACAAGACCTGCAGAAAACGCCGGGGGACCGAATCGCCACGATTGCTGGCAACTCCGCGACGAAAAATGACCGGTGCTACTGGTTTGGACTTATCGACCATCACCATTCCCCTTGGCGGGGCGCCCGGATGGGTCACGCTCACTCCATTGACCTTGCTAAGCAACTGGTTGTGCTTGTTGCGTTCGCCCTGATCCAGGTGCGCAATCATTTGCTCCGCGTCCAGAGAGGTCGGTGCTTTGGCGTCCCACAGCGCTTGCCTTAGCATTTCGTCGCCCGTATCAGGAAGACGCTTGAGGCTCGCATCCGCTTTGCTTGCTTCCAACCACTGCCCGTAGACTGCTTCCAGAGAATCACCGAATATTTGAGCGGCCTCGGGCATGGATTGGGGCTGAGCCTCTCGTAAAGCATCCAGCAAGCGCCGCGGAACTCCGAGCGATGCTTGATCGCCAGTACCAGTGCCCGGGTTTTCGCCGGGACTGTTCATCGCCGCAGCCTTGTCAAGAATCGTTACCGATTTCGCAGCAAACTCGTTCGCGGGCAGCGCGGCCAAGTGTCGCCACAGCGCCCAAATCAGCTGGGGTGATTCAGCGGGCTTGGAAAGGTACTGTTGCCATCGCACCGCGGCAGCGCGTCGCAGCGCGCCTCGTTTGCCTTGCAGTTGCGGTTTGCCTTTCCGGTATTGTGGCAACATCTTGGCGACACCAACCAGATAGTCGGCGACACGAGAGCGGAGTTCGTTTTCAGTTGCCAGGCGGCGCTCCTGAAGCCACTTGTCGACTTCCTTTTGTTTCTCCGCTTTGGCTTGCAGAAATGCATCATACTCTGACGATGGTTTGGGTTCCCCCAGCAGCGGCAATTCGGCTGGCTCCTCCGAGCTAGCGAACACACCGTAAAGCGAGTAATAGTCGGCGGTTGGAATCGGATCGTACTTGTGGTCGTGACATCGTGCGCACGCAACGCTCATGCCAAGAAAGCCACGTGTCACAACATCGATACGGTCATCGATAATATCTTGTTGCCGATTCATGAAGCGGCGTCCGACGGTCAGGAAGCCCATCGCTGCGAGCGCACGTCGCTGCTCACCTTTCAGTTCAAGTTGGTCGGCGGCGATCTGTTCGATGATGAACTGATCGAACCGTTTATCGTCGTTGAAAGCATCGATCACGTAGTCGCGATAGGTGAACGCGTAGGGGTAGCGTGTTTCCATGCTTCCGGCCAGGTAACCGGTCGTATCCCCATAGCGCGCGATATCAAGCCAGTGACGCGCCCAGCGTTCGCCGTAGTGAGGGTTTTCCAGGAGGCGATCCACGAGTCGAACAAAGGCATCGGGATCTTTGTCCGTCAGAAATGCTTGCACCTCTTCATAGGACGGTGGCAATCCGAGCAGCGTGAAGTAGGCGCGGTGAATGAGCGTGCGGCGATCTGCGCGTGGATTGGGGGTCAGATCAGCTTCGGATAGCCGGGCGAGGACAAAGCGATCGATCGCCTTGATGTCGCCACTGTCGGCTTCGTTCACCTTGACTGCCGACACGCCCGGAGATATTTGCTCCATCGTAGGTGGCGCGGTGGCAACAATCGGTTGAAAGGACCAGTGGGTCTGTCGCAAGGTGTCGATGTGTTCAGATGGCGACATTGCGACTGCCACCGTGGCGTTTGTCGCGGCGCCCTCCTCCGGCCAATGAGCGCCCCGCTGTACCCATTGAGAAAGAATAGAAATGGCTTCGTCGGGCAACTTGCTTTCGGGAGGCATCTGCAACTCGTTGTCCTGGTAGCCGATCGCCTGGATTAAGCGACTTGCTTTCGGATCGCCCGCGGCGACGACGGGTCCAGAACTACCACCGCGCCGAAAATGAACCTGCCGATCAAGTCTTAGTTCACCGGACTGATCATCCGGACCATGGCATTCCACGCAGTATTGCGATAGCAGTGGGCGAACCTTCGTTTCGAAGAACTTTTCCTGTTCGACGGAGTCCGGTTGCTGCTCCTGGGGGCCTGGATCGGCAGCGCAGGGAACTGCCGCAGCAAGCCCCACAACGACCAGTCCGATCAACGCGAGGCAAACCGATCTTCGATGCGAAAAAGGCATTGCGGAGTCGATCGCTTCGAAGCGAGCAGGCATCAGTTGACCAGGGTCGCGGTGAAGAGAAACCAGTTGAGAAAACACGGGCAGCGCATTTCCTCCAGGGAGGGGTAGGAAGGCGGGGCAAAGCGTGAAGGGGCTCACATACACTTCACAATGGTGGGGGTCTCCGGCAGACGACTCCCATCATGGGACGCCTCGCAGGCTGACCCTATTCTAGCTGATTCACAGACGCACGATAGAGAAAGTATGCGTGTTGGATATGCAGCGATTCTCGTTGTGTTGGATCCCATTTAGGAAAAAAACGAGTGAAACGAGCACTTTGCCGAGGGGACCAAGGTGAAAAGCATTCGTCCTTGCCTCATCAACGCCTCAAGTGCAAGCGTACCAAAGCCGGCACCAAGTCGTCCCAAAAATCTTCGCCGCGTATCACCGCGGTCAGGGAAAACCGCCATGAGGAACCACGCTGAGTGTTCAAAAACCAAAGGGTCATTCTACCACGCGCTGCACGCGGAACCGTCGCCACACTCTTTCACGCCAGCAGTGATCCAATCACCCTGGCGGGCAGAACGCCCGTGAGACGCTGGCCAAGTCCCTGGAACTTGTAGGTAAATCGTTCATGGTCGAAGCCGAGCAAGTGCAGGATCGTCGCGTGGAAGTCGCGTATATGAACGGGAACCTTCACGATGTTATAGGAGAAGTCAGCTGTTTCGCCATAAATCGTTCCGCCTTTGGCACCGCCGCCGGCCATCCACATCGTAAAGCAACGTGGGTGATGATCTCTGCTGTAGTTTTCGCGTGATAAATTGCCTTGTGTATGGTGAATCCGCCACCGGAACGGCCCGATTCCCCGTCGCAGGGGAAACTGCTGCCCCTTCAACGTCGTGATGCCTACCCGCCCGACTTTCTATGAAGGAACTGCAGCGTTCTGGTATAGTCAGACAGCTTGCTGCAACCAACCAGCATTCTCCCACCTCAACCTGCTTCGCAGGTCCCACCTATGTTCCACACTGTTCGTACCTGTACGCGGTCAATGCCGTTTGCAATGCTCTTGCTTCTCATTCACGATGGCCTCGCAACAGAACCCGTCGAGCCAACTTTTGAACGGCATATACGCCCTGTTCTCCGTGAGTACTGTTTTGATTGCCATGGAGCGAACGCAGGAAAAGGAAGGGAACCTCGATCTGCGGCTTGTTCGTTTCATGGCGACCGGTGGCGACTCGGGTGCGGCAATCGACTTGGCCGAGCCGCAGCAAAGCCTGCTGCTTCAGCGCGTCGTCAGTGCAGACATGCCTCCCGGCGAAGCTCATTTGCCGGCGGAAAAGATCGAATTGCTTGAACGATGGTTGGCGGCCGGGGCGAAGACAGAGCGACCGGAACCGGAACGGATCGGGCCTGGCATCCCGATCACACTCGAGGATCGAGAGTACTGGGCATTTCGACCCATCGGGCGACCTGAAGTTCCGGCGTTCGCCCCTGAGACGCGTGCGCGGACACCGATCGATGCCTTGCTACTGCAAGCCATGCCCGCCGGGTTGTCGTTCTCGCCCGATGCCGATCGCCCGACGCTGATTCGCCGTCTGTTTTTCGATCTGATCGGATTGCCGCCGACGACCGATGAGTTCGTTCGTTGGAATGAGCTGACAGATGAGGACTGGTACCAGCAACTGATCGACCACTTGCTCGATTCACCTCATTACGGTGAACGTTGGGGACGACATTGGCTGGATGTCGCCGGTTATGCCGACTCCGAAGGTCAAACCACTCAGGATGCGGATCGCCCTTGGTCCTGGAAGTATCGCGACTATGTGATGCGATCCCTGAACGAAAACAAACCCTTCAATCGTTTCATCGTGGAACAATTGGCAGGTGACGAACTTGCCGGACCAAAGCACGGTGATTGGACACCCGAGCAAATTGAGTTGTTGACGGCAACCAGCTTTCTGCGGATGGCGGCCGATGGAACAGGCTCGGGCGATAACAGCCCCGAGGCGCGCAACAAAGTCATCGCCGACACACTGAAGATCGTCAGTTCATCGCTGTTAGGCGTCAGCGTTGGCTGTGCTCAATGCCACGATCATCGCTATGATCCGATTTCGCAAATCGATTATTTTGCCATGCGAGCCATCTTTGAGCCCGCGCTGGACTGGCAGAACTGGCGAGTGCCCAAACGCACGCCGGGTGTCGTTGTACACCGAGGCGGATCTCGCGCAGGCGAAAGCAATTGAGGAAGAAGCACAAAAGGTCACCGCCGATCGCACTGCCAAACAGACCGAATTCATGGCACAGGCGCTCGATAAGGAGCTAATGAAATACGAAGAGCCGCTGCGAGAGCAATTGCGAACCGCTTACCAAACGGCGGAAAAAGATCGGTCGTCGGATCAGGTGCAGTTGCTGAAACAATATCCCAGCGTGAACATTTCACCCGGAGTGCTCTACCAGTATCTGCCCGACGCCGCAGAAGAGCTTAAGAAATTTGACGCGCAGATCAGCGAAATTCGTGCTCGCAAACCGAAAGAAGAATTTGTGCGAGCCTTGACCGAGCAGCCGGGTCGCATTCCGGAGACACATTTGTTTCATCGAGGCGATCACCAGCAACCGAAGCAAAAAGTATCTCCTGCGGATCTAACCGTCGCTGCACCGGAGGGCCAGTTGCCGACGATTCCGGAAAAGGATCCAGCGCTACCGACTTCGGGACGCAGGTTGGCTTACGCAAATTGGTTGACCAGCGGCAAGCATCCGCTCGTCGCGCGCGTCATCGTCAATCGCGTCTGGCTTCATCACTTTGGCCGAGCGATCGTTGCCACACCATCGGAGTTCGGCAAGCTCGGCAGCGCTCCCACGCATCCACAGCTACTTGACTGGTTAGCCGACGAATTCATGCGCAGCGGTTGGGACCTGAAACAACTTCATCGATTGATACTGACATCGACTGCGTGGCGGCAGAGTTCAGTCCGCGACAGCGACAAGATGGCGATCGACGCCGAAAATGATTACTACTGGCGCAGACCCATCCAGCGTCTGGATGCGGAAATCCTGCGAGACCGGATGCTGTTTGCATCGGGAACCCTGGACCGAAAATTTGCTGGTCCTCCGGTCGCCATCAAGGAAGACGATACCGGACAAGTGATCGTCGATGGTCAACAGACGCGTCGTAGCATCTACATTCGTGTTCGCAGATCCCAACCGGTCGCGATGTTGCAAAGTTTTGATGCACCGGTGATGGACGTCAATTGCCAGCGACGCCCTGTCTCCACGGTTGCAACCCAGTCGCTGATCTTGCTTAACGGTGAGTTCACGTTGCAACAAGCCGACTTGCTGGCCGAACGAATCATTCAAGAAACACCTGCGTTGTCGTCGGCTCCGCTGCCTTCGCTGCCCGAATTACCCAAGCCGTTGCCAAATGCCTGGAGCTATGGGTCTGGTAGGTTCGACGAACAGTCAAGCGCAGGTCGTGGATTTTGCCGTACTTGCCGCACTGGACGGGCTCCGAGTGGCAGGGCGGTGAGCAGCGTCCCGATCCCAAGATTGGTTGGGTCATTGTCAATGCGGGCGGCGGACATCCGGGTGGCAGCCTCGCTGCCATTCGTCGTTGGACGGCCGCGGTCGATATGGCAGATCGTTATGAGCGGTTCGCTGAGCCATGGTTCACCCAGCGGTGATGGCGTTCGCGGACGGATCGTGTCCGACCGCCAGGGATTGCTTGGCCAGTGGAGTGCGCACAACGGAGCGGCTGTCAACCGAAATCGCACAACTGAATGTCACATCGGGCGAAACAGATCGATTTTGTGACGGATTGTTTGACGAACGAAAACTCCGATTCCTTTTCGTGGACGGCGAAGTTGACGGTCCGAGATCCAGGCGGCGAGCAGGTCCGCGATACGGCAGCTGAGTTCCACGGTCCGTTGCCAAGCGAAGATTACTCGGCACTACCGAATCAACTACGACACGCGTGGCAGACGATTTACTGTCGTCCGCCGAGTGACGAGGAACTGCGGTTGTCGGTCGACCACGTCTCGGCCCAGTTGGTGGAACTGCATCGAAATCCGGCCGGCATCGTGAAGGGTTCGACGGCGGCGAAACAGGTGCTCGCAAATTTCTGCCACGCATTGATGAACTCGAACGAATTCGTGTACGTGGATTAGATTGAACATGCATTTACCAAATCGACGACAACTGTTGGCTCACAGCGGCATGGGCATCGGATCACTCGCGTTGGCTTGGATGCTCAAGCAAGAACATGCCTTTGCCAAGCCCAAGAGCGTTTCGCTGGCGAAGCCGCACAATGATTTGCTGCCAAGAAAGCCGCACTTCGAGCCGCGTGCCAAAGCGATGATTTCGCTGTTTCAACATGGCGGCCCATCGCACATGGACCTTACCGATCCCAAGCCGATGCTTACGAAGTATAGCGGTACGGATTACAAGGAGGACGTCGCGTTCAGCTTTGTCAACGAAGCGAGCAAGAAGCTACTGGGCAGTCCATTTCAATTCGCACCGCGCGGCCAGTGTGGTACCGAATTGTCCGAGTTACTGCCACACACTTCTGGAATTGTCGACGACATCTGCCTGATTCGCAGCATGCATACCGGTGCGAACGGACATGAAGTATCGATTCGCTACTTTCATGGTGGCATTCCCGGAGTGCTGGGCCGGCCGACGCTGGGATCGTGGTTGGTGTATGCACTGGGGTGCGAATCCCAAGACTTGCCGGCTTACATGGTGTTGACTGATCCAGGTGGTTTGCCCGTCGATGGCGTTACGAACTGGTCCAACGGCTTCATGCCAGCCATGTTTCAAGGAACGGTGCTGCGACCGAAAGAACCTCGCATCTTGAATCTCGACGCACCCGCGCATCTGAAAGGAAAAATCCAGCGACAAAATCTGGATTTGATGCAAATGCTCAATCGACGCCATCTGGAGGCGCATCCAGGTGAGGCGGAGCTAGAAGCACGCATCGCCAGTTATGAGTTAGCGGCGAGAATGCAAACTGCTGCCGCCGAGGCGCTCGACATCCAGCAAGAAACCGCCGCGACGCACAAACTCTACGGGATCGATGAACCGGAGACTCGCGAATATGGCACACGTTGCTTGATCGCCCGGCGACTGGTGGAACGGGGCGTTCGCTTTGTGCAATTGTTCCACAACGGTCAACCGTGGGACAATCACAGTAGCATCGTCAGCGGTTTGAGTTCCATTTGTAAGAAGACGGACAAACCGGCGGCTGCGCTGGTAAAGGATCTACGCCAGCGGGGAATGCTTGATTCGACGATCGTCCATTGGGGCGGCGAGATAGGTCGCTTGCCCGTCACTCAGGAACACGGTTCACCCGAGAAGGCCGGTCGCGACCACAATGGCCAAGGCTTCAGCATCTGGCTCGCTGGTGGCGGGATGCGTGGCGGCATGACATTCGGAAACACCGACGAGTTTGGCCACCGCGCAGTTGAAAATGTGGTCACACCAAATGATTTCCATGCCACGTTGCTGCATCAATTTGGGCTCAGCCATCAAGATTTGGTGTACGTCCACAGTGGGCAGGAACAGATCGTCACCAACAAACGCCCGGCGCGCGTGGTCGAAGAAATCGTCAGTTAACCGGCCCGATTGTTCACTCAAATTCGTGAGTTAGCGCACCGCTGCCTCGACTTGCGCACCATTCGAATGCGGCATCGCGCGAAGTCGCAACGTGCTATGTTTGGGACTGATTACTGACTCTGGATCGATCGCATGCGTCGGTTGTGACGCAGCGGTCAAGAACGCGCCTGTTGTTAGCAAGAGTGATTTCAAAATCCTCATCCGCCCGGTCTGAAATTTCATTTCAACTACTCGCGCGAATTTGCCAATCACAATTCACCTCCAGCACCGGTAAGTATAACGATCGCAAACGATGCGTTACAGAAATGTCGTTTGCAAGCCTCTCTGGCCACCGAACGGCATGCCTATCCACGCATCAGCGTATCCGCACAGCGTCGGCCTTCCTAATCTCTTACGTGTTTGAAAGTTGCAACGTCGAATGTGCTGAATCAAGCGAGTAAGGGTCTCCGTGTGCGAATCAGAAGGACTGCGACGCAACGGTTCAGCTCGGCATCGGTTGAGCCTTGTTGATGTAGTCTGGATCGATGTCGATACCGAAGCCGGGGCCACTGGGGACGCGAATGCCTCCGTTCTCACATTTCAACGAAGAGGTGCTGCAGTCGAAGGGAACGTTGCCGTGTCCCTTGAACTCCATGTGCACTCCGGCGTTGGGAATATAGGACATGAAGTGGAGCGACTGAAGGTAACCCAGTCCCCAGCCCGGCATGTGCGGCGTGCACGGCAGCGTTCCCAAGCCGGTATTCAACGCATTTCGGATGTTCAGCCGGCTCGATTCCCAGCAGGTCGCGGTGGAGAACTCGGCCGGACGCGACTTGCAACCGTTGATGCATCCCGAATCGAGAGTAACCACCGATGTCGACGCCGTCGCCAGGCGTGGAGATGCGTCGGTCAGCGCGATCGTGTGGCGCCATCATGACGACGGCGTGCCGCGCCCCGCGATGCCAATCCACACGGCTGGCCGAGAATTGCTCTACAATGACACAGGACGGATCCAATCTATCACGATACTCTTCGGAACGAGCCATGAATCACATTCGTCTTCCGTGGATCATGTGCGGCGTCTTGGCTTTCGTCGCTATGCCCGCTGCATCACAGCAAACGGGGCCCGGTGGCAAACGTGCGCAAGACGAAGTGGCCGGAGAGATATGCAGGGTTCTTGCCGACGAGCGTCTTAAGCTGCCGCTGACGACCATTGCCGGTGAATTTCAACGGCGCAGCGGAACACGCGTGGACGTTAGCTTTCGACCTGTTGCAGAGATCAGGGCGTTGGTTCAAAAGGGCGGGATCAGTTTCGATGTCGTGCTCTGCATGGCCATGCGAGGGAACGGCCGGTCTGTATTGGATTTAGTCGCGGGCGCTACCAAGGTGGCTTGGAAGCACCCGAGCGGAGAGCCCGTTTGGGCGGCCACGGTCGGCAAGCATCAGGACGCTACCGGCTTCGTGCGTTTCGCGGGCGGACCGACCGGGCATCGGCTCTGGTCCGAGTCGACGGCGGGCTTTACCATCGTCGGCGGAAGATCGCACGCTGAGGCGATCGATTGGGTCGCGACGCATCGCGTCGGACACACATTTCCCCTGACGGCCGCGCGCATGCTCGGTGAATGCGGTGGGATTCGCGAAGGAATCTGCATCGATATTGGTTGCGGGACGGGCGTCCTCGATATCGAGTTGGCGAAACGCTCGAATCTGACAATCATTGGCCTGGACATCGATCCGCAGATGAAGCCGCTCTTTGACAAGCGAGTCGGCGAAGCCGGATTCCAGGACCGTATTCGCTTCGTCACTGGAGACGCCCAAGACTTGTCGTTTGAGGACGACTACGCTGACATCATTGTCAGCCGCGGAACGTTGACATTCATCCCGGACATCGGCAAGTGTTTGAAGGAGGTTGAGCGGGTACTCAAGCCGACCGGCGTGGCCTTTCTCGGCGGCCGATACATCTACACACCTTACGAGCATAGAATCACCACGGAAAAGCTGCGGAAGATTGTCGCTGAATCGGGAGTTGCCGGAGCGCGAGTCATCGACGCTCGGGGGCAATGGGTCAAGATTGTCGGCCCCGATGCGCCTGGGGCTGCGCATCAAGCTCAGCTCGGCCCACACATGCTGGTCCATCGTTTGATCGCCGATTATGAAATCACCCGGGGCAAATGCCTGTTGTTGTGTTCCAACGACGGCAGGGAGGCGCAAAGCTTGCAGCGCGGATTTGTGAAACTGACCGACCTCGAGATCACCGCCCTGTATCCTTCAGAAAAAGCGGCCACGGAGGCCGAGCAACGGATTGCCAAAGCGAATTTGAGGGACCGCATTCTCTGCAAAGTCGGCAGGCTCGATGACGACTTGCCGTTCCAAGCAGGCTCGTTTGATCTGATCGCCGGCGTCGGTCCCTTTCTGATATGGGGCAATCGAGAGAAGAAAATGCGTGACGTGTACCGCGTGCTGAAATCGGGCGGAACAGCACTACTCGGCGGAAAGTACCTTGGCATGCCCGACTTCCGCAAGCTGTCCAGCGAGGACCTCAGCACGAGTGCGGCGCAAACGGGCATCTCCTCCATTCGCGTCATCGACGATATGGGGCAGTGGGTTGAGATTCGCAAAGGTCTCCAGGACCGCGGGCTCCGCGACTGAGCCGTGCGGCATTTCACCTGCAGCTCCTCGCTCGGCAATCGGCAGTACGAAATCTGTTCTTGACCGTTCCTAGGGAAGCTGAATTCTCCATGGCGGGCAAGATCGTTGATGGATCTTGCCGATTTGGTTGATTGCCTCGTTCGGAATACGTCGGTTTTATTGGCGTTTTTCGTTGGTTTGGCCTGGCAAAAATAAAGATTCGAAAATTCTGAAAAAGCCTGGCGGGGTTGTGACCGCAATCCGCCTCTACCTTTTTGCCTTCCCATCTTTTGTGGCGGGAAGACACGGTCAGCAGCAGGTGCGGGTTGCGTAGGGGCACGCCTACTCATTAGTAGTAGGAATTACCAACCCACACCTGTCTGCTTTTCTTCCCTTGCATCGCCGTAGGGCCGAAATCGGTCCCTATTTCTTTCCCACTCGGCAAATCCCCCTAACGGGGCATTTTCTGCGGGTCTCGTACCGCCGGGTATGGTTTAATCGGTGATATGTGCTTCAGTCGACCGCGTTCGCAACGTGAGGAACGAGCATCAGTTGGTGGGGATCGGATCCTCCGGAGTGCTACGAAAACCACTCTTTGAGTTACCAAGTTGTCTTCTTCGAACTCACAGCCAGATTCCGATGGTTTGAGCCAGACTGACCGCTCGCTGCTGGTCTTGGTGCGGGGGGGCGATGAGGAAGCCGCGACAGCTTTGTATGAACGTTACGCACGCCGAGTCTTTGGCTTGGTGGAGGCGAAATTGGGCGAGCGATTGCGGGCCAGCACCGAGACGGAAGATGTGGTGCAGTCGGTATTCAAGAGCATGTTTCGCGGCGTGCGATCTGGACTTTATGACGCACCACCCGGGTCGACGTTGTGGAATTTATTGGCGGTGATCGCGGTCCACAAACTACGTCGGCGGGCGAGGTATCAGACGGCTCAGCGTCGTGATATCAATCGCAACGTGCCTCTCGATTCGCTCATCGACCAAATCTCATCCGACGAGGCATCGATTGAGTTCTTGGAGATTTGCCTTCGCGAGACGCTGGAAATCCTTCGTCCATTGGATCGTGACATCCTCTCCTTGCGAATCCAAGGCCATACCGTTGACGAAATCAGCAAGAAAATAGGTCGAAGTCGCCGCACTGTGGAGCGAAGTTTGCATAAAAGCCGCGAACGCCTGGCCACACTCCTGCTGGACGGAGAATAATTAGTGACTGTTACATCGGTTCTCGCAGCCGATCGTGAATCAATCGGCTGGCGTGCTGAGTTTGTTGCACGAAATCGCTGTTTGCCAAATCCGATAATGTCAGTGAATCGGGGTACTGCTTCTCGATCAGCTGGCGCAATTGATCATGGCGTCGTTGAGACCACCGCGACTGGGTAGAGGTGTCTGACAGCTCTCGCTCGGTGACTGGCACGCGGAGCCGTAAACACGCTGGGCCACCGCCCCCGGACATGCTTTGTCCGAGTTCTGCGAATTGGTACCTGCCGACGATTCCTTGCTTTTTCCACCGCATCAATACGGATTCGGCATCTTCGTCGTCCTCGACTTGCGTTGGGCAAATGATCACCGGTGAGCCTGGGTCGGGGCTGTCGACGATTTGGCTGTTGAACAAATAAGTGGCAATGGCACGCTGAAGGGATAATTCGTTCTCCGTTACCGCGATCGTTTTCAATTTTCGGTTGTAGAGCATCCTGTATCGACGCCTGATTGACACCAGTGTCTCTTCTGCGTCAAGGAATGCCCGTTCGTGAAAAATCAACATGTCGTGATGGCTGGTCGCTACGACGTCGTTGTGGAAAGCGCCGGCATCGATCGCTGCCGGGTTTTGCTTCAGGTAGAACGTATTTTCTGGCGGCAAGCGATGAATTCTGGCGATCGCCCGGCAACATTCCAGCGTCTGTCGCGGCCAATAGACATTGGGCTCCGGCTGGCGGTCCCCATAGACGAAGACGTGTAGTCCCGGCCTGTTCTCCTGCGAACCGAGTCGCATGTGGTTGGCAGCTCCTTCATCACGAAGGGCAGCACCACCAGCAATCGCTGGCACGACGCGAGCCTTCGGAAAGCAGCGGCGCAGATCCGCCAATGTTTGCTGCGGTTCGATCGCGCGATGAACACTGCCAACAAGATTAGCCACTGACAAGGTGAGTTTGCCGCCGGCGTTATCGACGGCTGCAGAGACCGTGGCCGCATTCGCGGTCCACATCGCGGAACAGCTCATCGCGGCGGACAACAATCGCGGCGACTCGTCAGCCGATCGCTTCAGCACGTCCGCATCTGTGCCAGTAAAGCCAAGTGACCGAAGAAATCGAAAGTCGGGGCGAGGATGTGGCGGCAAAACGAACTGGGGCACGCCGACGCTGGCGACCATTCGTATTTTGTCCAGTCCCTGAATTGCCGCCGCCGCTGGGTTGGAGAGATGACCTTCGCTGTGCTGCGAAGCGACGTTGCCGACACCCAGTCCACCGAAGTGATGCGTCGGTCCAACGATTCTATCGACCTGGGCTTCGACGAGCTTCACTTGGCCACGCTCCATGGATCGGCCTCCGGCATCGATTCGGCTTCGAGCGATGAAACCGGATCGTTACAAGAATCAATCGCATAGAATCCTGCCGGCCGATGGTTTCCACTGTCACTCAATCCTCCGAAAGGTGAAGTGCCCGGCAGCACCGGTGGTCGGGCGATTCCAGTTAACGATGCCCGCTCCGACTTCGTCGACGAATTGATCAAACAGTTCTTGATCACCACCCAGTAGAGACGCGGCCAGTCCGTAGGCGGTCATTCTTGCTGACCTGATCGCCTGATCCATGTTGCCGACTCGCAGCAACACCAACAGGGGACCAAACCATTCCAGATCGCCGAGCGATACCAAATCGGATTCGCTCAAAGATGACGCATCAATAATCGTGGGACGAACGAGATTGGCCCGACAATCGCCGAGCTGGAAAGGAATGACGGGTGTGCAGCCAAGCTGAAGCAGCCGCTCGTACGTTTGTTTGAGGCTCTCGGCTGCCGCGGCTGAAATCAGTGGGCCGACTTGCGGTACCGGCTCAGCGCCCGGCAACCCAACTCGCAGGCCTTCTGTTTGCGCGACGGTGGCCTGAATCTGTTTATCGGTTTCCGGACCGTCAACAAAGATCGCCCGCCGTGCGCATGTGCATCGCTGGCCGGCCGAGGTGAAGGCTGAAAAGGTCACGGTCGACGCAACGTCAGACGCCGGGACATCAGCGGAAACCACGATCGGATTGTTGCCGCCCAATTCCAACGCCAATAGTACATCGTATCGACCCGCGAGTTGCCGATGGATCGCTTGGCCGGCGGCGCGACTGCCAGTCAAAAACACGCCGCCGACATGTGGCGAGTCGATGGCGGTCACTGCTGGGGCGACACGTCCGACGATCAACTGAAAAACGTCATCGGGCAAACCACATTTCTTCCAGGCTTCTGCGATCCACTCTCCGACCGCAGTCGCTTGGTCACTCGGTTTCATCACCACTGCATTTCCGGCCAGCAGCGCCGGAATGAATTGGCCACCGGGTAGGTGAAGCGGAAAATTGAACGGCCCCAAAACCAGCGCGACGCCGATCGGTTGATAGCGGACCATGCGACGGGGTGAGCCTGCTTCGATGATTTGGTTGTCGCGTCGCTGGCGGAGAGCCCGAATCGATAATTCCGATTTGGCGATCGCCGCGCCGACTTCGGCAGCGGCATCCCAGGGCAGTTTGCCCACCTCGCGGGTGATCAATTCGCTAATCGCGTGACGATTCGCATCGATGTACTGGGCGTAACGACGTACCACATCAATGCGGGATTCCTGAGAAGTCTTTCTCCAACGAAGGCTTGCACTGGCCGCTGCCTTCATCACCGAATCAATCTGATCAGCGGTCGTTTCGGTTCCGCTCCAAACGACTGTGTCATTAATCGGACTGACACTTTGGAAGGTTTGTGACATTTCTTTGCTACTTCCGTCCTGACTTACCAGCCTGTTCTAGGTTTCCAGTGTTGCCGAACCGAGCGGGTTCGGGATTTGACAGTTGTTCCGATTCTTTGGGAACCAGTTGGGCGATCGTGAATAAACGAAATACGAAAAGCGGTTTTTCCGTTCTAGAAATCATCTCGGCATTGGTGATTCTAGCAGTTGTAGCGGGAGCGGCGGCGGCGACCATCGCACCGATGCGGACGCAGCCAAGTCCTCGTCGGCTGATCGAAGAGATTTCCCAGTTGAATGAGCTGTCGCGAGACTATGCAGCCGACAACGGCCAGCCACCCCAAAAGTGTTAACGATCTGGTTCGTGCCGGGTACGTGCCGATCAGCGGGCCCGGAGCCGCCGATCGTATCCGACGAATTCGCCGCAACTATCAATACTCGCCGTCCACGGGTATTTTTTCGCAGCGATAAGTGAACCCGCTTCCCCCAACAGGCATCAATTCTTGAACATGGATGGGCCAAGTTCCGTGCTTTGGCCCGACGTGATTCTGATTTCTCTGGTTGAGTTGTTGTACGTCACAGGAACCTTGCCGCTGGCGGCGTTTGCTGCCCGCGTGGATTGTTGCCGAGGACAATGCTCCGTCTTTCCATTGGATGTCAACGGTGTAGTCGCCGCGAGCCCGCAGGCCACGGGCATGGCCATCGGGCCACTGTTCCGGCAGGGCGGGCAACAGCTTGATCTCATCGTTGTGGCTGTGCAGGAGCATCTCCGCGACCGCTGCGGTGGCGCCGAAGTTGCCGTCGATTTGGAACGGCGGATGGTTGTCCCACAGATTGTCGAGCGTCGACCGCTTGAGGATCGCGATCAGGTTCTCGTAGGCCCGCTCTGAGTCCGAGAGCCGGGCAAACATCCCGATCGTCCAGGCACGACTCCATCCGGTGCCGGCGCCGCCCCGCGCGAGTCGTCCTTCAATGGACTTCATCACCGCGTCGCGCATTTCGGGGTCGCGGTCGAGGTTGATCTGATTGCCGGGATACGCACCAATCACGTGCGAGATATGCCGATGGCCGGGCTCGTGTTCCGTAAACGGCAGTCTCCATTCCATCAGCCGGCCATCGGCAGCGATTCGCGGCCGGTACACCTTCGGGATGGTCGCCTTGATCTTCTTCACCAACGGATCACTCTGTTTGCCGAGCGCTTCGGCCGCTTCCACATAGTCGTTGAACACCTGCAGGATCATGAACTGGTCGAAGGTATTGCCGGCAGAAAGGGCGGCGCGCACCTCCTTGCCGGCCTTGTCTTTGTAGAGTGAACGAATTCTCCGGCGAGCAGGACGGACGAGACATGAGCTGGCCGTCTTCGGGGCCCGGGATCAACCAGGAATCCACGAACTGGGCCGACGCGGTGAGGATGTCCCAGTTCGCCGCCAGAAACTTCTTGTCGCGGTTGAACCGGTAATGCTCGAGGATATGAAAGGTCATCCACTGTCCGCCGAAGAAAGACCCGCCCCAAAAAGCCGTCCGGCTCATGATCTGTGCATGGCCCCAGATGTCGGTCGCATGGCCCATGCACCAGCCTTTCATACCGAGTCTGCGGGCCATCTCTTTGCCGCTGGGCTGGAAATAGCGAATCAGATCGAACAGCGGCTCGGTGCGTTTCGGCCAGGTTCGTCGTCTCGGCAGGCCAGTAGTTCATCTGGATGTTGATGTTCAGGTGATAGTCGGAGCCCCACGGTGCAGCTGAGTGCGGATTCCACACTCCCTGCAGGTTGGCAGGGAAACAGCCGGGCCGCGAGGAGGCGATCAGCAGGTATCGCCCGAACTGGAAGTACGTTTCGATCAGGTCGGGGTCATCGGTCTTGCCGCCCTTGATCCTGTTCAGGCGATCTCTGGTCGGCAGCACCAAGATGTCTTCGCGCCGATTGACCGAAGTCGACGTCCAACCGATTGAAGTACTGTTGATGTTCTCGAACCGCCGCGCTTTGAACATCGGCTGAGGATTTGCCCTGCAGACGGTCCAGGTCGCCAATCGCTTTGGCTTGCCAGCCATCCGGCAGCTTCGACTGGCTTTTCTTCCGGTCGAAGTCGGTTGCCACCGACAGGTAGATCGTGACCTCCTTGCTGCCCCTGATCTCCAGCGCGTCGCCAACGGGTTCGGTCTTGTCGACAGGAAACGCGCGGACCCGCCCGACGTACTGAGTGGCATTCTCTCCGGATGCTGCACCGGCCAGGACGATGTCACCGTTTTCGACAACGCCCTTGTCCAATGACACCTTGACGCTGATATCCCGGCTGGCCGAGATCATCACCGCGATCACATCGTCCGGACTGCTGGCAAAGACCTGTTGAGTGATCGTCGTTCCGTCGTCAAGCGTGTAGACGTTCTTGGCAATCCCGGTCTTGAGGTCGAGTTCTCGGCGGAGCTGTTTGACGGGAGCGGCGTCCTGGTAGTCGAGGTGCAACCAGCCGAGGAGTTGGTAACTGCAGGGATCCTGCCCGTCCTCAAGATGCTTTTCGAAGTACTGATCGGCGCCGCTGTAGTCTCCGACGGATTCCAGTTCTCTGACTTTTTCCAAGTGCTGGTGACTATCTTCGGGCATGCCGAAGGTGTCGCGTCTGGCCCAGATCGTTTCCTCGTTGATCAGGATCTTCTCATGCGGGAACATGCCCTGCGGCATCGCGCCGAGGCGCCCGTTGCCAACGGGATACGCCGTGTCCCATTTGCCGGCGGGTTGATCGTCCCAAATGACCAGTCGCGACGGCTCGCCGTTCGCCAGCGGTTCTTCAGCCGGCACTTGGAAGCCGATCAGAAAACCAACGACGACGAGTGCGGTTCTTTTCATAACGGATGATCTCCTCGGATCTGCCTTCCATACGTGGCAGCTCATCGCTGGTGAAGAATGACGGATAAGCAACGAAACTCGCGATATCAGGCTTCATTGTACAAGGTGATATCGTGTGTTGGTTTCAGGGACCGGATTCCTGTTCTCATTTATTGAGACCTCGGTCAGAGCGATTGAATCTTTGCGTGCTCAACTGCCTCCACGATGGTTTGTCAGGCCTGCTTGCATTTACGACACTCCCTCTCGGGATGTTCCCTACCCACTTTCACGTTTGGGCGTGGAAGAGCCCCGGTTCTACTTGTCACATCCGATTTCCGTTGCATGTTAGAACCAGGGCTCTGTCCATCTGGTTGTCCGTTTGGCCAAGCACCCGCCAAGACGGTTATGCGGAAGAAACAGATTATGCTACACAGAGTTGAAGACAAGCGACGTCTCTACCATCAAATTCAAGAGCATCTCAAGCGTTCTCCGGAATTGCGCCCCTTTCCGGAAGCCGTGACGCGATTGGTCACTGCGTGCCGTGATAGCGAGGCCACCAATAAACAGATTGAAGAGATAGTCTCGTGTGACCCCTCACTTGCCGTGAAGATACTGCGCCTTGCCAATAGCCCGTTGTTTTGCCCATCGCGTGATGTCACCAGTATCGTTCATGCGGTAACGTTGCTGGGACGCAGGAAGATAAAATCAATTGGCATGTCCGCCGCCGCGGCAAACATGTTTTCATCAGGTGACGGAGCCAGAATCCAGCGACAACAACTCTGGAATCATTCGGTCGGTTGTGCCTCTGTCGCCACTTGTCTTGCTCCACTCGTGGCCGGTGTCGAAGTAGCAGATGCCTTCCTTGCTGGAATCTTTCATGATGTCGGAAAGCTGCTTTTCTTTGACGTGATTGCAGACGAGTACGTTGAACTCACATCATCGTTTCAGGGTCCCTCGTTGACCGAAGAAGAGCGTTTCTTGTTCGGGACAACTCACGAGGAGATCGGCGTCACGTCTGCAAACATCTGGGGATTACCGAATGAGATCTTGGCAGCGATCGGCTGGCACCACCAACCGCATGAAGCTCCCTTCTGCCAGAAACATGCCTTGGTCATTTCCATGGCAGACATGATGGCCAAGAGTTGGGCAATAGGATCGGAGGGCCTCTCGTCAACCGAATTAGAGCCCGAGTTCTATGACGAGTTCGGTCTCACACCAGAACAATTGAACTGCATCGAAAGCGAGGCTCGTCAAGCGTTTGAGCATACGATGGATGCATCGATCAGTTAGTTCTCAAAGGGCCGCACGTTGGCGGCCGCGGAAAATGAAGCGTCATCCTACACAGACCATGAACGCCACGCTGAATCGAGCGGGTAAGATTCAGGCTCATCATTGTCGCCGACCTCTCCGAGGTCGGTATTGCATTGCTGCTGCCGGCCACGGAATCTATTTCAGCGTCCAGTTTGTTTGTGCCTACTTTTCGTTTCGCCCACCTCGTTTGCTCTCGATCAGTTTTCGGTACCGATCGCTTGCTTCCTGTCGACTCAGCTTCGATTTCGACTGTTTGTCATTGCCCCCGTCCTGCTCCCGCTTCACAGCTTCGTCTTTTCCTTTGGCCTTTGCCTTGATGGCGATCCAGGCTTGTCGGACTTGTTCGTCAGTCATTTTTCCCGCTTTCACAGCTTCCTCCATCCGTCGACCGATTGCCTCGTAATCAGTCTTTGGGCGTTCGCTTCGTTCCGGGGCGATGTAACTGGTCTTGGTCTCCGGCGGTGGCTGACGCTGGACCGGCCAAGCGGTAGAAACCTGACTGGGCTGGGGGCCATCACTGGCGGCCGGCGTTGTCGACCGGTCAAGCATCTCGTCGAGTGGTTTGACGAGCAGACTCCAGTTGTGCAACATCCCGAATCGTTCGCTGCGGGTGCCACGAATCACCAACTGCCAAACGCCCCGGATGCTTTTGCCGTTGAAGTGGCTCAAGCTGGGTTGCCGTTTCACGAGCGCCTCGGGCATGAAGGTCCCCTTGAACGGAGGTCTGGCTTTGACGATCGGAAATTGCGACTGGTCGTCAAAGATCGTTTCGTCAAAGTTGTCGTCATGGCCGCCGACTTCCGTGAACAGTTCGACACGCTGTCCGTCGGGACCCGTCAAATACGCGTCCAAAAAAGACACGTTGGAGTGTGTGATGGAGAGTTGAACATTCAAATCGCCGATCAAGTAGTCTTCACGAACGTCAATCTCCGAGATAATGGTCCTGTGGGGCGGCAGCAGTTCGGCATTGCGATTGCTGTAGCTGCCCCCAACCATTGCCTTGGACTGGATGACTTCCGCCGAAGTCAACAAGCCATCGCCGTTGGCATCGAGCAAGGTGAACTCGGCGAGTTTTTCGCCGGTCCACTCGGTCGTGAATTCGGGCATCGAAACCTGTTGATCCCGGTCCGTATCCAACTCGTAAAACCAGCCGGGGATTCCCTGCGCCGGATCACCCGCCTCGTCCTGTAGTTGAGTCATGAAGGCATGCAACTCATCTCGAGTCAATTCGCCGTCCCGGTCAACGTCGATCCGCGTCATGGGCAGTCCCAACGCCTGCGATTCTAGCGACTCCAAGCGACCATTCTTGTTCGTGTCAAAACGGCCAAGAATGCTGGCGGTAAGCCAATAGCTGCTGCCTCCTTTTCTCCACCACTGCGACTCGTCGCGCCTCTCTTCCCCTTCACTCCTTGATGGTCGGATGTCGCCTCCGGTCCGCCATGCCTTTTGACGCAACTCGTCCGACGCGTTTTCCAATAGCCTTCGCCGTGCGTATCGTTGCGCCAACTCCAAGCGGCTCAAACGATCGTCTTTGTTCAGATCATCGTCAAAAGGATTGCGGTGGGTCCATTTCTTGTCCGCTGCTTCGGCCCGATCGATGTATCCATCCCTGTCCTCATCGTGGCTCTTCATGGTCCGATCGGCAAAGTCCAAATCGTCTTGGGTGTAGGGATATTTGACCTCGGCCAAGCCAAACTCAGGGACGAGTGGTTCATCTGGAGCCGGCCCAAATTTCTTGACCGTGCTTTCACCCTGCGGCTGAACATCCTTGCCGGCAACGCCGTTTTGCAGGGCATAGTGAATCCGCGCCGCCTCCTGCAATTTATCGATCGGATTCGGGCGATCGAGCGACATGCGTCTCGCTTCGGTAATCCGTTCGAGGTACAGCCGGGCCAGCGGCGTGATCTCATCGGGTTCGATCTTGCCGTTCTGGTTCCTGTCCAAACGCTCCAGTGATTCGCGCAGGCCAGCTTGAGCGAGGACCGGACTATCCGAGATTAATGCGACTTGCAAAGCTGCGCAGCAAGCAAACGACCAATTCAAAAAGACGTGAGGTTCAATCATCGCTGTGCTTCCTGATATTCCGGATTCGGCTTCATCGGATCGGCGCCGACGTCTTGGCGCCGCGCGCTGAGCTTCGCATGCAGTTCCGCGACCTTCGCCGCCTGCTGGTCCGCAAAATCGGTTGTTTCCCCGATGTCGTGGGCAAGGTTGTATGTTTTCAGAAAGCGAACCGCGAGTCAGCGCCGCGTTTCGCCAAGCGATCGATGTTGGGCGTATGCACCGTCCCCTCATAACCGTCCAGACAGTTGACCCTGTCGTTCATGTCGTCCACGGCCAGGAACAACACGTTGGGATTTGCCTGGGCAGCAGCAGCTGCGTTGACGGACGCCGCCAGACCAGGAAACACCATCACCGGCATGATCAAAGCCGCCGGAGCAGTCATCGGCTTCGTTCTATTTCGATGAGTAGCGGCAACGGACAACGTTCACTCCGATAGCTGGCGGCGTTCATTTCTTCTTTGTCTTGCTCTTCTGTTGCGGACTGGGCTGTTCCTTTTTGGGGAGCCAGGCGGCGAGCTGCTTCTTGATGGGGATAGCAGCAGGATCGCTGGCCAGATTCTTCCATTCGAATGGATCGGTCTTGAGGTCGTAGACTTCTTCACTGCCGTCGGCGTAGCGAATGTAGCGATGTGTCTCGGTGCGCACAGCATGATTCCCGCGACCATGCGTAGTGATCGCGGGATGTGCCCACGCAGCGTTGGGATCTTTGAGCAGCGGGATGATGTTGTGGCCTTGCACGTGTTTCGGAGCGTCGATGCCGGTCAGGGCGCAAAGAGTCGGGTAGACACTCATCAGGTCGACGGGGCGGTCGGAAACGGTATCGGGTTGGGTGACACCGGGGACGACCCAGATAAATGGCATGCGGGTCGTTTCTTCCCAAAGCGCGAACTTGCGCCAGTGCTGTTTCTCACCGAAGGACCAGCCGTGGTCACTCCAGAGCACGATGATGGTATTGTCCTTGTGGGGGCTTTCCTCGAGTGCGTCAAGCAGACGCCCCACGTTCATGTCAGTGTAGGTGCAAGTGGCCAAGTACGATTGGATGGCTGCTTTCCAGCGTCCGCTCTTCAGAAAACGGGCGTGATCGCCGCGGGGGTTGGCCATCGCCACGCCCGCGGGCGGAATGTCGTCGAGGTCGTCTTCGCGGTGGGGAGGCAGCTTGATCGATTCGAGCGGGAAGGCGTCGTAGTACTTGCGCGGGACAACGAAGGGAAGGTGAGGCTTGTAGAGGCCGCAAGCAATGAAGAACGGTTTGTCTTGTGAATTCTGGATGCGCTCGATGCAGTAGTTGGTCGTGTGCCAGTCAATCAAATCCTCGTCCCGAAGATCCGGGTGCGTTTTCGCCGTGTGAAATCCGTCATCTTTTTGGACGCCTGGGCCATTGCTGCTGAGTCCCTTGGTGGACATGTATTCGGTCCATTCGGATTCGTGATACTGCATCGAATGGTAGATCTTCCCCGCACCGGCGACGTGGTATCCGGCTTCCAGGAACTGGGCGCTTAGACCTTCACCTGGTTGCTGATATTTCTTCCAAGCATGGCCGTTCTTGTAGCAACCGGACGTCCACGGCCGACGACCACTCATCAGCGCACACCGAGACGGTTCGCATGCCGGGACAGCACAGTGAGCGTTTTTGAAGGAGACGCCCAGCTTGGCAAGCCGATCGAGGTTGGGCGTGCGGGCCTGAGGATTGCGGTTGAGATGTGTGACCCAATGGTTGAGGTCATCGATGGCAATGAACAGAACATTGGGTCGATCCGCCGCTGCCGCCGATAACGTGTTGATCGAAACCAGCAGGAGACCGGTGAGAAACTGTGCGCAACGGCGCACCAAGAGAATTCGATTTTTCATGTGATTGATGCGACCAGTCATTGATGGTGAGCTGTCATTCTAGCATGGGGACAAATCGGTTTTTCAAAATCAATTACGTTCTTCGTAGGCCAGCACCTGTCCTGGCATAGAATTAAAAGACCATCGGATCGCCAGGGCAGGTCCTGGCCTACGAATTTCCAGCATCACCGAAGGGCCCCAATTCAAAAACGGATTTGCCCTGGTGACTCACTCAATTTTCATTTTCTTGATCGCGTCGCTGCGGTATGCTTCCGCGCAGAACTCTGTCAGCAGAGCCCGGTCGTCCGCGGAGTAGGTTACGTCGCCTGAGAGCGTGTTGATGTTGGCGTCGACTTCCGTCTTCAGACGCATCCCGATGACCAACAAATGGATGCGATCATCGTCCAGCACGTAGCGGACCGCCGCACCCGGCAGTTGCGCGAGTCGCTGCTTGTCGAATCCCGGCACCACATATCCGGACCAGGCACCGAGCAGACCCGCGCCAATGACCTTCATTGCGGCGATGCCCATCCCCAATTCATGCGATTTGGCCAGGCACGCGTTTCGTAGCTCAAGCATCTGGGCGGAGAATATCTGGTTGTATCCGCGTGGAATATAGCCGTACGATAACATGCACAGGTCGAACCCACCGGAGTCAATCAAGGCCAACGCTTTGTCAAAATAGGAGTGCGCCGACAGCCCGATCGAGCGAACGATCTTTTCGTCTCGCAGTTTGATCAGTTCCGCATGAATTGTCATCGCCCGCTCGACGGTCATTTGCTCCAGTCCTGGTGTTCCGTGGATCAGGATCGAATCGAGATAGTCGGTCTGTAATTCCTTCAGCGACTGCTCAACCGCTCTGCGCACCTCAGCGGGATCGGTGGTCTCGACCTTGGTAACCAGATAGACATCGTCGCGGACGTCTTTGAGTCCTTGACCGAGAATCGACTGGCTTTCCATGTAGTTGCCGGCCGTGTCGAAGTACCGCACGCCGGAATCGTACACATATCGCACCAGCTTCACACGATCTTCGGTCGATAGCGGACTGCCCCAAGCCCTAGGCAAAGCGGCGCCACCGTAGCCCAGTATCGGCAACTTCGCTTTGGTCTTGCCCAGCACTCGGGTCGGAATCGTACTGGGCCGCTTGGCCGCATTTTCTTTTGCCACAGCGGCCGCTGCCGTGCCAGCGGAGATCGCGGCTGCGGCGGCGGTACTCTTCAAAAACTCGCGTCGTCCTAATTCACCGTTCATCTTGTTTGTTCCAATCCGGCATAGACGGTATTCGCGTGTTCCAACCAGCGAAATGCAGGAATCATCCGGGCGAGTATCAGGGATGCTCGCGAAGCAGTTTTGCAACTTTGGGGCGGGCCAGCCTGATACGCTCCAAATCGAGTTCGACTCCAATCATGTTACCAATCGACTGATAGATTCCTTCCAGTTGCGGACTCCAATCGGCAGCAACGACGTCGATGGGAGTTTCGCCTTTCGCGCTCTTGGCGTCGACTGAGGCACCGTTCTCCAGCAGCAGCTTGACGAAATCCAGATAGGAGAAGAACGAAGCGATGTGTAATGCCGTGTTGCCGTCCGCATTCGGAACTGAAACGTCCGCCCCTTTTTTGATCAACAACTTGGCGATTTCCGTTCGCCCGAACACGGCGGCGGTATTCAAAGGAGTGGAGCCGCTGCCGGATTGTTTCGAATTGACTTTGCTACCGGCCGCCAAAAGTCGCCCAACTTCGTCGCGATTGCCCGCGGCGATTGCGGACCAAAGATCGCTGTATGACGAGGCTTTCCTGCGCGGCTGCATGTCGGCGGTTACTGAATTCAGTTTTGCTCCCTTGGTCAAGCAATAGAGTTTCGAGGCGGTGCGAATCAGCAGCTTTTCACCCGCAATCGCGGGGCTGGCCAAACACAATTCATCCAACCGGTTTCTTTCCACCACCTCAAACTCCGGACCTGCTTTGACCACATAGGTCAGACCATCTTCGCTGAGACAAAACACGTGACCGTTGTAGGCGAACGGCGATGACGTGAACGAACCGCCGGGAGAAAAACGTTTCTTGCTGTAAACCTGTTCGCCCGTTTTCGCATTGTGGCAAGTGATGAAACCCTGATCGTAAAGCGTGTAAAGATAATCACCGTAGACGATCTGCGTCGTGTTGTAGGCCGACGATGTCCCCTGATACCACTCGATGAACTCGCTATCGGCAAAGTCGCCTTCAGGAGTGATGTTGCCTTCCCCACCTGGCCGCACGGCAAAGGTGGGCCGATGCGCGTCACCCACGTAGCCCGATGCGATGTAACAGAGACCGCCTGCCGCGAAGGGTGACGGGATTACCAAGTTCGACATTTGGCCGTTGAATTCCCAGAGTAGCTTGCCGGTCAGTGAGTAACTGCGATTACGCATTTTTCCGGGAACCACGATCTCGGTGCGCAAGTCGTTCTTCCAAATGAACGGGGTCGCCCAAGAATGCGTCTCTTCACGAGGTGTTTTCCATCGCTGCTGACCGGTTTTCGTGTCGAACGCCGCGATCCACGATGCCTCGAAGTTGTCGTAAACCACGATCACCTGACCGTCGTGGACGACCGGTGACGCGGCAGCACCGTAGTCCATAAAAGTCTTTTTGGGAGCGATTTCTTTTGACCACAGCGGCTCGCCGTCAAGGTCATAGCAATAAAGACCTAGATCACCAAACAACACATATAGCCGCTCGCCATCGGTCGTTGCCGTTTCCGCCGCATAGGTGTTCTTGGGATGTCGGGGGACCTTTGGTTGGCCGGTATGAGCCTCGCGTTTCCACAACTCCTTGCCGGTGTTCAGATCGAAACAGTAGACCAGCCAGTGATGGATCCCCTTGGCGGGATCGCGAACGCCTCTGCCCAAATACAGACCTTTGTTGGGCGTGAGGTTCGTTTCGTCACTGACAACCGTGGACAGAAAGACTCGGTCGCCCCAGACAATTGGACATGACCATCCCCAACCCGGAACGTCAGCAATCCATTTGACGTTGTCGCTGGTGTTCCAAGTCATCGGCAAGTTCTGATTGTCGCCGCCGACGCCATCGGCATTGGGTCCACGAAACCGAGGCCAGTTGTCATCACCAAGCGACGTCGTTGCGCCGATCAGAAACAGCGCAGCCAACGTAAACTTCATCCTCATCATGCCGCGGTACTCTCGATAGGCAGTGTTGTTGACGTTCTTCGCTTGACAGACGAGTAAAGCGATTTGAAATCGTTCGCCGTCTACCTGCGATGTACCGACTTGGACTTCACCGCCCTGAATACAGCATGGCAGATTTTGGCAGCCTGTCCGTCGTGCTTCGGTATCACGATTGTAGCGGATCGTATCAGCGGGATGGAATTAGGACGCGTTTGCTCCGACATAGACTTGCGTTGCTGGATGCTTCCGGCACCAGTCTCCCAAAGTTGTTCGTTGGAAGCGATAGTCAGCCAAAGGAAGGGCCTTCGATTTTTGACTGTATCGCACGCCTTGGAAGGAGAAAACCATCTGACTTTCAATGTCCAGCCCACCGATGTGCAGAGGGATGGGGGTCGACGAATCATCGCTCAGCACGCGTGCGCAGTCGTTGAGATTGCAGTAGGTTACCGAGATGGGAATCTGGTTCATCAGCAGGTTGACGATATGACGGCGCGGGTCGTGCATTTCGGCAAGCACGAAAGCACAGGCGGTTCCGTTTACCTCGACGCCAACAACGGGCGTTGAAGCAGGCAGGTCAACGTCTTTCGCTTGCTGCAGTGTCGGTTGCTCAACACCGGGAAGATCAATAGCCATGGCCAGGGGCTTGTAGAACCGACCACCGGCAGAGATCTCTTCGAGTCGCCTGTGTTCGGCGATTTCGGCTGGTGATGGGGTCGGGACGAAATGAGTTTGAGCAAACAAAGCTTGATGACGGGAATCCAAACGCGAACGCTCAAGCCAAACGAAAAGGCTAAGACAGCAACCGCACATCAGGGCCAAAACCAAGGTTACCATGTACCCAGCCCCAACGATTCTTAGCGGATGCGAGTTCAGGCTCATTGAATCTGTCCCTTTGGTAAACACCTGAAAACGGCCTGCCCTCGGGCGACCCGCGAAAACTTTAGCAGGAAGGCAGTAGAAACACTGTGAAGTTTACGTATCGTCTTGTCGCTGTTAGTCAACGATTCCGTTCGGAGCAGGTGCTTTTGGAAACCGTCGCCTCAGCCAAGCTATTTAACAATCTGGCTTGTCCCAGGTTCCGAGAACTTTACGTGGAGCCGAACGTTTCCTCCGGATATCAAGACGATCGGGACGGCTCGCCCGAGATGGCAGCAAGGAGACGCTCAAGTCGTCAATCGAATGGATCCGGGGGAACGGATTGGACATCAAACCCGACGATCGCTTGAACGTGGATCCGTCCGGGTATAATGGAGAGCACGAACGCGAATACCCACACCGTCGAGATACCGACGGAAGTCCTCTGATTTCAGCTACGAGAAACACCATTTCAGGAAATGCTTGATGTCTTTGCGTATTTGTTTGGTCTCGGTCGCCATGATCACGGCAAGCGGTCTGCACGCAGAAGACCGCGATTTGATTCGTGGCGATGGCCCTGGTTGGGTAACTTTGGATGGAGACGATTTTGTTCGCGTCAACGGCGATGAAGACACGTTGACTTGGGAAGGAACGGAAGCCCTTTGCAGTGGGACTCCGATTGGCGTGACACGCACGAAGAAGAAGTACAAGAACTTTGAACTGGTGATCGAGTGGCAGCACCTCAAGTCCGCCGGCAACTCGGGCTGTTTTGCCTGGGTACCGATGTCGGCGCTCACCGATCTACCGCCGAACAAATTACCCGATGGTGGAATCGAAATCCAAATGCTCGATCATGGCTACAAAGAACGTTACGAGAAGAGCGGAAAGAAGGCGGATTGGTTTTCGACCAATGGTGACGTGTTCGCTGTCGGCAAATCTAAGATGAAGCCATTTCCACCTGTATCGCCCAATGGACGGCGAAGCTTTCCACGAAAGGAATTGAGTAAAGGTTTCGGCAACTGGAATCACTACTACGTGCGCACGGTCGACGGCGAAGTTCGACTCTCGGTCAACGGCGAAGAAGTCTCCGGCGGCAACGAGTGTGATCCGCGTGAAGGTTACCTGTGTTTGGAACACGAAGGTTCACCGATCAAATTCCGTAACATCCGGATTCGCGAATTACCGTAAAACTGCCGCACGGCAGCGCAACGCATCGCACACGAGAAACGGTCAATCGTGCATGGCATCCAGCAGCGGCAGTTCGTCGTCGGTTCGCTGAGACATGCCTGCTTTGAAGTGCAGCCGGCAGACAGAAACATATTGTTCGTTGCCGCCGATTTGGATTTGCCGCCCGTCTTTGATGGCTTTACCGTCAGCGCCGATCCGCAGCACCATTGTTGCCTTGCGGCCGCAATGGCAGATTGTTTTGATTTCGGACAAGATGTCGGCCCATGCCAACAGCTGTTCGCTGCCCTCGAACAAATTGCCTTGGAAATCGGTTCGTAGCCCATACGTCATGACGGGCACATTCAGGCGATCGCAAACTTCGCTCAATTGCCGCACTTGATGCTTGGTCAAAAACTGGGCTTCGTCGACCAAGATGCAATGCAGCGAGTTATCGCCGTGTATCCGCCGGCACAGCGAGAATAGATTGTCGGCAGTGTTGAAGGTAGTTGCTTCCGATTCCAATCCGATCCTCGACGTCACCTTACCTGCTTGAAAACGCGAGTCGATTTCCGGCAGCAGAATCAACGTGTTCATGCCGCGTTCGCGATAGTTGTAACTGGATTGCAGCAAAATCGTCGATTTTCCGGCGTTCATCGCGGAATAGTAAAAGTAAAGCTTTGCCATGGTCGCTGTGGCTTTTTTGTCGTCCGATGATGGATTTCGGTTGTTCCACGCAGTAATGTACCAATTCGTTATCGTTGGTCGAATCACCGCCAGAAAGAAGCATCGATGTTTCCGCGTTCATGTTGTTCTATCGCTTTACCATTTTCCCTGTTCGCTTTGTTTACCGCTACATCCAACGGAGATGAGGGTTGGAAGAAGCACGTTCTGTACGAAGGCTCGCATGTGACGACCGCGGTAGCCGGCGATTTTACCGGTGATGGACTGCCGGACGTGATCACCGACGCGGCCAACAAGACTCGTTTGTTTGTCGGCTCGGATTGGAACGAGATCGTGTTGGATGAACACGACAATGAGCGGTATATCCACAGCGAATGTTTTGACGTCGATGGTGATGGTGACTTGGACTACATCGGGACGCAATACAATCCCGGGCGTATCATTTGGCTGCAGTGTCCGCAGTCACCGACGACCCAGCGGTGGAAGAAGCGTTTGGTCGACGATCAAGTTCACGGCATCCATGGGCTGATCCAAGGCGACGTGGATGGCGACGGAAAAATTGACCTGCTCGCCACCAGTGCCCAACCGAAACCACCGTTTCCAGAGTCACTGGCATGGTACCGTGTCCCTGAGAATCCAGAGCAGGCTGATCGCTGGCAGCGACATATCTTTGCCGATTCGGATGCACCGGGACTGACGCATTACTTGGGAGTCGGCGACGTCAACGGCAACGGTCGCATGGATGCCGCGACCGGTGCCAAGGGAGGTCCCTCGGCAACTTCGCCGGGAGAATGGTTCGCCTGGTGGCAAGCACCGAGTGATCCAACAGCGGTTTGGACCAAACAGATGATCAGTGATCAAGAACCGGGCGCGACCAATATTCACCCCGCCGACGTGAACGGCGACGGGAAAACGGATTTCATTGCCTCACGCGGCCATGGCCGCGGTGTGATTTGGTTCGAGGGCCCAAGTTGGACGCGGCACGACATCGATGCACAGATCAAAGAACCACACGCGTTGGTTGTGGTTGACATGGATGACGACGGCGATGTGGATGCTGCCACGTGTGCGTACGGTGACAAAGTGGCGGCATGGTACGAGAACGATGGCAAAGGATCGTTTGTTCGGCACGTCGTTGGCACGGATCAAGAATCGTACGACATTCGCGCAATCGACCTGGACAACGACGGCGATCTCGATTTGCTGGTCGCTGGCCGAGGTAGCAAGAACGTTGTCTGGTACGAGAATCCGGGCTATCCGGGATGATTCATCCATGTAGGGTGGCGTCGAGCAAAAGGCGAAAAGTGGTGGGTCTGCATTCGCGATATGCGCTGCCACAACAACAAACCGCCATCTCAGGTTTGAACTGTTTGCGCTGACCCACCAAGGACCTGGCGCGAATTTGACCCACCCTACGTGAATCATCCGGGCAGAGAGAAAGGCTACGACAGCGCGGCCATCTGTTGCTCGGTCAACTCTGCGATCCCCTTCTTGGCCAGTTTCAGCAATTGCGCCAATTCCTTGTCATCGAAAGTGGCCTCTTCACCCGTGCCTTGGATCTCAATGAATTTGCCGCCGCCGGTCATCACGACGTTCATATCGACGTCGGCAGAAACGTCTAATTCATAGTCCAGGTCCAGTTTTACTTCGCCATCAATCAGGCCCACGCTGATGGCGGCAACACTGTCGTGAAGTGGTCCATTGCCAACCGTTGAGCCTGGCACTGCCTGCTGGACTGCTTTGGCCAGGGCAATGAAGCCGCCTGTGATCGATGCGGTTCTGGTACCGCCGTCGGCTTGCAGCACATCGCAATCAACGACAATCGAGTTTTCACCCAGTGCGACCAGATCAATCGTCGATCGTAAACTGCGGCCGATCAGGCGTTGAATCTCGGTGGTGCGACCGTCGATCTTGCCGCCACGATCGCGTCGCTTGCGCGGACTCGTGCTTCCGGGCAGCATGCTGTACTCGGCCGTCACCCAGCCCTTGCCTTTGCCTTCCAGCCAGGGTGGGACGTTTGCTTCCAGCGATGCCGTGCACAAGACAATCGTTTTTCCGCAGCGGTACAGGACGCTGGCGGGATTCGACTGGAGATAGCCGAGTTGGATTTCGACGTCGCGAAGTTGATCGGATGATCGCATTGTCAAGTTTGGTTTCGTTCGTAAGCTAAGGTGCTGGTGCTGAGACTTTCAATCGATCGTGATTGAAGCTGAGATTCGCTGATTCGTTATTCCGTTCCACCAGTCTACCGTCTACTCGGAGAGCGAAAGCGTTGGAAAGGAGATTGAAGCCTGCTCGCCGACGTGCCACGCAATCGACGATCGCGGACCTTGACTCCCGAGCCACGGGCTTCCTGCCGGACTGACCGTCTAATGTGGTCCGAAACACGAGTCGTGGCGATCGGTCGCAGTTCACTGCATCGGATTCCGCGCGAGGAGGGGGGCGAACGCAGCTTGGCCGGTTTCCGTTACGTGTGCGATTTCGCACGACTCCGGCCGACCGGCGAATTTATCCCTTCAGAGTGCGAATCGGTCAAATCACTTTTGGCTTGTTGCCAGGGCCGATGATATCATCACGAGTGCGGCGTATCGGATCGGACATTTCGAGGTCGAAAATGCCAAGATTCGGTGGCCGAAGTTGCGAAAGCGTTCCTGGAAAATGAATGAATCAAGGCAAGATGGTCGCAAAGACGCCCGAAGACTCGCACCCGCGGATCTCCGTTGGAGATGTGATCCAGCGCAGTTTGATTTCCAAACGACAGAGGAGCTTGCCAATCTTGACGGACTGCTTGGGCAGGCGCACGCCGAAAGCGCGATCGAGTTTGGCGTCGGCATGCGCCGCGATGGCTACAACCTGTATGTGCTGGGGCCGCCCGGTTCAGGCAAACGCACGGTGATTCGCAACTATCTTGAAAACTGTGCGGAAGACGAACCACGTCCCTCGGATTGGTGTTACGTCAACAACTTTCAGGATGAAGACCGGCCCAAAGCACTTCAGGTTCCGGCCGGTCAAGGTCGGGAGCTCGACGAAGACATGGGGCAACTGGTCGATGATTTGCAGTCAGCGATTCCGGCGGCATTGGAAGGCGAAGAGCATCGTCGTAAGGTCGAGCAAGCCGAACGGCGATTTCAAGACGAGCACGCCACATCGCTGGACGAACTTGCCGAGGAAGCCCGCGAGCGTGGGCTGGAAATGATTCGCACTCCAACCGGTGTCGCGTTGGCACCCGTTCGCGACGGTCAAGTGATAGCGCCCGGCGACTACGAAAACCTCCCGGATGAAGAAAAGAAAGCGATCGAAGAGGCGGTTGAAGTGTTGCAGCCAAAGCTTCAAACGATCATCCAGAAACTTCCGCAGCTACGGAAAATGGCGCGAGAGAAGGTCAGAGAGTTGAACCGTGACGCCACGCGGTTTGCGATCGAGCACCTCATTTCGCCGCTGAAGAAAAAATATGCCCAACTCAGCCAGGTCGTTTCACACCTGGATGCTGTTGAAGCGGACGTGATCGAGCACGTGGATCAGTTTCGGCCTCAGGGCGAGGGCGTTCCGGCCATGTTGTTGGCTGAATCGCGGGGGCCATCCCTCGACCATTATCTCGTCAATCTGTTGGTCGATAACACCGAAACGAAAGGCGCCCCGGTTGTCTTTGAGGATTATCCGTACTTCCACAACTTGATCGGTCGGGTCGAGCACGAGACTCACATGGGGTCGCTGATCACCAACTTTTCGTTGATCAAGGCGGGCGCATTGCATCGTGCCAATGGCGGCTATTTGGTGGTCCAAGCACGCGATGTTCTCATGCAGCCTTTCTCATGGGAAGCATTGAAGCGGGCCTTGCAGTCGCGCGAAATCCAAATCGAACCACTCGGCGCGGCGATGAGTCTGATTAGTACGGTGTCACTCCAAGGAGAACCCATTCCCTTGGACGTGAAAGTCGTGCTGCTTGGCGATCGGCTGTTGTACTACCTATTGCAAGAGCACGACCCCGACTTCGACGAGTTATTCAAAGTCGCAGTCGACTTTAATGACGAGACCGACCGTAGCCCGGCGAACTGCCAGTTGTATGCTCGGATGGTGGCTACGCTGGCAAAGAATGACCATGCCCGTCCGCTTGAGCGGTCGGCGGTGGCGTTGATGATCGAGCAAGCTGCTCGGCAGGTTGGAGATCAGGAAAAACTCTCGACCCACATGCGAAGCATTTCCGATCTGATTCGCGAATCTGATTATTGGGCGGGCGTCGACGAGGCAGAGACAATTAGTGGCGATCATGTCCGCACAGCAATTGACCAACAGATCTATCGTTCTGACCGCGTCCGCCAACGCGTACACGAAGAAATCCGCCGTGGGACCTTGCTCGTCGATACCGCTGGTGAGTGCGTCGGGCAAGTCAATGGATTGTCTGTACTCGCGTTGGGGAAATTCTCGTTTGGCCGTCCCTCGCGGATTACCGCAACAGCAAGAATGGGCCGTGGAAAAGTGGTTGATATCGAACGAGAAGTGGAACTTGGTGGCGCCATTCACTCAAAGGGTGTCCTGATTCTGTCTTCGCTTTTGGCAGCGCGCTATGCCAAAGATCATCCGCTGTCGCTTTCGGCGAGCCTGGTGTTTGAACAATCGTACGGGATGGTCGATGGTGACAGTGCATCGGTCGCCGAGCTTTGTGCGCTGCTTTCCACACTCGCCAATGTCCCGATCAGGCAAGGGTTGTCGATCACCGGATCGCTCAATCAGCACGGGCAGGCTCAACCGATTGGCGGTGTGAACGAGAAGATCGAAGGCTTCTTCGATGTCTGCAGTGCGATTGGCCTGAGCGGGGAGCAAGGCGTGCTGATACCCACGACCAACGCCAAGCATCTGATGCTGCGCCCCGACGTTATCGAAGCCGTCGCGGACGGAAAGTTCTCGATTTTCACGTACGACACGGTTGACGATGCCATCGCTGCCTTGACCGGCGTCGAGGCCGGAACCCGAGACAGATGCGGAGCGTATCCGCCAGGAACGATTAACTTTTTGGTTGATCGTCGCCTCCGCGAAATGGCCGATTTGCAACGTGCATTCGCCGAACGCAGCGGCCGAGGTGAAGCATGACCGACGCGACGATCAAGACCAACCGAATTCTGGTAACGCTCGATTGGTCTGCGCGAGGTCGAGCTGCATTGGATGCTGCCGTGCAGCTCGCGATGATAACAAGTGCGGAACTTCAAGGGTTGTTTGTGGAGGACGAAGACCTCGTCCGCTTGGCGTCACTGCCATTTTCACGGGAGGTTGACTTCGCATCGGCGTCTTCCCAGCAGCTTCATTCGGCCAACATGGAACGCGCACTACGTGTGGCCGCAGAAGAAACCCAGCGCGCGTTTGCCAAGGCTCTTCAGCAACGGAACCTGCAATGGACGTTCCGTGTTGTGCGTGGGACCGTCACCCAGTCATCGCTTGCTGCCGCCGGAGACGTTGATCTGTTGGTCATCGGACAGCAGGGGCGTTCTCCGCGCATCATCTCGGGTGATTACTTGCCAAAACGATTGACAAACGAAAAACGGGTGGTGGCTGTCTTTGACGGGACACCAGCGGCCTATCGAGCGATTGAGCTGGCCAACAATCTCGCCAAAGATGCTCCTTTATTGGTGTTGGTGCTGGCAAAGAACGGTAACGAAGTTGCGAGTCAATGCAAGTCGTGGTTGGAGGAGAAGAATCTGCGAGCGGAACTTGACCAGGCGCTCAATCCTTCCCAGGACACGGTCTTTGGCTTTGTCAAAAAATGGCCGCCCAGCGTGCTGGTGATCAATCGTGACTCGGGCTTTATCAGCGATTCGCAGATCTGCCGATTGGTGAACGAGTTCGAGTGTCCGCTGATTTTATGTTGAATGATTACTTCAGCGCCAAAACTCGTAGCGTGTTTGCCCAGCTGTCGCTGAAACTGCCCAAGCGTTCCTGCTTGGGAACTCGCTGTAGCGACAGGTACAAACCGGCGAAGCGTTCGATCTTGCCGGGCAGGTCTTCGGTGACCAAGGCTTCCATGTCGGGCCGTCTGGAGTATCCGTATGAATCGTTTGACGTCAATGACATGTCGATGATTGGATCGCACCACGAATCGATGCCAATCCCCTCCGCACCCAGGGCAATCAGCTTGGCGGCATCGTCGGGCGTGATGTCTCCCGGCACAATCCAAAGCGGCAGTTCCTTGGCGTCCGACTGATCCATCAGGCTTCGTGCACGATGCGTCAGTGCGGCCAGCTGCAAGCCTTCTAGAAAGACTTCGTCCAAACGCAGGATCAAGCCATCCGGTTTCGCCATGACAATCCCCGGCAATTCGTCTTCCAGCCGATAAGGACCCATCGAGGCAAAGATCGCCGCGCCGGGCGCGAGCCGCCGGAGTTGATCAAATTTTGATCCCAGTTGTTCCAATGATTCGACGTCGGGGGGAAACGTCGCCGCGGGGACCCAGCCGCCACCGGCCAAAGGCGCATCGTCAGGTGTCGCTTCCCAGCGTGCGATTTGTTCAGGCGAATAGGCGAACCGCCCCGAGACGTCTCGCGTCATCATCAGGCGAACATCAATGATCGTGGCGTTATCGAAATCCCTTGGACTCAGACCATACCGTTCCGGTCGATAGGGAACAATTCGCGGAAGATAGGTCGGCTCTGACTTCGCCTTCTTAATCGTCAGCATTGTCGCCCGATTCCTCTTGCTGATCCGGCGATCGATCGGCAAAAAAATCGGCATCCACATCGGGGGCTGCGACATCGCTGTGAAGGGCCGACACCAGAACGTCTCGTCCGCTGACTGCCACGGCCAATTCATCGGCCAGCTCTGTCGGCAAGACACTCCACTGAGGATCGTACCAAAACAGAGGTAGCGGTAATGCCAGATCATCGCCTGCGGCGCGCTTCACGGTTGCGCCGACCGACATCGTTGGCGCACCCGTCCACGGCGTCGTCACCGGCGGCGGCAGAAAATGAAGCTGTGACAGACGGTCTTCCATAGCGTTGTCTCGGCGATGGCTTTAACGCCAGTTCGGGTTGATCTCGCGGCGCCGCGATTGTTCCATGTCTAGGATCGCTTGGGGAACAATCCTTCTAAATTCTTTCGCATCGCCGCGAATCGACGCGTTAATCAACAGCAAACCAAGCCGGACTTCTTCTTTTTTTCGCAGCGGCGCTTCCGTGACTCCGTCGGCCAGGCTTTTTGCGTTCCCTCGGATAAAGACCGTCACGTTGTTCATCGCGTCGCCGATTCTTTCGCCGGCATCACCGCCAATCACGATCGTTCCGCCCAACGCTCCAACACCGGTTTCGTCGCCGACATTGCCGCGGACAAAGATGCTGCCGCCCCGCATCCCGGCGCCGCAACGATGGCCGGCTGAACCATAAACGGCGAGCGTGCCGCCCGTCATTCCCACGCCGGCACCGACACGCGCGTCGCCACGAATACGAACGGCTCCGCTTCGCATTCCTTCAGCAACACCGTGACCGACCGTACCGGTCAAACGAATATCGGCTTGTGAATTGAAGGCGAATGCATAGTCTCCCAGCGGACCGTCCACTTGGATTTTGACCGGATGATCCAGCCGCATCATGGCAGCATGTTGCCCGTTGGCTCCCGTGATGTGCAATCGCACCCAGTCTTCATCGGCAGACGGGGGGATTTCATGAATTGCGTCCCACAATTGCTGTAGCGACAACTTGGACATGTCCAGCGCATAGTCCGCTTTCTTACTCTTCGCAGCAGCCACGTCGTTCAAAGAGGCGAGCGAAGAATCTCCGTCGGCGAAATCGGAGTGCGGCAACGACGACATGCTACGGGCGATAGGTCTAAGAGAAAAATAACGGTCAGGCACGATCCCGATTCGGATCACTACTCGTTCAAGACGGCTCGAACGATTACTTCCATCTTAACCGCTGCCGCCTGTCCCGCCTTCAGGACTTCGCCGTGGTCCGCCTGAATAGCCTGATCGGGGTTCGCAACATTCGTGACCGTTGATAAACCCAGCACCTTCATCCCAATCGAACTGGCCGCCAAAACCTCCGGAACCGTGCTCATCCCGGCCACATCGGCTCCCATCCGCCGCATCATGCGGTACTCGCTGCGAGTCTCGTAAGTTGGCCCCAAGGTTGCCAAATAGGTTCCTTCGATGGCGGTAAAGCTGTGCTGGACACCTGTGCGACGTGCGATCGCTGACATCCCGCGATCGTAGATGTCGCCGTGGTGCAATGGCGAGAGCTGCCACGCGGCATCCGAACCGAGCGACAGACCGCCCATCAAGTTGATGTGATCGCGGATGATTACGACATCGCCGACAGCAAGCTTTGGACTGACACCGCCCGCGGCATTGCTGACAATCAGTCGCTGTGCGCCCAGTTGCCGCATCACATGCACTGGAAATGCGACTTGATCGTTGCTCCAGCCTTCATAGCGATGAAAACGGCCCGCCATGGCGACGATCGCGGCGCCAGCTAGATAGCCGAGAATCAGCTGGCCACCATGACCAGCCACGGTTGAGCGTGCAAAACCGGGAACGTCGCTGTATCGGATCGCGGCGGGGCAATCGATCTTTGCAGCCAAGCCACCAAGTCCACTGCCCAAGATAATCGCGGTACCCGGAACGATATCGCAGCGGGCTCGGATAGCGGCAACGGCTTGCTCGCACAACCGTTTGCGTTGCTGCACGCGTGCTTCGTTGTCGATTAGTGGAAACGCTTCGACTGGCATGGACACGATTCAAATGAGCGTTACCGTCGCTGGCGCTGCGCCTGCACGCTAAGCAACCCGGGTTTGGCCAGCTTCGGCCACGATGCCGCGCACGATCGCATGAAGTTTTGGCGCGGCTGCGTTGGCGGTCGCGATGATCTCTTCCACATTGGCCACTTTGAGCGCATCGGCCAAACACATATCCGTGACGACGCTCAGACCGACCACTTTCAAGCCACAATGAACCGCAACGATGGTTTCGGGAACGGTGCTCATACCGACGACATCGGCACCAATCGTTCGCAAGAACCGATATTCCGCGCGAGTTTCCAAGTTTGGACCCGACACGGCGGCGAAGACACCTTTGTGAGTATGAAAGCCCTCGCGTCTGGCGATTTCCTGTGTGCGATCGATCCACTGTTGGTCATACGGCTCGCACATGTCCGGAAACCGCGGCCCCAGCCGATCGTCGTTGATGCCGATCAAGGGATTGTCGCCCATCAGGTTGATCTGATCATCGATCACCATGATGTCGCCCGAGCTGTAGTACGGGTTCAATCCGCCGCAAGCGTTACTGACAACCAGCAATTCGGCGCCGAGTTCTTTGAACACACGCACCGGAAGGGTAATTTGCTGTAGCGGATACCCTTCGTATAAATGAAAACGGCCCTCCATGGCCACGACAGGTACACCGGCGAGTTGCCCGCATACCAATCTTCCTCGATGGCTTGTCGCCGTCGAAGTAGGAAAGTGTGGGATATCGCCGTAGTCCATGGCTGCTTCGACCGTGATTTCATTGACCAGCCCTCCCAGGCCAGTGCCCAAGATGATACCGACCCTTGGCGTGACAGCAAACTCTTTTTGAATCTTTTTTGTTGCGTCCTGGATCTTCTCGTATAGATCAAGCATAACGGGCCTTTGTCGCTTTGGAATAAGTCAACATGATAGCGCCAAAAGCGAAGCGACGCGATTGGGGATCCCATCACGCGTACTCGCATCAGTTTCGCAACTGGTTCCTCGATAGACAGGGGATTTGTTAAGATTTCTCCCTGCATTTTCGCGTTGAATTCGCTCACGAAGAAACCTGATCAAAATGGCCGCACCATCACCAGAAGTTTTTGAAAAACTGGCCTCTTTTTATCTCGGTCGTCACTACGACTTGGAATCAGGGGAACTTCTCGATGATCTGTTGATGTACGACGCCAAGGATCTCTGCACGCATGCGATGTGCGTTGGCATGACAGGCAGCGGCAAGACGGGATTATGTTTGTCACTGTTGGAAGAAGCCGCGATCGACGGGATCCCGGCGATCTGCGTCGACCCCAAAGGTGACTTGGCAAATTTGCTGTTGACCTTTCCCGACCTGAAGCCAGAGGACTTCAAACCGTGGCTTGAAGAGGAAGAGGCGAGGCGAAAGGGAGTCACGCTGGATGAGTTAGCGTCCAAGACAGCCACGATGTGGCGTGAAGGTCTCGCTTCGTGGGGCCAAACGCCCGAGCGAGTCCGGAGATTGAAAGATTCGGTGGACGTCGCGGTCTACACGCCAGGCAGCAACATCGGTTTGCCGCTGACAGTGCTGAAGAGTTTCGATGCGCCACCGTCGGAAGCTCGCGATGATGATGAGTTGATTGGCGACAAGGTGACCGGTTCGGTTTCGGGTTTGTTGACGTTGATGGGGATCGACGCGGACCCGATGACATCCCCCGAGCACATTTTGCTCTCGTCGATCATGAGCCACGAGTGGCGTGAGGGCGCAACGTCGGCATCGCGAATCTGATCCGCCTGATCCAGGAACCACCGATTTCGCGGATTGGCGTCGTTGATGTGGACTCGTTCATGTCGGCAGCCAATCGCGGCAAGTTGGCGATGAAGCTGAATAACTTGCTCGCGTCGCCAGCTTTTTCATCATGGCTGCATGGTGAGGGGCTTTCGATCAAACGGCTTCTGCACACAGCTGACGGCAAGCCGCGATTGTCGATTCTTTCGATCGCACATCTGAACGACAGCGAGCGGATGTTCTTTGTCACGATCTTGCTGAATGAATTGCTCGCCTGGATGCGAACACAGACAGGGACCAGTTCGCTACGCGCTTTGTTCTACATGGATGAAGTTGCCGGCTACTTTCCGCCCGTCTCCAAGCCGCCCTCCAAGCCACCGATGTTGACGTTGCTGAAACAAGCCCGTGCCTTCGGTCTGGGGATCACCTTGGCGACCCAGAATCCGGTCGACTTGGATTACAAAGGCCTGTCCAACATCGGCACTTGGTTCCTGGGACGATTGCAAACCGAACGTGACAAGGCGCGCGTCTTGGAGGGCCTGGAAGGCGTCGCCGGCCAGGCAGGCCAAGAGTTTGACCGCGGGCAGATGGAACAAGTGTTGGCGGGCTTGAGAAATCGTGTGTTCCTGATGAACAACGTCCACGATGGTCACACGACGACTTTTCAAACACGTTGGGCGATGTCGTTTCTGGCGGGTCCACTTGCCCGAGGTCAAATCAGCAAGTTGATGGCGCCGCGAAAGGCCGAATTGGAGTCCAAACGGGAGGAGCGCGCCGAGTCGATCGAGGCCGACGTTGCCTCAGCAACTCGCCCGATTCCGCCCAGTGGGATCGAAGAACTGTTCTTGGGAACAACCGCGGCCCCGCACGAGGGAGCGAAACTCATTTATCGCCCCGCGTTGTTGGCCGAAGCTTCGATGCATTTTGCTAAATCAACGGCCAAGTTAGATACCTGGCTGGATGCAAAAAGACTGATGTGCTGTGGCAGCGGATTCCCCGACGACATGTGGGAGTCGAGCGAACCATTGTCCGAGGATTTCGAACTGTTAGGCGAACCGGAGGACGGATTCGGCTTTAGCGATCTACCGGACGAGCTGCGCAGCAAAGGGAAGTATCGAAGCTATCGTGCTCGATTCAAGGACTACCTCTACCGCCACTCCTATCTGACGCTGTACAAAAGCCCGCTATTGAAAGCGTACGCGCCGGGAGGGGCTACCGAGCCAGAGGCCCGTCTGTTCTTCAAGCAGACTCTCCGTGAACAGCGGGATGAAGAGATCGAAGAACTGCGCGACAAATACGAGGCCAAACTGAAGTCACTGGAAAAGAAAATCCATACCGCCAAAGATCGCGTTGAACGTGAGCAGGCTCAGTACGAGCAAGCACGCCGTTCGTCATGGATCAGCGTTGGCTCCACGTTGATGGGAGCCTTGTTGGGTGGTCGACGTTCAAGCGCGGCAACCGCCGCTCGCGGATTCGGGCGTGCGTCGCAACAACGCGGCGACATTGAACGCGCCGAAGACGCGCTGGGGCTGCTGCAAGACGACTATGATGAAATGGAACGCGAACTCCAAGATGAGATCGGCGAAATGAAAGAGCGGTTTGACGACGAAAACTTGGAACTCGAATCGCTAGAAATCCCGCCACGAAAAAGCGATCTCAAGACCGAGGATGTCGCGATCGTTTGGACGCCGTGGCAAGTCGACCGAGACGGCATCGCCAGCCCGCTGTTTGAGTTGGCCGAAGAGTAAGCTCACCGTATGCGTGCAACGGCAATGAACCCGCCGGCGATCGATCCACGCTTGGCGATGGCTGACCCGTCGATCGTGACTCGCAGCAGTTGTTCCACCAGCCATCCGCTGTTCGTCAAATCACGCGTGAATTCGCCTCGCGAAAAACGGTGCATGAACATCTTGTTTAGCCCGCGGTACGAATAAACGGCATCGCCGAATTCATGATCCGTGTTTCGCAGCGATCGCCACCAAGAGTGAGCCAACTTGCGAATGCCGCCGGGTTCTCGGCATGCGGCCCAACGGTGATGGACGTGAACCATGAACGATCCGCCCGGTCGAGTGATTCGCGCCACGTGCGACAAGAAGCGGCGACGATTTGCGGCTCCTTGAATCATGCCCAGCGTGCTGAACAGGCAGATTGCGTGATCGGCCGAGTTGGCTGCCAGACACCCCAAGTCGACCAGGTTCGCTTGGACGGCACTGATTCGCCCGTCGGTCGAGTCGTCGCGGCGTGCTTTCTCCAGCATCGTTTCCAGCATCGGGCGGCTGAGATCGACGCCAATCACGTGATATCCACGCGCCGCAAGCGGCATCGCCGAGCGGCCCGTCCCGCAGCCCAGGTCCAGGACAATGGGCGATCCAGATTCCGGAGGCGGAAAATACTCAGCGACGATTTGCTGATCCAAATCACACAGCGGAGTATCCGCCACAAAAGCGTCATAATGGGCGGCGATCGACCGCTCGTTGGCGTATTCCCAGGTTCCCGAAGCGACGCCGCGCGGCCGGCGCCAATCAGGCGGTCGCAAAGATTGCGGGGGCTGGTTCAAAGCTGTCTTGCCTTCCTATAATCCCGTCGAGTGATCAGCGGCGAACGGCAGCTGATGGCAGCCAGAAAGGCGTTTTCTCGCAGCCCGAGCGAAGGGCTTCCGGCTGACTCATCGAAAAGACACATTTTATCCGATGCCGGCCAGCGAATTGGCCAGGCCTTACCCGTGAGGAGAAAGAGGAACAGTGGCAATCAAAGTTGGAATTAATGGTTTTGGTCGAATCGGACGATTGGTCTTTCGCGCTGCAGCCGCTCGAGACGATATCGAAGTCGTTGCCATCAACGACCTGCTCGACGACGATTATCTTGCCTACATGCTCAAGTACGATTCGGTTCACGGTCGTTTCGACGGTGACGTATCCGTGAAGGGTGGCAATCTTGTCGTCAACGGAAAAACGATCCGCGCCACTGCCGAGACCGATCCCAGCAAGCTTGCTTGGGGCGATGTCGGTGCTGACATTGTTGTCGAGTCGACCGGGATCTTTCTCACGGCTGAATCAGCTCAAGGCCACATCGATGCCGGCGCGAAGAAGGTCGTCATGTCGGCCCCCTCCAAGGACGACACGCCGATGTTCGTGATGGGTGTCAACGACGACTCCTACGACGGTCAGCAATTCGTGTCGAACGCTTCGTGCACGACCAACTGCCTTGCCCCGATCGCAAAAGTGCTGCACGACAACTGGGGAATCAAGCGAGGCTTGATGACCACCGTACACGCCGCTACCGCCACTCAAAAGACCGTGGACGGTCCGTCAAAGAAAGATTGGCGCGGTGGCCGTGGCATCCTGGAGAACATCATTCCCTCCAGCACAGGCGCGGCGAAGGCTGTCGGCAAAGTGATCCCCGAGCTGAACGGTAAGCTTACCGGGATGGCTTTGCGAGTTCCAACTTCCGACGTATCGGTCGTTGACCTGACGGTGGAACTGCAAAAGGGAGCCAGCTACGAGGATATCTGCAAGAAGATGAAGGAAACATCGGAAGGCAGCATGAAGGGAATCCTCGGCTACACGGATGAAAAGGTCGTTTCGACCGATTTCCGCGGCGAGTCCCGCACATCGGTGTTTGACGCCGGTGCCGGCATCCAGCTTGACGACACCTTTGTGAAAGTTGTCTCCTGGTACGACAACGAATGGGGTTACTCCTGCAAGGTTCTTGACCTCGTTGCCAAGATCGCCGACTAACTGACCTCAGTCATGGACCAATCGAAGGCTCGGCGTTTCCCACGTCGAGCCTTTTTTCGTGTTAAATTGTGCAGTGAATCTGCGTCAATCCCCCATTCATCGAGTCGCGCCATGAAAAGAATCGTCACCGCATCGATCGCGTTGAGTACCGTTCTTGCCGCCGCGTTGGTCATCGCCCAGACAAAGTCGCCGCAGCCAGTGAAAGACGAAGTGCCCGAGGCAGCGTTGTTGACTCAGCGCGGAGCCGAATTGGCAGAGCGTCTAAAATGGCTGCGGCGATCAGAGCAGAGTATGGGAGAGAAAAACCCGTCGCTTCCCGAAGTTCGCGCACAAATCGAGGGTGTCTTGGGCCAGCTCAAAGCGTGGGCACCGGCACCGGACGCAAACACCATCGAGGCAAGCGATCTAAAACGCAAAGTTCCGCAGCTGAATGACGAAGATATGCGGCAACTCGTGCTTCAATTGGTCCAGCAGGTTGCCGATTTGCAGACGCGCGTCGCCGCCTTGGAACGCCGGCCGTAGACGTTCTTGTCGGTCGCGTCTCCTGACCCGACTGGCCAAAACCCATTCAATCGATCTCTTGCAACACACGGACGTCGGAGCTTGAGCCGCTGAGGAAATGGTAAGCGCCGTAGGCTACTGCACCCATGGCAATGACGACCATAAAGCAGGCCAACAGTAGCGGCCAATCCGCTCTGCGATGACCGAAATCGGGGCTGCTTGAGCGCGGCGGCTTATTGGCCTTTGTATCGGTTGGGGCTTTCTCGGGTTCCTGCCTGGCTGGCCGTTCCTGCTCTTGCTTGGACGGCTTTTCGGATTCCTTCCATCGACCGAAGCGACTCGTCTGGGCTGAACCCGCCCTGTGTTCGACGGTTCTACTTGGTTGGCTCGTCTGCTCTTGGGCAATATCCACCTCAAGTTCAGCCGTGTCACGGATCGCGAAATCCTTGACACCGTCCGAGGGTCGTTGAGGACGCTTTTTTCTCGGCGAGGACGATGGCTGTATCCCCGCGCCGACAGGCAGCAAAGGATCTTGCTGCGTGATCGCTACCAGGAAAGGGACATTGCCGACTTGCAGCATGTCGCCGTGGTTTAAACGCACCCATTTTCTGGGTGCCAATCGTTTGTGATTGACTCGCGTCGGCGACTCGCTGTCCAAAACGAAGACGCGAAAGTACTTGTCTTGGTGCTGAAGCAAACAGTGCCGATCGCTAACGGAAGGGCTTTCGGGTCGGATCTGGCACTCCTGATCGCGGCCAACCAGGTAATAACCTTGCTTGATTTCAGCCACCATCCCCGCATTTAACCCTCCGGCGAGAACGAGACGAACAAACATGGCGAAATTTTTGGAAAAGACTTGAGGTTGGCTCAAGAGCCGGCTGGAAGCCACGGATGGGACGTCGCCAAGACCGGATCCGGTTTTACATTCAAAAGACGATCTTAATCAAGTTCGGACACACGTTTCCCAGACTCTGCCCTGGAAGCCAATGTTTCGCCGGTCACCTTGGTCCGCTTGTCTGTTGGGGGGCAACCAGAGAATCGGTGGCGACGTGTGAATCTTTACGAGCATTTTTGCAGCTGTTTTCTCGCAGCGAAGGTTGCTGGGATGCAACCCGCTGTTGCCGAAAGACCACATCGGAAACGGTGCCACGAACGCGTGAAAACCAACGTCAGATTTACTGGACATCTGTCCTATTCAGCATAGGTTTCAAGTGAGCACCCGACGCTCATCCTCATCGCACGACCTCATCTCATCAGCAAGGAACGACCCCGACGCACGTCAGGACTCGTTCCTTGCCAGCGCTTGTGAAAGGGCAACCATGAAACGAAATCTTACCTTCGAAGCTTTGGAAGCGAAGAAGCTGCTTGCGGCGGACGTGGGCCTGAGTAACGGCGAATTGTTGATAGAGGGGACCGACGCGGCCGACCAAGTCGTTGTTTCCCAAAAAGGTTCAAAGATTTCCGTCTCGGTCGATGGAACCAAGCAGAGTTTTGATGGCCAACTCGTCAGCTCGATCCGGTTCTTGGGCCGGGACGGGGATGATTTCTTTGCCAACAAAACCAAACTTCCATCGGTTGCCTACGGTAATGATGGCAACGATACGCTGATCGGTGGATCAAAAACGGATCGATTTCACGGTGGTCCTGGTAACGATCATCTCGTCGGCGGCAGTGGCGACGATGAACTCCACGGCGATTGGGGAGATGATCGACTGGAAGGAGGCAAGGGCAATGATGACCTTCGCGGTTGGTACGGCGACGATTACCTGATCGGTGACGATGGCGACGACTACCTATCCGGGTATGAAGGTGACGACGAAATCCATGGTGGCAAGGGCGATGATGTCATCAAAGGCCACGAGGGCAATGACCAGCTGTTCGGAGACAGCGGTGACGACAAGATCTATGGATGGAAAGGCGACGATCTGCTTTCCGGCGGCACAGGGAATGACGAACTGTCAGCCTGGAGCGGCAACGACATTGTCATCGGCGGGGATGGCGACGATTTGCTGGAGGGTCACTCCGGACGCGACCTGCTGATCGGCGGTCGCGGTGCGGACAAGTTGAACGGCGGCAGCGGTGATGATTTTGTCATCACCGGCTACACGAAGTACGACAACAAGATCGGCAAGCTGGACGAAATCATGTCCCAGTGGAACACCGATCGTGATACCGAAGAGCGATTCGAGAGCCTGAAAGGGTTCATCAATTCGTCGAACCTGAAGTACCACGACGGACAAGCCGATCAGATGTTGGACAATCGCGACGAGTTGGACTTGTTCGTGTACGACCGTCACGACGAATTCATCGACATCTAAGTCGCATTGTAGAGTCGCTCAGCGACTCGGCTACCAAAGAGTTGTCGCCGTCCACTCCGTGGTCGGCTTTGCACTCACCTCGCGGCGTTCTTCGTCGGGAACAGCGATGGTACTTAATTGGATAGAGCCACTCTGGCGTTAGCCGCGTTAGCCCCGGTTTTGTCAGGCTGTTGATTTAAACGAAATGTGAATTGCAGGGGTGAGCCGCGGGCCGTAAGGCACCGGGCAATGACGTATGCCCGGCCGCTTACGCGTCGCGGCTCACTAAATCAACAGGCCGTTGTGGCGGGGGAAACCGCGGCTAACGCCGTGCGGCTGATTAAATCGACACGCCGTTAGCCGCCGTTAGCCCACGGTTCTGTCCGGTGTACCCCGTTCGAACCGGACGCTAACGGCTTGTCGATTTAGTCGTTTCGCGAACTGTCATGATTAGCCGATGGGCGTTAGCCGCGTTAGCCCCGGTTTTGTGGCGGGGAGAACCGCGGCTAACGCCGTGCGGCTGATTAAATCAACACGCCGCTAACGCGCCCGTGGCTCTGTCCAATCAATCAGCGGCCTGGCAATCTGTTCACGAACTTTCCGGTGGTGATTCTGGTTCACCGTCTGATGAAGCGGTTTCGTCGGCATCAGCCGTCTGAACGACAGATTCCTCGGTGACCTGCAGTTCCCCGTTTTCTTCCTCCGAAGGTTCTTCCGCTGGGATTCGCACGGCGGCGATCAAGCTGTCGTCGTCATCCACGTTCATGATTCGCACGCCCTGTGTGTTGCGCCCGATCACGTTGATGTCGGCGGCACTGATGCGTTGAATCTTGCCTTTGGCGGTCATCAAAAAGACCTCGTCTTCGTCGGTCACACGGGCGATCGAGATGACTTGGCCGTTACGTGCACTGGTGCGAATGTCGCGGACCCCTTTGCCGCCCCGTTTCTGGGTTCGATAACGAGCACTGCCGGAAGCGGATTCTTCTTCACCTGCATCATCGTCGCCGTTCAAAGCGTGAGGCCCAAAGAAGGTCCGTTTGCCGTATCCTTTTTCGCAAACGGTCAGCAGTGATGCATCGGGATCGGCGACCACCATGCCGACGACCCGGTCGTTACCCACCAAGTTGATGCCTTTGACGCCCGATGTGTTGCGACCCATGGGGCGAGCATCTGATTCGCGGAATCGGATCGCCATTCCTTTCGCGGTCACCAACACGACCTCATCTCCGGGACCGACGACGGCCGCATCAACGACTTCGTCGCCGTCGCGCAACTTGATCGCGATGATGCCGCCCCTCTTGGGACGGCTGTATTGCTCCAGCGGGGTCTTTTTGATCAGGCCGGCACGTGTGGCCATCATCACGTAGTAGCCTTCCTGGCTGAAGTCTCGAACCACCAGACATTCGGCGATCTTTTCATTCTCTTCCAGGTTCAGCAAATTAACGATCGCGCGGCCCTTGCTGTCACGGGCCAACTGCGGCAAGTCGTAAACCTTTTGCCAGCGTACTTTGCCGGTGGTGGTCAAAAACAGCAGGTAAGCATGCGTGCTGGCCACGAACAAGTGCTCGATCGGATCTTCTTCATCGGTCTTGGCGCCCTTGAGTCCCTTGCCGCCTCGGCGTTGTGCTTTATAGACGCTCGACGCGGTACGTTTGATGTAACCTTGGTGGCTGATCGATACGACCATCGTCTCTTCGGTGATCAGATCCTCTAAGTCGATATTGCCGAGTTCTTCATCACTGATCTCGGTACGTCGCTTATCACCAAAGCGTCGTTTCATCTCCTCGAGGTCTTCTTTGATGATGTCAAAGACCCGCTGCTGGCTGCCCAGGATATCCAGGTAGTCCGTGATTTCCTCCAACAACGCCTTATGCTCAGCCGCCAGTTTTTCCTGTTCCAGGTTGACCAGTTGGCCGAGCCGCATCTTCAGAATTTCATCGGCTTGGACGCTGGTCAGCGTGTAGACGTCAGCCTCACCACGCTCCATGACAAACTGATTGAATCCTTCATCGCCCAGCGCACGCTGCATCATCGACGCGGGACATTCGATGCCCATCAAACGCTCTTTCGCCTCGGGCTGCGTGCGGCTCTTGCGAATCGTTTCGATGATCTTGTCGATGTTGGCCAGTGCCAGCAGCAATCCTTCGACGGTGTGCTTGCGGCGTCGCGCCCTGGCCAGCAAGAACTGAGTTCGCCGGCGGATCACGTGCACGCGGTGACGGATAAACTCCGCCAGGATTTCCTTGATCGTCAACTCGCGCGGTTTACCGTCCACGAGCGCCAGAAAGATCAGCGAAAACGTGTCCTGAAGCGGCGAAAACTGGTACAGCTGATTCAAGATCACGTGCGGATCTTCGTTGCGTTTTAGTTCGATGACCAAACGCACCGGCTCTTTCAAGTCGCTTTCGTCGCGGATTCCCGAGATGCCCTTGATTCGATCGTTATTGACCAGTCCGGCGATTCTTTCAACAACGCGGTCACGATATTGCTGAAAGGGAATTTCGTGAACGATGATCCGTGACCGGTTCCCCTTCATCTCTTCGATCGAGACTTTGGCGCGGACCACGATCGTGCTGCGCCCCGTTTTGTAACCACGACGAATCCCGGCGTGTCCACAGATAATACCGCCGGTCGGAAAGTCGGGGCCAGGAACGATCTCAATCAGCTCATCATCGGTGGTCTCGGGATCGTCGATCAGCTTGATGACCGCGTCGCAGACTTCCGTGGGGTTGTGTGGTGGGATGCTGGTGGCCATGCCAACCGCGATGCCGCCGCTGCCGTTGATCAGCAAGTTGGGGAATTTGCTCGGTAGAACGGTCGGTTCGGTTCGTGCTTCGTCGTAAGTGGGAACGAAATCGACGGTATCCAGTTTCAAGTCTTCCAACATCGCCGACGCGACCGGGCTTAGCCGCGCTTCGGTGTATCGCATTGCCGCAGGTGGAAGACCGGCAACGCTGCCGAAGTTCCCTTGCTTGTCGATCAGGATGCGGCGCATATTCCATTCTTGCGCCATGCGAACCAGTGTTGGATAAATGACACTCTCACCGTGTGGGTGATAGTTGCCCGAAGTGTCACCGGAAATCTTGGCGCACTTAACCCGTTTGCTGCCGGGGCCCAAGTTCAAATCGTTCATGGCAACCAGGATGCGGCGTTGGCTTGGTTTCAGACCATCGCGCACATCGGGCAAAGCACGGCTGACGATCACGCTCATGGCGTACGTCAGGTAGCTTTCCCGCAGTTCGTCTTCAATCGGAAGATCGATCATCCGCAGGGCGCCGAACCCACCGCTGTTGCCGCCGTTTTCCTCTTCGGGCGAAGTGCCTTCGGGGTCGTTATTGTCGTCATTCTCGTTGTTTTCGTCGTCTGCCAACTTCGTGTCCTAAAATGAGTCTGGCGGCCGAAAAACCGACCGAAGATGAGCATCAAAACGTCCGCAAATTTTAACCGTTTTCGCACTTTCTCACAACGACCCACCAGCCTTTGGTTGATGTCGCAAAGTGTTTTGTGTCAAATACTTGCGCGAGTGATGGGAACGCCCCCTGAAGGCCGTCGCAGCCCCGTTGCGTCCCGTCACCGGAACGCCAGATTCCAGCACCGAGTTGGCGCGATCGGAGGCCACCTTTGATTACGGTTCAGAGCATCCAGGTCGGCAAGGTTCGCACCGAGGGAGAGTCCGCTGCGCCCGGCATTTTGCGGCGGAGATGGACCACTGGTTTCTACAAGCAGCCCGTTGCCGGTCCCGTGACCGTGGGGCCGCTGGGAATCGAGGGTGACGCGGTTGCCGACACCGTCAATCACGGTGGCCCCGATAAGGCGCTGCTTTGCTACGCGGCCTCCCACTATCCCACGTGGCTGGCCGAACACCCCGACCTCAAGATGGGGCCCGGAGCGCTGGCCGAAAACTTGACAATCAGTGGAGTTACCGAAGCGGACGTCTGTATCGGAGATCTGTACCAAGTAGGCAGCTGCCAATTGCAAGTCAGCCAACCTCGCCAACCATGCTGGAAGATTGCTCGGCGTTGGCGTGTCAAGACTCTGACCAAAGAAGTGGCACAAACGGGGCGAACGGGATGGTATGTGCGTGTGATCAGGTCCGGCCAATTGAACGTGGACGACGAATGTGAATTGCGCCAGCGTCCCAACCCTGATTGGACGGTCGCCCGTGCCAACGATGTAATGTTCGGAAGACTGGCCGATCGCGCCGCCGTATTCGAATTGATGAAACTGCAGGAACTTGCCGATGCGTGGCGCGCCGATATCGCTTGACTGGTGCGTGGACTTGACCAGATCCGCTAAGCTGTTGCTTTGGCCGATCGTTTTCCCATCAACCATCTGATCGCAACATGACCAGACCGACTGACGAGCAAATCATCGAATCGATTCGCATGTACCGCGAAACGCTCAAGGAAACGCAGGCCTTGTATGTCGATAGTGGAGAATTGGCCCGCGGTTCCTACGGATGGCTAACCGGAAGTGACAGTCCCGATGCGGCATCGATCGCCCAGCAGATGAATGATTTGCATCAGGGGTTCTTGATGAAGGTCTTTGCGGCCGTGGTTCCTGACACCAGTGCACGCACACTGGAGCAGCGACAACTCGGACGCGTGTTGCTGGAACATATCTGGGGAAAGTCTGTGTTGGGCAGCCAGCTTCACGAAGCAGTTGGTTGGTTGATCGGCGCCGCAGACGACTTCCAGTGGAAGGAGCTCGTGCGGCCATTCGCGGAGATCCCGGCGCTTCGCGACCGTTGGGGTGAACTGGAAACGTTGGCGATGCGGATGGCGAACCTGTTGACCTCAGTCGATGGCGACATCAGCGTTGCCGACAATAAGAATCTGGAGGCAATGCGGCAGCAATTCGCTGAGCTTCAAGGTCGCACTCCGGCGAGAATCGATCATCAAGCTGACACCGACAATACGCGCAACGCGCTTAAGTGGCTGCGTGATGAGGCGCGTCGCTTGCGTGAAGGTGTTGGGGTGACCGCAGCCGAAAAACCAACGCCGACCGCCGGCCCCGGTGGATCGGCAACGGCAACCAAGGCTCCAGAGAAACCAACAGAAAAGCAGCCACAGCCCGTCGACGACCGGACTCCCGAACAGCGTCTCGCCGAGGCCCGCGCAAAACTTGATCGATTGATTGGTCTGACCGCCATCAAGGATCAAATCCAGACGCTGACCAACTTTCTAAAGATGGAGGCACAGCGCGAACAAGAAGGTTTGCCGACCACGCGGCCCAGTTTGCACATGGCCTTCGTGGGTAACCCCGGTACCGGCAAAACAACGGTCGCTCGCATCATCGCGGATATTTACGGTGCGCTGGGCGTGCTGAAAAAAGGCCATTTGGTGGAAACCGATCGTAGCGGCCTGGTCGCCGAGTACGCCGGTCAGACCGGTCCAAAGACAAACGCCAAGATCGACGAAGCTCTCGATGGCGTGCTGTTCATCGACGAAGCCTACACGCTGATCGACGAAAGCGGGCAAGATCAATACGGTCGCGAAGCTGTCCAAACCTTGCTGAAACGGATGGAAGACCAACGGGATCGATTGATCGTGATTCTGGCCGGTTATCCCGTCGAAATGCGACGCATGATTCTCAGCAATCCCGGGCTCAGTTCGCGGGTTGGAACCACGATGCACTTTGACGACTATCCGCCGGAAGCACTGTGCCGGATCTTTGCACTGATCGCCAACAAAGCCAAGTACACGATTCCCACCGAGTCGCGACGCCGGTTGCTTCGTGGATTCACTTATCTGTTCATTGGACGTGATCGGCATTTCGGCAACGGTCGAACTTCGCGAAACAGTTTCGAACGCAGCGTCCGCCGCCTCGCCAACCGTTTGGCGACGATGACGGAAATCAATCGCGAGCTACTGACAACGCTGCAGTCCGGCGACATCGAAGTTGCCGGTGTGACGCAGGAGCATCTCGATTCGCTGGCCGCTGATCCCGGCCACGTACGCGTGCACTGTGATCATTGCGATGAACCGCAAGTGATCGACGACAAACTGCTGGCGACCGATGTTAACTGCGATTCCTGCGGCGAAATGTTCGAGGCCGATTGGGGTGAACCGGTCTTGGAATTGCCGCAACCGGACACCGAGGAAGAAATCACCAGCGAAACGTAGGACTGACTCCCGTCCATGCCAGGACTCATTGTCCTGGCTGACGGTCTGACCACAATTCTTGACGCCGCCGCGGGGGGGCAGCGAGAATAGGGATTCCACGTTCGTCAGCTCGCTAGCCGGATTGCGTATGAGCAGTGCACCAAAATACAACCCGCACTACACGATTGATGACTACCAATTGTGGGAAGGGGAGTGGGAATTGTGGAAAGGTGTGGCCGTTGCCATGACGCCAAGTCCTTTCGGAAGGCACGGCAACCTATTGGCGAGGATCGCATCTTCACTCAGCAACGCGATTGATGATGTGGATTGCAATGCCAGCGTCCTCGTGGGAATTGACTGGATTGTCGCGGACGACACGATCGTGCGTCCTGATTTGTCGATCGTTTGCGGCCAGCCACCTGCCCGCCACATTGAGACGCCACCCGCATTAGTTGTTGAAATTCTTTCCGCGAGTACTCGAGAAAGAGACTTGACGATCAAACGAGAGTTATTCGCGCAAGAATCGGTTGGTTGGTATCTGATCATCGATCCAGACGAAAACGCACTGCAGGCTCTGCACTTAAACAATTCGCGTATGTACGAGCATGTTGCCTGCACCGATCATCTCAAAATCACCATCTGCGATGCTTGTTTGCTGAACGTCCCCTTGGACCGTTTGTTTCGCTGACTAATGCAAAAAACTCGCATCGAGGCGACTGCTTTGGCGAGTGGACGCTTCGCCTGCGATATACAAACTGCGGCTCTACGGCGCTCGTTACGGATCGTGAATCGGTTAGCTTGCCGTTGATTCGTGGCATCAACGCTTGACGCGAGCATTTCCTTGCCAGATGCTCCACACCTGATCTTCGTCCGCCGGTTGCCCGTAGTCGGTGAGCATGGTTGCGGCCAAAGCACCCGTAGCCCAGCCGAACTGAGTGCACTTCTCGGCATCCCAACCGTTCAGAACGCCGTAAAGAAGACCACCCACGAAACCATCACCACCACCGATACGATCAAGGACGCCGATCTGGCGTGGCTCGACCACGTGGAAGTCGTCCCCATGGGAAACGATGGCACCCCACATATGCGAGTTGGCACTTTCCACTTCACGTAGCGTCGTGGCGAACAGCGTCGCAGCGGAGTATTCCGTCTTGACGCGTTTGATCATTTCTTTGAATCCGTCGATCTTCGCCGCGATGTCCTTGCCGCCCGCGTCTGGCCCCTTGATGTCGAGACACAACTGAAAATCCTCTTCATTGCCGATCAGGATATCCGACAGGCTGGCGATCTCTTTGAATGCTGCCGATAGTTCTGCTTCCCGTCCGCTCCAGAACGACGCCCGATGATTGAGGTCGAAGGAAATTCTGGCGCCGTGTTTCTTGGCAGCCCGTGCAATCTCCAAACAGAACTGGCTGGTGTCTTCCGAGAGCGCCGCGATCAGGCCCGACATGTGCACGATCTTCGCGCCTTCTTCGCCGAAGATACGATCCAAGTCGAAGTACTTGACATTCAGCTTGCGACCGACTTCGCCGGCGCGATCATTTTGAACACGTGGACCGCGAGTACCCCAGCCACTGTCGGCCATATTGATTTGATGCCGAACCCCCCAAGGCGTCTCTTGCTCGAACTCAGGCCCCTCGAAGTCCATGTGACGACGCCCAAGGTCGTCCTTGATAAAGCGTGCGATGGGGCTGTCTTTGACAAACGCCGCGAGAATCTTGACTGGTAGACCCAAGAAAGAGGACACGCTGCCGACGTTGGACTCGGCACTGGTCGCCTGCATTTTGAAGGTATCGCTACAGTGGAACGGTTGGTTGTTCACTGGCGTCAGACGGGTTCCCATGCTGGTGGGAATGACCAAGGCATATTTTGCGTCGCTGCGAAGTTCAATCATTTTCGTTTCTGGTGTATCTCGCGTTTTTCGTTTCGCGCCCTAGAGCTAATGATTCTAGATCGTGACGGAGGCAAATCCGCCATCGACGCAGATGTTCTGTCCGGTCACGAATGAGGAGGCCAGCCGGCTCGCCAACCAGACAACCACGCCGGCCAATTCATCTGGTTTGCCGAATCGCGCCATCGGTGTGTGGCCGATGATCTGACCACCCCGCTCGGTGTAGCTGCCATCATCGTTAAACAAAAGTGCGCGGTTCTGATCAGCCGGAAAGAAACCCGGGCTGATCGCGTTGACGCGGACCCCGGTTGTGGCCCATTCCCGAGACAGCCACATCGTGAAATTGATCACGGCCGCCTTGGCCGCCGAGTAAGCGACGACACGCGACAGCGGGATCATACCCGACATCGACGCAATGTTGATCACGCTACCGACACCAGCGTCAATCATGTCTTGTCCGAATACTTGGCTCGGCAACAACGCACCGCCGACCAAGTTCAAATCAAATACGTCGCGCCAAGCATCCAGTGGCAACTTGCAAATATCGCCTCCGGGGGGAATCGTGGCTTCCGGACGATTTCCGCCGGCCGCATTGACCAACACCGACGCCGGGCCGCCCGCCCACGACTTGATTGCCTCGCGAGCGTCGTTTAACGAGTCGGCGTTAAGTCCATCGGCGGCAAAGAACTTCGCCTTGCCTTCGCGCTGTGCGATTCGATTGACGCGAGTGTTTCCACGTTCGGCATTTCGTCCGACGACCGCGACCTTAGCACCGAAAGCCCCCAACGCCTCGGCCATCAGTCCGCCCAGTTCGCCGGTTCCACCCACCACGACAGCGATGTCGTCTTGCAGATCAAATAGATTATTCATGGCGGTAATTTAGTCGCTGCAAAAAGCCCCGCACAGGTGGTGGAGCTTGGACAGGTGGTTCGGACCGTGAATTTCCGGAAGCGGCCCGAATCCGGGAGTTCGCCAAACGGTGGTCTCGGCAACGGATGTTATCCCCCGATGGCATACATCGGGCGATCCGGGGGCGAGAAATCATCACCGTCGATGCCGTGTCCCGCTTTCTTGGCTGCGACGCAGCGGTGAATCTCGGATAGCAACTGTTCATCCGAAGCCCCCGATCGCATCAAGTCTCGCAGCGGGACCTCGTCTTGGGCAAACAGACAGTTTCGGATCGAGCCGTCGGCGGTGATGCGGATCCGGTTGCACGCCGAACAGAACGGCGCAGAGACCGACCGAATGATGCCGATCATGTGGCCGCTCTCTAGCTCAAACTCCTCGGCTGGCCGCGAAGCATGGGTCCGCGATCGAGCAGTCAGCGGCCCGAAGTGGTCCTCAATCATGCTCAGCAATTCGTCGCCCGAAAGCACGCTGCTCTGCTGCCATGCACGATCCGAATCCAGTGGCATGAACTCAATGAACCGCAATGACACATCGCGACTGCAAGCAAACTCGATCAGCCGGATCACTTCACGCTCGGTAATCCCGCGGATCGCGATCGTGTTTAGCTTCACCGACTCGAAGCCGGTATCGATCGCCGCGTCGATTCCCTTGATCACTTGATCGACGCCGCGTCGACGAGAGATTCGCTGAAACGATTCTTCGTCCAGCGTATCTAAGCTGATGTTGACGCGTTTCAGGCCCGCATCACGCAAACGCCCCGCCTGCTCGGCCAGCAAGATACCGTTGGTCGTCAACGACAAGTCTTTCAGCCCATCGATTCCGGCCAACATTCGAATCAGCCGGTCAAGCTGGCGTCGCACCAGCGGTTCGCCGCCGGTGATACGAATGTCGCGCACGCCCGCCGATCGCACCAGCAAGTCCGCCAATCGATGCAACTCTTCAAACGAAAGCAGCCAGTCGCGGGGCACAAACTGTGCATCCGCTTCGGGCATGCAGTAAAAGCAACGAATGTTACAGCGATCGGTCACGCTGAAACGAACGCTGTCATGGACTCGGCCATAGCGATCGATCAACGGTAATGGCGAGTTGGAGTTCAAAGGGATTGGGTTGCGAGGTGCGGGCAGGAATTGCAGAAACTGTTTTGAAACGTGAGCCGCACGCGCTAGCCTCGGGCGTGGACGCTTCAAACTTCGAGCACGGGGCCCGCAGCTACCACCGTCGGCTCACAAGATGCATCGTCGACAATTTCAAAACATGTTCTCAGCGGAAAAAGCAGGTGAATGAACAAACGGCCATCTCTGGATCATATCCGCCGATCAGGCTTTTCGCTGCGCTCGAATCCGATGAATCTCACCAGGAGTCGCCGGCCGAATCACGCGACGCGCCAGTAGATCTTCGCATTCCAGCAGGTTTTGACGCCGTGCATGTGCCACCAATTCCGTTGCCGGCGTGTTGATGACCGGTTGATCTCTCATTCGCTTGCGGTGTTCTCGCAGCAGAACTTCGGGCTCGTCGGTATCGATCATCACCCGATCGACACCCTCCCGCGGTTTGGGCAGCTTTGTCTTGGAGATCGTGGTCAGCGAACCATCGTGGGGCAACTGGCTGCCGAATCCAAAATGACCATCCTCCATGATTTGATCATTCATTTTGACAACTGCCCGAACGGCGAAGAAATGGCATTTGCCGTCCTGGCTGCTCATCGTCATCAAGGCGATCGCGATCGGACCGATCGCCGGCACGGTCGCGTAGTAATTCATGTGATACCCTAGTTCCTCCAATTTCGGTCGCAATTCGTCAAAGTAATTCATGACGCGTTTGGGAACCTGTTCGCCCTCGATTCGGACCATTCGACGCGTCTCGGTCGCAAATTCGATCGGAGGTTTCATACGACAGATCTTGAACAACACGAGAGCAACCAGCCATTCGAAGAGACTGTTGCACATCGGCCGCAATTCAAACGCTGGAATCGACTGAATGTCGCTCGCGACGAACAACTCGCGCTCGTTGTTCTCTGTAGCTGTGCTCACGTCCATCTCCTCAAACACTCACGATCGGCTCGATCGATTCATCGTCGTCGTCATCATCTCGCTCGGCGCATGCCTCAACTTGCTCAAAGTCGGGGAAACCGGCGGCCTGCAGCACGCGATTCACGGTCCGCACGCGTTCCGCTTTGTCCGCTGGGCCCAACTTCGGCAGCATCGCTTCGGCCTGTTCCCGTTTGTCCGCAAGCGATGAAAAATTACGTTTCATCTTGTTGGCCACGATCCGGTATCCAATATACGCGATGACCCACAACGTCGCTGCGAATGCAAATGGTCCCTGCCACGATCCCGTCGCGGCCCAAGCGACCATGGCGGGAATCGCAAGCACAATCGCCAAACAGCCAAAGCCACGGCGGACAATCCCTCGCACGCCCGACTTGATTTGGCCGATCATCTCCTGCAAGTCAATCTGTTCGGTCAACGTCGGTACAAACCCAGACAGGACTTGCAAGTCACTCGGCACCACGGTTCGATCGGCCTCTCCGGTCAGCTCCAACTGTCGGCGGTAACCGTCGGTTAACCAACGATCGATCGTCCAGTCTGGCCATTCGTCATCCAGTTCATCCCATGACGTCACGCCGCGCGGATGTGCCCACAAACTCAATGATCGCGGTCCCACGTCAACAACGATGCCTCGTTTGGTCCGAGCTTCTTTCGGGACCGCGATTTCACGCAACTGTGATAATCGTTGGATAATATCCGGTCCACCCTCGACAAAAGAGTGAAGCACGAAGTCACCATGGTAATGTCGAAACGGTTCGTCGGTCGCCGTGCGGATGCTGACGAACCAGTCTTGGTCTTCGTACTGTCGCATCATTGACTCGGGGTCACTTGTGACGCGTTGTGTTGTCAATTGACGAAAGTCATCACCCTCACCGCCGAGGAACTCATCATCATCATCGTCCCAATCTTCACCGTCATCGTCCCAGTCTTCATCCTCACCCATCGTCGCCGCCAACGTACGACGTGACATGTTGGGATCCACAGGCGGAGCGTCGATGCGGGCGGCGCTGGCGATCGCTTGACGCGTCAAGGCAACATGCTCGACCTCATATTCCCAAGCGGCCGACAACATGCGATCAAACAGCATCGATTGATAAGGCGTGTCGAAGGTGTCGGATGCGCCCGCCCGAACCAGACGACGCGCGTCACGATCGACAACAACGGCGCTGACCAACTGGCTGTCTTTTGGCCAGACCTCGGTTTCCTCGGCGATCAACTCGATGCGCGGCAGCACCTCCGGACCCCAGATCAAGGCATCTGGAAGCGGGACCTGAAAAGCAGGCCCAGCGAGGCTGCGAACTTGTCCAGCTTCGATCAATACCAGCAGGCTCATTTCGCTCATAAGTCGGCCGTGCGGCGAGGTGCGGTCGGAATTACCAAACTACGATGAAGTCTTTGGCAGACGAAAGTGTATCCGAACTCTTCTTTATTGACCGCCGGGTGATGACGGAACGCTTGCACGTCAATGAGATCCGCTCGTGGACCTTTATCCCCGCTGGCTGGCAGGCAACGAGAAAATCAGTCTTCCTGTCACCACTGTGACTGATAACTGCTCAACTGGTAAAACGGACGTCAGTTCGTTAGTTTCCCACGATTGATAGTGGAGCGGTGCTGCCGAGTGGAAACGCCGCTTTTCATATTGACGCAGTTCGCATTGCCATGAATCGCCAAGTAGTTCCCTGTCCTCACTGCGGCGCCGATATCGACTTCGAGGCGAGCTTTTGTCGGCATTGTGGCAGCAGTGACGCCGATGGCTGGAAGCAGGACTGGGACGATGACAGCGAAGACGATTTTGACTACGAAGAATTTGTCGAAGACAATTTCTCACCACGGGTCACCAACACACAGACCGCCGTGATCTGGCGAGTCACGGCGTTGGTTCTCTTAGGAATCCTTGCTTACTTCATCTACCGAACCGGTGCGGAGATGTTCTGAATCTTGCTCCCAGCACCTCACGACCTGCTCCTCGCCACCTGCTCCTCGCTCCCATCATGCTGATCACTCAAGGTGACATCGATCCGACCGGTCTCTGCTGCATCAAGGCATTGTTGCAGGACCGGGTTTGTCGGACAGTGGTTTACAGGCAATCGACCGAATCGACCAACTCGCTGGCGCTTCGTGATTGCCAGGCCGGCCTCGATCATGATCTTTTCCCACGGCTGTACATGACGGACGACCAGACCGCGGGCCGTGGGCGTCTCGGTCGCCGTTGGTACAGCAGCGATTGTGCGATCACGTTTTCCCTGGTGATTCACTGCGATCGTCCGCCGATGCTTCTTCCGATCGCGGTCGGTGTGGGCGTGGCGAGGAGTATCGAGTTCACCTACGCACCGCTTCGCGTGCGGCTGAAATGGCCCAACGACGTGTACATCAACCAAGGCAAGGTGGCTGGGATTCTGATCGAGACGAACCAGAGCGTTCCGGATCGTGTCGTCATCGGAGTTGGCATCAACGTCAACGGAGCCCCCGACGTATCGGAACTGACCTCGGGTGACAAACCGGATAGCCTTGTGGAAGCCAAGTCGATAGCCAGCGCGATTGGTCGACCGGTCCCGCGTTACGAGATCCTGCCGTCGGTCGTCTCACAGATCGCAGCGGCGATCGCAGAGTTAGCTGAAACGGAATCCACGGTGCTTGCCGACTTTCGATCCCGATGCGTTTTGACGGACCAGCAAATCAGTTTTGGCGACGCCACAGGGCGGCGAACGGGCATTTGTCTTGGCATCAATGATCGAGGCGAATTAGCGGTAAAAACGGGAGATCAGATACATCACTGCCGCAGCGGCGAAGCCCACCGAGTCCGCATTCAGAGACCGCCACCCGGCACCCCACATTGACGAGTCCAGAGCGACGAACGAACATAAGGAGGTCCCAACAAAAACCTCGGGGCGTGGCTCAGCCTGGTAGAGCGCTACGTTCGGGACGTAGACAAGAGAATCTTGTAACTCGTTTCCCTTCTTTTACTTGCGTTTCTAATCCAGCCAAAAGGTCCGTGCTCGGGTCCGTGATGCCAAGCTAATCTGCGACTTTCCACTCAAAACGAGGAGAAAGTCATGCATCAACCACAGCCCTACTTCCGCAAACAGAAACAAGCCTGGTACCTGCAAGTCAGCGGTCGCCAAGTCAGCCTTGGCAAGGACAAGAAACAAGCCTGGCAGAAGTACCACGAAATCATGGCCGGCCACAAACCGCTGGTCGAATCGAGTCGCCACCATTGCCGAACTCTTCGAGCGCACTATCTCGATTGGGTCCAGGAGAACCGCAAGCTAGGCACGTACAACAAGGTCAGGAGGCACCTCTTGCGGTTTGCCAAGTTCATCGGACTGACCACCAAGATCGTGAACTTAAGTGGGGCTGATCTATCCGACTGGGTCGAAAGCGAGAAGACGTGGAACTCGACCACCAAGAACGACGCCATTACTTCGGTTGTCAGAGCCTTCAACTGGGCGGTGGGCAAGAAGCACCTGAAAAACCACAATATGGCCCAGGTGCCCGATAAACCGCGAAGAAAGCGCCGCGAAGTTGTCTACTCGCAGGAGGACTGGAAGCAGCTTCGCAGCTACGTCAAGGATCAGCAGTTTGGCGATCTGCTGGATTTTCTCTGGGAGACCGGTTGCCGACCAATCGAGGCACGGACCATGACAGCTGACCAGATTGATTTGTCGAATGAAGTGGTGATCCTCCAGCCTTCCGATGCGAAAGGAGAGCAGCATGAGCGAGTGATTTTATCTCACCGACAAAGCGGTCGAGATTTGCAAACGCAATATGATGCCCAAGGGGCCAATCCTATTGAATACCAAAGGGCGGCCCTGGACCAAGGACAGTATTAACTGCCGCTTTGATCGTCTGAAGAAGAAGCTCGGCAAGCGTGCGTGTGCTTATGCTATCCGTCACACGTATGCCACTGAAGGCCTCCTCAAAGGATTGGACAGTCTGACCCTTTCACAGTTGATGGGCCACGCCGATACAACCCAACTATCGCGGACCTATGCGCCACCTCGCCAAGAATCCAGACTATCTCAAACGACAGGCGAAGCTGCTGAAACCGACTTAAGGCGACACAATGCCAGCGACAGTCAGGTCGAGAAGAGGAATGAGTCAGGATTACGCGTGTTGTCCCGCACGGAACATTCTCGTCATTCTGCTTGCCAATCACTGCGAACAGGAGCAGACTCGACCACTATGACCGAGCAGCTTCGCTTATGGGGCGACCAAGATGACAAACCCGCTTCGTCGGAGGAGCGGGCCGAGGCGTATCCCACGCCGCCAGAGCCACCGCCGGAAACACCCGCACCGCCGACGAGCCTCGATCGGGATTTGAATTTGCTCTATCTCGATTACCTCGGTCGCTCGGCTGAGCGGATCGCGGTGTCAATCGAATCGAATCAAGCCGAGCGAAGAGCTCGGTATGTCCGCATGATCAACTACGAACTGCGGTCGGTAAACTTGGTCGCAAGCAACGCGACTTGCTGCGAGAAATCGTGTGGGGTCGTCAGCCATACGGTTAGCTCTCCGTCGCACGCCCAGAGAAAGGTTGACCTACTGCCATCGGGACAAGCTGCGAAGTCTAGCGTTCGGGGATGTGCATTTTGCTTGTTGCTTTAGGTTGGAGGATTTGTTTTCACCTGCCTGATTGGAGCTATCGATGGCGAAGCCCAAACGGTCTGCCCAACGAGACGAATTATGGGGATCCGTAATCGCCGATGTTTAGGATGTCGGTCCGCTCTGGTGCCTTGCTCGATTCGTCGTGAAAAGGGACTTGGCGAGGTGTATTGTTCCGTATCGGGCAGAGCACGCCAAGTCTTGGGAACTTCTTGCTGCTGACCACTCCTGCGCAACAACTCATTGGAGAAGAATTGGAGGATTCGCTGTAGACCGAAACCTATTCTTCGGCGGTCCCGCCAGGCCGAGAGCAATCCATAGCCCAACGTCGTGATACGTGTGGTCGTGGCCACCGACAGCAATGCATACCACAGAACACGCCAGCACTTTCTGCACCATAGACGTGCTACCCAGGGACAGACGGTCCAATGTTGGTTTGGCTTGGCAGCAGCGTTTGCGCATGGATGGGTGCAGCATTCGCTTGGAACGATCTGCTTGAAAAAGGGGAGAGCCCACCGGCTCTCCCCACAGTCAGATATCCTGACGTTCACGCTTTTAGATGGCGTAGTGATACGGTCCGTTGCGGCTCCGTCGTCGTTTCTGATCCAGCCAGAAACTCGTCCAGTTGCTGTCGGGACACGCGGATCGTTCCACGCCCGCTTCCAATCCGATGACACTTCAGCAGTCCTTGGCTGATTAACAAGTACACCGTCTTTGAGCTGACAGCCAACTGTCGAGCCACTTGCTTGACGCTGAGCATCGACGCCCCCGCGGTTGATTGAGATATTGCTTCCATATCACTGGTCCGCTCGATCTGTCTGCGACGACTCGGCCTTCGTCTGTTGCGACCGCACCTTGAAGGCGGTCTGCAGACACTTCCAGCAAAGCATCGCGTTTGCGAACAGGCCGTCCGAGAACGTGGTTTGCACGCACTCGCGATCCTTCTCACACCACACACACTTGGCCGATTCTTGTCGGCCACTCAATACAACTTTCATCGTTCAAACTCTCTATGAAGGCAGGTAGACAATCGCGTCCGACGATCAGATGCGATTCAAAGGAGAGTGAACGTCGGGAAAAGGGGACGATCTCAGAAACAGATTTGATTCAACCAGTGGATTGATCAGGTGCACATGCTTGCATCGCGGATCAATCTCGCCTGGTTGTTAATGGCCTGCTTGGCCATCGATACAAACCGCTTGCGGGAGTCGTCAGGACTCGACTCCCACAAGTCTTGCGATCAATGTCACCGACAACCGTTCGCCACATTTGGCCAACAGTGACAGTGCTGGATCGATTTCATCGCGATGCAACACGGTGGTTGCACGTTCGGTGCCGCTACGCGACCGGTATGTTTTCCAAGCCACCAAACGGTAGACCGGATTGGACGACTTGCGCTTGCGACGCCGAAGCTCAAAAATTCCGGCCGAGAGTCGCCGATCGTGCATGATGACCACGGGGGTGCATCCGTGCAACGAACTCGGCAGCAATCTGCCGTCGTGGTGCTGCGACGTGCGAATGCCGCAGACACTTTTGAAGAGGTAGGTGAAACGAGAAGACATGATTAATTGGGGTAGGAGTTAGAGAAAAGAAATCGCAACATTCAGTCGGCACGGTATCCGACGTCCTGATGGGCTTCGAGTCCCGGCTGAAGTTGCGATGTGCGATTAGCCGTCAGACACGTGCCTGACCTTCGACTGTCAGTCGTCGCTTTGAGTGACGATCGCCTCCGTTCGGCAACGCGAGTCGAGCGCCAATCGCAAGACTTCGATCGCCTGCGGCAACTCGTTCAGCCCGAACGACGAGCTGAATTTTGCTTCGCTCCCGTCCATGTAGCGTTTTTGCAAATTGACGCTGCGGACGATGCGGTCGGGCTCGCCTTCGCGTTCGAGCTTGCGGGCGAAGATGCTGGCCGACACGTGACCGATGCGAATGACGGATTCAGGTTTTTGACGATTCATGATTTTGATTCTTACCGTGAGTTGGACACTTCAGTGAGACGGAACGCGATGGTCCCGAGTGGAAAATTCCAAGGCAATCGAAAAAAGAGCGATGCTTGGTGAGAATCAGTAGTAGCCGCAAGGCGTCGCGATGCGGTTTGCAGTTGCAAACACGATCAAGTCGTTCAATGCGTTGGCTTGCGGTGCAAGCCGGAGCGAGTGAGTCTGTCAGGGGCAACCCACTCGCGAGGCGTTCAACTAATCGTTGGCACGATCCTTGGCTTTGCTCTCAAGCTCGGAAACATAGTTCCAGGCTCGTTGCATTAACAAAAGCAGGGTCGGGACTTCATTGAAAGAAAAGCTTGTGCTTGTCTTGAAGTCCTTGCCGACTTTGTAAACGCGTTGGGCCGAAAGCTTGTGAAACGTGTTGCCTTCGTCCGAAGTGTTCTCGAAGACCGCGACACTCATGCCGGGCGCTCGAAATACTCGAACAGGTTCGTTGGTTGATTCTTTGGTTGAACTCATAATGTTAGGGGGAATTGAAATAGAAATGTCGCTTTCGCGACGACGAATATCCACACGCAGAGCACCAGGCTCGACGGTCGCTCCCTGACGGCTAGGTCTCGACTGGCGCTGCGATGTGTGGTGGAGTTGGATTGGGTGGTGTTGCGTCGCTGGCCGGCGCGGCACAGGTGGTCCTGTCTTGATCAACGGGCCGATGTCACCGTTGTGGTCCACGGCGACATCCCCGGTGAAAAAGTTGTCGGCGGTCAGCTTCGATTGATTCATCATCAACCACAGCTCTTTGCCTGGCTTGGTTTTCATTTCTTCGACGGTTTTTTCAACGCGATAGTCGTTGGTGGTGACCAGCAACACGCGGAAGTCGTCGAACGTCGTATCGGGAAAGTGCTTTCGGTGGCCCTTCAAATTGCGTAGTTTCTCGTAGCCCTTCGATTTGCGAGCGGCGATCTGCCGGGGGCTCGATGTACCGCGGTCTTGCTCAAAGTAGAAAGACCTTGCGTTTGCCTTTGAATTCGATCAGGAATCCCGCGTCAGGCGAGCACGACAGCGGCGGATTCTCGGTCAACTGTGTGTGCAGGCAAAACTGGATTGGTCTTCGCGGCGTCTTTGTTGATCGTGTCCCATTCGGTGGTCCATTGCTCAGCGTCACGCCATCAGTCAGCTCCGCGGCCGCTTCGACCAGCATTCGCGTGTCGTTGATTGCAATCCAGTGAGCCAGTCGGTCGGCTCGTGGATGTTTCGTGTTGGTCGCGAGAAAACTGTCGTCTTCAAAGTAACTGGCCAGCACTTCGGCACCCTTCTTGGTTGGGTAGTACGCAGGTGCAGCACCGTTCATGCCCGGCAAAGTGATTTGCATGCGGTGTTTGACGATGTATCCGGCTTGGCCCAATCGAGCAAGCCGTTTGCGCGTGCCGCGACCGCTGGCGTGCTCGGCGCAGCACAAACGTTGAATCTGTTCACGCGTCAGCACGTAGTAACGTGCGACCGTCTTCAAGACCGACATATCGAGTTCAGTGAGCGGCATGGGCCGACCTCTTCGTAACCGTCATTGCAAAGAGTGCAGATAAAGAAACCGAATGAATGCTGAAAAGAAGCAAGGTTCGGTTGAGACGGTCCCAGGTCGGGAGAATTACAACCAAGCGTTTTAACTTCAGCGTCGCGCGGACGCTGGCGGTTAAACCGTCATGGAGGCGCTCGACAAGCGAGCGATACTCTATTGATACGCCGAACCGAATTTCTGTCAAGTCCGGCGTATCGAATTTTACGAAATTGCAAACTTGGCTAGTCATCGAGATGCCATCCAAGTTCGAGCAAGTCGTAAAGGGGCCGCCAGTGAGCGTCGAAAAAGTCGTACCCGATACCGTCGATACCGAGCAGCAAACAGTCATCGAGTTCAAAGGCGAACAAACCAGTCGTCGGAATCACGCGCCAACCACAATCGACAAGCCGTTGTCGTTCACAGTCGTCTTCAAAGTCGAAATACGTGACATGGCTTACGCACCAAATCAGCGATCCAACGATCGTCGACTAAGAAAAGCGTTCCAGCATCGGCATCAACGTATAGATAACCGCGTGCGTGAAGCGATTTCCGCAATCCAGTCAGCTGGTACGTTCGAGAGAGATTCTGTGTCACAAACTCGTGCACCTCTTACCATCTTCGCGTCGCAGAGATGTGCCGGTGATGTGGGTAGCGGATCGAGAAACCGCTGAGAAAAAGTAGTCCTCCATAGAAAAGGGGGTAAAGAAACTCGATGGCGAAATTGCCAGCGATACGGTAGTTGTTCGCGGCTGCGAACAATCGGTCAAGCGTGCACAACAACACGATCGACCATCAGAATGATTCAGCCGCTCGGCCCAACCGGCTCTGGGGGGGACCGCTTAGTCTTCGGCGGCCACGACGAAGTGACGTCTGCAGCCCGACATGACGCGGCAAAACGTCGGACAACTGGGCGTAGAGCAGACGGCAGGGTCGCCAGGGCGGAGCCTTGGCTTCATTGCCGCGAAATAAATGAGCCATACCTTGATGAACGCGGCAACGAAGCCAAGGGTTGGAGGAGGTACGACGAGAGCCCTTGGCGACCCTCTAAGCGGTTGGGGGGAAACAACATACAAAAACACACACAAACCGGTCCGCACGGACCGGGGCGGTCGACGCTTGGACCGACCTTTGGACCGGGGTCCGGACCGACCGAAAGCGCACAGCCCATCAATTGCGTCGGCGCCAATTGCAAATCGTGCAGACCAGGCGTATCGTCGCGCCATGGAACACGACGCATCACAACACTGGCATCAGGCTGACACGATTCGCCAAGCGGCAAGTGAACTTGATCGCATCGATCAATACGAATCGGCTCTGGTTGACTACGAGCAATTCGTCGCCAATCAAACGGACACTGTTGATCGCATTCGCAGCCTGCTTGATTTAACCGCGTTTTATCATCGCGAATTCGGCGTTCATTTTGAAAAGCGTCACGCGTACCGCGATCAGCTGTACCGGGTTCTGGTCGGCGACTTGCCCGCGATTGAAGACGCTCGAATTGAAGCTCGCAATCAGTACGCGATGACAGACGGTCTCGGGCTGACCGAGACTTGCGCTCGACGGGAATGAAGCCGAGCCGGCGCACGAACCTCCCGAGCAGCGGCGCCCTGAACACTCCCACGGTTGCGAGCAACCGCAGCGAGCGGCCGAGGCGGCGGCACACCAACGCCAGCAGCACCCCGTCGGCGTAGCTGGCGTGATTGGAGACCACGATGATGCCGCCGGCCGGGAGTGCCAGGGCGGCTCGCCGCCGACCGCGTTGACGGGCGATCGACAACCGGCTGATCACCGATGACCACGCCGCCCCCAGCACGGCGGCACCGACCGCGTACAACACGGCCCCGAATTCGCCCGGGTGACGCCAGTCGTTGCTCATGGGGGAGTGATAGCAGGTCGAACGCGTTTCGGTGGGACACGTCGGCGCACACGTCGGTCGCAACCGGCACGCCTCGTTGTGGCAGGCTCGCTGCCGTGACCGACTTCGATCCGATCAGGCCAGCGGCTGACATCGACGCCGACTGGCTGACCTCAATGCTGCATGTCGCCGGGATCGGGGAAACTCGTCGCGTGACCGCCGTCGACTCCAAGTCGATCGGCACCGGCCAGGTCGGCGACAACGTCCGTTTCCGGCTCCAGTGGGACGACGCCGAGCCGTCGTTGCCGGCGACCGTGATCGGCAAGTTCCCGTCGCAGAGTGAGATCAGTCGAGCGACAGCGGTTGCCGTCAGACACCTACGTCAGAGAGATCGGGTTCTATTGTCCGATCTCGCAGCACCGGGTGCGAATCCGCACGCCTCGGGTACACCACGTCGGATGGAACCCCGAGACGCACGACTTCGTGGTGATGATGGAGGACATCTCGCCGGCCGAACAGGGCGACCAACTGGCCGGCTGCGGAGTGGCCGAGGCCGAGCTGGTGATCGATCAGGCGGTCGGTCTGCACGCTCCGACCTGGGGCGAGCTTGACGAGCTCGCCGGGTTCGATTGGTTGCAACCCCCCGATGCCGAGCGGGCGGAGACGTTGGGGATGATGTATTCGATGTGCGCCCCCGGTTCGCGGGAGCGGTACGGCGGCGTCTCAGCCGACGCCGACCTGGATCTCGGCGCCTCGTTGGTGGCGGTTTCCGAAGTTGTTCAGGCGATCGCGGCGTGGTCGGCCGCCAACGGCGGGTACTGCGTCGTCCACGCCGAAGCACCCGGCTCGACAACATGCTGTTCGGGTCGCCGCCCGACTCGCCGGCGCTGACCGTCGTCGACTGGCAGACGGCAGCGATCGGTATCGGCCCGTCCGACATCGCCTACTACTGTGGGGCCGGCATGCTGCCCGCTGACCGCGAGGTCGACGAACGGTCGCTCGTCGCTCGGTACGCGGCGGCAATGTCAGCGGCCGGAATCGACCTGTCCGACGAAGCGGTCTGGCACGGCTACGTGCTCGGGAGTGCCGCGCGGCTACCTGATGGCGCTGCTGGCGTCGCAGATCGTCGAGCGCACCGACCGCGGGCCGTAAGCGGAGATGTTCGCCGTGATGGCCGAACGCCATGCCACCCAAGTCCGCCACGTCGGTCTGCTCGACCACCTCTGACCCCACGCCCGACCCACGCCCGCCCAACGCCCACCCCGCCAGGAGGCTCCAGTTGCACCCACTCGACGACTATCCGATCCACCAGTCGCCGCTGCCGATCAGTCACACCGTCTCGGACTCGCCCGTAGTCTACGACCGCTTCTTCTTCAACGAGTACACCGCCGACGGTTCGGTGTTCTTCGCCGTCGCCTTCGGGGTGTACCCGAACCTGCGGGTGATGGGCGGCGCCTTCAGCGTGATACCGCGACTGGGGTCGCCAGCACAAACGTGCACGCTTCGCGCCTGTGCCCGGACGACAAGACCGACACGTCGGTCGGCCGGCTCGCATCGATATCGTCGAGCCGATGCGGCGGCATCGGATCACCGTCGACGATCGTCACGGCCTGTCGGCCGATCTCGACGATGACAGCGATCGCCCCGGTGATCGAGGAACCCCGATTCGTCCACACCGTCGGGCAGCGGACGTACTTCGACTACACCCGGCTGACCCAGTTCGGTCGGCTGGGAGGGCTGGATCGAGCTCGACGGAGAACGGATCACGATCGACGCCACCATTCCCGTCGTTGGAACCGCCGAGACCGGTCGTGGGGGCAGCGTCCCGTCGGGCCATCCACAACCGGGCCCACGCAGCGCGCCGCAGTTCTTCTGGCTGTGGGCGCCGACCGTGTTCGACGATGTGTGTACCCACATCGCCATCACTACCACGAGGCCGACGGTCGGGCCTGGCACGAGAGCGGTGCCGTCGTGCCGCGGCTCGCCGACGGGGAGCCGGCGCTCGATCCGGGCCGCTGTCCAGCGCGGCACCGGCACCGGATTCGACGTCACGTGGCAATCGGGCACGCGGTGGGCGGAGCGGATCATGACCCGGCTCGAAATGTGGGGGAGCGACGACGTCGATGTGTCGTACGAACCGTTCCTCACGTTCCAGATGAGCGGGATCGGCTACCGCCACCCGGTGTGGGGTCACGCTGCTGGGTCGGCAACGACGAGTCGACCCGCGACCAACTGGTACTGGCAGACGTGAACCCGCTCGACCCGTTGATGGTCCACGTGCAGGCGCTGTCGCGCCGCGCCACCTGGGGCGAGCGCTCAGGCGTCGGGATCGTCGAACAACTGGTGATCGGACCGCACCAGCGATCGGCCTGACCGGCATCATCGACGGCGCCGTCTGACTCGTTGATCAGGCGGTGACCGCAGCCGCAGCGACGACGGCCGATTCCACCGCCGACCGTCAGTCGAAAGCAGCGCTTCGACCGACGCTGGGCCTACCGGCGCCTGAGGTCGGGGTTCACAACCCGTTGACCGTCCCTCGGCGGCGGCGGGTGGCGAGGACGAGTGTGCGTGCCGAGGGTGAGCAAGGCGATCATCAGGATCATCATCGGTGCGGGGTCGCTGCCGGTTGCCGGCAGCACGCTCGGCAACGTGGTCGTGGTGGTGGTCGGTCCGCGGAAGACTGACGGCGTTGGATTGCACGGCTGTGATCGGTGTGCCGCCTGCTGGGGAGCCGTGACGCTGGCGGTGTTGGTGAGCTGGCCGGGTGTGATATCGGCTTTGGGTGACGGTGTAGTTGCCGGTGCAGGTCATCGTCGCGGTCCTGCGGCGAGGGTGGTGGCGGGGCAGGTGACGGTCGGGATCTTGGGATCGCTGACGACGATCGCGTTGATCGTGGTGTTGCCGGTGTTGGTGACCAGGAACGTGTAGGGGATGACTTGGCCGACCGTCGTGATGGAGGTGGTGGTGGTCGACTTGACGATCGTCAACGCCGGGCTCTTGACGGCCGGGATGCTTGGTCGACGGCGGCGTGGGCGGCAGTTGGGGGCTGCCGGGCGGCGGGGTGCCCGTCACGGATGCGGTGTTCTCGACGTGCCCGCTGTCGATGTCGGCGCCGGTGACGGTGTAGTTACCGGTGCAGATGGTGACGGCGCCGGCGTCGAGCAGGTGGCCGGGCAGGTCGACGGCACCGATCTTGGCGTCGGTGACGGCGATCGCGGTGATGGTGACGTTGCCGGTGTTTGTGACCGTGAACGTGTACGGCACGACCTGGCCGATCGTGGTGATGCTGGTCGTCGTCGAGTCTTTGACGATCGTCAGCGCAGGGGTGCGATCGCCGGGGATGTCGACTTCGTTGGACGGGACCGGTGTGATCGGGGCGCCGCCCGGCGGTGTTGCGGCGACGGTGGCGGTGTTGGTGACGCGGCCGCTGTTCATGTCGGCCTGGGTGACGGTGTGGGTGCCGGTGCAGTTCATCGAGGCGCCCGATTCGAGGCTGGTGGCCGGGCACGTGATACCGGTCGCGCTGGGGTCGGTCACGGCGATCGCGCCCATCGTGACGTTGCCGGTGTTGGTGACCAGGAACGTGTACGGGACCGCTTGACCGATCGCCGGCAACTTGGCGGCGGTCGACGACTTGAGGATCGTCATCGAACGGATCTGGGCATCGGGATGTCGGACGGGTTGGATTGTTCGGGTGGTATCGGCGGGCCGGTGGGCGGGGTGCCGGTGACCGAGGCGGTGTTGAGGACGTGGCCGGCGTTCATGTCGGCCTGCGTGACGGTGTCGGCTGCCGGTGCAGGTCGTGGCGACACCGGGAGCGAGCGTGAATGCCGGCAGAAGATTCCGGTCGCGTCGGGGTCGGTGACGGTGATCGCGGTCATCGACACGTTGCCGATGTTGGTGACCGTGAACGTGTACGGCACGACCTCGCCGACAGCGAGGATGGCGGTGGTCGTCGATGGCCTTCACGATCGACAGGTCCGGGTTCTGGGCACCCGGGATCTCGATCGGGTTGCCGGAGGAGGTCGGCGGGAGCGGGTTGCCGCCGGGTGGGGTGCCGACGACCGTCGCCGTGTTCGTCACGGTGCCGGTGTCGAGGTCGGGCTGGGTGATCGTGTGGATCGCCGAGCAGGTCGTGGATTCGCCGGGGGCGAGTGTCGCCACGGGGCCAGGACATCCCGGTCGTGTCCGGATCGGAGACGACGATCGAGCCGATCGTGACGTTGCCGATGTTGGTCACCCAGGAACGTGTACGGGATCGTTTCACCGAGGATCGGGAGCTGCGTCGCAGTCGACGCCTTGACGACCGAGAGTTGCGGATCTGGGACCCCGCCCATGCGGAACTCGTTCGACGGCACGGGTGGAATCGGAGGGCCGGACGGTGGGGTCCCACGACCGTGGTCTCCGTGTTGACGACCGAACCGGCGTCGAGGTCGGCTTGCACCACGACATGGAGCTGCCGGTGCACGTCGTCGAGGTCTGCGGTGCCAGGGTCGTGGCCGGGCAGGTGACCCGGGTCGTGTTCGGATCGGAGACGGTGATGCTGGTCATCGTGACGTTGCCGGTGTTGGTGACCAGGAACGATACGCGGATCGAGTCACCGACGGCGGGATGACGACGTGCGTCGACGACTTCACGATCGACAACGCCGGCACCGGGATACCGAGAGAATCCGCACCTCGTTCGACGGCACCGGTGTGATCTGCGGGCCGATCGGCGATTGCCGACCACGGTCGCCGAATTGATCACGGCGTTGGCGTCGATCTCGGCCTGGGTCACCATGTGCGCCCGCTGCAGGTCGTCGTGGCTGTCGGCGCCAACGTCGTGACCGGGCACGTGACACCGGTCGTGTTCGGATCGCTTACCCGCGATACCGGTCATCTCGACGTTGCCTGTGTTGGTGACCAGGAACGAATACGGGATCGCCACGCCGACCGCCGGAAGCGTTGTCGTCGCGACGACTTCACGATCGACAACGCCGGGTTCTCGCTGAACTCCACCACGGTCGGGTTCGGCAGGTTCATCCCGATGACGTCGGTGACGTCTTGGCTGGGCCGTTCGCCACCGTTCCCACGGTCTGCGAGGTGACATCGACGGTCACCGTGCACGACACCATCCCTGTCGTCAAGGTGCCGGTGACCGCCACCGAAGTACCACCCAACGGCGCCGTCACCGTCGAACGACGGCCAGTCGAGACCGCCGGCCCGACAATCGTCAGGCCGGCCGACGAGTCGTCGATCCGAACTCTTCCCACCGCCCTTCAACCCCAACTCGTCGGTGTTCGTGATGACGAACGTCAACGAGAGGGCTGACCCACACCGACATGATCCGGCACGAACGACTTGTCCAACTGCGGCGTCACATCCAAAATCCGGATGTTGTCGAACGCGTGGTCATTGCCGCTCCCGCTCGGCTGGTCGTTGACCATCTGGATGCCGATCGATGTACCGGTGGAACAACAACGCCTGGTCGGTCGTATACGTCCCCACCGTCACCGGAAGGCCGCCGGAGGCGTCGATTGCCGTGGTCTGACCCTCAATGGGCTCGAGCAGCCATCGATCACCGAGCCCTCCGGGATCGGGGTTTCCGACGTCGTCGAGAAAGGCGAACTGCAGCAGCGGGTGCTGCAAGGTGCAACTGTACGCGGCTACATCGACACTGAGAGCCAGAAACCGATGGTCGGTCACGAGTGGAACGTTGACACCGTCTTGAACTCGATGAACGGAGCGCCCGGGGGTCCAGCGGTCATCGCCGATACGGCATAGTTCGCCTGCGCCTGGGCGACCGATTGTCCCCGGTGCATTCCGAGCGCCCATGACATGCGCTGGGTGGCATTCCAGTTGGCCTTACAGCCGGCAGTCGGGCGCATGCGCCAGTGCCTGGTCTTGCGCAGCTGAGGCGATGTAGCCGTTGCATCCCGTCAACCAGGGGGCATCGGCCGTGTATAACTGACCGCTAGCCCCGACATAGCCGGGGTAACCAGCGGTGGCCGTCAACTTGTACTCGGGGGTGAGCGACGGCACGTCTTCGGAACCCCTCTGCGTACACCGACGGTCGCCTGGTCGGTGTGCCGGTAGGTTCCCGCCGCAGCCGGCGACGGGCTGAGCCACCGATACCACGGTGGCGATCGACAGCGTCGTCGCCAGCATGGCGGTCACGCCACACAGCGCGGCCAGTCGCCTGGCCCCGGTCAACGTCGAATTACCAAGCTCACTCCGGTTGATCACGCCATTTTCCGTTTCCCCCGCTCGCGCTGCGAGCTCATCGGTAGTGCCACTGACCATCTCGCGCAGTGCTTAGCACGTCGTCGCGAGGCCTACAAACATGGTGGCGGAATCATCACCGTGAGTGGCCAACCCGCAGTTTGCAACCCTCCTGGTGCTCGTTTGGGGACACCGGCGCCCTCTGTCGGTGCTCGAACTGTTGCTGCTCGAGCTGCTGGACCGGACAGCTCAGGCAAACCGACTGGCGCAAGCTCAGACGCTGGCCCGGAGTGGCTCGAGCAAGCACTGGTGTCGAGAAGCGTCCGAGGCCAGCGAGATCAGCGCGGTCGGCTGCAGCCCGAGCGCCGTGCTGAGTGCCTCTCGTCATCGGCCAGGCTCCCTCGGAGGTGTTCGCCAGGACGGTGTGGGTCACGCCAGTGGTCGGATCGTGGACCGACCGGAACGAGACACCGGCGTCGTAGCCCTCCAAGTTGACGGTCGGTCCGCCTGCGGCGAGCCCAGAACCCGAGCCCGTAGCGGGAGCGCCCCTCGGGCGCCTCGCTGCGTGGCGACGTCATCTGCCTCGCCCGTTCGGCGCTCACGATGCCGCCCTCGAACAGCGCCGTCCAGAACCGGGTCATGTCGGCGGCGGTCGAGAAGATCCGCCGTCGCCGCTGCCGAGCAGCGGGAGATGGAAGACGTTGGTGCGCAGGCGGTGCGGGGCGAGGTAGCCC